>JBBDHU010000007.1:203602-214060 GCA_040880705.1 Actinomycetota bacterium | reverse complement strand
CGAGGGTATGAACGATGTCTCGAGACACCCCTGAACTATGTCCTGAAACCACACAGCCGATCGAAAATGGTCGGCGCTCGCGAGACTGGTCGGTAGTGGAGAGGAGGACGAGCTCGCGAGGCGCCTGTTGCTGGAGAAGTACGGCTCGCGCTACGGCGGCGACCTATCGAGTTGGGGAGAGAAGGCACTGCCCGTGGCTATAGACCTGGCGGGGATGCCGGGCTAGCGTTCGAGGACCACGGCCATACCCTGGCCGCCGGACACGCAGAGCGTCGCGAGACCCAGCGAGTAACCCTTCTCGCGCATCTCGTATGCGGCCGACAGCACGATGCGTGCTCCGCTCATGCCGATCGGGTGACCGATGGCGATCGCGCCGCCCTTCACGTTCAGCTTGTCGTGATCGAACTTGAGCTCACGATCGCAAGCGAGAACCTGAGCCGCGAAAGCTTCGTTGACCTCCACGACGTCGAAGTCGTTCAACGACATGCCGGTCTTGTCCAAGACCTTTTTCGTTGCCGGTACGACAGCGATCCCCATGTAAGCGGGATCGACACCTGCCGATGCGACCGCGGCAATCTTCGCCAACGGTTCCCTGCCCTCGGCCTTCGCGCGCGATTCCGACATGAGAACGAGCGACGCCGCCCCGTCGGTGATGCCCGACGAGTTTCCGGCCGTCACCGTTCCGCCTTCATCGGCGAACATCGCCGGTAGCTTCGCAAGGGCCTCGATCGTCGAGTCAGGCCGCGGATGCTCGTCCTCGGTGAGGGTCAGGATCTCCTTCTTCCTTCCGGGGATCTCGACGGGGAACATCTCTTTGGCCCTGCGCTCCTTGCCGTCGGCCGCCTTCCGCTGGCTCTCCAGCGCGAACTCGTCCTGTTCCTCGCGCGAGATCTCGTATTGGCGTGCGAGGTTCTCGGCCGTCTCGCCCATGACGAGGCCGCAAAGCTTGCAAAGGAACCCGTCGCGATACATCGCGTCTACGAGGGTCGCGTCGCCCAACCGGTAGCCGAAACGCTGTCGGTCGAGAAGAAACGGGACCTGAGTCATATTCTCGGTGCCGCCGGCCACCGTGATCTCCGCATTGCCGAGGATGATCTGCTCCGCGGCAAGCTGCATCGCCTTCGATCCCGAGGCACAAGCCATGTTCACGGTGTAGGAATTGATCTCCTGCGGAATGCCGGAGCCGTAGGCAACCTGCCGGGCCGTGTTCGGGCCGTTCCCGGCTTGTCTTGCGTGGCCGTAAACGAGTTCTTGGACCTGCTCGGCCTCGAGGCCGGCGCGCTTTAGCGCCTCCTTGGTCGCGGCGATTCCCAGTTCAACCGCGGGCTTCTTCGAATACGCCCCCAGGAACTTGCCTATCGGGGTGCGTGCGCCCTCCAGGATGACGGCGGACTCCATACATCAATTGTAAGGGCGGCGGTTCGCGTTCCTATGACCGGTAGTCGAGCCCGCGCTCGGCCGCGCGAAGCTTGGCGAGAAGTCGGTGCAACAGGGCGCCTCCTTCGACCTGCTCGAGGGGCGGGTTCTCCGCCTCCTCGACTACCACCGGGTTTCGCGCCAGCCATCGCCGAACCGCGGAAAGCTCTTCGGCCCGGTCCCTTGGGCACGGCCGGCCGATAGGCTCGGATCCGCGCCCGTCCTCGAGCGCGCCTCCTACGAATCGAAGCGAGCGTCCGCCTTCCTCTCGAAGCACGAGCGTGCCCGAGCCGAGCAGCCAGGAGTCGGTGCGCCCCTTCTCGAGAGCTTCGGCCAGCACGCGGAGCCGGTCACGGCAAAGGGCCGCTTCCTCGAAACGGTCCATCGAGGCTAGGTGGTTCATTCGATTATCGAGCGCTTCGAGGAGCCCGCCCGGGCTCTGGAGGGAGGAGATGAGACCTCGGACGAGCTCTCCGTAGCGCTCGGTATCTATGCGCCCGTCGCAAGGGGCGCGGCAACGCCCCATGTCGGCAAGCGCGCAAGGCGCGAATCGAGTGGTTGCCCTCATGGGCTTGGTACATCGGCGAATCGGGAACGCGTCCTCTAGTGCTTCCTTCGCCAAACGCGCCTGCATGGAACTCGGGAACGGCCCGACGAACACCGCGTCGGCGCCTTTGGTCTCGCGAACGACTTTGATGCGCGGGAAGGCCTCGGAGAGGTCGATCTTGAGGTAGGCGTGGCGCCGCCAGGTCTTGCCGCGGCGGTTGTACTTCGGCTCGTATTGGCGGACGAGGCGCGCTTCCAGAACGAGAGCTTCGAGTTCCGTGTGGCACTGGATGCCTTCTACGGTGGCGAGTTCCGAGAGGAGATCCTCGACCTTCTTGCGGCCGTCGCCGTAGAAGTACGCCTTGACGCGGCTCCGCAGATCCTTCGCCTTGCCGACGTAGAGAACGCGCTGGTCCTTCGAGCGGAAGATGTACACGCCGGGCGCGCGTGGAAGATGGTCGGTCAGCCGGATCTTCGCGAAATGCGGGCGTCCCCGGGCGCGCACGGCTTGACGAAGGTCGGCGAGCGTCGAGATGCCGAGCCGCCCGCCGAGTTCCAATAGGCCGTGCAGCACTTCCGCGCAGGCTTCAGCGTCGGGCAGCGCGCGATGCTCCGGGCGAACCGCGCAATGGAAGTATTCGGCGAGCGTGTTGAGTCTTACGTTCGGCACATCCGGCCAAACGACGCGGCGAGCCAGCCGCGCGGTGCACACCGGCGGGGGAGCCACCGGATCGTAGTCGAGCGCTTTGAACGCCGCGTTGACGAAACCGAGATCGAATCCGGCGTTGTGCGCGACGAACACGCTGCCGGCGAGGAATTCCGCGAACGCCGGAACGACAGCCTCCAGCGGTGGTGCCGTCGCCACCTCGAGATCGTCGATGCCCGTCATGTGAGTGATGAACGGAGGGATGGGCTGCCGAGGGTTCACGAGTGTGCTGAAGGTACCGAGCCGCTCGCCGCCGCGGTACTTCACGGCTCCTATCTCCGTGATCGCCGAACTGGCCGGGGATCCGCCGGTCGTTTCGAGATCGACGATGCAGAACGTGACCTCGGAGAGCGGGACCCCCTCATCGAGGCTCATTTGGACGGCCTGCACCAAGTTCCTCCCCTGGGGCCGCGCGGGCCTCAACCATAGCGAACATACGTTCGATGGGTCAAGACCCGAGTCTAGGAGGGGCCTACGACACTGGTGTTGCCGCCGCGAGTGGCGTGCCTGCGGCGGTGCTGAGCGGTTTGTCCCGAGCGCCCCACCTGATACGGGCGATCAGGGCCGTTCCGCCGGCTCCGTCCCCGGCGGCGCTCGTCACCGTTCCGGCTTCATCGCCGACGGCCAGTATCGAGTCACCCGCCTCCACACGTTCCCTTGCTCTCAATGCGAGAAGAACACGCGGCGGGTGTCCCAGGTTACGCACCTTCGCAACCGATTCCTGGCCGAGGAAACATCCCTTCTCGAAGTCGATCGCCGACTCGAGCCCGGCCTCGGCCGGGAGTGCGTCGGTTCCGAAGTCGATCGGAAAACGTGGAACGCCCCGCCGAATCCGACACGCCTCGATTGCCTGTTCGCTTGCCTGGATCAATGCGGCGCGTAACTCGGATGCGGCGGCATCCTTCGCGTCCGATTCCACGATTACGTCCACTCCCTCCCCGAGGATGGACGGCCGCCAAACGGGAAGGGATCCGGGACCTGTGTCCTTGCCCGGCAGAGAGAAAACGGCCAGGGCTTCGCTTCGATCCTCGATCCGCACATCGGATGACAGCACATACGGAGACAGCAGGTCTGCGACCGCCTCGGGCTGTCGGCGGTCCTGCAAGAGCAGAAGGTCCTCCTTCATTCGAACGACTTGGAAGTGGGCACGGACGTGCCCAGTTGGCGTCAGCAGCAGCGAGCGGATGGACATACCTTCCGTGAGCTCATCCACTCCGGCAGTGACGATGTCGTTCAGCCATGAAGTCGAGTCGGCACCCGCGACCAACGACTTCCGCAGGGACGATTGGTCGGCATAGGCACGGCGCTCTTCCAACGCCGTTATCTCGTTGGCCGCGCTGCTTTCGTCGTTGCCCATCTTCCGTCAGCATAGCCGTCGTGCCCGAAACGACTGACCTGCCGCGAACTCTCGTCATCACGAACGACTTTCCTCCGCGAGTCGGCGGAGTGCAGCAGTACGTCCACAATCTCGTTGCGAACCTCCCGGCTGAAAAGATCACCGTCATAGCTCCGAGATGGGCCGGCTGGCGCGAGTTCGACGCCCGGCAGCCATTTCGGGTCGTGCGCGCACCGGGCCGGTCGATGTGGCCTACTCGCCGGCTGGCCGCGAAGGTGCAGGATTTGGCCGAACGAGCCGATACAGAGGTAGTGCTCTTCGGACACGGCTTCCCTCTCGGCGCCCTGGGGCCGCGCCTCGCCGAGCGAGGCACGCCCTATGTGCTCCTCACGCACGGCGTGGAGTACTGGATGGCGCTGACGCCGGGGCTCGCCCTGGGTCTTCGCCGGGCCGCATCGAGGGCCTCACGGGTTACGGTCATCAGCCGATTCACTGGGCGAACGATCAGAACGGCTATACCTAAGGAAGTTCCCATGTCCCTTTGCCCGCCCGGCGTGGACGTGGAGCGTTTTCGTCCGGGCGTGTCGGGTGATGAGGTTCGGCGGCGTCATCGAGTCGGCGACAGACCTTTGGTCGTCTGCGTTTCGCGGCTCGTTCGCCGCAAGGGCCAAGATGTCCTAATTCGCTCGATGGATCGGATCCGCAGACGGGCACCCGGCGCTTGCTTGCTCGTCGTCGGCGACGGGCCGGACCGGGCGCGGCTTCTGAATCTCGCGCGCGGGGCTCCCGCGGGTGCCGTCTCCTTCGCCGGGGAGGTTACCGATCAGGACCTGCCTACGTACTACGCCGCCGCGGATGTCTTCGCGATGCCTTGCCATTCACGCTTCGGTGGTCTGGAGGTCGAGGGGTTCGGGATCGTTTACCTGGAGGCGGCCGCCAGCGGTAAGGCCGTCGTCGCGGGGCGTTCCGGAGGGGCGGCCGAAGCGGTCGTCGACGGCGAGACGGGCCTGGTGGTCGAGGGGGACCGGCCCGACGCGGTCGCCGAGGCGGTCGGAGGCTTGCTTGCGGATCCGGTCACCGCTGCCGATATGGGTAAGGCCGGCAGGGAGCGGGCCGAGCGTGAGTACGCGTGGCCAGCCATCGCGGGGAGCATGGCGAAATGGCTGCGCGAGGCCGCAGGAGGGCTAACCTAAGCGTGAGCGCGATGGAGATCGAGGAGAAACGCTGCCCCAATTGCGGGGCCATGGTCGTCGAGGGCGCCGAATGGTGCAGTCTTTGCTACACCTCCCTCAAGGAACCCGAACCCGAGCCCGAGCCGGAACCCGAACCCGCGCAGGTTGCGGAGCCGGAGATCGCTTCCCCGCTTGTCCCGCCGCCGCTTTCCGAAGCCAGAACAGACGCAGGTACGGCCGCCCCTGGAGACGCGAACGCGAAGACGGATGTGAACGGCAAGGCCGGCGAGAAGAAGAAGGTCGAGGCCGTCTGGGCGTGTCCGGTATGCGAGGAGGAGAACTCCTTCGATATGGATGCCTGCCGCGTCTGCGGAACTCCATTCGGCAAGCTCTTCGAGGAGAAGGAGCCGGAGCCGCTCATCAACCCCCGTTCGGCGGCCCTGTCTTCGATCGTCCCCGGTCTGGGGCAATGGCGATGCGGAAAGCGCGGCGAAGGATTCGCGCGTTTCGTTGCGTTCCTCTGGGCTATCACCGTCGGCTACCTCGTCCTCAAGTCCAAGGGGACGTCGGGACTGCTGGGTCCGATCGGAGTCCTCTTCCTGCTCTCCGGTATCGCGGTGGCTGTGTTCACGGCCAACGATGCGTATCGTCTGGCGTCGGGCCGTCCACAGCTTCTCGGCATGCGCTTGCTGATGTGGGCGTTCGGAGCACTCATCCTGATCTTCGTAATCGCGATGATGGGCGTCTTCCTCACGGCGCAAACGGGTGCTTGAAGGCTTGGCGTCCGAAGCGTTAGGGATAGACCTCGGGGGAACGAAGATCTCAGCTTTCCGGGTAGCCGAAGACGGAAGCGTATCCGCGAGGCAAACGGTTGAAACGCCGGCAGACGACTCCGAAGCGATCTTCGAAGCCGTGGTCGCCTCCGCGAAGGAAGTTTCCGGCGGCGAGGTAGTGGCGGTCGGGATCGGCGCGGCCGGCATGATCGATTTTCGAGCCGGCGTTCTGCGCTACGCGCCGAACCTCGCATGGCGGGACTTCCCGGTAGTCGAGCGCGTGTCGAAGGCCCTGGGGTTGCCATGTCTCGTCGACAACGACGCGAACGTGGCCGCCTGGGGTGAGTACAAGTTCGGAGCCGGCGTGGGATCGAAGCACATGCTTCTCGTGACCGTCGGCACCGGGATCGGCGGCGGGATCGTGGACGGCGGGCGGATGTTCCGCGGCGCTCACGGATTCGCCGCGGAGATAGGCCACATCATCGTCGAGCCCGGTGGTCCTCCTTGCGGCTGTGGCAACCTCGGGTGCTGGGAGCAAGTGGCGTCGGGTTCGGCGATCACTCGAATGGGCCGTAACGCGGTTCGCTCCCACGCGAAGTCTCTGCTCGCGGAGATGGCGGAGAACGACGTGAGTAAGGTAACCGGAGCGATGGTCACCGAGGCTGCGAAGAAGGGTGACCCCGTCTCGGTCGAGATCATCGCGACGGCCGCGCAGAGGCTGGGAGAAGGGATCGCCGGTCTCGTTAACGTCCTGGACCCGGAGATCGTCGTGGTCGGCGGAGGTGTGATCGCGGCCGGCGACATGTTGCTCGGTCCCGCTCGCGTCGCGTTCGTAGACTCCGTCGAGGCTTCTGACTTTCGACCGAAGGTCCAGCTGGTCGCGGCCAAACTCGGGAACGATGCCGGCGGGATCGGCGCTGCCGCGATGGCTCTGGAGGAGCTGGCCGGTTGAAGATCGGCCTCATGCTGCCGATGTACTCGGGCGATGCCGGCAAGGCGCGCGCGTTTGCCGAAGGGGCCGAGGAGCTTGGGTTCGACGGTGTTTTTGCATACGACCATCTCTTCCCGCCCGGACATCCCGACCGGCCGGCGCTCGAGGCATTCACGACACTCGCCGCGGTCGCGGTGGCGACAGGGCGCATCTCGATCGGGACGCTCGTCACGCGCGCCGGCCTTAGGCATCCCGGGATGCTTGCGAAGCTCGCGGCATCCATCGACCACATGTCCGGCGGGCGGATGATCCTCGGGATCGGGACGGGGGACAGGAACGACGAGTTGGAGGTAGAAGCGTTCGGGCTCCCGTCACTGCCGATGGACCAACGACGAGTACAGCTGTCCGAGACGATCGACGCCGTGAAGTCGCTCTTCCGCGGAAACCGGTACGCGGGCGGGAATCATGTCCCGGCGATGACGGGCCCGCTGGCGCCGCCACCATCGACTGCAGGAGGACCTCCCGTGTGGGTCGGGGGAAAGAGCGACGCTCTCGTTCGAATCGCCGCCGAGAGGGGCGACGGATGGAACGCTTGGGGGGCCTCGGCCGAGGAGTTCGCGGAGAAGTCGCGCGACATGCTGACCTGGGGTGCAGGGCGGCAGATCGAAACGAGCTGGTCGGGCATCGCGGTGATCGGTGAAGACGACGAGGAGGCCGCGCGGCTACAGGAAAAGCGTCACGCGAAGGGTTTCGGAGACGACGGGGTTTGGGCCGGCTCGGTCGACGGGTTCGTGGTTTTCGTCGAATCCCTTCGTGGGGCCGGCTGCAGCTGGGTGATCGCCGTTCCGGCCGGGCCGCCCGATCGCGTCGAACTCGTTGCGAACGCAGTGTTGCCGAGAATCGCCGTGAACAAGTGACGGAAGCGGAGGAGCTTCATCGGGAGAAGGCGGCCTTTCGCGATCGGATGCGGATGGCTCGAGATGCGATTTCCCCCGAGCAAAGGGAGAACCGCGCGGCCGCCATCGGCGATAGGCTCGTCGAACTCCTGCGCGACAGACGGGTCGTGATGATCTTCCTCTCGTTCCGATCGGAGGTGCCGACGGACGGGATCATCGAGCGTCTGGCCGGGTCCGGACATCGCGTTGCCGTCCCGTGGGTGAAGGGAGGCGACGTCGAACCCGTGGAGTTCAAGCCGGGCGAAGAGGTCGTCGGCGGCGCGTGGGGGATTCGCGAACCCAAGGAACGCCGGCCGATCCCGCCGGGGGAGATCGATGCGGTAGTGACTCCGGGTCTCGGGTTCGACCGCGATGGCTACCGGATGGGGTACGGAGGCGGCTATTACGACCGCCTTCTCAGGCGGGTTCGTCCCGATGCGCTCAAGGTCGGAATCGGCTTTGCAGAGCAGATTGCCGAGCGTGTCCCCCGCGGTGCCGGCGACACATCCCTGGATCTGATCGTGACGGACGAGCAGGCGATCGACTGTCGATAAGGGCCTGCGCCGGCGCTTCGACTTGCCAGACGGCAGTTCCAGCCGGTATATAGGGCATCCCCGAGACCTAAGGAGAATCGAATGGGCGACGAACCGATAAAAACCGCGTTTCACGATTCGCACGCTGCGATGGGCGCCTCTTTCGAGGCGGACGGCGGCTGGCTCTGGACGGCGAGCTTCGGCGACGGCGCGAAGGAATACGACGCCGTGCGAAACGGCTGCGGGGTGTGGGACGTCTCTCCGCTGAACAAGTGGGACTTCAGCGGCTCCGATGCCGGCAAGGCCGCCCAGAAGATCAATACCAACGATGTGCTGGGGCTTTCTCCCGGGCGAGTCCGCTACGGCGGGTTCGTGGACGACGATGGCCTGCTGGTCGACGACGGCACGGTCTACAAGCTGTCCGACGATCACTACTGGGTGATGACGAACCTTTCCGATCACACGGAATGGTTCGCGCAGACCCTCAAGGGGTTGGACGTGAACGTCGACTACCGGGCGCTGCAGATGCCGCACCTCGGCCTCCAAGGACCGAAGTCGGGCGAGGTCCTCTCGAAGATGACGGATGTGGACTTTGCCGCGCTCAAGTACTTCCAGTTCATTCCGGAGCAGGTGAAGGTCGGCGGAGTCGACGTTTGGCTCTCTCGCACGGGCTTCGGAGGCGAGAAGGGATACGAACTGTTCACGAGTCCGGAAAACGCTGCTCAGCTTTGGCAGTCGGTGCTGGATGCGGGAGCGACGCCGTTTGGGATCGACGCGATCGAGATCTGCCGCATAGAGGCGGGCTTGGTCGTTACCGACTACGACTACGAGGGGCACCAGCGTTCGCCGTACGACTTCTCCATGGACCGGCTGGTCGCGATCGACAAGCCGGTCGACTTCAACGGAAAGGCGAAGCTGGAAGAGATTGCGAAGAACCCTCCGAACCGGTTCAAGACCCTGAAGATCGACGGCGACATCCTGCCGGAGTACGGCGCGACCGTGACGAAGGATGGGCAGGAGATCGGGGTCCTGACGAGTCCGGCCGACTCGCCGAAGTTCGGCAAGATCGGTCTTGCGATCCTCCCGACGGACCAAGCGAACAACGGCAAAACGGTCGATATCGCGCTCGAGGGCGGCGGGAGGGCAACCGGGACGGTCGCCGACTTGCCGATCTACGACACGAACAAGGAGCGCCCGCGGGCGTAGAGCCCGTCGGGCCGGGAAGACCGGGGAGGCCGCGTAACCGGCCTCCCTTTCGTTTCCGGCGGGTTGCTATGCTGCGGCTTCCAACCCGGAGAGGTGAATTCGAATGAGCGACGCTTGGGAATCCCCGTTCCACCAGCGGCAAATCGATTTGGGAGGAACACCGGAGGAGGACTCCGGTTGGTACTGGTTCGAGGACTTCGGCGACTCCGTCGCGGAATACGAGGCGATCCGCAGCGACGCCGGGCTGTGGGACGTTTCACCGCTGATCAAGTACGAATTCAAGGGCGCGGATGCGCTTGCCGCGGTGGACAGGGTTTTCGCGAACGAGGTTCCCTCGAAGGACGGCGCCGTGCGTTACGGGCCGGTCCTGAACGAGGACGGGACCATGCTCGACGAGGGGACCGCTTACCGGGTATCCGCCGGCCGGGTGTTCCTCATGATCAACAGCGAGGGTGAGGAGATCGACGAGCACTTCGCGCGGCACACGCACGGGATGGATGTGAGCGTGACGAACATCGCGAGGCAATTGCCGAACGTGGCCATCCAGGGTCCCCGCTCGCGGGACATCGTGAAGAAGCTCACCGATGTGGACTTCAGCGGAATCAAGTACTTCCAGTTCATACCCGAGGAGGTCACGCTTGCCGGGGTGAGCGGGTTCCTGACGCGAACAGGATTCTCCGGCGAGCTGGGGTACGAGTTCTTCATCACCGACCCGGACAACGCGGTCAAGGTGTGGGACGCGGCGGCCGGCGAGGGAGCGCGGCCGTTCGGTTCGACCGCGATCGACCTGGCGAGAGTAGAGGCCGGGCTGTACGTGATCGGGTACGACTACGAGCCCGGTGTGACTAGCCCCTACGACCTCTCGTTCGACTGGGCGATCAAACTGTCGAAGCCCGATTTCGTT
>JBBDHU010000007.1:0-203502 GCA_040880705.1 Actinomycetota bacterium | reverse complement strand
CCCCTACGACCTCTCGTTCGACTGGGCGATCAAACTGTCGAAGCCCGATTTCGTTGGTAGGGCACCGAGCGCGGAGACGGCGGCGAACCCGCCGCGGCGATACAAGACGCTCGACATCGAGGGAGACGCGCCCGAAGGCGGCACCTCGGTGACGAAGGACGGCGAGGAGGTCGGCGCGGTTAAGTCTCCGGCCGAGTCGCCTCGTTACGGTGCGATAGGCCTTGCGGCCATCGAGACTCCCGCAGCCGTCGAAGGCGACAAGGTCGAGGTCGGTGCCGCGCCGGCGACGATCAAGGGAATGCCCATCTACGACCCGGAGAAGAAGCGCCCAAGGAGCTGACCGTGGACGACCCGGGCACACCTGCGCCGGCGGGTCAACCGATAACCAGCGCCGGGGAGATCTCGCACCACGGTGAAGTCTTCGGTGCGGGCTGGGGGGCCACCTTCTACGGGGTGTGGAATCTCAAGTCGGGTGTCTTGGTTGCGAAGTTCGATCGCGACCAAGAGGGATGGGAACGGGCCTGGCGTGAATTCCAGAACCTGGAGGGTCGGCAGATCCCGAAGTGGCGCCGTCTCGGCTGGTGGACTGCGCTTCACATCTTCATCGGTCTCGTCGTTGTCCCGTTGCTGGAGGTGGTCTTGATCTCCATCATCCTGACGGGGACGGGCCGTATCGGTTCGGATGAAAACGAGGAGATTGGACGCCAGATCGGGGAACGTGTCGGGTTACTTGTGTTCGCAACCGGGCTCGCCTCGTGGCTGCTATTCGTTTATGTGCGGCCTCGAACTCTCCGCTGGGTGTCCTCAGTTGCGGTTCTGCTGTCGGGTTTCATCGTCGCCGTCGTGCAGGCGTTCGCCCTGACCTAGTATCCGGCGCTAGAACAAGCCGACCGTGCGGCCCTCAGGGTCGATGTCGACGTTCATGTAAGCCGGAGTCTTCCCGAGGCCGGGCATTCGCTGCATGTCGCCGCACAACACGACCACGAAGCCCGCGCCGGCAGAAGGAACGACGCTCCGTATCGGGAGACGCCACCCATTCGGGCGGTTCACCATCGTCGGGTCGTGCGAGAGCGAGAGATGCGTCTTCGCCATGCACACCGGGTAGTCGCCGAAGCCGAGTTCCTCCATCCGCGCTATGTCCTTCTCGGCCAGAGGCGAGTAGTCGACACCGTCGGCACCGTAGATCCGGGTCGCGATCGTCTCGACCTGCTTCTTGATCGGATCGCCTGGCTTATTGAGGGGCTCGTATTCGCTCGGGCCCTCGACGGCCTTCGCCACGGCCTCGGCCAGTTCGATCGCCCCATCGCCGCCTCTGGCGAAACCCTCGTTCTGTACTATGGTCTCGGCGCCGATCTCCTCGGCCAGTTCGCGAAGCAACGAAAGCTCGCGCTCCGTATCCGTGGGGAAGCGGTTCACCGAGACGATGCATCGAAGGTTGAACGCGCGGACGATGTCGATGTGCGCGGCCAGATTCTCCATCCCGCGCTTCATCGCATCCACGTTCTCCTCATCGAGATGCTCGAACGGCACGCCGCCATGTGATTTCAGCGCGCGGACGGTGGTCACCAAGACGCCGGCGGAGGGCTTGATGCCGGCGAACCGGCAAACGATGTGGCAGAATTTCTCGAACCCGAGATCCGACGCGAAACCCGCCTCCGTGACGAAGATGTCGCCCATCTTCATCGCGACCCTGTCGGCGATGATCGAGTTGTTCGCGTGTGCGATGTTGCCGAACGGCCCGGCGTGAATTAGCGCCGGCTGGCCCTCGATCGTCTGAACGAGGTTCGGCCTTACCGCGTCCTTCATGATCACGGCCATTGCCCCCGCCACCCGGAGATCCTCTGCCGTGACGGGGTCGCCGTTGCCGTTCGAGGCCACGACGATGCGCCCGAGACGCCTGCGAAGATCCTGAAGGTCGGACGCCAGCGCTAGGATCGCCATCACTTCCGAAGCCGCCGTGATCACGAACTGGTTCTCCCTCGGAATCCCGTGCAGTTTGCCCCCGAGTCCGATCACGGTGTTGCGAAGCTCGCGCGCGTTGACGTCCAAGGTCCGCGGCCAGGTGATCGACGAGACGTCGATGCCGAGAGGGTTCCCATGATAGATGGACGCGTCTAGCGCCGATGCAAGCAGATTGTTCGCGCCGGTGACCGCATGGAAATCGCCGTTGAAGTGAAGATTGATCTCTTCCATCGGCAGGACCTGCGCGTAACCGCCGCCGTTGCCGCCGCCCTTGATCCCGAAGACGGGGCCCATCGACGGCTCGCGAAGCGCCAGGATCACGTCCTTGCCGAGCTTTCCGAGCCCCTGTGTCAGTGAGAGCGAGGTTGTGGTCTTCCCCTCGCCCGCCTTGGTCGGCGTGATCGCGGTGACTATGACCACCTTCGCGTCGGGCTCGTCGGACAAGCGGTCCAGCACCGAGAGATCGATCTTGGCCCTGTACTTGCCGTAAGGCTCTACCTCACCCTCCTCGAGGCCGGCTTCCGCCGCCACTTCGAGGATCGGGCGCAGAGTTGCTTCCTGGGCAATCTCGAGTCCGGATTTCATACGCGCCAGGAGTATAGCTTCGGCTTATCGCCAAACGGCTTGAATGTCGCAGCTCCGCCGCAGGACGATAATGGTTCCGATGGCCGAGCCTGCGGATGTGAGGCGAAACGTCACCGGGGTGAAGGTCGTCGCCGTCCACGACGGCCGAAGCGCCGATCGTCCCGACAGGCTGGCGACCGAGGAGCCGATGGAGATCCGCGTCGGCGGCCCGGGTGACGAGGCCAAAGCGATCGCGGTAACGATGCGAACTCCCGCGGGAGACTTCGAACTCGCGGCCGGGTTCCTCTTCACGGAGGGAATCATTCGATCGAAAGCCGAACTCGCGCAGGTTAGTTATTGCGAGGACCTCGAGCCCGAGGAACAGCACTACAACGTCGTGACGGTCCGCCTCGCGCGCGCGTTCGATCCGGAAGAGGTCAGGAGGAACTTCTACACCTCCTCGTCGTGTGGGATCTGCGGCAAGGCGTCGCTCGAGGAACTCGAAGTCAAGTGCGAGCCGATCGGGCCCGGGCCGGTGGTTGCAGGATCGGTGATCAACGGGCTTCCGGATTCCTTGCGCAAGGCGCAACGCGTCTTCGAGCAAACCGGGGGCCTGCATGCGGCAGGGCTATTCGATCCCACCGGAGAACTTCAAGGCCTTCGCGAGGATGTCGGCAGACACAACGCGGTGGACAAGCTGATCGGAGAGGCGTTGCTCGCCGACCGCCTGCCGCTGTCGGACCGGATCCTGCAGGTTTCCGGTCGCGTGAGCTTCGAGATAGTCCAAAAGGCCGCGGTGGCCGGAGTTCCGATCATCTCCGCGGTGTCGGCGCCGTCGAGCCTCGCCGTGCAAGCTGCCGAGGAGTTCGGGATGACGGTCGTGGGCTTCGTCCGCGACGGCCGCTTCAACGTCTATTCGAAACCCGAGCGCATCTCCCTGGATGCGTAGAGGGCGGCCTGCCCCCGCGCTAGACTGAGCACGAAACACGGAAAGGAGCCGGGATGAAGCAGCGCTACGTCCGGCTGACCGAGCCGATGGTGCGCGACAACGGCTCTCTGCGACCCGCCGGCTGGAAGGAAGCTCTCGGCCGGGCCGCGGAGGGATTCGGGAAGGCACGCGAGGCCGGTCCGCAGGCGTTCGGTGTGTTCAGCTGCTCCAAGGCCTCGAACGAGATGAACTTCATGGCCATGAAGTTCGCCCGCGCGGTCATGGGCACGAACAACATCGACAGCTGCAACCGCACCTGACACGCTCCATCCGTCGTCGGTCTGGCGACAGCGTTCGGAGCAGGTGGCGGCACAAGTTCATATAAGGAGATCGAGGACACGGACCTCATCATCCTTTGGGGTTCGAATGCGCGTGAGACGCACCCGATCTTCTTCCACCACGTCCTTCAAGGAGTGAGGGACGGGGCGAAGCTCTACGCCGTCGATCCGCGTAGGACTTCGTCGGCCGAGTGGGCCGACGTGTGGCTCGGAATTGACGTCGGCACCGACATCGCGCTTTCCAACACGATGGCGCGGGAGATTTTCGCCGAGGGACTAGAGAACCGCACATTTATCGAGCGCGCGACCGTCGGGATCGACGCTTACTGGGCGTCAGTCGAGGAATGGACGCTCGAGAAGGGTGAGGCGGTCACGGGAGTCCCGGCCGATGTTATTCGCGAGGTCGCGCACACCTACGCGACTTCCGACCGAGCGCAAATCTGCTGGACCTTGGGTATTACCGAACACCACAACGCCGTGGACAACGTGCTGGCACTGATAAACCTCGCGCTCATCACCGGGAATGTCGGGAAATACGGCTCGGGTCTGAACCCGCTCCGCGGACAGAACAACGTTCAGGGCGGCGGCGACATGGGCGCGATCCCGAACAAGCTGACCGGTTTCCAGGACATCGAGACCAATCCCGAAGCCCGCGAAAAGTTCGAGAAGAAGTGGGACTGCAAGATCATCCCGAAGTACGGCTGGCACCTGACACAAATGTTCGAGGCCATGGAGCGCGGGGACCTGACGACCCTGTACGTGATCGGAGAGAACCCGGCGCAGTCCGAAGCCGACGCGAATCACGCGAACCATCTTCTCGAGAACCTGGACTTCATGGTAGTTCAGGACCTCCTGATGACGAGGACTGCCGAGATGGCCGACGTGGTGTTCCCCTCGTCGGCTTCTTGGTGTGAGGCCGAAGGGACGGTGACGAACAGCGAGCGCCGCGTGCAGCGGGTTCGTAAGGCCTTGGAGCCGCCCGGGCAGGCCCGCGACGACATCGAGATCATCATCGAGATCGGTTCACAGATGGAGAAGGATCTCGGCAGCCCGAAGGCCGAGGACGTCTGGAACGAGGTCCGCGAACTCTCCCCGATGCACGGCGGCATGAGTTACAAGCGTCTCGAGGAGATGGGCGGCATCCAATGGCCCTGCTTGGACGAGAACGATCCCGGTTCTCCGTTCTTGCACGCCCGGCTCTGGGAGGAGGACGAAGACAAGCGTGGTGAGCCTGCCCCGATCTCCGTCACGCCGTACGAACCTCCGGTTGACGAGCTCTCCGACGAGTTCCCGATTCGCCTCACGACCGGGCGACGGCTGGATTCCTACAACACGGGGGTTCAGACCGAGGGGTACAAGTCCCCGCTTCGGCGCGAGGAGACCCTCGATCTCTCCCCGGAGGATGGGGAGCGATACGGCGTGGCGGAGGGCGAGCGAGTGAAGGTCAGCTCGCGGCGCGGGTCGCTCGAGGTACCGGTTCGTTTCGATACCTCGCTTCGGCCGGGCCTCGCATTCATGACGCTTCACAACCCCGACACGGTGGAGGTAAACGTCCTTACGATCGAAGCGAACGATCCGAAGTCGGGGACCGCCGAGTTCAAGGCGAGCGCCATCCGGATAGACAAGCTGGACGCCGCGGCGGCGCGGTAGGCTTCATCCGATTTGGATCTTCACCTCTCCGAAGACGTTGCGACGCCCGAAGAACGGGCTGCCGTCGACGATCTGCTCGGGCCTCCTGATACCGGTTGGGAAGGCGGCGAGCGCCGATCGGAGCTAGAAGGTCACTACGCGCGCGGGGGCGAGGATGCCCGCGAACGCCGACACCTGCTTCTTCCGGCGCTCCACGCGGTGCAGGGCCGCATTGGCTGGATCAGTCCCGGCGCTCTGAACTACGTCTGCCAGAGGCTGACGGTTCCGCCGGCTGAGGCATATGGGGTCGCGAGTTTCTACGCGATGTTCTCCACGGAACCCCGTCCCGCCCTTGTCGTCCACGTCTGCGACGACATCGCGTGCAAGACGGCCGGAGCCGACGAACTTTGCGCGGATTTGGAAGCGTCGGTGGGCGCTCCGGGATCCGCGGCCGCGGGAGGGACTGCCACTTGGATGAGAAGCCCGTGTCTCGGGCTCTGCGAGAAGGCTCCGGCAGTTCTTGTCCAAGAGGCCGGCGAGGAAACCAACGACAGATCGGTCGCGCCGGCGACCGCCGACGGCGTCAAGGCCTTGCTGGCCGGGTCGTCTCCGGATGGAGCCCGGTCGGTGACGGGTTCGACCCCGCAGCAAGGATCGAAAGGGCTCAGGCTCTTGCGCCGGATCGGCGAGATCGACGCCGAGAGCCTCGACGACTATCGCGCCGTCGGCGGCTATTCGGCGCTTCGCCGCGCCATCGATCTGGGGCCTGCCGGGGTGTTACGTGAGGTCACCGACTCGAAGCTGATGGGGCGCGGCGGCGCGGCTTTCCCCACCGGCGTGAAGTGGAAGGCCGTCGCCGAGCAAACAGTCCAGCCTCATTACATCATCTGCAACGCGGACGAGTCCGAGCCGGGAACCTTCAAGGACCGCGTGATCATGGAGGAGGACCCGTTCGCCGTGATCGAGGCGATGACGATCGGCGCCTATGCTACGGCATCGGAACAGGGATATATCTACATCCGTGGCGAATATCCCGAAGCGCAGCGCAGGCTTCAAAACGCGATCGACCAGGCGCGCGGCCGCGGATTCCTCGGTGATGACGTGATGGGAGAGGGCTTCCGCTTCGACATCGAGATTCGTCGCGGCGCCGGGGCCTACATCTGCGGCGAAGAAACCGCGCTGATGGAGTCCATCGAGGGAAAGCGTGGCGAGCCGCGCAACAAGCCCCCCTTCCCGGTACACGTCGGACTGTTCAACAAGCCGACCGCGATGAATAACGTCGAGACGCTCATCAACGTCCTCGACATAGTTTCGGAAGGCGGACCGGCGGTAGCCGCTATCGGCACCGAGGGCTCTACCGGACCCAAGCTGTTTTGCCTGAGCGGCTGCGTGGAGAAGCCCGGGCTCTACGAGGTCTCATTCGGCGCGACGCTACGCGAACTGCTCGAAATGGCAGGAGGGGTTCGCGGCGGGCGGGACCTGCAAGCGGTATTGCTCGGCGGCGCGGCGGGTGTGTTCGTAAGGCCGGACGAGCTCGACATGCCGCTCACGTTCGAAGGCGCGCGCGAGGCCGGCGCCACGCTCGGATCCGGCGTCGTGATGGTTTTTGACGACACGGTCGACCTGAAGGACATACTCGTTCGCATCGCGGCGTTCTTCCGCGACGAGTCCTGCGGCCAGTGCGTGCCGTGCCGCGTCGGGACCGTCCGCCAGGAGGAGGCCCTTCACCGGATACTGAACGGAAGCACGAACGGATCCGTCGGCGACGAACTGAACCTCCTCTCGGAGATCGAACTAGTCATGAAGGACGCCTCGATCTGCGGGCTCGGCCAGACGGCCGCCGGGGCAATACAATCGGCCGTGCACCGCCTCGGGTTATTCGACGGACGGGAGAACGGTTGAGCCAGGTAGTCCCACTCGCGCCGCCGAAAAGGCTCGTGGACGTCGAAATCGACGGCAAAGAAGTTCGCGTGCCGGAAGGCTCGACTCTGCTGGACGCATGCAAGGCGCAGGGCATCGACACCCCGACCCTTTGTTATTTGGACAACCTCACGCCGGTGAACGTCTGCCGGGTTTGCGTCGTGGAGGTGGAGGGGTCGCGCACCCTCGTTCCGGCGTGTTCCCGCGCAGCCGAGCCCGGAATGGTCGTCAAGACCGACTCCGAGCGCGTCAAGCATTCGCGCCGGCTCGTCCTGGAATTCCTGGCGTCCTCGGTCGACATGGAACTCACCTCGGATGATGTGCACCGCTGGATGAGCGAATACGAGGCCCGACCGGAACGCTACGGTTCCCCCGGGCCGCCGGCGGATGCCGGAGAGCGCGACAGGCGGCACGCCGGCCACCACCACGAGCCGCACGGTAACGCCGCCGAGACGGTCGCGCAGCCGACGAAGATTGACAACGACCTCTACATTCGCGATTACGAGCGGTGCATCCTCTGTTACAAGTGCGTTGAGGCCTGCGGAGTCGACGCTCAGAACACCTTCGCGATTGCAGTCGGCGGCAGGGGATTCGACGCGCACATCACTACCGAGTTCGATGTTCCCCTGACTTCGTCGGCGTGCGTCTATTGCGGCAACTGCATCGGCGTCTGCCCGACCGGCGCGCTGATGTTCAAGTCCGAGCACGACATGAGGGAGGAAGGCACTTGGGACGAGTCGGCGCAAACCGTGACCGAAACGATCTGCCCGTACTGCGGCGTGGGATGCAATCTCGAGCTGCACGTGCAGGACAACTCGATCGTGAAAGTAACCTCGCCGATCGACCACGACGTTACCAACGGGCATCTTTGCATCAAGGGTCGCTTCGGCTGGCAGTTCGTGCAGAATCGGGCGGAGGGCGCGGGGGACGGGGGACGAGACGAAGGCTGACAGCGATGCCACGGGCATAGTGCTGGCCGGCGGGAAGTCCACCAGGTACGGCAAGGACAAGCTGACCGTGATCCTGCGTGGGCGTCCTATGCTCCATCACCCGATCGCGGCGCTTTCGATGCTTTGTGAAGAGATCCTCGTCGTAACCGGGGCCGATGGCCCCGAGCGCAAGCTGCCGTTCGACGTTCTGGCTCCTTGCAGGCTGGTTCACGACGACCGGCCCGACGGTGGCCCGCTGGTTGGGCTCGCTGCCGGGCTTCGCGAATCGAACACTCCGATATCGATCGTTGCCGCGGGGGACATGCCCGAGATGTCGCAGGCGGTACTCCGGTTGATGCTCACGTCCGTTAGGGATAACGAGGACGTCGACGCTCTCGTAATGCAGGATGTGGACACGTTCCGTCCGCTGCCTGCGGTGGTGCGAACGCGCACCGGCGAGGTCGCCGAGAAGCTCATCGCGGACGGAAAGGATTCCCTGAACGAATTCTTCGGCGCCGTTGCATCACGAACGCTCCCTGAGAATGAATGGCGCCCGATCGATCCGCGCGGCGCGACACTCTGGGACGTGGATACGCCGAACCAGCTACCGTAGGCGTATGCCCCGGCGGGTACTCATCATGGGCGCGGCCGGCCGCGACTTTCATAACTTCAACGTCGTTTACCGCGACGATCCGCAGACGGAAGTCGTCGCGTTCACCGCCGAACAGATCCCGTTCATCGAGGATCGCGTCTATCCGGCCTCGCTTGCCGGCCCGAGATATCCGAACGGCATCCCGATCCACGACGAGGACGAGCTAACGCGCCTGATCTCCGAGCTGAAGGTCGACGAAGTCGTCTTCGCATATTCCGATGTCTCCTACGAGTACGTGATGCACAGATCCGCCGCGGCGCTGGCCTCAGGCTCGAACTTCGTGATACTCGGACCCGGCGCGACGATGCTCGAGGCCAAGGTTCCGGTCGTCGCCGTATGCGCCGTCAGGACCGGCTCCGGAAAGAGCCAGACGACTCGCAAGGTCGCCAGCACGCTGCGGGAAGCCGGGAAGCGAACCGTCGTCGTTCGCCACCCGATGCCGTACGGGGATCTGGCGGCGCAACGGGTGCAGCGGTTCGCTTCTCTAGAGGATCTGGACGCCGCGAACACGACGATCGAGGAGCGCGAGGAGTACGAGCCGCACATCAACGCGGGAACCGTCGTTTACGCGGGAGTGGACTACGCGGAGATCCTCGAGCGTGCCCAGGCGGAATGCGACGTTCTGATTTGGGACGGGGGGAACAACGACCTGCCTTTCTACAAGCCGGATGTTCACATCGTCGTTGCCGACCCATTGCGGGCCGGCCACGAGACGTCCTATCACCCCGGCGAGGCGAACCTTCGCATGGCGAACGTCGTGGTGATCAACAAGATCGACTCGGCGGAGCCGGAGAAGGTCGCCCAGCTCGAGGCAACTATCGCGGAGCTCAACCCGGGCGCCACGGTGATCAAGGCGGCGAGCCCGACCACGGTGGACAGGCCGGACGAGATCCGGGGCAAACGAGTGTTGGTCATCGAGGACGGTCCCACTCTCACCCACGGCGACATGAAGTTCGGGGCCGGGGTCCTAGCCGCGCGGGCGAACGGCGCGGCCGAGATCGTCGATCCAGAGCAGTGGGCAGTCGGCACGATGCTCGAGACGTATCAGAAGTACGACGTCGGGCCGGTGCTTCCCGCGATGGGCTATTCGCCCAAGCAGCTGTCGGAGATGAAACAAATGATCGACAACGCAGATTGCGATCTGGTTGTGATCGCTACGCCGATCGACCTTCGCCACTTGGTCGAATTCTCGAAACCGGCGGTAAGGGTTCGCTACGAACTCGAGGAGCTTCCCGGCTTGCCGACCATCCGCGACGCGCTGGCCCCGGTTCTCGGAAGCTGACATGACCCGCGTGGTCATCGCGCTCGGCGGCAACGCCCTCCTTCGCAGGGGCGAAGAGGACACCTACGAGGAGATGTACGAATCCGCCCGTTTCGCGGCCGAACGGATCGCCGAGATCGCTGCGCTCGGGTGGGAGGTAGTGGTCACCCACGGCAACGGCCCCCAGGTCGGCCGGATTCTGCTGCAACAGGAAGCGGCCCGCGGGGAGGTTCACCCGATGCCATTGGACGTGGCCGGCGCCGAGTCCCAGGGACTGATCGGTTATCTGCTGCAGGTCACGATCGGCGACGTGTTCTACGAACGCGGAATGGAGCGACCGGTCGCAACCGTGCTCACCCTGACGCGGGTGCGAGCCGACGATCCGGCCTTCGAGAACCCGACCAAATACATTGGTCCCTACTACGACGAAGAGGAGGCGAAGAAGGCCGAGGCCGAACACGGCTGGGTCATGAAGTCGGATCCTCACGGCGGATGGAGGCGCGTCGTCCCTTCGCCGGATCCGTATTCGATCGTCGAGGCACCGGTAGTGACACAACTGATCGCCGACAGTGTGATCGTGATCGCCGCGGGCGGCGGGGGAGTGCCGGTGATCGAGAAGGGGCCGAGACTGATCGGCATGGAGGGCGTTGTCGACAAGGACGCGGCCGCGGCGATCCTCGCGCGGGATGTGGGCGCCAAAGTCCTCCTCGACCTAACGGACGTGAGGGGTGTTCTGCGCAACTTCGGGACGGATTCCGAGGAGCTGGTCGAGAAACTGTCGCTCGACGAGGCTCGCGGGATGCTCGACGGGCTGGATACCGGCTCAATGGGCCCGAAGGTCAGAGGGGCCGTGGCCTTTCTCGAATCCGGCGGCGAACGAGCTGTGATCGCTTCGCTCGAGGATGCCGCGGAAGCTATCGAAGGCCGCGCCGGAACTCAGATCACGCCTTAGCGGCATCAGGGCACCGCGCAAATCACCGAATACTTGCTCCGTGCGGGTTAGTGTCGGCACGTGCGGGTTCGAGTGCTTGTCTACAACGCACGCGGGTTTCGCGCGGGGGCCGGCGACGTCGCGAAAGCCGTCGCGGATACCGCTCCCGACCTTGCCCTGATCACGGAGTGCGGGTCGCGGCGACACCTCCGGAAGTTCGCGCGCGGGATGGACATGGAGTATTCGGCGGGTTCACTCTTCCCTTTCGCGAGACGCGTTCGAAACGCGATCCTGGCGCGGCCTCCTTGGCGAGTAGTGACCCACAAGGTTCATGCCTTTGAACGCTCCGAGCGCTTCTATCCGCGCGGCGCACTGGTCGCGCAAGTGGGAAGGGCCGGCTACAGATTGTCGGCGTTGTGCGTTCATCTCGGTCTCTCATCCGGAGAGCGCGACCGTCACGCAAAGGAACTCGGTGATCTGACGCGTGGCCTGACTCAACCGCTCGTGATCGGCGGCGACTTCAACGAGGGGACCGAGGGGAGGGCGGTGTCTTGGATCGGCGAACGCTATTGGGATGTGTGGATCCGGGCGGGCACCGACACGGGAGAGACTTTCCCGTCGCGTGACCCAACGGCGCGCATCGACTACCTGTTCGTTTCGGAAGAAGTCCGAATCGAGAGCGCGGCCGTCGTCAGGAGCCGGGGTGTGGAGGACGCCTCCGATCACCTGCCATTGGTGGCCGACCTCGACCTGGACGCCTAGCGCGGAGGATTTCGAAACAGCTGAAGCACCATGTAGACACCGAAGAGTCCGGCAGCCCCGACCAGCCCGACGAGCAGGACGAGGAAGAACCACTCGAGAAGTCCGAATTTCGCCAGCACCCGTTTTTGTCGCTCCTCGTGCCTGTCCGCGGCGGGCGGTAGTCTAACTGGCGGATGTTCTACTGGCTGATAAAGCGCGTATTCCTCGGGCCGTTCCTCAGGTTCATCTACCGTCCGAAGGCCGAAGGCCTGGAAAACGTTCCGGCAAAAGGCCCCGTGATCCTCGCGGCGAACCACCTGTCGGTGCTCGACAGTCTTTTCCTGCCGCTGTTCCTGAAGCGACCGGTCGTGTTCCTCGGGAAGGCCGACTACTTCTACAACCCCGCGACGTTTTGGTTCGTCAAAGCCCTGAAGGTCATCCCCGTGCGGCGCGACGGCGGCCCGGCGTCCGAAGCCGCCATCCGCGCGGGTACGGAGGTTCTGCGCGAGGGCGGCGTTCTCGGGATCTATCCGGAGGGAACGCGAAGCCCCGACGCTCGCCTTTATCGCGGGAAGACCGGTGTGGCAAGGCTGGCGCTGGAGGCGAATTGCCCTGTCGTGCCCGTGGTGTTGTTCGGAACGCGCGACCTACAGCCACCCGGCCGCAGGATGCCTCGTCTTTCCGGACGGGTGAGAGTCGTCTACGGGAAACCGCTTCGCTTCGACCAGTATCAAGGAAAGTCGCGCGACCGCTATGCCGTCCGAGCCGCGACCGACGAGATCATGTACGAGATCATGATGATGTCCGGGCAGGAATACGTCGACGAATACGCGTCGCGCGCGAAAGCCGGCGACGCGCTTCCCCCGCCCGGCATGCCGCCGGCTCGATTGCCCGAGGAGGCCAGTGAGCCGAATCGTCGAAGCAAGTAGCGTTCGCAAGATCTACCGTGGCGGTACCGATGTCGAAGCGCTCAAGGGTGTTTCGCTCGCGGTGGAGGAAGGCGAGATGGTCGCGATCATGGGGCCGTCCGGCTCCGGCAAGACCACCCTTCTGAACTGCCTCTCCGGCCTCGAGCAGATCGACGACGGTACGATCAAGATCGACGGACAGGATCTCTACGCCCTCTCCGACGACGACCGAACCGAGTGGAGGGCTAAGTCGATGGGATTCGTCTTTCAGGCGTTCAATCTCCTTCCCGTCCTCACGGCCGTTGAGAACGTCGAGATCCCCCTGTTGTTGCTGGGCGAACGCCAGCGAAATGCACGCAAGGGCGCACTTGAAACTCTGGCGGCGGTGGGCCTCGCCGATCGCGCGAGCCACCGGCCCGATCAGCTCTCAGGCGGCGAGCAGCAGCGCGTTGCGGTCGCCCGCGCTCTCGTTCACCGTCCTGCGGTGGTCTGGGCCGACGAGCCGACCGGGAACCTCGACTCCGAGTCGACAGAATCGGTCATGGGGTTGCTCGTTCGAATGAACAGGGAACTCGGCGAAACCATCGTGTTGGTTACTCACAACCCATCGGTTGCGGACCTGGCCGGTCGGACGATCTTCATGCGTGACGGTCGTATCGAGGACGGGAGCCTCTCGGCGGCAGCTTCGTGAACTCGGGTCTCGCCTTCTTCGGCGGCCTGTTTGTCTTCGTCTATCTGATTGTCCTTTGGCTTTGGATAAGAAAGCCGCTGCTCGGGCGGCTCGCCCTTCGAGAGGGGGTTCGCAGGCCGGGACAAACGGCCCTAGTGGTCGGCGGACTTATGGTCGGTGCGGCAGGGATCACCGCCGCTCTCGTCGGTTCGGATTCGGCGCGCGAGTCGTCGGTATTGAACGCGTACAGATCCTGGGGAGTCACCGACCTTACGGTCGAGGCCGGCGACGAGGTCTTCCCGGAGCGGATCGCGACGGAGCTGGCCGATGATCCGGCGCTCCAACCGTATCTCGACGGCGTCGGGCCGGGCCTCGAGGTGGTCGGTTCGGTATCCGACCGCACGAAGAAGGAAAGCGACTCGGGGGTCCGGCTGATCGGTGTCGATCCCGCCACGCAGCGGCAGTTCGGTGCGTTCACATTGACCGACGGAAGGAAAACCTACCTCGACGATCTAGGCGACCGCGGCGTGCTTTTGTCACGCCAGCTTGCCGACGAACTCAGGGCGGAGGTCGGGGACACCATCGTGCTCGGCGTGCAACGCCTGGAGAAACCGAAACCGTCTCCCAAGGGCATCGGCAAGAAGATCAAGGACGTCGTTCGCGAGCTGAAGGATCTGCAAAAGGAAGCGGAGCGAAAGGCCGAGGCTGCCGCCGGTCGCGCCGGCGAGTCGGCGGCGCGGGCAGTCGTCGCGGCGGCCGCGCAACAAGCGCTGTCGGCGGGAATTCCGCCGCCAGCCCCTCAGGGACCCGTACCGTCATCGGTGCCGCCCGCAGTTGTGCCTCCGGGGCCCGACCCTGCGGCGGTTCAGGCGCAGGCCCAAGCGGCCGCCCAAGCGGCCGGACAGCAGGCGGCGGCGCAGGTCGGGAAGCGCTACGAGAAGCGCGCGAAGGATCTGCAGAAAGAGCTCGAGCGGCTCCAGGACGATCTCGAGGATGCGATCGACGAACTCAAACCGATCAAACTCCGCGTGGCGGGAATCGCCCGCTCGGAAGGGCCGGGCGCGTATGGACTGATCTCATCCGTTTTCGCCCCCCTCTCGCTGGCTCAGGAGGTTGCTCACACCGACGAGATCAACGTGGTGCGTCTGTCGGCGAATGGCGACACGCAGACCGGTTTGGCCACGGCGGAGAAGGCACTCCCTGATGTGAAGGCGGCGGTCGAGAGCCTGGACGCGGGGAAGGGTGTGGATCTTCGCGTTCGTGAAGTGAAGCAAAAGGAGATCGACGCCGCGGCGGACAGTACCGAATTCACCTACGCGATGCTCGTCGGGATGAGCACGCTCGTGCTTGCGGCCGGGATCGCGCTGGTGATCAACCTCACCCAGATGCTGGCCGAGGAACGCAGGCCACGGCTCGGTGTACTGCGCGCGCTCGGGCTGACTCGCCGCGGGCTCGTCACGCTCTCCGTGCTGGAGGGGGCGCTTTACAGCTTGATGGCCGCCGCCGTGGGAACGACCGTAGGCCTGTTCGCCGGGCGCGTCATCGCCATCCGCTTCGGAGAGGCGTTCGCGGAGTTCTTCGGCGCCGAAGTCGATTTCAAGTTCGTCTTCTCGCTGAAACCGGCGACGCTGGCGACGGCCTTTGCCGCGGGCGCGCTCGTTACCCTCGGCACCTTGTTCTTCACCTCGTGGCGAACCTCTCGGCTTTCGATCCCCGCCGCGATCCGCAACCTTCCCGAACCGGCCAGGGAACCGAGGCGGCGCCGGTGGCCGCGCGCGATCGCCCTTCTGGCGTTGTTCGGACTCGGCATAGCCGGACTGGCCGGCGGAGACCGGGAATTCGGGCGTCTCATGGGTGGCGTCGCTGCGGTCGTGCTGATCGCCAGCCTTACCCGATCGCGAGTTCCGGAGAGGCTGCATGCGAGCGTCTACGGACTGGCGCTCGCCGGGTGGTCGTTCTACATGGTTCGCTCGATCAGCACCCTGGAGGACCCGAACAAGTTCTTCGCGGTTTTCACGGCGTCGGTGCTCGTCTCGGTGATCGGCCTTTCGATGGTTGCATCGGCCAACCTCCGGGTTGTGGAGTCCCTCGGCGCTCTGTCCCGGCGAATGCGCGCAACCCTAAGGCCGCCGCTCGCGTACCTCGCGCGCCGGCGAATGCGAACCGGCCTTTCGATAATCATGTTCGCGGTGGTCATGGCGATCATTTCGATGTTCTCGTCGTTCCTCTACATATTTCAGCCGCACTACGAGCGCGACTCACTCGGCTACGACGTAGTGGTGGCCGAACCGAAGAAGAAGGGCGTCGATCTTCCCAAGAGCGTTCGAGACGAGGTCGATCACCAGGCCGACATCGTGACGAAGGTGTACACGGGTCCGATGGACTCGCAGTTCGCCGACGTGGAGCGGTCGTTCCTGCCTCTTTACGCATTCAGCGACGAGCAGTTCGCGGATCCGCCGATGAGGCTGTCGGGCAGGGAGGAAGCCTTCGACAGCGATGCCGAAGTGTGGAGGGCGGTGGCGGCCTCCGGTTCGAAATGGGTCGTAAGCGACTTCGGGAACCCGGGCGACGAGCTGATTCTCGAGGGCGAGAACGGGGATGTTACCTACGAGATTGCCGGCAATCCCGGTTTCGGATTGTTCCGTGGCATCACCGCGTCCGAGAACGCGCTCGAGAAACTTGACACGGTCTCAACCGGGCACACGGTCTTGCTTGCGCTTAAGCCCGGGGTGGACGCCGACGATGTAGCGCACGAGATCGAACGAGCCCGTTTCAAGAAAGGCGTGAACGCCGACACGACACGCGAGCTGATGGAGCGGGGATATCGTGCCAACCGCACGCTGTTCTCGGTGATCGACGTGCTCATGAAGATGGGGCTGGTCGTAGGGATCCTCTCGCTGGGGATCCTCGCGTTGCGGGCGGTCGTCGAGCGAAGGCACGTAATCGGGGTGCTGCGCGCGATCGGATTTCGAAAACGCGGTGTGATGGCCGGGTTGCTGGTCGAAGCCGGAGCAACGACGACCCTGGGTGTGGCCGTCGGATGCCTGGCCGGAATCCTGATGGCGTGGATCTTCTTCACGTCGTTCTTCGAGGAGTCTGTGTTCGGGATCGAATGGCCGACGCTTCGCGGGTCCATCTTGCTCGTGTATATCTCCGTGCTCTTGGTCACGATCGGGCCGGCGTGGCGTGCCTCGCGGCTACCGCCGGCCGAGGCCGTCCGGTATACAGAGTGAGATGAAGCTCGGAATCCTCTGCGGTGGAGGCCCGGCCCCGGGCATCAACTCCGTGATCTCCGCGGCCACGATCGAGGCGCGGAACTCCGGCTGGGAGGTCGTCGGCATACACGACGGCTTCGAGCACCTCATCGATGGGCCTCCGCAGGTCGACACGCTCGAGATCGGTGACGTATCTCGTATCCACGGCTTGGGCGGCACGATTCTCGGTACCTCCCGCGCGAATCCGACGAAGAACGAGGAGTACCTGCAGGCTTGTGTCCTTGCTCTCAAGGAACTCCAGCTCCACGGGCTGATAACTATCGGCGGCGACGACACGGCGTTCTCCGCGACGAGGCTCGCGGAGGAAGCCGGCGGAACGCTCAAGGTGGTTCACGTCCCGAAGACGATCGACAACGACTTGCCTCTTCCCGGAGGGCAGGTGACCTTCGGTTTCCAGACCGCGCGGCACGTCGGAGTGAATCTGGTGACGAACCTATTGACCGACGCCACCGCCACGAAGAAGTGGTATTTCGTCGTCGCTATGGGGCGGACGGCCGGGCACCTCGCTTTGGGGATCGGGAAGGCGAGCGGCGCGACGGTGACGGTTATAGCCGAGGAGTTCCCGGCCGGGCCGATCCCCTTGAAGCACGTTGCCGACATCCTGGAGACCTCGATGCTGAAGCGCGTGACGCATGGGCGGCCGTTCGGTGTCGCGGTGATCGCGGAGGGGATAGGGGAGCGGCTCCCGGAAGACGAACTGGCCGAAGCAGCGCCGGACATCGAGCGCGACGAGCACGGCCACATCAGGCTCGAGGAGCTGAACCTTCACCGGATACTCGCCGACGTAGTCTCGAAGCGGTTCAAGGAACGCGGGGAGAAGGTGACGATCACCGCGAAGAACATCGGCTACGAGCTTCGCGGCGCGCCGCCGATCCCATGGGACATCGACTACACCCGCGACCTCGGCTGGGGCGCGTTCGACCATCTGCGGATGTTGCACGAAGGTGACTCGCGCGAAGCCGGCGCGATGATCACGCTTCACGACGGGAACCTTGAAGTGTTGCCGTTCGGTTCGTTCAACGACCCGAAAACCGGCCGCCCGATGACGCGGCTTGTTGATCTGAACTCGACCACTTACAAGGTGGCGACCGAGTACATGATCCGCCTGAAAAAGGAAGACTTCGACGACCCCGCGGTGCTCTCGGCCCTTGCCGACGTCGCCGGCATGTCAATAGTTGACTTCACGAACCGCTACGGATACCTAACAAAGGCGTGAGCGCTGCTGGACAGCTGGATATGGTTGCTTCTATAGCCCTCCGCGTCCTTCACATGTCTCAAAACCTTGCTTGGAGACACTGGTGGCAACAACCTGGCCGGTCTTCGCGTCAACCCTGATCGCGTACGATCCAACAAATCTGCAGGTTTGTGCAGCACTCACCGTCCTGAGAAGTCCTGAATAGGTCACCACCCAAACAGGGTCTCTCCCTCCTTGGTGAGCGCCGTGCTTCAAGCTGGCGTTCAGCTCCGTCGCGTCACCTATGAGAATTGCCGCCCCGATTAGTTGCTGCGTATACCTTTCAGCTCTCCTGGAAGCGGTTTCGCAATCTATGAGGGCCGCATTATCCGGGGAGAGGCAGACGAGGGGGGGTGCGCCCTCGAATGGCGGTGGGAGAGTGCGGCGCGCGGTGGGAAGCTGCTCGTTCTGGCTGCATGCCGTCACCAACAGGGCGAACGCAAGTCCGAGCAACGCGCTTGACCGGGACATGCAGCCCTCCTGCCGTTGACGCTAGTGTATTGCGCCGATCCATAGGAGGGTTCATGGGCACATCCGAGACTTTCACCTTCTACATAGGTCCTTGGTACCAGAAGTCGCCGTTCTACGAGGGCACCAAGCGGGCCGGGTGCAAGAGTTACGGCCTCTACAACCACATGCTTCTGCCGGTCCTCTATGAGGGCATCGTTCCCGAGTACTGGACCATTCACAACGATGTCGCACTCTGGGACGTTGCCGTCGAGCGCATCGTCGAGATCACCGGGCCCGACGCGTTCAAGCTCACGAACATGCTCACCTGCCGCGATCTCACGAAGTGTGAGGTCATGCAGGCGAAATACGCGTTAATGATTGCGGAAGACGGCGGAATCGTGAACGACCCCGTGCTGGTTCGACTGGGCGAGAACCACTTTTGGCTGGCACTCGCCGACTCGGACGCCGGGCTTTGGGCGCGGGGTGTCGGCGTGGCCGCGGGGCTCGATGTCACCGTCCGCGAGCCGGAGGTCTATCCCGTGCAGGTACAGGGACCGAAATCAAAAGAGGTAATTCGGTCGCTGCTCGGTGACGACGTCGCGAACCTCCGCTACTACTTCTGCGCCGAGGGTGAGATCGACGGCATTCCAGTTCTCGTTTCCCGAACGGGGTGGACCGGAGAGGTCGGATACGAGGTCTATCTTCGCGACGCGAGCCGCGGCGACGATCTGTGGGAGGCGATCCTTGCTGCAGGTGAGCCTCACGGCCTCAAGGTCACCGCGCCGAACGAGGCTCGCCGCATCGAGGCCGGGATCTTCAACTACCGATCCGACATGAATATCGAGAACAATCCTTTCGAGGTCAGCGGACTGGAGCGGCTGGTCGAGCAACAGAACGCCGACTACGCCGGCAAGGATGCGCTGGAGAGAATCCGAAACGAGGGCGTCTCGCGCAAGCTCGTCGGGATTGACATGGGCGGCGAAGACATGTCGGCGAAAGCAGCGCTCAACGACTTCTGGCCGGTGACTCAGGACGGCAAGCAGGTCGGGAGGGTCACCGCGTGTTCGTGGTCGCCGCGTCTCGAGAAGAACGTCGGGTACGCCTGGGTGCCAATCGAGCTGGCGGAGCCCGGGACTGAGCTCACGGTCGCCAAGCCGGACGGCAACGTACCGGCAACGGTGACAGCCCTGCCATTCGTCGATCCCACCAAGGAAACCCCTAAGTCGTAGCCAGGGAACAAGGGGTTGTTGAATAGGGTAGGAGACTAGATATCTATGGCCGAAATCCTCGTTGCAGGGGGCGGAGCAGCCCTGATCGCCGGCCTCACCTGGTTCTTCTTCGGACCCAAGAAGGCGAGCGACGCGCAGGTCAAGGACGGCGTCCAGGAAGTTGAGGTCGTCGTCAAGGGCGGCTATTCGCCGAACGTCATCCGCGTGCGCCAGGGGATGCCGGTTCGGATCAAGTTCGACCGCCAAGAGACGGGGGAGTGCACCTCGCGTGTCGTCTTCCCCGACTTCCGGGTGAACAAGAGCCTCCCGCCGTTCCGGAAAACAAGTGTCGAGTTGATGCCCGAGAAGCAGGGTGAGTTCGACTTCGCGTGCGGCATGAACATGGTCCACGGGAAGCTGCTGGTGGAGACGGCTGCAGCTGAGGGCGGCGGGGATTCTGATCCGCTTGCCATTCCATCCCCAACCCCGCTCCGCGAAGCCCCCGCCGCCGACATGCGCGAGCCGGCTACTACCGGAATGAAAGAAGCGGAGGATGCGGACCTCGCGGCGCGCCTCGAGGAGATTCGCGACCTGACCCGCCGAATGGTCGTCGGGATCGTGCTCACGCTGCCGGTTCTCGTCGCGACCATGGCGACCGATCTCTTCGATGCCACCTGGGTTCCCGATTTTCTGATGAACCGTTGGGTTCAGCTCGCGCTTATAACTCCCGTGATGTTCTACACGGGCTGGCCGATTCACCGCATCGGGTGGCTGATCCTGCGCCGGCGCTCGTCCGACATGAACACGCTGATCGCGCTCGGGACGGCCGCGGCCTACGCGTACAGCTTGGTAGTCACTGCGGCGCCGTCGTTACTTCCCGAGGACCTTCGCCACGTGTACTTCGAGACCGTCGGAGTGATCCTCACCCTGATCATCTTCGGGCGGCTGCTCGAGGCGCGCGCGAAGGCCGGAACCGGCGAGGCGATACGGGCCCTGATCGGATTGCAGGCCAAAACCGCGCGGGTGATCCGCGACGGGTCCGAGCAGGAGATTCCGATCGAAGATGTTCGGATCGGCGACATCGTCGTGGTCCGGCCTGGGGAGAAGATCCCGGTCGACGGTGAGGTCGTCGAAGGCAGTTCGGCGGTAGACGAATCGATGGTCACGGGCGAATCGATCCCCATCTCGAAGCAGGCGGGTGATCCGGTGATCGGCGCCACCGTAAACCAGACGGGCTCTTTCAGGTTCCGCGCGACGCGAGTCGGAAGCGAAACGATGCTGGCGCAGATCATCCAGCTCGTGCAGGAAGCGCAAGGGTCCAAGGCGCCGATCCAGCGGGTCGCCGACAGGGTCTCGAGCTACTTCGTTCCGGCCGTGATCTTTATTGCAATCGCGACTTTCGTTGTTTGGTACATCGCCGGCCCGGGGCCCGAGTTCATCAACGCGCTAGTTGCGGCCGTCGCGGTGTTGATCATCGCCTGCCCGTGTGCCCTGGGCATCGCCACTCCGCTTTCGATCATGGTCGGGACGGGCAAGGGTGCTCAGAACGGGATCCTGATCCGCTCGGCCGAGGCGCTCGAGACCGCACACAAGCTCGACACGATCGTTCTCGACAAGACCGGCACGATCACCAAGGGCGAACCGGCACTCACCGATGTGGTTCCCACAGGCGCGTTCCCTGAAGAGTGGCTCCTTCGGATAGTCGCCTCTGCCGAGCAAAACTCCGAGCACCCACTGGCTGGTGCGATCCTGCGCGGGGCAAAGGATCGAGGCATCAAGGTGGAGGAGCCGGTGGGTTTCGATTCGGTGACGGGCAAGGGCGTCAGGGCAACCGTCGAGAGTCGATCCGTCCTCGTCGGGACCCGGGGTTTCCTGGCAGACGAAGGGGTCGATCCAACCACGCTCGCCCGCCAAGCAGCCCGGATGGCGGCCGACGGAAAGACAGTGATCTTCGCGGCGGTGGACGGGCAGCCCGCCGGGTTGATCGCCGTCGCCGACACCGTCCAGGAGAATTCCCCTCGGGCGATCGCCGCGCTTAGAGACATGGGACTCGAGGTCGTGATGATGACGGGCGACAACAGGCAGACGGCGACGGCCGTCGCGCGTTCGGTAGGCATCGGCCGCGTACTGGCAGAGGTGCTTCCGCAGGACAAGGCCAAAGAGATTCGGCGGCTTCAGGCGGAGGGCAAGAAGGTCGCGATGGTTGGTGACGGCATCAATGATGCGCCGGCGCTCGCCCAAGCAGATGTCGGTATCGCGATCGGGACGGGCACCGATGTCGCCATCGAGGCGGCCGACATCACGCTGATCTCAGGGGATCTCCGCGGCGTGGTCGTCGCCATCTCCCTCTCGCGCGCGACCATGCGGAACATACGTCAGAACCTGTTCCTGGCGTTCATCTACAACACGATCGGGATCCCGATAGCGGCAGGGGTTCTGTATCCGTTCACGGGATTGCTTCTCAGCCCGATGATCGCGGCCGCGGCCATGGCGGCGAGCTCGCTGTCGGTCGTGCTGAACTCGAATAGGCTGCGGACCTACAGGCCACCGATGCTGCCGGTCACCGGCACGGAGGCGCTGCAGGTGAGCGTGGAGATCGGCGAGCCGGGAGAGGAAGAGAGAATGGTGAAGGATCCCGTCTGCGGCATGGAGGTCGATCCGGCAACCGCGTTCGGAAGCGAAGAGTACGAGGGGACTACTTACTACTTCTGCTCCGAGAGGTGCAGGGATCGTTTCGTGGCCGATCCGCAGCAATTCGCCGCGTGAATTACCTGATCCTTTTTTCGTAGCCGACGCCCTCGCGCCATACGCGCATCCCGGCCTTCTCGTAGAGACCCACGGCGCCCGTGTTGCTCTGCGCGTCGACGTCGAGGCCTATCCGTCGCACTTCGCGGGCGTAGGCCTCGCCAAATAGCTGATGCAGCAAGGCGAGCGCAACCCCGCGCCGGCGCCACGGCCGAAGCACAGCCATGTCGTCGACCCAGAGCATGTTCGGATCCTCGGGGGTTCCCTTCCGCCCAAGCGTGAGACCGACGAGCTTGTCACCCTCACAAGCGAGGAAGAACAATGACGGGTCAAAGCGGTCGTTTGCGTCGATCATCGCGTGGATCCAAGTCTCGAAACTGTGGTCCGAGTGTCCCCAGTGGTCCTTGAAGGCCTCCTTGTCGACTTCGAAGGTCGCGCGCTCATCCTTGCCACGCTCGAACGTGCGGACTGTGATGCCGTCGGCCCATCTAGGAGTCGGTGGCGGAGTCTCCATCTCTATCAACATGTCGTAGAAGCTTCGGACGTAGCTGTAACCGCGGGCCTTGTGAAGCTCAACGGCTGAGTGGTTCGGCTTCCACATCCACGAGACAAGGCCCACACGCTGTCCCTCTACGGCGGAAGCAGCAGCGACTACTTTGCCGCGGGCTTCAACGAAGTCGAGCAGCAGGGATCCAAGTCCGCGCCCGCGGAAATCGGGGTGTACGTACGCATAAGAGGCGAGATGCGTGAAGGGCGGTTCTCCGTAGAAGTCGAGACACGCGGCCAATCTCCCGTCCTCGGCCTCGACGACGCGGGAGTCGTCGTCTAAAGAGTGCTCCGGCTCGGTCCAGTCGGATCGTACGTGCTCCGGCCAGGTATGCGGCGCCCCGACGTCCTCGAGGCTCGCGGCGTTTATCAGGTCGGCGACGGCGCCGGCCTCCTCCAGGTGCGGAACTCGCAGCGTGAAGCCCGGCAAGGCTTTGGTGTCCACCCCCATATACTGGCCGAAGTGAAGCTCTTCGGCCCGAAGTACCCGGAAGACATCGCGAAGCGCATCCCGCCGGGCCAGCATCTGACGAAGGGATGGCCGGTGCTGCACTTCGCCGGCCCGCCGAAGTTCGACGAAACCACCTGGGACTTCAAAGTGTTCGGGCTTTGCGAGAACCCGTTCACGCTCACTTATTCGGAACTCAGAGCTCTGCTCCATGCGAAGGTGCCGGCCGATATGCATTGCGTAACGGCTTGGTCGACGCTCGACAACGAATGGGAGGGCGTGTCGTTCCGCACGCTGGCCGAGATGGCGAAGCCAACCGAGGAAGGAAAGTGGGTGATGGCCCACTGCGATCTCGGTTACACCTCGAACCTTTCGTTGCAGGCGATGATGGACGACGACGTTTTGGTCGCGTGGGCGAACCGTGGAAAGGAGCTCGAGCCCGACCACGGCTATCCGCTCAGGCTCGTAGTTCCGAAGCGATACGCGTGGAAGAGCGCTAAGTGGTTGCGCGGCATCGAGTTCATGAAGCACAACGTGCGCGGCTTCTGGGAGGTCCGGGGGTATCACACGCACGCCGATCCCTGGTCGGATGAGCGGTACTCGTATCAGGAAGGCCGCCGCGCCGAGATGGAGCCGTAGCCCACGAACGGATTGAAGCGCCTTCTCGTTTCCCTGGAGATTGCTTCACTGATGCTGGTGGTCGGTGCGGAGGCGGCCTCAGCGGCGGCAGGCGTCTTCGACGGTTCGAGCGAACGCATCCCGGCTCAGCTGCGCAAGCGCATGAAGGGTGTTTCGTGGCACGGTGGATGTCCGATCCCGATCCGAAAGCTGCGGCTGCTTCGGCTCGACTTCGAGAACTTCGACGATGAGGAGCGGCGCGGCCGGCTCGTCGTCCACCGAACCGAGGACGACGAGATCCTCCAGGTGTTCGAGGTCCTCTTCGACAACGACTTCCCGATGAAGAGACTGGAGATCTCCGACGCCTACGGGGCCAACGACAAGAAGCTCATGCGCAAGAACATCACTTCGGCGTTCAACTGCCGCTTCGTAAGAGGGACGAACACTTGGTCTCAGCACGCGTTCGGGCTCGCGATCGACATCAGCCCCGTCCAAAATCCCTTCGTCGACGGCAATCGAGTCGTCCCCAGGAAAGGGCGCCGCTACCGGGATAGATCCCAGGACAAACCAGGCATGATCCACGGAGGTGACTTCGTGGTCGACGCGTTCAACGACGTCGGCTGGGAATGGGGCGGCAACTGGAACCAGTACAAGGACTACATGCACTTCTCGAAGAACGGGCAGTGATGCCTAGTCGCCTAGGAAGATCGTAACTGTTTGCTCGGCCTTCACCGTTTCGCCGGACTTTGGTTTCTGACCCACGACTCGCGAGCCATTGGATCCGGGCACGCGGTTCACGTCAACCTTCAACCCCATGCCCTGCAGCCTCCGCACGGCGTCGCCCTCGCTCATCCCGGTTACATCGGGCATGTCGAACGTCTTCGGCCCGAGGGAAACCACGATCTCGACCTTCGTTCCTTCCGGAACGACCTTTCGTGCGTCGACGCTCTGAGAAATCACGCGCCCGCGATCCGCGAGAGGTGAGTACTTGTCGGTTTGCACGACCTCGAGACCCGAGCCGCGCAACAGCGACATCGCGTCCTCGAGCGTGCGGCCAGTCACGTCGGGAACCCGTACGGGCGGGGGGCCCTTCGAGATCGTGAGGTCGATTGCCGTTCCGCCGTCGGCTTTCGCGCCTCCGCGAACGGACTGCCTCATGACCTTCCCCTTGGCAACGGAATCGCTGTAGTCCTCGGCCACGCGGCCGACTTCCAGGCTTTGGGCCTCCAGCGCCGACTGCGCTTGCTCGCGCGTTTTTCCTAGCACCTTGGGGACCTTCACGATCTGAGGACCTTGCGACAGGCTCAGCACGATGGTGCTGCCCATGTTCGCCCTGTCTCCCGGCGCGACGCTTTGTTCGGCGACCTCCCCTGATTCGAACTGGCTCGAGAAGACCTGGTCGCCGAACGACACCTCGAATTCCGCCGCGCCGAGTCGGCGTTCGGCCTGCTGCGCCGACATCCCTAGAACCGAGGGGACTTCCGTGGGATGGGCGATCGCGTAGATCCAAACCGCCCAAGCAGCGCCGGCCAGGAACGCGATGAACACGATGAACTTTGTCAGTCGCTTGAGCCATCGAGGTGCCTTGCGCGGCTCCGGGACGACTACTACTTCTTTGGCCTTCGGGATCGTCACGGTCGCCGCGTGCAGATTCAACACATCCGGTTCCGCCGGGAGTGTCCGAATCAGTTCGGCGAGCGATGCGGCCGGCGGCAACTCCTGTGCCGCACGAGACAACGCCTTGTGGAACTCGGAAGCGGACTTCGGGCGATGGGCGGGATCCCTTTTCGTGGCGTGCTGGATCGGTTCGTCCATGACCGGAGGGAGCGACGGGTCGGCTGCGGACGGCGCCGGGACCTCGTCGGAGAGATGGCGGTAGGCGACGGCCACTGGGGTTTCGCCGGAGAACGGCACCCGACCGGTCAGTAGCTCGAACCCGACGACGCCGAGCGCGTAGAGGTCGGCCTCCGGTCCGGCGGCGTCACCGCGGATTTGTTCGGGCGCCAGGTACTGGGCGGTTCCCGTCACGGTCCCGGGCGCTTGCGTCACGCGGGCCTCGGCGTACGCGCGTGCCAAGCCGAAGTCGGTGACCTTTGCGACGCCCTGGGGCGTGACGAGGATGTTCTCGGGCTTGATGTCGCGGTGAACGATCCCTTCGCCGTGCGCGTGGTCCAGCGCGGCGAGGACCTGTTGCATCACGTTCGCCGCCTGCGGCGGCGCCAGTTTTCCGAAGTCGTTCAGAAGCTGCCGAAGGCTCGCGCCGGGGACCAGCTCCATCACCATGTAGTAAGTGCCCTCGTTCTCGCCCCAGTCGTAGACGGCGACGATGTTGGGGTGGTTGAGAAGAGCGGCGGACCGGGCCTCGCGCAGGAACCTCTCGACGAACCCGTGGTCGGCGGCGAGGTTGGGATGCAGGATCTTGACGGCCACGTCCCGGGCCAGGACGGCGTCGTATGCGCGAAACACATCGCCCATGCCCCCTGAGGCGACACGATCGCGAACCTGGTACCTGTCGCTGACTGTGGTTAAGCTCATGGCCGCGTTTGGGGGGCCGCGCGCCAGAACCCCATTCTAGGAGCAAATCGTGGGCGAAGCGCCGATTTCGGCAGCGGATCAAGGGGATCTCGCGCACGAACTCGCGCGAATCCAGGCGGCGGTGGACCGCGGCGAGACGGATCTGAAGGCCCTTGGCTTCTGGAGGGTGGTCGGGCGCGTCAAGCGCGACCCGGCCCTGGTGGAGCGATTCGCCGACCAGATCGGCCGGATCGACCGCGAAGCATTCGAGACGGGCGTGAGGCTTCGTTTCCCGGTTTGGTTCGGAAACGCCGTGCTCTTGGCGGGTTTGCTGATCGGCGGAGCCGGTCTCGTTGTAGCCCGCCGGGCGTCGAGCGAGGCCGTCGCGGGGGTCGCGCTGCTCGTTTCCTCGGGTGCGTTCGCGGTCGGAGTCCACGACCTGGCGCACTGGGTAGTCGGCCGTGCCGTCGGCATGCGGTTCACCGCGTACTTCATGAAGATGTGGCCGCCCCCGCCGCGGCCGGGCATCAAGACCGACTACGCGAGCTACCTTCGAACGCCGCCGTCGCGCCGGGCGCTCATGCACGCGGCCGGCGCTCTTGCGTCCAAGGTCGGGGGATTCGTTCCGCTGTTCTTCTGGCCGCTGACCAACGCACCCGTCTGGGCCGCGATCGCAGTGGCAGTATTCGCATTCGGGACGGTTCTGACCGATGTGCTGTGGTCGGTTAGGTCGAGCGACTGGAAGCGCGTTCGCAGGGAGCTTCGAGTAGCCCGCGCCTATACTGGAAACGCGGGGAGCTCGGGACAACCGGGCTGAGAGGCGGGCTGATCGCGTCGGCGACCCACGGAACCTGAACCGGGTAATTCCGGCGGAGGGAATTCATGGACGAGCTTCGAATCGGCGACCGGAGCTTCTCCTCGCGCCTGATCATCGGGACGGGGAAGTTCGGATCGCACGAAACAATGCGGGCTGCGCTGGACGCCTCGGGAACCGAAATGGTGACCGTGGCCCTTCGCCGAGTCGATCTGGATGCAACCGGCGGGCCCGACATCCTCGAGTTCATCGACACCGAGCGATACCTTTTGTTGCCGAACACCTCCGGAGCGACCGATGCCGCGGAGGCCGTGCGGATAGCCAAACTTGCGCGCGCGGCCGGCATGCCTTCGTGGGTCAAGCTCGAGGTCACGCCCGAACCGCGGTACCTGCTGCCGGATCCAATCGAAACCCTGAAGGCGGCGGAGCAACTCGTTGCGGAGGGCTTCACCGTTTTGCCGTACATCAACGCCGACCCTCTCCTGGCGAAGCGACTGGAGGAGGCCGGGTGCGCGGCCGTCATGCCCCTCGGCTCGTGGATCGGTTCCAACAAGGGAATCAGAACCCGAGACGCGGTGCGGATCATCGTCGAACAGGCCACCGTGCCCGTCGTCGTCGACGCCGGACTAGGCGCGCCGTCACATGCCGCCGAAGCCATGGAGATGGGCTCCGACGCCGTCTTAGTGAACACCGCAATCGCAGTTGCCGGCGATCCCGTCGAGATGGCGGGGGCGTTCAGGCTGGGTGTCGAGGCCGGGCGCCGCGCGAACCTATCGGGCAAGCCTCCGGAGCGCGACGAGGCGGAGGCTTCGAGCCCGCTGACCGATTTCATCGAATGAGCTTCGCCGACGAGCTTGCGGCCCTTCCGTTCGAGAGGCTTCTCGGGACGGCCGCCGGCGCATCCCCGGCACGGGTGGATCGTGCGCTCTCGGCGAGTCCCCCGGATCGAACGCTGGAGGACTTCGCGGCGCTGCTTTCACCGGCGGCGTCGGAGCGGCTCGAGTCTCTCGCGCGCGCCTCGCGCGGGCTGACCGTCGCGCGTTTCGGAAAAACGATGCACATGTACGCGCCCCTCTATCTGTCGAACGAGTGTCTTACGACCTGCACCTATTGCGGGTTCGCGCGCGAGTTGCCGATCGCCCGGAAGACACTGACCGCCGACGAGACCCTGGCGGAGGCGCGCCATCTCGTGAGGCAGGGGTTTCGCTCGATCCTCCTTCTCACCGGCGAGCACGAGCGGCTGACGGGAGTGGAGTTCCTTGAGGAGCGGATTCGTCCTCTCGCCGCGGAAGTGCCACAACTCTCGATCGAGGTCCAGGTTTGGAGTGAGGATGAGTACAGGGGGCTCGTCGCGGCCGGATGCGAGGGAGCGGTCATATATCAGGAGACCTATCATCCCGAAACCTACTCGAATGTTCATCTCGCGGGGCGAAAGAGGCGGTACGAGTGGCGCTTGGGCGGCCCCGAGCGCGCAGCCCGCGCCGGAATGCGCCGGCTGGGGATCGGTGCGCTGCTCGGTCTCCATCCCGACTGGCGCTACGAGGCCCTTGCGGTTGCGGCACACGCCCGATACCTGATGCGAAACTTCTGGCGCACGCAGTTGAGTGTGTCGGTGCCGCGGCTTCGTCCAAGCGCGGCCGGTTACCAGCCGGAGCGGCCGGTAACCGACCACGAACTCGCGCAAACGGTTTGTGCGCTGCGCCTGTTGCTTCCCGATGCCGGTCTTGTGATCTCCACGCGCGAATCGCCGGATTTTCGCGACGGCCTGTTCCGGATCGGGATCACGCACACGAGCGCCGGATCACACACCGAGCCCGGCGGATACGAACATCCGGACGAGGCTACGGAGCAATTCGAGATAGCCGACCTCCGTTCGGCTGCGGAAGTTGCCGCCCGGCTCAAGGAGCTCGGCTACGAGCCGGTTTGGGAGGACTGGGCGAAGCTCACGCCTGCTGCAGAGCGTTCCCTTTCCGCGAGCCGGTGACCTTCGCTTCCAGTTTGCTCGCCAGCCGCAGACACCTGCGGTTGACCACCCGGCGGCGGCCGTCCTCGAAGACGACGAGAGCGTTCGCCAATTTTCCCGAAACCACGCATCGCCCGTCGGGCCGCAGGACGGGGTCGCAGCGCGCGCCCTTCAGCCGTGGGTCGGTCCAGTGGTCTCCAATGTATACGTATCGCAACAGGCACAGATGGTAACGGCAAACGCCGGACGCATGGAGGTCGTTGCCAACGGGAAGCCGAGAGCCATGGAACCCGGGTGGACGGTAGAAGACTTGATCAAGTCGCTCGGTCTCGATCCGCGCTTCGTGATCGTCGAACACAACGGCGAGGCGATGGAGCGAAAACGCTACGCGGAGGTGAGCCTGTCGATGGGCGACCGCATCGAGTTGGTCCGCGCGGTTGCCGGTGGGTAGCCTCGCCGGCGACGACCGTCGCGACCGGCTGAACGCGGCGCGATTGTTCGTGGTCACGGACGCGCGCGAGCGCCGGGGCGACCTTCGCGATTTCCTGGAGGCGATCCTCGACGCAGGCGTGGACATGGTCGAGCTTCGCGAAAAGGACGCCGATGCGCGTGACCTTCTCAAATGGGGCGAGGTGTTCACGGAAGCGTGTGCGATGCACCGCGCGCTGTTCATCGTCAACGACCGACCCGATGTCGCGCGGGCGCTGGACGCCGACGGCGTGCATCTCGGCCAGGACGATCTGCCCCCCTCGGCGGCGCGCGACATACTGGGGCCCGACGCGATCATCGGACTCTCGTGTCACTCTGGCGAGCAACAGGATCTGGCGGCACCTGAAGCCGACTACGTGACCGCCGGGCCGGTCTACGAGACCCCGACGAAACCGGGGCGCGCGGCGACCGGCCTCGAACTCGTGCGCCATGCCACAGAGAAGGTCACGCGACCCTGGTTCGCGATAGGAGGAATCGATCCCGAAACCCTCCATGAAGTCGTGGAAGCCGGCGCCTCGCGGGTAGTCGTCGTCCGTGCGGTGTGTGATGCCGCCGACCCGGCCGAAGCCGTGAAGGAACTCTTGACGGGGCTACCGGGCGACTAGCGCAGCCAGGTCTGAATGATGGCCTTGGTGAAGTGCCACGCGTACTTGAGCGGCGGAGGCTTCTTCGATTTGCCGCCCTTTCGAGCTTCGATAGTGATGGGAACCTCCTCGATCCGGGCCCGGTGGCGTAGCGCCTCGATGAGGACCTCGCTCGTCCAGAACTGGTCCTGCTCGAGGACGAGTTTCCTCATGAGGTCGGCCGTTGCCGCCCGGTACCCACTGGATATGTCGGTCACCCGGCGGCCCGTAAGGATCGTCACCAGCCGGGAGAAGAAGTGGACTCCGAGGTGGCGGATCAGGCTCTCGCTCTGGAAGGCGCCGAGAAGCCTGGAACCGTTGACGTAGTCGGCCTCGCCCGCGGCGATCGGCTTGACCATTACCGGAAGTTCCCCGGGTTGATGCTGTCCGTCGGCGTCAAGTGTCACGATGATGTCGGCGCCGAGTTTCAGCGCGATGTCGTACCCGACGCGAAGCGCCAGGCCGCCCCCGCGCCTGATCGGAAGTTCCGCGACAAGAGCGCCGTGCTGACGTGCAACCTCCGCGGTTCGGTCCTCTGACGCGTCGCTGACCACGAGCGACACGACGTTATAGCCCTCCACCTCCTTGGGCATTGCGTGGAGGACGGAGCCGACGTTCTCCTCTTCGTTGTAAGCGGGGGAGACGGTTACGAGGAGCGGATGAGGTGGCAAGTCCTCGGAGCGCTTCCAGTCGAACGCCTGAACGCCCAGTGCCTCGACCAGGAGGCGGATGCTTCGTTCGTTCACATCCGTGTAGGACTGGATTCGGAATATTAGGACGAACAGCACGATCACGGCGAAGAGCAGTACTGCCGTGAGCCTCCGGTTGTTCCCCGGCCGGAAGTTGAACAGGTCGAAGAAAGGGTTGAAGAGTTCGGGTGCGATGGCCAAAGAGATGATGACGGTGCCGATGACCCACGAGATGATTAGGTTGAGCCGGCTGATCTGGCGCCGGCGGTACCGAGGAACCGAGGTTGCCAGAAGCACGACGGCAACGAGCGCGCCGACGATCCGAAGCGCGATCATCTACTCGAGAGCCGCTTGTTTCTGGCGCGTTTCCGGGCGCCACCGGGTCGTGGGGAGGATGTGGTCGGCTATCACACGGTCCTTGTAGCGGGCGATCAACGCGAGCATCGATTCGATCAGCGTGTCCGACAGCAAGTGCGGCTTCAAGCCGAGGTCGAGCAACTTCGTATGAGTCGGATTGTAGTAGTGGTCCTCGGCCTCGACGCGGGGGTTGTTCAGGTGATTGACCGCCACCTCGAATCCGACCTCGCGCCCAGCGTGCTGAACCACATCCGCGAGTTCCATCAAGGAGAAAGTCTCCGTGAACTGGTTGAAGACGCGATACTCGCCCTCACCCGGGGGGTTCGCCGCGGCCAGATCGACGCATTGCAAGGTGTCGACGATGTTCAGATATCCTCGAGTCTGACCGCCCGTTCCGTAGATGGTCAACGGGTGGCCGATCACCGTCTGCAGACAGAAGCGGTTGAGGGCAGTGCCGAATACGTCGTCGTAGTCGAAACGCGTGAGGAATCGCTCATCCAGTCTCGTCTCATCGGTCTCGATCCCGTAAACGACGCCCTGATTGAGGTCTGTCGCCCGCAGTCCCCAGATCCGGCAAACGAACTGGATGTTGTGGGAATCGTGAACCTTGGACAGGTGGTAGATCGAACCGGGCATCTTGGGGAAGGGGAGCGTGTCCTTTCTTCCCTTGTGCTCGATCTCGATGAATCCCTCTTCGATGTCGATCTTGGGGGTCCCGTATTCGCCCATGGTCCCCAGCTTCACCAAGTGCGCGTCGGGGGCGAGGTCGCGCATCGCCCACAGCACGTTCAGAGTCCCGACGACGTTGTTGTATTGGGTGAAGACGGCGTGCTCTCTGTCCTTCATGGAATACGGCGCCGACGGCATCTCCCCGTAGTGGATGATCGTGTCGGGCCGGAAGTTCCCGATGACCCGTTCGGCCACCTCCCAGTCGCAGAGGTCCCCCTCGGTGACACCTATGGAGAGCCCGGTTACGTCCTTCCAGGCGGCCGCTCGCCTGGCAAGCGAATCCAAGATCGGCGTCAGCGAGTCTGTTCCGGCTTCAGAATGCGCGCGACGGCGGAGGTAGTTGTCCACCGCGTGCACCTCATGTCCCCGCTTGGAGAAGTGCATCGCGGTCGGCCACCCGAGGTAGCCGTCGCCGCCGAGGACCAGCACGCGCATGGAGTTCCTTTCACAATTGGGGGGTTCGCAGGCGTCATTCTATCGCCGCCCGCGGTGCCCGGAGTCCATTCGTTGACGCACGCGAAAGCGCCGCGGTAGCCTCAATCCCTGCGTATTGTCGCAAGGCCGTTCCGGCCCTAAAGTCTCCGGGATGACCGCCTCGGAACCGACGACCTACCTGGGACCCCCGTGAGCGAAGCAGAGGGACAGCAGCGAGATTCCATCGAGCTGCGCGAGTACTTTCGAATCCTTGCAGCGCGGAAGTGGACGGGCCTCATTCTGCTGACCCTCGTTGTTGTAGGAGTCATGTACTACTCGTATCGCCAGACTCCGGCTTACGAATCGGAGGCACAGGTTTTGGTTCCCGCCCCGCCCGCCGCGGTGGATGGCTCGGGTGGGGTCATATTCGGGGACCTAAGCATCGAGGACGAGGCGGCCATCGCTTCCAGCGAAGCTGTTGCGGCTAGGGTCGCGGAGGACTTGAAGAAGGAGGGGATCAACGCCACCCCGGGAGAGTTGGCGGGCTCCGTTGTGGTGGGCCCGAAGAAGGAGACCTCCATCCTCCTATTCCGGGCCGCGAATACCGATCCCGGGAAGGCCGCCGCGATCGCCCAGGCGTTTGCCGACCAATACCTCATCTATCGTCGAGAGCAGCAGATCAAAGGGGTGTTCGACATCCCCCTGGCTTCGATCAAGCAGCAGCTGACGGAGACGAATCGGCAACTGGTTCAAATGGGCAATTTCAACCCAATCAGGTCGCCAGAGCTGGTTCCCGAGCAGGCCCGGCTAAAGGCGCTGCGTTCCGACCTTCTACGCCAGCAGAACGAGATCACAGCGCTTATCGAACAGCTGAAGACGTCCGAGAACGTCATCAAGCGCGCGGGCGTTCCCTCCAAGCCGGCTCGACCCGACCACGTCCGAGACGCCATCCTCGCCGTCATCGTCGGTTTGGTCATCGGCTCGGCTGGTGCGTTCGTGAGGGACTACATGGACGACAGTTTGCGCGGCACGGACGACATCGAGCGGCAGGCCGGCGCGCCGACGATCGGGGCGATCCCGCACTTCCGTGTTGCCCGGAGTGAGAGCCCGAAGGGCAAAAAGGAGAGGGAAACGGGCAGACCCGAGCGCGACTATCTGGTCGCGCTCGAGGATCCCAAGGCACCGGCGACCGAGGCCTACAGGACCCTTCGAACAAACCTCATGTTCATGGCGGCGACCGGGCCCCTCAGGAGAGTGTTGCTGACCAGTCCGATGCAGGCGGAAGGCAAATCGACGACTGCCGCGAACCTGGCCGTGGTCATGGCACAGGCCGGCCAAAGGGTCCTGCTGGCCGATGCCGACCTGAGGCGTCCCTCTGTTCATAGGTTCTTCGATTTGCCGAATCGCGTCGGGCTTTCGAGTTTCCTTTCGGCTCAGGCGTCGTTGGAAGAGGTCGTGCAGAACCCCGGCATTCCGGGGCTTCGCATCGTCAGCGGAGGACCGATTCCACCGAATCCCGTCGAGTTGCTCGGCTCTCCGGTCATGCGGGACTTCTTGGATCAAATAGCCGAAGTGACCGACTGGTTGATCGCCGACACGACTCCGGTGCTCGGACTGGCAGACGCCTCGGTTCTTTCGTCGTTCTCGGACGGCGTCCTGTTCGTCGTCAGCGAGACCACCAGCCGCCGAGCGCTTACTCAGGCCAGCGCACAGCTTGCGAAGGTGCGGGCCCGTATCGTCGGCGCGATCGTTAACAACTTCGGACCAACGCCACACTATTACTCGGACTACTACCAGTACGCCCGCGAGTACTACACGGCGGGACGGACCGACAAGAAGGGAGAGCGTCTGGCCCGGCGCGAGCGGAGAAGGCGCCAGAGTGAAATCGTGCGGGAACCCGTACCCGAGCCCGAGCGCATCATGGAGCCGGCCGAGTCTTCCGTCGACAGGGACGGTCGGATCGACGAGCAGGTCTCCGGTCCGTCCGCCGCGCCCGCACCCCCGTCTCGGCCCGCACCCCCGTCTCGGCCCGCGCCATCGCCGGCACCGGCACCGGCACCGGCACCGGCGCCTAAGAGGGACATGCCCGTCGCTAATCCGGGTCCTTCTGAGGACGAGACCACCGAGCCCGCCGAGGCCGGCAGTAAGCCCTCGAAAGAGGCCGACGACTTCTTCTTCGGCTAGACCGCGTGGCCTCCACGGCCCGGGTTCTGTGGCTCATCAAGGGGCTGGGCCCCGGAGGGGCTGAACGACTCCTGGTTTCCTCCGCCCCACATGTGGATGCGGAGCAGTTCGAAGTCTCGGTTTGCTACCTGCTTCCCTGGAAAGACCAGCTTGCAGAGGAACTGAGGGCCGGCGGGACTCAGGTCGATTCCCTGTCCATTCGGAACGAATGGGATGTCTCGTGGATAGGGAAGCTCCGCCGCCTAATGTCGGAGCGAAAGATCGAGCTGGTGCATGCGCACCTCCCCTACGCAGGTGTTGGCGCCAGGCTGGCCGCCCGCTCGCTCGGCGGCCGGGCCCGCCCGGCCATCGTCTACACCGAGCACAACACCTGGGATCGATATGTTCCGGCAACCCGAATCATGAATAGAGCTACCTTCGCGATGAACGACGCCTCGATTGCCGTTTCCGAAAGCGTCGCGCGCTCTATAGGTCCTCGGCCAGGACTTCGCGTCATCCCGAACGGAATCGATGCCGATGCCCTTCGCCGGGACGCGCTCTCCCGTGAGGACGCGCGCAGGGAACTCGGCCTGCCGGAAGATGTTCCGGTAGTGGGAACGGTAGGAGGTCTCACCGCCAAGAAGGGTCACGAGGATCTGGTCCGGGCCGCGCGCGAAGTCGTCGACCGTTCCCCGAACGCCGTCTTCGTTGCCATCGGTCTCCCCATCGATCCCGCCCCCATCGAGTCGGCAATCGCGTCTCTCGGTCTTCAACGAAATGTTGTGCTCGCGGGTTACCGGCCTTCAGCTTCGCGGCTGATGCGGGCATTCGACGTGTTCGCCCTCCCCTCGCTATTCGAGGGGATGCCCCTATCGCTACTGGAAGCCATGGCGCTTGGCCTCCCTGTCGTGTCGACCGTCGCCGGAGGCGTCCCCGAGGTGATCGGCGACGGCGACGACGGGATCCTGGTTCCGGTAAGGGACTCCGCCCGCTTGGCGGCCGCGCTTTCGGAACTACTGGGGGATCCGGATCGCCGCGAATCCCTGGGCAACAGCGCGTCGGTCAGGGCGGAAGCATTCGGGATAGAGGAAATGGTCCGCCGGACGGAGTCCGTGTACCGCGAAGCGCTAGGACAACGGGGGTGAGCCGGTCGGTGCCGGCCGTGCGACAGATGACCGATGCGGACGTCGGTCCGGTCGTACAACTGCTCTCCACCGCGCTGGGCCCGCCTCCTGCCGGCGTGGATCGTGGAGAGTTGTTCGCATGGAAGCACCTGGGCAACCCTTTCGGTCGTTCGCTGGCACTTGTTGCCGAGCTCGACGGGAAGATCGTAGGACTGCGAGCGTTCATGCGCTGGCGCTTCGAATCTCGCGAAGGCGAGGTGCCTGCAGTCCGCGCGGTTGATACGGCGACCGATCCGTCCCTTCAGCGACGAGGGGTCTTCACCGCTTTGACTCGCGCGGCGCTCAAGGCATGCGAGTCCGAGGGTGTGGCTTTCGTCTTCAATACGCCGAATGAGCGAAGCCTTCCCGGCTACCTGAAGCTTGGATGGTCGAGGGTCGCACGGTGGCCCGTGAGGATCCGGGTGCGGCGACCCCTTCGCCTGCTCGGTGCCGCCGCGCGACGCGATCTCAGATCGGGGCCACCGTTTCCCCCTCCCGCGGCGAGCCGCTTAGAGCCGGCGGCAGAGTTCCTCGAGCGGCCCGAGGTAGAGGCATTGGTCGAATCGACGGACAGGCCCTCGGGATTGCTGGCGACGTCCAGGTCCTCTCTCTACTTGAGGTGGCGATACGGTGAAGGCCCCGTCCCTTACTTCGCCCTGGCGGCCGGCGACCCACCATCCGCGTTCGCAATCGTGCGGCTGAGGAAACGAGGAACGCTGCGCGAGGCGGTGGTCTGCGAGTTGTTGAGCGCACCCGGCGACCGAGGCAGCCTGAGGGGGATTCTTCGTTCGATACCAGAGGCAGCGGGAGCGGACCATGCCATCGCGCACTTCGGCTCCGGCTGGCCCTCGCACCGGGCGCTTCGCGAGGCGAGGTATCGGAGGATTCCCCGGGCCGGAATCACCTTCGTCGCCCGGCCGGTCTCCGGAGTAGCTCCAAATCCACTCGAGGCACGCGGGTGGGCGCTCACCCTCGGCGACCTGGAACTCTTCTAGGCTCGTCCTGCGATAGGGCGGTTAGGATAGATTCGTGACCAGCGTTTCTCTGCGTTCGACACGAGGTTTGCCCCTCGCCGCCTTCGTTTTGATTCTCGTCGTGGCCATTGCATCCGTAATAGTCGTCGGCACATCCAACCCCGAAGCGCAAATGTTCGTGGTGGTGACCGCGCTAACTTTTGGAATCGGAGCGATCGTCATTCCACGAGTTGCGGCGCGCGACGGAACCTTAAGCCCACAGTTTTTGTTCTTCGCCCTTGCGGCCCATGTCTTCGGCAGTCTTGTGCGATATTTCATAATTCAGTCCGTTTATCACGGGGTCGCCGACGCAAACGGGTACATGGGCCTAGGGGCGGAATACGCCGCACAGTTCCGGGCTTGGAATTTCCCTCCAATCCCGCCGGCGGGAACCGAGTTCATGGGTTATCTGGTCGGAGTGTTGTTCGCCATAACCGGGCCAACGATGCTGGGTGGTTTTGTTGTCTGTTCGACCTTATCGTTTATCGGCTCGTGGTACTTCTACAAGGCTTTCAGACTCTCGTTTGCCCGTGGAAACACAAGGATGTATGCGTTGTTGATCTTCCTGCTGCCTTCCATGTGGTATTGGCCTTCCAGTCTCGGCAAGGACGCCGTCATAGTCCTGTTCCTGGGCCTCGCGACATATGGCTTCGCCTTGGTGTTCAGAATGGTAATCGTGAAGGGTCTCTTTATCTCGATGATTGGCATTGGCGGGGTCCTGATGATTCGTCCTCCTGTAGGGGCTGCACTAGCCCTTTCCGCCGCGATCGCTTTCGCGATCAGGCCGGCGAAGCTGAAGATCCCTGCGCTTCGCGCGGCAAACTGGATTTTGCTGGTCACACTCCTGGCCGGATTGAGCGTGATCGCCATCGGGGCCAGCAAGAGCTTTGCAGGCGACTCCACTCTCGTGGAAGCGTATGAAGCGCAGCGCACCTCCGACTTTGGCCTGGGTGGAAGTGACTCCAATTTCCAGGCATCCTCGATCATCAGCCCGACCGGTATTCCGAACGCCCTGATCACTTCGAACTTCCGGCCATTTCCGTGGGAGGCATCGGGAGTCTTGCCACGGATTGCTGCGATGGAGGGCGCGCTGCTGATAGTTCTGATCGTCGCCAGAGCAAGAGAGATTCTGCGGGGGATCAAGTCCTGGCGCGACAACAGCATGGTGATCCTCGTCCTGGGATCGTTCACAGGAATTTCCCTCGTATTGTCGTCCCTAACGAACTACGGCTTACTCGCTAGGCAGAGAACGCAGGTTCTTCCCTTCCTCCTGATGCTCCCGGCAATGGTGCGAGCGAGGCCAAAAGTGGAAGTAAGCCAGCGCCAAGAAGCTCATCAGCCCGTCCGCCTTTTCGCGTGACGGCCGGGGCAACCCCCCGCTTCTGGATCAAGAAGGCGGTCAAGCTGGCTTTACTCGCACCGGCCTCCGTTGGCCGGGTCCGCGAACCGGGCTTGTACGTCCTGATCTACCATCGCGTGGGCGCGGGCATGGGTCGGGAAATGGATATGCCTGAGGACCTTTTCCGTGCGCAGATGGCCTACATTCGCCGTCGAATGGAGGTCGTGACGTTGCAAACAGGTTTGGACGGGATGAGATCCGGCTCCCGCCCCGGCCGCGATCAGGTTGCGGTGACCTTCGACGACGGATACGGCGAGGTGTATACGCACGCGTGGCCGATTCTCTCCTCCCTGGGGGTACCGGCGACCGTTTTCGTGTCTACAGGGTTCGTGGAAGGGTTATGTTCCGCCCCCATACGCGCCGATGCTCTTGGAACAGGGGCCGATCCAGAGCCTCTGACCTGGTCTCAGCTAGGGGAGATGACGGCCTCAGGACTCGACATCGGGTCGCATTCGCATTCGCATCCGCGCTTTGATCGAATCTCCCGAGAGGAGGCTGCCCGGGAAGCGTCCATGTCCAAGGAAATCATCGAGTCCAGTCTCGGCCGGCCGGTTCGAATGTTCGCGTATCCGAGCGCCGTTCCCGGAAACGAGGATGCTGTCGCCGAGAATTACGAATACGCCGTGGCACGTGTGGGTTCGAAGAACCTTGTCCGAGGCTTCCACCCGCTGAGAGTTGTGAGGACTCCGGTCCGTGCAAGCGATGGGATGTTTTTCTTCCGAAGGAGACTTGAAGGTATTCGCCCGTTGGAGGATCGACTTTACATGACCTTGCGCGGAGAATAGAAGTGAGGCGGCCAACCCTTATTCACTTAACCACGGTTGATTTGTCCCTCGAGAAGCTTCTCTCCTACCAGCTCAGACGCTTCGCGGAAGAAGGATTCGACGTGTACGGCGCGTCCGCCCCGGGCCCGTACGTGACCGAGCTGGCGTCGGCGGGGATCCGTCACCTGCCTCTTCGTCATCTCACTCGCTCGTGGACTCCGCTGAAGGACGCGCGGGCACTTCGCGAGCTGCAAAAGCTGTTCGGAATCATGCGCCCCGACATTGTCCACACACACAACCCGAAGACCGGGGTGCTGGGGCGAATCGCGGCCCGAAATGCACGTGTGCCGATCGTGGTCAATACCGTTCATGGGCTCTATTCGAGCCCATCCCTCTCGCCGGCCAAGCGCTGGATGGTTCGGCGCGCCGAACACACGGCCGCCCGTTTCTCCGATCACGAGCTCTTTCAGAGCGAACAGGACTACGCGTTCGCTATTCGAACGCACATGGTTCCCGCCTCCCGTGCGACGCTTCTGGGCAACGGCGTCGAGCTTCGCAAGTTCGACCCTTCCGCCGTGCCGGCCGCGGACGTCGCGGATCTCAGGGCCGCTTGGGGCGCGAGCGATGGGACGAAGGTTGTGGGGACGGTAGGCCGACTCGTAAAGGAGAAGGGATATGTAGAGTTCTTCGAAGCTGCAAGACTCGTAAGGGAACGCCGCGACGACGTCGTATTCGTAGCGGTGGGTACCGAAGAGCCCTCGAAGTCCGATCGCTTGCGGGAAGCCGAGATGGCCGCCGGACGCGCGGCCGGCGTCGTTTTTTTCGGCGAGGGTCGGGATATGCCGGCGATCCACGCCGCCTTCGATGTATTCGTCTTGCCGTCCCATCGCGAGGGCGTTCCACGGTCGGCAATCGAGGCATCCGCGATGGGCCGGCCTGTGGTCACGACGAATATCCGGGGCTGCCGGGAGGTCGTGGTCGACGGGGTAACGGGGCTGCTCGTTCCACCTCGCGATCCGGCATCACTGGCGCTGGTTGTTTCGAAGATCCTGGGAGATGACCGGCTCGCCCGCCGATTGGGGGACGCTGGAAGGGCACGCGCGGAGGAGCGCTTCGACGAAACCCGCATTGTGGAGCGAACCCTTGCGGTGTACCGAGGTCTGTTGGCCGAGCGAGGGATCATTTGACGGAGATGGCGATTGCCGTCGCCTTCACCGTTACGTTCCTGCTGGGAATTGTCGCCCGCTGGGCCGGCCCGAAGATCGGGGCTCTGGACCGTCCGGAGGGAAGTTTGAAACCTCACGGGCGGCCGGTGTCGTATCTGGGAGGTGCCGCGGTCGCGATCGGTCTTCTCGCAGGCATAGCGGTGGCGGATTCTGAATGGCTGATCCCCTCGCTGAGGGTCGTGGTCCCGGCATTGGCCATTGGATTGCTCGGTGACGCCGTTCGTGCGCCTGCGCGGCTCAGGCTCGGGCTCCAGCTGGTCGTGTTCCTGCTGGTGCTACCGGACGAGATGCGATTCGGGCTCCTCGACGAACGATGGCTTGCCGCCCTAGGCGGACTGGTTCTGTTCGTTGCCGCCATGAACGCGGTGAATATGGTCGATGGGATGGACGGGTTGGCGGCCGGCACGGCGACGCTTTCCGGGATCGGGATCGCCGCCATTGCATCGGGGGCGGGAGAGTCCTGGCAGCCTTGGCTCCTGATGTCGGCCGCGGCGGCCGGTTTCCTCCTGCACAACGCGCCCAGGGCCGGCCTGTTCTTAGGGGACAGCGGCGCCTACGTCCTGGGAGCCATGCTGGCGGCAGGCATCTTGGCGACCGGCCAGACCCTACCGGCGTTTCTGGGGGCACTTTCTTGTCTCGGACTGTTCGGCTTGGATCTGATTCTGTCGGTTCTTCGGCGGATCTCCGGCCGGGCTCCCCTCACAGGCGGCGATCGTGGCCACTTCTACGATCAGCTACTTGCCCGGGGCTTGCGGGAGGAGACCACGCTCCTCGTGTGTTACGCCTTGCAGGCTGCGATCGTGTACGCGGGTGTGCTGCAATCCAGACTTTCGTCCTCCGACGCGCTTGTGTCGTTCGGCGGTCTTTGGATCGTTGTAATCGTGGCTATGTTCGCCGACGGATTCGTGGGCTATCGTGCGAGGCCTCCGGAGAGGGATTTGGTGTAGCGGACCGAGGGTTCGCCCCTGTGCACCGCCAACTCGCCGGCGAGCCGGAATCCCAATCGTTCGTAGAAAGCCCTTGCTCCCTGGTTGGCGGAGCCTACAACTACGGATAGTGAAGTCTCGCCGTTATCCCGCAGTTGTTGCTCCAAGCTCCGCACCAGGATCGTCCCGGTTCCCGCTCTTCGCGACGAGAGGTCAACTGCGATCGCGAAAAGTTCCGGACCGCCTTCGCCCTCTTCCCACATGTAGCGCATGGATTCCACTACTCCGCGAAACACCTTGGGGCGTAATGCCCGCGGAGCGATGCGAACTGAGGCCCCGAGCAAGTGCCGGCGGCGGAACTCCGCGAAGAACGCGCCGGGCTGCGGCGACCCGGCTACGAAACCTATGACCCGACCTTCCGCTCGCGCGACGAGAAGGACGGTGGACGGTGAAGATGCCATCGCGTCGTACAGGAGAGACAGGAATCCGGGCCCCAGCGAAGCGAGGAAGCCCTCGGAGATTTGTCCCGCATGCATTCGGCCGATGACGTCGGCGTCGGCGGGACGCGCCGGCTCAATCCCTGGGTCCTCTGACATCAGATCGAGATCCGCTCGCCGAGTCCGTTTTCCCTCGCGCGAGAGAGCGTGACGGACGCCGCCGCCACGTCCTGGACGCCGATGCCGGTGAGATCGCATACGGAGATCTGCGTGTCCGAAGTCCGACCCGGTCTCAATCCGGCGACGATCTCGCCGAGTTCGGATGCGCGCTTCGCTGCTGCATCCGGATCCGGCGCGTGTTGAAGCTCACCGCGCTCGACGGACTGTTGACGGCTGTCCACGACGAGGAGGTCGGCGAGGTCCAGAACGGCGGGATCGAGCTCGCGCTTCCCGGGCCCGTCCGATCCGAGAGCCGTCAAGTGAACTCCCGGCGAGAGCCAGCCGGCTTCCACGAGCGGATCGCGGCTTGCGGTGCACGTGATCACGATGCCTGCGCCTTCGACAGCCTCGCGGGGAGATGCGGCAGCCAGGAATCGGGCGTCCTGTGGAATGCCCGGGCGGGCGGCGAGGTCCTCCACACAGGTGCGTACGCGCTCCGGATCTCTGCCCCACACGCGGACCTCTTCGAAAGGGCGCACCAGCGCGAGCGCGTCGACCTGATAGCGGGCCTGCGCTCCGGTACCAAGGACGGAGACGACCGCCGCATCCTCTCTAGCCATATATTGTGCCGCCACACCCCCGGCGGCACCCGTGCGGATGTCGGTGATGAAACCGTTGTCGAACATCAAAGCCTCGGGCGCGCCGTTCTTCGCGCTGAACGCAAGCACCAGCCCGTCGCTTGCGGGCAAACCGAGTCGCGGGTTCCCCGGAAAGCCCGAGGCGAACTTCGCGGCGTAGATCGCCTGGCCGTGGATGTATCCGGCCTTTGCGTGTATCTCACCTTGCGTCTCCGGAATGTCCAGATGAATTACCGCCGGCAACTCCGCCTTACCGGTCGAATACGCGGCGAAAGCCGCCTCTACCCCGGCTATGCACGAACGCATGTCGAGAACCGCCCGGATGTCTCCTTCGCGCAGGATCAGCACCTCTCGGGACATGCCGGAAAGCCTATCGGCTACGCTTGGTAGCCGAGCTCGAAGGAGAGCAATGCGAATCGACCTATTCAAAATGGAGCGGGCCCAGTGCCTCTACGAGAAGGAGGTCGAATACAACCTCTCCGAGAGCGGCGTGTTGCCCCTTCGAGTAGAGGAGTTGCTCGGCGACCGGGCTGATCCTGCGGCGTTCCTCGGTACCAAGCTCGGCTATCCGTGGTCCAACGGCTCACCCGAACTCAGGGAGAACGTCGCCTCGTTCTACGAAGCTGAGCCGGGCAACGTGACGGTCACCAACGGCAGTTCCGAGGCGATCTTCATCGCGTTCTGGGGATTGCTGGAGAAGGGCGACCGCGCCGCCATCATGATTCCGACCTACATGCAGACTTGGGGTCTCGCCCGGCATTTTGCCGGCCGGGCCGACACCTACAGGATGGTCAGGCGGCGCGAGTCGGGGGAGTGGCGCTGGGGACTGGACGTCGAGGGCCTCCGCCGCTCGGTTACCAAGCGAACGAAGGTGATCCTCGTCACGAACCCGAACAATCCGACGGGTGCCGTGCTCACCGAGGAAGAGATGGACGAGGTCGTCCGAATCGCCCGCAAGGCGAACGCCTGGATTGTCGCCGACGAGGTCTATCGCGGCGCGGAGCTCGCCGGGGGTCTGTCGCCGACATTTTGGGGACGATATTCAAAAGTGCTGGTCGTTTCGGGTCTCTCGAAGGCCTTCGGTCTCCCGGGGCTTCGGATCGGGTGGGTGACCGGTCCGCCTAAGACCGTCGAGAAGCTCTCGGCCTATCGCGACTACACGACGCTTACGCCGGCTGTGCTGTCGGACCGGCTCGCGACTATCGCGATGGAGCCCGGGCGCCGTGAGGCGATCCTGGAACGAACGCGACGGATCGTCCGAGGACAGTTCCCAAGGTTCGAGGAGTGGGCGTCGGCGCACGACGATCTGCTTGAGTTGACGCCGCCGAAGGCAGGGGCGATCGCTTACATGAAGTACAAACTGCCGATCTCTTCGACGAAGCTGTTCGACAAGCTGAGGATCGAGCAGTCGGTTCTGGTCACTCCGGCCGACCACTTCGGCATGTCCGGGAAATACATCCGCATCGGCTATGGCTACGACATGGAGTACACCTTGAAGGGGCTGGCGCGCATCAGCCAGACCTTCGAGGAGCTTCGTCCCTAGACACCTCGTGTTTGTCCCACCCCGGAAGGAGTTCGGGCTTGTTCCAGTCAGGGCTCGGCTGCCAGTCCTCCCAAGGCCGGTCGAAGGGCGGTGCATGACTCGTAAGACGTTCGATCGCGCGCTCGCCTTCGTTGCGGATCGCGCGCGCTTCGCCCGGCGAGATGAGGCCGAGCTCCTGAGCCTCTGAGAATTCGTCCTCGTCCTTCCATTCCCACGACGAACGGTCGGGCGTCACCACTACATCTAAGACGTGATCAACGTAGTCGAACCCCACCGCGGTACGGCGCAAGGTCGTTTGGAGGTTGATGTACCAGCCGAGGAATTCGTTCGAGTTCGCGTCCCAGTTCGCAAGCACCGCGTAATCGAGGTCGGACCAGGCGAACGAGAGAGCGCGTCGCTTCGTGGAGACTCGATCGGCGAGTATCCAGTCGCCGGCCGGAAGGCGCAACCACTCGCCGTTCGGGCTTGCGGGACTCTTCCACCGCATCCCCGCGTGGACGTAGAACATTTTGACTTCCGGAGCGTCCTCGACGACGGTTACGGGCCGGGCCGCCCAGATTCTGTCTTTCCATATCTCGCGAAGGACGATCGGATCGCCGGTTTTCCGTGCCATGAAGGGACTGTAGGGGGATGGAAGTGCGCTAGGAAGCGTTCTCAAGGACGGTCTGGGCCCAGTGGTGGGCGACCGGGGCGATCAGCATGGCGATCACGAGCACCTCGAGGATCAGAAACAACGCCACGCGGTACATGCGGTGACTGGCCCGGGGGAGTGCACCGGATCGGATGTGCTCGACGCGAGCAGTGACGGTTTCGAGGGCTTCTACCATGTTTTAGGTATCGGCTCAGAACTCCGATTTTCTTGAGCCCGGCGGGCTGAATCCCGTCTTGACGAGTGTCAGACCCCGGGGGTATTCTCGCCCTCCCATCGAACATACGTTCGAATCTCGAACCTGGGGGTGAGGAAGGCGGCGGAGGTGTCCAAGCGCTACGAGGACGAGGTCTCGGTAGAGGAAGACGCCGGAATGCCCTCCGCCTTCTCCTGGCGGGGGAAGCATTACCGGGTAGCCGATGTGATCGGGCGTTGGCGTATCGAGGGCCGCTGGTGGGCCGACGGCCGCGACCGCGAGTACTGGCGGGTCGAGGCCAAGGGTGGTGCGGTCTGGGACCTGTATCACGACCGGATCGCCGGCCGCTGGCACATGGAGCGTCTGTGGGATTGAGCCTAGGCTTCCTTTCGAAGTCTCACGCCGATCCAGGCGTACCACAGAGGGTTGACGATGAATCCCGCGAGCACCGCCGCGGTGAGCATCAGCGGGTTCTTCGGATTCACGATCGTGAGCCGGCCTATATAGAGAACCATCGACAGGATTGCGGCGGCATAGCCGAGGTAACCGAGCCCTCGCGGGAATCCCGGGCCGCGCCCTATCAGCCAGGCGATCACGAAGAACGCAATGGCCGTTACTCCGAAAGTAAGCAACCCCCTGGGGTCGATCGAACTCGGCAGATCGGTGGCGCCCTGGGACGGATGGATGATGCTCGCGAGATTGAATCCGCCGTGGATCGCCGCCCCGGCGGCTCCCAGCTCACCGAGGGCAAGAGCCCACAGGGCGAAGGACGGGCTCGTTTCCCGGAGACGGTTGTAGATCGCAACGAAAACGGCGGTCGTGAGAATACCGCCGAGCAACAGGAAGACTGCATTCGTTCCGGCGATCGTTCGGTTACTCGACCCGCGAAGGATCATCACGAAGCTGATCGAATAGGCGAGGCCGCCCAAGCCGACTACGATCGCACAAGTTCCCGCGAATCGTTCGAAACCCCGGTCGGGGTCGCTTCGAGAGACCTCCGACATAGCCGCCATCCCCGCTCCGATCCTCGGTAGCGCGACCGTACAGCTCTCCGGAGGCAGAGACAAGGAGACGAGAAGCTAGTGCCCGATCCCTCCCCCTTCGTGCACCTAGACGTTAGGTCTTACTTCTCGCTGAAAGAAGGCGCGTTTTCGCCCGAGGAACTTGCGGGGCAAGCAGCGCACCTCGGCATGCCGGCGGTAGCCCTGACCGATCGCGACGGGCTCTACGGTGCAGCGCGTTTCGTAGCAGCGTGCGAAAAGACGGGTGTTCGCCCGATCCTCGGTGCAAGCCTGACGCTGGATGCCGGTCTTAGAAGCGCCTGCCATTACGTGGTCCTGCTCGCGCAAGACGATCGTGGCTATGCGAACCTTTGCCGGCTCGTCACGGACGCGCACATGGCGGGGGAACGCGGTGAGCCGGCGCTTTCGATCAGTCAGGTCTGTGCACATGCCGATGGCTTAGTCGCGCTGCTGGGACCCGATTCGCCGCCGGGTTCGGACGCCGTTGCCGGGCGGCTGGATGCTGCATGCGAAGCGATCTCCCCGTTCCGTGAGGCGTTCGGCCGGCGATGTTTCATCGCCGTGGAACACAGGTTCGAGCGGGACTCACCGGCAGAGGTCCGCGCGATGCTCCATCTGGCCGAACGAGCCGATGCCCGTGCCGCCGCCACGAACCGGGTCCGGTACTTGGTTCACGAGGACGCATACCTCGCCGACGCGCTCGAGTGCATGCGCGAGATCGTCCCGGTTGCCGTTAACAACGTCAGCCGGATCAACGCAGAGGGATATCTGAAGTCCGCGCGCGAGATGCGCTCGCTGTTCGCGGAGCGCCCGGACCTTTGCGACGCAACGCTCGAAATCGCCGAGTCATGCGAGTTCGATCTCGGCTTGAAGAATGTGCACTTTCCGGAATTCCCGACCCAGCGGGGGCGCTCGGCGTCGTCGGTACTGGCCGAGCGCTGCTGGCGCGGGTTGGAAGAGCGCGGGATGAAGCCGGTGCGCGAAGTTCGCGATCGCCTCGACCTCGAGCTGGCGATGATTCACAAGATGGGCTACTCGGCTTACTTCCTGACGGTCGCCGACATCGTCGCCGACGTGAAGGCGATGGGGGTCCGTTGCGCCTGCCGCGGAAGCGCCGCAGGGTCGCTCGTTTGTTACCTGACAGGTATCTCCGACGTCGATCCCGTTCGTCACAACCTGGTGTTCGAACGGTTTCTGAACCCGCTGCGCGACGAGCTGCCCGATATCGACGTAGACGTAGAGTCGGCTCGCCGCGAGGACGTGTACGACATGGTTCTGTCGCGCTACGGCGACGAGCGCGCGGCCTGCGTCGCGATGATCGACACCTACCGGGCGCGCGCTGCCGTCCGCGAGGTCGGCAAGGCGCTTGGATTGCCCGAGACGGAGGTCGGTGTCGTGGCGAAGGCGTTCCCGCACATCGGGGCGAGGCACTTAAGAGAAGCGATCGAGCACCTGCCGGAGCTGGCCGGATCCAATCTGAACGCCGGACAGCTCGAGATGCTTTTCCATGTGGCCGAGCGACTCGACGGATTTCCCCGCCACATCGCGTTGCACCCCAGCGGGATCGTGCTGTCGAACCATGAGCTGGTGACGCGCGTTCCTCTCGAACGGTCGTTCCAGGGATACCGGATGATCCAGGCCGACAAGGACGACGTCGAACTGCTCGGCTATCTCAAACTGGACGTCCTCGGCGTGCGGATGCTTTCGTCGATGCGTCACTGTCTCGACGAGATCGCGCGGACCGAAGCACACAAGGTGGATCTCGGGGAGATCCCACTCGACGACCGGCCGGCTTTCGAGCTGATCCGTTCCTCCGACACGCTCGGATGTTTTCAGATCGAGTCGCCGGGACAGCGCGAGTTGCTCCAGAAGCTTCAGCCGGACAAGTGGGAGGACCTGATCATCGACATCTCTTTGTTCCGGCCCGGCCCTGTGAAGTCGGACATGATCACGCCGTTCTTGAAACGCCGCCACGGGATGCAGATCCCTGAGTACGCGCATCCTTCGCTTCGTCCGGGGTTGCAGGAGACCTACGGGGTGATCGTCTACCACGAGCAGGTCATGCGAACGCTCGCCGCGATCGGTGGCTACGACCTGGCCGAAGCAGACGCGATCCGCCGGCGACTGGGCGACGACGATGAGTTGCCCGCTTTGCGTGAGGATTTCCTTTCACGTGCCGAAGAACGCGGGATCCCCGAGGAGGTCGCGGAACCGGTGTGGAACAACGTCGCGCAGTTCGCTTCGTTCGGATTCTGTAAGGCACATGCAGCCGCGTTCGCCGTTCCGACCTATCAATCGGCGTATCTGAAGGCGCACTGGCCGGCGCACTTCCTGGCGGGAATTTTGACGCACGACCCCGGGATGTACCCGCGCCGGTTGATCCTCGAGGACGCTCGCGAACACGGCATCGAGATCCTTCCCCTCGACGTCAACAAGAGCGAGCCCGAATACGTCGTCGAGGAGATCGACCTTGGTGGCCGGCCCGAACCCGGCCGTCCTTCATCGGATCACCCCTACGGCATTCGGCTTGCGCTCAACGACGTCCATGGGATCTCGGATGCCGAGATTCGCTCGATACTCGAATCCCGGGCCGAGCGGCCGTTCGCCGACGCCGGAGACTTCATGAGGAGAGCAACGGTTTCGCAGCCGGTGTGCGAAGCGATAGCGCACGCCGGGGGATTCGACTCGCTCGGCGCCGGCACGCGCCGCGACCGGTGGTTCGAGACAAAGACGACGGACCCGCAACGCGAGGGCGACCAGCTCTCGCTGAATTTCGATGAGGAGCAACTCCCGTCGTCCCGATGGTCGTTGCCGGAATACACGGATGCCGAGAAGGTTCGCGCGGAACTGGAGGTTCTCGGGCTCGATGCATCCCGGCACCTGTTGTCGTTCTTCGAAGGAGTGATGGAAGACCTCGGCGTCATACGTTCTCAGGAGCTGCGCGCACACAAGAACGACGAGTGGGTGATGGTAGCCGGCGTCAAGGTCGCATCCCAGACGCCTGCGGTTCGAAGCGGCCAGCGAATCATCTTCCTGACGCTCGACGACGCGACTGGGCCCGTGGACGTAACGGTTTTCGAGCGGGTCCAGCCGAAATGCGCACGAACGGTTTTTCATTCGTACGTCCTTGCGGTCTGGGGCCGCTTGCGGCGATCGGGAGTCGGGGGAGTGAGCGTAGTCGCCGAGGATGTTTGGGATCTCGTGGCCTTGCACAAGGCCCGGCGTGAAGGGAAGTTGCAGCAAGCCCTGGCTGAGGGAGGCCCTTCATTCGGGGCCGCCCCGCGAAAACTCTGGCACTCGAGCCCGGGCTCGGCCGGCGCGTGAGCGGGATACTGTGAGAACGGTGCGAACGGACGAGCCGGGCGGCGCGGGAAGCGAGCGGGGCGCTCAAGACCTCCTGGAGCAGGAGGCGCTCGGCGACGTCAGACTACTCCGCAACAAACCGTTTCGCCGGCTCGTGCTGGCACATGCGACCTCGAACCTCGCTCTGTGGGCCTTCTACGGCGCGCTCATCACCTCCGCTACCTTCGAGCAGGGGGCGACGACTCGCCAGCTCGCCCTGCTCGGCGTGTCGCTCTCCCTGCCGTTCGTGCTCGGGACGGTACTCCAGGGGATGGTCGTCGATCGATGGAGCCCGAAGTGGGTGTACGTCGCCGGGATCCTGACGCTCGGCGGGGCGGCGGCTCTAGGCTGGTACGCACCGTCTCTCACCTGGATGTACGGCTCGTCGTTCCTGGTAGGACTCGGCTGGGCATCTCTCGAGCCGTCGCGTTCGTCTCTCACGGCATTGCTCATACCCCAGCGTGATCTGATCCGCGCGAACGGCGTGCTTGCACTCGCGTTCCAGATCACGATCCTCTCGGGTTCGCTGCTGGGCGGCGTGCTCATTGATCACTTCGACCACGGCGTGGTCTATGGTTCTGCGATCGCAATAACGCTCCTCGCGGCCGCGATCGCCACCTCGATGCCCGATATCCGTCAGCAGGGTGAGCGTCCCGAGATCGCGCTCTCCGGATTCTCGCAAGGATTGCGGACGTCATGGAATCATCCTGAGCTTCGCTTGCTGCTATTCGTCACGGCCGTGGGATGGATGGTCTTCAATGCGTTCTTCGTACTCGAACCTCTGTACGTACGGCACGTTCTCCACCGCGGCGACGCAGCGGTTCTCTACCTTTGGGCCGCGCATGGCGCCGGTGCGATCCTGGGCTCGTATTCGGTGTCACGGATAAAGAGAGGAGCGGGCAAGGAACTCGCGCTCGTCGGCGGCGGTGTTGCCGCGTCCGGGATCGGCCTTCTGATCTACTCGGGCTTCGGCATCTATCAGGTGGCGTTTCCCGGAGCGGCGTTGATCGGCGCCGGTCTGGCATTCTTCTATCCACCGGCGCTCGCGCTGGTGCAACGTGTGGTCGGTGAAGACGAACAGGGCCGTGTTTCGGGTGTATTGCTCTCGTTGCAGGAACTGATGGCTCTCCTAGGATCGACGCTGATCGTCATCGTCGGGCTGCCCGACGATCTCGTCCAGGCGGTCCTAATCGGTATCGCAAGCGCGATGGTACTCGTCGGTTTGCTCGGCTTGCGCGCCGTATCCAGGCTTCGGCGACGGACAGATGTCTAGACCTCTCGAGCCGATTCTGCACGTCGACTTGGATGCGTTCTACGCTTCGGTGGAGATCCGAAAGAATCCTTCCCTTTCCGGCAAGCCGGTCGTCGTCGGCGGAACGGGTTCGCGCGGTGTGGTTACCTCCGCCTCGTACGAGGCCCGGAAGTTCGGCATCACCTCCGCCATGCCGGTGGTCCGCGCCAGGCGCCTCTGTCCCGACGCGATCTTCGTGGCGCCCGATTTCGAGGCGTACAAAACCCATTCGAACCGGTTCCGCGAGATCCTCCTGTCGTACTCGCCGTTGGTGGAATGGATATCACTCGATGAGGCGTTCGTGGATGCCGGAGGGGCGACCACGCTCTTCGGGCAGCCGGCGGAGATAGGGGAGCGGATAAGGACGCAGGTGAGCGGCGAACTCGGCGTGACCTGCTCCGTGGGCGTGGCGCCCAACAAGTTCCTCGCGAAGCTTGCATCCGAGCAGGCCAAGCCGGACGGACTCCTTTTGGTCCCGGCCGGTGGCGTGGAGGCCTTCCTCGAGCCACTGCCCGTAGGCGCGCTCTGGGGCGTCGGCGAGAAAACCACCGAATTGCTCCAGAGGATGGCCATTCGAACCGTCGCGGATCTCGGGCGGGTTCCGGAGTCCATCCTGGCGAGGATGCTCGGCGACCTTCAAGCCGCGGGACTCATCGCCTTGTCCCGCGGGGAAGACGACAGGCGGGTGGTCCCATACGAGGCCCCGAAGTCCGTCGGCCACGAGATGACTTTCGGCCAGGATATCGACGACGAGGAGGCGCTTCTTCGAAAGATCCTTGCCCTTTCCGGGCGCGTGGGGGCGAGGCTCAGGAAGGCCGGCTACCGGGCGCGCACGATCGTGCTGAAGGCCCGTTTGGCGAACTTCACCACACTCACGAGGTCGCGTACGTTGCCCCGGGCGACCGACACGGCCGCGGACATGTACGCCGTCGCCAAGGATCTCTTCCGGGCGCTCCCCGGCAGGCGGCGCAGGATTCGGCTGCTCGGTGTGCAGGCGACCGGACTAGTCCCTGCGGGTGACGAGCAGCTTGCGCTTCTTCGAAGCAGCAGATGGGGCGACGTAGAACGAACCGTGGATCGAATCGAACGGCGTTTCGGCAAGGGTTCTGCGGTACCCGCCGCCTTGCTGGACTCCGAGGACCGCGGGGTTGAGGATGCCCCTGCACCGGATTCAGGAAGGTTCCTATAATGGTCGCTGGAACCAAGCAGGGGGCGTAATGCCGCTTTCCGACTACGAACAGCGCATTCTCGAGGACATCGAACGCCGCCTGGCCGAAGACGATCCCCGGCTCGCAGACCAGGTTGCCAGGACCTCACTTTATTCGCACCTGGCGCGGCGGGTTCGCCGGGCTACGCTGGCATTCATTGCCGGATTGGCGATGCTCGCGCTTTTCTTCGTTTCCATATGGATCGCACTTATCGGATTCGCCGTAATGCTCACCTCCGCCCTGGTCGTTTACCGCGATCTCAAGAGAATCGGCCAGGACCAGCTCCGATCGATGTCGAGGGAAGGGCGCACGCTTCCCGGCTTCCTGGCGCGGCTGACCAGCCGCTTCCGGGGAGAACGCCCGCCGGCCGAATAATTTTTTCCGCGGATTAAGCCGTTCGGGTCTTGCGCATGTCGCTCCGCGCGGGATAGAAAGGGCATGCCTTCCCTTACGCCGGCGGCGCTGACCTAGCAGCAGCTGCCCTTCCCACCGGCGAGTTGCGGTTTTTGGTGGCAATCGTCTGTCGGGAGTGCGTCGTATGGAGGGGTTTACTGCCCATCAAGCTTCTAAGTTCACGGGGTGTACCGCGCGGCAACTTCGCTACTGGGATCAGATTGGTCTGATAGAACCGTCGGTTCAGGGGACCGGGGGCCGGCCGGGCGTTCCACGGATGTATTCGTTCAGAGACCTGGTCGCCATGCGCGTGGTGAAATCCTTGCTCGACGGCGGGATGTCGCTGCAGAGGGTGCGCCGGGCGTGGAACTTCCTCAACCAAAGGGCCGGGCTCGGCCGGCATCTTTCGGACGTCAAGCTCGTCACGGACGGTCAGAGCATCTTCAAAGTGTGCCGCCGAGACGGGGAAGTTCTCGATGCTCTGCGGGAGGGACAGATGGCGTTCTTCGTCGCAATCGACGAACTCGCCCGCGGGGTTCAGGACAACGTTGCCGAGTTCCGTCAGGACCGAGAACGTTTCATTCGCGCGTTGAACGACGCGGCGCGAGAGGCCCGCACGGGGAGCTGAGAATTCCTTAGCCGGTATGCGCCGCGGACGCGGACCGCTATCGATGAGCGTTCCCTCAGTCTCCTGGCAGCCGCTGCCGTCAGTTTCCGAGCCTCCGCGGAATCGGCGCGGCCCACGCTCTGAGGGGAGTACGCGGCGAGCGACACCAGTTCGCCGAAGCGATCGGACTCCGAGAGTCCACCGCTTAGTTGCTTTTCGTGCTCCGCAATCGTCTGGCCTGGAAGGCGTCCGAAGCCGAGATCCGCCGCCTTCGATTCGAACATCCGGTAGTGCGCGAGAATCCTCGACCTATCGTCTCGCGCACCGGCCAAACGTGCGCGCCGAACCATGAACCTCGCGGGCGGCCAGGCCACGAGCGCGAAAGCGGCGATTCCGAGCAGCACGAGAGCGATGGGTAAGAGCCGAGGGCCACTCGGAGAGTTCGTCATCTCGCCCCGTTCATCCGGCTCGGTGCGTCGCGGCGTCCGGTCGGGAGCTTGCGCGACAACCTGCTGCTCGCGTCGGGCGGCTGTGGCAGCTTCCTGGAGACGGCACCGGGGTCCGCACGAGGGGTCGTGATATGGGGGAGGTTGCAGGTACTGGGAGGGAACGGGGTTGCTTCGCGTCGGTGTGGGTTCGAAAGCAATCCAGCCGTAGTCGGGAAACAGTATCTCCGGCCACACATGAGTCTCGGCCGCGCTGACTTGCCAGGTGTCGTTGCCGAGTTCGACGCCCGGCAGAAACCCGTAAGCGACGCGGGACGGGTAGCCGAGCGTCCGGGCCATCGCCGCCATCGCACCGGCGAATTGTTGACAGAATCCGCGACGGGATTCGGTCAGGAAGTACACGAGGGGATCCCTATCGGCCGGAACCTCCTCGAGTGTCTCGTCGAAGACAAGATTCTCCCTCAGGTAGTCCTGGATGGCGATCATCTTTCGGTACGGATTCGGCTGGTCTTCCGTGATCCGCTGCGTCAGTTCCTCGATACTTCCCGGTAACGGCCGCGGAAGCCTCGTGTATTGCTCGTAGACGCCGGGAGAGATCCCCGCCGCCGCCCGCGCCGCCGGCGCTGTGGGATCCGCAGCCAGATCCAAATCCCGCGCGGTGGGGGCATGCAGCGTCGACACCACGGTGTACCGATATCCGCCCGGCAGGCTTTGTGAGGCAGAGGCGGTGCCGGCCTCCGCGTCGTACGTAACCGTTCCCTCGTCCACGCGTAACGTGGCCGCCTCGAACGCCATCGGCAGCCATCTCGACTCCATCTGAGCGATGCGCACATCCTGACGAAGGGTCAGTTCTTCGTCTGCACTCGCTCCCAGCCGGACGGGCTCGTTCGAAGTGGTGATCATCCGTCCGTCGGAATCGTCACGCGAGCTCGACCATGCCAGCCCGTCGAATGCGTCCAGGGACTCGATGCGCCAGTACGCGGGACGCACTGCCGTCACCGAAAAGAGTGGTACCTCCGACTGGGGCGGCAGTGTGGAGCCGAGCGAGACCTTGGGGTCGACGCGCGCCGATCCAAAGCCGGTTTCCGGTTGCAGCACAGGGCTAGATCCGTAACCGGGAATGAAAACCGGCGCGATGAGGGCGATGCCAATCGCCGCCGCCCCCGCGCGCGCGGCTCCCTGCGCCGAGGAGCGCCAACGAAATCCGTCCGATTCCCCTTTCCGCCCCCAGCGAAGGATCCGGATGAAGTTGCCGGCGAAGACGACGGCCATTGCGCCGGCGAGTAGGAGAATCGCGTAGGAAGGCCTGGGTACCGGCCCGATGGCAGAGTCCGCGAACGCAGCGAGTCCTGCCGGCGGAACGAGGGCCAGCACCGGCCTCGAGGCTCGTACCAGCAGTGCGTGGCTCGCGAACGAGGCTCCCCACACGGCGAAGAGTGCAACCGTCAATAGAGGAGCCACCGGGAAGGCCGGGGCGATCCTGTTGCGGGCCTCCGTATTGGCCTCGCCTATCGCGGCGAGAATTCGCGCCAGGGTTTGGACGCGGGGTATCCCGGCCCAGGTCGTCTCCGGGAACACGAGGATGCCGGCAACGACGACGAACCCCCCTGCGGCCGCGCCGAGCGCTGGCGCGAGCGATCTCCGTTGAAGAAGCCCCGCCAGCACGACCGACGCCAGCGCCGCACCGACTAGTTTCAGTGCGGGAACGCTTCCGGTAAACACGCGGCCCAGCGCGAGGGCCGCAGCCCCGGAGAGGAGCGAAACCGCGGCTACCGCAACGAGCCGGCCGCCGCCGGAAGTCCCTTTGTTCTTGTTTTCCATATGTCCCTCAGCCGATCCGAAGGCCCGATGACGAATACGCTCCATCCCGCCCGAGAAAGCGATCGCTCCGCAACGGACGCCCGCCCGCGGAGCGTCTCCCGTGCCCCCGGCGAGAGGCTTTGAAGGTCTGCCGGGTAGACGAGAACGGCGGTCCTGGGAGCGAAGTCGCTCGCCGCGCGTGAAAGCTCCGCAATTTCAGGGGGTGTGGGAGGTGCAGTGACCACTATGAAAGCCGACCCGGCACCGGTACCACGGCGAATTCGTTCGAGCCGGGGGAGCAAGGACGATGAAGGGGAGTCCTGGAGACCGGCAAGTATCTCCAGGGCCGTGGAGTCATCCACTGTTTCCGGATCCGATTCGGTGGTGGCGACCCGCAAAGAGAATCCGCTTCGAAGCATGTGAATCGCAACGGAAGCGGCCGCCGACACGGCTCTCTCGAATCCGGGTGAGCCGGACCGTCCTAAGGCTGAGTTCCGTGTGTCGAGAAGGATCGTCGTGGAGGGCGTACTGGCGGCCTCGTCCTGGCGGATCATAAGCTTCCCACTTCGCGCCACGCTTCTCCAGTGAATACGACGAAGGTCGTCGCCGATCTGGTACTCGCGAATGGTCCAGAATTCCTCTGAGGATCTGAACGGCAGCCCGGAGGATCCCTCGCCGCCGGCGCCGAATGAACGCCCGGCCTCCGCTCTCAAAGGCTCGACGGCTGGCTTGACGACGAGGCGGGACATGTCCTCGAATCGAAGTCGGCCTCTGGTCAGGAAGAAGGAATCAGAAGTTTCGATCTGAAGCGGGCCAACCTCGAACCTGCCTCTGGTGGAAGGCGTGATGCTGTAGGCGATGCGCTTCTTTCGCCTGGCCGGTACTCCGGATAGGACCAAGCGGGCCGGGTTACCGAGGGCCTCGGGGGCGCCGTCCTCGATGAGCAAGACCCCGGACGCCGCAACCGACCCATTTTCCACCTCGATCTCGACCTTCACCGGTTCCCCGACCGTGACGCTCGACGCCGACAGCCGTCGGGCGGCCGAAAGGCGGGTGCGGCTCAGGCGGTTTTGGAGCGTGGCGACGAGGGGCAGGGCGACGAGCCCGGCACCGAGCGTGAACATCGTGGGCGAACCGAACAGCCGTGCAACGGCCAAGAGCGATATCCCGGCGGCGAGCAATGCGGAGCCGCGGGCTCGCGGCATCAGGTCGATCCGGTAACTGGAACGGGTACCTCTTCCAGCAGTTCTTGCAGGATCGGCGTGATCGATCGCCCACTCATCACAGCGTCTGCAGTAAGCAGGAGGCGATGGGACAAGACGGCTGTCGCCAGGCCCTTGATGTCGTCGGGCGTCACATAGTCGCGGCCCTCGGCCGCGGCGGCAGCGCGCGATGCCCGCAGCAGCATGATCGACGCCCTGGGACTTGCCCCGAGGTAGAGGTCGGGATGTCTCCTGGTTGCTTCGCCGATCTCCACTATGTACGAGTGGAGTGCCGGCGCGACGTGAACGCCTCTCGTCGAGGATGCCATCGATGCGATCGTAGGAGCATCGGCGACCGGCTCCAGCGAGTCCAATGTCGAAGAGATGCCGTGTGTCGCGAGTATCTCTGCCTCGGCCTGGGCGTCCGGGTATCCGAGCGCTATGCGCATCATGAAACGGTCCAGCTGGGCCTCGGGCAAGGGATAGGTTCCCTCATGTTCGATGGGATTTTGCGTGGCGATGATGACGAACGGTGACCCCAAGGGGTGAGTTACGCCGTCGACCGTCACCTGTCGTTCCTCCATGCACTCGAGAAGTGCCGACTGCGTCTTCGGGCTGCCGCGGTTGATCTCGTCGGCCAGGACGATGTTCGCGAAGATCGCGCCGGGCTTGAACTCGAAGTCGCCGCGTTCCTGATTGAAGACGTTGACGCCCGTGACATCGATCGGGAGCAAGTCGGGCGTGAACTGGATACGCCGGAACGAGCAGTCGATGGTGCGCGCGATTGCCTTCGCGAGCATGGTCTTGCCCACGCCCGGAACGTCCTCGATCAGCAGATGACCTTCCGCAAGAAGGCCTACGAGCGCGAGGTGGACTTCGGTTGTCTTGCCCTGGATGACGCGCTCGACGTTCGATTGGATGGCGCCGAAAAGCTCACCTACCCGCTGCCAGTCCTCGGTCGAGCGATCCACGAAGGCTCCTCTGCCGTGCTCAAGGCAAATGTTACAGAGGACCCTTAATCGGGATTGCCGAAATGGGAAGGCGGCGGCGGCCGAAACCCCGAATCTCGGACACCCCGCGCGGCCCCTTTTCGCTCTAAAGGCGCCCTAGGGGAACGGCCACAACGCCGCCTTCGGGACAAGATTACACCGTTGTGATTCGCTTGTCGCAAGCATCCAGGCACGAAATTACAAGGGCGTTGCTATACTCGCCCTGACCTGCGAAGACGGGTAGGTTTGTGCAGATGGGAAGATCCCTCGTTCTCAATGGCACCAACCAGCCGCTCGCCGTCGTTCCGGCGAGGCGGGCAGTCGTGCTCGTCCTCAAAGAGAAGGCCGAAGTCGTCCGCTCGGACGGAATGATCTTCAGATCGGAGCGTCTTCGGATGGTCGCACCCTCCGTCGTAAGGCTGCGGTACTTCGTCAAGGTGCCCTTTCGTGCGCAAGCGGCCCTGACGCGGCGGGCGGTGTTCGCGCGCGATCACTGGAGTTGCCAGTACTGTGGCAACGCTGCGGAGAACGTGGATCACGTGATCCCTCGCTCCAGAGGGGGAGAGCACGCGTGGGACAACGTTGTTGCCGCCTGCCGTCGCTGCAACTCGCGCAAGGAGAACCGTCTCCCCACCGAGGCGGGCCTCCGCCTTGCCCGCAAGCCCTTCGTGCCTAGGGATGGCTTCCGCCTGTCCCTCGGCCGGCCGGAGCCCGACTGGGAGCCCTTCCTCTCCTAGCTCGTCACCCGGCGCCAATGCTTGATTGACGCCAATTGGACCCGCATGACCCCCCTTCATAAGGCCTCTTGACTTAGTGGAGTAGAAGTGGGATAAAAGTGGCCTCTTAGTGGAGGAGAGGGGGAGGAAGCGCTGTGGCCGATCTACTCGGCACGCATCGCTACCAGCTTGATCCGAAGGGCAGGATGTCCCTTCCGAAGGGTTTTCGAGAGCCCTTTGCCGATGGGGCTTACCTGACCCTGGGACAAGACGGCTGCATCTTCGCCTTCCCGTCCGAAGAGTGGGAGACCGAAAGCGAACGCGTCCGCTCGGAGCCGATCTCTGCTCCCGAGTCCAGAGCGTATGCCCGGATCTTCTTCGGCAGCGCCGAGGCCGTCGAGTTGGACGCTCAGGGACGCCTCCTTCTTCCGCAAAAGCTACGGACCCTTGCCGGGATAGGCCGCGAGGCCGTTGTCGTCGGCGTGATGAATCGGATGGACATTTGGGAAGGCGAGACCTGGGAGCGCTACTTCGGCGTACACGGCGTGGCGTACCAGGCCGGAACACTTGGGGAGGGCAAATGAAGGCCGGCCTCTTGAAGGAAGTGGGAGAGAGCTTCTCGTTGATCGCACTGTCGGCGGTGACGTTGGGTCTTTGGACCGGCGCCGGCCTGCTGGTCGTGCATCTGCTGGGGGGACCATGAGTGCCGAAAGATCCAGGGGAAGGGCCGCAGCGGTCGCACGAACCCGTCATGGTCTCCGAAGTGCTCCGCTTCCTCGGCGGAAGGCATCGTGTTTTGGACATGACGGTCGGTGCCGGCGGCCACGCCGAAGCATTACTTCGGTCGGGCGTCGGAGAATTGATCGGCATCGACCGGGACCCGGCCGCGGTGGAAATCGCGTCGCGTCGCCTCGCACGTTTTGGATCCAGCTCTGCCCTCTTCGTTGCTCGGTTCTCGGAAATTCCCGCCGTGGATCCTGTGGACGGGGTTCTCTACGACCTCGGCGTTTCGTCGATGCAACTAGACGACCCGGACAGGGGGTTCTCTTTTCGGATGGAAGGCCCGCTCGACATGCGAATGGGCCGCGAGGGCCGCAGCGCCAGAGAGCTGATCAATGAAGCGTCGGAAGAAGAACTCGCGCAAGTGTTTTGGGACTTCGGTCAGGAGCGCCGTTCAAGGAATGTCGCACGCGCGATCGTGCGCGCACGTAATCGTGCGCCCATTGAAACGACGGCCGAGCTGGCGTCGGTGGTCGCGGGTGCGGTCGGGAGGCGTCGGGGCGGCCCCCACCCCGCGCGCCGCACGTTCCAGGCGCTCCGTCTCGCGGTCAACCGGGAGCTCGAGGAGCTCGCCGCCTCACTTCCTCAGGCGAGCGGGCTTCTCACTCCCGGTGGCCGCGTACTCGTCATCTCGTATCACTCGCTCGAGGACGGGATCGTGAAGAGGTACTTGAAAACAGAGCCCTCGCTCGACGTGCTGACGAAGAAGCCGTTGAGGCCATCGAACGAGGAAGCGACCAGGAACCGTCGCGCTCGCAGCGCGAAGCTGCGTGTGGCGGAGCGGATGGAGACGGGCGAATGAGTCTTCCCGCGCGGCAGTTGAGGAGCCGGGCGGCCCGCAAGGCCCACTTGCGAGTCGTCCCTCCTCCCCCAAGGAAGAAGCGGGCGGGCAAGTCGAGAAGGCCGGCGCTGTTCATCGTATTCGTGATCCTCGCGATTGCAGGGATCGTGTTCGGGTTGGCGGCGACGAACGCAGTGCTCGCGCAAGGGTCGTTTCGCATGGAGGAGCTTGCGCAACAACAGGAGCTGCTCGCACGCCAAAACGGTGAGCTGAGGCTCGCGGTTGCCGACCTTTCGTCCGCAGAACGAATAGCGTCCGAAGCCCGCCGATTGGGCCTGATCCTTCCCGAATCGTCCGCCGTCGAGGTCGTCTACGTGCGGGGGACCGGCGGACAACCGGGGGATGCTCCGTGAATCGTCCGCCGGCAGGGCGTCTGGCTGCCCTGTTCGTCGCGCTGGTGATCGGGTTCGCCGGGATCGTCGTGCGGTTGGGATTCCTGCAGGTTCGGGACGCGGGAACCTATCAGGACCTGGCGACCCAACAGCGAGTTCGGGTATTGCCCCTTCCGGCCACGCGAGGGGCGATCCAAGACAGGTTCGGGCGAGACCTCGCGCTCTCGCTGGATGCGAGAGCCATCTACGCGGACCCGCGCTACGTGAGCGAACCATCCGTCGCGGCCGAGAAACTCGCACCCCTGTTGAAGACCCGGCCTATTCAGCTCGAGCATCTGCTCAAGGGAGACGGCTCATTCGTGTATCTCGCGCGCCAGGTCGACCGGGGCATTGCCGACCGGGTGGCTCGACTGAACCTGCCCGGTATCGGATTCCTTCAGGAGAGCAAGCGGCACTATCCGGCCGGAAGCTTCGGGGCTCCACAGGTCCTGGGGTTCGTGGGGATCGACGGCGCGGGCTTGTCCGGGCTAGAACTCGAGTACCAGGATCTGCTTGACGGCGAGGACGGGGAGCGTCAGGAGGAGATCGATCCGTCGGGGCGCGGAATTCCCCAAGGCGTGGACCTCGTTCGCCCACCGGTGGCGGGTGAGGACCTGGTAACCACGATCGATCCACATCTGCAATTTCAAGCCCAACTGTCGCTGGAGGACGCCGTTCGGCGGAACGGGGCGAAGGGCGGCACCGTGGTTGTCCTCGATCCCGACAACGGCGACATCCTTGCGATGGCTTCGTATCCATGGTTCGACCCCAATCGCTTCGGCAGCGCTAGCGAAGAGAACCTGGAGAACCCCGCAGTCACGACCGTGTACGAGCCCGGCTCGGTGAACAAGGTGATCACGGTGTCGGCCGCTCTCGAGGAAAACCAAGTGCGCCTTAACGAACGCTTCGACGTTCCCGACAAATGGCGCATCGGCGACGCCGTTTTCCACGACGCCCATCCACATGCGCCGATGTCGATGACCATCAACGACATCGTGACGCAGTCGAGCAACGTCGGCGTCATCCGCGTGGCGGCGAAGGTAGGTCCCGACCTGATGGCTTCCTACCTCGCCAGGTTCGGGTTCGGGCAGGAAACCGGAGTGGGGTTTCCGGGAGAGCTGGAAGGGATCATTCCGTCGCGCTACCGGTACTGGGACACGACGATGGCGACGATTCCGATCGGCCAGGGTCTGGCCGTAACACCGCTTCAGATGGCCCAGGTTTACGCGGTGATTGCGAACGGCGGCGAGTGGGTGCAGCCGCGCCTCGTCCGGGGAACGACCGACCAGGCGGGGAAGTACCATCCGGTGCCGGCTCAGGCGACGCGGAGGGTCGTTTCGGAGAAGACCGCAGACCTCGTGACAAGGATGCTCGCGAACGTCGTCCGCACCGGAACCGGAACCGAGGCGCAAATCCCGGGGTACTGGGTGGCAGGGAAGACGGGAACGGCGCAGAAACCCAAAACCGAGGGTCCCGGCTACACGCGAAGATTCGTAGGGTCCTTCATCGGCTTCCTGCCGTCGTCGGATCCGCAGATCGTGATCGCCGCTATCCTTGACGAACCGGCTCTGAAGTACGGGGGAGTCACCGCGGCACCCCTGTTTCAGCAGATTGGAAAGGAGGCCATTGCGCGCCTTCGGATCCCGCCGGGCGAACGCCCAAGGCCCTTGCCCAGTGCCGCAGGGGGCCGATGAAAGCGGGCGGCCGAAGGGTCGCATCCGCGAGCCCGAATCACCGTGTGGCTCCCGGGGGACTTCACTTGGCAACTCCACCAGAAGACCCGCCCGGTTCGCCTGCCCCTCCTTCTGAGAGGCCGCGCCTGGCCGACATCATCTCCACGCTTCCCGAACGCGATCTTCGCGGCGCGCCCGGGGTCCGGATCGCCGGCCTGGCCTACCGGTCCGAAGACACGGAACCCCATGGGCTTTTCTTCTGTGTACCGGGATCCACCGCGGACGGCCACGACTTCGCGGATGATGCGATTCGCCGGGGGGCGAAGGCTCTCGTGGTGGAACGGTGGCTTTCTAACGACGCCACCCAGGTACTCGTTCCTTCGGTACGTGCGGCGATGGGACCGATCGCGGCGGAGTTCTTCGAACGCCCGGCTGAGCGGATGACCGTGGTCGGCGTAACTGGGACGAACGGCAAGACGACGACCACATATCTGACGGAGTCCATCTTCCGCGCGGCGGGAATGATCCCGGGCGTTATCGGAACGACGGGAGTGCGCATAGATGGACGGCCGTCGCCGCTTCCACACACGACACCCGAAGCCCCCGACCTTCACCGGCTCCTCCGGAGCATGGCCGACGGGGCAGTCCAGGCCGTTTCGATGGAGGTGTCGTCGCACGGACTGGACCAGCATCGGGTCTCCGGGATCCGGTTCGCTTGCGCGGTCTTCACGAACCTGTCCCAGGATCATCTGGACTACCACGGAACGATCGACGAGTATTTCTTCGCAAAGGCGCGCCTCTTCGATCCGGCCATCTCCGAACGCGCGGCGATCAACGTGGACGATGAAGCCGGCTCGCGGCTACTGCGGCCCGATCTTCCTACCATCACCTTTGGAACCTCGGCGGAGGCGGATCTTCAAGCGACGAATGTGCAGACCGCTTGGGACGGCATCGAATTCGATGCGGGGGGCAGTCGTTTCTCGTCGCGACTGCGCGGGATGTTCAACGTGATGAACTGTCTCGCCTCCGTGGCGGCCGCGCGAAGCGTGGGCATCGACGACGGTGCGATCGCCGAGGGGCTGGCCGCCTTGCAAGGAGTGCCCGGCAGGCTTGAGCCTGTGGAGGAAGGCCAGGGCTTCACGGTCCTCGTCGACTACGCCCACACGCCCGACAGTCTCGAGAACGTCCTGTCCGCGATGCGCCCGCTCACTGATGGCCGGGTGATCGCCGTTTTCGGATGCGGTGGCGACCGCGACCGCGGGAAACGGCCGCTGATGGGCGAGGTAGCGACCCGGCTTGCGGATCTAACGGTCCTGACGAGCGACAATCCGCGGTCGGAGGATCCACGAACGGTAATCGCCGAGATCGAGCCCGGCGCGAAACGCGGTGGAAGGGAATATCGCATCGAACACGACCGGCGTGAAGCCATCCGGATGGCACTCCGTGAGGCGGGAGATCGCGACATCGTCGTGATAGCCGGCAAGGGCCATGAGACCGGGCAGCAGTTCGCGGACGAGACGGTTCCTTTCGACGATCGAATAGTGGCTGCGGAGGAACTGCGTGCGCTGGGGGGTGCCGGTTGAGAGCGCGCAAGCTTTCTGAGATCGCGGAGGTGACCGGCGGCCGTTTGGCGGGAGATGACGCCGTGGTCTCATCGGTCGTAGCGGACAGCAGGCTCGCCGTAGAGGGATCCCTGTTCTTCGCACTCAAGGGGAAACGTACGGACGGACACGACCACGTCGCCGATGCCGCCTCGCGCGGCGCCGTGTCGGTCGTGCAAAGCACGGGTGGCTCTTCTGTTCCTGCGATCCACGTCGCGGACACCGAGGCGGCGCTCGGTGATCTGGCAGGGGCCGAGCGGTTAGCTTCACGGGCGACCGTGGTCGGGATCACCGGATCCAGCGGCAAGACCAGCACTAAGGATCTGCTGGCGGCCGTGCTGGCCTCCCGGTTTTCGGTCACAGCCAGTCCCGCGTCGTACAACACGGAGATCGGCGTTCCGCTCACGATCCTCGCGGCAAACGAGGAGACCGACGTCATCGTCTGCGAGATGGGCAGCCGCGGCATCGGTCACATTGCGCAGCTGTGTGATGTCGCGGAGCCGGACGTCGGAATCGTCACGAATGTTGGAACGGCCCATATGGAACTCTTCGGCTCACAAGAGAATCTCGTGCAGGCCAAGAGAGAGCTGGTGGAGGCGCTCAAGCCCCAAGGAACCGCCGTACTCTCCGCCGACGACCCGGCGGTGCGCGGTTTCGGGAGCGCGACTTCCGCGCGGGTGATCACGTTCGGATCATCCGACGACGCGCAGGTTCGGGCGGAGGATTTTTCGCTTGGGGACGATGGTGCCGGCCGGTTTCGTCTTCGGCACGAGGACGAAATCGAGGACGTGCAACTCGGTGTTCCCGGCGAGCACATGATTCAAAACGCGCTTGCCGCTGCGGCTGCCGGAATTGCCCTCGGGGTCTCGGTTGCAGAGGCCGGCGCCGCGCTGAAGGATGCGCGAGTATCGGCCTGGCGCATGGAGGTGTTTACCAACGACGAGGGTGTGGTCGTCGTCAACGACGCCTACAACGCGAATCCGCAGTCGATGGCTGCGGCATTGAAAACCGCCCGATGGATGGCACGAAACGCGCGGATGGCGGCCGTGCTCGGACAGATGGCGGAGCTCGGGCCCATCTCATTGGAGGAACACGAGCGCGTGGGCCGGCTGGTGGCGCGACTCGGAGTGGAGCGCCTGATCACGGTCGGAGACGACGCGTCGCCCATCGCGAACGGTGCAGCAGGCGAGGGGATGGAACCGGAGAACATCGCGAGATACGAGAACGCGGAGGAAGCGGTGGAGGATGCGCGCAGCTGGGGGCATCCAGGAGACGTCGTTCTGTTCAAGGCGTCACGGGTAGCGGCCCTAGAGCGCGGCGCGGAGGCCATGCGTTGACCGGGATCGTGATCGCAGCCGCCGTCGGTTTGTTGGTGACGCTTCTCGGCACGCCCGTCGCCATTCGCCTGTTTCGGGCATGGGGATGGGGCCAGCTGATCCGCGAGGACGGACCCCATACGCATCTCGAGAAGATGGGGACTCCGACCATGGGCGGCGCGGTAATACTGGTTGGATTGGTGCTCGGCTATCTGTCGGTCCGCGGATTGTCGAGGTTCACGGCCGCGGGGGTTGCGGTCTTGATCGTTGCTCTCGGACTGGGACTACTCGGCTTCGTCGACGACTTCATCAAGGTGAGGCGGGGAAGATCGCTCGGCCTCAACAAGATCGCGAAAGTCGTCGGGCAGGCAATCGTCGCAGCGATATTCGGAATCATCATTCACCGGTACACGAGCGTGACTACCGAACTCTCGTTCATCCGCGATACCGGATTGAATCTCGGACTTCTGTTCTACCTCTGGGTATTCATCATGCTTTCCGCGTCGTCGAACGCGGTGAACCTAACGGACGGCCTCGACGGGCTCGCTTCGGGTTCCTCGATCCTGGTCCTAGGGTCCTACGTCGTCATCGCGTTCTGGGAATTCCGCCACTCCTGCCATCTCGTCGACATCCCGGCCTGCTACCCCCAGGGGGTGACGCCGTCGCTCGACACGGCGATCGTGGCATCGGCGGCACTCGGCGCAACGGCGGGATTTCTTTGGTGGAACGCCGCGCCGGCCCGGATCTTCATGGGGGACACGGGGTCGCTCGCTCTCGGCGGCCTGATCGCAGCGCTTGCCGTCACGACTAGCACGCAGCTCTTGCTGATCATCATCGGAGGGCTGTTCGTGCTCGAAACGACCTCCGTTATCGTGCAGGTGGCCTCGTTCCGGATGTTCCATCGGAGGGTCTTCCGGATGGCGCCCATACATCATCACTTCGAGCTTCTCGGCTGGCCGGAGTTCACGGTCATCGTTAGGTTTTGGATCCTGACCGGCATATTCGTGGTCGTCGGGCTCGGTCTCTTCTACGCCGACTTCCTCGCGCGAGGAGGCGTCGGGTGACCCTTTTCTCCGGAGAGCGCGCGGTGGTGATCGGTTTGGGCGCCAGTGGTGTCGCCGCGGCTCGGGCACTCGCCGACGAAGGCGCCTCCGTTCGCGTGACCGAACAGCGCCCGGAGGAGCGGGTAGCGCGCGACGCGGAAGGTCTCGCTTCCATCGGCGCCGAAGTCTTGGCCGGCGGACATGTGCCGGAACACCTCGACGATGCCACGGTTGTAGTGACGAGTCCCGGTGTCCCGCCGCACGCGCCGGTCCTGGCCTGGGCCGCCGATCGCGACTTGCCCGTGTGGAGCGAGCTCGAGCTGGGTGCCCGTCTCTGCCCCGTTCCCTACGTCGCGATTACCGGAACCAACGGGAAAACTACGACAACGGAGATGGTGGCCGCCGTGATGCGCGAGTCCGGATTGGACGCCGTCGCGTGTGGAAACATCGGGTACCCGTTTTCAACGGCGGCGCGTGAAAAGCATGACGCTCTTGCAGTGGAGGCTTCCTCTTTCCAGCTGAAGTTCCACGAGTCGTTTCACCCCCGCGTGTCGGTCCTCCTTAACATCGCGCCCGACCATCTCGACTGGCACGGTTCCCTCGAGGAATACGTGCGCGCTAAGGCTCGTATTTTCGAACTGCAGAATGACGGCGACACTCACGTCGGCAACCGGGACGATCCAACTGCGTTCCGAGTGTCGGAGAAGGCGCCGTGCGAGGTCGCTTGGTTCACGCTGGGACGCCCTCAGAGGGGAGAGGTCGGTTTCGACGGAGGTGAACTCCTATCGAAGTTGAGCGGAGACGACGCCCTCGGGCCTTTGGAGTTCGGGACGGATGCGCTCAGGGCCGATGCGGCCGCGGCAGCTGCGGCCTTGCTTTCGTTCGGCATCTCGCCCGAGGCCGTCACGTCGGGTATCGAGAAGGTCGGGCCGATGCCTCACCGGGGCGAGGTTGTCGCAGAAGCCGGCTCAGTGACATTCGTGAACGATTCGAAGGCCACTAACCCGCACGCGGCTCTAGCCGGGCTGCGAGGGCGCACGAAAGTCGTACTCATCGCCGGTGGTCTCTCGAAGGGAGTCGACCTCTCGCCTTTGGCGGAAGCAGTTCCGGGGCTGTCGGGGGTCGTTGTGATGGGAGAGTCGGCCTCGGAGATCGCCGGGATATTCGAGGGCAAGGTCGCGGTCCGTAAATCCGAATCCATGGACGAGGCCGTGGAGCTTGCCTTCAGTCTGGCGCCCGAGGGCGGTTGCGTTCTGCTTGCCCCGGCGTGCGCCAGCCAGGACATGTTCGAGGATTACAGGGATCGCGGCGAACAGTTCACCGAGGCGGCGGTTCGGCTGGCAAGGAGAGTTCCTCGTGGCTAGCCGGACGGCTTCCATGCCACGCCATCTGGCGCTTCCGAGGATGCGCTCCCGTTCATCCGCGCGGACGCGCGACCGTCGGGCGGTACTGATGCTGCTCGGATCCACCGCGCTGCTCGTCGCGGTCGGGCTGCTAATGGTGCTTTCGGCGAGTTCCGTGTCGGCGTACGAGGACTACGGATCGAGTTTCCTATTCTTCAACCGCCAGGCCGTGTACGCGCTCGTCGGCCTGGTCGGGCTGGCGATGGCCGCGAGGATGCACTACTCGGCGTGGCGCCGCCTGGCAATACCGTTACTCGGGATCTGTTTTGTGCTTCTGGTGATGGTGTTGCATCCGGCGGCCGGAACGGTTGCCGGGGGCTCCGCACGATGGCTCGTGATCGGCCCGGTGACGATTCAGCCATCGGAGATCGCGAAGCTCGCCGTGGTCGCTTTCGCTGCGGCCATCATCACTCGAAAGTGGAAGCGTCTCGATGAGCCCAAGCAGATCGCCTTGCCGCTTCTCCCGGTCGTGGGTGCCATCTGTTTGCTGATCGTGATCCAACCCGACCTCGGCACGACCGTGATCGTGGCCGGCTCGGTGTTCCTTCTGCTTTTCGTCGCGGGTGTAAGGCTGCGATATCTGGCAACCGGCGCTCTGATCAGTTCGCTGCTGGGGCTCGTGCTGGTTATGGGGGAGGGCTACCGTCGAGCCCGTCTCCTGTCGTTCCTGCATCCATGGGGGGATCCTCAGAACGGCGGCTACCAGATCATCCAATCCCTTATCGCGCTCGGCTCGGGTGGCTTCAGTGGAGTGGGACTCGGGACCAGCCGGCAAAAATGGGGGTACATGCCGAACGCGCACACCGACTTCATCTTTTCGATTCTCGGCGAGGAACTCGGGCTGATCGGCGCCATCGCCGTTCTGCTTCTATTCGGCGTGCTCATCTATTCGGCTATACGAATCGCCGCACGCGCCCCCGACCTCTTCGGGCGACTTCTGGCGGCCGGCATCGCCTCGTGGCTGGGGCTCCAGACGATAGTGAACCTGGGCGCGGTAACCGGGCTTCTTCCGGTAACCGGGGTGCCGCTTCCCCTCGTCGCCTACGGTGGCTCCTCGCTGGTCGTTAGCCTCACGGCGGTCGGGATACTCGTGAACATCTCGCGAGAGAGCCGGCGAGTTCCGGCCGGTTCCGGGAAACGTAAACGGTGAGGGTCGTCATCTCCGGCGGCGGGACGGCCGGCCACGTCTATCCGGCACTCGCTCTCGCTAAATGCCTTGCCGAGCGATTCGATGCACGCATCGGATTCGTTGGAACCGCGACCGGCCTGGAGGCGGATCTCGTTCCGGCGGCCGGCTTCGATCTCGCGACCATCGACGCGTCACCATTCGTCAGAAAGGTGTCCCCGGCGGCGATCGGTGCTGCATTCACGATGGCGCGATCGGTTGGGCGTTGCCGCCCTTTAGTGCGAGGTGCGGACGTCGTTGTCGGGATGGGCGGATATGCGAGTGGCCCCGCGCTGAGCGCGGCCGTTCGGGAACGCCGCCCTATCGTCCTTCATGAGCAAAACGCGGTACCGGGACTGGCGAACCGGCTTTTCTCCAGGGCGGCGAGGACCGTCGCCCTTACTTTCGACGAAGCGCGCGCGCGATTTCCGAGAAGCGTTCGCAAGGTCTTGACGGGGAACCCGGTTCGAGCGGAGATCGAGAGCTTTCACGAGCACGCGGCCGAATGGCGAAAGGAGGCCGCCGACACATTCGACCTCGATCCCGGGCGAACCACTCTACTGGTGTTCGGAGGGAGCCAGGGTGCGTTACACGTCAACACAGCGGCGGTAGGGGCGTTCCAACTCATTCGCTCGCGGTCCGACCTTCAAGTGATTCTCGTCTGCGGGCGAGCCCACTTCGAGCCAACCGCCGAATCCCTTGCCGCGTCCGGCCTCTCGGGCGAAGGTGACGAACTCAGGGTCCGGCTGATCGCCTACCTTGATCGAATGGAACTCGGGTATGCGGCGGCCGATCTAGTGATCGCACGCGCCGGCGCCACCAGCATCGCGGAGATCACCGCTGCCGGCCTGCCCTCCTTGCTCGTGCCTTACCCGTATGCGACGGGTCGCCACCAGGAGGCGAACGCCCGCGCGCTGCAGCGAGCAGGTGCCGCGAAAGTAATGCTCGACGAACAACTCATGTCGGAGACGTTGGCCGTAGAGATTGAAAGGCTGGTTGGAGACGAGGCGGCCTTGCATGCGATGGCGGAGCGGGCCGCTGCGTGGGGGAAACCGAAAGCCGCAGACGCTCTTGCCGGAGTCGTTGCGGGGGCCGCTGAGGGAAACTGAACCATGACCTACGCGCCCCGCTCGGGAAGTATCCCGACCCTCGAGGTGCCCGACCTATCGGGGTTTCACCGCCTTCACATGATCGGAATCGGCGGTGCCGGCATGAGCGGGATCGCGCAGCTGCTCCTATCGATGGGGATCGAAGTGCAGGGATCGGACCTCAAGGATTCGCGGGCGATGGAAGACCTTCGCGGGGCGGGCGCGGTCGTTTTCGTCCGGCACTCGGCCGCCCAGCTGGGCGATCCCGACGCGGTCGTGATCTCGAGTGCCGTTCCGGAATCGAATAGCGAACTCGTCGAGGCGCGTCGCCGTGGCCTGCCGGTGCTCGCCCGGGCGCAAGTCCTGGCTGCGCTGGCCGCAGGGAAACGCACCCTGGCGGTATCGGGAACTCATGGAAAGACGACTACCACCTCGATGATATCCGTGGTGTTGGAACGCGGCGGACTGGATCCGACCTTCGTAGTCGGAGGCGATCTCAACGAAAGCGGTTCCGGTGCCCGCCCCGGGGGCGGAGAGCTATTCGTGGCCGAAGCGGATGAGAGCGACGGTTCCTTCCTTCTGCTTTCACCGGATGTCGCGGTGGTAACGAACATCGAGGACGACCACCTCGACTTCTACAGGGACGGTGGAGAAATCGAGGACGCGTTTGCCAGCTTCTTTGCGTCGGCGAAAGCGATCGTTGCTTGCGGAGATGACCTCGGCGTCCGCCGGGCGTTGGAGCTTGCCGGCCGGGAAGCCTTGACCTATGGGGAGGGGCCCGATAACGACGTGGTCCTGACTGTCGGCGACTCCGACGGATGGAACGCCCGTGGGAATCTTCGGCTCGAAACGGGCGAGGAACTCGAGCTCGCGCTGCGCGTACCGGGCCGGCACAACCTGGCGAACGCAGCAGCGGCGGTCCTGGCCGCCCGTTGGGCAGGCATGAACGCTGCTTCCGCCGCGCTGTTGATGGGCGAGTTCTCCGGAGTGCGGCGCCGGTTCGAACATCGTGGGTGGGTCCGAGGCGCCGAGTTCGTAGACGACTACGCGCACCACCCGACGGAGGTGTTCGCCACGCTTGATGCCGCGAGAAAAGAAGATCATGGCCGCGTGGTGGCGGTCTTCCAGCCACACAGGTACACGCGCACGAGGGCAATGTGGAGACCGCTCGGCGAGAGCCTCGCTTCGGCCGATGTCATCGTCATTACAGAGGTATATGCGGCCGGGGAAGCTCCGATCCCGGGCGTATCGGCGAAGTTGTTGATCGATGCGCTGGCGGAGGCGGGTGCAGGCAAGCGGCTCGTCTACCTTCCCCGGCGGTCCGACGTCGTGCAGTTCTTGGCAGGCGAGGTTAGGTCCGGAGATCTGGTCCTGACCCTCGGCGCCGGGGATATCACGATGGTCGCCGACGAGACCCTCGAACGAATCAGGGACCTCCCGTGAGTCATGAAGAGGCGATGTCCCGTGCGGAGTCCATCCTTCGTGCCGCATTCGGAGATCGCGCCAGAAACCACTACTCGCTTGCCCCCCTCACTACCTTTCGCATCGGCGGCCCGGCCGATCTGTATGTGGAACCCGAGTCGACTGAGGACCTTGCCGCGGCGGCGCGGGCAGTCTCCGAGACAGGCCTTCCCTTCACGGTGCTCGGAAAGGGGTCGAACGTCCTCGTGTCCGATTCGGGATTTCCCGGTTTGGTGATCCGGCTTGGAAAAGCGTTCCGCTGGGCCGAGCCGGAAGGAGGAATATTGAGGGCCGGCGCGGCGATGCCCGTTCCCGCGCTCGCCGGCGTCGCGCTGACGCATTCGTTGGCCGGGCTGGAGTTCGGCGTGGCGATACCAGCGTCGCTCGGCGGTGCCGTGCGTATGAACGCGGGGGCGCACGGGCACTCGATGGAGGAGATCGTCGAAGATGTGGAGGTCTTCTCGTTCAACGAGGGTCAGACCAAGACTGTTCCCAAGTCGGGCGCCGGCTTCTCCTATAGAGGGTCTTCTCTCGGGGACGGCGCGGTGGTGACCGGTGCCTCGCTCGCATTGCAGCCTGGGGAACCGGGTGAGATTAGACGGCACATGGACGACGCCCGCGAATGGCGGCGAGCGACCCAGCCACTGGCGGAACCCAATTGCGGGAGCGTATTCAAGAACCCTCCCGACGGCCAGGCGGCCAGGCTCATCGAGGAAGCCGGGGCGAAGGGCATGACCGTAGGCGGCGCGAGGGTTTCGGAGAAGCACGCCAATTTCATCGTGACCACGCCGGAGGCGACCTCAGCCGACGTCCTCTCGTTGATGCTCGAGATTCAGAACCGTGTGCAGGACAAGGCCGGCGTCCTACTCGAGTGCGAGGTGCAGCTCGTCGGCGAGTTCGATCCAGTACCCCGCTGAGTTAAGCAGCCATGAGCCTTTCGGAGCGCCTCCGCAGCCGCCGGATGATTGCCGTATTCCTCGCCCTCGGCGTTCTGGGTCTGGCGGCCGCGGTTGTTCTGTCTCCCGTATTTGCCCTCAGGACTGTGGAAGTTTCGGGGAACAGCGTCCTCTCGAAGGAAGACGTAGTCGAGGCTGCCGGCGTAGAACTCGGGGAGAACGTCATCTTCCTCTCAACCGAACAGCTCGCATCCCGGTTGGCGAGCGACCCATGGGTGGCGGGTGCGACCGCCGTGAAGTCCATGCCGTCGACGGTCAGAATCCAGATCCGGGAACGCCGCGCGGCAGCAGTTGTGCGAGCACCCGATGCCTTTCTTCTCGTAGCGGGGGACGGGTCGATCCTGGCGAGTACGAGACTTCCGCAACGGCTGCCCCTCATTCCGGGGATCCGTGGCGGATCGATCGGGGGGTCCCTGCCCTCCGACGTTCTTCCGGCCGCGGCGGTCGCTGGGTCACTCGGCGCCGAGACGCTGGCTCAGGTGAGTTCCGTGGGAGTGGCTCCGGGCGGGGCGATTAGGCTGCGTCTCTCGACCGGAACCAAGGTGCTGTACGGCCCGCCGGTCGAAGTGAACGAGAAGGCGCAGGCCTTGGACGCTCTGCTCCGATGGGACTCGGAACACTCCCCGGAAAAGTTGAGAATCCTCGACATCCGCGCACCGTCCGCGCCCTCAGCGCGTGTCGTAGGGGACTCACGACGGTCGCTGGAACTCGACGGAATCTGATACCGCGTACAACAACGGTAGCTGTGCGATTGCTTGACGCACCTGGGGCTTCGTAGTAAAGTCGCGCGGCTAAAGGTTTACTGGATATGACAATTAAGCTCAAGTTGAGGGTTAGACAATGATGCAGGCACCCCAGAACTACCTGGCGGTGATCAAGGTCGTCGGGATCGGCGGGGGCGGCGTTAACGCCATCAACCGCATGATCGAGTCCGACCTGCGCGGGGTCGAGTTCGTCGGCGTAAACACGGACGCTCAGACTCTGCTGATGTCGGACGCAGACGTGAAGCTCGACATCGGGCGCGACACCACCAGGGGCCTGGGCGCGGGTTCCGACCCCGAGGTGGGGCAGAAAGCCGCCGACGATCACATCGGCGACATCGAGGAGATCCTCAAGGGCGCCGACATGGTCTTCATCACCGCCGGCGAGGGCGGGGGTACCGGGACGGGCGCGGCGCCGATCGTGGCCAAAGTGGCGAGGGACCTCGGCGCTCTGACAATCGGTGTCGTCACGAGACCGTTCGGATTCGAAGGACGGAAGCGCGCGACGCAGGCGGACCTCGGCATCAGCGAGCTGAAGCAGGCCGTCGACACACTGATCATCGTCCCCAACGACCGCCTCCTGCAGATATCGGACGAAACGACCTCGATAGTCGATGCCTTCCGAATGGCCGACCAAGTGCTCTATCAGGGCGTGGAAGGGATCACCTCTCTCATCACGACACCTGGATTGATCAACCTCGACTTCGCGGACGTGAAGGCAGTGATGGCTGCGGCCGGCTCGGCCCTCATGGGCATAGGGCACGGCAGCGGCACCGACCGCGCATCCGAAGCGGCGAAGGCCGCGATCTCGTCTCCGCTCCTCGAGTCTTCGATCGACGGAGCCAAAGGCGTGCTCCTCTCGGTTGCCGGTCCCACCGACTTGACCCTGCACGAGGTCAACGAGGCGGCGGAAGCGATCACGCGCGTAGCCCACCCGGACGCCAACATAATCTTCGGCGCCGTAGTCGATGACACGCTGGGTGAGGAAGTTCGCGTCACCGTCATCGCAGCCGGATTCGACAAGTTGTCGGCCCCCGGGATGGACAGCAGGCTATCGCGCATCCTTGAGGAGCCGGATGTTTCCTTCGAAGAGAGGGAAGAGGAAAAGCCGGAGAAAGAGCCGGTATCCGTCGCGTCGTTCCTGGACGACGAAGAGGACGAGCTCTTCAAGCAAGTCCCCGAAACGGTCACGTCGTTTGACGCGGAAGAGGATCTGGACATACCGGACTTCCTCAAGAGTTAGAGCCCGACCGCCCCGCGTGGCCCGGCGGTCGCGGGGATGGGGAGGACAGGCAAGAGGCGCCCTTCCCCCGCCTCTCGTACACGTCCTCCCCGTCCCCCACCTTTTCCTTACGCTGGAACCGATGGCATTCGATAGGCGTCCTCTCGGCGACTCGGGATCGGTGTTGGTCTCCCGCGAAATGGAAGAGGCTGGGTTCCTCGTGGCGTTTTCGGAGCGAGGCGGCGGAGCGAGCGAACCGCCCTTCGCGACACTCAACATGTCTTACGCAGTCGGCGACGATGCCCAAGCCGTCGGCGGCAATCGCCGGCTTTTGCTCGACGCCCTCGGCATCGGTGAGTTCGCTATCGGGGGACAGGTACACGGAACCAAGCTCGTCCGAATCGGCGCCAAGCTTGCCGGCGCCGGATACGCGGGGCAGGAAGGTGTTATCGGGGAGACCGACGGTCTATACGCCGGAAGTCCGAGGATACCGATGGCGGTGGCAACGGCGGATTGCGCACCGGTCGTCGTCGCTTCGGAGTCCGAGCAGCTCGTGGCCATCGTGCATGCAGGCTGGCGCGGGCTGGCCGGAGGGATCGTGCAGAGGGCAGCGGAGTTGTTCCAACGCCCCGCCGAGTCGCTGGCGCTCATCGGTCCCGCCGCTGGCGTCTGTCACTACGAGGTGGGGGAGGACGTGGCGTTCGCCGTCGCGGGCGGCTCCGACGCGGGCGCGGTCACGGAGCGAAGGGACGGGCGCACTTTCCTCGACCTGGCCAGCACGATCGAGGCAACACTCCGCGACTCGGGAGTGAAGCGGATCGCGGTAGAGGGATCGTGCACGATTCATGACGATCGGTTCTTCTCTCACAGGCGAGACGGGGTCACCGGCCGCCAGCTGGCGGTAGCGATGAGAATGGGGCCAGTGTAAAGGATTGATACCTGTTGTTATCCGATGTTACTTCTGAGGTTCTGCGGCGCAACTCCGAGGCCGTGCTCGAGCGCATCGAATTCGCCTGCGCCCGAGCCGGCCGTGCCCCCGGCGAGGTGAGGCTCGTCGCGGTGACAAAGACCCTCGGACCGCACGTTGTGGCAATGGCCCGGGCGCTGGGGATCCGCGATTTCGGTGAGAACTATGTGCAGGAGCTGCGAGGGAAGCGATCCGCCGCGCCCGACGCCACCTGGCACTACGTAGGGCGCGTGCAGTCGAACACCGCCAAGCACGTTGCCGAACTCGCCGACTTCGTTCACGGCCTCGAGCCTGGTGGCGCTGCCTCGCGCCTATCACGCAGGGCCGAGACCAGGAATGAGCGGCTTGCCGTGCTCGTCCAAGTTGATTTCACCGGCAATCGGGCGGGTGCGGCGCCCGAGGAAGTCCCGGCTCTGGCGGAGGAAATCTCCGCCCTGGAGGGACTCACGCTGGCCGGATTGATGACGCTTCCCCCGATGCCGGAGAGGCCGGAAGACGCGCGCCCCTACTTCCGGCGCCTTCGGTTATTGCGCGACCGCCTTCTGAACACTCATCCTGAGGCCGTTGAGCTTTCCATGGGAATGTCATTGGATTACGAGGTCGCGGTGGAAGAAGGCGCTACCATGGTGCGGATCGGTACGGCGCTGTTCGGCCAGCGACCGCCGAACGGGTAGGAGGTACAACCGATGGCCGGCGTTTGGAAGAAAACCCTCTCGTATCTCGGGCTCTACGACGAGGAGTACGAAGAGCTCGACGAGATCGGGACGGAGGCCAGTCATCGTGCCGAGCCGGCTGCAGTCCGCCGGCTTGGGCGCCCGGTGAGGGCCGAGCGCCCCGACTTCCCGCCCGAGCACGAGGCCGTTGTTCGAACGATCCCTTCGCCTCGCACGGCCGCAGCCTCATCGATCCACAAGTCGGAACCCAAGCGCTTCAACGACGCGCGTGAGGTCGGCGACAGGTACAAGGAGGGCATCCCCGTCATCATGAATCTGCAGGGATGCGATGACTCCATTGCAAGGAGGCTTGTCGACTTCGCGTCCGGGCTCGTGTACGGGCTTTCCGGGACGATCGAGACGGTTGCCACTCGTGTGTACCTGCTGACTCCCGCCGACGTCGAGGTCTCGGCGGAGGAGCGGGAGCGGCTTCGAGAGGGCGGCTTCTACAACCAGTTCTAGCCGTCCGGCGGCAACCGACCCGAGAGGAGCCCCTTGCTCGCAGCGTCCGGCCCCGTAATAAGGCTCGTCTGTGTCGCGACGACCGTGTATCTGATCATCATGCTCGCCAGAGTTCTCTCGTCTTGGTTCCCACCGCCGATCTCGGGCCCCCTGCGGACCCTCTACAACGTGATTCAGGATGTAACCGAGCCCGTGCTGAAGCCCCTTCGCAACATGATCCCCCCGCTGCGGCTGGGGATGATGGGGCTCGACATCTCCCCGATCATCGTATTCGTCGTTCTTGCCGTAATCCGAGGTGCGCTACGCTGTTGAGTCCCCCAGTCCCTAAGCGGGCGGGTCTTGGAGAGTGGGCATGCTGAAGCGGAAGAAGAAGACCGAGGAGCAGACCGGGCTCGAGCCCGGGGCGGAGCTTCCCCGCAAGCTCACTCCGATGGACATCCAGGAAAAGATCTTCCGTACCGAGATGAGGGGTTACAACAAGCAAGAAGTCGACGTCTTCCTCGATCAGGTGACGGAGGAGCTGGGCAAAGTTCACGAAGAGAACCGGCGTCTGCGGGAGGGGACCGCCGCGGGAGCCGATCTGGCGGAGGCGCGTGCGGAGGCGGAGGAGATCAAGCGGAAGGCGCGTGCGGAGGCCGATTCCATCAAGTCTTCGGGGCCCGTTGCGGCCCGCGGGCCCGCGGGTGACGCGACCGGCGCGGTTTCAGCATTCCTAACTCGCGAGAAGCAATTCCTCCAGGGCCTCGCCGAGGCCATCTCCGGTCACGCCGAATCCGTGAAGGAGATCGCGAAGGGGACGCGTTCGCAAACGAAGCCGGCTCCACCGACTCCCGACCCCCCCAAAGCTCCGGCCCAGCCGGCTGCTGAACCGGCCCCCTTGCCGCCCGCCCCGGCTCCCATCGCGGAGCCTGTGGTGAACGTCACCGTGCCACCCCCTGCTACCGGAAAGTCCATCATCTCCATTGCTGGCGTCGACAAGGACGAGCCATCCGCCGACAATCCGAACTCCGCCCGCGAAACCGCGCCGGAACCCGCCGCCACGGATGCCGGGAAACCGCTGCCGTTCAACGGCGACAACGACAAGGAGAGAAGGGACGAACGGGAGCAGGACACGGCTACCGTTCCTCCTCGCGACCGGTCGCTTCGAGAACTGTTCTGGGGCGAGGAGTAGCCGGCCGGGTTCAGGCCCGGCGAATGGCGACGACTATCGGTTGGTCCTCGATGTCCGCCTCTTCCCTGTGTTCGAATTCGGAAGTCGCTCGGTCGGAGACAGATTTGGAAAGGGTCTCTCCAGCGATGTAGTCGCCGTGTGAGGCTGCAGCGTTGGCCAGATCTCCGGATGCCTCGATCGCGAGATCGATCCGGTCGGTCACTTCGAGCCCGGCGGATCGCCGCGCGTCCTGGATCAGGCGCACGATCTCTCGCGCGAGGCCCTCGAGCCGCAGCTCGCGAGTGGGTTCCAGGTCGAGGGCGACGGTAAGCCCCCCTTCCGCGGCCACTCCCCATCCGGCCTCACCCTTCCGAGTCAGATCGAGGTCGCCGGGTCCCAAGGTGACCACCTCGCCGTCCAGTTCCACGGAGAAGGTGTCGCCGCCTGCTATCGCCGAGGCGATCGAACCGTCGTCGGCATCCAGCACGGCTGCCACGGACTTGACCCTGGCGCCGAGCTTCGGTCCGAGCGCCTTGAAGTTCGGCCTTGCCCTCCACCCCGACAGTTGCTCGGCAGAGTCCGAGAAGACGACCTCCTTGACGTTCAGCTCCTCCTTGACGAGAGCGAGCAGCGATTCGACGAGCGTTCGTTCTCCCGGGAAGTGGACGGCGGCTCGAGCGAGCGGTTGTCGAACCTTCACTTTCGCGTCGTTGCGAACGCGGCGTCCCAGCTCGATGATGTCTCGCACGGTTTGCATCGATTCGTCGAGTTTCGGGTCGATTCTCCTGGGCTCGTTCTTCGGGTAGTCCGACAGATGAACAGACTCCGGCGCACCGCTTTTGCCGGCCGCGAGGGTTAGCCAGATCTCCTCGGAGACGAAGGGGACGAACGGAGCGAGGAGCCGGGCCAGAGTGACCAACGATTCGTGCAGGGTCCAGAACGCTGCCGTGGAATCGCGCCCTCCCTCCCCTGCGGGATTCCAGAACCGGCGCCGGGCGCGGCGAACGTACCAATTGGAGAGATCGTCCACGAATCCTTGGATGCGCCGTCCGGCCGAGGTCGCGTCGTAGGACTCGAGCCCCGCGCCCGCGGCATCGACCGTCGAATTTAGCTGGGAGAGCAGCCACCGGTCCAAGGGAGGTCGCTCGTCGAGCGGCACCTCTTCGGCCGTCTCGGGATCGAAGTCGTCCGCGTCGGCGTAGGTGACGAAGAACGCGTAGACGTTCCAGAGAGTCAGCAGGAATTGGCGCACGCTCTCGTCGAGGATCTCCATGCTTATTCGGCGGGAAGCCCACGGTGAGCCGCCCGTGAGCAGGTACCACCTCAGTGCGTCCGCCCCATGGCGGTCGAGCACATCCCACGGATCGATCACGTTGCCGAGGGACTTCGACATCTTCCGCCCCTCCGCATCGACGATCAGTCCGAGGCAAACCACGTTGCGGTAGGCGGTCGAATCGAAATGCAGGACGCCTTCGGCCATCAGCGTGTAGAACCATCCCCGAGTCTGGTCGATGGCCTCGGAGATGAAGTCGGCCGGGAAGCGGCGATCGAACAGCTCCTTGCTGCCGTCCTTGTGGGGGTATCCCCATTGCGCGAACGGCATCGCGCCGGAGTCGTACCAGGTGTCGATGACTTCGGGAACCCTGCGCGCCTCCTGGGAGCACTCCGGGCAGGTGATGGTTATCTCGTCGATTGCCGGCCGATGGGGATCCACCTCGGAGACGTCGCGACCCGCGAGCCGCCCGAGCTCCTCGAGCGAACCGATTACGGTCGTGTGTTTTTGTGCGCATCGCCAAACCGGGAGAGGCGTACCCCAATAGCGGTCGCGCGACAAAGCCCAGTCGACGTTGTTCTCCAGCCAGTTTCCGTAGCGACCGTGCTTGATGTGCTTCGGGTACCAGTTCACCTCCTCATTGACCTGAAGCATGCGGTCCTTTACCTGGGAAGTGCGGATGTACCAGGAGGTTCGCGCGTAATAGAGGAGCGGGGTTGAGCAGCGCCAGCAGAAAGGATAGCTGTGGCGATACGTCTCCCGCCGAATCAACAGCCCGCGCCGCTCCAGATCCGCCATGATTTCGTCGTCCGCATCTTTTACGAACTTCCCGCGGGCGAATTCCGGCGCTTCGTCCGTGAACTTTCCCTCGCCGTCGACCGGGTTGAACACGGGCCACTTGTGGCTACGTCCGATTTCGAGATCGTCGGCTCCGAACGCGGGTGCGATGTGCACCACGCCCGTTCCCTCGTCCATGGACACGAAGTCGCCGGCTACGACCTTATGGGTCGAACTCTCCTCTACGTTTTCGAACGGAGGCGTGTAGCGCGCGCCCACCAGGTCGGTGGCCCGCCAATTGCGTGATGGTGACGCTTCCGGGAGGACCTTCTCCAGCAGTGGCCCGGCGATGAGAAGTCGATCTCCCTCGTAGTCGACTTCGACGTACGGCGAGTCCGGATCGACGGCGAGGCCTAGATTCGAGATCAAGGTCCAGGGGGTCGTCGTCCAAACCGCGATCTTGGCGCCCACCAGATCGGGATCGGGCGCCTCGGTGATCTCGAGCTTGAGGAACACGCTCGGGTCGTCCGTCTCCTCGTAACCGAGCGCAACCTCCGCGTCCGAGAGCGCCGTGCCGCATCGCGGGCAGTATGCGGTGACCTTGTGGTCCTCGGTGAGGAGCCCTCGCTCCCAGAGCCCCTTCAGGGACCACCAAACGGACTCCACGTACGAGGTGTCCATCGTCCAATACGCATCGGACATGTCGAGCCAGAAGCCGATTCGCTCGGTAAGCCTCTCCCAGTCGTGGACGTAGCGCGTCACCGACTCGCGGCAGAGGCGCGTGAACTCACCGATGCCGAAGGCTTCGATGTCGCTCTTCGTTTTCGTTCCGATCTCCTTCTCGACTTCGAGTTCCACCGGCAAACCGTGACAATCCCAGCCTGCCTTTCGCGGCACGGAATAGCCGGACATCGCACGGAAGCGCGGGTAAACGTCCTTGAACGTGCGAGTCGGAACGTGATGGATCCCGGGACGGCCGTTCGCGGTGGGTGGCCCCTCGTAGAACACCCATTCCGGGGCCCCCTTTCGCAGCTCGAGGCTCTTGCGGAAGATGTCCTCGCGCTTCCAGAAGGCGAGGATGCGTTCCTCGACATCGGGGAAGCGGGCTTTTGGATCGACTGGACGAAACGCTCCCATGATCCTCCGGTCTGCGGGCAGGCTTCGTAGTCTAACCGCGGCGAATCCCTCGACTGCGTGCCTGGCGCGTGCCTGGACCGTCGGCCTGATGCTAATTGTCGGCTCGTCGCCTCGGTGCTACCGTCGCTCGGCCATGGCAGCGACCAAGACTCCATTCCAGAAAAAAGACCTCGAGGGTTTCAAGCAAAGGCTGCTCGAGGAGAAAGCCGAGCTGGAGAAACAGCTGGCCGAGATCGAGGAATCCTCGTTCTCCACGCCTCAATCCGATCTGTCCGGTGAGGTGTCCTTCGACGAGGAATACGCCGACTCCGGGACCTTCACCTTCGAGCGCGAGCGCGACCTTTCGATCGAGAACAACATCCGGGACCTCTTGGCGAAGATCGAAAAGGCCCTGGTAAGGATCGAGGATGGGACCTTCGGGATCTGCGAACGTTGCGGCAAACCGATTGAGAAGGCGCGAATCAAGGCCCTCCCTTACGCGAACCTCTGTATCAAGGACGCGCAGGCCGAAGTCCGACCACGCTGAGGCCGTGAAGGCGCTGCCGCATCAGGCGCGCTGGCTCTACCTGACCGCAGCACTCGTAATCGTTGTAGACCGCCTAACGAAGATGCTGGCGGAGTCCCTGATTGCCGGCGAGCCCTCAGTACGCGTCCTTCCGGGCGTCTACCTCACATACACGACGAATCTTGGCGGTGCCTTTGGTGTCTTCCAGAACGCCGCCTGGTTGTTCGCAGCCGCTGCCGTCATCGTCTCGGCGGTCATCGTCGTCCTCTCAGTACGGATCAAGAGGACGCCGCTTGCGATCGGGCTCGGCCTCGTTCTCGGCGGCTCGCTGGGGAACCTCGTAGATAGGGTCGTGAACGGGCCCTGGCTGTCGGGGCGCGTAGTCGATTTCATCGACCTCAGGGTCTGGCCGGTGTTCAACATCGGGGACGCGGCAATCGTCGTAGGGGCGGGGATCATCATCGTCGCGGGCATCGCCCGAAAGTCGTGACGAAGGAATTCAGAGCCGCGGAAGGGCGGCTGGATCGCGTCGTCGCGGAGCGTCTGCGCGTCCCGCGGGCCGACGTGCAGCGCGCGATCGAACGGGGCTTCGTTCTGGTGGATGGACAGCCGCGCGAGAAGTCCCACCCTCTTCGTGGGGGCGAACGGATCAGCGTCGATCTGCCTCCCGCGGAGGCGATCGCGCCCGATGGTCCTCCGGTCGACGTCCGATACAGCGACGAGTTTCTGCATGTCGTTTCGAAGCCGGGCGGCCTGGTTACGCATCCGACTGCATCGCGCCCGAGCGGCACGCTCGTAAACCGCCTCCTGGGAATGGGCATGCCTCTCGCGGCGGCCGGCGGGCCGCTTCGACCCGGGATCGTTCACCGTTTGGATGCGGGAACCTCGGGACTCCTGATAGTTGCCGCCGACGACGAAACCTATGTTGCCCTGCAACGAATGATGCGTACACACGAGGTCGACAGGCGGTATGTGGCGATGGTCAAGGGGGATGTGCCACACGGGAGATTCGTCGTCGAGGCTCCGCTCGAACGTAAACGGGCGAGGATCGTTATTCGCCGCGCGACGGGAAGGCCGGCGGAAACGGCATTCGAGGTTCGTGAACGCTTTCCGAACGCGACCTTGCTCGAGGCAGCTCCCAGAACGGGCCGCACTCACCAGATCCGAGTGCATCTTTCTGCGATCGGGCACCCGATACTCGGCGACCGGCCTTACGGAGGAGGAGGCGAGGATGCCAAACGCCTGGGCCTTTCCCGTCCGTTCCTTCATGCGAGGCGGCTGTCCTTCATTCATCCTCGGACCGGGAAGGCCGTGGTCGTCGAGGATCCCTTGCCGGCCGAGCTCGAAAAGGCTCTGGCGAAAGCGCGCGCCGAAAGTCCCTCTTGATCGTGACGGGGCTCGCGTATAGGCTTCGGAATGGAATCACATCGGTGTGATTTTCCACAGGTTGTCCCCAGCAGGGAGAGATGAGCGGCAGCGACGGCTTCGTACACCTTCATACGCACACCGAGTACTCGCTGCTCGACGGCGCCTCTCGAATAGACGCACTCTTCTCACGGGCGGGCGAGTTCGGAATGCCGGCCCTTGCGGTAACCGACCACGGAACGATGTTCGGCGCCCTCGAGTTCTACGAGGCCGGCACGCGGGCCGGGATAAAGCCGATCATCGGCGTCGAAGCCTACGTGGCACCTCGATCGCGATACGACAGAACGCCGGGGGAGAGCGACGAGAACTACCGCCATCTCACGATCCTGGCCAAGGACGAGCGCGGGTATCGCAACCTGCTAAAGCTCGTGACCGACGCGCACCTCGAGGGTTTCTACCACCGGCCCAGGATTGACAAGGAACTCCTCGCCGAGCGTTCCGAGGGCCTCATCGGGCTTTCCGGCTGCCTTGCCGGCGAAACGGCGCGGCTGCTCGTCGCCGGCCAGGAGGAAAGGGCGCGTCAGGCCGCCGCCGAATACGGCGACATCTTCGGGGCCGGCAACTTTTTCGTCGAGCTGCAGGATCACGGGCTGGAGGATCAGCGAACCATCCTCCCGCGACTCGTCGAGCTGGCGAAGGCGACTGGGCTGCCTACAGTCGCGACCAACGACCTCCACTACACGGAGCAAGCGGATTCCAAGCCGCACGACATCCTCCTGTGCATCCAGCAGCAAAAGGTCCAAAGGGAGCCGCAGAGACTTCGGTTCGACAGTGATCACTTCTACCTGAAGTCTGCCGCCGAGATGCGGGAGGTCTTTCGGGAATTGCCCGAGGCGTGCGATTCGACGTTGGCGATCGCGGAGGCGTGCGAACTCAACCTCGAGTTCGGCGCGCTGCACCTGCCGCCGTTCGACCCACCGGCGGGTCTCACGCAAGAGGAGCACCTGAGACGGCTGGTTCATGAGGGTGCCCGGGGTCGATACGGAGAACTTTCCGAGGAGATCAGGTCCCGCGTTGAGCACGAGCTGGCCGTCATCTGCGACATGGGGTTCGCCGGGTACTTCCTGATTGTTTGGGATCTGATCCGCTTCGCGCGCGAGAGTGGCATTCGGGTCGGCCCGGGCCGCGGGTCGGCGGCCGGCTCGGTCGTGTCCTACTCGTTACGGATCACCGACCTGGACCCGCTGCGGTATGGCCTCATCTTCGAAAGGTTCCTAAACCCAGAGCGCAAGCAGATGCCGGACATCGACATGGATTTCGACGAACGGCGCCGGGACGAGGTCATCCGTTATGTGGCCGCCAAGTACGGCGAGAACCACGTGGCGCAGATCATCACCTTTCAGACCATCAAGGGGAAGCAGGGAATCCGCGACTCGGCCAGAGTGCTCGGCTTCCCCGCGTCGGTGGGCGATCGCCTTTGCAAGATGTACCCGCCGGCGTTGCTCGGCCGCGAACACGGGATCGACAAGGCGCTCGACCTCTCGCAGGAATTGAAAGAGGCGTACAAGAACGAACCCGAGGCGCGAGAGATCGTTGAGAGCGCCCGCGCGCTGGAGGGCCTCCGCCGCGAGGACTCGGTGCACGCCGCGGGCGTGGTCATCGGTGATCGTCCGCTCGTGGAATATCTGCCGCTGAAGCTCTCCAAGGATTCGCGCGACGATTCCCGGCGGATCGTCACGCAGTTCGACATGCACGGGGTGGAGAAGCTCGGGCTTCTGAAGATGGACTTCTTGGGGTTGCGGAACCTCTCCGTGATCGACGACACCGTCGCGATGCTGAGGCGCCGAGGGGTGGAACTCGATGTCGATCACCTGTCCCTCGAGGATCAGGAGACCTACCGGATGATTCAGCGGGGCGACACGACGGGTGTCTTCCAACTAGAGAGCGGAGGAATGCGCTCGCTCATCAAGAGCCTCAAGCCCGACAGGTTCGAGGACATCATGGCGCTGCTGGCCCTGTACCGTCCCGGCCCTTTGAATGCCGGGACGCACATCGACTACGTTGAACGAAAGAACGGCCGCCGGCCCGTCGACTTCCCGCATCCCGACCTGGAGGACATCCTCAAGGACACCTACGGGATCATCGCCTACCAGGAGCAGGTCATGCAGATCGTCGTGCGCATGGCCGGATATTCGATGGGGGAGGCGGATCTCGTTCGCAAGGCCATGGGGAAGAAGATCCCGGCAGAGCTTCAACCCCACAGGAAAAAATTCGTCGAGGGTTGTGTCGATCACGGGTACGACGAGGGGCTCGCCCAAACGATCTTCGACCTCATCATGCCGTTCGCCGACTACGGCTTCAACGCTCCTCATGCATGTGCGTATGCGTTGATCGCGTACCAGACCGCGTATCTGAAGCGGCATCACCCGATCGAGTACATGTCGGGCTTGCTGACGAGCGTCAAGGACGACAAGGACAAGAAGCCTTATTACCTGAACGCGTGCCGGCTCATGGGGGTTCAGGTGCTTCCCCCCGACGTAAACGAATCGGAGATGGACTTCACGCCGGCGCCCGGCGGCGAGCCGAACGTGCGTTTCGGGCTGTCGGCGATTCGCAACGTGGGCGAGGGGGCGGTGCTTCAGATCCTCCGGGCGCGGGAAGAGAAGGGAGCGTTTACTTCGTTTTCGGATTTCTGCAGGAAGGTCGAAGCAGGGGTCCTCACGAAGAAGGTGCTGGAGAGCCTGGTTCTGTCGGGCGCGTTTGACTCCCTCGGGTATACGCGCCGTGGGCTCCATGAGGCCTACGAAAAGGTCGCCGGCCCGATCGTCTCCGAACGCCGTGCCGAGGACGCCGGGCAGTTCTCGCTGTTCGGGGGCGAAAGCCGAGCGTCTTACGAGATAGACGAGACCGTCTTAGCCGGGGAGGAGTACGAGAAACGAACGTTGCTGAGGCTGGAGAAGGAGGTACTGGGCCAATTCGTAACGGACCACCCATTGCTCGGCGTGAAGGACTCGCTTGCCGCTCAGACCGACATGCAGATCACCGAGCTGCCGGGGTTAGGAGACGGGGACCTGGTGACCGTCGGCGGGATCGTGGGGTCGGTAGCGCGTCGTTTCACGAAGAAGGCCGAGCCCTATGCGCTTTTCCGGCTCGAGGATCTCGCCGGAGGAGTTTCGGTGGCGCTTTTCTCGCCCCTCTACGGCCAGGTCCAGGACCAGGTCGTTACCGACGAGATAATCCTCGTGAAGGGGCGCGTCGATCTTCGCGGCCGCGAACTGCAGCTTAGGGCCGTAGAGGTGCGTCCTCCCGATCTCAGCTTGCGAAAGACCGATCCCGACGACCCCGTCGTTGTGGACCTGCCGGCATCGGCCGTTTCGGAGGGGATGCTCGTGAAGCTGAAGGAAGTTCTGTCGTTGCACCCCGGCGAGACGCCGGTACAGGTCAGGTTCGTGAGTTCGAACGGGGTCACGCCGCTGGAGGTCGAGGGGTATCGAGTCGACGTGTCGGCCGGACTGCTCTCGGAACTTCGAACCATCTTGGGGTCGGGCGCCGTTCGAGTTGAGAAAGGGGAGGCCCCGGTCCCGGCGGCCTGACTCACAGGTAAGCTTCGCGCCCCGTGTTCGATCTAATCCCCGCCATCGACGTATCGAACGGCCGTCTCATGCGGCTGGAGAAGGGCAGGCCGGTCGCCGTCGAGGCCTTCGGCTCCGACCCCTTGACCGCCGCGACGGCCTTCGTCGAAGCCGGCGTTCGTTGGATCCATGTGGTCGACATGGATCTCGCCTTTACGGGAGAGGCTGCAAATGCACGCGTCGTTCAGCAGATCGCCCGGTTGCCGGTGAAGGTGCAAGCCAGCGGCGGGATCTCGTCTCCGGACGCGATCGACCGAATGTTGGCCGAGGGCGCCACTCGGGTAGTTCTAAGCTCCGCCGCTTTGGGTGACCGCGCCGCCACCGAATCCTTGATCGAATCGCACGGCGACGGATTGGTGATCGGTCTCGAGGTCGAGGGGGATCGGCTGGCGCCGCGCGGCGAACCGGGAGCAGGTCTTGACGCTGAATCCGCTCTGGAGTGGCTTATGGCGGCGGGTGCGGCACGCTTTCTTCGCACCAGCCTCTCGCGCGTAGGTGGGCTGGACGGACCCGATCTCGAGGGGATCACCTCTCTGGTCGAGCGAACCGTGATACCGGTGGTCGCGGCCGGCGGGATAGCGACCGTCGAGCAGCTAAAGGCGATAGAGGCGGCGGGAGCCGAGGGGGCGATCGTGGGCAGGGCGCTGCACGACCGGCTGGTTGAATTGACGGAGATTCTCAGGGTGTTCGAGGAAGGCTGATGCGCTGGCTTCCACCTAGAATCGGTGCATGGGTTTCCTGTCCGACGTCGTCGCCGACCTCAAGAGAGATCTCGAGATGAATCCGATCGACGATTCCGCACTCATGGGGCGCATCGGCTCGCTGCCTCCGGCCCGCGACTTCACAGGTGCGCTCAAGTCGGGCAATCCTGCCGTCGTCGCCGAGGTGAAGCGCGCGTCCCCGTCGGCGGGTGAGATTGCCCAGGCCGATGCCGGCAAACAGGCGGCCGTATACGAAGCAGCAGGGGCCGCGGCGGTATCCGTACTTACGGAGCCGAAACACTTCGACGGTGCCATGGCCGACCTGCGAGCCGTGCGAATGGCGACCAAGCTTCCGGTGTTGCGCAAGGATTTTCTCGTGCACCCCTCGCAACTGATCCAGACCCGTGCAGAGGGGGCCGATGCGGCGCTGTTGATTGGCGCATGTCTGTCCGAATCGGAGATCGCCGCTTTGCTCATCACCGCGAGCGACCTCGGCCTGGCGGCTCTTGCCGAGGCGACGAACGGGGAGGACCTCGACAAGATCCTCGCGGCCGGTGCCGAGATCGTCGGCGTGAACGCGCGCGATCTGGAGACGCTCGAGGTCGACGAGGGTAACGCGCTCGCGCTCCTGCGCGCAGTGCCCGACGACAAGATCGCGGTGTTCGAGAGCGGCATCTCCACCCGCGAGCAGGTCGAGCGGGCCGTCGAGGCCGGGGCGAATGCGGTTCTAGTCGGGGAAGCTCTGATGCGAGCAGCCGACCCCGGGGCGAAGATCAAGGAGCTTCTCGGAGAACAGACGTGAGTATCGATACTCTGCCGGACGCCAGAGGACGTTTCGGCGCTTTTGGCGGCAGGTACGTCCCGGAGGTTCTGGTTCCGGCCCTGGACGAGCTGGCTGCGGCGTGGGCGCGTTTGCGAGACGACCGTGAGTTCCGAGGGCAGCTGGACGAATTAATGACGGACTATGTCGGCCGTCCGACGCCTCTGACGTTCGCGAGGCGGCTATCCGACCTGCTTGGTTACCGCGTGTACCTGAAACGAGAGGATCTCGCCCACACCGGCGCCCATAAGATCAACAACACGATCGGCCAAGTTCTGCTGGCGAAGCACCTCGGCAAGGAAAGGATCATCGCCGAGACGGGCGCGGGCCAGCACGGAGTCGCCACGGCGACGGCGTGCGCGCTATTCGGTCTTCCATGTGTTGTCTACATGGGCGAGGAGGACACTCACCGCCAGGCCGTGAACGTGACGAGGATGAAGCTGCTGGGGGCGGATGTGATCCCGGTCACGGCCGGCAGCAAGACGCTGAAGGAAGCTATCAACGAGGCTCTCCGCGACTGGGCCTCGAGCGTTCGCACGACTCACTACGTCCTCGGGTCGGCAGTGGGCCCGCACCCGTTTCCTGAGCTCGTCCGGGACCTTCAGCGAGTGATAGGAGATGAAGCCCGCGAGCAGTTCGCCGAAGCGGAAGGCCGGGATCCGGACGTGGTTACGGCATGCGTCGGTGGAGGAAGCAACGCCATAGGAATGTTCACAGCCTTCATCGGATCCGGAGTGCGACTCGTCGGGGTCGAAGCCGGCGGCAGGGGCGGGCGGCTCGGCGAACATTGCTCGTCGCTCACCAAGGGCTCACCGGGCGTCCTCCACGGCGCGTCCTCGTACCTGCTGCAGGACGAAGACGGCCAAGTCGCCCCCACGCACTCGATCTCCGCCGGGCTCGACTACCCAGGAGTGGGCCCGGAGCACGGTTACCTGAAGGACGCCGGCATAGCCGAGTACGTGTCGGCGACCGATGCGGACGCCCTGGACGGCTTCGGTGCTCTGTCCCGCCACGAGGGCATCCTTCCGGCGCTCGAACCGGCACACGTCATCGGTTGGCTCCTCCGAAAACCGCTCCCGGAGGGATCATCCGTTCTCGTATGCCTATCCGGCCGGGGGGACAAGGACTTGGATACGGTTCGAAAGGCTACGGGTGAGGCCTGAAATGGTCAGGGCTGCCACGACACGCCTCGAGGAAGCACTGCGCGCCAAGCTCGGCGGGGGAGGGCGCGCGTTCGTCCCGTATGTGACGGCAGGCCTCGCCGGCGTGGATGCAGATTTGCTTCGAGCCTTGGAGGGGGCAGGCGCAGATGCGGTGGAGGTCGGGATCCCCTTTTCCGATCCCGTGATTGACGGTGGCGTTATCCAGGAGGCGTCGGGCCGCGCACTTGAAGGCGGCTTCCATCCAAGAGACGCGTTTGCCTTAGTGGAAGACGCCGGACTCGGAATCCCCGTCGTTGTCATGACCTATCTGAATCCGGTTCTTGCCATGAGACTCGACGGGTTTCTCGACCGCGCGTCCGATGCGAGGGTTGCAGGCGTCATCGTGCCGGACCTTCCTGTTGACGAGGCCGACGAATGGTCGAGGCTCAGCTCCGCGGCGGCCGTTGCCACCATTTTCCTCGCAGCGCCCGGCACGTCTCAAAAGAGGATGTCTCGCGTCGCCGAATCCTCCACGGGATTCGTCTACTGCGTCGCTACCTACGGCGTTACCGGCGAGCGCACTCAGCTGTCGGGGACGTCGCGGGAAGTCGTCGAGAAACTGAGGCCGGTGACGGACCGACCGTTGCTGGTCGGAGTCGGCATCGGCACCCCGGAACAGGCTTCCGATGCCTGTGAGTTCGCAGACGGAGTGATCGTAGGGAGCGCTCTCGTCAGGCCGATACTTGAGGGACGTCCGGAGCGTTCGGTCGAACTTGCGGCGGAGTTTCGGGAAGCTATCCCCGCCGATTAAGGTGCCGGGAGAGGGACTCGAACCCTCACGGGCCGAAGCCCACGGCATTTTGAGTGCCGCGTGTCTACCAATTTCACCATCCCGGCGAAAAGCGATCCCTAGACTACATCCCTCGTGAAACCGCACCGCGCATGGTTGGCTGCCTTCGCCCTGCTCGTTTCTTCTTGCCGCGCCGGCACTCCGGGAGCGGCTTCGGATACCCCTCGTCCGGACAGGCCGGACGTGATCATCGCGCTCGTCGGCGCCACCAGTGGGCGCAGCGCCTCGTCGGCGATACACGCTCTCGACGGAGCCCGGCTGGCTTTCGACGAAGCCAATGAGCAGGGCTACCTAGCCGTGGACGTCATCGCCGAGACCTTCAACACGCTGGAGGACCAAGAGAGGGCGGAGGAGATCGGTCGGGAGACCGTGGCCGACCCCGAGGTCGTGGGCATGATCGCGTGGCCCTCGACAGGCGAGGCGGACGCGCTATTAAAGCCTTTGGAGGGTTCGGGCCTGCCCGTCATCCTCCTGTCCCCGGCCGTTACAAGCGTCGGCGAGGGTGCGGTCCGAATCGTCGGCGACGATGTGGAGCAGGCGAGAGCCGTTGCGCTGGATCTTTCCCGTCGCCGGGGGCCGATATGCCTTGCCGGCGACGACGGGGCCCGCAGCGTTGCGGTGCGCAGCTACGTCGCAGACGGTCTAAGGAAACGGGGCGTTGACGTTAGGGCGAACGAGGAGGTCAGCGCCGAAAGCCCGGTCTTCGAGCCGCTGATCGAGAGCCTGGCCGATCGGAATTGTGGTGTGGTCTTTTGGAGCGGGGGAGGAACTGAAGCGGCGGAGGTGCGACTCGGAATCTCTCAGGCCGGTCTCGCGGGAAGCCGCTTGGTCGGCATCGACGCGATGAAGAGCGACGCTTACCTATCTCTAACCGCAGGCGAAGGCTATGGAACATTGGCCTGGTGCCCTTGTGTTGATCTGTCGACGGGTGAGCGGGTGAAGGACCAGCGGTTCGTCCAGGAGTATCAGGCCAAATATGGCGGCTCGCCCGGACCGTTCGCCGCCGAGGGCTGGGATGCCGCCCAGCTCTTCCTCTCCGAAATGAGATCGGGGCAGTTGGAGCGCGCGACCCTTGCTTCCGCGATTGCCGGGACAAAAAGGTTCCACGGTCTGGCGGGTGAATACGAACTGACGAGTGACGGAGAACTAGCAGCGGAGAAAGAACGCGTTCTCCTGTACGAGGACCGAAACGGTCAGTGGGTGGCATGGGAAAGATAAAGACGGGCCGAGGAGCCTTTGGAGCCGCTCGCGCCTTCCCCATACGCGAGCGTTATCTACTCGGTTCCTCGACCCGCCAAGAGGTGGTCCCAAGCAACTCGGTGCCGGGAGAGGACGATCGCTCGTCCCGAGGAGGAGACTTGCTTCGCTTGCGCTCCGCCTTTCCCGCTCCGCGGTCCGGGTTTCCCCGGCCCTCCTGGTCCGTTTGCCGCTTGGGACCGGAGCGAAAGTTAGCAAGGCGCCTGTGTCGTGTCAACGGCTTTAGAAGGCTTGCGTTGCAACGCGTTTGCGGCAGAGTTGCAGGTAGCGGCGATGGCGTTTTCGAAACGAAACCGAAAGAAAAAGTGACATTTCGAAATCGCGAAACCGACCGCAGGTCATTCTCACCCCGCAAACATGGAAGTCAGCTGGCGAAACACATTGGATACCGGGTACGCGTGGAAGCATTTCCGCGACCTATTCGATTGGGAGTCATATTGCACCCGCGGCCCACAAGATCCGGGAGATACGCGAGACGGTTAGGAGGACTCGGCCGTATGAGCTTGCGTTGCCGGTCGGCTCAATTGCGAAACGGGGCGAAAGTACATGAACCCCGTGACCGCGAGGTACCCGGCCCAAGCCAGCACCTCGAGCACCGTCGGGTTCGCCTGGTAGCCGAAGATGGCGCGAAGGATCGCTCCGGCGCCCGCTTCATCGGAGAGAACCCCGGAGATGTCGAATGCCGTTGAGTCCAGGAATGGAAGAAGTCCCGCTTCCTGGAGCTCGTGTACGGAGAACGCGAACAAACCTGCCGCCACCACCAGGATAAGTGCGCCCGTGACCTTGAAGAAAGTGCGGATATTGATTCTCGTTCCTCCCCGATAGAGAAGGACTCCCAAAAGGATGGCGGTGGCAAGCCCGAGTAGTCCGCCGGTCACGGTCGCGACGCCGCTTGCCCCGGTCGCCCTGTCCGACCCGAAGAGGAATAGCGCCGTTTCGACCCCTTCCCGGAGAACCGCGAAGAACGCGAGTCCCGCTAGGGCAATCCCGCCTCCGACGAGAGCCCGGTCGACCCTCTCTTGCAGGTCGGACTTGATCCTTGCGGCTTGGCGTCTCATCCAGAAGATCATCCAAGTGAGCACGATCACGGCGCCAAGGCTGACAAGCCCCTCGAAGAGCTCCTCTGCCCGGCCCTCGAACTCGGCACCTATGGCGAAGATGATTGCCCCAACAGCGATGCTGGTCGCCGTCGCGAGTCCGGCGCCCCACCAGACGAGCCGCGATTGGTCGGTCCGCTCCAGTTGCCGCAGGTAGGCGAGAACGATCGAAACGATCAAGGCGGCTTCGATCCCTTCTCGAAGCGTTACGAGAAACGCTGCTCCCATGATCTCCCCCGATGTTTTTGTGCGTAAGTGGCAGTGGCGCTAAATCCTACCCAGCGAGTAGGATTTCCGTCAACGAACTAGAATCCCGCAGTGGCAAAAGCGAATCGTCTTTTCTTGCTCGACGGTCACAGTCTGTCCTACCGAGCTTTCTTCGCGCTTCCCACGACGCTTTCCACCAGTACCGGACAGGTGACCAACGCCGTTTACGGGTTCACTTCCATGCTCATCAAGCTCCTCGGGGAAGAGCGCCCGGATCTGATCGCCGTGGCCTTCGACATCGGTGCCCCAACCGTTCGCCTGGAGAAGTACGCGGAGTACAAGGCCGGCCGGCCGGAGGCGCCCGACGAGTTTCGCGAGCAGCTGGGCCTGATCGTCGAGGTGCTCGAGACCCTTTCGATCCCGATCGTGGGAGTCGAGGGCCATGAGGCCGATGACGCGATCGCGACCTTGGCGGTGCGTGCCGCCGCGCAAGGGATCGATGTGACGATCGTGACTGCCGACCGGGACTTCTTCCAATTAGTACGGCCCGGCATATCCGTGATGTTCAACCGGAAGGGCATAAGCGATATCGACAGCTACGACGAGAAGGCGGTCGAGGAACGCTTCGGCTTGCCTCCGTCTAAGTACCTCGACTATGTGGCGCTGAAGGGGGATCCGTCCGACAACATTCCCGGTGTGCCGGGTGTGGGGGAGAAGACGGCCGCGAAGCTCGTTCAGCAGTTCGGGTCGATTGAGGAGCTGGCTGCCAGAACGGAGGAGCTGAAGGGGAAGCTGCGGGATTCGATCGAGGAAGGAGCCGGTCAGCTGGCGAAGAACAAGGACCTTGCGCGTCTCGAAACGGATCTGGAGATCGATCTCGAACCAGCTGAGTCCAGTATGGGGACGTGGGACATGGATGCCGTCCGAAGGCTCTTCACGACGCTGGAATTCCGGTCCTTACTGGAGCGGTTGGAGGACTTGGGTCACGGGGAACGTCCCGCGGAACAGACGGCCTCGATCGAGATCGAACTGGCCGGGCCGGGGGGTCTGGGAGATGCGTTGAGCGAGTCTCCCGCGGCGGTGCAGGTCCTATCCGACGGAGGCAAGATCGTAGGGGTCGCAGTTTCGACCGGTGAGGGGAAAGCCAGATATGTGCCGGTCGAGGGCGCCAACTCGGAGCTCTTGTCGTTCCTCGCCGACCCGAAATGCTCCAAGTGGGTTCACGACGCCAAGGACCTCGAGGCGGCTGCTCTCGCGGAGGGCGGCAAGCTAGAGGGAGTGGTGTTCGACACCCTGCTCGCCGGCTACCTGCTGGATCCGGCCGCTGCGAGTTACCCGCTGTCGGCGCTGTCCGAGCAATACCTCGGATCCGATCTGCCGGGAACGGAAGAGGCCGGGGAAGAACTCTTCGCTGACCGAGGACGAGTTGCCGCGGCGGAGGCGGCGACGATCGGTCTGCTTGCCGGGGTGATGGACGAACGCATCGAGCGGGCCGGCCTCCGCAACCTCCTTGAGAACGTCGAACTTCCGCTTTCGTCCGTTCTCGCCGAGATGCAGGCGAGGGGAGTTGCCCTGGACGTGGAGTACCTGCAGGGGATGGCCGAAACAGCCGGCGACCGGATGGAGACCCTCCGTAAGGAGATCTTTCGTCACGCGGGGGAGGAGTTCAATCTCAACTCGCCACCCCAGCTTCGCGTCATCCTGTACGAGCGGCTCGGATTGTCCCCGGGGAAAAAAACCCCGAAGGGGCAGCTCTCAACCGACGCCTCTGTTCTCGAGAAGCTGCGGGACGCCCACCCGATCGTCGACGCGCTTCTTTCTTGGCGCGAGCTGGACAAGCTCAACTCAACCTATCTTGAGGCATTGCCTCGCCTCGTCGATCCGCGCGACGGGCGTGTGCACACCTATTTCAATCAGGCGTCGGCCGCAACCGGGCGCCTATCCAGTTCGAATCCCAATCTCCAGAACATCCCGATCCGCAGTGAGCTCGGCCGGCAGATCAGGCGGGCGTTCGTCCCCGGTTCGAAGGATCAGGTTCTCTTGGTAGCCGATTACTCACAGATCGAACTGCGCATCCTGGCTCACCTCTCCGGCGACGAGGGATTAACCGAGGCCTTCGAGAAAGGCGCGGATGTTCACACCGCTACGGCGGCGAGGGTCTTCGAGCTACCGGAGGACAAGGTCGATCCGGAGTCGCGCCGTCGCGCCAAGATGATCAACTACGGCCTCGCTTACGGCTTGAGCGCGTTCGGGCTGGCCACGCGTCTCGACATCGCGCCCGACGAGGCGCAGGAGATCATGGACGCGTATTTCGAGAATTTCCCGGGCATCCGCGACTACCTGGACAAGCAGGTTGCACGAGCCGCAGCGGAAGGCTTCACCGAGACGATGCTCGGACGGCGCCGCTACATCCCCGAGCTTCAATCGAACAACCCGCGTGTGCGGGACCTCGGCCGCCGCATGGCGTTGAACGCGCCGATCCAGGGGAGCGCAAGCGACGTTTTCAAGGTCGCGATGATCAAGGTTGCCGGAGCGATCGACAACTCGGGTCTGGACATTCACATGCTTCTCACGGTGCACGACGAGCTCGTATTCGAAGTGGGAAAGGGCGATCTCGAACAGGCCAAGAAGCTGGTCGAGTTGGAGATGGACTCCGCCGTCGAACTCACCGTTCCACTTCGGGTGGACTTGGGGTCCGGCCCAAATTGGGCGGAAGCGGCTCCGGCCGGACACTAATTGGGCCTGACCAGCGGTTTCACATTGACGCGGTTTTGTGAGCGTGGCTAAGATACGCGCGCCGCAGGGCGCAAATCCCTTTTGCCGTTTCCTTCCAAGGCGCCCGGGGAGCTCCTTGTGGCGGAGAGGAGCTGGTCCGAGATCGAGGAATCAGAACAAGTCGTTCCGATAGACGACTTCACACCCGAGGAGCTCGCGAAGGCGGTAGAGGAAAGCCTCAAGGACTTCAAAGAAGGCGACATCATGGCGGGTACGGTCGTCAAGATCGATCGCGATGAGGTCCTCCTCGATATCGGATACAAGTCGGAAGGCGTAATCCCTTCAAAGGAACTGTCGATCCGGCACGACGTGGATCCTTCGCAGGTGGTGCACGTCGGGGATCACGTCGAAGCTCTGGTCCTTCAAAAGGAAGACAAAGAAGGCCGGCTGATTCTCTCGAAGAAGCGCGCTCAGTACGAGCGCGCCTGGGGCCAGATCGAGCAGATCATGACGGAGGGCCGCACCATCGAAGGCCCGGTCATCGAAGTCGTAAAAGGCGGCCTGATAATCGACATAGGCTTGCGCGGGTTCCTGCCGGCCTCACTCGTGGACCTGCGGCGCGTTCGCGACTTGCACCCCTTCGTCGGCCAGAAGCTGGAGTGCAAGATCATCGAGCTGGATCGGAACCGCAACAACGTGGTGCTTTCGCGCCGGGCGTTCTTGGAGGAATCACAGAGCGAGGGTCGAAAGAAGTTCCTCGACTCCCTCCAAAAGGGAGAGCGCCGCAAGGGGGCAGTGTCATCGATCGTTAACTTCGGGGCTTTCGTGGATCTCGGCGGCGTCGACGGCCTCGTGCACGTTTCGGAGCTGTCTTGGAAGCACGTGGATCACCCGAGCGAAGTCGTAACCGTAGGGGAGGATGTGGAAGTCGAGGTCCTCGACGTAGACCTCGAGCGCGAGAGGGTGTCGCTGTCGCTGAAGGCGACGCAAGAGGATCCGTGGAAAGAATTCGAGCGCAAGTACCAGGCCGGGGAGATAATCGAGGGGGAGGTCACGAAGCTTGTGCCGTTCGGCGCGTTCGTTCGGCTGGCCCAGGGAATCGAGGGATTGGTTCACATCTCGGAGATCTCCGACGACCATGTCGAATCCCCGGAGACCGTGATCTCCGTCGGGGAGCAGGTCAGGGTCAAGGTCATCGAGGTCGACGTCGCTCGGAGAAGGATCAGCCTTTCGATGAAACAGGTGGACGGCGCGGACGTCACCGTTCCCGAAGGGGAGATCGAGGCTGAGGCCGCGGAGAACCCGCCCGAACCCGAAGCGCTTGAACCGGCGGCGCCGGAAGAGGTCGAATCCGCACCCGAGCCCGAACCGGTTTCGCCGGAGCCGTCGGAGCCGGAAGCGGAGCCCGAAGTAGTCGCCGAACCGGAGCCTCCCAAAGTCGCGGAGAAACCCACCGACGAAGATGTGTCTTTGGAATCCATCGTCGAGGACCTCAAACGGCGAGAAGGTTCTTCGGAGTAGCGCGTGCTTTTGGTCGGACTCACGGGAGGAATCGGCGCCGGAAAGAGCACCGTGGCCAGGATGTTCCATCGGCGGGGAGCGCTCGTTTTCGATGCCGACGAGCTGGCGCACAAGGCGATCGAGCCCGGCACGAAGGCTTACGATGGGATCGTCGAGATCTTCGGTGACAGCGTTCTGACCGCGCAGAAAACGGTCGACCGGGTCGCCCTCGCGCGGCGCGTGTTCATGGATCCGCTGGCGCGCGAAGAACTCGAATCGATGGTGCACCCGGAGGTTTTTCGCACCTTCAACGAAGCAATCGAGCCGCTCAGAAAAACGGACCGAGTCGTGGTTTTCGACGCACCTCTCATCGTCGAAACGGGGTTCGACCGTGAATGCGACGTTCTCGTCGTCGTGACGGCCCCGGAGGAGGCCCGCGTGGCCCGCTACTCGAAGGATCGGCATGTGAGCGAGGACGAGGTTCGGGCGAGGATGCGCGTCCAGGCCTCGGAGGAGGAGAGGGAAGACCGAGCCGACGCAGTCATCCACAACGAGGGAACGCTCACGGAGCTCGAGCGCCAGGTGGACCGGGTCTGGGCGGACATCAAAGCGCGAGCTATGGGCGCCGGAGCATCCACCTAGGGCATATCATCGAGTCGTGAGGTATAAGGCGGTCTTCTTCGACGCCGGCGAGACGCTAGTTCATGCGCATCCCTCATTCGCGGAGCTGTTCGCAAACGTCGTTTCGCGGGCGGGACACCAGGTGAATGCCGAGGCGATCGCCGAATCGATTTCCGAGAAGGCGGCCGCGCGTCTGGAAAGGGCCGCCGGGAAGAACGAACTTTGGTCGACCGACCGGGAACGATCCAAAACATTTTGGCTCGGGATCTACGGTGCGCTTCTCGAGGAGACCGGGCTGCCGGCCGACCAGGGCCTCGACGTGAAGCTGTACGAAGCCTTTAGCGATCACGCCAACTATTCATTGTTTCCCGACGTAGAGCGGGTGCTCGAGAAGCTTGGCTCGTCGGGGCTCATTCTCGGGGTGATTTCGAACTTCGAGGAATGGCTCGAGGTACTGCTCGAGCATCTGGACATCGCGCGCTACTTTTCGGTCACGGCGATCTCAGGGATCGAGGGTGTGGAGAAGCCGGACCCTTCCTTGTTTCGGATCGCCCTCTCGCGAGGGGGGGTCGATGCCGGCGACGCGATCTATGTCGGTGACAATCCGCGCTTCGACGTAGATCCCGCGGCTGCGGTCGGGATGCATGCGGTTCTGCTCGATCGCCGCGGGCGATTCCAGGGTGTCGACACGCCGAGGATCTCTTCGTTGGAGGAACTTCCGGCGATGGCCGGGATTTAGCGTGGCGGCGGAGGAGCATCTCTTCAGCGTGGAGGAAGCCGATTCGGTTCTGGATGAACTCAGGGACAGGTTGAAGCGAATTCGCAGCGCGCGCGACGAGTTGGTTTCGTCGAGCGACCGGATAAAGGGACGGGTGGCCGAAGATGGGGGCGGCGTCGACGGTCGTGACTATTGGGAATCGCTCGCGACCTTGAGGGAGGAGGTCGAGGCGGTGTCCCAAAGAGGCGTGATTCTCCGGGACCCGGAGACCGGCCTTGTGGACTTTCCGGCCGAGCGCGACGGCGAGCCCATATTCCTCTGTTGGCGGAGCGAGGAGGATAGCGTCCGGTTCTGGCACGACACGGAAACCGGTTTCTCGGGACGCAGGCCTCTGTAGCAACAAGTAGAGTCCCCGCCGATGAGCGCCATTGTCGTGAAGGATCTTCGCAAGAACTACGGGGATCTCGAAGCCGTGGCCGGTATCAGCCTCGAGGTCGGTGAGGGAGAGGTATTCGCCCTGCTCGGTCCCAACGGCGCCGGGAAAACAACGACCGTGGAGATCCTGGAGGGGTATCGCAAGCGGACGGAAGGCGACGTCTCGGTACTCGGCCACGATCCGGCTCGAGGCGAAATCGAACTGAAACGCAGAATGGGGATCGTCCTCCAGTCGACCGGGGTGGACCCGTACCTAACCGTGCGCGAGACGGTGGAGATGTACCGCGGTTATTACCCGCGCCCCCGACCCGCCGACGAGGTGATCGACCTTGTGGGGTTGAAGGAAAAACGCGAAGCCAAGGTCTCGAAGCTGTCCGGCGGTCAGCAGCGGAGGCTGGACGTCGCCATCGCTCTCGCGGGTGATCCGGAACTCTTGTTTCTCGACGAGCCGACAACGGGCTTCGATCCCGGTGCGCGCAGAAATGCCTGGCAAATCGTCTCGAGCCTGGCGGCACTAGGCAAGACGGTGTTCTTGACGACCCACTACATGGACGAGGCGCAGGAGCTAGCCGATCAAGTAGCCGTGATCGCCGGCGGGCGGATCGTTGCGATGGGGACGCCGGACACGATCGGCGGGCGAAACACGGCCGAGGCGATAGTTCGATTTCGAGTTCCCGTAAAGCATGCCTTGCCCGAGGCGATTCGCCAGCAGGTGTCTTTCGAGGGAGGCGCCATCGTCCACAGGTCGGAGGATCCGACGCGTTTCTTGAACGAACTGACCAACTGGTCGGTGTATTCGGGCGTGCCGCTCCGCGAGCTCTCCGTCTCACGGCCGACGTTGGAGGATGTCTATCTGGAACTCACGGGGGAATTCGACGGCGCGGGCAGAGAATCGTGACCGCGCTGAGGCTCACATTTCGCCAGCTGTACTACTCGAACAAGGCGTTTTGGAGGAATCCGGCACAGGCCGGTTTCACTTTCGTATTTCCATTGATGTTCCTGGTGATCTTCACGACGCTGTTCGGCAACGCCAAAGTTACGGTTCTGCCGGGCGTCGAGATCAAACAGTCGACGTTCTACGTGGCGGCGATGTCCGCGTTCGCCGTGATCGCGGCCTGTTACACAAACGTCGCCATCAGCGTCTCGTTCCAGCGTGACGACGGAATCCTGAAGCGAATTCGCGGCACGCCGCTTCCGGGCTGGAGCTATTTGATGGGCCGTGTGCTTCACGCGGTGATCATCGGCGTGATTCTCGTGGCGATATCTGGTGTCTTCGGTCGAATCTTCTACGGCTCCAACATACCGACAAGAACGATGCCGGCACTCGTCGTCACGCTGGCGATCGGGGCCGCGAGCTTCGCAGCTCTCGCTCTCGCGGTGACGGCGATAATCCCCAACGCCGACGCGGCACCGGCGGTCGTGAATGTGACGATCCTTCCCATCCTCTTCCTTTCGGACATCTTCATCCCCGTCAACAACGCCCCCGAATGGGTGGGGGTGGTGGGAGCAGTGTTCCCAGTCCGCCACTTCTCCGAAGCCATGCAGGCTGCCTTCTTCTCACCGAGTGGAGCCGGCTTCGAATGGGGTGATCTCCTCGTCGTTGGCCTGTGGGGGCTCGGGGGCCTGATCCTGGCGGTGCGATTCTTCGTATGGGAACCGAGGAAGTAGCGCGAACGGCGGCCGGTTGCTAGTCTCCGGGCTCGGAGTAAGGAGCTACCGGAGGGGAGTCGCAATGGTTCGCAAGGCCCTGATCGTTGTCGCCGTACTCGCCTTCGCGCTTGCGGCATGTGCCGGTAAGAAGAGCACGACGGCCGCCGGCGGGCAGGCGCCGAGTTGCAGTAAGCAGGACCTGAATCTGGTCAAACCCAGCCAGCTCACCATCGGGACGGACAACCCGGCGTACCCTCCCTATTTTGCAGGGGGGGAGACGAAAGCTAACGACGACTGGCGCTTCAACGACCCTCACACGGGGGAGGGATTCGAGGCAGCGGTTGCTTATGAGGTGGCAAAGCGAATGGGCTTCGCGAACCCGCAGGTGGCGTGGGTCGTTGCGCCGTTCGGCCAGACGTTCAAGCCTGGGCCGAAGGACTACGACTTCGCGATCGAACAGATCGAGTACTCCGACAAGCGGGCCCAGGCGGTCGACTTCAGCGACAGCTATTACGGCGTCGATCAGGCGCTGGTTGCCGTGAAGGGAACGCCGATCTCGAGGGCCACGAACGTTGCGGATCTGAAGAACTACGCCCTTGCTTCAGAGATCGGGACTACCAGCTACGACTACATCGTGAACACCATCCAGCCCACGAAGGAAGCCGGCGCTTACGACAAGCTGTCCGACGCCGTGGCCGCTATCAACGCGGGACAGATAGACGGGCTCGTCGTCGATTACCCGACGGCGCTTTACATGGCAGACCCCTTCGTCCAGCAGGTGAAGAACAGCACTGTGGTGGGCCAGTTCGAAACGGCGGAGTCCGGCGGCTACTTCGCGCTGGCGTTCGAAAAGGGGAATCCGCTCGTCGCGTGCGTGAACAAGGCGCTTGACGAGATGAAGGCGGACGGAACGCTCGACGAGATCGAGCAGGTTTGGCTTTCGGAGAAGACGAACGTAGGCAAGGTGCCGGTACTCAGCTGACGACAGAGCCCCCGGAGGAACAGCGGCGATCCAGGATTCTCGGTCCGCTCCGGGCCGAGGGGGCCCGAGGCGCACTCGTCGCGGTCGTGAGCACCATCGTCGTTTTCGTCGGCATCGGGCTGCTCATCGTGAATTCACCCAACTGGCAGGAAGTGAAACAGCTCTTCTTCAACGGCCAGGAGTTCAAGGAGACGTTTCCGGAGATCGCACGCAAGTTCGTTCGCAACATCGAATACTTCATGATCGCGGAGGTGTTTATTCTCGTTTTTGGACTTGTCCTCGCCGTTGTCAGGAGCCTTCCCGGCCCGGTGTTCTTCCCCTTGCGGATCATGTCTATCGCCTACACGGACATCTTCCGGGGAGTCCCCACGATCCTCGTCGTTTACCTGCTCGGATTCGGTGTTCCCGGCCTGGCGCTGCCCGGCGTGCCTTCGTCGGCGCTCTTTTGGGCGGTGGTGGCCCTGATCCTTTCCTATTCGGCGTACGTCGCGGAGGTCTACCGCGCAGGGATCGAATCCGTGCATCCGAGTCAGGATGCCGCGGCTCGTTCTCTGGGTCTCTCGCGGTGGGCATCCTTACGCTTCGTCGTTATTCCTCAGGCGGTCCGCCGTGTGATCCCGCCGCTGCTTAACGATTTCGTCGCTCTCCAGAAAGACACGGCCCTGGTCGGCTTCGTCGTTGCCGTTCCCGAAGCCTTCAAACAGGCTCAGATCGATCAGGCGACGGACTTCAACTTCACGCCTCTGCTGGCTGCGGCGCTGCTCTTCTTGCTCGTCACGATTCCCACGACTCGCGTTGTCGATCTGTTGACGGCAAGGGAACGATCCCGGCGCGAGGCGGGGGGAGCAAGATGAGGAATGGTCACAAGGCACTCGTGTTGGAGGACGTCCATAAATCCTTCGGATCGCTGGAGGTCCTGAGAGGGGTGAGCCTGGATGTGGCGGATCACGAGGTCGTCTGCCTCATCGGCGCGTCCGGATCCGGGAAGTCCACGCTTTTGCGGTGCATCAACCTGCTCGACCCGATCGACGCCGGCCGGATCTTCGTGGAGGGAGATGAGGTCACCGCCCGCGGGGTCGACGTGAATCGGGTGAGACGCAAGATCGGCATCGTGTTCCAGGCGTTCAACCTTTTCCCGCACATGACCGTCTTGCGCAACATCACGCTTGCGCCGGTCAAGGTGCTGGGCAGGAGTCGCCCCGAGGCGGAGAACGAGGCGCGGGCCCTTTTGGAACGGTTCGGGCTTGTTGATCGCGCGGAGGAGTACCCCGACCGGCTTTCCGGGGGCCAGCAGCAACGGGTGGCCATCATCAGGGCCCTCGCGATGACGCCCGATCTCATGCTTCTCGACGAGGTGACCAGCGCTCTGGACCCGGAACTGATCGCAGACGTGTTGGAGGCGATCAGGGAGCTGGCAGAGGAGGGCATGACGATGGTCATCGCCACACACGAGATGGGGTTCGCCCGGGACATTGCCAACCGGGTGGCATTCCTCGATAGAGGCGTGATCCTGGAGCAGGGCCCGCCGGAGAGGATGTTTTCGGACCCCGCCGACCCGCGTACGCGCCAGTTCCTGGATCGCATCATCGAGGCGGGCAGGCTCTAGCCGCGCCCGGTTCTAGAATCGGTGCAGATGCCGCCGTTCAAGATCGACTCCGATTTCGATCCCGCCGGGGACCAGCCCGCGGCCGTCGAGAAGCTGGCCGAAGGTGTGCAGGCGGGCGAGGACTACGTCACCCTCCTCGGTGCCACGGGAACCGGGAAGACTTACACCATTGCGCATCTAGTCGAGCGCGTGCAGAGACCCACCTTGGTGATCGCGCCTAATAAGTCGCTGGCTGCGCAGCTGGCAAACGAGTTCCGAGCGTTCTTTCCGGAGAACGCCGTTGAGTACTTCGTCAGCTATTACGACTACTACCAGCCAGAGGCGTACGTTCCGCAAACGGACACTTACATAGAGAAGGACTCGTCGGTGAATGACGAGATCGATCGGCTCAGACACTCGGCCACGAGCGCGCTGCTGACCCGCGAGGACGTGCTCATCGTGGCGAGCGTCTCGTGCATCTACGGACTGGGGTCGCCCGAGGAGTACATGGGCCAGATCCTGCGGGTGCACAAGGGCGTCCCCCTCGACCACGACTTTGCGGTCAAGCGGCTCGTCGACATCCAGTACGAGCGCAACCAAGTGAATTTCGTGCGCGGGAAGTTTCGCGTCCAGGGCGACACCATAGAGGTCTTTCCGGCGTACGAAGAGACCGCGGTTCGCATCGAAATGTGGGGCGACGACGTCGAGCGAATCCTGCAGATCGACACGGTAACAGGGGAGGTGCTGGGAGAGCTTTCAGAGATAACCATTTACCCCGCCACCCACTACGCTGCTTCGGAGGACCGGATGAAAGCCGCTATTTCCGGGATCGAGGAGGAACTCTCCGGGCGGCTCGCCGAGTTCGAGTCGGAAAGCAAGCTGCTCGAGGCTCAGCGACTTCGAATGAGGACGAACTACGACCTCGAGATGCTCAGGGAGATGGGTTTCTGCTCCGGAATCGAGAACTACTCACGCCACATTGACGGCCGCGGGCCTGGCACCCCTCCTTACACGTTGCTCGACTACTTCCCCGACGATTGGCTGTGTGTCATCGACGAGTCCCATGTGACGGTCCCACAGCTGCACGGGATGTATCACGGGGACGTCAGCCGGAAGAGCACACTTGTCGAGCATGGGTTCCGGCTTCCGTCGGCGATGGACAACCGCCCCCTCCGGTACGAGGAGTTCACCGAGCGAGTGAACCAAGTCGTCTTCATGTCGGCGACTCCGAGCGAGGAGGAGCTGAGAGCTTCGAAGCGAGTGGTCGAACAGATCGTAAGGCCAACCGGCCTGATCGATCCCGAGGTCGAGATCCGGCCGACGCGCGGGCAGGTGGACGATCTGATCGAGGAGATACGAAAACGCTCGGAAGCGGGCCAGCGGACGTTGGTAACCACGCTCACGAAAAAGATGTCGGAGGATCTGACCGACTATTTGGTCGAGATGGGAAATCGTGTCCGTTACCTTCACTCGGAGGTCGACACGTTGCAACGCATCGAGATCCTGCGCGACCTGAGACTGGGCGAATTCGACGTATTGGTCGGCATCAATCTCCTCCGCGAGGGGCTGGATCTCCCCGAAGTGTCCCTGGTCGCCATCCTCGACGCCGACAAGGAGGGGTTCCTAAGAAGCGAGACCTCACTCATCCAAACGATCGGCCGCGCCGCGCGCAATGTGGATGGCAAGGTGCTGATGTATGCCGACGAGGTCACCGACTCGATGAAGCGCGCGATCTCGGAGACACAACGGCGGAGAAAGATTCAACTCGAATACAACCGCGACCACGACATAGATCCGCAGTCGATTCGAAAGAAGGTTTCGGACATCCTGTTGACGATGGAGGCGGAGTCGCTCGGAAAAGAGACCGCGCCCGGGCGGCGCAAGCGGAAGAGGGAACGTCCGGAGATGCCGGTGGAGGAACTGGAGCGGCTTATCCAAACCCTGGAAGAGGAGATGCACGAGGCGGCGAAGGACCTCCGCTTCGAATACGCAGCGCGGTTGCGCGACGAGGTGAGCGACTTGCACAAGGAACTGAAGGCGCTTCGCGAGGCCGGCGTGGGGGCCTGATCTGTCCGGATCCCTGGCGGTCTTCGCGCAGATGGCCTGGCTGGGTCCGGGGAGCCTTATGCGAGACGTCGCCGTCGTTTGCAACGGCGAGGAGATTTCCTACGCCGGGCCTGCATCCGAGGCGCCGGAAGCGGACGAGATGCTGGAGCTGGACGGTTTTATGATGCCGGCGGCGGCCGATCGCCACGTGCATATCGGCCTGTCGGATCCCGCTGCGGTTCTTGTGGGGGGCGTCACCGCGGTTCGCGATCTAGCGTGGCCCGCAGACAGGATCTTCTCTCTTGCCGACGCATCGGAGGGCCCTTCTTTCAACGGACCGCTCATCCGCGCGGCCGGTCCGATGCTAACTGCCCCGGGCGGCTATCCGGTGGGGGAGTCATGGGCCCCGCCGGGCACCGGTCTCGAAGTTCGATCCGCCGATGAGGCGCGGTCGGCGGTCGAGGAGCTGGCCGGCCGGGGAGCGGGACAGATCAAGGTGTCCTTGAATTCCGACGCCGGGCCCACTCCGGACGACGCAACACTCGTGGCGATCTGCACCACAGCCGCGTCGCGCGGTATTCCGGTTACGGCGCACGCCCAGGGCAAGGGCGAGGTCGAGCGCGCGCTCGGGGCCGGGGTGACGGAATTGGCTCACACGCCCTGGACCGAATCGCTCTCCGACTCGCTGCTCGACATGATGGCGAAAAGCATGCGAATCGTGTCGACGCTCGACATCCTGTCGTTCGGGCGGGACACCCCCGAGGTGCGCACGGCACTCGACAACATGAGGAGATTCATCGCAGCGGGAGGAGCGGTGTTCTATGGAACGGATTTGGGGAATGGAGCCGTTCCGCCCGGGATTCACGTAGGAGAGCTCGGGCTCATGAGGCAAGCGGGGCTGGGAGCGGAACCGTTGATGGAGGCCTTGGTGCGGGGCCCCCTCGCCGAAGGCGCGCCTGCCGACCTAATAGGCCTGACGGAGAACCCGCTAGAGGATTTGGGTGCCTTCGAATCGCTGGTGCTCGTCGTCCGGAACGGGCAGGTCGCATGGGTGAGGCCCGAGGGTTAGTCGAACAGCGAGACGATCAACCCTGCAAGTCCGCATCCCAGGACCACGGGAACGATGTGCCACTTGAACCGCCAGATGCCCAGGAATGCGAACACGGCGATCGTCACGGCCAAGAGGTCGATCGAAGTCACGTCCGGGACCGGGAGATCGTTGCCGAGAAAGTGGCGCGTCGTCACCGTGTCGAACAGCGTCGTCTGAGCGAAGGTGACGGCCAAGCTGAGGATCACGCCGACAACGGCCGCAGTGATCACCGAGAGCGCGGCGTTCAGGTTCCGATTGCCTCTAAGTAGCTCCACGTATGGGGCGCCGAGGAAAATAAAGACGAATGAAGGCACGAACGTGGCCCAAACCGTCACCAGCGATCCCAGCGTGCCGGCCACGAGAGGATCCAGGCTCCCGTGGAACCGGTAGGCGGCAACGAACCCTACGAACTGCGTAACCATGATCAGCGGGCCAGGTGTCGTTTCGGCGAGGCCGAGCCCGGTCGCCATTTCGCCGGCCGATAGCCAGCCGAACTGCTGCACAGCAGCCTGGTTGACGTAGCCGAGTACCGCGTAAGCGCCTCCGAAGGTAAGCAAGGCGAGCCTGCTGAAGAAGGCGGCTTCCTGGGTGATGGTTTCGTTCCCGAGGAACTGGGTTACGACGACCAAGGGGAGGAGCCAGACCGCCACTCCCACGGTCAACACGCGTATCGTCCGGGCGGGCGACGGCAGCGCGTGGTCCGGTGGGGAGTGCTCGTCGCCGAGAACGTGCCCCTCCGCGTCTGCCGTGGGTAAGTCCAAAGCCGGCATCCAACGCAAACGCTTCGCGACGAGTCCGAGGAGTGCGGCCCCTATGACGATGAACGGGAAAGGGACCGCCAGAAGGAAGATGGCCACGAACGCGGCCACCGCGATTGCGATGAGGAACGGACTCTTCAGCGCGCGGGAGCCAATTCGTATCGCGGCGGCCGCCACGATCCCGACGACCGCGGCCGCCAGCCCGCCGAAGAGCGCGGTTATCCACGGGAGATCTCCGTGGACGACGAAGACCCATGAGAGCAAGAGCATCAGAAAGAAGCTCGGCAGTATGAAGAACGTGCCTGCTACGAGCCCCCCGGGCGTCCGATGCAGCAACCACCCCAGGTAGACGGCAAGCTGCTGGGCCTCGGGACCGGGCAGCAGCATGCAGTAGTTGAGCGCATGCAAGAAGCGTCCGTCGCTGATCCATTTGCGGCGCTCGACCAGCTCGGTGTGCATGACCGCTATCTGGCCGGTGGGGCCACCGAAGTTGATGAACCCGAGCTTCACCCAGAAGCCGAGAGCCTCGTGGAAGGTTGGATGGGTCACGCGGCGCAAGCCTATACGGCGCCGCCCGTACAATGGCGCTCATGGGCACCGAGCGCCTCGTGGTTCACGGCGCCCGTGAGCACAACCTGAAGAACATCACGCTCGACCTCCCCCGGGATCGGCTGATCGTGTTCACGGGCATCTCCGGCTCCGGAAAGAGCTCGCTGGCCTTCGACACCATTTATGCCGAGGGACAGCGACGATACGTGGAGTCTCTTTCGGCGTACGCGCGGCAGTTCCTAGGGCAGATGGAGAAGCCGGATGTGGACTTCATCGAGGGGCTGTCGCCGGCGATCTCGATCGACCAGAAGTCGACCAGCAAGAACCCACGCTCGACCGTGGGCACGATCACCGAGATCTACGACTACCTCCGGGTCCTGTACGCGCGAATCGGCCATCCCCACTGCCCGAAGTGCGGCCGCCCGATCGGCCGGCAGACCCCGGATCAGATAGTCGATCAGGTGCTCGAACTTCCCGAAGGGACCAAGTTCCAGGTGCTGGCCCCGGTCGTCAGGGGCCGCAAAGGAGAATACGAGAAGCTCCTGAAAGACTTGGGGCGCAAGGGTTTCGCGCGGGCACGCATCGACGGCGAGGTTCGAGAGCTGTCCGAATCGATCAGGCTCGAGCGCCACTACAAGCACACGATCGAGGTCGTCGTCGACCGATTGGTCGCGAAGCCCGACATCCGCCGTCGCGTGGCGGACTCGATGGAGACGGCCCTCCAGCTCTCCGAAGGCATCGCGTCGGTTGCCGTCCAGACCGACGGCAAGGAAGAGGTCATCAACTTCTCTCAATCCCTCGCCTGCACTTACGACGGGCTGTCTTTCGACGAGCTGGCGCCGCGCAACTTCTCGTTCAACTCTCCGTACGGCGCCTGTCAGACCTGCGACGGATTGGGAATTCGTCTGGAAGTCGAACCCGAACTGGTCGTCCCCGATCCGGACCTCGCGATCGAGGAGGGCGCGATCGCCCCTTGGGCCGGCTCACGGCTCGACTATTGGTACCGGGTGCTCGAGTCGGTCGCAAAGGAAGAGGGATTCTTGATCTCGACCCCATGGAAGAAGTTGTCGAAGAAGGCTCGCGAGACGGTCCTTTGGGGGTCCGACGAGGAAGTCTTCGTCCGTTACCGGAACCGCTACGGGCGCGTTCGCTCTTACTACACCACCTACGAGGGCGTGATCCCGGTGCTCGAGCGGCGCCACGACGAGGCCGAAACCGATCACCAGCGCGAGCGGCTCGAGCAATACATGCGTGAGATTCCGTGCCGAACATGCAAGGGCGCGCGGCTTCGGCCGGAGAGCCTCGCCGTGACCGTCGGCGGCGCAAACATCTGGGAGCTGACGCGAAGGTCGATCCGGGACACTCTCGAGTTCATTGAAGGGATCGACCTATCCGACCGTGAACTAATGATCGCGGAGCGCTTGCTAAAGGAGATCCGAAGCCGGTTGGGGTTCCTCGTCGACGTCGGTCTCGACTACCTGACCCTCGAACGGCCCTCGGCGACTCTGGCCGGGGGGGAGGCTCAGCGGATCCGGCTCGCGACACAGATCGGCTCCGGCTTGGTCGGAGTGCTCTACATCCTCGACGAACCCTCGATCGGATTGCACCAGCGCGACAACAAGCGACTGATCGACACGCTCGTTCGCCTCCGCGATCTAGGAAACACCCTGATAGTCGTCGAACACGACCAAGCGACTATCGAGGCGTCCGACCACATAGTCGACATCGGGCCGGGAGCGGGGGAAAGGGGAGGAGAGGTCGTCTACTCTGGGGATTTCGACGGCCTGCTGGCAGACGAAGAGTCCCTGACCGGCGCCTTTCTGGCCGGCAAGCGTTCGATTCCCACTCCTGAGGTTCGCAGGGCCCCGGGGGATCGTGTTCTCAAGATCGTGGGTGCCCGCGAACACAACCTCAAGAACATCGACGTGGACATTCCGCTCGGCTTGTTCGTCAGCATTACGGGAGTGTCGGGGTCCGGCAAGTCGACGCTCGTTCAAGACGTGATGTTGAGAGCGCTGACGCAAAAGGTCTACCGATCCCGGAAGCTTCCGGGAAAACACAGGCGGCTCGTGGGCTGGGAGGAGATCGACAAGGTCATCGACATCGACCAGTCGCCGATTGGCAGGACGCCGCGTTCGAATCCGGCGACATACACGGGAGTCTTCGATCACGTCCGGAAACTGTTCGCGCAGGTTCCGGAAGCCCGTGTTCGCGGTTACAAGCCCGGGCGGTTCTCCTTCAACGTGCGCGGCGGCCGTTGCGAGGCCTGCGCGGGAGACGGCCAGATAACCATCGAGATGCACTTCCTGCCGGACGTCTACGTGACGTGCGAAGTCTGCAAGGGCAAGCGATACAACCGCGAGACGCTCGAAGTGAAGTACAAGGGCCGATCGATCTCGGACGTGTTGGAGATGAGCGTGGACGAGGCCCTCGAGTTCTTCCGCTCGATTCCCGTCATCTCGCGGCACTTGCAGACGCTGTCGGATGTCGGGCTCGGCTACGTGAAGCTCGGCCAGCCGGCGCCAACCCTTTCCGGCGGCGAGGCTCAGAGGATCAAGCTCTCCTCAGAGTTGCAGAAACGCGCCACCGGGCGAACGCTCTACATCCTCGATGAACCGACCACGGGACTTCATTTCGAGGACGTTCGAAAGCTGCTGTCGGTGCTGCAGCGCCTGGTCAGTGCCGGCAACACCGTCATAGTGATCGAACACAACCTCGACGTGATCAAGACGGCCGACTGGATCATCGACCTCGGTCCCGAGGGAGGCGACGCCGGTGGCGAAGTCGTCGTTGCCGGCCCCCCGGAGGCCGTAGCGGCCGATCCGGCTTCCCACACGGGGCGATACCTGGCGCCGGTCCTAGGGGTACCCCGGCGCCGGGAGCGCGTGCCGCAAGACGCCTAGTCCCCGCGCAGCCCGGTCCGCTTGCTAGGATTCACGGCGCTGTGCCCGTAAAGCGACTTATACCGTCTCTGTTGGCCTTCGCACTTGTGGCGACTGCTTGCAGCAGCCAGCCGCCACCCGCCGAGCTGGAATTCAAACCCGGCCGCCAGTTCATCCCTCAAGTCGTCGACTTCACTTCCGATGTAGGGCGCAGTCCCTCGATTGCATTGGACTCCGAGGGCAGCCCGGTCCTCACCTACCTGGGGTTCGCGCCGATCCTCGAGCCGGGTGAGCTTCCCGAGCTTCGCCCGGTCAGCGCACCCCGGCTCCCGGGAGTCCTTTTTGCCGACCAAACCGAGGGGATCTGGAACCACGGAGCGGTCGTCGAGGAAGACGAGGATCTGGTCGAGCCCGTAGGCGAGGACGAGGTGCCGACACCCTTCGACGGCGCGGCGACCGCCATCGCCGCCGACTCCAACGGAACGCTTCACCTCGTATACACGGATCGAAGCGGGCTGCAGTACTCGACGGATGGTGGACCGGGATCATTCGAGAGGCCCCAAAGGGTCGCCGGGGGAGATGTGTACGGCGCGTCGATCGCGGTCGACTCCAGCGGAAACCCATGGGTCGCCTACTACCGGGGCCAGTTGGTTGAAGTCTCGACACTGGTGGGCGGCCGTTGGGATAAGAAGGATGTGCTGAAAGCTGCACCGTGCGGCGACTGCCCCACGGTTCGCACCGCCATCGCGGCGGGATCCGCAGGCCCCATAGTCGCCTACACGAGCGGCAACAGTCTGTTGGCCGCCGGGCTTTCGGGAGAGGATTGGACGATTCGAAAAGTCGACGGTAACGGTTTCGGCGCTTCGATCATCGTGGGTAGAGACAACATTACGCGTCTCGCCTATTACCGAGGCGAAGGCGCGATACAGCTAGCCGCCGGGAAAGGAGCGTTCGTAAGACCTTTGACGGCAGGGTTCGCGGAGGTTTCAGCTGGCGAGAACACGATCGGATGGGCGACTGGGATCGCGGCGGACGACAAAGGGAACACCTACGTGGCCTGGTACGACCCCGGATCGGACAACGTTCGACTAGCCAGCGATGCTGGAGAAGGGGTGCTCAAGGAGATTCCCACGCCGGGAACCGAGGGCGGATCCTGGCCGGCGGTAGCCGTGGCTCCGGACGGTTCGATGATTTGGGTCGCGTGGTACGACCACATAAACGAAGACCTTCAGCTCGGCACCTACGGCGGGGCCGAGGAGATCGTGATCGCGCAGCCGAGCCCGAGTCCCACAGCCGTTGGTCCGGCGCCGCCGCCGGCGACCGCCGAGTGCGAGCCCAAGGGTTCCACCGTAAAGGCCGTCGCCTCCACCGGTGCCGTCGCCAACGGGTTCGACCAGGATTGCCTGGCCGCGGTCGCCGACAAGTCCTTCAACCTCGTGTTCGACAATCGGGACACGGGTGTTCCGCACAATCTCTCCGTGTACGTTGATTCCGGCGCATCGGACCAGCTTGCCACCAGCGGGCCTGACGTTCCCGGGCCCGAGGTCCAGAAGGCCAAGGCCAAGCCGATCGAGGCGGGCGATTACTTCTTCCAGTGCGACGTCCACCCGACGACCATGAACGGGGCGTTTGTCGTCAGGTAGTCACGTTTTGGCAATGCGAGCCGCCGGAAGAAGTCCCTTTCTTACAATGAGGGTGTGAGCGTTCCTCGCCCGTTGCCGTCGAGCATTCCCGATGAGCCCGGCGCGTACATCTTCAAGGACGGCGAGGGCCGGGTGATCTACGCCGGCAAGGCAGCTTCTCTGAGGAAACGGCTCGCCTCCTACTGGGCGAAGACCCAGCATCCCCGGACCGAAGCGATGCTGGACCAAGCCGAGACGCTCGACTGGATGGTGGTGTCCGGTGAGGTCGACGCCCTGATGCTCGAATACAACCTCATCAAGGAGCATCGTCCGCGTTTCAACATCCGCTACCGCGACGACAAGTCCTATCCGTATCTCGCGCTTACGGTCGGCGAGAAATGGCCGCGCGCGCAGGTGCTTCGCGGGACCAAACGGAAGAAGGTTCGCTATTTCGGTCCTTACGGCCACGCGTACGCGATCCGGGAGACTCTGGACGCACTAACGCGAGTGTTCCCGGTTCGCACTTGTTCGAACAGCTTCTTCGATCAGCGCGCACGGGCGAAGCGGCCCTGCCTCTACTACGACATCGGCCGTTGCGCGGGTCCGTGCGTTCCCGACGCGACCGGTGCAACCGAGGAGTCCTACCGGCAAGAGGTGGATGCGCTCGCGGATTTCCTCGCCGGCGACCACAAGCCGGTCCTCAAACGGCTCGAGAAGGAGATGCGCGACGCGTCAGGTCGCAAGGAGTTCGAGCTGGCCGCACGTTTCCGCGACAAGCTGTCGGCGGCGAGGAGGGCGACGGAAAGCCAGGAGATGGTCCTTCCCAGGGAGGAGGATCTCGATGTGATCGCGCTTGCGGAAGACGACCTCGAGGCCGCGTTCCAGGTGTTCTTCGTCAGGGGAGGGCGCGTGACGGGCCGAAAGGGATGGGTCGTCGACAAGGTCGAGGCGCTCGATAGAGACGCGCTGACGGCCTCGTTCGTGAGGGATCTTTACATGGAACGCGACGAGGTACCTCCTCGGATACTGCTCGAGCACCAACCGGCCGATCGGCCTCTGCTGGAGCGGTGGCTCTCCGATCGACGAAGCGCCGGCGTCGTCTTGCAAACGCCGGCGCGCGGTCCGAAACGTAGGCTGGTTGCGACTGCGCATCAGAACGCCGAGGACGCCTTCATGCGCCACAAGTTGAAGCGAGCATCCGATTTCGGGGCCCGGTCGCGGCAGCTCGCGGAGCTGGGAGAGGCATTGGGCCTGGAAAGAGCCCCTCTGCGCATCGAGGCATACGACATCTCGAATCTCGGGCCCACCGACAAGGTCGGCTCGATGGTCGTATTCGAGGACGGGCTTCCCAAGCGATCGGATTATCGTCGCTTCGAGATCAAGGGCGTCCCCGGGCAGGACGACTTTGCGAGTATGGAAGAGATGTTGAGGCGCCGGTTCGCGAAGCTTGCCGAGGGCGAGGGGCCGGAAACGAAGTCGCGCAGGGCGTTCGCGTATCCACCCGGGCTCGTCGTGGTCGACGGCGGACGGGGGCAACTAGGGGTGGCAACCCGGGTGATCGGGGGACTCCATCTGGATATACCCGCGGTCGGGCTTGCGAAGCGGCTGGAGGAAGTTCATCTGCCGGGAGACCCGGAGCCCCAGTCGATCCCCCGGGGGTCGGAGGCGCTCTTCGTCCTACAGCACATTCGCGACGAGGCGCACCGCTTCGCGATCGCTTATCACCGGAAGAAACGGGCTCGCCGCGCGCTTGCCTCGCCGCTGGATTCCGTGCCGGGCATCGGCCCGACGCGAAAGAAAGCGCTTCTCAAGCGTTTCGGCTCGCTGACGCGCCTCCGAGCGGCGGCCGTGGACGAGATCCGAAACACTCCGGGGATAGGGCCGGAGATGGCTCAGACGATCCACCGTGCCATGCACAACGAGGCTCCCGCCGGGCGGGAGACCGCGTGATGGCCCAGCCTGCCAAAAAGTCGAACGGAAAGAAGGGGAAGCCGCATCAGGACAGGCTGCCTTCGGGACCGGGCTTCACGATCATCACGGGCCTCTCCGGCGCGGGGCGTTCGGAAGCGGCCAACTGCCTCGAGGACCTGGGTTTCTTCGTGGTCGACAACCTGCCACCTGCGCTGATCGGCAAGATGGCGGAACTCGCCAACAGGCCCGGTACCCCCTCGCGCATGGCCTTCGTGCTCGATATTCGTGGAGGGAAGTTCTTCAACGAGTTGTCGCAGGCACTCGGCGAGCTCGGAGGGAGTAACACGCAGTACCGCATCCTCTACCTGGAGGCCTCCGAGGCGGATCTCGTCAACCGGTTCGAGGCCACCCGGCGCCGCCATCCTCTGGCGTCTGCCGACCGCGTAGTAGAGGGAATCCGAAAGGAGCGTCCTCTGATGGAGACCCTTCGGGGGAACGCCGACTTCATCATCGACACCTCGGGTATGACGCCTCACGAATTGCGGGCGCGCATCCGGGAGGTGTTTGCCGACGCGCCGCCGGAGGAGAGTTTGCAGGTGACGCTGATTTCCTTCGGCTACAAGTTCGGTGTTCCGCGCGACGCGGACATGGTCGTCGACGTCAGGTTCCTGCCGAACCCACACTGGGTGGACACGCTTCGTCCCCTGCCGGGAACGGACGAGCGTGTGCGTGGATACGTCAAGGGGCAACGGCAATACAAGGAGTTCATGCGCCGGCTGCGATCGCTGCTCGACTACATGATTCCCGGCTTCGTCTCTGAAGGGAAGTCGTACTTGACGATTGCCATTGGCTGCACCGGCGGCCGTCATCGGTCGATAGTTGTCGCCGATGAGCTCGCCGGGTTTTTCCGCGGTCAATACCTTCCGGTGTCCATAGAGCACCGGGATCTCGACCGGCAGGGCGGCATCTCTACTGGGTAGGATTGAAGCGACTAGTGCTAGGAGAAACCGCATGACACTGAAACTGGGAATCAACGGATTCGGCCGGATCGGACGCAACTTCTTCAGGGCCGCTCGCGCGAAGGGGGCGGACATCGAACTCGTCGCCGTGAACGATCTCGGCGACCCCAAGACCATGGCTCACCTCCTGAAGTACGACTCCGTGCTTGGGCGCCTGGATGGGGACGTGAAGGTGACCGCGGACGGGATCAGCGTGGACGGTAAGGAATTCAAGGTTCTTTCGGACCGGAACCCGGCCGACCTGCCATGGAAGGAACTCGGCGTGCAAGTCGTCGTCGAGTCCACCGGCTTCTTCACCGACCGCGAGAAGGCCCAGGCGCACATCGAGGCCGGCGCGGAAAAGGTGATAATCAGCGCGCCCGCGAAGAACGAGGACATCACGATCGTCATGGGTGTGAACGACGACGCCTACGACCCGGTCAACAACCACGTGATCTCCAATGCTTCCTGCACCACGAATTGTGTCGCACCGATGGCGAAAGTGCTGCAGGATTCGTTCGGGATCGAGAAGGGCTACATGACCACGGTTCACGCCTACACGAACGACCAGAACCTCCTGGACCTGCCCCACAAGGACCTGCGCCGGGGGCGGGCCGCTGCGATCAACATCGTTCCCTCCTCGACCGGAGCGGCCAAAGCCACCTCGCTGGCGTTACCGGAACTCAAGGGCCGGATGGACGGCGTCGCGATGCGCGTGCCCGTTCCCGACGGCTCGGTCACCGACCTCGTCTGCATCCTGAAGCGCGAGACCGACATCGAAGAGGTGAACGCCGCCTTCAAGGCCGCGTCGGAGACCGTTGGACTGCGCGACCGCCTCGTCTACACCGAGGACCCGATCGTGTCGAGTGACATCGTCGGAAGCCCCGCTTCGTGCACTTTCGACTCGCTCTCCACGATGACGAACGGGAACTTCGTGAAGGTCATCGGCTGGTACGACAACGAGTGGGGCTATTCGAACCGTCTCGTGGATCTCGTCGAGCATGTAGCTTCGCGGCTGTGAGGTTACGAACGCTGGAGGATCTCGGCGATGTTGCCGAGAAGAGGGTGTTCGTGCGCACCGATTTCAATGTGCCTCTGGACAACGGAACGGTTGCCGATGACTTCAGGCTCAGGGCTGCGCTTCCCACGTTGAAGGAACTGCTGGAGGCGGGCGCCTCGCTGGTCGTGGCCTCACATCTCGGCCGTCCCGGCGGCAAGGTCGTGGAGGAACTGCGGCTGGCACCCGTCGGCGACCGCTTGGCCGAGCTTCTCGGGGTGGAAGTCGCGGCCGTTAGCGACGTCGTGGGGGAGGAGGCCAAAGCTGTTTGCTCGCACATCGAGCCGGGGGAAGTAGTCCTTTTGGAAAACCTGCGTTTCGAACCGGGCGAAGAAGAGAACGCCCCTGAGTTCGCCGCGAAGCTCGCGTCGTTCGCAGAGTTATGCGTCGACGACGCGTTCGGGGCGGCTCACAGACCTCATGCCTCGATCGTAGGGCTGGAGGAGATCCTGCCTTCGGCGGCGGGGCGCTTGCTTCAGAATGAGGTGGAGGTGCTTTCGAAGCTCCTCGGGGGGCCCGACGAGCCTTACGTTGCGGTTCTCGGGGGAGCAAAGGTTTCCGACAAGCTGGCGGCCATCTCGGCCCTGATCGCAAACGTCGACGCGTTGCTCATCGGCGGTGCTATGGCCTTCACCTTCTTGGCTGCCGAAGGGGCGGAGGTCGGCAAGTCCATCACCGAGCCGGATCGCTTTGACGAAGTGCAGGCGGCGCGAAAACTGGCGGATGAGCGCGGTGCCCTGATACAGCTCCCCGAGGACGTCGTTGCATCTCCCGAGGTGTCCGTCGACGCGCAGCGCAGGACCGTTCCCGCGCGCGAAATCCCTCGCGACCTGATGGGGCTCGACATCGGACCTCGCACCGTCGAGGAATTCGCCCGCACTATCGCGGACGCCAAAACGATCCTGTGGAACGGGCCGATGGGGGTCTTCGAGCTGGAGCCGTTCTCCGCGGGCACTCGAGGCGTTGCAACAGCGATCGCCGGGTCGAAGGGTTTCACCGTAGTCGGGGGAGGGGACAGCCTGCTCGCCGTGAGGCGGCTCGGGTTCGAGGACGCGTTCGATCACCTGTCGACGGGAGGCGGTGCATCCTTGAAGTTCCTCGAGGGCCGCGAGTTGCCCGGCGTGAAGGTTTTGGAAGCGGCATGAGCGAGCGCCGTCCGATCATCGCGGCCAATTGGAAGATGCACAAGACTCATCTGGAGGCGATCCGCGACGTTCAAAAGCTTTCCTACCTGCTGGACAAAGAGGACTCCGAACGCGAGGAAGTTGTAATCATCCCTCCCTTCACGGCCCTTAGGGCAGTACAGATTCTCATCGAGAGCGATCGGCTTAACTTCGTCCTCGGCGCGCAGAACGTCTACTGGGAGGAAAAGGGCGCGTTTACCGGCGAGATCTCGCCGCCGATGCTCTCGGCGTTGAGCTGTAAGTACGTCGTTGTCGGACACTCGGAGCGAAGGCAACTCTTCGGCGAGACCGACGAAATGGTCGCGAAGAAGGTGAAGGCCGTATTCGCACACGAAATGACTCCCATCCTGTGCGCCGGCGAGACGCTCGAGGAGCGAGAGGCCGGCCGCACCGACGAGAAGGTAGAGGGACAAATCCGCCGGGGCCTTTCCAACGCGAACGCGGAGCAAGTTGCAAATCTCGTGATCGCATACGAACCGATCTGGGCAATCGGTACCGGGAGAAATGCGGAGCCCTCCGACGCCGGCGAGGTCATTCAGTTGATCCGCAAGACCCTGACGGACATGTTCTCCTCGCAAGTCGCGCAATCGGTTCGGATCCAGTACGGGGGAAGCGTGAAGCCGGGGAACATCCGGGACTTCATGGCACATCCGGAGGTGAACGGCGCGCTCGTCGGTGGGGCCAGCCTGGATCCCGAGGAGTTCGCGCTGATCGTCAAGTACCGGTAGGGTCGGCGCGGTGCACCGGCTCCTTTACGTCTGTCTCGACGGACTTGGGGACGACCCGGTTCCGGCTCTCGGAGACCGAACTCCGCTCGAGGCCGCTCCGACGCCCCATCTCGACTCCCTGGCCGAGCGTGGCGTAACCGGAACGGTCGTCACGGTGGGCGAAGGCATAGCCCCGGAATCGGACATCGCGGTGTTCGCGATTCTCGGGTACGACCCGCGTGAGGATCACCCGGGCCGTGGCGTAGTGGAGGCCATCGGGGCGGGGATGCGTTTCCGGGACGGCGATCTCGCGTATCGAATCAACTTCGCCACAGTCGATTGGCCCAAGATCATCGACCGCCGGGTCGGGCGCGATCTCTCCTCGGAAGACGCGAGGCTTCTCGCCGAGGAGGTGAACAAAAAGTTGCACCTTCCGGGAGCGACCTTCCAACTGAACGCGACCGTGGACCACCGCGGCGTTCTCGTGATTCGGTCCGTCGAGGGACCGCTGTCGGCGGCCGTCACGAATACCGATCCCGCTTATTCTCGCGACGGCTCGATGGGCGTAGCGGTTGAGCACTACGAGAACGAGGTCGTTTCCGCCGAACCGCTCGAGGACACGGAGGCCGCACGCAGGTCCGCGCTGCTGACGAACGCATTCGTGGAGGAATCGTCTTGGATCATGGATCACTCGTCGGTGAACGAGGACCGGCGGCGAGAGGGCCGGCTGCCCGGGAATCTCATCCTCACCCGTGACGCGGGGGACCACATCCCCGACCTCCAGCCGATCAAGGAGAGAACGGGACTGTCCTGGGGATGCTTCGTCGAGATGCCCGTGGAAAGAGGGATCGCGATCATCCTCGGGATGGAACCCGTGGAGGCTCCGCGACTGATAGCCGACGAGCAGTACGCGACTTGGGCCACTCTCGCCGCGGACGCGCTCGGGGGCTTCGATGCCCTGTACGTCCACCTGAAGGGGCCCGACGTCCCGGCCCACGACGGTCGCGCCGAGGACAAGCGCGATGTCATCGCCACCATCGACGAGGCATTCTTCGGCGAATTGCTCGGGAAGATCGACCTCGAGGAGACGATCGTGGCGGTAACGGCCGATCACTCCACTTCGTGCATAAGGGCGGCCCACACTGCGGATCCGGTTCCGCTCGTAGTAGCCGGGAGCGGCATAGGCTCGGACGGATCGGCCGCCTTCGGTGAGCGTGCGGCGGCGGAGGGATCAATTGGCAGGTTGCTCGGCATTGAGATCGTTCCACGATTGATTGAGCTAATGAGGGCCTAGCGGGATATCATCGGGCCAGAGGCTCGGAGAGGAGCACGTGGCCCAAATCGCTGAGCCGGCCGTACCGGTCGGCGGACCAGACCAACTCGGTGGGGGCCCGGCCGGAGAAGCAATAGTCGGCCGAAGCCCTGGGGAGTTGCTCTGGCGCCGATTCCGCAAAGACAGGGCGGCAATGATCAGCCTCGTGTTCTTGATCGTCCTGGCGCTGATGGCATTCGTCGGAGCGCCGCTGATCTCCAAGTACGTCGCCCATCACGGTCCGGGGGATCAGTTCATCCGCGAAACCATCAACGAGTTCGGAGTCGTACATCAAGGACCAAGCGGCAGATTCTGGTTCGGAGCCGACACCGGCGGCCGCGATCTTTTCGTTCGCGTTCTCTATGGGGCCCGCACCTCATTGATCATCGCGCTGATCGCGACAGGATTGGAAGTCCTCATCGGCGTTACCCTCGGTTTGATCGCAGGTTTCTATCGCGGAAAAACGGACACCTTCATTTCGAGGCTGGGTGAGGTCGTCCTGTCGATGCCGATTCTCCTGCTTGCGCTTGGGTTGGTCGCGGCCTGTGGCTTGAGCAAGGAAGGCTGTCTCGGCGGGCTGATCAAACCCGGGTTGCTGCTTGTGAGCTACGTCATCGGACTGTTCAGCTGGCCGTACATCGCCCGGATCGTGCGCGGCCAGGTGCTCTCCCTGCGCGAGAAGGAATTCGTCGAGGCGTCCCGGTCGCTCGGCGCCTCGAACCGGAGGATCATGTTCCGCGAGATCCTTCCGAACCTTCTGGCACCGATCATCGTGTACGCAACGCTGATCATCCCCACGAACATTCTCTTCGAGGCGGCGCTCTCGTTCCTCGGCATCGGCGTACCGGAAGAGATCCCCTCTTGGGGAGCGATGCTCGAACAGGCCAGTGAGACCTACACCTTCGCGTGGTGGACGATGTTCTTCCCCGGGATGTTTCTGCTCGGAACCACACTTGCGTTCAACCTATTGGGCGATGGATTGAGAGATGCATACGACCCGCGAATGGCCGATTAGTGGACACCGACGAGAGGAGGACTCGATGAGAATCGGGACGAAAAGACTGGCAGTCGTATCGGTGCTTGCGATCATCACCGCCGCCTGCGCACAGGCGAGGGAGGGAGACACAGGTGGGGGTCAGGTGGCCACCGGCGAGGTACCGCGTGGCGGAATCCTGAGACTGGAGATGACCACCGACGTCTGCAACGCCTTCGATCCACAGCGGGCGTACTGCTCGATCAACTGGGAATACCAACGCGCCATGCAGCGGATGCTTATCAACTTCAACGGCATGGAAGCCCCCGAGGGAACCGACCCGCAGCCCGACCTCGCTGAGGCTCTCCCTGAGTCGTCCCAGGACGGACTCACCTGGACCTTCAAAATCAAACGGGGAATTCACTACGGGCCTCCGCTCGAGGATGTCGAGATAACGGCCCAGGACTTCATCAGGACGATGGAGCGGCTCTCCGACCCGGATATCAACGCCCCGGGATACCCGTTCTACTACTCGCCGATCGTTGGCTTCGACGAGTTCGGTAAGGGTAAGGCCGACTCGATCGAGGGCTTGTCGGCTCCGGACGATCACACCTTTGTGGTGGAGTTCGAACAGCCGCTCGGGGACGTCGCTTTCCGTTTCTCCATGCCGGCAACGTCGCCGATCCCGCCGAATCCCGACGATCCCAACGCACGGCTCGGTATTGCCGAGGGCCACAGCCGCGACTACGGCCGTTTCCAGGTCGCTACCGGCCCGTACATGTTTGAGGGAGCCGATCAGCTCGATTTCAGCCTGCCTCCTGAGGACCAGAAACCGGTGTCGGGCTACGAGCCCGACCGATCGATAGTCCTGGTTCGCAACCCGGTTTGGGAGCAAGAGAAGTCGACGGACCCCTTACGCCATGCCTATCTGGACGGCATCGAGACAACGGTCGGATCCACCACGGCCGAGATCGCTCGCAAGGTGGACAACGCCGAGACGGACATCGGATTCGACTCGAGCTTTACTCCCGAGCAGGTGCAGAGGTATTCGACCGACCCGGACCTGCAGTCCCAGTTGCACCAAGATCCGTCCGCAAGCGTCGCGTACATGACCCTGAATCTGGCAGTGCCTCCCCTAGACGACGTGCACGTCCGCAAGGCGATGAACTGGGCGGTCGACCGCGAGGCGATCCGCCGCGTTTCCGGCGGTGCCGTGCTCGGTCGAATCTTCGATCACATCATTCCCGACCTGCTTACCGGCGGACTTGCCGAGGGCTACTCCCCGTACGCAACCCCCGGGGATGCAGGCGATATCGACAAGGCAATGGAGGAGATGAAGCTCTCGAAGTACGACACCGACAAGGACGGGGTGTGCGACCACGAGTCCTGCGAGGCGATCCTGACCGTGTCGGATTCGGCCGATCCGGTGCCGAAGAGGATGTCAGTCATCGAGGACAACCTCGAGCCTCTGGGACTGAACCTTGACATCAAGGCCTTCACGAACGCGACGATGTACGCGAAGTGTGAAGCGCCGGAGGAGCAAGTTGCGATTTGCGGAGCTCCGAGCTGGGCCCAGGACTATCCGGATGCTTCGACCTTCGCGGAACCCTTGTTCAGCAACGTATCCACATCGAACTACGGTTTGGTGGGGTTCACGCCGGAGCAGCTGAAGAAGGCCGGCTACCAAGTCACCGAGGTCCCCAGCGTCCAAGAGGATATCGAGCGGTGCGCGGTGGCGGCCGGAGAAGAACGGCTTCGGTGCTACGTCGATTTCGATAAGAAGCTGTCGGAAGAAGTCGTCCCCTGGGTGGCGTTGCGGATCGCGGACGACGTATACATCACCTCGAGCCGCGTCACTAACTATCACCTCGACGCTTTCTCGGACCTTCCGTCGCTCACGGAGTTGGCCGTCACCGATTAGGGGAAACGAGGAGCGAGAGGGGAGCGAATGGGCCGGTATCTGATTCGCCGGTTCTTGTTCCTCGCTCTCGTTTTGGTCGTTACTTCAGGAGTGACCTTTGTCATCTTCCTGAAGTTGCCGCCGGGGGACCCCGCCCGCCGTGCCACCGGCCGGCAGACGACGCCTCAAACGCTGGAGGCCGCGCGACACGCCCTGGGGCTGGATCAGCCCTGGTACGTCCAGTACGGCCGCTTCGCGAAGGGGCTCGTGCCTTGGCCGGGATTCTTCCTGAACGAGGACGTTTACTTCTCGTACGCGAACAACATCCCGGTCAAGACCGAGATCGCCAAGCGGCTACCCATAACGGCCACGCTCACGATCGGCGGAGCGATCCTGTGGATGCTCATGGGGATTCCCATCGGGATCGCGTCGGCGGTGAGGCGGGGGACCTGGGTGGATAGGTCCTCCATGTTATTCGCCTTGATCGGTGTTTCCGCCCCCACGTTCTTCCTCGGCTTCGTACTGCTGGACTTGTTCCACTACCGATTACCTCTGTTTCCCGGAAGTGGAATCCCTCCGGGCACCTCGATGGTGGAAGCGATGATCCAAGGCCGGTTCTGGCTGCCCTGGATCGCCCTCGCGGTCACCTCTGCGGCCTTCTACGCGCGGATGGTGAGAGGGAACATGCTGGAGGCGATGTCCGAGGATTACGTTCGGACCGCCCGCGCCAAGGGCCTTTCGGAACGCCGCGTCATCTACAGGCATGCGCTTCGTGCGTCGCTGACTCCCGTGATTACCCTGCTGGGCCTGGACGTCGGCCTCTTGCTGGGCGGGGCGATACTCACCGAGGTCGTCTTCGGGCTACCCGGCCTAGGCATGTACGCGCTGCAATCGCTGACCAGCAACGATTTCCCGGTGACGATGGGAATCACGATCCTGGCGGCGATCTTCATCCTCGTCTCGAACCTGATCGTGGACGTCGTATATGCGGTGCTGGATCCGAGAGTCCGATACCAGTGAGTCGCTCCGGGTGAGACGGGATGGCTGAGCCCCTTCTCGATGTGAACGACCTCAGAGTTCATTTTCCGACGGAAGACGGACTGGTTAAGGCGGTGGACGGAGTCTCCGTGTCCGTCAACCCGGGAGAGACCCTGGGAATCGTCGGAGAGTCGGGAGCCGGCAAGAGCGTGACTTTCCAGACGGTAATGGGCCTAACTCCCAAGGATCAGGCGAAGATAGAGGGACGGGTTCTGTTTCATGGACAGGATCTGCTGACGCTGGCTCCCGACGAGATGAGGAACATCCGTGGGAGCCGGATCAGCATGGTGTTCCAGGATCCGATGACGTCCCTTCATCCCTACTACAAGGTCGGAGATCAGATCGCCGAGGCCATCCGGGCTCACGAGCGTGTCTCGAAGAAGGAAGCGAAGGAACGAGCGATCGAAATGCTGGAGCGTGTGGCCATCCCGCAGCCGGCCGAACGGGCCGACCAGTACCCGCACGAGTTTTCAGGCGGAATGCGCCAGCGAGCAATGATTGCTATGGCGCTCGTCCTGAGTCCGGACCTGCTGATAGCCGACGAACCCACGACGGCCCTCGACGTGACCGTGCAGGCGCAGATCCTGGAACTGATCGCCCGGCTTCGCGAGGAGTTCGGCACGGCGGTGGTGATCATCACCCACGACCTCGGGGTGGTTGCGGAATACTGCGACGACATCGCCGTGATGTACGCGGGGAAGATAGTGGAGTACGGGCGGGCTCGCGACATCTACTACAACGCTCACCATCCATACACCTGGGGCCTTCTGGCTTCGCTAACCCGCGTAGATGAGCCGCGAGGGACGCGGCTGCGCCCGATCAAGGGACTGCCGCCGTCGCTGATCAACGTTCCGCCGGGATGTGCCTTCCACCCCCGGTGTCCGTACGTCATGGATGTTTGCCGAGTCGAAGTGCCGGCCCTCGTGCCGGCCGACGGATATCACGCTTCGGCCTGCCACCTGTCCCTGGAGGACAAGGAGCGCATTTTCCTAGAGTTGGTCGGAAGTCGCGCATGAGCCTCCCCGCATGGGAACGAGCAGATCTGGCCGAGGAGCGCACCGAAACCATCCTGCGGTTGGAGGGCGTGTCAAAGCACTTTCCGATTACGCGGGGGATCCTGCTGCAACACAAGATCGGGGCCGTCCAGGCGGTGGACAACGTTGACCTGGAGGTCTACTCGGGCGAGACGTTAAGCCTGGTCGGCGAGACGGGCTGCGGCAAGTCCACGCTGGCACGCCTGATGACGCGCTTGCTCGAGCCCACCAAGGGCAGCGTCTTCTTCGGAAGGGACGACATTACGAACAGCAAGGGCAAGGACCTTCGAGCGATTCGCAGGGACATGCAAATGATCTTCCAGGATCCGTATGCGTCATTGAATCCCAGGAAGACCATCGGCAGCATCATCGGCGAGCCGTTCCGGCTTCACGGGACGGTTCCGAAGAAGGCCATCAAGGGTGAGGTTCAGCAACTGATGGAGCTGGTAGGACTCAACCCCGAGCACTACAACCGCTACCCTCACGAGTTCTCCGGAGGCCAGCGTCAGCGCATAGGCGTTGCCCGCGCGCTGGCGCTTCGTCCGAAACTGATCGTCTGCGATGAGCCGGTATCTGCATTGGATGTTTCCATCAGGGCCCAGATCCTGAACTTGCTGTCCGATTTGCAGGACGAGTTCAAGCTCACATACGTCTTCATCGCCCACGACTTGTCGGTCGTGAAACACGTCTCCGATCGTGTCGCGGTGATGTACCTGGGGAGAATCGTCGAGGTCGGTACCGCCGACACGATCTACGACACGCCGAAGCACCCGTACACGGGGGCGTTACTCTCCGCCGTACCGCTTCCCGACCCGGATGAGGCGAAGCGGCGCGAGCGCGTGATTCTGGAGGGGGACGTGCCCTCCCCGATCGATCCGCCTTCCGGATGCCGGTTTCATCCCCGTTGCCCCCGGGCGCAGTTCCCGATCTGCTCGGAGGAGGACCCGATACTCACGATCCAACTGACCGGCCAGAGGGCCGCATGTCACTTCCCACTGGGGGAGAGCGATATCATCGAGACGACGAGAAGCCGGGAGACGACCTGATGTTCAACGTATTCGTACTGGTTGTGGACGTGGCCGCAGCATTGTTGCTGATCCTCCTGATCTTGCTGCACGCGGGAAAGGGCGGCGGGCTGTCGGACATGTTCGGGGGCTCCGGCGCGCTGAGCGGCGGGACCGCCATGGAGCGGCGGCTGGACAAGGTGACTGTGGTCACGGCGGTCGTATTCGGTCTGACCACGTTTTGGCTCGCCTGGAAGTGGCACTAGGCGCATAGAATCGCCCCGCGCAGAGTCGGAGTGGCGGAACTTGGTAGACGCGCTAGGTTGAGGGCCTAGTGGGAGTCAAATCCCGTGGGGGTTCAAATCCCCCCTCCGACACCACGAGAACACCCAGCGGCAATTCGGCGTGAGCGAGTACACCGAGGACATGTGGCTGAAGGAATGCGCGCTCCTTCGCGCTACACGGCTGGAAAGCGAAGGCCGAACCGAAGAGGCCCGAAAGCTTCGTGCCGATGCCCAGGAGATGCTCGTTTCGCTCGGACAAACCTACTGCGAGGTCTGCATGGAGTTCATCGAGTTTCGGCGCGGAGCGAAGAGGAGCGGCTGGTTCCACGTGAGGGAGTCGGATCACGACGGCGTTCCGGAAAGGACGGGGTTCCCAGCCCTGACCGGCGAGGATCCCGGCTAGGAAGCCGGCTTTGCGGGAGCCGCCTGGGGTGCTGCGGGCGCGTCGCCGGTTGCCGGTTTCGGAGCAGCGGGAGGCGCGGATGCAGGTGCCGGCGCGGGGGCGCCTTGGGGTGGCTGGCGTGGGCCACCGCGTTGCTGATCCCGTGGTCCGCCTCGACCGAAGTCGCGCCGGCCGCGTTGCTGGGGCGGAGGCGCCTTGGGGATGTTCGTCATCGGGGGACGATGCCCGGTTCGTTCGAGCCGCACCGCTATGTAGTCGGTTTCCTGGACTCGTTCCATCTCCCGCCATCCGGCGTTGAGGAGATAGCGAAGCCGGCCGGCCGCGGTCTTACGAAGCTTGTCGCCGCCGGGAACCTTGACGAAGAGTCGCAGGTGCCGTATTTCCTTGTGATCAGCCATCAGCCGTTCAGCCTAACAGGGCACCGGCAAATCTCATCTGAGGGTACGATCCGCTGAACATGCAGAGCGACGAAAGTGCCGACCTGATCATCACCGGCGACGTGTACACGGTGAACCCCGCCGGTCCCTGGGCCAAGGCCCTGGCGATCAAAGGGGGGCGGATCGTGGCCATCGGCGGGGTGGACGAGGTCACCGGCCACAAGGGCGCTGGCACGGAGGTGCTCGAACTCGCCGGCGGCATGGTCCTGCCCGGATTCCAGGACGCGCACGTTCACCCGCCGTCAAGCGGAATGGACCGATTGCGGTGCAACCTCGAGGAAGTCGTGGACCTCGAGGAGGTCAAGCGGATCGTTGCCGGCTATGCAGCGGACAACCCGACGGCGGAATGGATTCTCGGCGGCGGCTGGTCCATGTCTACCTTTCCGAACGGACTGCCGACCCGGGAGTTGCTCGACGAGCTGGTGCCGGACCGGCCCGCGTTCCTGAGCGTTCGAGACGGACATACGGCGTGGGTGAACTCCCGCGCGCTTGAGCTTGCGGGGATCACGGCGGAAACACCGGACCCGCCGGCGGGACGCATCGAGCGGCGTCCGGACGGCGAGCCATACGGCGTTCTGCACGAGCATGCCATGAACCTGGTCGAGGATCTGGCGCCGACCCCGACGAAAAAGGAGGTGCTCGAAGGCCTACTGGTCGCCCAGCGGCATCTTCACTCCCTCGGCATCACCGCGTGGCAGGACGCGGCGGTTGGCGACACACCGTGGGGAAACTCTTTTGACGCCTACGTCGAGGCCGCGGGGAACGGTGATCTGACGGCCCGCGTGATAGGCGCGCTCTGGTGGGACAGGGAGCGAGGCGAGGAACAGGTTGAGGAACTCACGGCAATGCGGGCCGCCGGGGTCGTCGGGCGGTTCGCGGCGACTTCCGTGAAGATCTGGCAAGACGGGATCCTGGAGAATTTCACCGCCTCGATGCTCGAGCCATACCTGGATGAGTACGGAAAACCGACCGGGAACAGAGGGCAGGACAACGTCGATCCCGAGCTTTTGCCGGGTTACGTAACCCGCCTGGATCGTGAGGGCTTTCAGGTCCATTTCCACGCGATCGGCGACCGTGCGGTTCGTCAGTGTCTCGACGCCGTCGAAGCCGCCCGCACGGCGAACGGACCGAACGATCACCGTCATCACATCGCCCACATACAGGTAGTCCACCCGGACGACGTCCCGCGGTTCGCGGCGCTCGATGTCGTGGCGAATGCCCAGCCCTTGTGGGCGTGTCACGAGCCGCAGATGGACGAGCTCACGATCCCGTTCATCGGGCCGGAGAGAACGCGATGGCAGTATCCGTTCGGGAGTCTCAAACGCACGGGCGCTCGCCTCGCGTTCGGGAGCGACTGGTCCGTTAGTTCGGCGAATCCGTTGGAGGAGATAGAAGTGGCGGTGACGCGCGTGGCTCACGACGAGCGGGACAACGAGCCGCTCTTACCCGAGGAGAGGATCGATCTCGCGACGGCCGTGGAGGCGTTCACCCTCGGTTCCGCGTTCGTGAACCACATGGAGGACAGCACCGGATCTATCGAAGTCGGGAAGCTGGCGGACCTGGCCGTGCTCGACCGCAACATCTTTCGGGACGGACCGATAGCGGACGCGAAGGTGACGATGACTTTCGTCGAGGGCTCTACCGTCTACGAGGCCGGATCAGTCGGATCTTGACACCGAGCGTCACCGAATAAGCTGCGACTAATCGACAGAATCTCCGTGGAACGTTCGATGACTTAAGGTCATCGCTAGGATCCTTTTGGCAAGATGGGTCGCGCACCGAATTGTTTTGTTGTACCATCGGGCGGTTCCGCGAAGGCGAGGAGGAGTTCATTGATGTCGCAGCCATTCGACATGAGCAAGGTGCAACGGGGGGCTCGACTGCGACGGTCGCCTTACTACGATGCGGAACAGAAATTCGGGCCGCTCGGCTACACGGTCTACAACCACATGTTGTTCCCGATTCGTTTCGACACGTTCGAGAATGAGTTCGATGCGTTGCTGAACGGCGTGACGCTCTGGGATGTGTCTGTCGAGCGGTGTGTGGAGATCGACGGGCCCGACGGCTTCAAGCTCACGCAGCTCATGACCCCCCGCGACCTGAGCAAGTGCGCTGTCGGCCAGGCCAAGTACGTCCTGATCTGCGCCAAGGACGGCGGGATCCTGAACGACCCCGTACTTACGCGGATGGGAGAGAACAAGTTCTGGCTGGCGCTCGCGTCGAGCGACGTCCTTTTCTACGCGAAGGGCCTTGCGGATGCGTACGGGCTGGACGTGACGGTCACGGAGGCCGACGTTTCCCCGCTCCAGGTTCAGGGACCTAAATCGAAGGATCTAATGGTCGACCTGTTCGGCGAGAAGGTCCTGGGCATCAAGTACTACTGGTTCATCGAGACGGATCTGGACGGGATTCCCGTCGTCATCACGCGTACCGGCTGGACCTCGGAGGTCGGCTACGAGATCTACCTGACCGATCGAAAGCGTGGAACCGAGCTGTACGAGCGGATCATGGATGCCGGGAAGAAGCACGGTATCCGGCCGACCGGCCCCGTGGACATGCGGCGAGTCGAGGGTGCCATCTACAACTGGGGCGCCGACATGACCTGGAAGAACAACCCCCTCGAGATAACGGGTCTGGAGCGGCTCGTCGATTGGGACCTGCCGGACGACGCAGTGCTTTCGCTGCCCGCACTACGCAGGATCAAGGAGCGGGGAATCTCGAAGAAACTGGTCGGGATCGAGATCAGCGGAGACCCCTTGCCCGAACTCAACTCCACGAAGTGGGGCGTGTTCAAGGACGGCAATAAGATCGGAAAGGTGACCTCCGCCATCTACTCGCCGCGTCTGAAGAAGAACATAGGATTCGCGTGGGTACCGCTGGAACTCGCCGAGTTGGGGAGCAAGGTCGACGTTCGAACGCCACACGGTGAGGCGACCGCTCAGGTCGTGGAAACACCGTTCGTTGATCCCTCGAAAGAGATCCCGAAGTCCTGATACGCCCCGCATAGTTTCGAGAGGGCCGAGCCTCGGAAGGCTGTTTTCGGTATCCTTCGGCGGCTTGCGATCCGGCGTTGTACCGGTGAACAATTCGAGCCAAAAGGAGACCTAGCGATGTCTTTGAAGGATGGAACCTTCCCCTTCTACGTCGCGGCCTGGTACCGGAAGTCGCCCTACTGGGTGAAGACGATCGAGGCGGGGGCGAAGAGCTGGGACATCTACAACCACATGTTCATCCCCACGCTCTACGAAGACGACGATCTGGTGGAGTATTGGCACCTTCTGAATCACGTGACGGTGTGGGATGTGGGCGTCGAACGCCAGGTCCAGATCACGGGGCCCGATGCGCTCGAGTTCACGAACACCTTGACGACGCGCGATCTGACCAAGTGCTCCGTAGGCCAGTGCAAGTACGCGCCGGTCACCTCGGAGGAGGGCGGAATCCTGAACGACCCGATCCTTCTGCGCGTGAAAGAGGACATGTTCTGGCTGTCCATCTCGGATAGCGACTTGCTCTTTTGGGTGAAAGGCGTTGCGGTCAACTCCGGCTTGAACGTGGAGGTAGACGAACCGGATGTCTCGCCGATGCAGGTTCAGGGTCCGAAGTCCAAGGATGTAATCGAAACGCTTTTCGGTGACGAGATAATGAACCTCAAGTACTACTGGTGTGCCGAGACCGAGGTGCAAGGAATCCCGGTCGTGGTCAGCCGAACCGGGTGGAGCGGAGAGGTCGGGTACGAGATCTACCTTCGCGACGGCAGTCTCGGCGGACGCCTGTGGGACCTGGTCATGGAAGCCGGACAACCTCACAACATCAGAGCGATCGCGCCTTCGGAGGCGAGGCGCCTCGAGGCGGGGATCTTCAACTACGGATCGGACTTTGACTTTCACAACAACCCCTACGAGATCACGCTGATGGAACGCCTGGTCGAGGACCAGCACGCGGACTTCATCGGCAAGTCCGCGCTGGCCGCGACCAAGGCCAAAGGGGTACGGCGCAAGCTCGTTGGAGTCGACGTGGAGGGCGAGAAACTCACCGGATGGCTGCAGGATTACTGGCCTGTGCACAATGACGGGGAGAAGGTCGGCAGGCTCACGGCCGGAACCTGGTCTCCGAGGCTCGAGAAGAACATCGGCTACGCGTGGGTGCCGATCGAGCTGGCCGACAAGGGAACGAAGCTGGAGATAGAAACCCCCGAACACGGCATCGTGACGGCGCAAGTTGCGCCGCTTCCCTTCCTCGACCCAAAGAAAGACATCCCGAAGGGCTAGTCCGGTTGGAACCGCCCGAAACTTGTCACTTCGGCCGAGTTTGGTGAATAATCGGGCACCGCTCGGGCGACGCCGCCCGAGCTTGATGATCCGAAAGGGGAATTTCGGTGGTTCACGAACGCCCGGAAATGCTGGAGAAGAGCGCAACTCTCTATTTCGGTCCCTGGTACCGCAAGTCGCCGTACTTCGAGGCCACCAGGAAGGCCGGCTGCACCTCATACGACATCTACAACCACATGTATCTGCCCGGCTACTACGACGACCCTGAGACCGAATACTGGGCGCTGATCAACGACGTCACGCTTTGGGACGTTGCCGTCGAACGGACGATCGAGGTAAGCGGCCCGGACGCGGACAAGCTGATCAACATGCTCACATGCCGGGATCTCACCAAGACCCAGGTCCACCAGGGGAAGTACATGATCGTGACGGCGCCCGACGGGGGGATAGTGAACGACCCGGTTCTCCTGCATCCGAAGGAAAACCTGTGGTACATGCAGCTTGCCGACTCGGATGCCGGACTCTATGCCCTCGGAGTCGCCAGCCAATCTGGGCTCGACGTCGACGTCAAGATGCCGGACGTATATCCCTGTCAGGTTCAGGGTGCGAAAGCGGCGCAGACTCTCGAGAAGCTGGTCGGTCCGGGGATCTACGACATCAAGTACTACTGGACGCAGTATTTCGACATCAAGGGAATCCCCGTGCTGATAAGCCGCACGGGTTGGACTGCAGTGCAGGGCTTCGAGGTCAATATCATCGGTTACGACGAGGGAGAGAACCTCTGGAACGCGATCCTGGAAGCCGGCGAGGAGTTCAACATCCGGCCGATAGCGCCTTGCGAAGGCCGGCGTATCGAGGCGGGGATCTTCAACTACGGCTCCGACATGACGCTCGCAAACAACCCGTTCGAGCTCATGGGGATGGAACGCCTCGTCGAGGACCAAGAGGCGGATTACAACGGGAAGGCTGCTCTCGAGCAGATCAAGAAGACGGGAGTCAAGCGGAAGCTCGTAGGCATCGAGGTCGAAGGCGACGAGTTGCGTGCCGAGCTTTCCGAGTACTGGCCGGTGCATAGCAGCGGTAAGGAAGTCGGTTACATGACCGATGCCGTTTGGTCGCCGCGTCTCAGGAAGAACATCGGGTACGTCTGGGTTCCGATCGAGCTTGCCGATCCTGGGAACCAGCTGGACATCGAGTCGGAGCATGGGGCCCTAAAGGGACAGACGGCGGCCATCCCGTTCCTCGACCCGAAGAAGGAAGTCCCGGCTTCGGACCTCAAGCAGGAGGCCAGCGCCTAGCTCTTCGCGGGGGGAAGTTCCAGTGGAGACGACGGAGAAGGAACACAAGGGCCCCCGCGGTCTGAGAAAAGCGATTCTCCTAGTCGAAAAGGCCAGTAAGGAAGCGATCTGGGACTGCCGGATGTGCGGGCAGTGCATCCTTCATTCGACGGGCCTGACCTGCCCGATGCGATGCCCGAAGAACTTGCGCAACGGGCCTTGCGGGGGGGTTCTCCAGAACGGCAACTGCGAGGTACTGCCGGATCAACCGTGCGTTTGGGTGCTGGCGTGGGAACGTTCGCGAAAAATGCCATTGTGGCGTGACCACATGGAGCATCTGAACTCGCCGGTTGACTGGCGCTTGCAGGGGACTTCCTCTTGGGAGAACCTAGTGACGCGGCGCGACAAGTATGTGCCCGAGGGATGGCGACTGAAAACGGAGCACGCGAAAGCTTCAGCATGAGCAAGGCCCCCAGGAGCCACCTCGAATCCCTGCTCCGCGCAGGCGAGTTCGTAGTCACCGCGGAGCTTGCTACAACCGACAGCGCTGATCCCGATTCGATACGCGAGGTATCCGAGCCGCTGAAGGGTCATGTCGACGCGGTAAACTGCACCGACAACAGCGCCGCGCATCCGCACATCTCTCAGGTCGCAGCTGCGCATCTGCTGATCGACAACGGCTTCGAGCCGCTGGTGCAGTTCACCTGCCGGGACAGGAACCGTCTCGGCCTTCAGGCCGACATGCTCGGCGCTGCGGCCCTCGGGGTGAAGAACATCGTTTGCATGCAGGGGGACGATGTTTCCTCGGGCGATCATCCGGAGGCGAAGCCAATATGGGACCTGGATTCGATGCACTTGATCCGCACGGCACGAGTGCTTCGCGATGAGGGGGTCTACCTCAGCGGGAGAAAGCTGGAGAAGGCGCCCGACTTCTTCGTAGGCGCCGTCGAGAATCCCTTTGCTCCGCCCGTGGACTACCGGCCGATCCGCCTAGCCAAGAAGATCGAAGCCGGGGCGGAGTTCATCCAGACCCAGATCGTCTTCAACCTTCCCCGGATGAAGGAATTCATGTCCAGGGTTGGGGATCTCGGCCTGACGGAGAAGGCTTACATCCTCGCTTCCGTGTGCATTCCGCGTTCTGCGAAAGCGGCGCGGTACATGTGGGAGCAGGTTCCCGGCGTCGACGTTCCGGCGGAGATACTCGAGCGTTTGGAGAAGACGCCGAAGACGAAACAAGCAGACGAGTCGATCAAGATCGGCCTCGAGATCGTCGAACAAATCCGCGGGATCCCGGGTGTGAACGGGGTCCACTTGATCGCAATCAACTGGGAGGAAGCGATCGCGCGGATCGTGGAGGAGTCGGATCTGCTTCCGAGGCCTTCGATAGGAGCGAAGGTGGGAAGTAAGGCTTAAAGAACGGCTGACAGGAACCGGCGCGTGCGTTCCTCCCGCGCGTTGGTCAGGATCTCCGAAGGCGGTCCTTCCTCCAGGATGACGCCCTCGTCGAAGAAGATCATCCGATCGGCGACCTCGCGGGCGAATCCCATCTCGTGCGTCACCACGATCATCGTCATTCCTTCTTGGGCGAGCTCTCTCATCACGGCGAGAACCTCACCGATCAGCTCGGGGTCCAGGGCGGATGTAGGTTCGTCGAACAGCATGACCTTTGGTTGCATAGCCAAGGCTCGCGCGATCGCGACGCGCTGCTTCTGTCCGCCGGAAAGCCGAATCGGGTGCTCATCCGCCTTGTCGGCGAGCCCTACTTTTGCGAGCAAATCGCGAGCTCGGGGCTCGATCTCCTCCCTGGGGAGGCCTTTGACAGTCACCGGGCCCTCCATCACGTTTTCCAGGGCGGTCATGTGCGGGAAAAGGTTGAAGTCTTGGAACACCATTCCCGTGTGAGTCCGTAGCTTGCGTATCAGGTCCCGCCGGATCCACGTGTGAAGCCCCATCTCCACCCGGATACCGTCCACTTCGATGGTGCCCTGAGTTGGTTCCTCGAGAAAATTGATGCAGCGAAGGAGGGTGCTTTTTCCCGATCCGGAGCGGCCGAAGACGACGACCACTTGTCCTAAGTCGACCTTGAGAGAGACTCCTCGAAGAACCTCGAGCCGCCCGAAATACTTGTGAAGATCTTTCACCTTCAGGACCGCCTGCCCGTTAGTGGCCATGTGCCACCTCTCGGACGTATCCCTTGGACATGCGGGTCTCGAGGCGAGCCTGGAAGAACGAGAAGATGCTGGTGAGGATCCAATATATGACTGCTGCAACAACCAAGGTCTCGAAACCCTTGAAGAATCGCTGACCGATATTCTCGGCTCGCCAGAACAACTCCTGAACGCCCACGAAACTGACCAGGGCGGAGTCCTTGAGCATCGCGATGAATTCGTTCCCGGTTGGGGGAATGATGACCCTGACGGCCTGTGGCAGCACAACGCGTCTCATCGTTTGCCTGTAGGTCATACCTAAAGCCTCGGCCGCCTCCCTCTGTCCGTGACTGACGGACTGGATTCCCGCTCGGAAGATCTCGCTCGTGTAGGCGCCGTAGTTGACGCCCAGCGCCAGAACACCCGACACGAGCGCCGGCAGGATGAGGAATTTCCCGATCGAGCTCGGAAGCGATAGAGACAGTTGAGGAAGGGCGAGATACACGAAGAAGATTTGGATTATCAGGGGTGTTCCTCTTATGAAGGAGATGTAGAACGACGCCACTCCGTGCGCGATCGGATTCTTCGAAAGACGCCCGAGCGCTCCCAAGAGACCCAGTGGTAACGCGAGGAGGATTGCCAGGACAGAAACGAGCAGTGTTGTGGGTACCCCCTTGAGCAAGAACGGCGTCCATTGGCGCATGAACGGGACATCGAATTGCATCGCATCGAACAAGACGGCGAGTACCGTGAAGATGACGACCCAGACGACTGCCAGCTTGATCTTGAAGGGAACTCTGAGGCTCTGAGCCTGAAGCCGATCGCGCAGCCGCATTGTTGCGACGGGCGTCTCGCCTCCGACCTCACTCAAAGCAGGCCCCTATGAAGTTCGAGTTCGAACAAGGCGCCTAGGCGGGTGCTTTGGTCTTGTCCTCGTCGTACCACTTCATGGAAATGTCGGTAAGAGTGCCGTCCTGCGCCATCTGGTTGACGATTTTCGTCAGCTCCTCCGTAAACGACGTTGGGTCGAGCGCGGCGGACCTGTCAACCGCAACCGAAACAGGCTCACCGAAAATCGGATCACCCACCAGCTTGATAGGCTTTCCGGCCTTCTCAGCTCCCTGCAGAACGGAAACGGTAGAGATCACCGCGTCCAGCCTCGTTCCGTCGCCGAGCGAGAGGTCCGAGACGGCATTCAAATCGGTCTCGTACGTCTTGACGGTTGCGTCGTCGATGAGAAAGTCCACCTGGAGTCCGGGCGCACTGAGCGTTTTCTCCACGTAGTACTGGTAGGTACAACCACCGCAGGTGCCGATAGTCGCTCCGTCAAGATCGGTGGCAATGTCCTGCACCGTCGTGTTGTCCGAGTGCACGGCCACACCTACGGGGTCATAACGATACGGCGGGGTGAAAAACAACACTTCCTGTCGCTCGGGCAACGGCGTCATGGATCCCACGCTCACGTCCCAGCGGTCGCCCCAATGGCCCGAAATGATGGTTCCCCATCGAGGGGTCTTCCACTCCACCTCGACACCAAGGCGTCTTGCGATCTCATTCGCAACATCGACATCGAAGCCTGCCATTTCACCGTCGTTGTTCAGGAAGGACTGGGGGGCGTAGTTAGGGTCCGTCGAGACCCGAAGGACCCCATCCTCCTTGATCTTCGCGAGCAGATCGTTCGCGGCGGGCTCGCCGCCACCTCCGCCCGTCGATGTGGTCTTCGTCCCTCCACACGCGGCCGCCACTATCGTGAGCGTGAAAAGCAGCGCGATCGTGCAAAGCAGTCGCCTGTTGCGCATTTGTTCCCTCCTAGCGCTCTCTCCTATAGCTAACTATACGCCTGGAGCCCCGAATTATCCGGCCCGATTAGGGCCCCGGATTCGTCCTCCGACCAGCGGATCTACGGCGGCCGCCGCAAGTGAAGTCGGACACATCCCCCTTGGGTATCCTTCGGTGACCCTGAGCCCCGCTGGAGACTTGCGAGACTTGTCCGAGAACCCGAGCGACTACCCAACCGGAGACCTCAGCGTGGAGTCCCAGGACCAGCCGGATTCTGCGCAGCAGCTCCCGGCCCGGGGATCATCGCCCGGGACCACGAACTGGCGAGTGGTCGCCAGCAAGCTCCTGCACTTCGTCGCCGCGATCTTTCTGTTCGTGCTGGCGATCCAGCTGATGAAGAAGGGGGCGGCGCCCGTCGGAGCCCGTCTCAAGACGACCCTCTTCTTCGACAACGCGGTATCGACCCTGGGTCTCGGATGGCTCGGCGCATATTTCGTGTTGGCCGGTTCCCCGGTGGCGGCGATCTCGCTGAGTTTCTTCAATGCGCACGCCTTAACTTCGCTGCAGACGTTCACGATGCTCTCCGGTTCGCGCCTCGGCGCCTCGTTCATCGTCCTTCTAGTCGGCTTCCTCTATTCGATAAGGAACAAAGACAGGAAGCGAACCATCGGCATGGGAGTGCTGGCCCTTTCCATGACCGCGATCGTCTACATCCCGGGGATGCTCGTCGGGTACGGGGTCCTCAAATCCGGGTTGCTGACCGGAATCAACTGGCGCGCCTCCAACGGCGTCAGCGGGGTCATCGATTTCGTGTGGGGCCCCGTCGTCGACTTCGCTACCAGATCGGCGTCGGCTCCTGTTCTCTTCTTGATCGGGCTGGGGACGATTCTCCTTGCCTTCAAGCTTCTGGACCGGGTCTTGCCCGACCTGGACCACGAGAGACAGGCTCAGGCCCGGGGACATTGGCTGAAGAAGCCGTGGCCGATGTTCTTCCTAGGGTCCCTTGCTGCTCTTCTCACCCTGTCGGTCGCCGTCGCGCTAACGGCCCTCGTTCCGCTGGCGGCCAAGGGGCACGTCACTCGCCGGGAGGCGATCCCCTACATCATGGGCGCGAACATCACGACCTTGGCCGACACCTTGGTGGCGGCGATGCTGCTCGACCGGGCTTTGGGCGTGCAGATCGTCCTCGCGGAGGCAATCGCGGTCGCCCTTATCACCGTTTTCTACCTGGCTTTCTTCTACAAGTCGATCTCGCGGGCGATCATCGCCCTCGACGACTGGGTTGTTCAGACGAACAAGAGGCTGTGGGGTTTTGTGGTCGGCCTGTTCCTGGTGCCGGTCGTCCTGATCGCGATCGGAACGGTGATCGGCCCGCTGGTTGCCTGACGGTTCGTCTGCACCGGGAACCGTGCTCGCGGTCCGGCACGCACAGGTGCACAATCCCGAGAGTCTTGTGTACGCGCGGCTCCCCGGCTACCGACTGACGGACGAGGGACTTGAACAAGCCCGGGAGTTAGGGGAGCGGCTTTCGGCAAAGCCGATTCGAGCCGTTTTCGCCAGCCCGCTGGAACGGGCGGTGCAGACCGCGGAAGCGATCGCCGCACCCCACGGCCTGAAGGTCCTCACCGACGAGCGACTTATCGAATGGGCCTTCTGGTCGGAATGGGAGGGAACGCCCTGGACGGGGCTCCGGGAGAAGGCGCCCGACGTCTTTCGGAAATTCGTCGATGATCCCGATGACATATGGCCCGGTGAGCCGCTGCGTGAGATCGGCGGGAGGATCGTGGAGTGGTCGCGTGAAGCGGCGGCAACGGAGGGCGTGACGATCGGTGTTTCCCACGAATCCCCGATGGCAGCCGCCTATCTCGTTGCGGCCGGGGAGCCCATGGCGGAGTTTTCGGCCATCCACGTGCCGCACCTGCACGCGGTCCGGCTGGCCCCGGTGCCGCCGGCGCTGATCGATCCCTCAGACGGCATCTGAACGCGCCACGGGCGGGCGCCGAATAGCCGATTAGGTGAGATGCTTTTGGTAATGAGAAGGATTCTCCTCTCGATAGTGGTTCTGGTCCTGGCCGCGGGGGCTTGTACGCGGACACAGTCCGCCGGAGAGGCCCCCCGCCAATTGCCTGCCCTGCCTGAGTCATCCGCCGGCACGAACGGCGACCCGATTGTGCGGGTAATCGAACACGTGCGTCCGGCCGTCGTGAACATCACTACGGAGGGCTTCCAGCAGACTCCCTTCGGTACCCAGGAGGGCGGCGGGTCGGGCACCGGCTTCGTGATCCGGTCCGATGGGATCGTCGTCACCAACTACCACGTGGTGGAGGGGGCGCACAGGATCAAGGTGATCACCAACCCGCCCAAGTCCAAGCAGTACGACGCGCGGGTTATCGGCGGGGACCAGACTGCCGACCTCGCCGTCCTCAAGGTCGAGGCAAACAACTTGCCGGCGGCGGAGCTCGGACACTCGAAGGACCTGGTACTCGGACAACCTGTGGTCGCCATAGGCTACGCGCTGGCTCTCGACGGTGGTCCGACCGTCACAACCGGAATCGTCTCCGCGATGAACCGGGTTCTCGACGTGCCGGACGCGAATTGCCAGGAGTGCAGACTGGATCCGCAGTCGAACAGCCCGACCCGGACTTACAGAGGGGTGCTCCAGACAGATGCGGCCATCAACCCTGGGAATTCGGGAGGACCGCTGGTTGACTTATCCGGGCGCGTCGTTGGGATCAACACGGCTGGAGCTTCCGCTGAAAACATAGGTTTCGCGATATCGGTCGACACCGTCCGGCCGTTGATCCAAGAGGCGCTGGCGAATCCGGGTGAGCCCGTTGCATATCTCGGCATCGTGAGTGTCGACGTAACGCCCGACCTCGCCCTGCAACTGAATCTGCCGGTGCGTGAGGGCGCCTACATCGACAACGTGAGTCCGAAGGGCGCGGCCGAGAGGGCCGGAATCGGCTCGGGAGACGTAGTCGTCGAGTTCGACGGGAAGGCCGTGACGGGTAGCGAGGAACTCGGCAAGTTCATCAGGGATCGAGAGCCGGGAGACCGCGTCGACATCACCTTCATCGATTCCGGCGGTGACGAACGAACAGTAACGGCCACGCTGGGCGTCAATCCGCTTCCCTGAGCGAGCATTCGTCCGCCGCAAGGTCCGTACGCTAGCCTGAACTCGTGGCCTCGAAACCTTTTCTCCCCGGCGAGCGCGTTCTGTTGATCGACGATCGGGAACGCCGGTTTCTATTGCGGCTGGGCGAAGGAGAGGTGTTTCACTTCCATGGCGGTGCCGTACCTCACGATCTGATCCTGGGCGCCGAAGAGGGGACGGTCGTGCACTCGGCCGCCGGCGCGACGCTTCGGTGCTACCGGCCGCGTCTTGCCGACTTCGTCTTGAAGATGCCCCGGGGAGCGCAAGTCGTGTATCCGAAGGATCTCGGAGCGATTCTGATCTATGCGGATATCTACACAGGTGCCCGGGTCTTAGAGGCGGGCACCGGATCGGGCGCTCTCACCATCACGCTCTCGAGGGCGACCGGCGCGCAGGGACGTGTGGTCTCGTACGAATACCGGAAGGAGTTCCGTGACCGCGCTGCCGCCAACGTGGAGATGTTCTTCGGTGAGATGCCGTCATGGGTGGAGCTTCGAGAAGGCGACGTGCGAGCCGTCGGCGATAGGGGCGAGGAGTTCGATCGCGTGGTCCTGGACATGCCGGAGCCCTGGAAGGTTCTGGATTCCGTGCGGACGGTTCTCGTGCCCGGCGGAATAGTCTGCGCGTTCCTTCCCACGACGGGCCAGATCCAAAGCCTGGTGCTTGCTCTTCAGGAATCCGGGTACGAGCACCTGGAGACCTTCGAGACGATGTTCCGCCCTTGGCACGTGACTGCTCGGAGCGTTCGACCAGGCCACCGAATGGTGGGACACACGGGCTTCATCACGACGGCCAGAGCCGGAGGCTAGGAGGGCGTGCGTTCAACCCGAGCCCCCGCGTTGACGAATAGTCAATAAACGGGCGGAAGGCCGGAAGGTAGTCCATCCGAGATGAGAGCGACCCTATACTGAGAGATCGAGCTATCACCTGGGGTGATGCGAGAGTGACTGAGCCCGACGCTCAGGAACGCCAGGAGCTTCACAAAAAAGAGGTCCACGAGCTCCAGACACAAGTGAAGTTCCTCGAGGATGAGGTGGCGCTGCTGCGCCGCCGGCTCTCCAATGCCCCCCGGCAGGTCAAGATCCTCGAGGAACGCCTTGCGGACACGAAATCGGATCTCGCGCGGGCGATGTCTCAGAACGACAAACTGGCAGGCGTACTAAAGGCCGAGCGAGAGCGTCTCGAAACGCTGAAGGAGGAGGTCGACAAGCTGACTCGGCCGCCTTCCAGCTTCGGCGTCTACCTGGGCAGCAACGACGACGGGTCAGCCGACGTGTTCACGCAAGGCCGGAAGATGCGGGTCAACCTGGCGCCGGAGGTGGAAGCATCCGCGTTGCAGGTCGGCACGGAAGTCATCCTGAACGACGGCTTGAACGTCATCGAGGTTCTGAACCCCGATCGCCAGGGGGAGGTCGTCGTCGTCAAGGAAAACCTAGGGGAGGATCGCGTGGTCGTCCTGGGCCGCGGAGACGAGGAATACGTGGCGACGCTGTCGGCGAGCCTGCGCAAGGAAAAGATTCGCGCAGGCGATCCGCTGCTATTCGACCCACGCTCCGGCGTGGCCCTGGAACAACTTCCGAAGGAGATGATCGAGGAACTCGTTCTCGAGGAAGTGCCCGACATCTCGTACGAGGACATCGGAGGGCTCGAGGGACAGATCGAAGCGATTCGCGATGCCGTCGAGCTTCCGTACTTGTATGCCGAGCTATTCATGGAACACGAGCTGAGGCCCCCGAAGGGAGTCCTCCTCTACGGCCCGCCCGGCTGCGGAAAGACGCTGATCGCAAAGGCGGTCGCCAAGTCGCTGGCCGATCAGGTTCAGGAGCGGACGGGTCGTGAGGACGCGCACTCTTACTTCCTGAACATCAAGGGCCCCGAGTTGCTGAACAAGTACGTGGGTGAGACCGAGCGCCAGATTCGAGTCATCTTCCAGCGGGCACGTGAGAAGTCCGAGGAAGGCTTGCCCGTGATCGTCTTCTTCGACGAGATGGAGTCGATATTCCGGACTCGCGGCACCGGGATCTCCTCCGACGTCGAGTCGACGATCGTTCCGCAGCTGCTGGCGGAGATCGACGGGGTCGAGAGCCTGAGGAACGTCATCGTGATCGGTGCCTCCAACCGGGAGGACATGATCGATCCTGCGATCCTGCGCCCGGGGCGCCTCGACGTGAAGATCAAGATCGAGCGGCCCACAGCCGACCAGGCAGTGGACATCATGTCGAAATATCTGCGCACGAGCGTCCCGATTCACAGTGACGAGATCGAGCGCGCCGGAGGGGACGTGGAACAGGCCCTGAAGCGCATGATCGACCGTACTATCGAGAAGATGTACGAGATCTCAGATGCCAACCAGTTCCTGGAGGTTACTTATCAGTCCGGAGACAAGGAGATCCTGTACTACAAGGACTTCAATTCGGGCGCGATGATCGAGGACGTCGTCAGTCGTGCCAAGAAGGAGGCCATCAAGCGTTTCCTTCAATCAGGTGAGAAGGGCATCCAGGCAGCGGACCTCCTTACGGCCATGCGGGACGAGTTCAAGGAGAACGAGGATCTGCCCAATACGACCAATCCGGACGACTGGGCGCGCATATCCGGTAAGAAGGGCGAACGCATCGTGTACGTTCGCACGTTGATGGGCGGAGACGAGGGCGATGGCCGGCAGGTTGAGAGAGTGAGCCCCGGCCAGTATCTGTAGCACTCGCAGAACCCCGGCGTTGTGCGCCCGGAGACGATTTCCGTAGTACCCTCGAACGACCGGCACAGCAAGGAATCCACATGTCAATCCCGAAAGTAATGGGCACCGAAACCGAATACGGGATCTCCGCGCCGGGAGCCGGCGATTTTAACCCAGTGCTGTCGTCGTCCTTGCTTATCACAACGTATGCCGGCGGACTTAGACGGATCCGCTGGGACTACGAACAGGAGTCGCCGCTGCGAGATGCGCGGGGGTTCGAGCCGCCACAGGCCAGGGAACCCACGGAAGAGGACCTGGGACTCGCCAACGTGATCCTGCCCAACGGCGCCCGGTACTACGTCGACCATGCACATCCCGAGTACTCAACGCCGGAGTGCTCCAACCCACGCGACTTGGTCGTTCACGACAAGGCGGGAGAGCGAATCCTCGAGCGGTCGCTGGCCGAGATGCAACACGTGCTGCCCCCGGGCCAGCGCCTCTCCATCTATAAGAACAACAGCGACGGCAAAGGGAACTCGTATGGCACGCACGAGAATTACCTCGTCGACCGCCAGACGCCGTTCGGGCGGATCGTGCGGGACCTGACGCCATTCTTCGTCTCTCGCCAGATCTATTGCGGCGCAGGGAAACTGGGCGCTGAAGGAGCTTGGGACGATAGAGGCGGTGCCGTTTACCAGCTGAGTCAGCGGGCTGACTTCTTCGAGGCGGAAGTGGGTCTCGAGACGACGCTCAAGCGTCCAATAATCAACACGCGCGACGAACCCCACGCCGATCCCGTCAAGTACCGGCGGCTTCACTGCATAATCGGAGACGCGAATATGTCTGAGGTGGCGACCTTCCTGAAGGTGGGTTCCACGGCTCTGGTACTCAAGATGATCGAGGACGATTTCCTTCCCGACCTTTCACTCGACAATCCCGTCGCCGCTCTGCACGACATCTCCCGGGACATCACTTGCCGCACCACGGTGCCGATGGCGGACGGCCCCCAATACACGGCCATCGCGATTCAGTGGGAGTACCTCGATCATGCGAAGAAGTATGTCGAGGAAAATGACCTATCGGCGGAAAACGCGGAGTTGCTTCAGCGCTGGGAGTCCGTCCTCGCAGGCTTGGAGGACGATCCGTTGTCGTTGCATAGAGAACTGGACTGGGTTGCCAAGTATCGGCTGCTCGACGGCTACAGGGCTCGAGACGGCCTGGGTTGGGACGACTCGAAGCTTCGTTTGATCGACTTGCAGTACCACGACGTGCGACGGGACAAAGGCCTGTATTATCGGCTCGTCGATTCGGGAGAAGTGGATCTCGTCGTGAGTGAGGACGAGGTCGAGGCCGCCATCAACCTTCCCCCCGACGACACCCGCGCCTACTTCAGGGGCAGGTGCATCGATGAGTTCCCCGAGGCGATCGCCGCAGCCTCCTGGGACTCGCTCATCTTCGACACCGGCACAGACGCCCTCCAGCGGATTCCCATGCGCGAACCTCTGCGAGGCACGAAGGAGCACGTCGAAGGGCTGCTCGACGAGGCCTCCGACCCCGAACGCTTGATCGCCCTTCTCCAAGGCTGAAGGTCGGGTTCGAGGCTGCAGGCCCGCTCGCGGCTACAATTGAGGGCCACAGGAAGGAGTTCTCCTTGCCTCAGGAGCAAAAGCGAACCCAAAAGAAGAAGGGCGGAGACGCCGACTCCGGCGCCCAGCAAACGGAGGCTGCCGCGAAGGGCGAAAAGCTCAAGGAGGACATGGACGAGATCCTCGACGAGATCGACGAGGTGCTCGAGGAGAACGCGGAAGAGTTCATCAAGAGTTACGTCCAGAAAGGCGGCGAATGACGGGCGGCGACATCCAGCCGCCAGTTTCGGCCGGAGGCCCCATCGGGTCTAACCCCAGCTTCTCGGACCTTATGAGGTCCTCGCGCCAAGACGCATCCGTTCCTTCGCAGACCCCTCCCGACATGGCCACTTCGCACGCAACTACCGTGCTTGGACTCAAGTTCCGCGACGGCGTGATCGTTGCCGGCGACCGAAGGGCCGTCGAGGGGTTCTCTATCGCCGACGAGAAGATGGAGAAGGTCTTTCCGGCGGACGACCTTTCCGCAATCGCCATCTCCGGAGCGGCGGGGCAGGCGATCGAGGTCGTGCGCCTATTTCAGACCGAGCTCGAGCATTACGAGAAGGTCACCGGTGATCGCCTGTCGCTCGATGGGAAAGCCAACCGACTAGCCCAGATGATTCGCGAGAACTTCCCGATGGCGATTCAGGGACTGGTTGTCGTTCCGTTGTTCGGCGGCTACGACGAACGCGCAGAGATCGGACGCATCTTTCGTTACGACGCCACCGGCGGGCGATGGGAGGACGAGGACTATCACGCCACGGGATCCGGTGGCCGCGCTGCAAAAGGAACCCTCAAGAAACGGTGGCGTCCCGACATGTCGCGCGAGGATGCGATGACGGCCGCGGTGGAGGCGCTGGCCGATGCCTCGGAGGAGGACGTCGGCACCGGGGGACCGAGCCTCATACGGGGCATCTTCCCGACCATCTGCGTTATCACTGCCTCGGGTGTCGACGAGCCCGACGAGCAGGAGCTGCGGTCGATCGTCGAGGGCGTGATCGGGGAGAACGCCTGATGTCTTGGCAGCCCTACGTCGCACCCGAGCAGCTGATGAAGGACAGATCGGACTACGCGCGAAAGGGAATAGCTCGCGGAAAGTCGGTCGTTGCCCTCGAGTACTCCGATGGCATTCTCTTCCTGGCGGAGAACCCCAGCTCGACGCTCCACAAGATTTCGGAGATCTACGACCGCATCGCATACGCGGCGGTAGGGAAGTACAGCGAGTTCGAGGACCTGCGGATCGCCGGAGTTAGGCTTGCGGACACGCGTGGCTATTCGTACGGCCGCGACGACGTCAAGGCGAAAACCCTCGCGAACGCGTATTCGCAGACGCTCTCCGCCATCTTCACGCAACAGATGAAGCCGTATGAGGTCGAGATCCTGATCGCGGAACTGGGCGAAACCGGCAACGAGATTTACCACGTCACATTCGACGGAAGTGTCACGGACGAGCGCGGATTCGTCGGGATCGGGGGCCACGCGGAAGAGCTGACCACCAATCTGAAGGACTCTTTCCGGGAAGGGTGGTCGCTCGCCGACGCGGTCCGGGCCGCCGTGGGAGCGCTATCTGCCGTCGAGGGCGGCACGGTGGAACCCAGTCAGGTGGAGGCAGGGGTCCTCGACCGCTCGCGTAAGGGCCGGCGCAAGTTTCGGCGCCTGGAAGATTCCGAGATAGCGGAGATACTCTCGGCGAAATAGTCTCGAACCCCGACTACACTTTGTTCGTGGATCGCCGCATCTTCGGCCTGGAGAACGAGTACGGCGTCACCTGCACCTTCAGAGGCCAGCGAAGGCTCTCTCCGGATGAAGTCGCAAGGTACCTCTTCCGCCGGGTGGTGCACTGGGGACGTTCGTCCAACGTGTTCCTCGAGAACGGGGCTCGTCTCTATCTGGACGTCGGCTCTCACCCCGAGTACGCCACGCCCGAGTGCGACACGGTCCTCGATCTCGTCGCCCACGACAAGGCGGGGGAGAGGATCTTAGAAGCCTTGCTGACGGCGGCGGGACTGCGGCTTCACGAGGAAGGCATTTCCGGCGACGTTTACCTCTTCAAGAACAACACGGACTCCGCAGGCAACTCGTACGGGTGCCACGAGAACTACCTGGTAGCCCGCCAAGGCGAATTCGCGCGTATGGCGGACACGCTGATTCCGTTCTTCGTCAGCCGGCAGATCTATTGCGGTGCGGGGAAGGTCCTCCACGGGCCCCGGGGAGCGCAGTACTGCATCTCCCAGCGCGCGGAACACATCTGGGAAGGAGTGTCATCGGCTACGACCCGATCCCGGCCGATCATCAACACGCGCGACGAGCCGCATGCCGACGCGGAACGATTCCGCCGGCTACACGTGATCGTCGGCGATTCGAACATGAACGAGTGGACGAACCTGATGAAGATCGGGATCACCGACGTGGTCCTGAGAATGGTCGAGGAAGACACAGTCATGCGCGATCTGACTCTGGAGAATCCGATCAGGGCGATTCGGGAGATCTCTCACGACACGACCTGCCGCAAGCGAGTGCGCCTAGCGAACGGCCGCGAGCTGACGGCCATCGAGATTCAGACCGAATACTGGGACAGGGCCTCGAAGTTCCTCGAGCGCAAGGGCGGGGACCGTCTCTCCTTGCAGCTTCTCGAGGAGTGGAAGCAGGCGCTCCAGGCACTTTCCGAGGGAAGTCCGGAACGGCTGGTAAGGAAGGTCGACTGGGTGGCGAAGCAAGATTTGATAGAGCGTTACCGATCGAAACACAATCTCCCGCTTTCCCACCCGAAGATTGCGCTCATGGATCTCGCCTATCACGACGTGAATAGGACCCGCGGTCTGTACTACCTGCTGGAACGGGCGGGCAAGGTCGACAGGGCGGTCGACGATGCCCGGGTTCAGAAGAGCACCCGGGAACCCCCTCAGACCACCCGCGCAAAGCTGAGGGGCGACTTCATTCGCCAAGCGAAACACAAACGAAGGGACTACACGGTCGACTGGGTACACCTAAAGCTGAACGACCAAGCGCAGAGAACCGTTCTGTGCAAGGATCCGTTCCGCGCGGCCGACGAACGCGTGGATCAGCTCATCGCACACATGTAAATCCCCGGAAATGACGGCCGCGCTTGCTGCTGAAACCTCGGCGGAGGAGGATAAGGCATGGGAATGAGGGCCTCACCCGGCCAGTCGGTTCCCGGTCGTCGCGAATACACACCGCCGCCGCCGGTAAAGCCGGCCAACAGCGTGGCCGGCGTCTTCTTCGCCCTTTCGGGGATCGTGGCGGGACTGATTGCCGTCGCCCGGTTCCTGACGCTGGCTCCGGCCGCCATCGAGAGGTTCGTCTCGGCGTCCTGCCAAGGTCCCGAGCCGACGCCGGTTGAGGCGTGGACTCAGGTAGGTGTTTGCGCGCTGGCGGCGTTCTTGGCGTTGTTTTGCGCGGAGATGGCGGCTCGCCGGGAGGCCAGGCCGCGGATGCTCGGTGTTATCGCGTCGGTTCTCGGCATTTTCGCGTTGTTCGGGGCCGGGCTGCTCGGACTCGAGATCCTTATCCCGCAGACCGATCCCGAGTGCCTCAAGGCCGTGCGGAACGCTATGCCGTAGGTTTCCAGGCGGCCTTGCCCGAGGCCATTCTTCCCGCCAGGATCCCCGCGCCGCCGGCAGCCAGAAAGAAGATCGGGTCATCCTCGAGGCCGCGACCCATGGACGTGACCTCCACTCCGGCTTCCTCCAGCGCATGGATGGCAGGGAATCCCAGTACCTCCACTAGCTTGTGCTTCTTCTCTAGCTCCGCGGCTCGGAGTGCGGCCCAGACCTCGTGACGCTCAGGAGCCTCCAGCGTCGGGACGGCCACATTCGCTTCGACGAGGCATACGTCCGCGAGAACCGTTATCGAATGGTGAGAAACGCCATGGTGGCGTTCCCGTTCATCGGCGAAGCTGACTCGCAGTACGGCGACCGGCCGGCCACCGAGCGTCCCCGCCGCGTTCAGCGAGTTCCCGCTGGTCAAAGGGCTGGCCCCCCAAGTCGTGTCCGTTCCGAGAGCGCCGGGGCCGTCGGCCACGACGATTACGTCGGCGTTCAGGATCTCCTTGGCGGCGAGAAGACCGGACCAAACGGTTGCAGCCTCGAGCTCCCCACCGAAGGCCTGCCCGGACGTCACGAATCCTTCGATGATGCCGGCCGCGCGAAGACGGGGAACCAGGTGGGACAGAGCGCCCGCAAGTGAAGCGCCGTCCGTCATCACGTACACGACCCTCTCGGCCCCGGCGACCTTGGCACCCGACGCGACGTGCGCAATCTGCGAATGAAGCGGAGCGACGACGACCGGCGTACCGTCCAGACCGGACGATGCCTCGAGCAAATCCTTGTGCGTTTCCTCTACCGAGGTCACCGCCGTCTGAACGGGTGTGTAGCGGGCCTTCATGACGCGTCCGTCGGGTTCGACTTGAGTGGGCTCGGCGCCCTCGACGGCCATGACGAGGTGGAACCCGCCGGTCCCGAGCCCGAGAGCGACCGCGGTGGTGTTGAGGACAACGGTGTCGCCCCGCTTCACGGGGCCCGTTAGGTCGGGGTAGGCAAGGGCGCGCGCTGAGCCCCCCTCCACCTCTACCTGAAGTTCGATCACGCCGGGGCGAGCTTCGCCCACCTCGGTCACCGTCCCACGCCTGAGCCGAATCATGTCGCGAGTATTATCCACATCGAATGCACCCGCTCGAACGAATGATCAATCTTGTTGCGCTTCTCCTGGAATCCCGGTTCCCGATCCCTTTCGAGCGAATCAGGGAGGAATTGCCCGCGTACTCGCAAAAGGATCTGGCCGCTTCGAAGCGGATGTTCGAGCGCGACAAGGAGATTTTGCGGGATCTTGGGATTCCGATCGAACTGGAGCCCACGGACGGCTGGGGCGACGACGAGGGCTACACGATCCCGAAAGACGCCTACTACCTCCCGGAGATCTCGTTCACGCCGGAAGAGATATCCGCCCTCTTCGTGGCGGCATCGTCGCCTGGAAAGGACACGGAGGCGGAACAGGCATTGCGAAAACTAGCGGCGGGGGCGGAAGAGGGGAACCCTCGGGACGCGTCTCCGCTCCTCGCATCGGAGGCCGGGGCAGCCGACGCACTCACCGACGTCGCCGCGGCCATCGGGAACGGTAAGAGCATTCGCTTCGACTACAGGGCGGCATCGGGGGAGGTGTCGGTCCGGAGCGTAGACGCTTACGCGCTCGTACACCGGGCGGGGCAGTGGTATGTCGTGGGCATGGACCGCGACCGGGGAGAGATCCGGTCGTTCAGGCTCTCCCGCATGGCGTCTTCCATTACCGAGGGGGAGCAGGGCGCGCCGGCCCCGGAAGGGTTCGAAGCGCGCTCGCACGTGGCCCCGGGTCCATGGGCGGGAGCAACAAAGGCCGGAGTCGCCCGTCTGGCTTTCTCGCCACGTGTGGCCTGGTGGGCAACGAGAGGGATCGCCGGGGTCCGAGTTGCCGAGACCCGTGAGGACGGGTGGATCGAGGTCGAGCTTCCACTGGCCGGCGACTCCGCCTCCGTGTCGTGGATCACGTCCTTCGGCCCCGACGCGATCGTCCTGAGCCCGGAGGATCTAGAGCAGGCTGTCGTAACCCATCTCCGGGAATCGCGTGCCTCCCTCTAAGGCCGCGGAGAGGATGAGAAGGCTGCTCGCGCTCGTTCCCTATGTCGTGCAGCATCCGGGTGCGAGGCTCGACGACATATCCCGGCTCTTCGGAGTTTCGGAAAAGGATCTGCTCGAGGACCTGACGCTGCTGTTCATGACCGGACTGCCGCCTTACGGCCCGGGCGACTTGGTCAACGTTCAGATCGAGGACGGTCGGGTGTGGATCGACATGGCCGACTATTTCTCCAGACCCGTGCGGCTCACGAGAACGGAGGCACTCTCGATCTATCTGCGGGGCACCGCTCTTTTGGCAACGCCTGGAATATCGGAAGCGCCGGCCCTGTCGGCCGCGCTGGAGAAGCTCGAGAAGGGCATTGGGGAGGAGGCTCTCGGTAATCTTCCGGGGAAGGTGGAGGCCGCGGAGGTGCCTGCCGACGAATTCCTCGAAGTCGTTCGAACTGCCGTAGAGAAGCGTGAACGCCTCGAGATCGAGTACTACTCTGCATCTCGCGACGAGCTCTCTCTTCGCCGGATCGACCCCGAGGAAGTCTTCTCCGCCATCGGACAGTGGTACGTGGTGGCTTGGGATTCTGATGCTGACGCGGAGAGGATGTTCCGCGTGGACCGAATCAAGCGTGTCGAGCGAACCGGGGAAGCCTTCGAGTCTCGAGGGCTCGCCGGTGCCGGACGTCCCCTTTACGAGCCTTCAGAGCAGGATCTCGCCGTCAGGCTGCTGTTGAAGCCGGAGGGTCGCTGGGTTGCCGATTACTTCGCGATTGAGTCGGCGAAGGAAATGGACGGGGACCTGGAGGTGGTCCTGCCGACGGGCAGCTTGGCTTGGGCTTCGAAGCTCGTGCTTCGCCTGGGCGCAGACTGCAGGGTTCTGGACCCGCCGGCCCTTCGGGATCTCGCCGCGCGCCTTGCCGAGGAGACCCTAGCCCTGTACGAGGACGCCTAGGCCGAATAATTCGGCTCAAGGCGTGCCTGTGGCAGGCCGATACCCTCGGCATGACCACGATCCGGACCACCTGCCCCAGCTGCGGTGAAGTCGACATGGGGCCGGAGGCGATCCTGTTGTCCGTGCGCGAGCGCGGCAGCGAGGGCACGTACAGGTTCGAGTGTCCGCTTTGCTCCGGCCCGGTCGAGAAAGAGGCAGACCGCAAGATCGTCGCCCTCCTCGTCTCGGCTGGCGTGAGCGTGGCTGCGGGCGAAACCGAAGTCGAACCGTTGCCCGCCACGGAGCCGGAAGAGCACGCGGGCGGTCCGGAACTCACTCTCGACGATCTGATCCAATTCCACTACCAGCTCGAGGACGATCGATACCTCGAGCGCTTTCTGGCGGAACGATAGCGGGATAGAATTTCCGCATCGTGTCTCTCCCCGGAGTCGTCATCTTGGTCGTCGCTCTGGTGACCCTGGCTATGTTCGTGATCATTACGGTCGCGCTGATCCGCCAGATTTCGCTGCTGGGTCGCACAATCCGGGGTTTCATGGAAGCCGTCACGCCCGCCCTGGAGGAGATCACTGCCGGGGCCGAGCGAGCTGCGGATCGTTCCCAGGCACTTCAGCGCCGGTGACGGGAGCCCTTCGGCGGTAGAATCGGCCTGAGGCAGATCTGACATGTTCAACATCGGCCCTATGGAACTGATCGTCATCCTCTTGGTGGCTCTGCTCATCGTGGGGCCGAAGCGTCTGCCCGAGGTGGGCCGGACGATCGGACGTTCGATTCGCGAATTTCGCAAAGCCCAGGACGACCTTCGCCGCTCGATCGAGATCGACGACGAGCCGCCCAAGTTCGACAAGCCGCCACCCAAGCCCGCCGAATCATCCGACCCGGCACAAACCGAGTAGCGGGTTCCTGACCGCCCGATGAAACTCCTCCGCCGGAACCCGCGCGAGCCGGGCGGCACCATGACGATAGTCGAGCACCTGCAGGAGCTTCGCTATCGCCTGGTTTGGTCCATCGCCGCCATCGGAGTGGGGTCGATAGTGGGGTGGGCGCTCTTCGACAGGATCCTGACGCGCCTGCGAGAACCGTACTGCCGGGCGATCTCCGTCTTGCCGCCCGGTTCACGGCCACCGACCGGCTGCCGCCTCGTGTTCGCCGGGCCCGTCGAGCCCTTCGTCATCAAGCTCAAGGTCGTATTGTTCGTCGGGCTGGCGCTCGCATTGCCGATCGTCCTTTTTCAGTTCTGGCGATTCGTGACTCCGGGGTTGACTCGAAGGGAACGCCGGCTTGCGATCCCTTTCGTGGCATCATCCGTCGCGCTCTTCGTGCTGGGGGGATGGTTCGCGTATCTCACCCTTCCGAGGGGTCTCGAATTCCTCCTGGGATTCGCCGGGCCGGGAACCGTTCCGCTGTTGACGGCCGGACGATACATCGGGTTCGTGTTACTGCTCACCCTCGCGTTCGGGCTCGCGTTCGAGTTCCCCTTAGTGCTGATCTTCTTGGCGCTCGTCGGCGTGACCTCGAGCAAAGCTTTGCGAAGCTGGCGCCCGTACGCGGTTTTGACCATCGCGATCGCGGCCGCCGTCATCACACCTAGCCAGGATCCCTACACGATGCTCATGATGATGCTTCCCATGGTGGTCTTCTACGAGATCGCTATCCTTGTTATCCGTCTCATGAAGAGGTAGCCGGCGAATGGCGATCAAGGGGAAGAAGAGGACTCGAAGCCGCCGTCCAAAACCTGCTGCGCCGAAGCAGGCAATCGTCGTACCGAAGAAGCGATTTCTCTCGCGAAGATGGGTTCAGGTTTGCATCGCATCCCTCGTCACCCTGGCCCTCGGGCTGGGCTTCGGCTACGGATTCGGCAAGCAGAGTGAGACGACTGGACAGGCCGAGATCAAAGCCACGGAACGAAAGGTGGCAACCGCCTATCGCGACCAGATCGAACAGGCACTGAAGGGGATCGTGACGCAGGATCCGTCGACGGGGGACGTCGTGACGTTCCCGGAACTCTCCTCGGCGGTCGACGGGCTCAAGCGACCTGGGTCGAACGCGAAGACCGCCAAGATCGCAACGGAGTCAGCGTCGCAGGCCAAGGTTGCCGCAAAGGAGATCTCGGAGATCGATCTGGCCGACCTCGTCGGGACGGACGCCGGTCTGCCTGCTGCCTTCACCGCTCCTTTGTTCGAATCGCAGGGGGACATGTCGAACGCGATCGAGATCTACAAGGAGGCCGCGATCAACCTCAAACGCGCGGTGCAGAGTGAAGGATCTGCAAGATCGGGGTTCGCAGCGTCGGCGCGGCGGTTATCCGAACTGGGATCGGACGCGTTTGCCGATGGATACGAAGACTACATCTCCATGCAGATAGAGGCGGGCATCTACAGGCCCCCGGTAAGCCCGCAACAGCAACTCCAACAACAAGTCCAACAACAGGTCGCGTCGCCGCCTCCGGCGCCATAGTGCCGGCGCGCGTTGCCGTTGTCGTGAACCCGGCGGCCGGGCGGGGCCGCGCGCTCCATCTGATACCGACGGTCCGTGGCCTGTTGAAGTCGTTGGGCGTGGAGTACTCGATCGAAGTCTCGTCGGCTCCCGATCAGCCCGAAAAGCTGGCGCGTCGAGCCGCGGAGGACGGTGTCGGTATCGTGGCCGCACTCGGAGGGGACGGCCTCGCCGGAATGGTCTCCAATGGCCTGATGTCATCGAAGGCAGGCTTGGCCGTTATCCCGGCCGGAACCGGAAATGATCTGGCCCGATCACTCGGGCTCGACCGGAAAGATCCGCTTTCAGCCGTCCGCATGCTCGCGGATCCGAAGACCCGCCCGATGGACGTGCTTCAGGTGACGTCGGGACGGTCCCGGCGCTACTGCCTCAACGTCGCGGGGGCGGGGTTCGACTCCGAGGTCAACGAGACGGCAAACGCTATGAGGACTCGCCTGAAGGGGTCCGCTAAATATGTCGCAGCGCTTCTCCGGACCCTCCGGCGATTCGAGCCGGCTGATTTCGAACTCGTGGTGGACGGCAAGGAGATCAGGCGCCGGGCGATGCTGATAGCGATAGGGAACGGCCGTTCCTACGGCGGCGGAATGCGCGTCTGCCCGGACGCCTCCTTGTTCGACGGCTCAGTTGATGTTTGCATCGTTGGCGAAATGAGTAAGGGCGAGTTCCTTGGAGCGTTTCCGAAGGTGTTCAGGGGTACTCACGTGAAGCATGCGAAGGTAACAATGTTGCGGGGCAAGGAGATCGAGCTGCGTGCGGACCGCAGGCTGATGGTGTACGGGGACGGGGAGCCCGCAGGTCCGCTGCCGGCATCCTTTCTGGTCTTGCCGGCCGCCCTTCCCGTGGTGGTCCCATGAGCGACGGATTGGTCTTGATCCATGCCTTTCCGGTCGACGCCCGGATGTGGCAGTCCCAGCTCGGACTTGGGGTTCCCCTCATCGCGCCGAATATGCCGGGTTTCGGTGGATCGCCTCCGGCCGGCGAGGTCATGACGATGGAGTCCGGGGCACGCCGGTGCATCGAGGAGATGGATGCCGCGGCCATCAACCGGGCGGTCGTATGCGGCCTGTCGCTGGGCGGCTACGTTGCCTTCGAGTTGCTTCGGCAACATCGTCACCGGATCGCCGGGCTGGTGCTGGCAAACACGCGCGCGGAGGAGGACGACGAGCCCGGGAAGGAACGCCGCCGCCGGCTGGCGGCCAGACTCCTCGAGGAGGGGAGCGCGTTTTTGGTGGCCGATCCGCCTCCGTTGCTGTCCGAGGGCGCGCCGGCGGAACTTTGGGAGGAGGTTCGGGGAAAGATCGCCGACCAGCCGCCGGAGGTGATCGCTGCAGCCTCTTTGGGGATGGCCGGGCGCCCCGACTCGAGGGCGGATCTGCATGGGATCGAAGTTCCCACGCTGGTCGTCACCTCGACCGGGGACACTCTCATCCCATCCGCGGTGTCGGCACCGATGGCCGAGGCGATTCCGGGCGCGCATCTCGAAGTCCTAGAGGATGCCGGACATCTCTCCAACTTGGAGGCGCCGGAGGAGTTCAACCGGGTTCTCCGCGTGCACCTGAAACGCTGCGGAATGAAGTGATTCGCGCCCCCCTAAACTAGAAGGGTGACGAGTCCCGAAGCTTTCTCCGCAAAATATCCGTTCCCGCTCGACCCCTTCCAGCTGGATGCGATCGATGCCCTGGATCAAGGAGGGTCCGTGCTGGTCGCGGCTCCGACGGGCTCCGGGAAGACGGTCGTCGCCGAATACGGGATCGAACTGGCCCTGGACGCCGGGCGGAAGGCCTTTTACACGACTCCGCTAAAGGCGCTCTCCAACCAGAAGTTCGGCGATTTCGTCTCCCAGTACGGGGCGCACCGCGTGGGCCTTTTGACCGGAGACAATTCGATCAACTCCGAGGCGGAGGTCGTCGTCATGACGACCGAGGTGCTCCGCAACATGCTCTACGAGCGAAGCCCGACGCTGGAGCGCCTCTCATGGGTCGTCCTCGACGAGGTGCATTACCTCCAGGACCCCTACCGAGGGGCGGTTTGGGAGGAGGTGCTGATCCATTTGCCCCCGTCGGCCGGGGTCGTATGTCTGTCGGCGACGATATCAAACGCCGAGGAGTTCGGGGAATGGATCGGAACGCTGCGCGGGAAAACCCGTGTGGTGATCGAGGAGAAACGGCCGGTCCCATTGCGCCATCACTACTTGGTGGGACTGGACCTCCATCCCATGCACGTGGAGGAGGACGGAATCCTGATACCGAACCCGTATCTCGCCTCGCTCGAACAGCGCGAGCTCAGAGTCAGGAGGCATCGCCGCCGCTCCGACGGCCGCACGCAACAATCGTCCAGGGGAAGGCCGCGAGAGGGGCATCGCAGGACCTACCGGCCTCGGCGCGAGGACGTTGTGAGGGTTCTCGAGCGAGCCCGGATGCTGCCCGCCATCTACTTCGTGTTCAGCCGTGCCGGGTGCGCTCAGAGCGTCGAATACCTGCTCGAGGCCGGAGTGCGGCTAACCAGTGTCGACGAGGAGAAACGCATACGCGAAGTCGCCGAGACTCGATCGGCATGGATGCCGGAGGAGGATCTGGCGGCGCTTGGTTTCGCCGATTTTCTCGACGGCCTCGGTGCCGGGATCGCTGCACACCACGCCGGCATGCTGCCTGTTTTCAAGGAGATCGTCGAGGAACTCTTCGCCGAAGGGCTCGTGAAGGTTGTGTTCGCAACGGAGACGCTTTCTCTCGGCATCAACATGCCCGCGAGGACGGTGGTCATCGAGGATCTGTGGAAATTCCAGGGAGAACGCCACGAGCTGCTGACCCCGGGCGAGTACACGCAACTAACCGGCCGCGCGGGCAGGCGCGGGATCGACGAAGTGGGAAATGCCGTCGTTTTGTACCAGCGCGACGTCGATTTCGAGAGGGTCGCGGCGCTTGCGACCACGAGAACCTATGAACTGCGTTCCTCCTTCAGGCCTTCGTACAACATGTCGGTCAACCTCGTGCGCAACTACACGCATGAGCAGGCCCACCATCTGCTGAACTCCTCCTTCGGGCAGTTTCTTGCGGACCGGGGAGTAGTCGAGCTGGAACGGCAGCTCCGGGACTACACGGCCGAACTGAGTGCGGCGCGCGAGAAGATGAAGTGCCGCCTCGGCGACTTCGACGCGTACTGGGTGTTGAGCGAACGCGCGAACACGGCCCGCGAGCGTGCGCGGGGAGCGGGCCGCGGGGCGAACACCGGCGAGATCAAGAAGGCGATCTCCGCCCTTCGACCGGGCGACGTGGTCTACGTCCCTTCCGCGAAACGCCGGGGCCTGGCCGCGGTCGTCGACTCGAAGGCAACGGCGGTCAGCGAGGATCGCAAGCAGCGGCCCTTCCGCTTACTGCCCGGCGACTTCCGCGAGGCCCCCGAACCGATCGGCGGGATCCGTCTCCCGAGGACCGGAAGGCCTCAAAGCCCGAAGTACCGGCGAGACGTCGCGGAGAGCCTTTCGGCGGTGCAAAAGCCTCCCCGCACGGGGCGGGAGAAGCGGGATCCTCGAGCCGCGCATGAGGCCAAGAAGATCGAGGAGGAGTTGGCGCGCCACCCCTCCTACTCATGCCCGGACAGGAAGGAGCATGAGGAGTGGGCGCGTCGTGCCGCGCAACTGGAGAAGGCTATCGCCGACGTCGAGAAGCGCATCCGCTCGCGGACGGAGACTCTGGGAAAGAGGCTCGAGCGCGTTTTGGAGATCCTTGAGGAACTCGACTACGTAGAGGAATTCTCCCTCACGGCGAAGGGCGAGATGCTCGCGCGGATCTATGGAGAGAGTGACCTGTTGATTGCGGAAGCGCTTTCCGAAGGGATGCTGGCCGACCTGGACGCGCAGGAGGTTGCATCTCTGGCGTCCGCACTGGTTTACGAACAGAGGGACAGGGTGGTGCGGTCTAAGGACATGCCGACACAACGGCTCGAGGAACGTTTCCGGGCGCTCACCCGGCTTTGGGGGCGAATCCGGAGGGAAGAGGACTCCAGGGGCCTCGAGCTTTGCAGGGAACCCGACGGTGGGTTCGCAAAGCCTCTCTATCACTGGTCGGGCGGCGAGTCGCTCGAGAAGGTTCTCGCAGAGGCGCAGACGCCCCCGGGCGACTTCGTGAGGACCTGTAAGCAAGTCGCGGACGTGCTCCGTCAGATCGAAGACGCTGCGCCGGACGCCGCGATCGCGCATTCCGCCAGACATTCCGTGAATCGCGGCATCGTCGCCTACACGGGACTCGAACAGTGACGGCAACGACCGGGCGAGTCGCGGTCATAGCAAGCGCCGGTGCCCTTTCCGAGCTGCCCATTCTCGAGAGGGAACTCGCCACGAGGGGAGTCGACTTCACCGTTGCGGTCGCGGATGTCCCCGAGGACGCAACCCGCCTGGCACGCGAAGCCTTGGTCGCCGGCCAGCGATTCCTCGTTTCGGCCGGAGACGATGCCAATCTCCACTACCTCGTGAACGGCGTCGTCGGCGACGAGGCCGCCGCGCCGGCGGACGTAGACATCGGCGTGGTTGCGGCGAACTCCGGCTGCGACGTCGCGAGGACCTTCGGCCTCCCGCAGGACACGAGCCGTGCCTCGCAACACCTGTTCACGGGGAACTACTACGAATTGGATCTCGTGAGGCTCGCCTACGTCGATCGACTAGGGGAGGAGAGATCGCGAGTCTTCGCCAGCGTTGCGCAAGTGGGGCTGGGCGCGGCCGTGACTGCTCGTACCAAGGGACTCCCGAAGTCCCTCGGGCGCGGGCGCCGGTTCTTGGGATTTTGGTCGGCCATTCCCACATTCCGGCCTCAGGAGATCACCGTGACCGCCGGGCGCAAGTCCTACGAAGGCACCGCTTTCAATGTCGTCGTCGGGAACTGCCAGTTCGCCGGCGGGGGAATGAGGCTGTCGCCGCGCTCGTACCCTGGCGACGGTGTTCTCGACGTGCTGGTCATGAGGGGCCCGAAGTCGGATGCTTTCACGATGCTGCCTCGAATCTGGAGAGGCGAGCACGTTCCCTCGGACCGCATCGCCGAGATGAACGGCAAGGAAGTTCGCATCGAGTCGGCGAAACCGATGCCCGTCGAGGCGGACGGGGAACCCCTCGGGGTGACGCCGGCGTCTTTCGAAGTTATCCCGCAGGCGATCAGGCTGAGGGTGTAGCGGCGGCATCGCGGGGGAGGGGTTGAAGCGGGACAACCTCCCGAATCCTCCACGCGTCGCCGTCCTGCACGAGCATCCAACTGGCCTCGGTTCCGTCCGGGTACTCGGCGGTGACCTCTGCCGAGTCTCCCCTTTCTCCGCGGAGCAGGATCATTTGTATCGTGAAGTCACCGGCAACTTTCCCCTCGTCGGTGATGAATTCGCAGAAGGTGTCCTGCGAGGTCTCACCTTGGGCTTGCGGGGCCAGCAGCTCGTAGGCCGTGCTGCAGTCCCCCTGTGCGATCGCGGCGTGATACTCATGTAAAACCTCGCCCGGCCCGGTGGTCTCCCGGAATAGGAGCGCGATTAGGAGCGTCACTATGACAACGACTGCGACGAAGGACGCCGTTGCAAGGGGCAAGGAGAGAACGGGTGCCGGGTTCTCGCCGGGCTTGTCGTCGGTGGCTTCGCCTTCGGACATGGCGCGCAGCCTACACCCGCCGCGGACGGACCTTGGTTCCGGCCGGCGTATCCATTACCTCCAACCCGATGTCCTGGAGCTTCTCCCGGATCTCATCGGCCTTGGCGAAGTTCCTGGCGTCCCTGGCCGCGTCCCGCTCTGCAACCAACGTTTGAACGTCCTCTCCCGGCTCCCAAGCCTCCAGGGCGTCGCGCTCGAGGTCGAGTCCCAGGACCCGGTCCCAAGAGGCCAGCAACGCGTATTTGTCTCCATCGGGGATCTCCGACGAAACCGTTTCGTGGAGCACTACCAATGCGGCCGGCATGTCCAAGTCGCGTGACACGGCTTCGCGAAAACGCTTGTCGTAGCCGGAGCCGGACCCCGCCGCGTCCGAGGGCCTGGGGGCGTCCTTCCAGCCGGCCATACGCCGGCGTACTTGCTTCACCTTGTGGTCGGCCGCCTCCATCGCTTCCCAGGAGAAGTCCATCTCGCTTCTGTAGCGCGTTTGGAAGGTTAGATAACGGTACGAGAGGGGGTCGATCCCGCGTTTGACGAGCTCCTCCACCCGCACGACGTTGCCCGAGGACTTCGCGATCTTCTGACCCTTGAGCCGAAGGTGGCCCCCATGGACCCAGGCGTTTATGACCTGGTGCCCTGTTGCACCCTCGGACTGGGCGATCTCGTCCTCGTGGTGGGGAAAGATCAGGTCGACGCCGCCCGTGTGGATGTCGAAGCGGTCACCCAGATACTTCACGGACATCGCCGAGCACTCTATGTGCCAGCCGGGGAATCCCTCGCCCCAAGGGCTGTCCCATTTCATCAGCCGTCCCGGGCCTGCAGCTTTCCAGAGCGAGAAGTCGGCGTGATGCTTCTTGTTCGGGTCGGTCTCGAGATCCCGGTGCCCGGGGCGGAGTTTGTCGAGGGTGTTGCCCGAAAGCTTCCCGTATTCGCGGAATGAGGCCACGTCGTAGTAGACGGTTCCGCCGGCTTCGTACGCATGGCCCTTGTCGATCAGCACTTGCGTCATCTCCAGCATCTCCGGGATGTGCTCGGTGGCCTTCGGGTAGACCTTCGCATCCTGAATGCCGATCGCGGCCGCATCCTCATGGAAAGCCTTTGTGTACTTCTCCGCGATCTCGAGAGGGCCAAGCCCTTCGTCCTCGGAAGCAAGGAGCATCTTGTCGACGGCCTCCTCAGACGACTCGTCGGTCATGTGTCCGACGTCCGTGATGTTCATCACTTGCGTGACCTCGTAACCCTCGAACTCGAGTGACCTTCTCACGAGGTCGGCAAGTAAGAAGGTCCGCAGGTTCCCCAGATGGACGAACCGATAGACGGTCGGGCCACAGGTATACATCCGAATCTCGCCATTGGAGAGCGGGATGATGTCGTCAAGTTGGCGAGTCTGCGTGTTGTGGATGCGCATGCGGCAAGAGCATAGCGGGACGGTGGAACGAGTTCGCTCCCCTGGCTAGCCCTGCTGGAGGGTCGGGGGAGTGTCCTTGGACTCAGCCGCCGTAGCTGCCGCTCCCAGAGCTTGACCATCGCCGGACGGGGCTTGGCCTTCCGAGGCTAGGACGGGGAGGGCGGGCATCGGGATCCTGACGCTCTCGTGTCCTTCGTGCGCCTCGAGTGCCTGCTCGTGATAAGCCTCGAGGCCTTCCTTGAACTCCTTGACGTGGTACCGGCGCCCGTCGATCAACGGGCCCTTGCGACCCTCGATGACTGCAGCGATGTCGTCGCCGGCGATCGTCTTATTAGTCTCCAGCGCGTAAGCGACCGCCAGGACCTCGTGGCGGTTTTGCGCCAGCATCGCCGAGGTTTTCTTGAGCAGGTCCTCCAGGTTCTTCTCGATCCGGTGCCCGAGCGACTCGCTCAGCTCCTTGCTGCGCTGATTGGTGTCACGCCCGGGCCTACCGCCTCCGCCGATGCCGACCTGGTGAGTGACTCCGTGGGCTGCGACGGTCTGTCCCATGCCCCAGTAGCCCTCCATGAGCGTTGCGAACTGCGTGGCGCCCTCCAGGTCGCCCGACACACCGGAGGAGCTGTCTCCGTGGAAGAACATGCGCTCACCGGCCAGCGACGCGAGGAACACCATCACTTCGGCTTCGTAGTCTGTCCGCCACCGGGTGAACTGGTCCTCCGGTTTGATCGATGCAACCATTCCGAGGTAGGTCCCGCCCTTCTCGATGGTGGCGAGGTCGATGACGCGGTCCTTCTGCACCCGGTAGGCCATCACGGCATGGCAGGCTTCGTGAACCGCAACGGCATGGCGTTCGCGTTCGATGTACTCGACGTCCTCTGGGGGACCGAGATCCTTCAGATGTTTGGCGTTCATCACGTCGATCCAGGAGATCGATTGCCGGCCGTTTCGGATCGCGTAGATGAGTGACTCGTTCACGAGGTCCTTGATCGTTGCGCCCGTCGCGTACGGGGTCATGGTCGAGAGACGCTCGAAGTCCTTCTCGGCCAGACGGTTCGGCACCTTGGCGAAGTAGCCCTCATAGGTCCGCCGGCGGCCTTCCTTCGATGGATAGCCGACTTTGTAGATCCGGTCGATGCGGCCCGGCCGCAGGAGCGCCTCGTCCAGGGACTGTGGCTGGTTCGTGGCCATCATGACCAGGATGCGGTACTTGGGCGGCGGTTTGGGACGCATACCCAGCAGACGGCGGATCTTGCGATTGAAGAAGCCGCGGGGCTTCTTTAGCCCGGACATCTCCGTCAGAAGGCGCTGAAGGGCGAAGATGTCGCCCCTGCCCATCCCCATGCCGCCCATAACGATGCGTTTCAGGCTGCGCGGCTCCTCCTCCTCGATCCGGCTCGCCATGCTGGACTGAAGGATCATCCCGGCCGATTCCGGTGTGACGTAAGAGAGCCCGTTGCAGGGCGGCCGCAGGGACCAAGGCCCGGCGTCCTGGCGCATCTGCCACGGGCCCTGCGGGTTCAGTGCGCCGCGATTCCCCAGGGAGTCGGCCTCGTCGAAGAAGACGATCACGCCTCCGTAACGAAGCGCGAGTTTGCGAAGCTTCCTGAAAAGAAGCCACATCTTGAGGATGCCGATGCCGAAGAACATGTTGACGAACGCACCCGGTTCGACGAACACGAACGGGTTGCCGGTCTCGCCGGCAACGGCCTCGGCCATCAGCGTCTTGCCGGTACCCGGCGGTCCCCAGAGCAGTATCCCTCCGGGGACGTAGCCGCCTCGTTTCTCGATCGACTCGGGGTCCTCCAGGAACAGCATGTTCTCCTTTACCCTGGCGAGGACGTGATCCTGGCCCCAAACGTCGCTGAAACGAGTCTCGATGTCGTCGGGCATGAAGGTGTTGACGCCGCCCCGCGAGAGCAACCAGAAGATCCCCAGGAACTGAAGCATCCCGAACAGGAGGGCGAAGGAGAGCTGAAGGATGAGCGGGGCACCCGACAACAACACGGCGGGGAATTGGATCCATGCCGTCGCAACCGGCAGATCGAGGGTGGCGGCGAGGACGAGGTCGAAGATAACTAAGACGAAGATAAGTTTGATGACCCGTCCGATGCGGAACCGGCTCCAGTCGTTCATACGCTCGCTGCGCTGGTTCCACCGGCCGAAGACCTTGTCGCGCCAGAAGAAATAGTAGCGGGACGAGTGCTCGCAGATCACGTAGTGGATCTGACGAATAGTCTCGAGCTCGATAAGGATGATCACCCAGAGGCTTGACTTGAGCGCGTCCGAGATCTGCCGTCCAGGGTTGCCGACGAGGTCTGCCCACACCAGGACCGCGAGCACACCGGCCAGGAACAGAAGGACCTTCAGGCGGTCCCACCATTCCATCGGTTTGCGCGTCGTTCTGTCGGAATCCTTGAGGCGGCCTTGTTGCCCGGGCGCGGTCATCGGCCTCGGCTCCTGCGGGTGGAGCTTGAGCCCGCCGTCGTTGCCGTCGGGGCTCATATCAGTACTCCTTAGAGTTGCTCACGCGGTAGACACATTATGGACCATAAGGTCGGATTCGACCCGCTAGGGGGCGAGCGGGCGCCCTTCGAAGGGGATCGAGAGCACGACCGTCGTTCGTGTGTTGACCCCGGCCTTCTCACGAAGCCGGCGGATCAGATCCTCTAGTTCCCCTGTGGTCCTCGTGCGCACCTTGAGTATGTAGTTCTCATTTCCAGCGACGCTGAAACAATCCTCGACTTCCGGGAACTCGATCACCCGCTCCGGCAGGTCGTCGGGCTGCTTGGGGTCGAGGGGCATGATCGAAACGAGCGCGGTGACGTCGAGCCCGAGGGCGTGCGGATCGACGTCTGCCCTGTAAGCGCGAATCACCCCGGTTTGCTCGAGCTTGCGGACGCGATCGTGGACAGACGACGGGGACAAACCCACCCTGCGCGCGATGTCGGCGTAAGTCGCCCTCGCGTCGTCCTGAAGGGCCCCGATAATGTCGCGATCCCGCTCGTCCAACACGCCGAACATGATAGGGGAGCGGACGGTCCGGCGCCGTGCATCCCACGAAATACCGCCCGTTCTCCGCCGATCCTCCGGCGGGATTCCCCTGCTGCACCCCCGGGCCCTACAGCCGGGGGACTACTTTTTGGGCCGGCCGGGCGATTGAGCGAAGAAGGGCAGGCGCGATAGAAATACTCCTTGCAATCACGCCTCCTCCGGGCTTCGTAGGTGAGGAGGATCCGCTGGACGAGGAGATACGTCACACACCCCGGCTCGTCGCGGCGCCCAAGCCCGGGGGCATCCGCTGGCTGGCGGAAATCGATCGCTTCGATCTCTCGCGATACAAGCGTGCCACGGTCGCCGTGGCCCGGAGGATCGACCGGCAGTTGATGCGAGGAGTACTGGCAGACCGGTTGGACCGGAGTTTCGATCGTACGGATCCGGTTACCGGATCCTGGTGCCGGCCTTGGAGGGCGGCCCGCCACCGGTTGCGCGCCGAAGTCGCGGAGCGTGCACCACGATCGATCATCCTCCGCGCGGATGTCCGCGACTGTTTCGCCAGTATCGCCCCCGGGACCGTGGAGCGAACCTTGCTCTCCATGGGATGTCACCCGGCCGAAGTCGGCGCCGTCGTGCGCGTGTTGGATCACTTCAATTGCCAGGGAATCCGCGGACTACCGATTGGCCCGGAAGCCTCTGCGGTCCTCGCCGCCGCGGTGTTGTCGCACGCGGACGCGGCACTGGTGAGCCTCGGCGCAGTTCATCTGCGATGGGTAGACGACTTCATCGTGTTCACTCACTCCGAGAATGAGGCACGCGTGATCCTTGAAGTGCTTACGGATGCGCTCGGAGATCTAGCGTTGGAACCCGCGGCACACAAGACCTCTGTTTCCGAGAGCGCCTGTGGGCGGTCACTCTCCGGGGGTTCCGGCCCCGGCTGATCCACTCGAACACCCTTGCCTTGCACATACAATCGCAGCATGAGGACGCTTTACCGGGCGTCTCGCGTGCACACGCTTTCCCATGCGGAAACGGGGGAGTGGATCCTCGTGGACGGGCGCCATGTCGAGCGAGTCGGGGCCGGTGATCCTCCGGCCGCCGACCGCATCGTGGACCTTCCGGGTGCCACGATTCTCCCCGGATTCGTGGACTCCCACGTACACCTGACGGGGACCGGCATGAGCGTGGCCACGCCGGCGGTCGCGGAGGCGCGTTCGGCCGCCGAGCTGCTGCGCGCAGTTTCCGAAATCGGCGTCGCGAAGTCGGGTGCGCGACTCGCTCACGGCTTCGACGAGACCAAGTGGGAGCTCCAAGGGCTCCCGGGCATCGAGGATCTGGACGAGGCCGCGGGGGAACCTCTGATTCTCGTTCGGGTCGACGGACACGCCGTGCTCGCCAACAGCGCCGCGCTGGCGTCGTCGGGAGCTCTCGAGATGGAAGGAGTCCGGCACGACTCCTCCGGGAGGCCGTCGGGACTCGCTACTCGCGAGGCCGCGGCCCGGCTGCAGGCATGGTTCGCGGAGGAGCTCGACGACGGTGAGATAGAGGGGTATCAGCTCCAGGCGGCGTCGCTCGGAGCGTCACGCGGCGTGACGAGCGGGCACGAGATGTCGGTTCCGATGATTCGAGGTATTCGCGACCTGGAAGTGTTGTTGCGACATCGGGATCGCCTTCCCATGGATGTAATCACCTACGTTGCGTCGACCGACATACCTTTGGTTATGGACATGCAGGTGCCGGCAATCGGCGGCGACCTGTTTCTCGACGGATCCATTGGTGCGCACACGGCGGCGCTGTCCGGGCCTTACGCCGACCTCGATTCCGAGGGTGTTCTTTATTTCGAAGACGATGAACTCTGCGAGTTCCTGCACAACGCGCACTTGGCCGGTTTGCAAGTGGGCGTGCATGCAATCGGAGATCGTGCCATCGACCAAGCGGTTCGCTGCTGGGGGCGCGTGTATTCGGCTCTCGATTCGAGGCAAAGGCGGCACTTCCGGGCGCGACGTCACAGAATCGAACACTGCGAGATGCCGAACGAGGATCACTTGGAGCAACTTGCGATACTCGGGCTCGCGGTTTCCGTGCAACCGGCGTTCGACGCCGAATGGGGCCGCCCTGGACGCCTTTACGAGCTGCGACTGGGGGAGGATCGAGCCTTCGCTATGAACCCCTTCCGCTCGATGTTGGACAGAGGACTCGAGGTTGGCGGCGGTTCCGACACACCCATAACGAACTTCGACCCGGCAGCGGGAATCCGGGCACTCGAACAACAGCACAACCCGATTCAGAGCTTGTCGCGGGCAGAAGCTATTCGATTGTTCACTCGCGGAGGTGCGCGCCTGGCTCACTTGGAAGATAAGAAGGGACATCTTGGACCGGGAACTCACGCGGACTTTGCCGCTTATGAAAACGACCCGTTGACCGAGGCCGACATGTCATCGCTTCGTCCTTTGTTGACCGTTTCGCTGGGACGAGAGGTTCACGCCGTTTGACAGCAAGCCGCGCGCGACCTAGCATTTGCACGCGCCGCCGTATACCGGCGGGGCTAAGGACCCAAGAGGCCGAGTAGAGAACGCGACGCCCCGGCGTCGCGGCACCAAAGGTCTCTTGGGTCCTTAGCTTTTGTGGAATTGTGGAAAACTCCGGAACAAACCCATGGATGGATTGTTCGGCTTGCCGCCGATGGAGCAAACCCAGTAATCCTGAACACGGCGGGGTAGAATCCGGCGACCGTAGGGGCTGAGGACGCGATGGAGGATAGCGAAGAGCAGGTTGACGAGGACGCGGCGGACGATACGGCCGACGACGAAGCTCAGCCGGACGCGCCCAGAGAGTCCGCCGAGCCCGCCACACGGGCCCCCGACCGGCCTGAGGGCGGCGCGGAGGTCGAATCCATCGAGGACCTGCTAGCGAAGAAGGAAGGGAAGCGAGCCGGAGAGGAAGAGACCGACGACTCGCTGCTCACCAGCGGACGAGATGACCGCCTCGAGCCTTTAGCGGTAAAAGTGGTGCCGCCTCAGCCTACCGAGTTCGTATGCAAGAACTGCTACCTCGTGAAACACCAGAGCCAGCTGGCCGACAAGAAACGCATGTTCTGCCGCGACTGCGCCTGAACCCATCCTCGGCCCCGTTGCCGATCGCCCTGGGGGGCGCCATTCTGTCCGGCCTCCTCATGGGGCTCGCCAACCCGCCTGCGTTCCTTTGGCCACTGGCCTTCGTCGCAATGATTCCGTTCTTTTGGTTCGTCCGGGAGGCGAGACCGCGGCGTGGATTCCTGCTCGCGCTTGCTTTCGGGTTCGCCTACTACGGCAGTCTCGTGTATTGGATTCTCCTGTTCGGGGAACTCGCGTGGACGGGAATGACGCTCGCGAATGCCCTGTATCCGGCCGTATTCGGACTGCTCGCTCCGGCGATCTGGAGGCGCGAGCGCCCGGTCTTGTCGGCCTCCGGACTGACCGCCCTCTGGACGGGGTTCGAGCTACTTCGTGGTACCTGGCCGCTCGGTGGCCTGACCTGGGGCGACGTGGGCTACACCCAGGCCGACAATCGTTTCCTCCTGCCGCTCTCGTCCGTGACCGGCGTGTGGGGCGTGACCTTCGTCGTCGTCCTGGTCAATCTCCTGTTGGTGGTCGCAATCGAACGGTGGGGGAGGGCCCGTTCCGCATCCCTGGCGCTCGTCGGGGTTTGCATCGCGGTCGTTCTCGCGCCGGCACTGATTCCGATCCCGGAACCGAACGGGCGGCCGGTGGATGTAGCAGCCGTTCAGATTGAGGTCCCGAAGGGCTTGGCCCTAGACCCGGACCTGGAGGATCGCATCGTCGCGGAACGTCACGCGAAACAACACGCCGCGCTCGTCGGGGACCCTCCGGACCTCGTCATCTGGGCGGAAAACGCCCTGGACAAGGACCCGCAACGTGACGCTTCTCTCGGAAGCCTGGTCGAGGGATCGGTCAAGTCGGTGGGTGCCCCAACGCTTGTCGGAGCCATAACGGGGCCCGAGGGTGGGAGGCAATTCAATCAGAGCCTCCTGTACGACTCGGACGCCTCGATCATAGGCCGCTATTCCAAAGTGCATTTGGTCCCGTTCGGCGAATACGTCCCTTGGCGAGACCGTCTGGGGTTCCTCGACCTCTTGGAACAGGTGCCGAGAGACCTCACTCCGGGAAAAAGCCTCAACACCCTAGAGGTGAATGGGATCCGTTTCGCGGCGGTCATCTGCTACGAGAACGCCTTCCCGTCAATAGATCAGCGGCTCGTCGCGGACGGGGCGGGGTTCCTGGTCGTGTCCACGAACAACGCTTCATACCTCCGAACGGCCGCATCCAGCCAGCACCTGATCATGAGCAGGTTCCGGGCGGTCGAGAACGCGAGGTGGGTCGTGCACTCCGCGATCTCGGGGATCTCTGCCTTCATCGACCCCGAAGGCCGTTTGTACGACGAGACGAAGCTCTTCGAGCCGACGATCATCCGTCGGACGATTCGGACCTCCGACGCGCGCACGATCTACAACCGGTTCGGAGACTGGTTCCCTTGGTCGTGCCTCGTGTTCGCGCTTGCGCTCGCCGTCACGCCGCGTGGCCGCGAACGACGGGGGAGCGCACCCGGTCCGCTTCCGCAGAACCCCAAAACGCTCGTCATCCTCCCTACCTACAACGAGCGAGGCACCATCCAAGAGGTGGTCAGCAAGCTGCTCGGATTACCGGGCGCGATAGACGTGCTCGTCGTGGACGATGGATCTCCCGACGGAACAGGAGGTCTCGTCGAGGAGATCGCTGCGAACGACCTGCGGGTTCGACTGCTGCAACGCAACAAGAAGGCCGGCCTGGCCTCCGCCTACCTTCAGGGCTTCGAGCTGGCCGCGAACGAGAGGTACGACCTTGTCGTGGAAATGGACTCCGACCTTTCCCACGACCCGGCGCAGCTCCCGTCCCTTCTCGCGGCGGCACGGGACCACGACCTGGTCATCGGGAGCCGGTACGTGCAGGGCGGATCGGTCACCAACTGGGGGTTTCTCAGGAGGCTCCTCTCGCGCGCAGGAAACGCCTACGCGCGCTTCTCGCTGGGATTCCCACTCACCGATGCCACGAGCGGATACAGGGCGTATAGGAGGCCCCTGCTGGAGGCTCTCCTGAAGGACGGCATCCACTCGGAGGGATATTCCTTCCAGGTGGAGCTGGCGTTGCGCTCCTGGCTGCACGGAGGTCTCTTGGGCGAGGTCCCCATCACGTTCAAGGAAAGGGAGCACGGCCATTCCAAGTTCTCCCGGCGCATCGTGGTCGAGGCCCTGTGGCTCGTGGGCGTGTGGGGTCTGCGTGAGCGTTTTCGTCCTTCTCGTCTGGCCCAGCTCAAACGCCCATAACGTACATTATGGAAAGTAGTCCCCTTGACGGTTTCACAAGGCGCGCTGCCGGGCGCCGCGCTCCCCTACGCGTCCGGTTAGCATCGGCCCCTTGGACACGCAGCAGCAACGTGAGCGGCAACGCTGGGATGACTGGGCGCCGACTTACGATCGGTCTTGGTTCCAGCGAGGGTTCTTTCGAAAGGTGCACGACGGGGTGCTGGAGGCCCTGTCCCCCGCGAAGGGCGAGCGGATCCTGGACGTGGGATGTGGGACCGGCAACCTGGCGATGCGGATCGCCGGGCAGGGGGCGCGCGTCGCCGGCGCCGATGCGGCGCCCGCGATGTTGCTCGAGGCGGCATCCAAGGGGCGCGGCCGGCTCTTGGGACTGGTCGCAGCCGTGGCGGAGCAGCTTCCTTTCGCTGAGGGTGCCTTCGACGCGGCCGTAACGGTGATGTCGGCCCATCACTGGGTGGATCCGAAGGCCGGTGTCGGAGAGCTGGCTCGGGTTCTGCACCCCGGCGGGAGGGTCGTCCTGGCGGACATTGGAAGGCTTGGGCCTCTCGTTGACCTGCTTCGCAGGGTGTTCGTGGCGAACACAGAGCACCATTCCGGCTGGACGCCGGCCGAACTGGCTGCGCTGCTTTATATGGCGGGGTTTCGAAATGCCCGGATGAGGACCATGCGGTTATTGGGAACCAACGTGGTATTGATCGCGGCCGATCGTTAGCCGGCGCGGTCCTCGAGCCCGTACTTTCTCACCAGTGAAAGGTAGTCGCGCTGGTAGAAGATCTTGCACTTGACGCCCGGATACAGCTCGCGCAGCTTCCTGACCTTGCGGTTCTTCTTGGTCACCAGCTTCTGGCTGAGCGTCGTGATCTCTATGTAAAGGTCATAGGCGGGTAGGTAGAAGTCCGGTGTGAACCTCTGTGTTACGTTCCCCTGTTTGCTCCATTCGAGATCGAAGGACGTGGGCTCGTAGTCCCACTCGATCTGGTAGAAGTCCAACAGGCTGGCGAACTGGCGCTCGCTCTCGTGCGCGAACTTGACGTCGCCGCCGGCGGCGGTGGTAGGGGCCTCCGCCCCGCCGGTCACCGGCCTCCTGCGCGAGCGGCGTCCCGGCCGGGCCTGCTCTTCCCGACGCTCTTCTCCAGGTCCTTCCATACCTTGTCTATGGCGATCGCGAACACGCCCTGTCCCTCCGCCAGAAGGTCGAGAAGCGCCCCCGGAGAATCCTCCGCGTAGACGCGGTCGCCGTCCGAAACCAGGGTGGTTCCCGTCGGGGCCTCATTCAGATCCCTGAGGTACTCGATCGCTTTCCGGATGTTGTGCAGCGAAACCCCGGTGTCCAGAAGGCTCTTGATCACCCTGAGTTCGACGATGTCTCTGAATGAATAGAGGCGCTTAGTGCCTGACCCGCCGGCATCGCTTACCGAGGGGACGACGAGTTCGGTTCGTGCCCAATAGTCGAGCTGTCTGTACGTGATCTTGACCAGTCTGAGCACTTCGGGCACACCGTAACCGCGCTCTTCTGTCATCACAGCTCCGTAATTACGAGGGTGTGACCACCCTAATTGGGCGCCTCTTCCGAGTCAAACAAGCGTGAAAACCATCCGGGTGGGCTAGGCCGGATTCCTAAAGCCTTTGGAGGCCCGCGCCGATATCAGGAAGCATGAGGCCCGCACGGATAGCGCGCAGGACGAGCACCCTCCTTGCATTGCTCGTGTCTCTAGCCCTGGTGGCCGGCTCCCCCGCCGCCGAAATCGCGCTCGGCGCAGGGCAAGGGACCGGCAGGGTGAAGTCCCTGACGAACAAGGAACGCAAGGACCACGGGCGCAAGGCCCTCAAGCTCAACAAGCGGCTTTCAAAATACGCCCTCAGGCACAGCAAGCACATGGCCAACCAGGGCGGGCTCTTCCACACTTCGGATCTGGGCAAGGTCCTGAGGCATGTGAATTGGCGGGTCGCCGGGGAGAACGTCGGCGCGGGAGGCACCCTGCCGGCCATTCAGAACGCTTTCATGGACAGCGCACCGCACCGTAAGAACATCCTGAACAAGAAGTTCGATCACTCGGCAGTCGGGGTCGTGCAGGATGACGGCAGATTCTGGGTGACCGTCATCTTCTACGGCTAGGGCCTTAGACTCCCCCACCGTCCCTTAGATCTCCGAAAACCTGCGAGGACGGTCCGGAGGATACGCCGGGCCGTCCCCGAAGTCAGGCTTCTATTCCGTGTCGTACCTGCGCTTGCGCCCGAGGTGGGTCAGAGCCGCACCCACGAGGGCCAGCAACATTGCGACAATCGCGACCGGCACTCCGGTGACTCCGGTGAACGCCAGCGCCTGCGCCTGCGGATTCGTCTCGGTCTTCGGCAGCACCACCGGAGGCTCTTCCGGCGGAGGAGGTGGCTCCTCCCCTATTACGACGGTCACGTCGGCATCGTCGTCGTCGCACACTTCGTTCTCGTTCTCGTCGGTGCCGCAAGCCGTGGCGACGTTGTGCACGGAGATCGTTCCGAGCTCCATGTTTGCCGTCAAGGTTGCGGATTCGTCGGGATCGAGCTTGGGGATGTCGCCGATGTGCCCGAGGATGTCGTCGTCAACGGAGATGTTGAACAGCGTCACCTCGCCGGTGTTGGTCACCTCGTAGGTGTAGGTGATGTCCGTTCCGGGCGAACCGGAGATCGGGTCGGCCGTTTTAACGATCTGGATGGCCGGGTTCAGGACCGTCACGTCGGCATCATCCTCGTCGCACACTTCGTTCTCGTTCCCGTCCATACCGCAAGCGGTACCGACGTTGTGGACCGACTCGGTGCCCAGTTCCGTGTCCGTAGTCACGGTTGCCGAATCGCCCGGATCGAGCTGGGCGATGTCCCCGATGTGCCCGAGGATGTCGTCGTCAACCGAGATGTTGAACAGCGTCACCTCGCCGGTGTTGGTCACCTCATAGGTGTAGGTGATGTTCGTTCCGGGCGAACCCGAGATCGGGTCGGCCGTCTTAACGATCTGGATGGCCGGGTGCAGGATGTCCGTGTCACAGAAGGAGTCATCCGACACCTCCTCGTCCGTCTCGGCACCCCGGGCTGCCGCCGTCACCTCGTTGTGCAGCGGATCGGGGTCATCCGCCCCCGCAGTGCGCTGGACGACGGCGAACGCGCTGTCGCCCACGGCGATCGAGTCCGGGAAGTCTCCCGAGAGATCTCCGAGCAGGCTGTCCATAACGACCACGTCGTCGAGCTGCTGCTCACCCGTGTTGCTCACCGTGATCGTGTAGTTGACGTCGCCGCCGACTCCGACGGACGTGTCACATTCCTTGGTCACCTGTATCCCTACCGGCCCGGGCGGCGGGATGAGGTCGGTGTCGCAGCTCGCGTCATCGGTTGCCTCGTCGCCGGACTCCACTCCCGTACCGGTTGCCGTGACTTCGTTGTGCAACGGGTCGGGATCGTTCTCAGAGGTCTGGTACGGGAACGTATGGGTCTCGGACGCTCCCTGGGCCAGGCTTCCGGAGAAGTCACTCGAGAGGTCACCGAGGATCGTGTCGTTCACCTGGATGTTCTCGAGGTCCTCCTCACCGTTGTTGGTGATGGTGATCTCGTAAGTGATCTCGTCGCCGACAGTCGCCGATGCCGGGCAGTCCTTCGTCACCTCGATGTCGGGAACGGGCGGCGGGATGAGGTCGGTGTCGCAACTCGCGTCATCGGTTGCCTCGTCGCCGGACTCAACCCCCGTACCGGTTGCCGTGACTTCGTTGTGCAACGGGTCGGGATCGTTCTCAGAGGTCTGGTACGGGAACGTATGGGTCTCGGACGCTCCCTGGGCCAGGCTTCCGGAGAAGTCACTCGAGAGGTCACCGAGGATCGTGTCGTTCACCTGGATGTTCTCGAGGTCCTCCTCACCGTTGTTGGTGATGGTGATCTCGTAAGTGATCTCGTCGCCGACAGTCGCCGATGCCGGGCAGTCCTTCGTCACCTCGATGTCGGGAACGGGCGGCGGGATGAGGTCGGTGTCGCAGTCGGCCGTGCTGGTCGCCCCGTCCCCAGAAACCACGCCGCTACCGGTCGCCGTTACCTCGTTGTGCAACGGGTCGGGGTCGTTATCAGATGTCGTGTATTGGAAGTCGTGGGTTTCCGAATCCCCAATTGCCAGTGTGTTCGAGAAGTCACCCGAAAGGTCTCCGAGGATCGTGTCGTTCACCTCGATGTCCTCGAGGTCTTCCTCGCCGGTGTTTTCGATCGTTATCTCGTAAGTGATCTCGTCGCCGACTGTTGCCTCAGCCGGGCAGCTCTTCGTAACCGAGATGCCGGGTTCGAAGTCGTAGCAGAAGGAGATGTGGGAGAGGCCGTAGAAGGAATCGTTCTCGGGATTGACGGGCGCGTGAAGCCCGCCGTCACCGGTGGACTCCGGGTTGTAGACATAGAGGTTGCCGCCCGGGCCACCCTTCACGAAGACCGCGTCGACGCCAATGTTCGAGGTCCAGTCGAACTCCTGGCCGTTGACGGTGATATTGACCGTCAGCGTTCCGTCAGTGTGCTGGCCGCCGTTCACCGGCTCGACCTTCAGCTCGGTCCACTCGTCGTTGAAGTCGCCACAGGTCGGGTTCCCCGGCTTGAACTCCGGCTGAACGCCGCCGTCCGACGGAGACCCCGGGTCTTCTTCTTCGACTTCCTCCGGAGGATTCGCGTCCTGGGTCCTGTTTACCTCCGAGTCCTTCTCGGTGTTGTCCTCGGGGGTTTCTTCCTTGCCGCCATCGTCAGCGGGAGCTTCCTGCTCGTCCTCTGCAGGCGGATCGGACGGCTCCTCGGAAGGCGGTTCCTCGGCGGGAGGCTCCTGTTCTCCTCCTTCGGGCGGATCCTGAGCCGTCGGTTCGGTGGTTGCGGTCTCGGCCGCGGTGGTCGTCTCCGGCGCGACGTCGTCGGCAGCCGCGAGGCTGACCTGAGCGACCAATACGAACAACGAAAGGACGAGGCTCGCGTACATGACCAACCGGCGTCGTCTCGCTGCCAGCCGGCGCTTCGCGGCGCGGCCTTCGAACGCTGATCTTTTCGTTCCCCACCGGGTTTGCCTGCGCATCGCCCTGCCTCCTCTTTGTTGTTCGCGGCGCTTTGCCTTAGGTCTTGCGACTTAGCCAATGAGCACTACTAAGTAGGCCCTTAAATCCCACTAAGGCTACCACGGCGTAGCTAAGGAGGACTAGTTCCCAAAATTAGGTAGATGCAAACCTTGCTTTTGGAAGGCACGAAACGCAGCTACGAAGCCATTTAGGCGAAGTCTTCGGGCTGCACTTGCTCCAAGAACTCGCGGAACTTCTCGACTTCCTGCTCTTCGTCGCTTGGGATCAGGATCGAGGCCTCTGAAAGGACTTCCTCGTCGGCGAAGATGGGCGCCTCCCAGCGCACGGCAAGAGCTATCGCGTCGCTGGGCCGCGAGGACACCTCATAAGAGGTGCCGTTGCGCTTCATCTGTATTACCGCGAAGAAGGTGCCCTCCTTGAGGTCCGTAATCACGATTCGTTCAACGAGCACGCCCGTCTCCTCTAATACGTTCTTCATGAGGTCGTGCGTCATGGGCCTGGGCGTGACGATGCCCTGTAGCGCGAAGGCGATGGCGGCGGCTTCGGCGGCGCCGATCCAGATAGGAAGAAAGCGCTCCCCGTCCGCCTCTCTGAGCAAAACGATCGGCTGATTACTGGGAAGCTCGACACGCACACCGGCCAGGTTCATTTCAATCATGTGGCCTCCGATCCACTGTAGCCAGCCACCCCTACTCCGACAAGTCAGCCGGCGGTTCCCCTTCCAGGAGGAAACCCTCGAGAACTTCGGGTCGTTCGATCAATCCCGGATAGTCCTCGACCGACAGGATGAAAGGCAGATTGCGATAGCGCTCTTCGAAATCGAGTCCATATCCGATCACGAACCTGTCTGGACAGTCGAATCCGCTGTACCGGATCGGCAACGGCGTGATCCGCCTGACCGATTTGTCCAACAGCGTCACGAATTCCACAGAGCGAGGGTCACGGGCTTCGAGAACTGAAATCAAGTAGGAGGCCGTTAGCCCGGTGTCGATTATGTCTTCAACGATCAACACGTCCCGCTCCCCCACGTCTTGATCGAGATCTTTAAGGATGCGGACGACCCCGGACTTCTCGGCAGCTCCCCCGTAAGCAGATATCGACATGAAGTCGACCGTTAGTGGGAGGTCGATCTCCCTCACCAAGTCCGCCAGAAAGATCGAGCTTCCTTTAAGGACCGACACGAGTACGGGCTTACGGTTCTCGTAATCCTCTGTGATCGTATGACCGATCTCACGGATACGCTGACGGATGTCCTCGGAACGATAGAGAACGTTCACGACGTCTTGCATCGACGCGAGATTCTATAGTCCACCGCGTCGCGACACAGGGTCAGCCGAACACCCCACCGAGAGCATCCGAAAACGAGCCGCCGACCGCGCGTAGCGCGCGTGACCACCAATCGCCTTCGGGAGGAGCTCCCAGCGCAACCATCCTCGACACGACTAGTGGCACCTCCCCCAAACGCTGACCGGGTACCGACACGACAAGCGTTCCGACTTCGTCTCCGGCGACGAGACTGGAGGCCGCTGCGCGCTGGTCGATATCGATACGGCGCCGAACGTCACCGGCACGACCAGGGACCAGAACTTCAAGCCCTTCAGCCGCGGCGATCTCTACCGGTGTCGAACCGACAAGCCGTTCTCCTAAGTCCTCGCCCTCGGCGACGAGCGCGCGTCGCTCGAAGGCTTCGAATCCGTAGTTGAGCAGTTCCGCCGCCTCCGAGAAGGGTTGCTTGGTACTCCCCAGGATGACGGCGACGAGCCTGCGGTCGCCGCGCTCGGCGGACGCGACGAGGCAGTAGCGCGCCTGGTTCGTGTATCCGGTCTTGACACCGGTGGTGCCCGGATAGAGCCACAACAAGACGTTGCGGTTCTGAACCCTTCTGGCGGGGCCCTTGCTCGGAATCGTGTGGAACTTGGTCCTGACGACCTCCGAGAACCGCGGCTGCTCCAACGCTTCCCGGGTAAGCACCGCCAGGTCGGCGACCGTTGAATAACCTCGGTCGTCAAGCCCGTTTGGCGAGAAGAAGCGAGTTCGTGAAAGCCCCAGGGCTCTCGCCCGGTCATTCATGTCCTTTATGAATCCTCGCTGGCTTCCACCGACGTGATCGGCGAGCACTACCGCGGCGTCATTTGCCGACTGGAGCAAGAGGGCATAGAGGAGATTCCCAACGGTGATCTTCTCTCCCGGTTTGAGCCCCAGCGCAGAGAGGCCCGGAGTTCCTGGCAATGGGTAACGGCCGACTGTTACCACCTGCCCCGGTTCGCTCCGCTCGAGAACCAGCAGTGCCGTCATGATCTTCGTTACGGATGCGATCGGCCGGCGAAGCTGCGCACGCTTCGCGAAGAGCGTTTGGCCTGTGTCCAGATCCGCGAGCAGCGCCGTCGGCGCATCGAGCTTGGGCGTGCGGGTCTCCGCCTGGGGAGTCTCGAGGGTTCGTGGGAACGGTGACGGGGATCCGTGAGGAGGTACCGGGGTCGGAGGCGGAACCGCACCACTCGCCGGTGCCGCAGTCGCAACGAGGACCGCTATCGCCGTGGCTCCGGCGATGGCTCTGAGCCGGTCCTTACATCCTGGGCGAAATGCCTCGCGAGGCACGAAGGCTAGCTCGAGAGATATTGCCTGAGCTTCGTCCGAAGGAGTGCCTGCTTCAGCTTCCTGGAGAGCTTGGCGAGGTCGGTCAATGAATTCGAGGCCGTCTTGCGCGCGTCAGGGTTTCGCTGCCTGAGTACCGGCATGACGACCGATTCGAACAGGTTGGATTCGCGCTCGGCGAAGTGTTGATACATGCGCAGGTGCCGGGCCCCTATCCCGTACTTGTAGAAGTCCTTCACAATGGAAAGCACGACGTAGTCGTCCCCATCGTAGAACTTCGCGCCCTCGGGGCCGTGCGTGCATACGATCCCGTAGGACTCGAGTTCCTTGATCTGCTCCTCCTCTACCCCCGTCGCCGACGACATCTCATCGAGTGTCATCTGCAGGCCCGTGGGAGACTCGGCCAGGGCCTCGCCTGCCTCCTCCTCGGGGTCCACGGGTGGTGCCGGCTCCGAGCCGTCGCCCTCGGCCAATCGCTCCTTGATTACCTTCAAGGGCAGGTACTCGTCGCGCTGCATCCTCAATATGCCTCGCAGCGTCTCCAGGTCTCCTTCGTAGAACTTCCGGTAGCCGGAAGGGGTACGTTCCGGATGGATCAGCCCCTCTGATTCCAGGAACCGGATCTTGGAGATCGTTATGTCGGGAAACTCGGCTTTCAGGCCGACGAGGACCTCTCCTATAGATAGGTAGTTACGGGTGGCCACGACTCACTCCCCGATGAAGACCTGAAGCCGGAACTTGCCGATCTGGACCTCGTCCCCTGAGGCCAGCTTCGTCTCCTCCACCCTCTCGCGGTTCACGTAGCTTCCATTGAGGCTTCCCAGATCGTGCAGATACAGCCCGTCGGGCCTTCTTCTTATGTCCGCGTGACGCCGGGAGACGGTGACGTCGTCCAGGAATATGTCGCTCGCCGGATTTCTACCCAGGGACATCGAGTCGTCCCCGCCCTCCACGAGGAAGGTGGATCCCGCGTTCGGACCCCTGGTGACCGCCAGCAGTGCCTGGCCCTGCTCGAGATCCTCGGCTTGAGCCAGCACCTCGTCCCCGACCTCATCCTGAAGTTCAACCGGGTTGAAGCTCAGGGTTGCGTCGTCCTCGAGGCCACGGCCGCACTTGGCGCAAAACCGCGCGTCATCACGGTTTTGATGTCCACAGTTGGTACAGAACACCCTCGATCTCCCCTGTGAGGAACCTTCGATGAAGGTTGAGATCTGGCGCATCCCTCAACCCTCAACGGAAACTGGAGGGTATCCGACCAACCGGGGTGGGTCAACAATAGATCGACCTCGACCTGGAGGCGAGAAACCCCCACTTAGGACAAGTCTTGCCTCGATGCTCGGATAAGGTCGCGCGCGTAAAGGAAAGCTGCTGCGTAATACTCGACTGCCCCCAGAGCGAAAATGATCCAGCCGGCGATCAGCGCCACGTCCGCCCAGGCGAGACCGAAGTTGCCCCAGGCGACCAGTGGGATGCCTGTCATGAGCGTGAAGGTGGCCACCTTGCCCAACCAGCGCACCGGGATCAGCTTGCGCCCGGTGGCCATTAGAACCCCCATGACCAGCAACACGAGCCCGTCGCGCACGAGCACGATGAGCGCGGCCCAAAGGGGAAAAGCGTCCTGAACCACCAAGGCGACCAGCGCTGCGGCGATGGCCAGGCGATCCGCCACCGGATCCAGTACCTTGCCGACCTCGGTCACCCGGCCGGTCCTTCTGGCGATGTATCCATCCACCCAGTCCGTCGATACGACCAGCACCAGGAGGGCCAGACCCCATGCCTCCCGGCCCTCCTGAGCGAGCAGCCACACGAAGACGGGGATCATGAGGATCCGGAATAGCGACAGGAGGTTGGGAACGGTGAGTACCCGACGACTGGCCTCCAAGCGGTCCCCCTTCCGGCCCTGCGGCCGGGCTGAGTTTAAGCCTGCGCGCAAGGGGGGATCGTGTGCTGGAAACCGTCCAATTTCTCCCCCTCGAACGGTAAGGGTTGGCCCGCAATCGGCCGATACCCCTGGGGAGCCAGTCGAGCACGGATTGCTATGGAAAAGGACCCAAAGGAGCAAGCACCGGCGAAGGCCGGGCAAGAATCGGACGCGGAAGCCCAGCGGATCGAGGCGCTCAGGCGCTACGGGATACTGGACACGCCCCCGGACGAGGCCTTCGACGATCTGACCCGTCTGGCCTCGCACATCTGCAAAACGCCGATCTCCTTGATCAATCTCGTGGACGAGCAGAGGATCTGGTCCAAGTCCAACGTCGGAATGCTGGCGACTCAGGTTCCCAGAGACCTCTCGTTCGACGAGCACGCGATCGCGAACTCCGACGAACTCCTCGTGGTAAAGGACACCTCGAAGGATTCCGAATTCTCGGATAATCCGCTCGTCAACTCGGATCCGAAGATCAAGTTCTACGCCGCCGCGCCGCTCGTCACGCCGGAGGGGCACGTCATCGGAACCCTTTGCGTCATGGACCGAAAGACTCGAACGCTGAGCGCGGATCAGGCCGCGGCCCTCTGGGCGCTCAGTCGGCAGGCCATGGCACGGCTCGAGCTTCGCCGCAACGTGACGGAGTTGCAACAGTCCATCGAGGAGCAACAAATGACGACGGAGGCCTTGCAGGAGGCCGAAGCCAAATTCCGCTCGCTCGTGGAGACCGTCCCGGCCGTCGTCTACATGGATTCTCTCGACGCGGTTAGTTCCAACATCTACATCAGCCCTCAGGTCACCGGGTTGCTCGGCTACACGCCGGAGGAGTGGCGGGAGGATCCCGACATGTGGCCAAAGGTTCTGCACCCCGACGACAGCGGGAATGCGATGGCCGACATCGAGAATCTTCCACTTGGTGAGAAGTGGGCCATGGAGTACCGGATGATTGCGAAGGACGGCCGCGTCGTATGGGTCCACGACGAAGCGGTCATCGTCGTGGACGAAGTCGGCCGGCCGCTCTGCTGGCAAGGAGTGTGGCTCGACATTACCGAGCGAAAGCAAGCCGAACAGGACTTGCGCCGGGCGGTGGAGGAGCTCCGCAGGCTCGGCGAGGTAAAGAACACGCTGCTTCACGCCGTGTCCCACGACCTTCGTAGCCCGATTACCTCCATGCTCGGCTCGGCCGTAACTCTCGAGCGCGAAGAGGCCAACCTGTCCCCCAACGAGCGCCGCGGTCTGGTTCGAGGCTTGGCGTCCAGCGCACGCAAGATGCACAGGCTGGTGAACGACCTTCTGGACATGGACCGGATCGAGAAGGGCATCGTCACGCCCAAACGCCACATGACCGACGTAGGGGCCCTGGTCCGCCGGGTCGTGGAGGAACTGGGCTTCATGACCGACCGCCCCATCGAGGTCGACACCGAGGAGGTTCGCGTTGCCGTTGACGGCCCGAAGGTCGAGCGGATCGTGGAGAACCTGCTGGCGAATACCTCCAAGCACACGCCCTCGGGCACCCAGGTGTGGGTGCGGGTTCAGCCGGCGGACGAAGGCGTTCGGATCGCCATTGAGGACTCCGGCCGCGGGGTGCCGAGGGAGCTGTGGGACACGATCTTCGAGCCGTTCAAGCAGGGCGACTCGTCGGGCGAAAGACCCGGCGTGGGAATCGGCCTCTCACTCGTTGCGCGATTCGCCGAACTCCATGGGGGTCGTGCCTGGGTTGAGGATCGCGAGGGCGGCGGCGCGTCATTCAAGGTCTACCTGCCCGACGGCCCTCCCGAAGGCGAGAGTCCGGAGCAGCCCCTGATCTTCGAGAGTCCCCCACTCACGAATCAGCCGACCGCCGGCAAGGACGGGGAGTAACTCCCTAGACGCGAGGAGCCCTCGGCAATTCCCGCCAAGGCGCGGTCTGACAATCCGTGCGAAGAGGTATCGGCTCGGGCGGCCGGGGCTCTTGCGAAAAATCGAAGGCCTGCGTGAGGTTGTTCGCCCTGCGATCCCGGTGCGTCAGCTGGGTCAGTCCCCAGTTGTCTTCGATGAACCGCAGGACCGAGGAAAACTCCCCCTGCTCGTGATCGATGTAACCGCGCTTCGCGTAAGGGGAAATCACGAGCATCGGAACCCGAAAACCGAAACCGAACTTGTCGATCTGCTTCGGGGCAACGTGGTCGTAAAACCCACCCCAGTCGTCCCATGTGATGAATATCGCCGTGTCCTTCCACTGAGGGCTTTCCATCACCGCGTTCACGACCTGGGTCGTCCAGTTCTCCCCATCGCAGATATTCGCGTCGGGGTGGTCCGAGTGTTGAAAGATCGGAGTGATCCATGTGACGGGAGGAAGCCGATCATCCCCGATGTCATTGACGACCTGTTCGACGTTGAATACGCGCTTGTCCCATTGATCCGATTCACGAATATGGCGAATCGCGTTGTAGGCCTGCCATATGTAGCCCAAGTGCAACCGCTCGGCGCCGTAGAAAGCCCACGGGATGTTCGCCCTGTTGAGGAGATCGCCTTCGGTCAGCATGTCGAAGCACGGCGGCACCTTGGTGATTTCGCCGTCCGGTGCCTCCACCAACACGAACGTCTCCTTCGGCGAGTCGCACCCCCACCCCTTCCTGAATGCCGGCAGGCGGGGGCCCTCCGGATTGTCGTGGGTTCCTCCCGAGCTGGCGGCGATGGCCATCAGATGGTTCGGAAACGATGGCCCCATGGCCGAGGCGAAGAAATTGTCCGACAGTACGTAGTTCTCGGCCAAATGCCAGTAGTTGGGAACATCCGATCTCCTGGCCACCGAGTACGCCTCCTGGCGAGCGAGTCCGCCGGTGTTTCCGAACCCGTCCATCTTGCCCTTGTTCCAGTGCTCTAGGGCGACCGGGTAGCTGTGGATGAGGTCCGAGGGAAGTCGCTGCTTGATGCACTGCCTCAGTGGGATCGTCTTGCCGTTGAGCCGTCCGGTCGTCGCGCCGTCCGCACCGGGGAAAAGCGCGAAGAGATTATCGAACGTGCGGTTTTCCTTGACGATGAAGATAACGTGCTTGATCGGCCACCGGGTTCGAAATTGCGATGCGTCGACGACAGGCGGTCTCCGTCCGGGCTCCTCGATCGGGATGGGGCGGTGCTCAACGGGTCCGACCGCACACGGATCGTCGGGCTTGTCCGAGCCGCCGCCGCTGCAGGCCCCCGCCGCCAGCGTCATCGCGACCGACACGAAGATGACCCTTCGCGAACGGAGCAAGGTGAAAATCATTCGCCCAGTGTATGAGGGCCGGTTCAGTTTGGTCGGGCCGGCCGGATTCGAACCGGCGACCTTCTGACCCCCAGTCAGACGCGCTAACCAAGCTGCGCCACGGCCCGCGCGACTAGCCTATCGCTTGGCGGTCCCGGCTTTGGGCGGATCGGCCGATTGCCGGCGGCTCTGCCCAAACCGTAGGCTCGTGCGAATGCCAAACGGGCGGATGAGCGCTGTACGGAATTATTTGGTACCTCGAGCGAGGGTGCGCCGCATGGCCCGGCTTTTGAGCGGGGTCTGGGCGGACTCCGTGGGCATCCGACGCCCACCTGGCCCGTACTTCATAAAGAAGGGGTACCAGGCTCGCGCCAAACCCGAGTACACGCAGGAACTGGACGACGACGTCATCTGGCAACCCGACGTGTACGCGAAAGCGGCCGAGTTGGGAGCAGATGCTCCTACGGCCCGGATCATCGATGTCGGCTGCGGGGATGGGCGAAAGCTTGCGGCTCTCCACCCTGGTTTCGAAATCGTCGGAATCGACTACGGGCCCAACCTTGCCAGGTGCCGCGACCTGTATCCGTTCGGTACCTGGTTGGAACACGACCTAGAATCCGAGGGGCCCCTCCCGCTGTCGGCTGAAGAGCTGGGCGGTTCCGTGATTGTGTGCGCGGATGTCGTCGAACATCTAGTAAACCCGGAACGAATGCTCCGTGCGTTTGCTGCAGCGCTGGAGACGTCATATGCGTTGGTGATTTCGACGCCGGAGAGGAATCTTCATCGTGGCGCGCGGCACATGGGACCGCCGCCCAATCCGGCTCACGTTCGCGAGTGGTCGATTGCCGAATTCTCATCGTTCCTTGCAGCGCAGGGTCTCCGAAACGGAAGGATCGGTCTAACCAGATCTAACGACCTGTACCCGTTGCAGGACACGATCCTCGCGGTCCTCGATCCAGAGGCCCGTTACCCCTAAGCCGAGGCCTTGCTCTTTCCCTTCGGCTTGAACTTGAGCCGCAGGGGAACGCCCGCGAGATCGAACTGCCGCCGCAGCCGGTTCTCCAGGAACCTCTGATAGTCCGCGCCGGGCGTACGGCCCCCGAAGAGGACGAACGACGGAGGGGACGCCGAGACCTGGGTGGCGTAGCGATAGATGCCCACGCCGTGGGGAGGCGGGCGTTCGGCCTGAGCTGCCTCGAGGACCTTGTTCACCTGGGCCGTCGAGATCCTGCGACTCCATCGGTCCCTAACCTTGATCAATGAATCCGGGAGCTTCGAGACACCCATCCCGCTCACAGCCGAGGTGCGGGCAACCGGAGCGTCCCCGAACTTCTCGAATCCGCGGGTCAATTCCTTGAACGTCGCGTCTTTTCCTTCGTTCAGGAGATCCCATTTATTCGCCGACACGACTAACCCTCGCCCGGCCTCCATTACCTTCGACGCGATCTTCTTGTCTTCCGCGGTAATTCCGTCGGCAGCGTCGAGCACCAGCAACGCTACATGTGCGCGCTCGATCGCCTGAGTTGTGCGAACCAGGCTGAAATACTCAACACCCCGCGTCTTGGCCTCACGCCGAAGGCCCGCCGTGTCCACGAATCGAACGAGGCCCGACTGCCATTCGACCATCGCGTCGACCGAGTCGCGCGTGGTTCCGGCTTGCTCGTACACCACAGAGCGCTCCTCCCCGACCAGACTGTTGAACAAGGAGGACTTGCCTACGTTGGGACGACCGACGATCGCGAATCGAGGCTCGCTTTCGGAGGAGGGCTCACCCACAGTCTCGGGTAAGAGCGCGACGACGCGATCGAGCAGGTCCCCCGAACCCCGGCCATGCAGGGCCGACACCGGGAGGGGCTCCCCCAATCCGAGGCGCCTGAACGACATGGCGTCGGACTCCAGCTGGTCGTTCTCCACCTTGTTGGCCGCCACCAATACGGGAATCTGCGCATTCCTGAGCTTGCGAGCCAGGTACTCGTCCTCTTGCTGGATGCCCGTTTGCGCGTCGGTCACCAGGAGCGCCAGATCGGCTTCTCCTGCCGCGCGGTCGGCCTGTGCGGTGACGATCGCCTCGATTCCCTTGGCTCCGTGGACGTAGCCGCCGGTATCGATCAGCACAAACCGCCTGCCCCGCCACACCCCCTCGACCTCGATGCGATCGCGTGTGACGCCGGGGGACTCATGAGCGATCGACTCCCGCCGCCCGTGAATACGGTTAACGAGGGTTGACTTTCCGACGTTTTGGCGCCCGACCACCGCAACGCGCGGAAGCCGCGAGTTCACTTCGGGAGCCTGTTCCGAACCGCTTCGGCCGCTTCGTCGAAAACCTGCGTTTGGTCGCGCCCCGTGGTGTCGAGGACCACCGCGTCGGGAGCCGGCACGAACGGATTGACGCGCGAGTCCTGCTCGTCCCTTGAGCGCAGCGACTCGGCGATGTCCTCGCCCGAATCACGGACGCCGGCCGACTGCCTTTCCTGCACGCGCCTCGAAGCCCGCTCCTCCTCCCCGGCCTTCAGAAAGATCTTCACCGAAGCATCCGGAAAGACGACCGACCCGATGTCGCGGCCCTCGACCACAGCTCCCTTTGCCCCAAGCCGGCGCTGTTCCTCGCGTAGGCGCTCGCGCACCGGCCCATGGCGAGAAACCCCGGATACGGCAGCTTCGACCTCGTCGCTCATCAAATCCTCTAGTGGAGGCATTCCGTCGATATGCAGAGACGGAGGATTCCCCTCTTCGGCCACAGAGAACGAAATGCCGCCGACCAGGTCTGCCAGGCGCCGCCCGTCGCCGGGGTCAACCCCGCGTTCCAACGCCAACCGAGTTATCGCCCGATACATCAAACCGGTGTTCAGGTACGGGAGCCCGAATTCGATCGCCAGCCCGCGCGCGAGCGTGCTCTTGCCCGACCCGGCGGGCCCGTCGATAGCGATGATCAGCGGCGTCATCTGACCTCGACTTTCGCCCCCAAACGGGCAAGGGATTCAACAAACCCGGGGAATGTGATCTCGGCGTATTCGACACCTTCGACCTGCGATGTTCCTTGCGCTGCAAGGGCTCCGATAACGAAGGCCATGGCGAGGCGGTGGTCTCCGCGAGCGTCGGCGGTGCCGCCCTTCAAGCCTCCGCCGGCCACGATCAAGCTGTCCCCCTCATTCGAGGCTCGTCCCCCAAGCCCTCGGATTCCATCGACGAGCCCGGCCAAGCGGTCGCTCTCCTTCACGCGAAGCTCTCCGAGCCCGTCGACACGGGATTCGCCGTCGGCGAAAGCTGCCATCACGGCGATCATGACTATGTCGTCCACGAGGAGCGGGAATTCCTCGGGGCCTACCGTGACGCCTTTCAACCCGGAGGTTTCGGCGATTTCCAAGTCACCGGCGGGCTCGCCTACGGTTTCACGCAGCAGGTGCCGATCGACCCGCACTCCCATCCGCTTCAACACGTCGAGAAAGTGAGTACGCGAAGGGTTGAGTCCGGTGTCGGCAATTCGAAGCGACGACCCGGTAAGCGCGGCGGCGCCGATGAGGAAGGCGGCTCCCGAAACATCGCCGGGAAGAGTCCCCTCGAATCCGGCGTGATCGAAGGTGGAGATAGTGATCGACCCGTTCTCGTGGCGTATCGGCGCCCCGAGCGCCCCGAGCGCTCGCTCGGTGTGGTCGCGAGTCTTGACGCTCTCGACGACTGTCGTTTCGCCCGCCGCCGCCTCACCGGCAAGAAGCACGGCGCCCTTGACCTGTGCGCTTGGGACATCGGGACGGTAAGTGATCCCGGTCAAGTCCCCGCCGGTTATGTTCACCGGCGGATAGCCATCGGCTGTTTCGATCCTTGCGCCCATTTGGCGGAGCGGCTCTGCCACGCGTTCCATAGGGCGCTTCATGAGGCTTTCGTCTCCGACCAGCGTCGCCCGAAATGGCGCTGCGGCCAACACGCCGCTCAGCAGCCGCATGGTGGTACCCGAGTTGCCGCAGTTCAGTGTCCCGCCGGGCTCTCGAAGGCCCCTTCTGCCCGTTCCCTCAACCACGGTCTCCTGCCCAAGTTCGACGTTGCTCACGTCCAGCGCATCCAGACATTCGGCGGTTGAGCGAACGTCGAGAGCCGACGTCATGTTTCGAAGCTCGCTTCGGCCCACTGCGGTCGCCGCCAGGATCAGCCACCTGTGCGCGATCGACTTATCCCCGGGGACCTTCGCTTCGCCCCGGAGCCGGCTCCCCGGAACTATCTCGGCGCGCACGATCACGCGAGCCGAGCGGCTTCGAAACCGTGCTCGCCTATCGCCCTGGTCGCGTCGTCCGCCTGCGACGCCGCGACTGTGATGTGAACGCTTCCCCTTCCGCCTTCCGGGGAGTGAACTATCTGGAGGTCCTCGATGTTCACGCTCCGCTCCCCCAGCGCGGCCGTGAGATCCGCGAGCACCCCGGGACGATCGGGTACCGGGATCTGAAGGATCGCCACCCCCGCACGGACCTGGGGTTTTGCGGTCAACTCGAGTCTCGCCTTCGTCGCCTCTCGAAGAGCCCGCTCGAGCTGCGACGCCTCCCCCGCTCGAATGTCCTCCCGCAGACGAGCAAGATCTTCGATGTAGAGATCGATGGCCCTTCCCAACTCGTCGCGGTTCGAACGAAGGATGTCGGCCCAAAGCTCCGGGTTAGATGCCGCGAGCCGCGTGAGATCCCTGAATCCGCCGGCGGCAAGCAGAAGGGTTTCCGGCTCACCCTGTTCCTCACGAGCTGCGAGTCCCATCAGCGCGGTCGATACGACCTGAGGCAGGTGGCTCACGATAGCGACGGCCCGGTCGTGGCGAAGGGGCTCCATGGTAAGCGGCGTCGCTCCCACTTGCTCAGCAAATGCTTCCACCCGGCTAACCGTTCCCGGCTCCGTTCGCGCGGTGGGAGTGAGAACCCAAACCGCACCGTCTAAGAGGGATGCAGATGCAGCGCCGGGACCCGACCGTTCGGATCCTCCCATCGGATGGCTGCCGACGAACCTTCCCAATGCGTCCACCGCGGCCTTGACCTCTACCCCCTCGACGACCTCCGACTTCACACTGCCGGCGTCGGTGACTACCGCTCCGGGTGCCGCGTCCAGCGCCTCCGCTACGGCAGCCGGGATGGCTGCGATCGGTATGCAGACGAACACCAGCGAAGCATCCGCGACGCACTCCGCAAGGGAGCCGGTGGGCTGCAGTCCAGATCTCTCGGCCGAGAGCGCTAGAGTCTTCGCGTTCAGGTCGAATCCGCGGACATTCGTGCCGGCCGAGCCTGCCGCCATTGAAATGGAGGTGCCGATCAGGCCGCAGCCGACGACTGCGATTCGTTCAGAGGTCATCGCGCAACGATTCCGCCCCGCCCAAGTAGACATGATCGATTTCGGACTGGGACGCCTCCGTATTGAAGTGCATTAGGACCCGAACTACCCGTGACATGGCACCGTCGACCGCGACCTCGCGCGCTCCGAGCAACGGAACGTGCGACAACCCGATCTGGCGAGCCGCTTCCGCAGGAAAAGCCGATCGCAGATCCTCGGTCGAAGTGAAGAAGACGCTGACGATCTCCTGAGGGTCGACCTGGTTTCGCTCGATAATCTCTTGCACGAGCCTGGCGGTGGCACCGAGTACCTCATCGCGGCTGTCATCCCCCACGACTATTGCCCCGCGAACGCCTCTAACTTTCACTGGACCGGCCTCCTAGACATGCCAGGCTACAGCCCGGCAGCCTCGTACAGCGCCCGGATCTCCATCGGGGAAAGCTCTCGCACTTCTCCCGGGGCTGTTTGCCCCAGGTTTATCGGGCCTACCCGAAGCCTTACGAGCCTCGTCACCGGCAGCCCGACCGCCGCCAGCAAGCGACGGACCTCGCGCTTGCGTCCCTCCCCCATCACCAGTCGAAGCGCACCCTTCCCCCGTGAGCTGCTCATCGCACGCACCCTGAGCACCCTCGCCGGTCCGTCCTCCAAATCCAAACCCGCGCGGAGTTTCGACTCATGTTTCGTTGAGGGCAAGCCCTCGACCTCGGCAAGGTATTCCTTCTCGACCCCGTACCGAGGATGCGTGATCCTATTCGCAAGCTCGCCGTCGTTGGTCACAAGCAACAGGCCCTCGGATTCGTAGTCCAGCCTCCCCACCGGGAACACGCGAGGCTCCTTTGGGAGGAGGGTGGTGAGGTCGGTTCGCCCCTGTGGGTCGCTTAACGTGCTGACTACTCCAACCGGCTTGTTGATGGCGAAGTAGCGAAGCTCCGGGTTGAGCGGCACTTGGTGCCCATCCACCGTCACTTCGTCCGAGGCCGGGTCGACCCTGTCCCCCAGAGAGGCGATTCGGCCGTTCACCGTGACGCGGCCCCTCGAGATCAGTTCCTCGCTACCGCGGCGCGAGGCCATGCCGGCCCGGGCGAGCGCTTTCTGAAGCCGTTCCCTCGGCACAGTCTAGGTCGGCTCCGCTTCCTTCTGGGCTTCGTCGAGGAGCGGCGCTATCGGCGGAAGGGCTGCAACAGAGGGCAGTCCCATTCGCTCCAAGAACTCCGGGGTCGTTGAGTAGAGGAGAGGACGCCCGGGCGAGTCCTCGTGGCCGGCCTCGTCCACGAGCCCGCGATCTATCAGTGTGTGGAGCACCCCTTCGGAATCCACGCCACGAATCGCCGCGATTTGATGGCGAGTCACCGGCTGCTTGTAGGCGACGATGGCGAGCGTTTCCAGTGACGCCTTCGTCAGCCTCGCGTGGCGCGAAGTCAAGACGAAGCGCTCCACGAATGGAGCGGCCTCGGGGTGTGTCGTCAGCCGCCAGCCTCCGGCAACATTGCGAAGGACGATTCCGCGTTCCTCGAGCTCGGACGCCAGTTCGGCGATAGCTTGCTCGACGTCCTTCGAGTTCGCCTCCAGAGCTTGCGCGAGGACCTCAGTCGGGAGAGGTTCGTCGGTCACGAACAGGACCGCCTCGAGTGCCCGGATGAGCGGGCGCCCGGTCGTCATCCTTGCCACTTCACTTCGATCTCGCCGAAAGTTTCGGCTTGCTCTAGGTGGACCCGGCCCGTGCGGTAGAGCTCGAGTAGCGCCAGGAAGCGAACGACTACATGGATCCTTTCGCGGCAGTCGGCCACCAGCTCGCGGAACCGCGCTGCGCGAAGTTCGCCCATTCTCGCCTCCACGGCTTGCATGGCCTCGGCCATCGTCACGCGGATCGGGGTGACGTGGGATAGGTCGACCCGTGTCGGCGGACGCAGCAATGCTTCAACCGCCGCCTGCAGATCGTCGGGCGTCACCCTTGCCGTTAGATCCGGGTAAAGATGCGCGAACTCGGGAGCGGGGCCCGCCTCCCTGGAGTGATATCTCGCGCCCTCCTCCAGCCGCAACGCGATGATCTCCGTTAGCCGGCGGAAAGCCGCCAGCTCGAGGCTCCGGGCGTACGCGAGATCGGGTGACATGGCGAGATCCTCGTCGTCGAGCGTCTCGTGACGCGGCATCAGTCGGTCGACCTTCAATTCCAGCATCAGCGCGCAGACGGCCAGGAACCAGGTGGCCTCCTCCAGATCCCAGTCGTCCGCCTCCTTCGCGTATTCGAGGAATGCGTTGGTGACGTCCGCAACGGAGACGTCGCAGACATCGACCTTGCGGTCGAGGATTAGGTCGGCGAGCGCGCGAAACGGGCCGGAGAAGACCGGAAGCTCGACGGCAAACGCGCTATCACTCATGCGAGATGCATCGCCTTTCGCACCATGCCCACCGTGTCCTCGACGATCGGACGCACCTTCTCGTGGCCGGCGGCAAGCACCTCGTCCACTACCTCGGGATTCTTTTCCAGTGCCGCTCTCCGCTCCCTGAACGGCTCGTAGTACGCGATAACCCTATCGGCAAGGTTCCCCTTGCATTCAACACACCCGAGTGCGCCGGACCGGCAATTTTCCTCGGTCCACTCCAGTATGTCGTCGGAAAACTGGCGGTGGAGAGCGAAGATCGGACATATCTCCGGCCGGCCGGGGTCGCCCAGACGGATCTTCTTTGGATCCGTGACGAACGACTTGACCTTTTCCCTGATCGTGTCGGGATCGTCACGCACACCGATCTCGTTGCCGAGTGACTTCGACATCTTTCGCCCGTCGGACCCCGGAATCAACGGAGCCTCCGAAAGAAGCTCCTTGGGCTCCACGAGCACGTCTCCGTACAGCCGATTGAACCGTCTGACGATCTCGCGCGACAGCTCGAGATGGGGACGCTGATCTTCGCCGACCGGTACGAGCTCGCCTTTGACTATCGCGATGTCGACGGTCTGCAGGAGCGGATATCCGAGTAGGCCGTAGTTGGCGATCTCGCGATCGGCCAGATCCCGCAGTCGTTCCTTGAACGTGGGCACACGCTCCAGCCACCCGAGCGGCGTGACCATGCCGAGCAAGAGGGTCATCTCGGCCACTTCGGGCAAATCCGACTGGCGGTAGATCGTCGCCTTTTGAGGGTCGACCCCCGCAGCGAGCCAGTCGAGTACCAGATCGCGAACCTTGGCGGGCAGTTCTTCGGTGTTCTCGTAGTCGGTCGTCAAAGCATGCCAGTCGGCAATGAAGAAGAAGGCGTCGTGCTCCTCCTGAAGCCGGAGCATGTTGAGTATGTTTCCGAACCAGTGACCTACGTGTAAAGGGCCGGTCGGCCGATACCCCGTCAGGACCCTGGCCTTGCCGGACGCAGGCGAGGCACCGCTGGCCGTCATCTACTCTCCTTCGTCACTCGATCATACCGGGGCATCATCCCCAGTTTGCAGGATTCGCTCAGCACGACCGGCCCGCGAGCAGACGACAGAGGTATTCCATGAGTGCAAGCGCAAGGGGCATCACGAGAGTAACGAGCATGAAGAACACGAGGAGCATGAAGAGTGCCAGGTACCGCCCCGCGTTCAAATAGGCCGTGCGCACTTCGCGGTCCAGCGACAAGGCGATAATCTCCGCCCCATCCAGTCCGGGGATCGGCATCAGCTGGAAGACCGCCATGAAAGCGTTGACGATGAGAAACATCTCGAGGGCAGATTGGACCTCCCCGGTCATCCCGGCGCGAAGAGCGAGCCCGGCGATGGCCGTGCATGCCGCATTCGCGGCCGGCCCGGCAAGGGCGGCAAGGACCACACGCCGGCGCGACTCGAATCTCCCCTCGTCGCGCGGCAGAGGCTTCGCGTAGGCGAACGGGATTCCGGAGCCGGTCACCGCTAGGACGAACAGAAGAAGGATCGGCAGGAGAAGCGTCCCAAAAGGGTCGAACATTGCCTTGGGCTTGGGTGGCAACCGCCCGTGGAGCTTCGGCAGCAAATCCCCTTGCCGCACGATCACGAAAGCGCGAACGGCTTCGCGCACGTATAGCGCGACTCCGAGAGAGATCGCTCCGTAAATCGCAAGCCGGACCGACTGCATCGCGGCAGCTTACTCCGGGAAACCTAGCGAACCGGCGAAGCTCTCACCTGCAAGGCCGTCGCGGTCGACTCGCAGCAAATCGGCGATCGTGGCGCCGAGATCCGCGAAGGTCGCTCGCGTTCCAAGGTCGTGCGGCCCTCCATGCAACCCCGCCCCCAGCAACGGGACGAACTCTCGAGTGTGATCGGTCGAGGGTGTGGTCGGATCGCATCCGTGATCCCCCGTCACGAATAGAGCACCGCCGTCGAGGGCCTCGATGATCGCCGGCAGCCTCCCGTCGAGCAGTTCCACGCACGCCGCATATCCCTTTGCATCGTTGCGATGACCGTAGTTCGTATCGAAATCGACTAGGTTCGTGAACACGAGGCAAGGCGACGGCCTCGACAGGTAGTTGATCGTCAGGTCGATGCCGTGGTCGTTCGACTCCGAGTATCGGCCCTCGGTTAACCCCTGCTCGGCAAATATGTCTCGGATCTTTCCGACGCCGTAGACACCGACGCCGGCAGCGCGCGCCTTGTCGAGAAGCGTTGGTGAGGGCGGCGGCACGGAGAAGTCGCGGCGCTCGTGGGTGCGTACGAATCGTCCCTGCTTTCCTTCGAACGGCCGGGCAATGACCCGTCCGACCATGTGCTCGCCGGTGAGGAGTCGTCTGGCAATCCGGCACCACTGATACAACTGAGCCGGTTTAACCACATCCTTGTGACAGGCGATCTGGAAGACGGAGTCTGCACTCGTGTAGACGATGGGCCGGCCGGTCCTCAGATGCTCTTCTCCGAGCTCATCGATAATCTCCGTTCCGGATGCCGGCTTGTTGCCGATGACCTTTCGCCCTATGGCCGCCTCGAACTCCGAGATGATCTCCTCGGGAAAGCCTTCCGGGTAGGTGGGGAACGGTTTTTCGAGAACGAGCCCGGCTATCTCCCAGTGTCCGGTCGTCGTGTCTTTCCCCGGAGACATTTCCCTCATCTTCCCGTGGGCCGTCCGCGCTTCCCCGCCCGGCGCAACGCCTTCGATCTCGGTCAGGTTCCCCAGACCGAGAGAGGCAAGGTTCGGGGCATCGATCCCTCCGGCTGCCCGCGCGCAGTTGCCAAGAGTGTTCGATCCCTCGTCGCCGTATTCCGCCGCATCGGGCGCCGCCCCCACTCCGAAGGAATCGCACACCAGAAGCAAGACCCGCGGGACCGCCCCGCGGCCCTCGGTCACCTGGACAGCCCCTTCTGCTTGCAGGTGATGCAGAGGATCGCCCAAGGAAGCGCCTCGAGCCTCTCGTCGGATATTGGGTTCCCACAGCTCTCACAAGTTCCGTAGGTGCCGAGATCGATCTTCGCGAGAGCGCGGTCCACGTCCCTCAGATTCGACCTCAGCGCCTTGGCGACGGAGAGGATCCGTGATCGCTCGGCCGTCGTGTGGGCGCTGTCCGCGAAGCCCCGTTCGAAGTCGATCTCGACCTCGTCCGAGTCGGGATCGGCCCCGAGCTCCTCGAGCTCACGGCGAAGGTGCTCGCGTTGCTCCTCGAGTGCCGCTTTCAGCCGGGCGAGCCTCTCGGGCTCGATGCGGCTCACGCTTTCTTCCTCCCGACGCGCCGGGCCCGAGGGTGTGAGGTGAAATAGACCTCCCGAAGGTGCTGCTGTGTCACGAGCGTATAGATCTGCGTGGTCGCCACGCTTGCGTGTCCGAGCAACTCCTGCACGACGCGCACGTCGGCCCCGCCCTCCAGCAAATGTGTGGCGAAGGAGTGCCGCAACGTGTGGGGCGTGACGCGCTTCTTGATCCCTGCCCTTGTCACGTGCGACCGAAGGATCATGGCGCACCCTTGTCTGCTTAGCCGGCCCCCGCGTTGATTGAGGAAAAGAGCGCTCCTCGAGCGTTTCGACGCGAGGGCAGGACGCGCGCGTGTGCGATAGGCCTCGACGGCCTTTCGGGCATAGGTTCCCATCGGCACGACCCGTTCCTTCCCGCCCTTGCCCACAACGCGAATGCTGCCGTCCTCGAGGTCAACGTCGTCGACATCCAGCCCGATCAGCTCGGAGATTCGCACTCCCGAACCGTAGAGAATCTCGAGCGCCGCCCGGTCCCTGAGCGAAGCCGGGGCATCCCCTTGAGGAGCAGCGAGCAGACGATCGACCTCGTCCACCGAAAGCGGCCTGGGAAGGTTGCGAGGCACCTTGGGGCGAACGACGCCGGCGGCCGGATCGTCGCCCGACTCGCCCTCGCGGACCAAGAACGCATGAAAGGCGCGAACGGAGGCCAGGGCCCGCGCAACGGTCGAGGCTCGAAACGCCCTTCCCTCCGGCTTCGTCTTCGAGCGGGAGACACTTGCCACGAACCCCGCAACGAGCGCATCGGTGGACCGTGTGGCGTCCCGAATTCCTTTCTTCTCCAGGAACCTCTCGTACTTTGCAAGGTCGCGCCGGTACGCCGAAACCGTGTTCGGTGAAAGCCCTCGTTCGACCGATAGGTGATCGAGGAAGCGCTCTGTCTGTGAACGGACCTTACCCTTCATCGGGCGTTCCCCTCGAGGAGGCTAGCCGACTACCGAGGATCCCCGGTTCACGGACGCAGTCCCGTCGGAAGACGCTTGCTGTCGTTCGCGTGCCGCCCCCACGAACTCGCGGAAGAGCGGATGCGGGCGGGTGGGACGAGAGCGCAGCTCGGGGTGGAACTGGCCGGCGACGAAGAACGGGTGGTCCGGAAGCTCGATGATCTCCGTCAGCCGGCCGTCGGGTGAATGCCCCGACGTGATGAGTCCCGCTCCCGCAAGGACGTCGTGGTACTTGGGGTTCACCTCGAACCTGTGGCGGTGCCGCTCGTAGACCACCGACTCACCGTAAGCGGCGTATGCCTTGGTGCCGGGAACGAGATGACACGGCTGCGCGCCGAGCCGCATCGATCCCCCCATGTCCGTCACGTCCTTTTGCTCCGGGAGGATGTCGATCACGGGATCTTCGGTGGCGGGGTTGAACTCGGACGAATTCGCGTCGTGGAGGCCGCAAACCGAACGGGAGAACTCGATGACGGCGCACTGCAACCCGAGGCATATGCCCAAGAAAGGCACTTTGCTCTCGCGCGCGTACCTGATCGCGTCGATCTTCCCCTCGATCCCCCGTATTCCGAACCCACCGGGAACCAGGATTCCGTCAGCGCCGTCGAGCGCCGAAGCCGCGCCCTGTGACGCAAGCTCATCGGAAGCAACCCAGAACGGCTCCACCCGGACACCGTGATGGAAACCGCCGTGGCGAAGGGCTTCGATCACCGAAAGGTACGCATCGTGAAGGTTCACGTACTTGCCGACTATCGCGATCCGAACCGGATGCTTCGCGGAACGGACTCTGTCTACGAGAGCTTGCCACTCGGTCAAATCCGGCTCGGTGTGAATGCCGAGGTGTTTCGCCAGGTATCCGTCCAGCCCTTCCTGGTGAAGCACCAGCGGGACCTCGTAGATCGAATCCGCATCGATCGCAGAGATCACGCCGTCGATGGGCACGTCGCAAAGCAGCGAGATCTTTTCCTTCAGATTCCGCCCCAGGACCCGGTCCGACCTGCATACGATCACGTCGGGTTGCAGACCGAGCGACCGCAGTTCCTTCACGGAGTGCTGGGTGGGCTTGGTCTTCAATTCGCCCGTCGGGCCGATGAACGGCATCAGCGATACGTGCACGAAGGCACAGTTGTCGCGGCCGACCTCGTTTCGCAGCTGTCTGATCGCTTCCAGGAACGGCTGGCTCTCGATGTCACCAACCGTTCCGCCGATCTCGACTATCACTACGTCGGCGTCCTCCGCTTCCGCCAGCGCGCGGACCCTGTCCTTGATCTCGTTCGTGATGTGAGGGATCACCTGAATCGTCTTGCCCAGGAAATCCCCGCGACGCTCCTTGGCTATGACGGCCGAATACACCGCACCGGTGGTCAGGTTCGAGGCCTTGTGCAGGCTTTCGTCGGTGAACCGCTCGTAGTGACCTAGGTCGAGATCGGTCTCGGCACCGTCGTCGAGTACGAAGACTTCCCCATGTTCGAAGGGGTTCATCGTTCCGGGATCCACGTTGATATATGGATCCAGCTTCTGAAGGGTGACCCGGATTCCGCGGGACTTGAAGAGGCGTCCGAGCGAGGCGGTGGTGATTCCTTTTCCGAGGCCCGAAGCGACCCCGCCTGTTACGAAGATGAACTTCGTGTGATTGCTCAACTCGGGATTTTATCCTAGCAGAGCGCGCCGCCTATCGGCTCAGTTGGGCGGGAAACTTGGCCCCGAAACCCTTCCCAAGCCGTCGAACCAGCGAAGAGGGGCGATCGACCGGACCAGCCGCGAGAGGGTAACTGTCTCCGCGAGCAGATTTAGGATGACTACGACGGCAACCGCCACGAACAGCCCCGCGGCCGACAGCGACGCGGCAACGGCCGCACCGATGAAGAACCCGAGCAAGTTGGCGCCGGCGTCGCCGAGCATCGCCCGCTCCCTGAGGTCCGGAAGAAGCAGCGGCACCTCCGCGCCGAGAACGACCGCGAGCACGGCCCACGGCGCGCTACGGCTCCCCGCTAACAGCACGACGATAGCCGCCAGCACGAACACTTTGCCCGCGCGGCCCGGGGAGACGTCGAGCCCGTTCCAGACGTTGCAGCACCCGGCAACGGTCAGGACGACCAGTACGGCTTCGGCGAAATCCCTCCCGGGAAGCGCGAGCGCGACGAACATCCCACCGGCGATAGAAGCCGCGATCTTCAGAAGTCCGGTGGTAGCGCGTCCCCGTGCGAGGCTTGCCATGTGCTGACGCAGACCGCGGGGTCCGGAGCCGCTCATGTCGTCGATGAGGCCGGCACCGAACACCAAGCCGGCGCCGGCGAGGACCAGGAGGATGCGCGTCCCCCCGCCACCCCATCTGCCCGCCAGCGCCAGAGCCGCCGCCGCGCCGAGCAGGATCGACAGCGTCGCGGCGAAAAGGACTATCCCGAGGACCGCCGGGACCGGGATGCCTCGAACATTCGTGTGTAGAAACCGGGCGATCCGGAACCGGATCAAGCTTCTCGCGAGCAGTGCCGAAATCACCGCCGCCCCCCCAGCGAATGCCGCCACGCTCAACGCAGTCAAGGCTTTACGACTTCCTCGCAGCGAGAGCAAGGAGGATGTCCAAGCCTTGCCGGGCTCGATGCATGAAGCCGCGCAAGCCCCTTCCCGTGGGCCTGTGGCGGACATCGGTCTCCACTTCGACCACACGGAGCCCGGCGGCGAGAGCATCGATGGTCATCGCGGTCTCCACCCCGAATCCGCGCGCGAACGGCCGGCATGCCCCGAGGGCCGATGCTTTGATTGCGCGCTGGCCGGACAGGGGTTCCATCGAATCAAAGCCCGTCCTGCGCTTGATCGCATCGCGAGCCAAGCCTTTTACCAGTCCGAATCCGCCGCCTTCCTGGGGCGGGAGCACGGCGATGCAAAGATCCGCACCTCCCGAGATGACCTCGTTCAGCACTGGCCCCAGTTCCGACGAGGTCTCGCCAAGATCTCCATCCGCGAACAGGTAAACGTCACCCCCGGGAATTCGGTCGAGCGCCTCGTCCAGCGCGCGGCCCTTCCCCACGCGCCCGGGGCTTCGCCAGACGCGTGCCCCCGCCGATGCGGCCAGGGCCGCCGTGTCGTCTTTCGAACCGTCATCGACTACGACGATCTCGCTCAAGGGAAGCTTCCTGAGACCTTCGACGGTAGCCGCTATGCGATCCTCTTCGTTGCGCGCCGGCACCAGCGCGACGACCCTATTCGGTGCCATCAAGCTTGCGGCACGAGCTCCGCGGCGCCGCTCTTGAAGCCGAAATCGCCCCCCCTGCCGAACGAGATCAGGTCGCGGAGACCGAGAACGAGGGCCACGCCCCCGACGCTCTCACTCGCATCGTCAACGGTAACGATCTCCCCCTGGACGGCGTCGCGGTCACGAAGGAGCCCGATGAATTCGTAGGAGCTCGTCGCGCTCTCGCCGGCGGCGACGGCCACCCGCTGGTTCGCCAGCTCCTCGACCAGGGGCACCATGAATTCATCCGGCCCGACTGGGGGCTCCGTTTCGCTCCCTGCGAGAACCACGATCGCTTGTCCCCTTCCCCCCACGTCCGGGAGATCGGCCTCCTTGATCTCCGGCCCGACGGACTCCACGAATCCTCGCGATAGGAAGCCCTTCAGGGGATCCTCCGCTCCGTCGGAACCTGACGCGAGCCTGCGCCCCAGAGCCTTCGCCGCCTCCCTGGAAAGCTGCGAAGGGGTCACCCCGGTGTTGGCACCCACCAGCTGCGCCAGCTCCTCGCGAGTTGGGGTGTCGGGCATGCCCATCTTGGGTGTCACGGAAAAGATCGCGACGACGTCGGCGCCGGACGCATCCAGTGCGTCGCGCGACTGTGAAAGCACCGAGTCGTCCGTCCCCTCGTATGTGACGAGTACGACGTCCCTCCCGGCCAGCTGGCCCGCGATGAGTTCCGGGGCCAATTGACGGATGAACGCATCCTGGCGGGTGACCAGCACGCTCAGTTGATCCAGCTCCGCCCGCAATTCCTCGCGCTGAACTTCCGCGGCTGCAGCCTGCTCCTCCAGACCAGCTACGAGACGCTGGTCGATGACGGTCGTCCCGACCAGGACTCCGAGGCCCAATGCCAAGAAGACGGCGACGATCGTTACGAGGTGATACCGAAACGAGATCAAATCAGCCCTTTGATCCAGAAGACGAAGTCGTTGACCAGCTGGCCGAAGTAAAGCCGGAGGGGTTCCGAAACGAGCACGACCACGGCTATCGCGAACAGCGCCGACCCGATCAGCGCTGCCGTCTCCTTCCCCCGGACCCTGCCGGGATAAAGGCGAGACACGCCCTTGGCGTCCATGAGGATCTCTCCCACCCGTAGTCGCACGAGGAAGGTGCTGGCCATGCCCATTCTTCCCTTGTCGAGGAACTCACGAAGGTTTGCATGGCTTCCCACGGAGACGATCAGATCGGCCCTCTTCTCGTGTGCCATCAGATAAGCAACGTCCTCGCTGGTGCCGCCGGCCTCCACGACCTTGAACGGGATGCCCAGTGCCTCCAAGCGAGACTTCCCAGGTGCCACGCCTCCCGGGTAGGCGTGGAGGATGACCTCTGTGGGAGGCCGCCGTCTGAAGAGGCCGCGCGGTCGTCCCGCAAGCATTAGCGCCCTCTCCGAGACGCTGTCCATGTCACCGACGATCACGTCCGGCCGGTATCCGGCTTCGACGAGCGCGTCTGCCCCGCCGTCCACACCTATCAGGACCGGGTGAACCTCGCTGATGTACGGCTGCAGCGTCGCGAGGTCGCGGCGGTAGCCCGTTCCCCGGACCACGACGAGCACCTGACGGTGGGTCAGGTCGTGATCGAGATCCGGTAGTCCACTTCCCCCGAACAACAGGTCGCGTTCCTTCTGCATGTAATCCAGGGTGTTGCGGGCGAAGCTTTCGAACTGCTCGGCCAGCGACCTGTGAGCCGTCTCGAGCGCGTCGGTGACCGACACCTCGGTTTGCCTGATGCCGACGGCAACCACCCTGTTTCCCACGTACACGCGGTCGCCGTCGAGCCGGATCGGATCGCCTTCGCGGACCTTCTGCAACAGCAGGGGCCCAACTTCATCGACAACCGGAATGTCCGCCCGGGTGAGGGTGAGAGGCCCGAGGTTCGGGTACCTGCCGCTGGAGGAGCGCGCGGCGTTTACGACCCCCGCAACGCCTGCCGACACCAGCCCATCCGCGGCCACCCGATCGATGTCCTCGTGGTCGATCACCGCGATCTCGCCCGGCTGGATCCGGCGAAGCAGGGTCTTCGTCCGGCGATCGACCCGCGCCGTTCCGCCTTCTGGGCTACTTCGGCTTCTTCTGAGGAAGCTTCTTGACTTCGATATGGACGTGCGGATCTCCTCCTCCGAAATCGTCCACCTGGGAGCGGAACGGCAGCTTTCGGGCCTGCCCGATCACGGTCAGGGTAGCCGACACCTGGTCACCTCGCCGAACCCTCACGTTTGTGAGATGAATCATCACAACTCGCAGGTCCGCGTGCCCTTCCGGCGCGATCTCGATCCGCCAGTCACGGTAGGCACCGTATAACCGGTAATGCTTGGCGCGGACGACGCGGCCGGTGACGGGTGAAGTTACGTCGGCCAGGCGCTTAACGACTATGTCCACCGCCGAGGTTGCCGGAGTACCGCGGCCGCGACTCGGAAGGATTCTGTAGGGGGGCCCGATGGTGTCCGGAGGCGCCTCGAACATATAGGTGTTCTGATTCCTCACCAGGTGGCCGATGGGATGCTGGACCTGAGCATCGGGATAGTAGGCCTGGTGGTAGCCGACCACTTCCGGATGCTGGACCGGCAGAGAGAGAACGAGTCCCTGAACTCGGGAGAACGACACGGGTTCGCCGGGTTCCGGCGGGGATGGTGCCTGGGGGGACTCCAGCGCCCCCGAGCTCTGAAGCCCCTCCTTCGCCGTTGAATCGGTTATGGCCACGGCTTGGCCTCCGGGCTCCCACATGCGTTCGAAACCAACGGCTCCTCCGATCAGGAGGACGGCCGCAATCCCGACCGCAACAACCGGCCACGAGACCGCCGACGAGGAGCGGGCGGCATGTCTGCCGCTCAATTCGATTCGCCGCCGGGAAGGCCGAACTTGTCCCGGACGAGTGCGAAGAAGCTCCGGCCGCCCTCCCGCCGAACCAGGAGAGCCGGCTCCGCCGCGGCGGCTATGCGCACCACCGAGCCGACGGGAAGTTCGAGAGCTTCCCGCCCGTCCGCCGAGAGCACGCCGGGTTCCTCTCCGACGACCTTCAACTGCACGGATTCGGCGGCCCCGAGCACGATCGATCGGTCGAACACCATGTGTGCCGCAACCGGGGTGACGATCAAGCAGGCCAGTTCCGGGGAAACTATCGGTCCGCGTGCTGAGAATGAGTATGCGGTCGATCCCGTCGGCGTTGCGACGATCACCCCATCGGCCGACACAGTCGTCACCGGATCCTGGTTCACCGAGAGGGCGAGCTTGATCAGCCGGTGCCGCGTGCGCTTTTCGACGATGACCTCATTCAGCGCCCATTCCGGCTCGCGCCATTCGGCGCCCTCTGCCCGGGCAGTCAGTGCCATGCGTTTCTCCACGCGGGCACCTCCGGCCAGGTAGCTCTCGACCAGTTCGGGCGCTTCACCCGGCTCTACTTCGGTAAGGAAGCCCAGCCTTCCAACCTTTACCCCGAGCACAGGGCAACCGGCCGCCGACGCAATCCGGGCGGCGCGGAGGAAGGTGCCGTCGCCGCCGAACGATACGACTAGGTCGGCGTCGACTGCGAGCTCCCCGGCCTCCGTCGTCTCCGCGGCGCCGATTTCCTCCCCGGGGAGTTGTCCTGTTCCGACATTTCTCTCGGCCAGCCATTCGACCAGTTCGGACGCGGCCTGCAGAGCAGATTCTCGTCCGGCATGAACCACGAACGCGACCCGCTTCACGGCGCTCCTCCGATTGCTCGCGCTTGCTCCAGCGCATCGTCGAGGTCGAGAAGGCCGTCGCCTCCGGGCCGGAGCTGGAGGAAGAATTCCACGTTGCCGGCAGGACCTTTAAGAGGAGAGGCCACCACCCCTTCCGCGAAAACACCATGTACTCGAAACGACTCCTCTACGGCGCGGATCGAATTCGCCCAGATCTGTGGGTCGCGGACCACTCCGCCTTTGCCCACTTCGTCGGGCCCCGCCTCGAATTGCGGCTTCACGAGAACCACGAAGCCCGACTCGCCGGACGCGAGGGATACGAGCGTTGGGATCACCTTCGTCAGCGAAATGAACGAGAGGTCGGCAACTACCAGGTTCGGAACGAAGGGCAGGTCGTCGCGCCGCAAGTTGCGTACGTTCGTCCGTTCGCGGACCGTGACTCTCTCGTCCTGCCGCAGCGACCACGCCAGCTGCCCATAGCCGACGTCGATGGCCACCACGCGGGCCGCGCCGCGGGCAAGCAGGCAGTCGGTAAAGCCGCCCGTCGAAGCCCCCGCGTCAAGGCAGTCGAATCCCTCCACCCTGAGGCCGAACCGATCCAACGCCGCATCGAGCTTCTCGCCACCGCGCGATACGAACCGCCTGGCTTCGCCCGCTAGGTTCAGCGCTTCGTCGCTTCCAACGAGCGTGGAAGGCTTCGAGACCCTGCGGCCCCCCGCAGTTACCAGGCCCGTCTGAATTGCAGCGCGCGCCTCCGTGCGACTTGGGACCAAACCTCGGCGGACGAGTTCGCTGTCGAGCCGACGAAGCACGCCTATTGGTTTCCTTGGATCCCGGCGAGCGCCGAATGGCGAGAGTGCTCTTCATTCACGCCGCCAGGATAACCTGCGGGTTCACATGGCCCTTGCGTCGAAACGCAGCCGGCCGGGGCTAGCGGCGGGATAAGCTCCTGCCCGTGCTGCCGCTGAGGGATTCCAATCCCACGACGCGTCCTCCGATCGTGACGCTGGCCTTGATCGCCGCGAACATTGCGGTTTTCGTCCTGTGGCAGCCGACCTTCAAGAGCCAGTCGGAGCAGCTCGAGTTCTCCTTCTGCCACGCCGAGATCGCATACGAGATCGGCCACCAGACGAACCTCGCCGGCGGCGGAGCGGAAGCGCGTGATGCGTTGGACGAAACGTTCGGTCCCTCCGCCGGCGAGGCCGTCCAGCAGGCGCTCCGGCGCGCTTGCCCAGCCAAGAGTTGGTGGCTGCCGCTGCTCGTTTCGATGTTCATGCACGGAGGCTGGCTCCACCTGGGATCGAACATGCTCTTCCTTTGGATCTTCGGCAACAACGTCGAGGACAAGATCGGCCACATTCCATACCTGCTCTTCTACTTGGCCGGCGGCATAGTCGCCAGCCTGGCGCAGTTCGCCCTTGATCCGAACTCGGCGGTGCCGACCCTCGGCGCCTCCGGGGCCGTCGCTGCCGTGCTGGGGGCCTACCTGGTCATGTTCCCCCGGCGCCGGGTTCTGACGGCCGTCTTTTTGATCTTCATCACCATGATCGAACTTCCGGCCGTAGTCGTCCTCGGTATTTGGTTCGCGCTCCAGTTCTTCAGCGGTGCCTCCACGGTCGGCGAGAACATCTCGGGCGGCGTCGCTTACTGGGCACACGTCGGAGGTTTCGTCGCTGGCGTTTTGGTCGCTCTCGCGTTCTTCCCCAAGGAGCGGCGGCCGAAGCCGCGTCTTCCGTACGAAGTCGACTAACCGGGCCTGAGATCCTCAGCGCGCACCGGTTCGAATAACGCGGAGAGGTCCGAACCGACGTAGGTTGGTTTCGCCGCCGCGGAATCGACGTCGGCCGGATCGGCGATGCCCGTGAACACGAGCAGTGAGTCCCAACCCAAGGCCGTGGCCGCCGCGACGTCTGTGTCGAGGCGGTCGCCGACCACCAGGGGGCGGCCTCCCCCGGCAACCTCCAACGCTGCCTCACATAACGGCGTGTGTGGCTTTCCGACGATCTCAGCTTCCACACCCGTCGTGGTGGTGATGACGGAAAGAAGAGCACCGGCACCGGGCCACAGGCCGTCCGATGCCGGATAGGCCCGGTCCGGATTCGTCGCGACGAGCTTTGCCCCCCGCTGAACGAGGAGTCCCGCGTTCTTGAGCTTGGTGTAGGTCGCATCCTTGTCCCACCCGACCACCACGTACTCGGCCGCCTCCGGTTCGCCCTCCAGGACGGTAACGCCCGCCGCCGTCAGCGCTTGGCGGATCCCGGCCATTCCGACTACGTATGCGGTCTTCGCTCCCCGTTCCGACAGCAGCTTGGCGGTAACGAGCGCCGAGGTGACGATCTCCGGGAAACGGGCCTCGACTCCGATGCCGACAAGTTTCGACGCGATCTCCTCGGGTGTTCTTCCGGAGTTGTTGGTTAGGAAGACGACCCTTTTGCCCGATGCGTGCAGCCGGTGGACGGCTTCGGATGCGCCTTGCACGGCGTCTTCACCCTTGTAGATCGTCCCGTCGAGGTCGATAAGGAAAGCGTCGTACCGGTCGGCAAGCGACGCCCCGTCAGTGATCGAGCCGCTCCAGAGCCGTCCGGTAATCCTCGACCCCCGGGCGCATGGCCACGGCCAGCTTCAGATGCCCGACGGCACGAGAGCGCTGGCCCGTGCGCGCGCACGCGAGGCCGAGTCCGAAGTGCGCGTAGTCGTTCGCCGGATCGATCTGCACAGCCTTGGCGAACTCCCTCCTCGCCGGGCCCATTCGGCCGGCCATAAAGAGCGCACGTCCGAGAGCCTCACGAATCGATGCCTTGTCCGGCTCCGCAAGCTTGGCCCGGGACAGATACATGACGGCCTGATGTGGGTGCCCACGCTCGAGGAAGCCCACGCCTTTCGAAAACAGGTCGTAGGCGGAGACGTCACCGAACTCCTCTGCTTCCGCGCTCACCTTCCCACTGTACGACCAGGCCTTCATGTGCACCCAGGCGTGGCGTAAGCGCCCCGCCCGGCCCTTACGCCTCCTGGCGAGGCTCCAACTTCTTCAGCTCCGTCGCGACCACCTCCGTCAGGCTCCTTGCCCCGGCTCCGCTCCGGTAGAACCGCCTTGCCAGCTGGCCGTAGACGATGACATCGTCTCCCTTGCCGATGTCCTTCAAGGCCCGCTTGCCGACCGCCTTGTGCCACGCAGCGATCGGGAGGGGGAGGAGGCGTTTTCCGGCCTCCGGAACGGAAAGCCGAATCTCGGTCACCTCGTCACCCGAAGGCATCCGACGGGCCTTGGGCTCCGCCGCAACCTTGCCGGCCAATACAACGACATTCACGGTCACCATTCGACTCCCCCCTTTCCGCGCGAAACTAACACCCGGTACCGACACCCGCGCATCTAGACTGCATTCATGTCGCGAACCTTTGCGGCGGCCGAGGGCGTCACCGCCATCGACACGATGATGGCCGGACGCGACCTCTTGACCTCCGCCTACCTGGTTGATGCGGATGAGCCGGCTTTGGTGGAAACCGGACCGGGCACATCGGTGGACGCGGTCGCCGCCGCTCTCGCCGATTTGGGCCTCACGGCAGAGGATCTTGCCCACATCGTCGTCTCGCACATCCACCTCGATCATGCCGGCGGTACAGGAGCCATCTCGCAACGGTTCCCACGGGCGGCCGTGTGGGTCCACGTGCGCGGAGCCCCACACCTAGCAGACCCCGAGCGGCTTGTTCGAAGCGCCACTCGCGCATACGGACCGGATCGCCTCCGCGAACTATTCGGCGAGGTCCTCCCCGTTGACGGCGCTCGCATTCGATCTCTGTCGGGAGGAGAACGGATACCACTCGGAAACCGCGAGTTGTCCGTCCTTTACACCCCCCGGGCATGCCTCGCATCACGTTGCACTGCAAGACTCCCGGACGGGCGCCGTTTTCACCGGAGACGCGGTGGGCGTGCACATCCCCGACCTCGACATCCTGAGGCCGGCATCGCCTCCGCCCGAATTCGACGTCGAACTGGCCATCCAGAGCATTCGACTGATCGAATCCCACGCACGCGGAGCCCTCCTGTTCTCGCATTTCGGACCCGTCAGGCAGGTCGAACAAACCTGCCGGCTCGCGATCGAACGGATCCGTGAGTGGAGCGAGATCGTACGCGAGGCCGTGCAGCACACACAGGAAGATCGGGAGATCGAAATGCGCCTTCGCGAAGCCACGGCACAGGAGTACCAGGGTCTGGACACGTCGGATGAGGATCGATTCGAGATCCTCTCCGGATTCCGGATGAATGCCGCCGGGCTGGCGAGGTACTGGAGAAAGAAAGCAGAGGCGGGTCAGCCCAGCTGAGCCAGCCGTTCGGCCGCGTCGAAAGCCCCGGAGTCGTGACGCACTACCTTGCGGAACTCCTTGGCCGCCTCTTCTTTTCGTCCGGCTTTGTCGAGGATGTCCCCCGTTACGTACCAGATACGCAGGTCGAAGGGGCGGCCTAGGTTCGATTGCGTCGGGAAACGATGAAGGAGGGCCAGGGCTTGGTCGGTTCGCCCCATGTCGGAGAGCGCGGACGCCCCAACGACGACCGCTTCCGCCTTCGCCTCGTCGGGAATCTTCGCCCTGACCGCTTCCTCAGCCAGCTCGGCCGCTTTGTCGGGGCGGCCCAACGCCCGGTGGGCATCCGCGATGATGTGATTCTGATCGGCCCGTCCGGAGATTCGCCGATACGCCTGCATCTCAGAAAGAGCTTCGCGAAACCTTTCCTGCCCGTAGTAGCCGAGGCCGAGTACTTCTCGCACCGCAGGCGATCGCGGCGCGAGAGCCTTCGCCCGCTCCGCCTCGGCGACGGCACGCGAGTTATCGCCTTTCGCCAGCAGCTCGACTGCCTTCTCGAGCGCAGCGGCTGCCCGCTCGCCTGCGCCCCGCTTGGCCACGCGCCGAAGCTCTTCACGGACGTCGGAGGGAAGGCCCGTTCCGCGGGCCGGGAGGCCCTGCCGTTTTGGTTTGGGGTTCAGCGGGCGCGGCATCGTCGTAGCGTAGCCGTTGCGGAAACGACGAGAGCCGCCCCGAAGGGCGGCTCTCGATCGAAGATGTCCGGCGGCGACCTACTCTCCCACCCCGTTGCCAGGGCAGTACCATCGGCGCTGGAGGGCTTAACTTCCGGGTTCGGAATGGGACCGGGTGTTTCCCCTCCGCTATAGCCACCGAAACGGTGACGTGCGAGCCTCCGGGCAACCCCGTGAACTCGATAGCGAGCGCGAGCAAAAGCTAAGTCCTCGGCCTATTAGTACCGGTCGGCTCAACACGTTGCCGTGCTTACACCTCCGGCCTATCAACCTCGTAGTCTGCGAGGGACCTTACCTGGTTTCCCAGTGGGAGACCTCATCTCGGGGAGAGCTTCGCACTTAGATGCTTTCAGCGCTTATCTCTTCCGCACGTGGCTAACCAGCAGTGCCGCTGGCGCGACAACTGGCACACCAGAGGTGCGTCCGCCCCGGTCCTCTCGTACTAGGGGCAGCTCCCCTCAAGTCTCCTGCGCCCACGACGGATAGGGACCGAACTGTCTCACGACGTTCTAAACCCAGCTCGCGTGCCTCTT
>JBBDHU010000006.1:537962-589733 GCA_040880705.1 Actinomycetota bacterium | reverse complement strand
TGAACGTGGAACGATGTCGCGAGACAGGTGTGAACGATGTCGTGCGACATGACACTAGTGCCCCCGGGAGGAATCGAACCTCCGACTCACGGTTTAGGAAACCGTTGCTCTATCCACTGAGCTACGAGGGCACGAGGGCTCTGAATCGCGAGTTTAGCGGGTAGACCGACGGTCCTTGAAGGGGAGGGAATATACTCGGCCGCATGCGACGCGGAGTCCTTGCCCTCGCCATCGCCCTCGGCGGGCAGCTACCGTCGGCCGGTGCTGCTCCGGCTGGCGCTGCCCCGGCCGGTGTCGAACGGTATGTGGTCGTCCTCGAACGGGATGTCGCCCGCCCGGCGTCGATAGCGGCGGAGCACGCCCGCAAGTACCGGCTCGATGTGGGAATGGTCTACAACTCGGCGATCAAGGGGTACGCCGCGACCATCCCGGCGGCTCGGGTTGGCGCGGTCCGCGCCGATGATCGCGTTGCCTATCTCACGCCGGATGTGGAGGTGAATGCGGCCAAGCGCCGGGCCACGACCCAGGTTGTGCCAAGCGGAGTCAACCGGATCAACGCGGAGTTCAAGCAAAACACCGGATCGGGAGCCGAGGTGGCCGTCCTCGATACCGGGATCGACATCGACCATCCGGACCTCATCGACAACATCAGGGGCGGCAAGAACTGCTCCACCGGCCCCAGTTTCGACGACGGAAACGGGCACGGGACGCATGTCGCGGGGACGATCGCCGCCGCCCGCAACCGCTCGGGGGTCGTAGGGGTGGCCCCGGATGCGGGACTTTGGGCCGTGCGGGTGCTGAACAACGCCGGCTCGGGGAGCATCTCGTCGGTCGTCTGCGGGATCGACTTCGTGGATTCGAAGTCCCCGGCCAAGGGCGGCTCCATCACCGTTGCCAACATGAGCCTGTCGGGCTCCGGCAGTGACGACGGCCAATGCGGATCGGTGAACAACGATGCCATGCACGAGGCGATCTGCCGGACGGTTGACGACGGGGTTACCTTCGCAGTCGCGGCGGGAAACGAGGACGAGAACCTCGCAGCCAGTATCCCCGCCGCCTACGACGAGGTGATCACGGTTTCGGCGCTGGCGGATTCCACCGGGACACCCTGCGGCACCGGCGGGCCGACAACCTACGGCGCGGACGATACCTTCGCGAGCTTCTCGAACTTCGCGGGTTCCTCCGATGCGAGCCACACGATCGCTGCTCCCGGAGTGAGCATCCGCTCCACCGACAAGAACGGTACGTACAGCTTCAAGTCCGGCACCAGCATGGCCGCCCCGCACATTGCCGGGACGGCCGCGCTCTACCTGGCCGCGAATCCCGGCACTACTCCCGCCGGGGTCGCGGCGGCACTGCAAGCCCTTGGCGAACCTAAAGACGTCAGCTTCCAGGACGAATGCGGGACGGGCGCGTCGCACACCGACCCGTCCGGGCTTCATCCCGAGGTGGTCGTGCGCGCCGACACGCTCTAGTCCGGCGCGAACCTGGCGCCGGTGTGAACCTAGGGAATCTGCACGGCGCCCGATTCGCCCGCAGGTCCACCCGAGCCGGATCCGGAGGCGGCATCCTGGACGCCGCTACCGGAGCCCGAGCCCCCGCCCGAGCCCAGGTCGTTGCCACCGGAGCCCGATCCTCCGCCGCCCCCACCGGTCGGGTCGCCGGAGCCCGAACCCTGGCTGGCGCCGGAGCCCGATCCTCCGCCCGGGCCGCCCGAGCCCGAGCCGGCGCCGGATGCGTCGCCGTCTTCGTCACCGGCCCCGGCGGGGGGACCCGGAACGCCGTCCGGAATCACGCCGGGCGGGATGTGGCCGTCCGGCCCGCCGGAACCCTCGTCTGCCCTTGAATCGGGTCCCTGCGAACAAGGATCTATTCCCCCGCCCGGGCCAGCCCCTTCGCCACCGATCGCGGAAGCCGCCGCCGCGACCGCTTGACCACCCTCGCACCCTTCCGATGCCACACTCTTAGCAAGTTCGGCGATCATTAGTCCCGCCTCCGCCGCAAGCGGAGTACCGGTCGGATCGGGAAGGTCGATGCCCAGCGGCTCGACGACTCTGGCCAACGCGTCCTGGGCAGGCGCGGGAAACGCGCCGGCCGACGCGAGCCCGCCGGTCACCAGGACGAACGCTGCGGCCACGGCGGCGGCAGCGAGCCCGCGGCGCCGGGGTTCACGCGCGGACGGCGCGAGTTGCGTGACCTCCGCGCCGGAGGGTCGCCCGTCGCGGAGGGCCCGCGCCATGGCGTCAATGTCTCCTCGCGCCGCTTCCGGCCTGGGTTCGCCGAGCAGCTCCGCTCGAAGATCGGCCGTCCACGAGGCCAGGCTCTCCGCCGCCCGTCCTTCCACGGGACGGCCCGAAAGGATTTCCTCGATCTCGTCGTCAGTGAGTCGTGCCATCTCGTTCTCGTAATCGTCGAAGAGGCCCATCAGGAAACCCCCTCGGGCTCGATCGTGCGGGCCAGGAATCGCAGGCCCCGCCTCTGCAGCGCCTTGATCGCCCCCTCGGGCTTGCCGAGGATCCGCGCGACTTCGAGCACGGGGAGATCGGCCACGACGCGAAGCAGGATGACGGCCCGTTGCTCGTCGGTCAGGGTTGCGAGCGCCTCGTCCACCCAGCGCCTCCCCAGGCGGTCGAGGGCTTCCTGTTCGGCGTCCCCTGCGGTACCGGGAGTGTGGGTCTCGGCGAGCGTCGCGGCATCCACCGGGAATTCCTTCGACCTGTGGAGCCTGCGGCGCTCGTCGATCAGCCGCCTGTGAGCGATCGTGAAAACGAACGATCGAAAAGCCGCTTCGTCGCCGCGAAACCTTCCGAGCCCCCGGGCGACCGCTAGGAAGACCTCGGAGGTGAGGTCGTCGGGCTCGGCGGCCCGCTGCCCGCGCATGTATCCGAGGACGGCGGGTGCCAGATCCCGATACAGGACCTCGAGTGATCGTTCGTCCCCGCGCCGCGCCGAGTCGAGGATGTCACCGAAGCCGGAACCGATGGCCACCCGATCATTATCGGGGGTTTCCGGGTTACGGTTGAGGCGGCGCTGCCGCTTACCCAATAGCCTGCTGGATAGACATGGCGATGCGCTGGTACGAGATCAAACCTGCCGCGAAGCGCGACGAATCGAAGGTGACTCGCAAGGGGATCCTCGGCACGCCGAACAAGGACGCGGGGTATCCGTCGATCGCCACCGATTCGAGCGGGACGTGTTCGTGGCGTACAGCAGGGCGAGCGGCGTCACCGGGGACGAGGAGTACATCTCGTCGTGGGTCACCGTGATCGAGCCCGGCGATACCGTTCCCGACGCAGGCAACACTGTCCCGCTCTCAGCCGGCGACACCTTCCTTAACGTCCGTGCCGGGGCCGAGCGCTGGGGCGACTACATGGCGATCAACCGCGATCCTGCCGGCGGATCCGGGGTGTGGGTCGTCGGACAGGCGGCCCACGAAGCGGGTCCTTCGACCGGCGACTTTCGCCAGCACGCAGATCTCGTCGGCTTCCCGTAAGGAGCCGAATCCCAGGGTCAGGAGACCGCTGATTCCTCCAAGTCCTCCGACTCCACGCCGCCGGTGACGTGCCGAAGCGTGACCGCCACGAATACGGCGAGGCCGATCGCGCCGGCGACGCATATCGCGGCAGCCACGTGGACTCCTTGAATGTAAGCCTCGCGGGCCGCATCGACGAGCGATGACCCGAGCTGTTCGGGGAGCTGTCGCGCGATCTCGACGGCTCCACCCAACGTATCCCGAGCGGCGTCGGCGGCTGCTGGTGAAACGCCGGCCGGGAGGTTATCGGCGATCCCGCTCCTGTATATGGCGATGCCGATGCTGCCGAAAAAGGCTATGCCGAGCGCCCCGCCCAACTCGGCGGAGGTCTCGGCGATTGCCGAAGCCGCCCCGGCCCGCTCGGGTGGCGCGACCCCGACGATGAGGTCGATCGCCAGTGTGAACACCGGGGCCATGCCGAGGGAGAACGCGATGGACCCCGCAAGGAAAATCGGAAACCCCGATTTCTCATCCACGCCGGTGAAGGCGAGGAAGCCGAAGGCGGCGAGAATCATCCCGCCGGCCATCAGCGATGAGGGGCGGATTCTACTCGCAAGCCGCGGAGTCAACTGCGAGCCGACGACGAACATGATGGCCCACGGAACCGTCCACAGCCCGGCTTCCAGCGGCGATAACCCGAGCACGAGCTGCAGATACTGGGGGAGGAAGAGAAATCCGCCGAACACGATCACGACGCCCAGCCCGTAGGCCGCTAGTGACGCGCTGAACCCGGGGGCTCTGAACAATCCGAGGTCGACGAAGGGGTCGGCGAGCCGCCGCTGCCGCCGGACGAACACGACGCCGAGGGCCAGCCCGGCCAGGATCGACAAGATTGGCAGCGGCCCAATCCCGTTCTGGGCGAGCTCCTTCAGCCCGAAGATCGCCGAAAGGACGGCGAGGAGCGATAGGGCAGCGCTAATCAGGTCGAGTTTCCCGGGGTTCGGGTCCCGATATTCCGGCAGCAATCTCGGTCCGAGCAATAGCAACAGCGCCATAACGGGAACGGCCAAGAGAAAGACCGCACCCCACCAGAAGAACTCGAGCATCACCCCGCCGGCGAGAGGTCCGATCGCCCCGCCCACCGAGAAGGCGGTGAGCCAGACGGCGATGGCTCTCCTTCTCTGCTCGGGATCGAGGAACATGTTGCGGATAAGCGAAAGGGTTGAGGGCGCCAAGGTCGCGCCGGCGACCCCGAGCAGGGCCCGGGTTGCGATCAGCATTTCGGCGCTGGTCGAGAAGGCGGCGAGCACGGATGCTACGCCGAACGCGGCGGCACCGATCATTAACAATCGGCGGCGGCCGATCCGGTCGCCGAGCGTTCCCATCGTTATCAACCATCCGGCGACCATGAACCCGTAGATGTCGATGATCCACAGCAGCTGCGCGCTGCTCGGCCTGAGATCCTCGCTAATCTGTGGTACCGCGAGGTGCAACACCTCGAGGTCCATCACGTAGAGCACGCACGCGAGTGCGATCACGCCGAGCCCGATCCAGTCGCGCCGGGTCGCTTTGGGTGGCTGTGAGTCGGTATTCAATGCGGACCGATCCTAGTCGCCGGATGTCTCCGGTGGGACCGCCATGTTTCCCGACCATTTGAAGGGGGCATGTCCGAGATCGTAAGGTGGGGCATTCCAGGAGGCTGAGATGACATACGTAATCGCCGAGCCGTGCATCGACATCAAGGATCGTGCCTGCGTCGATGAGTGCCCCGTCGATTGCATCTACGAGGGGGGCCGGATGCTCTACATCCAGCCCGAGGAGTGCGTCGACTGCGATGCCTGCGTGCCCGTATGCCCCGTGACCGCGATCTTCACCGATGAGGACGTCCCGAGCGAGTGGAAGCATTACACGCGTATCAACGCCGAGTTCTTCTCGGACGAGGTGACGGGATTGGGCTCGCCCGGGGGTGCGGCTCAGGCTGGCCCTGTCGACAAGGATCACCCCGAAGTCGCCTCATTCGCACCCGCGTAGCGCTCGCAGCCTCTGTCGGTACCTGAGGCTAGGCTCTCGAAGTCGATCAGGAGGCCAAGGCCGTTGTGCTACCATGTGCTACATGCCAAAAAGCGACCCCAAGGTGGGAGTTAGGGAGCTCCGCCAGAACCTCAGTAAGTACCTACGCCGAGTGGTCCGAGGCGAAACCCTTGAAGTGACCGAGAGAGGTACGCCCGTGGCGATCCTGGCCCCACTTCCTGAGCCCACGGGCACCGTAGACAAGCTCGTTGCCGCAGGCAAGGCAAGCGCGCCAAAAGGCAGTCTGCTCGAACTCCTGCCGCCCCGCGGCAAGCCATCGAGAAAACTCAGTGAAGCGCTCGAGGAGTTGCGAGAAGAGCGACTCTAATGCTCTACCTGGACTCGTCCGCGATCGTGAAGCTCTTCGCTTACGAACCGGAGACCGCGCGGCTCGTCGAAGTGATCAGGGCGGACCCGGAAATAGTGTCCAGCGTTATCGCCCGGGTCGAGGTCGTACGTGCCGTTCGTTTGAGAGGAACCGGCCGCGACCGCCTGGAGCGTATGTCGGAAATCCTCGATCGAATCGCGTTAGTGCGGATGGACGACCAGATCGTCACTCGTGCCGGGGCGCTCGATCCGCCGGGGCTCCGGACACTCGACGCCCTGCATCTGGCGACTGCCCTTTCCCTGGGGCAGGACGCGGCCGCGATGGTGACTTACGATGCACGGCTGGCCGAAGCGGCCGCAGGTGCCGGACTCCCGGTCATGTCCCCCTCGTAACTATGTAGGTCTACGATCCGAGGATGGAATTTCGGGTCGAGTTGCTCGGCGGGCTGCGTGTCATCGTGGGAGATCGGGCGATCGAGCCTTCGGTATGGACGCGTAAACATCCGCGTGCGCTTCTCGCTTTGCTGGCCCTCACAGCGGGACATCGCCTTCATCGAGAACAACTCGCTGACGCCTTGTGGCCAGATCTCGATCCGGATTCCGCTGCCGCGAATCTCAGAAAAGCGTTGCACCATGCGGAGAACCCGCGTCACTTCGTCTCGTTCGCGGAGTGGAAGGACGAGGGGTCGCGTAAGGGATGGCAGTCGCACGAGGAGTTCCCGGCGAAGCTGAGCCGCTGCCGCGAGCTATGCGACGAGTTCGTCGGCGGCAGTTACGACCTGGCCGCTCGCGTTTCCTGAGCTCCGGCGCTGGGGGTGCCGATGAGCCACCCGTACGACAGGGGGCTCCTACCCTTGAGCCGCCCGTGCGACAGCCTCGACGAGATCGTCTCGAGTGATGATTCCGTGGACTCGACCGTTTTCGTCGACGACCGGCAGCCGGTTTACACCGTGGGAAACCATCAAGTGTGCAGCGGTCACGAGCGGAGCATATGCATCGACCGTCACGGGGTCTCGAGACATCACGTCACGAACTCTCAAGCCCATCCTGACGGCGAGTTCCCCTAGAGTGTTCTCACGTCTCAGGAATGGCCCCGTGTCGGCAGTCACCGTGGGGTGTTTCATGATGGAGAACAGGTCGGTGAGCGTCACAACTCCCACCACGTGGCCGTCCTCAGCGACGACGGGAGCACCGGATACGTCGGCGCTCTTGAGCTTCCGGACTGCGTGAGCGAGCGAGTCCGTCGCGGAGATCTCGATCACATCTCTCGTCATGTACTCGCAAACCCTTCCCAACTCTGCCTCGACTCTCCGATCCTCCAAGGTCTTCATAGTGCCTCCCCTCGGCCCAAGCCTGGCCTCCGTAAGAAGACCGTGCCGGCGCGGCCAGCCTCTGCTCGCATGATGGCGACCGCCAGCACCGCCATCCACACCAGTCACGACCAGAGGCTGATGCGTTCGAAAAGCCCCATCCAGGGGGAGGCTCCCCCTGCTGAGACCTTGGACGACTGCATGCCCGTCAAAGCTCCGAACACGACGACCGTTACGGCAGTGACCACGGAGAAGAGCCTGAAGCGCCGCCCGAATGCCGCCGCCCCGAACCCTATCTGCGAGAGGATGAGAAGGACCGAGACAGCGCTGAGGACGATTAGCCCTATGTCGTTGACGGCGGCGGTCCCCTCGATCATGTCCTCACGCGACGTGATCGGGAACGGTAGCCACAGAACTGCCGTGATTCCGTGAACGATAAAGAGGCCACCCGTCACGCGCAGAGCGCGCGTCCTGTGGGCCGACTTCCAAACGCCGATCCCGAAGGCGATCAGCAGCAAGCTGAAGATGGGGAGTATGGCGATGTGGAACGGCTTCGTGGGTGGGCCCGTCGCAGATAGCTCACTGATGGCTTGTGACATCCGGCTGTAACCCTTATAGCGGGTGGCTGCCACTAGGTCGTTGGCGACCACATAGAGCACCGAATACAGGCCACCGCAGGCGAGCAGAGCCATCTGGAAGCGCGCTCGCGAGCCCTTGATCTTGACGTCACCGCGCGTGAGCCCCGGCGCCAGGTCGACCGTGTTCCGCGACATCTTGCTCCCCCTTGGAGCGCGGGCTTTGCGGAATCGCGCCCTCGATCGCCATCTTTGCGTGGCTGAGGCCAAACGAGGGGTGCCGTTAGACCCGCGTCTAAAGGGACCAAGCAGTCTTTTCTCGTCGAGCTATCACGCGTCACGGGCTCGCGGCTAGGTGGTTCCGGGCGTCGTCGTATGCCGGGCCATGTAGGCAGCGGCTTCAGCCCGCCTCGCGACTTCAAGTTTCGAAAGGATGCTCGACACGTAGTTCTTGACAGTCTTCTCGGCGAGGCCGAGGTCCTCTCCGATCTCACGGTTGGTCTTGCCATCGGCTACCGCGGCTAGGATCCTCTCCTCCTGAGGGGAGAGCCGGGCGAGCTTCTCGTCCTTCATAAGGTGTTTCCCCTTGCGCAAGCGGTCGAGAACCGACTTGGTCACGTCCGGGTCGAGCAGGCTCTTGCCCTCCCCGACCGCTCTGATCGCTCGGATCAACTCGCCGCTCCTGACTTGCTTCAGCACGTAGCCGGAAGCACCGGCCATGATCGAGGCGAAGAGGGCTTCGTCGTCGGCGAAGGACGTGAGCATGATGACCTGCGTCTTCGGATGTTTCGCGCGGATCTCGCGTGTTGCCTCGATCCCGCTGCCGTCCGCCAAACGAACGTCCATGACCACGACGTCCGGTCGAGTGCGGTCGGCCTCGTCGATGGCCTCCCCCACGGTGCCCGCCTCGCCAGCGACGACGATGTCCTCGGTCGACTTGAAGAGCGATTTGAGTCCGTCCCTAACGACCTCGTGGTCGTCGACTATCAGGACTCGAAGCGGCTGATCTGCCATGTCGCCCATCGTCCCACCGCCGCGGTTTCCAGTCACACCGGGTTCGCCGAAGGAACGAGGCTCGCTATTCTTCGTCCGGCGCGCTCCAGGAAATCCTTGATGGTGGCTTCCGCGACACGGTGCAACAGTGCTCGGTCGGCGACTCTACCGACCCATCCTGCCGGCGGCTTATATCGAGCGCTGATCGAGAGCTGGGTCATCTCGGGGCCGAGCTCCGCGATTTCCAAGTCAGCATCCAGCGTCGGAAATAGCGCAGCGGAGTCGGCCGCCTGCCAGGCGATCGGAACCACCGTCCTGGACGGAAAGCGCATCGGCTCGCCGACATCGACGAAGAAGCGGCGCGAGACTCGGCGTTTCTCCCCGAACCCGACATCAGCCAGCAGCCTGTCGCCGGTTCCTTGCGCCTCGTGGGCAAGTCCCGGCACCCACTCCTGCGGCTCGCGTAATAGCGCCTCTTCGGCTGTGGTCAATGTCAGCGGAAGCTCGATGAAGTATCTGACGAACATGCCTCGATGATGCCTGGACCTGCGGGAAATGCCCGGGGCGAAAGTCCCCCCCAACGCGGGCCCGACGGCCCGTGTGCCGCAACCGGGTGCCGGCCACACTTGCTCAGAAAGGAGGTCACCATGGAAAGATGGCTCCGATTTGCTAAATGCCCTCACTGCGACCTGGACCTCGGTACCGGCGAGGGCGAGCGCGGCTGTTCCTGGGGCGAATGCCCCTACCTCCCGGAGGAGTTGAACGTGTTCTGTGATACATGCCGTTTCGATTTCCTCACGATGGAGGGGAACCCGCCTTGTGAGGATCCGCTCGCGTGCCAACAGGGGGAGGATGCCCGCTCCCATGTCGAGAACTACAAGCGCTGGATGGCTCGACAGCCAACGGGTCGGCCCGGCTAGAGGGGGATCCGGATCCTTACGGTCGTGCCGTCGGCGGGAGAGCTATCGATCGTCGCTTTCCCGCCTAGAGAATCGGCGCGATCTTCCAGATTGGACAGTCCGTTCCCAGTGCCCATTGCGGTTTCCACGTCGAAGCCACTCCCGTCGTCGTCGATCTCGAGCAGGGCTGTGTCGCCTCCCCTCCGCAGACTGAGCCTGCAGGTGGCCGCGTCGGCATGGCGGCCCACGTTGGACAACGCCTCGCGAGTCAGTTGGATGACATCGCCGGCGCCGGAGCCAAGCTCGGCGGCGACGGCGGGATCGATCTCGACGGCGGTAACGACGCCTGTTTGGCGCTCGAAGTCTCTCGCAATTTCCTCGAGTGCCTGGGCAAGCTGCCGGTCGGCCAGCACCCCTGGGCGAAGTCCGAAGATGTAGTTGCGAAGATCCCGAATCACGCGATCGATGTCGTCTGTTGCGCTCTCGATCCGGCGGGCTATTTCCTCGTCTCGGGACAGGGCTGCACTGCCCTGCAAACCCATGCCGACCGCGAAGAGCGCCTGAATCGCTCCGTCGTGCAGGTCTTTCGCGATCCGCTCGCGATCCTCCATGACAGCCAGGCGCCGCAGTTGGTCTTGCGCCTCGGCCAGTTGCTCATAGATGCGCGCGTTCTCGACTGCGACTCCGGCTTGGGTTGCAAGAATCTCCACATCCCGCTGGTCCTCATCGGAGAATTCCGCCGCATCCCGCTTGTCGGTGAGGTAGATATTGCCGAAGACTTTTCCGCGTGCGTTGATCGGAACACCGAGGAAGGAGTGCATCGCCGGGTGGTTGTGCGGAAACCCCGAAGAGCGCGGGTCCGACGCGATCTCACGGATGCGGATGGGTAGTCCCTCACGGATCACGGCGCCCAGAAGGCCTTCCCCGCGCGGCGGGTCACCGATGGCACGGCGTTCCTCGTCCGATACGCCCACGGTAAGGAACTCGGAGATCCCGCCTTCTGGACCGAGGACGCCGAGTGCACCGTAGCGAGCCTTCGTGATCTCGGCCGCCAGTTCGACAATTCGCTGAAGCACCGGCGACAAAGACAATTCCGATGCCAAGACCAGGCCGGCTTCGATGAGCTTCTCGTTCCTGTCGCTGATTCTCCTCACACCTCGCAGCCGCCTCGTTTCACAGACTATCGGGCGGGGGATCACCGGAACGAGACCACCGCGGGCCATCCGGGGATGCGCTCCGGCCCGCGGTGGTTGGTCGGCTGTGCCGGACCTTCTCGCTACTGGAGGAAGGCGTGGTTCCTAACGACCGGTAGCTTGGCCCAGAAGCGTCCCAGCCCCAGCCATCTGCCGGCACCGACGTATGCGATCCCGAGTAGCGCTATGAACTGGATCACGTGGTCGTCGACTACCGGGTTGTGCTCCGGGAGCATCGCCGAAGAGTAGAGGACCACCATCCAGACGGCTCCTCCTATAGCGGCAAGCCTCGTGGCAATACCCGTCATCAGGGCCACACCGATGAGCAACAGGGAAAGCATGAACACCCAGTCGACCCATGCGGCGCCGGCCATCGCCTTGTAGAAGTCGGCCAACACCCCACGCGGAGCGAATTCGAGGTATCCGGCCGTAGGCGATCCCCCGTTGATCCAGGCCTCGGGACCGAACCGGGTGATTGCACCCGTTTCCGGGTTCACTCCGGTTGAATAACCGAGGCCGAGGAGCTTGTCGAAGAACGCCCACAGAAACGTCCATCCGATGACAATGCGCAGGGCTCCCCAGAAGTATCCGGCCTTCGTCTGGGTCTGCGGTTTCGATTCCGGAACCTTGCGGGCCGCCGGGGGCCTGCCGGTGTGTCTTTCCAGCGTGTCGACCATCGCGACCTCCTTTCGCTGGTAGCAGCATCGGCGGCCGGCCGCTCCCTTGCCGAGGGCATTCGGCCCTGTTCGGGAGGGACCATTGGCAGGCGCCTCGGCGTGCGATCAGGTCGTCACAATGAGAGCGATGAGAAAGAGTGAACGAGGCGATTCGGTCGGACTTTCGGCCGACGAAGCCTCAAAGAGCCTTCGACGTTTCGGGCCGAACGAACTTCGACCCCCGAAACGGGAAGGTTGGCTCGAGCGGTTGCTGAGGCAGCTGCGTGAGCCAATGGCGCTCCTTTTGATCGTCGCTGCCGGTGTTTCGGGGTTCGGGCTGCGCGAGCCGGTCGACGCTGGGGCGATCGTCTTGATCGTGCTCCTTAACGCGGGCATAGGGCTGATCCAGGAGGGAAAAGCGGCTCGGGCGTTGGAAGCCCTTCGCGAGATGGAGTCGCCGACCGCTCGAGCAAGGCGCAGTGCGAGGATTCGCGAAATCCCTGCGCGCGAACTCGTCCCGGGCGACCTCGTGTTGCTGTCGGCGGGCGACAGAGTTCCGGCGGACCTCGAATTGGCGTCTGCGTCCTTGTTGGAGGCCGACGAATCGCTTCTAACCGGCGAATCGATGCCGGTCGGCAAGGTCAAAGGAGAGGCGGCGTTAGCAGGAACGCTCATCATTCGAGGGGCCGGTGAAGGGACCGTCACCGCGACGGGTTCATCGACTCAGATGGGCCGGATCGCCGAGAGGATCTCGGCGCGGGAGCCACCGACACCTCTTCAGATCGAGTTGCGCCGGCTCACGTCTCGTCTCGGAGCGATTTCCGTTGCGATTGCCGCCGGCGTTTTTGCCCTAACCCTCGCAAGGACCGGAACATCCGAAGAGTCGCTGGGACGCGCATTCTTGTCTGCCGTTGCGCTTGCCGTCGCGGCGGTCCCCGAGGGGCTGGCGACCGTGGTTGCGATCTCGCTCGCGCTGGGGGTCCGGCGGATGGCAACAGAGGGAGCGATCGTGCGCCGATTGCCGGCAGTCGAGACCCTAGGCTCTACAACCGTGATCGCAACCGATAAGACAGGAACTCTCACGCGGAACCAGATGACGGTGGATGCGATTGCCGCACCAGGTTCAAAGCCTGGGGCACTCTCCGATCTTCCTCCTAGGCTTGCGGCCGCCGTCGTGGAAACGGCCGTCCTCTGCAACGACGCCACGATCGATCGGCCGTCCGGAGATCCCCTTGACTTGGCGCTGCTCCAGGCGGCCGGCATGGAGACGGTCGAACGCATCCGTGCCTCCTTCGCGAGGGTGGCAGAGATTCCGTTCGACGCGGAGCGAAAGCGCATGACGGTGTTGGTGCGGGGAGCCGACCGTGTTGCTGTAGCCGTGAAGGGCGCACCAGAAACGGTCGCTCCTCTTTGCGATCATCATCTTGGCGCGGGGGGCCAAAGAATCTCGCTCACGCCACGGATTCGCACGTGGATCGAATTGACCACGGATGCTTTGACGCGCCGTGGAATGCGCGTCATCGCACTCGCCCGAAGCCCGGCCCCGGATGATTCGAACGATCCAGCCGCCGCGGAAAGGGGTCTTGGCTTCGTGGGCCTGGTGGGCCTCCGGGACGCAATACGGCCCGAGGCTCACACTGCGGTTGCCGCCGCGCGCGCGGCAGGCATCAAGCTGCTCATGGTGACGGGAGATCACGCAGGTACGGCAAGAGCCGTTGCCGAAGATGCCGGATTGATCGGCCCAGACGAGCGGGTTCTGACGGGGGAGGACCTGGAGGACGGCTTGCCCTCGGATCCAGGTGCCGTGCATGTCTACGCCAGGGTCGATCCCGTCCAAAAGCTCGAACTCGTCGAGTCGCTACAGGCAGCAGGCGAAGTTGTTGCGGTGACGGGAGACGGTGTGAATGATGCTCCCGCTCTTCGCCGGGCAGAGATCGGGGTGGCTATGGGCAGGGCCGGGAGCGATGTCGCAAAGGAGGCAGCCGACATGGTCGTCACGGACGACAACCTGGTGACGATCGTCTCCGCTGTTCGCGAGGGTCGAGGAATCTACGACAACATCCGCAAGGTCGTCAATTATTTGGTTGCCGGAAACCTTTCGGAAATCTGCGTCGTAGTAGTGACCATGCTCCTATTTCCTGCCCTTGGCGTACCTCTGCTTCCTCTTCAGTTGCTCTGGATGAATCTGCTGACCGACGGGCTGCCCGCCCTTGCCCTTGCAGTTGACCCGACCGAGGCCGGCCTGATGTCGCGGCCCCCGCGCGCCAGATCCGACAGGCTCCTCCCCGGGCAGCGAATCGTGTCTCTTGCCGGCGTCGGCGTCTTGATAGCGGGATCCGCAATCGGTTGTCTTTCATTCGCGCGGTTCGTCTGGAACGAACCTTGGCCTCACGCGCGGGCAACCATGTTCACAGTCCTGGTCGCGGCGCATTTACTGTGGGCGTTCGGCGCCCGCATACCGGTAGGAAGTCGCGCCGGTTTTCGGGACTTGCTGGTGAACAAGTGGTTGGTTCTTGCGGTGCTTGGAGGAGTCGCCCTACAGGTGACGATAGTTGTCTTGCCCGCTGCCCAGGACCTCTTCGGGACCGCGTATTTGACAGGCCGGGAATGGCTTCTCGCCGCTGTTGGCGGATTGCTTCCGGTCACGCTGATTCTAGTGTTACGACGCCAACCGCCTTAGCGTCAGGTAATTAGGAGAGATGGGCGCTCGGCGGAGAATCGGGGGAGCTTCCACGAGGAATGTCCGTCGAGCGCCAGCTCTACTAGCGATCTCCCGATCGCGCTCGCGAACTTGAAACCGTGCGCGGTTCCTATCGAGAGGGACGCCGACTTGCACCCGGGAACCAGGTCCAGGACGAGATCCATATCCGGCGTGAGGGTGTAGAGGCAGGTGCGTATCTCGAGGGTTGGGCCGTCGGCCGCGGGCAGATGTTCGCGAACGAAGTCCTGCACTTTCGCCGCGTAAGCGGGGTCGGGCTCGAATGAGCGGGAGTCGCCGGTGACGTCGGGGCCGGCGCCGTGCAGACCAACTTTCGGACCCGGGAGACCGAACGAAGGAATCCCGTACGCGTGCGGATCGCTGTGCCAGATCCAAACGGGGAAACGCTCCGGCTCGAACGCCGCCGGGTCGAGCGGGTCGAAGTAGGCGACCTGTTCCTGACGGATACGGAGATTCAGGCGAACGCCGAGAGGGGCGAGCATTCCGTTCATCCAGGCATCGGCGGCGATCACCAGCGCGCCGCACTCATAGGTATCCGTCGCGGTCGACACCGTGAATCCTTCGCCGACGCGTTCGATCGACCGGACTTCGGAGTTCTCCTTTAGATCCGCTCCTCGCGCCGTCGCGAGCCGGCGGTGTGCTGAGTTCGCCCGGCTCGCCGCAACCAAGCCCGCCTCGGCTTGAAAAAGCGCGCGAATCCCTTCGGGCACGCGCCAGGCCGGCCACCTGGAGGCGATTTCATCGAACCCAAGCTTTTCGAAAGCTGCGCCCTCCTCCGCGAGCGCTTGCTCGTAGGGTTCGGGCTTGTCCTCGCATCCTTCCGGGAAGAAGTCGAGCCCGCCGGTTCGAAACACGAGTTGCTCGCCCGACTCTTCCTCGACCTCGCGCCAGGTTTCGAAAGCGGCGTCTATGAAACGCACGTACTCGGGTGCCGCATAGGCGCGCCGGATGATCCTCGAGTGATCTTCGGACGCGCCGCGGCCGTGGCCGAGGTTGAATCGCTCGAGCCCCAGCGTGCGGACGCCGCGGCGCGCGGCCCAGTAAGAGGCCGCCGACCCGAAAGCCCCGAGACCGATGACGACGAGGTCGTAGTTGATCGCGCCGGTCACAGAAGCGTGTCGGCGAACGGGTACGGGACGAGGTCTTCCGCGCCGTTTGCTGTCACCAAGACTTGATCCTCCAACTTCACGCCGTCCGTTCCTCCGACTTCGCCCGCATAAACCTCGAGGCAAAGAACCATTCCTTCTTGCACGACGCGGCTCGGGTTGGGCTGGGGATCGCCGGCGTAGGCGATCGAAGGGCCCTCGTCGTCCAGTCCCGCGCTGTGCGCGATCACCTCGTAACGCTGTGGCAAGTACTCTTCGGGCAACGCCGGTACTTCCCGCGCGTAGTCCTCGAATGAAATCCCGGGTCGAACCAGTTCCGTGGCGGCGGCGAGCCACCCGTGTGCCGCCCGATACGCCTCTTTTTGCGCCGGGGTCGCACTTCGATCACCGCATAGAAAGGTCCGGGACACGTCGATCATGTATCCCTCGACGCCGATCGCGTCGGTGTCGGCGAACACCACGTCTCCTTCTTCCAGCGCGCGGTCGGAGGCTTCCAGGCTCCACGGGTTCGTGTTCGGCCCGGACACGCACGCGCGGGTGATGAGGTACTCGCCGCCGTTTCGAAGAAGCGTGTCGGTGAGCACGGCCAGGAGGTCCTGCTCCCTGACGCCGGGGGCGATCGCGGATTCGAACGCGGAAAGCATTTTCGTTCCGATCTCCCCGTTGTGACGGAGCAGCTCGATCTCCTCCGGCGTCTTGATCTCTCTCGCGTCCAGGGTGATCTCGCCGGTGTCGGCTAGCTGCAGCCCTTCTGCCTGCAAGGCGAGGACTGCGGGAGTCCCGAGCTTGTCGACCGCGAGCCGGTTTCCCTCCGCTCCGGCATCTCGCATAGCCCCGACTATTTCCTTCGCCCAAAAGGAAGCTTCAGTAGCCGGATCGTCGGTGAATTCCCACGCGTGCATGGGGCGCACGTCGTCGACGATGCGCCGGGAGATGTGCAACGACTTCGGGTGCTCGAAGAGGATCGGGGCTCCTTCGGCAGGGACGACCGTGCATCGCACGAACGCCGAGTTGCTGTACACGGTCATGATCGCGGTGCCGGTCGCGTATCGGACGTTCGCCTGGTTGAAGAAGAGGCAAACCTCGGTGCCGTGGCGGCGCATCGCGTCCTGCAAACGAACGAACCGGCCCGCACGAAGCCGCTCGAGATTCACCGCTCGATGCTACGGAGCGCCGCGCGGGGCGGCAAACGAAGGTAACGGACCCGGCAAGTGAGCGGGATAGACTCCGGGCCGTGCAGGGCGAGAAGTCGCGTCGGTTGGGTGCCAAGGCGGTTGCCGGCTCGATCGCGGCGATCGTTTTGCTGTCGCTCGTCGCCTCGACGCCGGAGTCGCCGTTTCATCCTCTGCTCCCCGAAGGCGAGGGGGCCGCGGCGCCTCTCAGATGGCTGGCCGAAGCCGTCGGCTTGGACCGGTTGCCGAGAGGCGGGCTGGCAGCCGTCGCCGTTGTTGCGCTCCTTTTCGGCGCCGTCACCTTTCTGTATGCCTTGCGCTGTGCGTGGCGCGGCGAGATTTCGCTTCGCGTCGTCGTCGGGCTGGGTGTGGCGTTCAGCCTGCTGATGCTGGCGCTTCCCCTGCTCTTCTCGCGAGACGTCTACAACTACTCGATGTACGGCCGGATCGCCGGCGTGTATCACGCGAACCCATATGTAGCGGTCCCGGCCGACTTTCCGTCCGATCCGCTGTTCCCGCTCACCGGGATCAAGTGGCACACGACACCGTCCGTCTACGGGCCGGCGTTCACGCTGGCGTCCTCGGGAATCGCGCGGGCGGTGGACGACATCGGCGGCCTGGTGTTTTGGTTCAAGGCGATCGCGGTCGCGGCGAGCATCGGGACGCTCCTGTTGATCGCGCGGGTGGCGGGGCGCGTGAAGCCCGATCGTGCCGCGTTCGCCGTGCTGCTATTCGCGTGGAACCCCGTCGTGCTGTTCAACTCGGTTGCCAGCGGGCACAACGACATGCTGGTTGCGCTGTCCGTCGCTGCCGCGGTGGCTTTGTTATTCGCACGGCGGGAGCTCGCCGCCACGGCCGTGCTCACGCTCGGCGCGCTCGTCAAGGCCCCGGCAGCCGTGCCCTTGCTCCTGCTCGTCGTCTACGTCGTCTCTCACCGGCCGAAGGGAGAGCGGGCGCGAGCCGCGGCTGCGCATCTCGGGGTCGTCGTGGCGCTCGTGGCGGTCTTCGCCGCACCCTTCATGCAGACCAGCGATCCTTCGCTGGGTCTGATCGAGGCCTCGAGTCACGAGGGCGGCTTCGCCGTGTCGCGGTTCCTTTCGCATCTGGTTCCTGCTCTTGGAACGCCGGTCCGCTACCTCTTCCTTGCGGGGTTCCTGGTGGTTTTCGTCTTGATCGCGCGGGAAGTTGCGCGAGGTCCGGCCTTACCCGCCTCAGTAGCAGCGGCCTGGGGGTGGGCTCTGTTGTTCATCACCCTCACAGGGCCGGTTCTCCTTCCTTGGTACATCGTGTGGACGCTTCCTTTGGCCTGGCTGCTCCCGCGCGTGCCGCTCATGTCGGTGATCGCCCTGTCCGTAACGATGTCGGTCTTTCAGATGGCGGCCGAGCCTCTCCTTTATGAACGCCTTTACGATACGAGCGTTCTCATCCGCGACTGGGTGATCGTGCCGCTGGTTTGCGGCGGAATCCTCGCTTGGCTAGCGGTAGATGCGAGGCGCCGGCTTCGACTTCCTGAAGGGGACCCATTTGGGGGGCTCCTTCCCGCGAAGGAACGCCAACAGGTAGCCGGACACAGCGACGGCTCCTGAGACCATGGCGGGCCCCGCGCCAGTGAGTTTCAAGCCGAGCCGCTCGGCCGCAATCCCGACGAGGATCAGCCCGGCTGCACCGAAAGCCGGCGAGAGCGCAAGGGCGTCGGCGCTGGGACCGCCCGTGGAGACCCAGGCCCACCCAAAGCCGGCAACGATCAAGAACACAAGGATCGCGACGCCTGCGATGAGGGGTTGCTGCGGCGCGAAGTCCTCGGAGTCGCCGCCTTCGCTGAACGCCGGCGGGCTCGTGTTTTTTGTCCCCGATGGCTCGACGCCGGCCGCTCGCTTGATCTCCGCCAGGGTCAACCGGGAGAGAGCATCATGTACGGAATCGCCGGTGAAGGTCGGTTCCCGCTTCGCAAGTCCCTTTTGACTCCCTATGTATACGTGGACGTCTCGAATCCGATCGGACGCGACAGCAGATCGGTACAGATTCCCTACGCGTGCGGCCTCGAATCCCGCCGCGTCCCCGGGCGCGTCGGCTGCGACCAGAATCGGCGTGCCGGGCTTCCCCTCGTCAAACGACCGCACCAGCGCCTTCTCAGCTTCGGGAGCATCGAAGAAGGGGTGCTGTTGCGCCCAGGTGAACACCGCGCCGCCGATCATCGCTGCGACAAGCACCACGGTTGCGGCGATGGCCAGAGGACGCGGGCGAAGAATCCTCCACAACCACGCCAGCCCGAGGGTCGCGCCGATGGGAAGCACATAGGCGAAGGTGATAAACCGTTCAGCCGGGCCGCGTCCGGTAATCAGCGCGCCGGCGACTCCGGCGACGGCCACCAAGCCCCACACGCGCAGGAAGCGAACGACGAAGCCGCCGCGTTTCCAAAGGCTGGCGATCGCGAGCGGCAGCGAAACGAACGGGACGAAGCGGAGCCAATGCTGCGCGAACCGTTCCAGGTACGCGGCCCGTAGTTCGGCCTCGAGACCCGCCCGCCGCAGATAGCCGTCTTTGGAAGTAGGTACGTCCGGAGGGTCCGGTCCGCGGAACAGCGCCGCCAGCCCGGCGCCCACCAGCACTCCGCCCCCGACGGCCGTAACCAGGACCTTGCCCGAGTCGCCCTCGAGGATCGAGGTTCCCCTTCGCCGGCTTGCGAGGGCGGTGAGAACCAGAATGACCAGGCCGACCACGAAGAACAGAGGGTGGGCCAAACCCCCGGCGCCGAACAACGCGGCCGCGGCGATCGATGCGTCGGTGCTGGCGAGCAATGCAGCCGCTGCAAGAAAGAGCGCCGCGAAGACCAGGTTGGCGAAGTAGCCGCCGGCGAGATGCGCGGCGAAAGTCCCGGTTAATAGGCCTCCGACAACGAATAGCCAGCGCTTCGGTCCTTCCCCGGCGCTCGCGAAGACGGCCCCCGCGAGCCCCGCTATCGCCCCGAACACGCCACCGAGGGCGGCGAGAACAAGCGTCTGCGAAATTCCCAGCGTCCCGCCGAGAACGAGCGTTAGCGCGGGCACCCCGGGACGCGATACAGCGGACAGCCCGTCCTCTGCGGCCAGTCTCGCCCACCAGAGATATACGGGTGCGTCCGGCCCCATAGGGAAGCCGAAGTCGCGCATGAGATACCTCAGAAGGTAGAAAGCGAGCAGTGCAACGGCGACCCCGGCGACAAGCGCATAGTCGAGCAGCGTTCGTTCGCGTTTAGGCGCAGCGACGATGCTGGGTTCGCTCACGCGGTGTCTATTTGGGCCTCGGGTTCCTCTTCCGCGGCCTCGGGCTGCAACGTCGCGGGCTCGGCAGGAATCGGCGCCGGCTCCGGATGTTGCGTGTCCACTTCAGGCTGCCCGGCTACCCCGTCGGCGAGTTGCGATTCGATGTCCAGTTGTTGCGGGGCGGTTTCGTCCCGCGTTTCCTCCCGCCGTTCCACGATCTCCGGCTCGACCGCGTCGAAGTACATCTTCAAGCCGAGGTGTGTGGCGAGGCCGCCGTACTCGCGATTGAGTTTCCGTTCGACTTCCTCGGGATGCTGATACGCGAGCGCCTGCAAGAGGATGAGGTCGAGTGCGGCCGAGGCAAGCCAGTCCACCTCGCGCGTGAAGCCCACGACGCACTCCGCCTTCGTCTTCGCGCGAAAGGCTTCGACCTTCTCGTCGGGGAGCTTCAGAACCGAGCACGATCCGAAGTAGAGGATCCGTCCCTCGCACGCGCCGGCCAGCACACTTCCGATCTGATCGAGCGTGACTACGTGGCGACCGATCATGATCTTGCCGGGCCTGCCGTGGAAGGCGAAATAACCGAGGCCGTAGGGCGCGTACTGCTTCTGCTTCCAGCGTTTCAGCAGGTCGAGGAGCCCATCGACGGTGGTCACGCGATCGTGGATGAAGTCGATCCCGTCCACGTCCTCGAGGATCTCCAGCATGTCCACGACCGAGGCACGGTCGGTGAGTTTCGAGGACCAAGTGCCCTCCACGCAGAAGATCCCGGGTACGCGCTTCCGGCGCGACAACTTCCACCTCCTTCTCGGCGGGCCGCCCTTGGGAGCCCGGGCCGGGCTCCGCCCTCCGAGCATACGGCCCCCCACCGTCATCCGGGCGAGGGCCCAGGTTGGGGGGCTAGAATCCGTCGCTCGTGCTGGATCGGTCCCTTTCCGAGGAGGTCCTGGCCGCGGCTCTCGCCCGAGGCGGGGACTTCGCCGAGGTCTTCGTCGAGGAGCGCGGGTCGGTCTCCGCGAGGCTCGACGACGGGAAGATCGAGGGCTTCTCCGGTGGGATCGACCGGGGTGCGGCCGTTCGAGTGGGCCATGGGAAGGCCTTCGGATACGCGTTCTCCAACCGCTTGGATCGAGACGCGTTGATGAACGCAGCCGCCGCCGCCGCGGCGTCGGTTCTGGAAGACGGAAAAACGGTGGTTCACGACCTGCGGGAGATCGAGCCCTCCGTCGTTCACCGCGCGGAGAAGCCGGCCGGGGATGTGCCGAGCGAAACCAAGGTGTCGTGGCTTCGCGAGGCCGATGAAACAGCGCGCGCGGTCGATCCTTCGGTGCGTCAAGTAACGGCAACCTACGCGGACTCCCTACAACGGATACTGATCGCCGCGTCGGACGGCCGATGGGTGGAAGAGGAACGCCCGCGCATCCGTCTGGCGGTTCAGGTCGTCGCTTCGCGCGACGGAATCATTCAGACGGGGTTCTACGGCCCGGCCGGCCTGGCCGGTGCCGAGTTCGTCGAGGAACACACGCCGGCCGCCGTCGCGGAGCGAAGCGCGAAGCAAGCCGTGACGATGCTCGACTCGATTCCGGCGCCCGCGGGGGAGATGGCGGTCGTGATGTCGCCGGGGACCGGCGGCGTTTTGTTTCACGAGGCGTGCGGCCACGGCCTGGAGGCGGACCTCGTTCAAAAGGATGCCTCCATATACAAAGGAAGGCTGGGGGAGACGCTCGCCTCGCCGCTGGTTACCGGCGTTGACGACGCGACCGTTACGAACGCCTGGGGGTCGTTCTCGTTCGACGACGAAGGTTCGCCCGCTCAGCGCACGGTGTTGTTCGAGGGCGGGGACTTGAGGACCTACCTCTACGACCGCTTGCGCGCGGAGGTGGACGGCGTTCCGTCGAGTGGAAACGGGCGACGGCAATCGTACGCGCACCCGCCGATCCCGCGAATGACCAACACCTACATACTCGCCGGCGAGGCGGACCCCGGCGACGTCATAGGAAGCACCGCGCTCGGCTTGTACACGAAGTCGCTCGGCGGCGGGCAGGTGGACCCGGCGACCGGAGACTTCGTCTTCGGCGTGACCGAGGGGTACCTGATCGAAAACGGCAAGCTGACGAAGCCAGTCCGGGGCGCGAATCTCGTGGGCCGAGGCGTGGACATCCTTACCGCCATCGACGCCGTGGCCGGCGATTTCGAGACCTGGGAGGGCGTCTGCGGAAAGGACGGCCAGGGAGTTCCCGTCGGTTCCGGCAGCCCGACGCTTCGGATCTCACGCATGACGGTCGGGGGAACCGGATGAGCGACCTCGGCGATCTCTGCAGCGCGGCGGTCGATGCCTCCCGGGAAGGCGAGCAGGTCGAAGCCTACGCAGAGGAGACCAGAAGGACGAACGTTCGAGCGCGTGAGGGCGAGGTGAGCGCCCTCGAGTTCGCCGAGTCCAGAGGCGTCGGCGTCCGTTTGATAGCAGGTCATCGCCTCGGCTACTCGTATGTTGCCGATCCCTCCGAGAGCGAGGTGGTCGAGGCGCTGGAGCGCGCCAGGGAGAACGCGCGCTTCGCGACAGAGGACGAGTTCAACGCGCTTCCCGCGGCCGCCCCGGCGGAGCCGCTTCCCGAGTTGTTCCGAGGGTCGCAGGCGGAGGTCGATACAGAAAAGAAAGTCGGGCTCGCCCTGGACCTGGAAAAAGCCGCGGTCACGGCCGACCCGCGCGTTCGAAAGGTCGAGGAAGTCACCTACGGCGACGCGGTGTCGCGCATGGCCCTCGCCTCGACGCTGGACGCCGGCGGCGAATACAGCCGAACCGACTGCTGGTGTGTGGTTTCGACGCTCGCCGAACAGGACGACGAAACCCAGACCGGCTTCTCCTTCCGGATTGCACGCGAGATGGGAGAACTCGAATGGCAGGAGTGCGCGGCCGAGGGTGCCGACCGCGCGGCGCGGCTGCTGGGCGCGAGGAAGCCGCCGAGCGGACGCTTCCCGATAGTGCTGGATCCTCACGCGGGGTCGTCGTTCCTCGGAGTGCTGGCCGGCGCCGTGAACGCCGACGCGGTTCAGAAGGGGCGCTCGCTGTTCGCCGGTCTGGTCGGCGAGGAGGTGGCATCGTCTGCGGTGTCGCTGGTCGACGACGGGCGGCTGCTCGACGGCCCGGCCGCCGCCCCATTCGACGACGAAGGGGTTCCCGCGGGACGAACCGAGCTCATTTCGAACGGAGTGCTCCGCGGTTTCCTTCACAACACCTACACGGCACTTCGCGGCGGCGAGGCTTCGACCGGCAACGCGAGCCGTCCGGGGTACCGCGGGCCCCCGAGCGTCTCGCCGTCGAATTTCTTCCTAGAAGAGGGAGACCTGTCGCCCGAGGAGATACTCGCCCGGGCCGACGGCGGCGTGCTCATCCAGGAGGTATCGGGCGTTCATTCCGGGGCGAATCCGATAAGCGGTGAGTTCTCCGTCGGGGCAACCGGGTTGAGGATCGAGGGCGGCGCGCTAGGTGAGCCGCTGCGAGAAATGACCGTTGCCAGCACGATTCCCGACATGCTTCGCTCGATGGATCAATTGGGCGCCGACCTGCAGTTCTTCTCGAGCATCGGTTGCCCGACGGTGCTCATCTCCGAAATGACGATCGCGGGAACCTAGGCGCCCCCGGCGCTCCCTCCCACCGGAACCAATACCTCGAAGCGGGCACCCTTCACGAGCGGCCGGCTCTGCGCCTCGATGCTTCCGCCGAGCGCTTCCACGATGCGCTTCGCAAGCGTGAGTCCGAGGCCGGCACCGGCACCCGAAGAAGCTCCCGATCTCGCCGGGTCTCCCCGCCAGAAGGGATCGAAGACGTGCTCGAGGTCCTCGGGCGCGATCCCTTGGCCGGTGTCCTCGACGGCCAGCTCGAGCACGGAGACTTTGCGGGCAGCCTCGATTCGGACCGCACCGTCGGCCGGCGTGTGGCGGATCGCGTTTGCAAGCAGATTCTGCAGCACGCGAACGAGACGCGGGGAGCACAAAGCGTCGGCACTAGCCCCGATGTCAGCTTGAAGAACCAGGCCCTTGTCGCTCGCCTGCGCCTCGCATGCCGCCATCGCGGAGTGCACGACATCCTCGAAACGCACGCGCTCCGTTTCCGCCTCTATCGCTCCGGCGTCGAGCTGTGCCAGCTCGAAGAGGTCGTCGACTAGCGCCACAAGCGAATCGACCGCGCGGCGCATCTCCACGGCGTAGCGGCGAAGGCTCGGCGGGTCTTCGACGACGCCCTCGTCGATCGCCTCGGTCATCGCACGAAGGCTAGCAAGGGGGGTCCGCAAGTCGTGAGACACGGCAGTCATCAGATCACGACGTGTGGTTTCGATCCCACGCTCCCGTTCGAGGGCGGTCTGCAGTCGCTCGGCCATCTCGTCCAGGGTCCGCCCAAGCGTGTCGAGCTCAGGCCCGGCGTCGAGTCGTCCGACGCGAGTGTCTAGGTCACCCTCGCCGAGCGCTCGCGCGGACCCGGCCAGCCGGTCGATCGCGGCCGACGACGAGCGCGCTACGACGAGCGCCGCGCCGATGCCCGCCCCCAGCGAATAGAGAAGGAGAACAGCCATAACAGTCGCGTCGTGATCGCTGACGAACATCTGAAGGAAGACGACGGCGAGGTTGCCTAGCGCGACCGCGGCACCGACTACCGCGACCGCGACAATGCGCTGACGAATCGACACCCGCGAGAGAAGTGGGCCGGCGATGGCCATCGCGACGATCGTCGCGATGGCTGCCGGCGCCAGCAGAAGTGCGAGGTGAGTGAGGTCGCCGGGCCCCATGCCGCTCGCGGCGCCGGCGGCGAGCGTGCCGAGCGCGCCGACTAACGCGACTCCAGCGATCAGCGCGAGCGGACGCCAGCCCCTCATGGCTCGAACCTGTACCCGACGCCCCAAACCGTGACGAGGTGCCGCGGATTCGAAGGGTCCATCTCGATCTTCTCGCGTAGCCTCCTAACGTGAACGGTGACGGTGGACGCGTCGCCGTGCCAGGCGAAGTCCCACACCTCCTCGAGGAGCTGCGCGCGCGAAAAGACCGTGTTCGGATAAGACGCAAGCAGGTGCAGGAGGTCGAATTCCTTCCGAGTGACCTGAACCGGCTTGTCATCCCGGCGCACCTCCCGCCGTTGGGGATCGATCGTGACGTCCTCGAAGCGGATTGCCTTCTCGCGCGCCAGCGAGTTCCCCGCCGAGGTCCGGCGGAGAACCGCACGAACGCGCGCGACGACCTCCCTCGGTGAGAACGGCTTCGTGATGTAGTCGTCGGCCCCGAGCTCCAGCCCCACGACGCGGTCGGTTTCCTCGCCTTTCGCCGTCAGCATGATCACCGCCGGGGCGTCCGTGCCGCGCATCAGCCGGAATACCTCCATTCCGTCGATCCTCGGCAGCATCAGGTCGAGGAGCACGAGATCCGGACGCTCCTTTCGAAAGGCGGTCATCGCCCTCTCGCCGTCCTCGGCCGTTTCCACGTCGAAGCCCTCCTTTCGCAGATATCTGGAGAGGACCTCCCGCACGATCGGCTCGTCGTCAACCACTAGAACTCGCGTCTCGCTCACCTCATCATTGTGAACCTCGAACCTTGCGAAAGTCTTTCCGGTCGGGCGCGGCGAGGCACGTACCTGGAGAATTCAGCCGTGCGTAAGCCGCGCGCAATCGTTTCATAAGGAGACCGGCCCAGACTCGGACTCGATGACCGACGTCGTGCTGCCGGTGCTGAACGAGGCCGAGGCGCTGCCTGCCGTACTCGCCGGAATGCCGCGCGGCTACCGCCCCATCGTGGTCGACAACGGCTCGACAGACGGCTCCGCGGATATCGCGGCAGCGCTCGGAGCGATGGTGGTTCGCGAGCCGCGGCCGGGCTTCGGCGCCGCGTGCTTTGCTGGGCTCACCGCGGCCGAGGACGACGTCGTTTGCTTCATGGATTGCGACGGGTCGCTCGATCCGAAGGAGTTGCCGGCCGTGGCCGAGCCGGTACTTCGCGGTGCCGCCGACCTGGTCCTTGGGGACCGAGTGGCGGAACCGGGAGCCTGGCCGCTTCACGCTCGCCTCGCCAACCGCGCTCTCGCGTGGGAGGTTCGGCGCCGAACGGGATTGTACATCCGCGACCTCGGCCCGATGCGCGCGGCCCTGCGTCTACCGCTCGTTTCGCTGTCGATCCGCGATCGGCGTTTCGGGTGGCCCCTCGAGATGGTGCTGCGAGCCGCGGATTCCGGCTGGCGAATCCGCACGGTACCCGTTGCCTATCGCTCGCGAGCCGGTCGATCGAAGGTGACGGGAACGGTTCGTGGCACCCTGAGGGCGACGGGCGACATGGTCAGGGCACTGAGGTGAATGGAGTGCGCCTGGTCGTGCTGGCAAAGGAGCCCCTTCCGGGTCGCGCCAAGACCCGCCTGTGCCCTCCGCTCTCGCCGGGTGAGGCGTCGTCCCTGGCCGAGGCGGCACTCTCCGACACCTTGGAGGCAGTCGTACGGACGCCGGCGGCGCAAAAGCTGCTGGTACTCGATGGCGAGCCCGGTGAGTGGCTTCCCGCTGGCGTTTCTCCGATGCGTCAAAGGGGCCGAGGTCTTGACGAGCGACTTGCGAATGCTTTCGGCGACGCCGGCGGACCGTCGCTGCTGATCGGCATGGACACGCCACAAGTAACGCCGGGGATTCTCCTCGACGCTATGGCGCTGCTCTCTTCCCCAGGCACCGACGCTGTGCTTGGGGCGGCGCACGACGGCGGCTGGTGGGCGATCGGGCTCCGGCGTCCGGATCCGCGTGTGTTCCTCGGGGTGCCGACGAGCAACCCTTCGACTTGCGCCGATCAACGGCGGCGGCTCGACGCTCTCGGGCTTCGGTGGTTGCCGCTTGCCGAACTTCGGGATGTCGATCGTTTCGACGACGCGCTCGCAGTCGCCGAGACCGTCCCGCGTTCCAGGTTCGCGAATGCGCTGCGCGAGCTTTGTCAGCGCGAGCCGGTCGCGGCCGGGCGTGTGGCGCGATGAGCGCGGTGCAAGCCGAGCTCCTCGAGCTCCCCCGGTATCGCCTCCGGTCAGACACCGGACTCGTGCTTCCACTTCATGTCGAGAGATGGTTCGACGCACCCGAACCGGAGGAGGAGTCGGTCATCGACCGCGCGCTGGCCCCCGTTCTTGACGTCGGGTGCGGTCCGGGCCGCCACACGCTGGCGCTTCGTCGCCGTGGAGTCCGCGCTCTCGGGGTCGATGTGGCGCCCGGAGCCGTACGAGTTGCGCGACGGCGGGGTGTCCCGGCCGTCGTTCGATCCATCTTCGATCCGCTTCCCGGCGACTGGGGCAGCGCGCTGCTTCTGGACGGCAACGTCGGGATCGGCGGCGACCCGGCGAGGCTCCTGCGGCGGCTCCGCGAGCTGTTGAGACCCGGCGGCATCGCCCTTCTCGAGGTCGAGGCGCCGGGAGTCTCAATCCAGCATCTTCGCGTGCGGATCGAAATTGACGGCGACTCGGGCGACTGGTTTCCCTGGGCCCAAGCCGGAGTGGATGGGTTGGGCGATCTCGCACGCGACGGCGGCTACGAGGTTGGCGAAGTCTGGGAAGGCGGGGGGAGGTGGTTCGCGCGGCTCGACGCACGCTAGCCGAGCGGCTCCTCCCCCCCGATAGGTTGCGGGTCGGACCTCTTCGCGAGGGGGCATTCACGAGCGAAGTCCGAACTCGACGCGCGGGGGTCGTTCTCGGCCTGGCACTCGGTGTGACCTTCACCGTGTGCTTCGTAACGGGTGTGCTCTCGCATCTCATCCAGAACCCACCGTCGTGGTTCAACTGGCCGTCGCGTCCGGCCGGCTTGTATCGCATAACCGAGGGACTGCACGTCGCCACGGGGATCGCGTCGATCCCACTCTTGCTCGGAAAGCTCTGGGCTGTCTATCCGAAGCTGTTCCGATGGCCGCCCGTCGAGAACCTCGCGCACGCGATCGAGCGCATCTCGCTTCTCCCGCTGGTCGGTGGAAGCGTGTTCCTCTTGTTCTCCGGCGTCGCTTCGATAACTCGCTGGAACCCCTGGCTATTCTCGTTTCCGGCGGCGCATTACTGGGCGGCATGGATCACTATCGGCGCCCTCGAGTTCCGATGCCGAGGACCCGGCGACCGACGGACTCTCGCGCCGTGGCTTCCTGTGGACGATTGCCGGTGCGACCGGCGCGATCACGCTCTTCACGGTCGGGCAGACCGTCCGGCCGCTAGAGTTCGCCGGGCTGCTCGCGCCGCGCAGGCCCACAGAAGGCCCCCAGGGGTTTCCGGTGAACAAGACGGCGAGGTCGGCCGGCGTGACCGATCTGGCAAACGACCCCGCGTACCGGCTCTCGATCGAAGGGACCGTCCGGACGCCGCTGTCGCTCTCTCTCGACGATCTTCGCGCTATGCCGCAACACGAAGCCACGCTTCCGATCGCCTGCGTGGACGGCTGGAGCGCGAACGTCCGCTGGCGAGGGGTTCGAGTCGTGGATCTTCTGGATATGGCCGACGCGCCCTTCGATGCCGACGCGGAGGTGCAATCGCTTCAGGATCAGTCGAAGGCCTACTCGAGCAGCCTTTTGAACTTCGATCACGCTCACGATCCCGACACGCTGCTCGCGCTGGAATGCAACGGCGAGCGGCTCGATATCGACCACGGATACCCTTTGCGCCTCATCGGGCCTAACCGGCCGGGCGTCATGCAGACGAAATGGGTGGCGAAGGTGGTCGTATGAGCGTGCAACAGGAGCCGCCCGACACGAAGTTCGGTCCGCTGTTCTGGCTCTGCGCAGGGACCGGAGGAGCGGTGATGCTGTTCGGCGTCTGGGGAGCGCTGTCGCGTGCCGGCGCAACCCGGCCGGTCTGGCTCGCCACCTACCTGGTCGGCGCCGCGATCGTGCACGACGGCATCGTTGCGCCTGTCGCGTGCGCGACCGGCGTCGTGCTCCGCCGACGCGTGCGAGGACCGTTGCGCGCATCTGTACAGTGCTGCCTGATCGTCTCAGGCGTACTCGTTCTGTTCTCCATCCCGCTCGTGGCGGGTTTCGGACGCCAGCCCGACAACCCGAGCTTGCTGCCGGGGAATTACACCGCCGGCCTCGCTATCGCGCTCGTCGTAGCGTCGGCGTCGATCGGCGTCGTTTTCGGGCTTGCGCGGCGGCGGGCGAGGAGTGAAGCGTGAGCCGCGCGGGCGTGTTGGCCCCATCGGATTCCCCCCCGGCCGCCCGCGAACCGCGCCGGTTGTCCGGACTTACGGGGGCGGCGGGGCTCGGCGTTTGGGTTGCGCTCGTTTTGGGGGCGTGGATCTGGGGAGGTGTCATCAACGCGTCGGGCCGCCCGAACATGCTGGTGCAGGCGCCGCCTTTGACAGGGCACTTCTGGTTCCCTACCCGGCTTTGGATGCTGCCGGTCGTCGCACTTGCCATCCTCGCCGTGGCGTTCGGGCCGAGGGTTGCCCGGTCGGTTCCATTCATGCGGCTCCTCCTGCTGGGATTTGCGGCCGCCGCCGCGTGGGCAGTGGCTCTCGCGTCGACGAACGGCTCGCATTCGCTGATCGGGCCCGTGACAGATCCGCTGGACTACCTGCACGACCTTGCCAAAGTCGTCTCGCCGGGCGCTTTCCTGGATTCCTTCACGGATCGGATCGGCACATACACAACGCACGTTCGCTCGCACCCGCCGGGCATGCTTCTTGTTCTCTGGTCGCTCGATGCGGCGGGGTTGAGCGGCCCTTGGTGGGTGGCCGCGCTCGAGATCGCCGGAGGCGCCGCAGCGGTGCCCGCCGTGTTGCTTGCGGTTCGTGAGGTTGCCGGTGAAGGCCGGGTCCGGGAGGCGGCACCGTTCGTCGTTCTCGCGCCGGCATGGGTGTGGGTCGCTACGTCCGCAGACGCGTTGTTCATGGGGGTCGGCGCGTGGGCGGTGGCGCTGATCGTGATCGCGACGGGCAGGCGTGATCGCGGGGGCGATCTCGCCGCTCTCGGCGGCGGGCTGCTGTTCGGCGCAGGGATTTTCCTCTCCTACGGACTCGTCTTGCTGGCCGTGATCCCGGGCGCGGTCGCACTGGTGCGCAGGCGGCCGCGGCCGGTGCTTATCGCCGCAACCGGGGCTGCGGCTGTGGTCGGGGCGTTCGGCCTCGCCGGGTTCTGGTGGTTCGAGGGTCTCTTTGCCACCCGGCGGCAGTACCTGGAAGGAATCAGCAGGCACCGCTCCTACGTGTATTTCCTTATCGCGAACCTGGCGGCGTTCGCGATAGCGCTGGGGCCGGCAACGATGGCCGGCCTTGCCCGGCTCCGGGACCGCAGCGTGTGGCTGCTCTCCGGGGGCGCCATCGCAGCGATCGCACTCGCCGACTTGTCCGGAATGTCGAAGGGGGAGGTCGAGCGGATCTGGCTTCAGTTCGCCCCGTGGGTGCTGATCGCAGGGTGCTCCCTGGCGCCGTCGCCGCGTCCTCGGGCGTGGCTGGCGGCGAATGCCGGGGTGGCGATCCTCGTACAGATCGCGGTGAGGTCGCCATGGTAAGGCGGGTTCTGGTCACGGGCGGTGCCGGATTCATCGGTTCGCACGTCGTGGATGATCTCGTTACGGCCGGCCGGGAAGTGCGAGTGCTCGATTCACTCACTCCGGGCGCGCCCGACTCGAGTCCCGATTATCTGAACGCCGGGGCCGAGTATGTGTTTGGCGACGTTCGGGATTCCGAGCTGGTCGAGCGATGCCTGGAAGGGGTCGACGCCGTCGCGCACCTCGCGGCGAAGGTTGGCCTCGGCGTCGATTTGGGCGACATCGAGGAATACGTTTCGCACAACGGTTTCGGAACTGCGGCGCTCCTCGGCGCGATGCACGCCAGGTCGTTTGCCGGCCGTCTGGTCCTCGGCAGCTCGATGGTGGTTTACGGCGAGGGGCGATATCGCTGCGATGAGCACGGTCTTGTGGCTCCGGGCCCCCGGAACCCGAACGATCTCGCCGAGGGTAAGTTCGAGCCGCGATGTCCCGGGTGCGGCGCGGCGCTTTCGACGGAGGCCGTTCCCGAGGATGCTTCGCTCGATCCTCGAAACGTGTACGCCGCGACAAAGCTCCATCAGGAGCATCTGTGCGCGGCATGGTCGAGGGAAACCGGGTGCCCTGTTACGGCTCTTCGGTTCCACAATGTCTACGGACCTCGCATGCGGGCCAATACGCCTTACGCGGGCGTGGCGAGCGTATTCCGAAGCGCCCTCGCGGCGGGCATTCCGCCGCGCGTCTTCGAGGACGGAAAGCAACTGCGTGACTTCGTTCATGTCCGCGATGTGGCGCGGGCGACGGCGCGAGCCTTGCTGGCCGGCCCGGCGGTACCCGGCGCCTTCAACGTCGCGAGCGGCTCCCCGCACACGGTTGGCGAGATGGCCGAAGCGCTCGCCGCCGCGGTCGGCGGTGGCTCGCCCCGGCCGGTCGTGACGGAGGAGTTTCGCCTCGGCGATGTAAGACACGTGTTCGCGTCGCCGGATCGGGCCCGAGAGCAGCTCGGATTCCGTGCGGCAGTGTCGTTTGGGGAAGGCATCAGGGAATTCGCACTCGCACGACTGCGCACGGATCGGCCCGTACCCGCCGGGATTTCGGAATCGGAGAACTCCCCGCAAGGATTCCGTAATGACGGAGCGATAGGTTGGAGGGGAGGAGGCGAGACACAGTGAGCATTCGAACCGCCGTGGCGAGGCATCCGGGCAGGACCGCCGGAGTCGTCGTTCTAGGCCTGGCGCTGGCGGGGTTCGGCATCTGGTTCTTCGGTCCGCAGTTCCTCTTCATCGATCGCGAGGTGAACGAGGAGCTGCCCGGCGGCGGCACGGCGCAAACCGTGACCTCCCCGGCCCCCGTAGGCGAAGAACCTGGGAAGAAAGACACCGCCGAGCCTGCCGGTCCGGTCACACTCGCGAAGGGCAGGTTCCGCAGTCTCGCCCACTCCGGCTCCGGAACAGCCCTGCTCGTAGAGGTTCCCGATGGGCGGACGTTCCTCAGATTCGAGGATCTGCGGGTCGAGAACGGACCCGATCTAAAGGTGTATCTGTCGGCGGCTCCTGCGGACGGAGATTCCGATGCCCACGACGATGTGTATGTGGAGCTGGGACCCCTCAAGGGGAACATCGGGAACCAGAACTACGAGGTCCCGAACAGCGTGAACGTTTCTCGCTACGAGAGTGCCGTCGTGTGGTGCAAACGCTTCAGCGTGGGATTCGCGGCCGCGCCGCTCGATCCGGTTTAACGAACCGCCACCGCTACCAGCCCGACGATCGAAGCCGCCACGCAGTAGATGGCGAAAGGGATCATCGGCCGGCTCCGGAGGAATCGAAGCAGGAACGCGATCGAGGCGATCCCCGAAATGAAAGCCATCACGGCCGCTCCGGCCACGCGCGACACCGGGATGGTCGGACTGAGGTCCGGCAACGACACGATCGCGGCTCCAGCTATGGCGGGAATCGCCAGCAGGAACGAAAAACGGGCGGCCGCCTCGCGCGTCAGGCCGGTGCCTATCCCCGCCGCGATGGTGGCTCCCGATCTGGAGATCCCCGGCACGATCGCGACCGCCTGCATTACCCCGATCGCGATCGTGTCGCGAAGGCCCACGCCGTCCACTTCGCGCCTGCCCGACGGCTTTCGCCGGTAGAGCAGCTCGGCCCCGGTCAGCAAGGCCGCGGTGACCAGCAGCATCGCTGCGGCGATCCCGGGAGACTCGAAGAGGCCCTCGACCTGCTTCTCCAGGACGATGCCGACGATTCCAGCAGGGATCGTGCCGATCGCAAGGAACCCACCGAGCCGCGCCATCTCACGGTCGGCGTCCCGGCCGTGCCCGCCGAGGGTCCTGGCAACGCCTCTTACGATCGCCCAAAGGTCCGAGCGGAAATAGACGAGCACCGCGAGCAACGTGCCGAGATGAACGGCCACGTCGAACGAGATGTCCGAGCCCAGCGCCGTTCCCCATCCCAGGATGAATGGAACGAGCACGAGGTGACCCGACGAGGAAACCGGGATGAATTCGGTCAGCCCCTGGACGGCGCCCAGCACAAGCGCACGAAACACGCCGCGCAGTCTATATAGGTATCAGGTGGTCGAATCCGCGGTGATCACCTCCTGATCCCCGACGATCGAAACCGAAAGCCTGGCCGACGCGCTCGCATACGCCAGCCTTTCGGCCGACTCGGGCGCGACGAGGAGCACGAGCGCCGGGCCCTGCGCCCCACCCTCGGAATCGGCGAACGCGAAGCCCTCATCCCCGTCCACGACCGAGAGGATCTCCGCCCCGGCCACGACGGTGTCGCTGTAAGGCCGTCCCGAGACGAACGTCGCCAGGACGTCCACGCGGTCACCCGGCCGAACTGCGCCGGGAGGTATTGGGGCGTGGATCACGAATGCTCTCAGTCCTCCGGGAACCACCGATGCCACGGGTCCTCCGGCTTCCCCGGAGATGCGGGATCTCGTCAATACCTCTCCTTGCTTGATGTCGGTCAGCAGCGTGTGGCCGCTCAGCTGTCCTGCCCCGGTCACGGCCCCCGGAGGGGTGTAGGCCTGCGGAAAGTCGCGAAGGACGGCCATCGAGGGTGACAACGCTTCGCCTCGCGAAAGATCCGTGGCCGCGACTGCGACGGGGCCGAGCGGTCCGAGAGCGGGAGCCAGTGCTTGGACCCTCCCGGCGTAGCTTCGAACCAAAAGGAAACCCGCGAGTCCGAACAGTACGCCGAGCGCAGCAAAGGCCCTGGCTGCCGGCGACCACTTTCTCTTGAACATGCTCCCGCCCGATCTAAAAGGAGGGAGTCCGGCGGACGCTACAGCAAGCGAGTGCCCGCCGCTGTGATCTAGATCACACCTCGTCCGCGGGGCGTGGGGGCTTCCTGGCAACCAACGGCAGGCTGCGCACCCGGAATTCCTCCAACGATTCCTTGCCAACGATCATGGCCACGGATTCGCGTATCCGTTCGCCCAGCGCGTTCGGCTCGTCGGTCGTCACGAATCGCATCTCGATCGACACAAGTACGGGCTCACTCATCCGCCGATGATAGAGCCTAGGTCTCGAACCGTGCCCCTTCGAGCGCTGTGGCGCAGATACAGTCGCGTTCCTCCGGAAGTGCCGGGATCACGGAGAACAGCAGTTCGCGCAGCCGTGAGTTGTTCTCGGAGAACACGCGAATCACCTCGTCGTGCGTTACGGGTGGCACGTCGCCCACGCCCACGTCGTAGTCGGTCACCAAGGAGATGTTGGCGTAGCAGATCTCCAGCTCCCGGGCCAGCACGGCCTCGGGGTATTGAGTCATGTTCACGATCTCCCAGCCTTGATGCTGGAACCAGGCGGACTCCGCTCGCGTTGAGAAACGCGGTCCCTGCGTGACGACCACCGTCCCGTGGTCGTGCAGAGCAATCTTCAGGTCACGGCCGGCTGCGATCGTCACCTCGCGCATCGTCGGACAGTAGGGATCGGCGAACGAGATGTGAGTCGTCTGCGGCCCGTCGTAGTAGGTGTCGGCGCGCCCGTGCGTTCGATCCATTAGCTGATCGGCGACCACGAAGTCGCCCGGCTTTATATCGACCTTGAGAGATCCAACCGCACAGGGACCGAGGATCCGCGTGACGCCCAGTTCCTTCATCGCGTAGGTGTTCGCGCGGTAGGGGATTCGGTGCGGCGGCAGTTCGTGCTTCGATCCGTGTCTCGGAAGGAACGCGACACGCCGCCCCTCGATCTCGCCGACGTGCACCGGTGCCGATGGCGGACCGTACGGCGTGTCCACCGTTACTTCCTCGACATCCTCCAAGAAGGAGTAGAACCCGGACCCTCCGAATACGCCGACATCCGCCCTCGTCAGGCCGACTTCTCCTTCGGCTTGTCCTTCTTGGGCTTGGACTCGGATTTCTTCTCGGACTTCTTGTCGGGGGCCTTCTTCTCCGGCTTGCTCTCGGTCTTCGGCTGCTTCTTGCGGTTGTCGGTGGTGTAGAAACCGGACCCCTTGAACAGGATCCCGGCCGGATGGAAGACCTTACGGAGCTTCCCGCCGCAGATCCCGCACGCCTGCAGCGACTCGTCCGAGATGTTCTGGAAGACGTCGATGTGATTCCCGCAATCGGTGCAAACGTACTCGTAGGTAGGCATTTCCACACCGATTATAAAGGCGCCCCCTGATCGGGCTTCCCGGTTTCCCACGCGGCCTTTCGGGAGATACACTCCGTATTCTTCTCGAAGGGGAGACGCATGAAGGTCAAGAAGGCGGTAATCCCCGCTGCCGGATTGGGCACGCGGTTCCTCCCGGCCACCAAGGCACAGCCGAAGGAAATGCTTCCGGTGGTCGACAAGCCGGCGATCCAGTACGTCGTCGAGGAGGCAGTGGGCGCGGGGATGAACGACATCCTCATCATCTCGGGTCGCGGAAAGCGTCCGATCGAGGACCACTTCGACCGTTCTTTCGAGCTCGAGTACTACCTGGAGAACAAGGGGAAGTTCGACGAGCTGAAGATGGTGCGCGAAGTCTCCGACCTCGCGGCAATCCACTACATCCGCCAGCGTGACCCGCTGGGCCTAGGCAACGCGGTCGCCGTCGCGGAGCCTCACGTGGGCGGCGAGACCTTCGCCTGTCTGCTCGGCGACGACCTTCTGGACGAAGAGGACCCGCTGTTGCAGGAGATGCTGAAGATCCACGAGCGCTACGGGCGAAGTGTGATCGCCGTGAAGGAGGTGGCCAAGGCCGACGTCAGCCTCTACGGTTGCATCGAGCCCGAGTCGATCGAGGGGAACCTCGCGCGCGTGGCGCGGGTTGTGGAGAAGCCGAAACCCGAGGACGCGCCCTCGAACCTGGCCGTCATCGGCCGTTACGTCCTGACTCCCGAGATCTTCGACGCCCTTCGCGAGGTCCAGCCCGGCGCCGGCGGCGAGATCCAGCTGACCGACGCGATCAACATCCTTGCTCGCGAGCAGGCCGTGTACGCATTCATCCACGAGGGTCCTCGATACGACATCGGTAACAAGCTCGACTACCTCAAGGCGACCGTCGAACTCGCGGTCGAGCGGGAGGATCTGGGCGACGACTTCGGCAAGTTCCTCTCCGATCTGGTTCAACGAAAGAAGCTGCTGTAGGCCGCCTGTAGACTGGGCGCAATGGCCCGCGAAGCCCAGGCGCCGATGCCGCGCCACGACGACATCTCGTCGATGATCTCCGTCCAAGATGCTCGCAACGGCGTCATGTCGAAGATCCAGACGCTGCAGGCGATCGAGCTTCCGTTGCAGGAAGCACACGGATGCATCTTGGCCGAAGACGTGATCGCCGAAGCCGACATCCCGCCGTTCGCCTCCTCGGCTATGGACGGGTTCGCGGTCCGGTCCTCGGACGCTACGGCGGCAACGCCGGAGAGCCCGGTCGGGCTGCAAGTGGTGGGCAAGGCGATGATCGGACAGCGTCCGGACGCTACCGTCGGGCGAGGCGAGGCGGTCAGGATCGCGACCGGCGCGCCTATCCCCGCCGGCGCCGACAGCGTCGTACCCATCGAGGACTGCCGCGAGGAAGGGGACCGCGTGCAGATCCTGCGCGGAGTTCCTATGGGCAAGCACATCCGCCCGGCCGCCGAAGACATCCGCGCCGGCGACGTTCTGGTTGCCGGGGGCCGCAGGCTATCGGCGCCGGAGTTGGGATTGCTCGCGGCGGCCGGTCACATGCGCGCGTCGGTTCACCCGCGCCCGCGCGTGGTCGTGTTCTCGACCGGCGACGAACTGGTGGAACCCGGGAAGACACTCGAGTTCGGCAAGATCCACGACTCGAACATGTACACCTTGTTCGGGCAGGTGAAGGAAGCCGGCGCCATGCCTTACTCCGGGGGAACCATTCAAGACGACGTGGACGAGCTGAAAGAGGCGGTTCTCTCGCACCTCTCGCAGGCCGATGTTTTCATCTCATCCGGAGGCGTGTCGGTTGGGGAGCGAGACGTCGTGAAGGCCGCGTTCTTCCGCCGAGGCGACATCGACTTCTACAGGGTGGCGATGCAGCCGGGAATGCCTCAGGGATTCGGGCTCATAGAGGGGAAGCCGTACTTCGGCCTCCCGGGCAATCCGGTATCCGTCTTCGTTTCGTTCGAAGTGTTCATTCGTCCTGCGCTTCTCAAGATGATGGGGCGCACTGAATTGGAACGCCCGAAGGTTACGGCCACGCTCGAGGGCCCGATCTCTGGACCTAAGGAGAAGACGGTTTTCGCCCGAGTAACGGTCGAGCCGTCTGGGAGCGGCTGGTCGGCGGCTCCAACCGGCGGACGAGGTTCGAACCTGCTGGCGACCGTCGCCAGGGCGAACGGCCTGGCCATCATTCCCGGCGGTGTCGAGAAGCTCGATGCCGGCGACGAGGTCCAAGTAATGGTGTTTCGCCCGCGGGACGACTAGTGGCCCGGATCGTCGAGGTGGGCGACAAGGAGAGCACCGAGCGCGAGGCCGTGGCCGAGTGTTCTATCTCGATGACCCCCGATGCGTGCGCTCGGCTGGTGGCCGGCACGCGGAAGGGCGATCCAATTGAGGCCGCCCGGATAGCCGGACTGATGGCGACCAAGCGAACACCCGACCTCCTGCCGTTCTGCCATCCGATCGCGATCACATCGGCGGAAGTGCTCGTCGAGCCGGACACCGACGCCGGGTCGATTCGAGTTCAAGCTACCGTGCGCGCGCGCGATCGCACAGGCGTGGAGATGGAGGCTCTGACGGCAGGTGCTGTGGCCGCCCTGTGCCTGTACGACACGGCGAAGCCCTACGATCGCGCCGCAGTCATATCGGGTCTTCGACTGCTGGAGAAAAGCGGGGGGAAGAGCGGCGACTACCGGGCCTTGTAGGGTGAAGGTGAAAATCCCCAGGGGTTGACAAAAATGTTGAAAATTACAGCGTTGATATTTGTTCACCAACATATTGGGTGCTAGCGTGCTGTTCCAGCCCACATATTGTGGCCGAAGTCCCCAAACGGTCGACAAGGGGGTGGGGCTTGGACTGGCTTTTGCTCGCAGCTTTGGGCATCATCTGGGCCGCTTTCCTGCTCCCGTCCCGTGGACGCAGGAACTCCCCCAGAACGAGCGTCGAGGAGTTTGAACGCGATTTGGATTTGCTAGCAGACACGGAAAGAGAAAATCCCGGCCGCTGGGTGGTGGCACCCCGCAAGGGGAGCGCCTTCATAGGTGCCAGGCGCCGCGAGCGAGTTCGCCAACAGGAGCGGCGCCGTCGGGTGCTCACGATCCTTGCGGAAGCCATAGGAGTCACGTTCCTAATCGGCTTGGTCCCGCCGCTTCGGGCGATGTGGGCGTTCACGGCGCTGGCCGTCGGACTGCTCACGCTGTACGTGTGGGCGCTGGTGCACCTGCGCCAGGCCACGGAATCCCGGGCGGTCCTTGCGACCGAGAAGGTGCAGGCGGCCGCCGCAGAGAACGGCTACTACTCGATGGCCGAAGGCCATCATCAGCAGGACGACGCCGCGCTCCTCAACCTCGGGGTCGGCGATGAGGAAGAACTGGTCCACGTTTTCGTACGCGAGGACGGCCTAGAGGCCGCCGGGGTCTGAGACTCCTCCCAAATCGAGAACTGAAACTCTCTTTGTTACGCTGCCGATCTCGGGGGTGTAGCTCAGCCCGGTAGAGCGCCGCCTTCGCACGGCGGAGGCCACGGGTTCAAATCCCGTCACCTCCACGAACGGTCTCAGGCCTCCTTCGAGGCCGTCCCGCCCACCGCGACAGTGCCGCCGGAACTTTGCGAAACGCGCTCGACCCGTAGACCACCCGCAGGTATCGGGGGAAGTGCAGCGCGGCTCTCGGCACACTCCAAGTGGCGGTGAGGCGAACGTACCTGCTCCACGCTAGCGGAAAGCCGCCGGCGATCCCCTCGGCGGAGGGACGGGAGCTCACGTATCGCCGAACCAGCCGGTCCCTTGGCGCGAACCGACGGCGCCCGAGGTCGGCAACGACCTCCGCCGGCACGGCCACGCGTATTGACTCGCGAAGGTAGGAAAGGGCGTCCCGGAGGGTTGCCGCCCAGATGCCCGCTCCGGCGCGCTTTAGGAACCGTGACCAATCCACATCTCCGCTGCGAACGACGACGGTCGCATCCGCGATCCAGCGATTGTGATGAACCGAGTCCCAGCAAGCGCCGTGGAGGATCGAATGCAGGAGTTGGTCGCTCGCACACAATGCTCTCGTCTCTACTCCGCTCACGGTCAACGGGACGGACGCCTCCCAATAAGGCACCGAAGGGTCGGGTCCCGGCGGATCGAATTCGCGAAGCAGGCGCCAGTGAAGGTCACACTTTCCTTTTCCGTTTTGAAGGAGCATGCCGTGGTTGACCCAGCGGAATTTCTCGGTGAGCGGTTCGGCGGGAACCCACCCGTTGCGCTCGAGTGTTTGCATAGCGCCGGGGCCTTGCCGGCGCGGGACGAGGATGTCCACATCTCGCATCTCGCGCAGGCCCGCGTCCTTGTAGTACCGCTCGATCAGCGCCGTCCCCTTCAACACCATGGTGTCGATGCCCTCCGCATCGAGGATGCGAAGCGCCTCACCGGCGTGATGCAACATCGTTTGGTTCAGGTACCAGCTGCGCCGCGTCATTCCGGCCAGGCGGGGAAGAACCGGGTCGTCTATGCCGTGCTTTCGCAGGTTCGCGTGAAGCATCGGCATGACCCGGAGGGAATCCCCAGTGTGCTCGTCGATCGCGAAAGATGAGCGAACGGTTTCCCACGCCTCCCGGACTTCCTCGCCGTCGAGCAGCGCGGCCCGCAGCAACAGCTCCTCCTGAGGCGTAGGCCAGAAGCTTCCCGACAATCCCGGTTTGTTCACTTCGCCTGCGCACGCCTTCGGTCGAGGGCCGCCTTGAGGATCTCGGTGTACTGACCGCGATCGGCCGCGCGGCGAAGCCCTTGATTCTGGTCGTGGATGCGCCTTCGGGCGACGACCTCGGGCAACGCCGCCAGGCGCATGCCGCCCTCGACCGCCCTCGCGTACCAATCCACCCACTCGCCTACGTCCCAGCGCGTTGAGAACGAACCCACGCGTTCGAAGATGGCGCGGCGGATCAGGGCGCAACTCGGCAAGAAGCCGGGAGCCGGGTGCGGCTCGCGCGCCCGTCCGGCGCCCTCGGCGAATTCCTCGACTTGACCGAACACCGCATCCAGCGAGGGATCATCCTCGAAGGCCGCAATCTGCGACGCGAGTTTCCCCCTAAGCCAGACGTCGTCCGCATCGAGAAATGCGAGGAACGGCTCGCGGGAGGCGGAGATTCCTCGATTGCGAGCAGCGCTGATGCCGCCGTTCTCCTGTTGGATGACCCGCACGGGAGGGCTGAAGCGGCGGGCGATCTCCGCGCTGCGATCGTCGGAACCGTCGTCCACCACAACGACTTCGTCCGGCGGCCGCGATTGCTCCAAAGCACTCGAGATGGCCTTGGCGAGATAGGCCTCTTCGTTGTAGACGGGAATGATTACCGAGACTCCGGACTCGCTCACGCCCTGCCCTCCGCCTCGCGGCGCCGTTCAATCCTTCCGCGGATCGAACTGAACAGCGCCTTCTCGATCTCGTCCGTCTGAAAGGTGAGGTTCCTTCCGTGAATGCGCCGGCGCAGTACGTCGTCCTCGGTGAATTCGTAGGGAATCTCGTGCTCGTTGAACCGGAAGAGGAGATCCAGATCCTCGGACCAACGGAGCGAAGTGTCGAACCCCCCGACACGCTCGAGAGCGATTCGCCGGAACATGCCGGACATCATCGCCACGCCGCCCGGTTGGTGGAAACGTCTGTCGAGTCTCTTGAACCAAGCCGGTGCGCCGTGGCCCTGCTCGAGGACGATCTGCTCCCGGCCGAACACGGCGCCCGTCTCCGGGTGCGCGTCGAGAAACGCGGCGTGGAGGCCGAGCCGGCCGGAGATCACCTCGTCGTCGGCGTCCAGGAAGACCACGAGCGGCCCTTCGGTCGCCGCGATGCCGGCATTGCGAGCGGCCGAAGGCCCCTGATTGGACTGGCGAATGACGCGAACTTCCGGATAAGCCTCCGCCAGATCGCCGGACCCGTCTTCCGAACCGTCGTCCACGACGAGGACCTCGAGGGGTCGGTATGGATCGGCGAAGACGGAATCCAGGCAGGCGGCCAAGTAGGTGACTCCGTTATAGACGGGGATGATGACGCTCGTTAGCGGTGGACTCATTCTGCGACCCCGTCGAGAAGCCGATTGATCGTCTCCGGGATTTCGGCGGCCTCGTTGCCCAACTCGAGCGCGTAGCACGGGACCGATCCGAGCAACTCGGCCATCGGGCCCAGCCCCTCGTCCCGGCTGCCGGTTATCTGAAGAATCGTGCTGGCGGCGAGCGCCGCGAACGCCTTCGCGGCAGGCAGGGGGTGGTAAGTCGTCGATGAGCCCGCTCCGATTCGCGAAGCGGCCACCGCCCGAGTCTGCAGCGACGCGACGACCGAATCGGGCGCGACCTCCGGAACGAAGACGACGGCCTTCTCGTTTTCAAGCCGGTCGGCGTTCCAGGGCATGTCGGCGGCGTATCCGACCCTGTGGAGGTTGTCCGGCTCCAATTTGCCGGAGCAATACAGTGAATGCACTTCGGGCCGGATTCCCGGCACGAGCACCGCGTAGTCGTCGCTCACGAATTGCATGGAAGCGGCGCAGGACAGGGCCGTCGTGGACTTACCGGACCCGCCCCTGCCCACCAGCAGGACGCCTTCACCGCCGCGCCCGACGGCGCCGGCGTGAATAAGCGGCGTGCCTCGCGCAGCAAGCCACCACCCCAGAACCAAACGCAGCGGCGACGCAACCTCCCAGAACGGGAGTTTCGCGGCGTCGTGAAACCAAAAAAGGCCGCGGGCCGTGGCCGGCTCGATGAGCGACAGCGAACCCTCGCCGGGTTGTGCCACGCCCATGCGCCCGTCGGATCCCCGCCATAGGTGCCGCGGACTCAGCCCGCCCGGTTCGACGCCTCCCGCATCGAATGCCACCGGTGGAGTTACTCCGGTCGAGTCCGAATCCCATAGCTGCACGATGAAATCGGGATCCGCGTAGGCATCCGCCTGGATGTGCGAGAACGCTCGGGTCATTTGGTCGGCTAGAGCATCGCCGGCGAAGCGCAGCTGCACGACGGCGCCGGCCACACGAAAGGCAAACCTTCGCTCGGAGACCTTCCCCAGCGCTTTTTCGAACCCGGCCTCCGCTGCGGCGAACCCCGCCGCCCCGGGCCCCGCCGTCGCCGTAGTGCTCACGGCCGGTGCGGCCAGCCCTGTTCTTCGGCCACCTCGTGCACCGGGTCGAGCAGGATCAAGTCCTGCATGTCGTCGAACTTTTCGAGGACCGGCGGCTCGAGCGACTCATCGCGGGGCGCGCCCGAACTCGAGCCGTTTGCGCTTGCCGGGACCGATGGCGGTTCCTCACCTTCGGCAAGCGGGACGATGAGTTCTTCGGCAGCGAGACCCTCCAGGAACGCTGTCACGCCCCCCTCGATTCCGTCTGTTCCCGACGCGTAACGCTCCTCGAGATGCTCGATTATCTCGGGCAGCCCCGCCGCCGACTCGAGCGCCGCCCAGATCGGGGCGGCGGTGCCCCGCAGGCTGTAGTAGTTGCCCGTGTGCAGATCGATGGCCACGACCTCGCCGTCGATTTCCTGGGCGATGACGCGAGGGCGATTCACGCGAAAGCGGTCGGATCGGTCCAGGGATCCTCCTAGGGAGACGGCCATTATCCAACGGCCGGCCGGGTCTCATGTCAACCACGCCATGCCTGAACCGCCCCATCTGTAGGGTCGGTGTGTGGAACGGCCCCTAGTATTCATCGTCGGCTCCGGCCGTAGCGGCACGACGATGCTGCGGCTCATGCTCGACGCCCACCCTCTAGTCGCCGTCCCGCACGAGAGCTTCTTCGTCCCGAAATGGATCGAGGAATGGCCGCAACTCGCGCGCGGCGGGCGCCTCGACGTGGACGCAGCCCTCGCGCTCGCCCGGCGAGACGAACACCTGGAGCAAATGCCTGTGGACCCGGCGGAGGCCAGGCGACGGCTCGAGGCTCTCGAGAATCCGACCGCCGCCGAGGCCTTGGACACCGTGTTCCGGGTCTACATGGAGTCGGAAGGGAAGGAGACGTGGGGCGACAAGACCCCGCGCAATGTGACTTATGTTCGCAAGATCGCGCGAGCGTTCCCCCGTGCGAAGTTCGTGCACTTGATCCGCGATGGCCGGGATGTCTGGCTCTCCTACAAGGATGCGGACATCGGGCCTGACGATCTCCGTAAGGCCTCCTACCACTGGCGCGATCGGGTGACCCAGGGCCGCCGGCAAGGACTGCCGCTAGGTCCTTCGCGCTATTACGAGATGTGGTACGAGCGCCTTGTCGAGGATCCGGAACGCGAACTCCGAGAGATGTGCCGGTTTCTCGGTATCGACTACGACCCCGCCATGCCCAGGTTCCACGAACGGACTCCGCGAAAGTATGCGGACCCGAAGCCACATCAAGTGAACCTGCGCAGGGGAGTTACCCCCGGCATACGCGACTGGCGCAGCCAGATGTCCGCGGAGGATGTCCGCGCCTACGAGGCTGTGGCCGGACCAACGCTGTCGGCTTTCGGGTACGAGCGGAGGTTTCCGTCGCAACCCGTCGAACGGGTGAAGGCGTTCTTCGAGACGCGTAAGCACTGGCTGCGGATCAAGCGCGGCCGGCTGAAGATTCGCACCCGGGCCAAGCGCCTAATCGGTGCCTGAGGGTTTCAGGACCGTAACCCTTCCGGCGCTCCGTGCCGAATGTTCTGTAGGAGCTATCGGCAGGAGGGAGCGAAATGCGACGCATAGCGGCCTCGATAGCCGCGGCTTTGCTGCTCCTTACCGCGGCTCCGGCGTCGGCAGGGTCCGGGGAGGCAGGCCCCGGGAGTCAGAAGTACACCGTCGTGGCCTCGTGGAATCAGGCGGCGCGGGAACTGACCGGCAGCGAAACGGTCTCGTTCACCAACAACCGCACTTCGCCGCTGTCGTCGGTGCACCTTCGTTTGTGGCCCAATGGTCAGAGCGGCTGCGCCAAGCCTTTCGTCTCCGTGAGGAACTTGGTCGGAGGGACCGCCGGATCGCTCGAGGCAGGATGCACCGGCTTGCCGATAGCGCTCTCGGCCGCGATTCGGCCGGGCGAAACCGGCCGAATCTCCTTCACTTTCGTGGACAAGGTTCCCAAGAACTGGAACTTCCGCTACGGCATCTCGGGGCACGCGGCGATGCTGGGCAACGCGCTACCGATCCTGGCTCTGACCGACGACCTTGGCCTCCACGACGAGCCGTACACCATCAACGGCGAATCGATGTACTCGAGCGTGGCGTCTTGGGACGTCGCGCTCACCATCCCCGCCGGCACGAAGGCGGCAACTACCGGAACCGTGAGTTCGCATAGCACGCTTCCCAGCGGGCGAAAGCAACTCGTGATCGAAGCTCCGTCCGAGCGCGACTTCGCTATGTCGATCGGCAGGTTCCAGGTCTCGCCGGCGACGGTGCGCGGCATTCGAATTCGCTACTTCAAGCAGGCGTCGAACGGCACCCCAGCGAGAGAGGTGCTTGCATGGGCGCGCGAAGCCGTGAACTCGTTCACCGAGCACTACGGCGCCTACAACCAGCCGGAGATCGACCTGGTCGAAGGCACATGGCGGGCGAACGGTTTCGAGTTCCCCGGCATGCTGATGGTGGATGGGTCCAGGGATGTCGTGTTCCACGAGATCGCCCACCTTTGGTGGTACTCGATGGTGGGCAACAACCAGTGGCTCTCGCCGTGGACGGACGAGAGCTTCGCCGAGTTCTCGAACAGGCGCCTGAAGGGGACGAACCTCAATTGCGACGGCGGCCACCCGTTCGCCGGCGTCGGCGGCTCGCTGCCGCTCGATTCGGATATGGGAACTTTCGACGCGCGGGGCCATTACACCGGCACCGTTTACCAAGGCGGTTCCTGCGCGCTGGAGAAACTCCGGCGCGACTGGGGAGATGCCCGCTTCGATTCGTTCATGTCGGGTCTCGTGACGGACTTCCGAAACGGCATTCAGGGCACCTGCGACGTGGTCGGCGCGATCGACGCCGCGCGTCCGCAGGGTTACGACATGGAGGAGTTCCTGGCCACCGCCCGCCTCTCGTCGGCCGGCTGCTGAGGCGATCTTGGGACCAAATCGGGCATGCTGGTTGTTCTCATAGGTAGGACCGGCAAACGGCGGGTCCGAGGGAGGATCGGATCATGGCAATAGCGACTTTCGGCGCGGGCTGCTTCTGGCACGTCGAGGCGGCATTTCGTGCCATTCCCGGTGTGACCGGGACCGTGGTGGGGTTCGCGGGAGGGACGACCAAGAACCCCTCTTATAAGGAGGTCTGTCGCGACGACACCGGACACGCCGAGGTCGTCCGCGTGGAATTCGATCCAGAGCAGGTCTCCTACGGAAGGCTCCTCACCGAGTTCTGGACGGAGCACGATCCGACCCAGTGGCACCGCCAGGGCCCCGATGTGGGGAGCCAGTACCGCTCGATCATCCTGTATCACGACGACGAGCAGCGCGAACTTGCCGAGGCATCCCGAGACACGCTGCAGGAGGGCTCGCCTCGCCCGATCGTCACGGAGATCGAACCGGCCGGCGAGTTCTATCCGGCCGAGGACTACCACCAGCAGTATTACGAAAAGCAGGGGATCGCGAGTTGCGCGGCGACGGTGATGAACCGCCCCGCATGAACCGACGCCATGACGGGTGGAGACCGGGGCGTCCGTACGCCCCGGTCCCGTCCGTATCTAGCTCTCCTTCGAGAGCAGCCCCTTCAGAGCGATGAGTGCGCCGACCGAGAAGATAACGACGGCCAGGTAGATCAGGCCAAGGTGACCGATGGTGTCGAACCCGTTCGGATAGTGAGCGGGAAGCGCCACCGCAAGGCCCAGAACAGGTGCGACTACGGCCGCAACCCACGCCCACACCAGGCCCTTCCGCACGCCGTAGATCACGAGGAACAGCACCGCGACGCCCGTTGCGGCGATGAATCCGGCGACCGCGATGTGCAGGTGACCTATGTAGTGGAAAAGGGCCGGGCTGAACTCCTGGATCTGAGTCTTGCCGACATCGACCTCGTTCGGTCCGATTCCCAGTTCGAGGAATGAGTCGGTGAAATTCCGAATGAGAAAGATGACCGCGTAGCCGATGAAGCCGACTGCCGCCAGGCCCATGAGCCAGCTTCCGATGCGCAGCGACGTGTCGCTGCTTCCTTGCCGCGTGCTCGTTGCCGAGACCGCGCTCATACCGAACACCTCCTTTTGCTAGTGGTTACCGTCTTCCGGCGAACTGCGTGATCCGTCACCCCCCTTCCCATGCTCGAAAGCCGCCGCTTAATACACGTGCCGGCGGTCCGACACCGTTTCTTTCGAGGATCGAAAGAGCTGTAGTCGAGCGATTGCCCGCGGAGCAATATGCGATCAATGGCCGTTCTTCCGCGAGCTCTCCGATGCGATCGGACAGCGCGCCGAGAGGTATGTGCTTGGCTCCTTCTATGTGACCCGAGGCGTATTCCGCCGGCTCCCTGACGTCGAGGGCACGTGCGCCGGCACCGAGGACGCCGCGAGCATCCGGGGGTTCGATTGATGCGATGCTCGCTGATGGGACTCCTGCTCGGAGCCAATCACCGGGCCCGACCGCCAGATACCCACCGAGGGTCTCGAGTCCTACCAGCAGCGCGTCGTCGACGACCTGTCGCAGAGGAACGTCTCCAACCACGAAGAAGAGCGGCGAATCGGCCGGCGCAAGCCAGCCCAGCCACAACGGAAAGTCTTCTCCGTGAGGGATCGCAAGCGATCCGGGGATATGGGCGGCCAGATATTCGACACTCGGCCGAGCGTCCACGACCATCCCGCCGTTCGACGCCTCCATGAATTCCTCAGCGCCGAGCGGCGGCGGCGCGGCGATGTCCTTGACGAGCCTCGGTCCTCTTCGGTTGAACTCGCGCATTCGCGGGAAATAGGCGGGGGTTGCCGGGAAGGTAGTTGGGAACCAGGCGGCGAATTCGTCCTCGTCCCTCACCTTCAGCAGAGGGTTGCTCAGGCGCTCTTCGCCGATGGTCGACGGCTTCCTCCCGCGATCCCCGCTCGAGCAGTAGGACCCTGCCCCGTGGGTCGGGTATAGGCGCGTCTCGTCCCCCAAACCCGCAAACGCCTCATGGATCGTGTGGAACTCGGCGCGCGTCAGCTCGTCGGTTCGGCCGAGGTCGATGAGATCCGTTCGCGCCGCGCCCCCGGCGATGAGTGCGCCTCCGCTGAAGAGGGCCGCCCCAGCTTCGGGAGAGTAGGCAACGTAGGAGAGGTGTTCCGGGGTATGTCCGGGCGACGCGATCGCCTCTAGTCGCACATGACCGAACTCCAGGATTTCACCCGCGACGACGGGGCGGTGCGGAAACGAAAACGCCCCTTCCTTCGGCGCGAAGATCTCGGCGCCGAGGCTATCGGCGAGCTCGAGGCTTCCCGTTACGAAGTCTGCGTGAAGGTGTGTCTCGAGGACGGCGACGATCGTCAGGCCAAGCTCTTTCGCCTCGCCGGCGTATCGGCCCGTCCGATCCGGATCGACGACGATCGCCTCGTTGCCACCCACCCCAACCAGGTACGAGGTGTTTCCGAGACCCTTTCGTCTCAACGCCACGACGTCCATCAGTCCGGCGCTCCTTCGTCGACCGGAAGCCCGGCCGCCGCCCAATCGGGCAGGCCTCCCTCCAGCCGTCGGGCCCTGTAACCGCGGCGTGTGAGGATTCGAACCGCCTCGTGAGCGAACGCGCAGTAGGGGCCGCGGCAATACGCCACGACATCGCGTCCCCTCGGGATCTCCTTCAGGCGCTTTCCCAGCTCTCCCACCGGGACGGACACTGCACCTGGGATGTGCCCGGCCGCGAACTCGGCCTCCGGTCGCACGTCCAGCAGGACGATGTCCTTTCGTTCCCGCAGCCGCCGGGCAAGCTGCTCCGCGGTTAGCGGCTCCAGCGCGCCGCGGTCCCCGAGGTACGCAGCCGCCAGATCCTCTATTTCCGGGAGTTGCCGCGCGGCGAGCGTCATGAGGTCGCGAAGGAAGTCCACGACTTCACCGCTCGCGAGCCGGTAGAGGATGGAGGTTCCCTCCCTGCGGGACTCCACCAGCCCGGCGGCCCGAAGTTTCTGAAGGTGCTGGCTCGCGTTCGCCACCGAGAGCGCCAAACCTTCGGCAACGCCTTCGACCGAGCGCTCGCCGTTGGCGAGCAGGTCGAGGATCTCGACGCGCCTTCCGCTTCCGAGCGACTTCGCGATCGACGCGAACGCGTCGAACAGAGCGTTTTTCGCCTCACGCTTGATCACACGAACCTCCTCTTTTCCAAATTGACCATCGCGTCGAGTCCGGCAGCCGCCGCGAGAAAGCCGACGGTCACGATCGAGGCGCTCGACCCGAAGGAATCGGCTATGAGCCCGGCGGCGACTGCGCCCGCCACATAGCCGGAGTCCCTCCAAAGCCGGTAAACACCGAGAGCTCTCGCCCGTTCGGCCGGTGGAGAAAGGTCGACCACGGCCGCGAGCAAGGTCGGATACACGAGAGCTGTGCCCAAGCCGAAAACCGTCGAGAGTCCTGCCCAGGCCGCGAATCCCTCGAAGGACGCGAATCCGACGATGGCGATCCCCTGCACGAGCATTCCCGCAGCGATCAACTCCCGTCTGCCGATTCGATCGGAGGCGGATCCGCTGAAGAGCTGGCCGACGGCCCAGGTACCGGTGTACAAGGCCGCAAGGGTTCCCACCCTCCCGGCATCCAAGCCGTATTCGACGAAGACGACCGGGAGCAGTCCCCAGGCGACGGCATCGGTCGCATTGTTGACCAACCCGGTTCGGCTTACGGCTCCGAGCTGCCGGTCTTTGAACGACACGTCCAGCAGAGTGCGCTTGAGTGACGGGGGAGCCGATCCGCTCGGCTGCGTGGCCGTGTGGCCGCCGGTATCCCGAACTATCACCGACAGGATGAATCCGAGACCGGCAAAAGCGACGCCGAGGAAAAGCGGCTCGGGGCGAAGCCCGTAACGATCGGCCAAGAACCCCGTGATCCAAGCGGAGACGGCAACCGCCCCATATCCCGCGGCCTCGTTGGCGCTGGCCGCCAACCCCCGGTGACGAGGGCCGGCAAGGTCCATCTTCATGATGAGCGTGAGCGACCAAGTGATCCCTTGATTTATCCCGAGCAGCGCGTTGGCGGCGATCACCCATCCCCACGACGGCGCGATCATGATGATCACCGGTACCGGAAGGCCGATCGCCCAGCCGAGAATCAGCAGATTTCGCCGGCCGATTCTGTCGGCGAAATGCCCGGTCAGCAGATTCGCAATTGCCTTGGCGGCCCCGAAGGCCACGACGAAGGCGAGCACGGCGGATGCGGACCGCAGACCGAAGGTCTCGACGCCTAGCAGGGGGACGAGGGTTCTTTCCTGGCCCACGAGGGCCCCGACCAGGGCGTTGACTCCAATCAGGAGAAGGAACTGCCCCAGGTTCGCGCGAACCCCGGTCGTGGGTGCATCCACCGTCCGCATGGCCATATTCAAGCATTCAAGCGAATATTTGACAAGTCGGCTTCGGACGGGTTGCCCTGCCCGGCGTTGAGCGTTCCGGACCTGGAAGAATCGAATCGTGAAGCCATCGAAGGAGGCGGCAGCCATTCGGACCGGTGCGGTCGCCGTCTTGTTAACGGTGCTGTTGTTGTTCGCCGGGAACAGTTCAGTTCTGGCTGCCGCCGGGGACCTCGATTCGTCGTTTGGCGGGACCGGCAAGGTCACGACTGCATTCGGGACTTCGCACGACGATGCCAACGCGGTAGCGATTCAGCCGGACGGCAAGGTGGTCGCCGCCGGATCGACCGAGTCGGGCGCGACCGGCTACGACTTCGCCCTCGCGCGCTACAACACGGACGGCACGCTCGATTCCTCCTTCGACGGCGACGGCAGGGTCGTCACTCCGATTCTCGATTCCTGGGACTTCGCGCAAGCCGTGGTCGTTCAGCCCGATTCGAAGATCGTCGCCGGGGGCTGGGCATGGAACGGCACCGACTACGACTTCGCCATCGCTCGCTACAACTCCGACGGAAGCCTGGATTCATCGTTCGACGGCGACGGATTGGTGACGACGCCGATCGCGAGCTCGCACGACGAGATATACGCCCTCGCGCTGCAATCCGACGGGAAGATCGTTGCCGGCGGGATAACCTGGGACGGAACGGCAACGGACTTCGCGATCGCTCGCTACAACGCCGACGGGAGCCTGGACTCCTCGTTCGACGGCGACGGAAAGGTGACGACGATCGTCGGCCCGTCGGACGATCACGTGTTCGCGCTCGCCCTTCAAACAGATTCCAAGATCGTCGTCGCCGGCCCGACCCGCGCCACGAACTGGGACTTCGCCATCGCCCGCTACAAGGCCGACGGGAGCCTCGATTCCTCGTTCGGCGGGGACGGGGTAGTGACAACTCAGGTCGGGAGTGGACGCGACCGAGCGTACGGGCTCGCAATCCAGCCGGACTCGAAGCTTCTCGTTGCCGGCGAGGCCGAGATAGGCTCGAATAGGGACTTCGCGTTGGCTCGATTCGAGCCGGACGGCGATCTCGACCCCTCGTTCGACGGCGACGGCAAGGTGACGACCGGTATCGGAGGGTCGCACGACGACGGGCGCGCGATCGTGCTTCAGCCGGACGGGAAGATCGTCGTGGTGGGACGAAGCGCCGGCTCCAATTCCGATTTCGCCCTGGTGCGGTACAAGACCGGCGGCGGGCTGGACACTTCATTCGGGGGAGACGGAAAGGTGACCACGCCGATCGGTGCGGGGAACGACGGTGCCTTCGCCGCTGCAATCCAATCCGACGGCAGGATCATCGCCGCGGGCCGGACCGACATTGGGTCTGCCCGGGACTTCGCGTTGGCTCGTTATCAGACCGCGGGGACCGACCCGCCGCCTCCGCCTCCCGGCGAATGCACGATCACGGGCACTCCCGAACGCGACACCTTGGTCGGCACCGCCGGGGCCGACACCATCTGCGGACTCGGAGCAAACGACACGCTCAAGGGCTTGGGTGCGAACGACACGCTGATCGGCGGGTCCGGTAACGACACCATGCTCGGAGGCGCGGGTAACGATTCACTCGAAGGTGGAATCGGAAAGGACACCGCCTCGTTCACCGCCTCGCCGGCGGGTGTGACGGTGGATCTCGCGGCCGGGACCTCGACGGGCGAGGGGTCCGACACGCTCGAGGCGGAAAACGCCGTCGGATCGGGTTTTCCCGACTCCCTCACCGGTAACGGCGGGCCGAACACGCTGACCGGCGGCAACGGGAGTGACTCCCTGATAGGCGCCGCGGGCTCCGACGTTCTCAAGGGCGGCGGGAGCGCGGACACCCTCGATGGTATCGACGGCGTCGGCGGCAACGACAAGCTGAACGGCGGCGCTACGACAAGCGATATCTGCAACCGGGACCCCGGCGACACCATCGCGAACTGTCCGTAACTCCCACATTCGTGTATCGTTCGGCAGCCGCCCTAGAGGAGTTCTATGGTGATTGCCAGACACAAAGGCTTGATAACTCTCCTGCTCTCGTTGACTCTCGCGGCTGCAACGGCGAGCGCAGGAGCCGGCCCGCCGATCTACAGGCCGGACATGCAGATCAAGAAGGCTGCCGAACCGAACTACACGGGGGACGGTGTGTACCTCCCGACGCTTCAGTCGAAGTCCGCGAGGCTCGCGCGAGGAAAGATGGTCGCCTTCGGGCTCCGGGCGGAGAACGACGGCACTCTCGAGGACGACTACTACTTGAGAGGGTGTTCGTCCTCGCCCGGGTTCGTGGTCTCCTATTTCCACGGCGGACAGCCGATCACGGCCGGGATGGTCAGCCAGGGGGGTCAGTACACGGACATCCTGCAGGCCGGCGAGACCTACGACCTCGTCATGCGGATCAAAGTCAGGAAGAGCGCCGACTCGGGCAAGAGAAAGGTCTGCAAGGTTGTAGTTCCCTCCGTCAACGGCGACAATCGCGACGCCGTCGTCGGCAAGGTGACCGTCAAATAAAGGAGGCGGGGGGGGGGGGGGGGGGGGG
>JBBDHU010000006.1:96253-537952 GCA_040880705.1 Actinomycetota bacterium | reverse complement strand
CGGGGCCCCCTTTGGGGGCCCCGCCGGAAAAGCCGGTAGTGACTAGCCCGCCGCCTCCATGTTCTTCATGACGACCTCGAGTGTCTGATTGAACTTGTCGGTCGGACTGAACTCGACGACCTCGGAGTCCGCGAACAGAACCGGCGTGTGGCCCGGAGGCGCGTAGTACGCCTCGCCGGCGCTGATCTCGTCGGAGGTTCCGTCCCCGTACTTGAAGGTCACCTTGCCCTTCAGGACGTATCCCCAGTGCTCCGCCTGGCAGCGGTCGTCGGGTAGTCCTTTGAACGCCTCCGCCATGTCGGCGTCGGCCGAGTACGCCTCGAAACCGATCGTGTAGGGCCCGATCTGCTCGTAATGCCCTTCGAACCCCTCTGCCTCTTCGTGCTTCGATGCCGTCTGCTTCGACACCTTCCCCATTTTGCTCCTCCGTTCCTCCGCTCTCGCGGAACTAGCTTCTTCCCTCGGCCACCGTGGCCAGGTTGCGGAGCATCTTCTTCGCGTAGCTCGCCGCCATCATGGCAGCGATCTTGCCGATGACCGGCGCGGTCAGCATCGACGGCGCGTTCGTCCAGCGAGAAACGTGCCCCTTGTAGGCCACCGTGCAGCCGCCGCCCTGCCGGCTGATCTCGAACCGGTGCGTGATCGTCGTCTCGTTCACCGGCTTGCCCTTCTTCTTGGGCGAGAGGCGACCCTCCGTGACCCATTCGAAGACCGACGGGCGGGACGCTTCCGTCACGACCGATCCGTCGCTGAACGACCCCATCGGGTCGATGCCCGTGCTCTTGAACTCGGTGCCGACCGTCGCCGGCCCCGCGGGCCCATCGAGCGACCGCAGGCCGAAGTTCTTCTTCTTGTGCATGGTCCCACCCCATGCCGTGTGCGTGGAGAGATCCGCGAGCGTGTCGTACACGCGCTCGGACGAAGCGCCGCTGGTCACCGACGCGGCGATGTCCGCCAGCTCGATGCGCCCGTTATCCGCAATCTTGCTTGCCATTGGCTCCACCTCCCGTGGATTCCGTTGGCAGAAGGTTCCCCCAGACAGGGGGCCGGAAGGATCGGGAGGATTCCCTATTTCTAGGCGGGTTCCCCGGCGGGGTGCCGATGAGCGTAAGCGGCGGCCTCGGCGCGGTTGCGAAGCCCGAGCTTGGCGAGCACGTTGCTCACGTGATGGCCGGCCGTCTTCGTGCTTACGAAAAGGCGAGCGGCTATCTCGGCGTTGGTCAGCCCCTCGGCGAGGAGCGCCAGCACTTCCTTCTCCCTCTTGGTCAGCGGCTGCCGGGTTTTCGGGCCGGTCCGCCCGCCGGCGCCGAGTTCGCGAAGCAGGGAAGCCGCACGATCGGCCTCGTGAACCGCGCCGGCACGGTCGAACTGCTCCAGCGCCAGCCGAGCTTCATCGACGGCGGTTTTCGGATCGCTTTTCACGTGGGCCCGGGCCAGCTCCAGTCGTGTCCGTGCGGCATCGATCCGGAGCTTCATACCCAAGAACCCCTCGAGAGCCGAATCGAGATGCTCGATGGCTGCTTCTTCCTCGCCGGACGCCGTCCTTACCCTCCCGGTCGCAAGCTCCGCGTCGGCACGGGCTCGCCGGCTGCCCGAGCGTTCGGCCGTAGAAACGATCTCGGCAGCGCTCGCCCTTGCGCCCTCGATGTCCTCTTGCGCAAGCTGAACTTGAACAAGGAGGCCGAGCAGTGGAACGGCAAGCAGGTTGTCCCTTCCGAGGGAATTCAGGCGCCGGTGCAAACGCGCCGCTGCGACGCTCCATTCGCCCTTAGCCATCGAAAGCAAGGCCTGGGGAACGACGGACTCCGGAAGGTCTTCATATCCGGATACGAACTGTTCCGCCTCCTCGAACCGGCCTTGCAGGATTCGAAGCGAGGCGAGGCGCGCGGCCGGTTGGATGCACCTCGCCCGTTGCCCGCTCTTCTCGAGCTCCTCGAGCGTCTGGAGCAACATCTGTTCGGCCTCGGCCGTTCGCCCGCGCGCGCCGGCAAGGTCGGCGTCGCAAACCCCGCAGAACGACATCAGCGGCAGGTGACTGTGGCGTTCCATGAACGCGCCGACCACTTCTATCCACTGCTCGACCCGGGTGGTATCCGCTGCGAGTTCGCAGGCCTCCGTCAGGCGGCACGCGATGTCGCCCACCGTCCGCAGGTCGCCGGCCTCCCCGCCGGTCGCCGCCGCCATCGCCTTGTCCAGCATTTCCATCCCCTCGTCGATCCGCCCGAGCGCGACCTTGGCGAACCCGGCCTGGGACAGCGAGTAGATCTCCAAGTCCCGATCGTCGAATTGCCGTGCTGTTTCCAGCGCGGCGAGCGCGTAACGTTCTTGCGTCTCCGGGTCGGCCGCGCGCTCGCCGCGTGCCAGCTCGGCCCAACCCTGCTCCGTCCCCGGCTCTCCTTCGGGGATCAGATCCTCGGCCCGGCCCAGCCAGCCGTTGGCTGCCGCCTCGTTGCCGAACGCCGACCAGTACTCGATCGACAGGTGTGCCGCGGTGCGCGCGGCGCCTGTGGAGTCGCCCTTCTCCTTTAGCGCCGCATATCTTCGCTCGCGGGCGCCGAGCGATCCCCAAAGGTCGTTCTGCCACCAGAGAGCCCGGGCCAGGCCGTCGAGGGCGTCGGGGTCGTCCCCATCTTTGAGGACGTCCTCGAACGAAGCGCGCGCCTGGTCCCAGTCCCCGCCGGCAAGTGCCTCCTTGCCGGATCTCAGCGCGTCGGAACCATGAATGATCATTGCCCGGGATCGTACCTCCGCTCCTATTTCGGTGGTTAGACCATCGAACGCGTCAGCGAGTTCAGAACTCCGAACGACCACGAGAGCCACGACGAGTCGCCGGTCGAAGGCCAGGGTTTCATGAACGCCTTGACGGCCGAGCGTAGCAGCATGACTCCAGGTGGGATCTTGCCCACGCCGCCGGAATTGACCCGGCCCGGCAGCCTCGTGTTGATCTTCACCGGCGCGGCCGGTTGTTCGGGTGAGGTCCCGGGATTCGGCCCGTTGCCCGTGTCCGAGGCCGTTTCGGTTGGCCTCTGCGGGAGCTTCACCGTCGGGAACCGCCGCGGCGTACCCGGCGGCGGAGGAGAGCAAAGCTTCTCGAGGCGGTCGCGAAGCGAAACGATCTGGTCGCGCATCGCCGGCACCTTTATGAGGTTGTCCAGCTCGAACGGGTCGGCGGCCAGGTCGTAAAGCTCGTTTCTTCCGTGGTCGTAGGCGATCAGCTTGAGGCGTTCCGCACGGACCCCGCAGAAGGTCGGCGGCGATCCCTTCTTTTGAGCGAGGTGTTCTAGCAGCAGGGCCGAGCGCCACCCCGACCCGTCTCCCTTCAAGAGCGGCACGAGGCTCCGGCCTTCGGCTCCAGGCATCGGGATCCCGGCAACGTCGGCCATGGTCGGGGCCAGGTCGATGTTTCCGACGACATGGGAATCCTCGGAAGCGTTCGTGAGCGGGTCGTAGCGAACGATCATCGGAACGTGGATCGATTCCTCGTAGCCGATGCCTTTGCCGCGCTGTCCGTGCTCGCCCCACATCATCCCGTTGTCCGAAGTGAAGACGATGAGCGTGTTCTTGAGCCGCCCCGTCGCGGCCAGCGCATCGACGATCCGCCCTACCGCGCGATCAACGGCCACCAGAGTCCGAAGCTGGTCCTTTCGAAATCGATCCGTCGATGAGATCTGAGGGCGGTTCAGCGGGCGCTCGCGCGCCCACACGGGCTTGTCGGAAAGATCGGCCTCGTTGTAACTCGGAGGACGGTGCGGCGGCAGGCCGGCGAACGCCCCGGCGTCCTGCTGCGCGGGCGTCGTGGGCTTGTGCGGCGCGACCGGCGAGAAGTAGACGAACAGCGGGCCGTTGGTGTTTCGGATGAACGATTCGGCGTGACCGGCCAAGACCGCGGTCGAGTAGTCGCCGGGATCGTTTCCGTATCTGCGCGACTGGCCGTCGATATTCAGTGAGTAGTTGTGATAGGCAGCGCGGTGGAACGAGACCCAACGGTCCCAACCCGGCGGGATGAAGCCGGAGTTGGCAGCGGGGCCGTAGCCGTTCAGGTACTTCCCGAATAAGCCGGTCTTGTACTTGGGGCTAAGCCGCGTCGCGATCGTCGAATCGTCGTCGAATGTTCCGAAGCCGCCGTTCGGGCCACCGTTGTTGTAAACGCCCGTCGAATGCGAGTACTGCCCGGTCAGGATGCTCGCGCGGCTCGGACAGCAGGTGGGGTTCGTGACGAATGCATTCGTGAAGCTGACGCCGCGCGCAGCCAGCCGCTCCTGCACGATCGGCATTGCGAACATCGTGTCGGCGCGCTGGTCGTCGGTCAGGATGAGAACGATGCTCGGGCGCGCGGCGTTCGAATCCTTCTTCGCGGCGATACCCGGCGACGGCGCGAGCGACACGAGCAACGCGATCGCCGCTGCGGTTCGAACGAGCGGGGGAAGATGGGGATTCATCGGGAACATTCCTAGAACGGGGACGCTTGATCGTACCGCCCGGGCCGCGGACCGGGCGTCATTTCCGCCCAGGTCGTGCCCGGGCGATGCTAGGGTGGATGCTCCTGTAACGGAGCGCGAGTTGATCGATTTGAGTACCGTCCTCCGGCGCAGGATTCCGATCGCGCTCGCCCTGTTCGCGGCATTAGGGATTTCCCTAACCTCCGTTCCCGCCCGTGGGGCCGGAACTTGCGTCACACCTCCCGAGATCATGCCGGTCGCCGACCTCACCCCCGGGATGATGGGAACGGGTCTCACCGCCGTCTCGGGCGATACTCCCGAGCCGTTCGACGTCGAGATACTCGGCGTGCTGGACGACGGCATCGGGCCGGGCATAGACATGATCCTCGTGCAGGTCTCCGGGCCGCTCATAGACGAGACGGAGGGGATCGCGGCCGGGATGTCGGGATCGCCCGTGACGATCGGCGGCAAGCTCGTCGGGTCGGTTTCCTACGGCTTCTTCGCCGCGGATCAGACCATCGGGGGCGTCACGCCGGCCGAGGCGATGATGCCGCTGTTCGATTCGCCGGCCACTCCGTCGGCGTCGGCCAATCTCAGCCCGAGCGTCGAACTCACGCCGAAGCTTCGCCGAACGGTCGCCCAGACTCTCGGCGTTCCGAGCAGCACCCTTCCCTCCGGCCTCCAGAAGCTTCGCGTGCCGGTCGTCGTGTCCGGCCTCGGCGAACGAGCGATGGCGGCCCTGAACAGCACCGCGGACAAGCGGGGACTGATGTTCTACAACGGAGGTTCGGCTCAGGCGCCGCAACCGGCCGACCCCGATCCGCTGCCGCTCGAGCCCGGTCAGCCGCTCGCGGCCGTCGCGAGCTACGGCGACGTCACTTTCGCCGGAGTGGGAACGGCAACGGCCGTATGCGGAAACCTCGTCCTCGGCTGGGGGCACAGGTTCGTGTGGATCGGGCAGAGCCAGATGGGCCTCACCGGCGCGGAGATCATTACCGTCGTTTCCGACCCGAGTCACTTGTTCGGGCCGTTCAAGCTCGCCAACCTGACCGAGACCCACGGCATCGTCGATCAGGACCGGCGCGCGGCGATCCGCGGCGTCGAGGGCGAGATGCCTTCGCTCGTTCCAGTGACCTCACACTTCGAGAACGCCGATCTCGGGACCTCGCGCGACGGCCAGACCGACATCGCCCTGCAGGACGGTCCGTGGGGGTTCTGGGACGCGGGGCAGTTCTTCTGGGGATCGAAGCTCTCCACATCGCTTTTCGCGGGCGCGCACGCGATGGTGAACATCGACGCGGTGTTCGACGAGTGGTGGGACGGGAGCGCGCACGTTGAATGGACGATCAACGGCACCCGCAAGAACGGGAGCCCGTTCACGCTTCACTACGACAACATGTACTACGACGCATCGTGGCTGTCCGCCCTGGTTTCCTATCGGCTCTCTCGACATGTCTCGCTCATCGAGGACAACCGCCGCGACATGCCGGCGTTCGCGGGGATAAACGTCACGGACGTAGACATCGAGGGAGAGGTGACGCAGGAGCGAAACACGTCGCGAATCGCCGGCGTTCTATCGTCCAGCCCCCTCCAGCCGGCTCCGGCGCGGCGGTCGCTCATAAGGGCGCGTCCCGGTCAGGAGATCGACTTGCAGGTCAGGCTGAACGACTTCGAGGGCGGCCAGGACACCATCGACCTCACGGTGAAGGTCCCGAAGAACGCCTCCGGAACGGGGCCACTGGTGGTCACCGGGGGCTGCCTGCATCCCTCGTGGTGGGATCCCCTCTGGGACTGGTACTGCTACTCGCAGCCTTACGGCGGCGCGAACCTCGCGGAGCTGCTCCAGAGCATCCGCAACGAGACGAAGAACAACGAGGTCCAGGCCTTGCTGTTCCCGTCGCGCTTTGACTTCTACTACGGAACCGGCACGCCCGACGCGGTAGCCGCGGACGACGGCGTCGTCACCGGCCGCGCCGCCCTGAAGGTCAAGGTGGTCGGCTAGGAGGTCCGGGGAGCGCGCAAGAAAGAGTGGCAAATCGGGGTTCAAGGCGGAATTGTCACTCGGCTTCTGGGGAAAGAGTCCGGATTCCCGCTGCCACCCGCAGATGGAATGTCGTTGGGTATGGGGATACTGCGAAGAAGAACTTGTGGGTAGGGGAATCACATGATTGCATTTCGCTCAGTTGTTCGCGCGGCCACCGACGACAAACTCCGCCGGGGTGAGTAGCCTCTGGCGGGGGAAGGGAGACACCGTATGCCGGCAGAGCAGGTGGCGAGCCAGGACGGGGGAGTCACATTTAGCGAGCTACTGGACCTTGCTCACGGGTCCGAGGCGCTCGCACGATACTACGAACGCAGAATCAGATCGATCCAAAACGGAGAGGCGCCCTCTGAACGTTTCATCCCCACAGAGGAACTAGAGGACGCCGCCGGTGAAAAAGCGTCCGGGACTCAGCGATCCTGACGACTGGATCGGATGGTGGTTGCAGCTCCACCCGTCGGATCTTTTCTACGGCGAAGTCGCACGCCTGGCTCTTAGATGCATCTCCGACAAGCAGTTCCAGGAGGGGCCGGGTGTGGAGACGCTTTCCTTTGTGGAGGGTGACCAGAGCTTTGAGGCAGAGGTTACCTATCTCCTGGAGCAGTTCCCGGCGGGGCGGATACTCCATGTGCTCCCGGGAACAAGCGCAACTGCCTGGTGGTCTTCCAGTCGAAAAACTCGCCGGATGGCGTCGACGCGGTAAAGGCCAAAGTCAGGGTCAAGGCCGGCTGATCGAGCCGCAAGACCAGGCACGAACTGGACGCAGGGTTGCGGGAATTCGACCCTTGTGGGAACTTGGCTCGTCCGAGAATTCAGGAGGGTAATGAGATGAAAAGAGTTTTGTTGTTCGGAACAGTGATCATGGTCGCCTTGGTGATGAGCCCCATGGCTTCCTGGGCCGGGCCGCCGCCCGATGTCGATGCCATGATCCGGGGCGGGCTTACCGACAATTACAAGGGTGAGAACGTCTTGACTCCGGGCTCCCCGATAAGCCAACAAACTGCAAGAGCAAGGACCCGAATCGGGAGAAGTGCGAACTTCCAGATCAAGGCTGAGAACAACGATGACCTCTCCGACACGTTCTCCGTGGATGGCTGCGGCAGCAGTCCGGGGTTCAAGGTCACTTACAAGGAAGGAGGAGTGAACTTCACGGACGAAGTCAAAGACGGCAGTCACACACAGTTCATTCCGGCAATGGATTTCAACGACGACCTTCGGCTGAAGATCGAGGTCAAGGATTCGGCGGATGTGGGCGACATCAAGAAGTGCAAGGTCGTCTTCGAATCCGACAACGATTCGGATGAGGATACGGTCAGAGCGAAACTGAAGGTCAAGGCCGGCTGAGCATCGGGCTTGCGGGAAGCGCCTTCGTGTGGAAGCGTGCTCCTCGGTGTAATGGGAGGAGGCGACCCATGAAGCGGATCGTGCCCGCCACCGCTCTGGCGGCGCTGATAGCCCTGTTGCTCCCGGCAACCCCGTCTTTCGCGACGGACTACCAGCCGGATGTGTACATCAAGCACTATCGGAACGACAGCTTCCACGGGAGGAACGTCTACACGCCTTCCGATCCGTTGAGCATGCAGACGGCGAAGACCGTGATCGGGATGGGCGAGACCGGGATATTCAAGACCAAGTTGCAGAACGACGGCGTAGTCGATGCCGCCGATTATGTGATGTTCGGGTGCGGCGGAAATCGAAGGTTCGGCGTCAGATACGCGGAGCCCGACGGCACGAATGTCACGATGAAAGTCAAGAACGGGACCTATCAAGCGCCCGTCAAAGACATCGATGAGATCAGTAACCTTCTCTTCATCGGGATCAAGGCCAAGAGCCGCGCGGATCACGGCGACATGTTCCGCTGCAAACTGAAGGCCACATCCGAGGTCGATCCGACTTATGTCGACAAGGTCAGGGCCCAAGTGAGGGTCGGCTAGGGGTTCGATACTCTGGGAACCGTGAGGCGAATCGGCGTCGCGATTGCCCTGGCCGTTTTCTTGTCACTCTCGGCCACTATGCCGGCCACCGCGGCCGTTGTCTTCAAGCCGGACGCGCTGATCGACGGCCCCAACACCTCGAACTATCTGGGCGACGGACAATACAACGACGATGGCTCTCAGCAGACGACGAACGCACGGGTCTCCCTGGGAGAGGTCGCGCGGTTCAGGATCAAGTTCCAAAATGACGGAGAAATGACCGACGACATGCTCGTCAAGGGCTGCAAGGGAAGTCGCAAGTTCAAAGTCACGTACAAGTTGGATGGGGACAAGGTTACGGCCGCCGTGACGGCCGGCAACCACAGTGTTCCACTAGACACCAGTGAGGAATCGGAGAAACCCCTCTTCCTGGCCGTGAAGGTGTTGGAACCGGCGAACAAGGGAGACACGAAGAACTGCAAGGTAACGGCTACGGCGCAGGACGGGTCCGCGTCCGACACGGTCCTTGCCACGGGCAAGGTGCGGTAGGCTCAGGATCGATGAAACGGATCCTCATTTCCGCTCTGGTGCTTGTCGTTGCTTCCTTCGCCGGTCCGGCGACCGACGCGCTGGCCAATCCGGAGGGCATGCCCGACGCCTTCATCAAGCGGCTAGGCGGCGGTGACCACTATCACGGCTTCGACAAGATCAACGTCACGGGGCGCAACCAGAGGGCGAGGGATCGGATCTCCGAGGGCGGCGCTGCCTCGTTCAAGATCAAGCTTAGGAATCTCGGAAAGAGCATCGACGACATCTCGGTCAACGGCTGCGACGGAACTCACAAGTTCGGTGTGAGGTACTCCGAGCCCAGCGGAAACGCGGTCACCGCCGCCGTTAAGAACGGTAACTACACCATTCAGGATGTTCCCGAGGACATGAACATCGATGCCTTGTTCGTTGGGATCGTCGCGAAGAGTGCTGCAGGCCCGGGCGACAAGATCAACTGCAAGATCAGGTTCATCTCGGACAACCAGCCCGGTGTATCCGACGTCGTGAGGGCCTTCGTCAAGGTCGTCTAACCTCGCCGTGGTGCTCTTTCGCGGCGCGTCCCTGCCCCGGGATAGACTGAGCCCCCTATGTCCGAACAGCCTTCCCCGCGGGTTCTGATCGTCGATGACGACGAGGGAATTAGGGATGCCCTGCGGGACCTCCTGGCCGAGGAGGGGATCGACGTCGTCGGGCAAGCCGTGGACGGCGACGCCGGCTTCGAGGCCGTCCAGACGCTTAGCCCGGACATCGTCCTGATGGACCTTCGCATGCCGGGCGTGGACGGCGTCGAGGCGACGAAGCTGATCAAGGACTTCGACCCGGACATGCAGGTGATCATCCTCACCGCCTACGACGACCCCGCGCTCAACCAGAGCGCCGACGCCGCCGGGGCGTTCGCCTACCTGATCAAAGGCTCCTCCGCGAGCCTGGTTCGCGACGTGATCATGGAAGCTTTCAAGCTTCGCCGGGGCCTCCAGGAGCGTTCAGCCGGCGAATAGCCGGAGACGGCCGGGCCACGGTTCGGTTTGTACAGTCTTCGGCCCGCGTGATACAACGCGCTTGTCGGAGCGATCCGGGCCACTTCTCCGGTCGCGCGTCCCACGAAAGGGGGGTGCCGCCAATGGCCGCACTCGGAACAAAGGACCTCAGCCTCGACCAGGCGAACGCAGCTATCGAGGCAGCCATCAAGAAGTCCGAGGAGATCGGTACCTTGATGGACATCGCGCTCGTCGATGCCGGCGGGAACCTGAAAGCGTTTTCGCGTCAGGACGGTGCCTGGCTCGGCAGTATCGACATCTCGCAGAAGAAGGCACGCACGGCGCGCTTCTTCGACATGAACACCGGCGACATCGGCGGCCTGTCGCAGCCCGGCGGCCCTCTTTACAACATCGAGCACTCGAATAACGGGCTCATCACCTTCCCCGGCGGCATTCCGATCAAGGACGGAGACACGGTGATCGGCGCGATCGGGGTATCCGGTTCGAGTGTGGAGAACGATCACACCGTCGCGCAGGCGGGCGCGAACGCCGTTCAATAACGCCCTCTCCTTCGGCAGGCACAACCCGACAGAAGGAGGGATCGCGAAATGGCAGACAACCGCGGAGTTGCGTACATCGAGCCGGGAGTGGTCGAGCTTCAGGCCATCGAGTACCCGGTTCTCTCGCTCGGCGACCGCAAGACCGAGCATGGCGTCATCCTCAAGACCGTCGCCACGAACATTTGCGGTAGCGACCAGCACATGGTCAGGGGCCGCACTACGGCGCCCGAGGGGCTCATCCTCGGCCACGAGATCACCGGTGAAGTAGTCGAGAAGGGCCGGGACGTCGAGTTCGTTGACGTCGGGGACATCGTCTCCGTTCCGTTCAACATCGCCTGCGGCCGGTGCCGTAACTGCAAGGAAGGAAAGACGGGCATCTGTTTGAACGTCAACCCGGCGCGTCCGGGCGCGGCGTACGGTTATGTGGACATGGGCGGCTGGATCGGCGGGCAGGCGGAGTTCGTGATGGTGCCCTACGCCGACTGGAACCTGTTGAAGTTTCCGGACAAGGATCAGGCCATGGAGAAGATCAAGGACCTCGCGCTCTTGTCCGACATCTTCCCGACCGGGTTCCACGGCGCGTACACCGCCGGCGTCGGGCCGGGCTCGACCGCTTATGTCGCAGGCGCAGGCCCGGTCGGTCTCGCGTGCGCGACATCGGCGCAATTGCTTGGAGCAGCCGTCGTGATCGTCGGGGACATGATCGAGGAGCGCCTAGCGCAGGCCCGTAGTTTCGGTTGCGAGACGATCGACCTCAAGAAGGACGCTACGCCGGCGGAACAGATCGAGCAGATCCTCGGCGTGCCCGAGGTGGACAGCGCCATCGATTGCGTTGGCTTCGAGGCGCGCGGCCACGGAGACGACGCCGGGGTCGAGAAGCCTGCAACCGTCTTGAACTCCGTGATGGAGCTGACGCGGGCAGGAGGAGCAATCGGGATACCGGGCCTCTATGTCACCGGGGATCCGGGAGGCGTTGACGACAACGCCAAGGTCGGGCAGCTCGGCATCCGCATCGGTCTCGGGTGGGCGAAGTCCCACTTCTTCACGACCGGGCAATGCCCGGTGATGAAATACAACCGGAACCTTATGATGGCGATTCTTCACGACAAGGTGACTCCGGCCAAGAACGTCAACGTCGCTACGATCTCGCTGGACGAAGCCCCGCAGGGGTACTCGGACTTCGACAAGGGTGCGGCGAAGAAGTTCGTCATAGATCCGCACGGGGTGATTGCTAACTAGCTAGAGTTCTTGCCCGTGGACGACGAGAAGCACCTCACGGTCATGCGCGGGTCGAAAGACCCGAAGGGCCTCGACCGGCTCCTGGCATTCTCCGACGGCGTATTCGCCATCGCGGCGACTCTCCTGATCTTCAGCATCAAGGTGCCGGCCCCCAAGCCGAACGACGAGGAGCTGGTGGTGCAAGATCTGACGGCTCTCGGTCCACGGCTGACCAGCGTCGCGATCAGCTTCGCCGTAATCGGGCTGTATTGGGTGAGCCACCATCGCCGGTTCCGATACATCAAGCGTTACGACGAGGGCCTGTTGTGGATCAACCTGGTGCTGCTCGCATCTATCATCTTCCTGCCGTTCGCGACCGAGCTGATCGGCGTACACAGCGACGACAGGGTAGCGGTGGTCGTCTACGGGGCGAGCCTTTCGGCGGCCGGCTTCGTTTCGGCCTTCATGTGGTTCTACGCATCGCATAACTACCATCTGATCGACAGGGAGGACATCAGCCCCGAGGGCATCCACCGGGCGACCGTTCGCATCATGATCCCGCCCTTGATATTCCTGGCATCGACCGGCGCGGCGTTCGTGCACGCGAATCTCGCCAAGACCCTTTGGTACCTGCCGATCCCGATCTACCTGTCGATGGAGTTCCTGCGACGGCGCGAAACGAAGAAGATCGAAAGGATCGAGAGGGAGCGCGGTCCGGCCGGCTAGGCGACGCGGCCCGGGCCGCCGTCGGCCGCGCTGAACGGAAGCTTTTCCTGTTCCCAGGCCTCCATCCCGCCCTCGAGGTTGTAGGCCTCCAGGCCGCGGGCGCGAAGCATCAGGGTCGCGAGTTCGCTGCGGTTGCCCGACCTGCACACGACGACGACCGGCTTGTCCTGGTCGAATTCCCCCGCGCCGCCCATGACTTCGTTCAATGGGACGTGCACGGCGTCCTCGATCCGGCCGGCCTCCCACTCGTAGGGCTCGCGGACGTCGAGGATCTGGACCTCGTCCTTGTGCTCCCACACGCCCTTGGGGTTGGTCAGCTCGGCGCGCTCGGTCTGCTCGGTGCCCATGCCCGAATCCTATATCCGTAGTGCGATTCAAAGGAAGCGGGGCACGATTGACGGCCTATCGAGGGTGCGGGTAAGATGTGGGAAAGTCATACAATCGGAAAATCCAACTATCTCGTGCAGGAAGGAGCAATCGATGTCTAAACCGGGGATCGTCAGGGCTAAGGGTCAGATCACGCTTCCGATAGAGATTCGGGAGGCGGCCCGTCTGGAAGAGGGCGACCCGGTTGAGTTCGAGGTTACCGACAACGGCATACTGCTCCGCCCGAAGAAGGTCATCGACTCGACTCAGGCGTGGTTTTGGACTCCGAGTTGGCAGGCCGGTGAGGCCGAGGCTTCAGAGGACATCGAGAAGGGCCGCGTGGAGATCTTCGAGTCCGACGACGACTTCCTGGCCTCTCTCTAGCTGCGGCTAGTGCCGACTCACGCCGAAACCGCCCGATTCAAGCGCGACCTGTCGAGTCTTTCCGCCGCGCAACGACGGAGGTTCAAGGATGCGGTGAAGAAGTTCCGTGCCGACTTGCCCTCCGGCCGATTCCGCAAGGGGCTACGGGTCAAGGGGATTCAAGGTGCTGAAGGCGTGTTCGAGATGTCTTGGGCAGAAGACGGCCGCGCCACCTTCGAGTACGGGGACGAACGGCGGAAAGGAGAACCGCACATAGTCTGGCGACGCGTCGGCACCCACTCGGTCCTCAGGCAGCCCTAATCCTCGTGTTCCTCCAGCGCGCGCCTGAAGAACTCCTGGATGGTCTGGTCGTAGAGCACGAACCTGACCTCTTCGACCTTCGTGTCCGCGGAGGAAACGGCCTCGATCGCGACCGGCGCGGCCTCGTGAGGCGGGTAGCCGTAGACGCCGGTTGAGATGGCCGGGAACGCCACGGTTTTCGCGCCCAGCCCGTCGGCGACCCTCAGCGATTCCGTGTGGCAGCTCGCGAGCAACGCCGAGCGGTCGTGAGAGCGGGAGTACACGGGCCCGACCGTGTGGATCACCCACTTCGCCGGGAGGTCCCCTGCGGTCGTGGCAACCGCCCGGCCCGCAGGAAGGCCGTCGGGGTACTGGCCCTCGCGGATCTTTTTGCACTCCTCGAGGATGGCGGCGCCTCCCTTGCGGTGGATCGCCCCGTCCACGCCTCCGCCTCCCATAAGCGAGGTGTTCGCGGCGTTCACGACGGCGTCGGCTTCCTGCTGAGTTATGTCTCCCCGGACGAGTTCGATCCTCGGCATGGGGGAATGGTAGTGGCTCGCGGGTTCGATTTGTGCCGCCTGGCGCCACGGCGCAAGCTGGGGGTCCGCAACGAGGGGAGGAGCAATGCCGCACTACATGATCCAGGCGGCGTACACGCCGGAGGCGTGGGCCAAAATGGTGAACAGTCCGCAAAACCGGGTCGAGGGGATTCGGCCCGCGGTCGAAGCCGTCGGCGGAACCCTGGAGACCGGTTACATCACCTTCGGGAAGTACGACATCGTGGCCATCGTCGAATGGCCGGATAACCAGAGCGCGGCGGCATTCGCCATGTCGGTGGTCGCCGGCGGGGCACTGAGCGGATACAAGACGACGCCTCTCCTGACGGCCGAAGAGGGCATGGAGGCCATGTCGAAGGCATCGGCGACTGGTTACAAGCCTCCGGCTTGAAGCGGCTGGACCTCAGGCGTCACGCGAAACGAAACCCGGCCGCGGACGAGCTTTCGCCCGAAGGCCGCGTTCAAGCGGAGGATACGGGGCGAAAGCTGCCGGCCGACTACGCGGTGATGTTCTGCTCGCCGGCGAAGCGCGCGGCTGAGACGATCGCGTGGTTCCTGCGCGGTTCGGGGCAGAGCGTTCCGCCGCACCGGATCATCGAAGGGCTTGCCTCGGATGAGGAGGTGGCCGGCGCGGTCGAGTCGCTGTTCGACCTGATCCCCGAGGGCGGGTCCGGGCTTGCCGTCGGCCACACGCCCCTGATCGAGAAGGCGGTCGAGCGGCTGTCGGGGGTGGAGGTCGAACCGCTCGGCGAATGCGAGGGCGTGGCGCTCACGCTCGAGGACGGTTCGTACCGTGTTGAGCGGCTGCAGCGGTAGGCTGGCCCCATGTGCAGAAGCATCAAGAGGCTTCGCGAGGGCGATGTGCCGGCGACCGACGATGAAGTTCACGAGGCCGCGCGCCAGTTCGTTAGAAAGGTCAGCGGGTTCGGCAAGCCGACCGGCCGCCACGAGGAGGCTTTCAACCTCGCGGTCGAGGAGATCAGCGCGTCGTCACGCCGCCTGATCGACGCGGTGACGGCGAAGCTCTAGCGTGCCCGAGCTTCCCGAGGTCCAAGCCCTCGCGGAGCGGCTGGACGAGCTGGTCTCCGGATCCGTAATGGATCGCGCCTCCGGTTTGCAATTCTCGGCGTTGAAAACCGTCGAGCCTTCTCCGGAATCCCTACAGGGAAGAACCGTTGACGGTGTCGGGCGCCGCGGGAAGTTCCTGGTCTTCGAACTGGGCGGACCGCGTCTTCTAGTGCACCTGTCCCAAGGCGGCCGGGTCGATGTGGAGAACCCGCCGAAACAAACCAAACCGAAGGGGGCGGTTGTTCGCTTCCATTTCGAAGGCCGTCCCTCGCTCCTGGTTAAGGAGTTCGGCACCGAGCGAAAGGCCGGCTGGTGGGTGCTGGCCCGGGGCGACGAGGGGCCGCTGGCCAAGCTAGGGCCCGATCCCTTTTCATCGGAGTTCGAACGTCTCATCCTGGAAGGTGACGACGGGCGGCGCGTTCACACGCTGCTCCGCGACCAACGGACCGTGGCCGGCATCGGCCGGGGGTTCGCCGACGAGATCCTCCACGACGCGCGCATTTCCCCGTACGCGTCTGCCGCGAGGATGTCCAAAAAGGAGCGCCCGGCCCTGGTCGAGTCGGTGCGGAGCGTGCTGTCGGCTGCGCTCGAATCCGAACGCAAGCGCACGGGCGGCCTTCCGGCGAAGCTGAGCGACCGCTTCTCGGTTCACGGGCGTCATGGGGAGCCATGTCCGAGATGCGGAGGTGATCTTCGGCGCGTGTCCTACGAGTCGTACGAGGTGACCTATTGCCCGGCTTGCCAGACCGGCGGCAAGATCCTCGCAGACCGCAGAATGTCGAAGCTGGTGCGATGATTCGCGACCGCCTGCTGATCCAGCCGTTCGGAGACTGAACCTCTTTAGTTGTGGCGGTGCTGTGTCGAAGTGGTGACATCGCACCCGCAAGCCTTCCGTGGCCGCGCCGGCACGCTTAAGCTCGCGGCGTGACATACGGAACCCGCTTCGTACTGGCCGCTTCATTGGTTGCGGCGGCCGTGTGCGCCGCGACCGGCGTCTACTACCTAGTCGCTCCCGAGTTGTCCAAACCTCCCCCGGTCGGGATATGGCTGGGAACCCTTGCCCTTCTCGGGGCGTCGGCGCTGGTCGCGGGCGGGTTCGTTCAACAGAGGGCCGCGGGCCTCGTCCGGGTGATCGTGTTAGCCGCAGTCGCCGTCGTTGCGGCCGCATATGTCGCGGCGAACGCGTTGGCTTTCGTCGCTGCCGGCGGCGGGCTCTCGGGCGTTCCCCGGCCGCTTCACGCTGCGGGCCTCGCTGCCGGCTGGGGACTGTTCCTGGTTGCGCTCGCCGAGGGTTCGCTCGCCGCGATCCACGAGCGTCGCGCGGACTGAGCCCGGCGCGTTCCGCGCTTGTAGGCTGGCCGCATGTATCCGCTCGAGCCTTCGACCGAGCAAATGCGCTCGCTTGCCGATGCCGCCGGCGACTTCGTAATCGAACACATCTCTAACCTCGCCGATGCGCCGGCAGAGGACATCGAAGGGTTCGAGAAGCTCGTCGAGGAGCTTCGCGAAGCGCCGCCCGAAGGCGGGGGCGAGCTAAAGGCAGTACTCGACGAGCTCGCTCGCGGCGCGGCGAAGACGCTGAACACCGCCGGCCCCGGATACCTCGCATACATACCCGGAGGAGGGCTCTACACGGCCGCGATTGCCGAGTTCCTTGCTCAGGGCATCAATCGCTACGTCGGGTTGTGGGAGTTCGCTCCGGGACTCGCGCAGATCGAGGTGAACGTCATCCGGTGGCTCTGCGACCTGTTCGACTTCCCGCAGGAGGCTCGCGGGATCCTGACCACTGGCGGCTCGATGGCGAACTTCTCCGCGATCGTCTCGGCCCGAAAGGCGCTTCTGGATGACGACTTCCTCGACGGGACGATCTACGTCTCCGAGCAGGTTCACGCCTCGGTGACGAAGTCCGCGATGCTGGCCGGTTTCGCTTCGCGAAACATTCGCAAGGTTGCGACGACTGCGGACCTTCATGTGGATCCGGGAGGGCTCGCAGCGGCGATCCGTGATGATCGCGCGGCGGGGCGGAGGCCTTTCTTGCTCGTCGCTTCGGCGGGAACGACGAACACCGGCGCGGTCGATGCGATCGGAGAGCTTGCGAGCCTGGCCGAAAGGGAGGGGATTTGGTTTCACGTCGACGGAGCCTACGGAGGGTTCTTTCAGCTGACCGCGCGCGGGCGCGAGCGATTCGCCGGGATCGAAAGAGCGGATTCCATCACGCTTGATCCGCACAAGGGGATGTTCCTTCCCTACGGCACTGGGTGCCTGATCGTTCGCGACGGCGCGAAGCTCCGCGCGGCGCATCACGCGTCGGCCGACTACCTGCAGGATCTGGCCGGCGAGGAGCTGTTGCCGAACTTCACGGAGTACTCACCCGAGCTGTCGCGCGAGTTTCGCGGCCTGCGCGTCTGGCTTCCGCTGAAACTTCACGGCGTCTCGGCGTTCAGGGAAGCGCTGGACGAGAAGCTCGACCTCGCGCGTTACCTCTACGAGCGGCTGCGCGAGATCCCCGGCCTGGAGCTTCCCTGGGAACCGGAACTGACGGTGGTCGCTTTTCGCGGCAGGTACGACGCAGCGAGCAAAGGAATCCTGGAGCGGATCAACGCGTCGAAGCGCGTCTTCATGTCCAGCACCACACTCCAGGATCGGTTCACGATCCGCGCGGCCATCCTTTCTCACCGGACCCACCGCGAAAGGGTTGAGGAAGCCGCCGAGATCGTCGAGAAGGCCGCCGGGGCCTGAGAATGCCCCCCAAACGGCTCGCGCCGAAGCTCCTGTCGTGGGCATCGGATGCAGATCCACAGACTCTCGAGCAAGCCGAACGGACCGCGCGTCTCCCGGTTGTCGAAGGCCACATTGCGCTCATGGCCGACGCGCATCTCGGGCTCGGCGCAACGATCGGCTCCGTCATTCCGACTTCCGGATCGATCATCCCTGCGGCCGTCGGGGTGGACATCGGCTGCGGCATGATCGCAGCTCAGACCAGCCTCAAGGCCTCCGATCTGCCAGACGATCTCGCCCCGCTGCTTTCCCGAATAGAACGCTCCGTACCGGCGGGTCTCGGGAAGTGGCACCGGGGCCACGCGGCGCCGAAGGCCCTGGAATGGATGTCGAAGGACGCGCACGGCGGCTTGAGCTCGGCCCAGGAGAAGAAGGCCGCCGAGCAACTCGGGACGCTTGGTTCGGGCAATCATTTCCTGGAGATCGATCTGGACGAGGAGGACCGCGTCTGGGTGGTGCTGCATTCGGGAAGCCGCGGCATCGGAAATCAGCTGGCCGACAAGCACATCAAGCTGGCGAAGAGGCTTGCCGAGGAGTCCGGACTGCCGCTCGAGGATCGCGACCTGGCCTACTTCCAGGAAAAGACGAAGCCGTTCGACGAGTACGTGCGAGACATGCAGTGGGCGCAGCGCTACGCGCTGGAGAACCGGGAGATCATGATGAGCGCGACGCTTCACGAGCTGTTCGCCTTCGTCGGAACCGGTGAGGAAACGGATCGCGTGAACTGCCACCACAACTTCGCTCAGAAGGAGCGTCACGGCGAACGGGAGGTCTGGGTGACGCGCAAGGGAGCCATCCGCGCGGGAACGGGCGATCTCGGTGTGATCCCGGGGTCCATGGGGGCGAAGAGCTACATCGTTCGCGGGAAGGGCGAGCCCCAGAGCTATTCGTCGTCGGCCCACGGCGCCGGACGGCGAATGTCGCGCACCCAGGCGAAGAAACAATTCACCGTCGAGGACCTGGAAAGGGTCATGGGCGATCGCGTATGGCTCAAGGGGCGGGCCCGATCGCTCCTGGATGAGATCCCTGGCGCCTACAAGGACATTGACGCCGTCATGTCGGACCAGGCGGACCTCGTCGAGGTCGTGCACGAGCTGCGCGGAATCTTGAACTACAAAGGAACCTAGGGAAAGGCGAAGCCCCGGCCTTTCGGCCGGGGCTCGGGCGGATTCGCCTTCGTTGCTTAGTTGGAGAAGGTGCAGGTGATGTCGGCGCCCGGAGGAGCCTTGACTATCACCGCGCGGCGCCTGACTTCCACCCGCTCGTCATCGCACTCGATGTCCAGCAGCGGAGCCGGGGCATCCACCTGGCGGATCAAGTAAGGGCCGGCCGAGACCTGGAACGTTGTCGTGGTTTCGGCGTTCTTGATCCGGCGAATCGCGAACTCGCCGAGGCTTCCGTCGAAGTAATAGGCGCCGGTTCCCCGGGCCGCTGCCTCGACTATGTGGATCTGCGCCTTGGCGGGCTTCACGCCCTTCCTGGCGAACGCTGCGGTCGCGGGCGCGAGGGCCAACGTCGCGGCGATCATGGTGACTCCGAAAAGCTTTGCGATCCTGGTGCCCTTCATGTCGTTCCTCCTGTTCGGTCTTCTGTTCGGTTCATTTGGGGTATCGGGGGGGCACCTCACGCTCGCATTGCGCTCTAATCAAGGTCTCCTCAAGTCGGCCATACTTGGGCCCGGGAGGGGGATGAGGTGAATGGATGGTCTGGCTATGGTGTGCGGAGCCACCGGGGCGCTAGGCACGGCGCTCGTCTCCCACTTCGCAGCGCGAGGCGACCGCGTGATAGCCGTGGCGCGGGATCGAGGGCGGCTGGAGTCGATGGCAAGCGCGCACGGCGAGGGGGTCCGGCCGGAGCCGGCCGATCTCGCCGACGCCTCCTCCGTGGAAGACCTTTGGGCACGCGTGGACGCGTCTAACGAAACTCCGAGGTGGCTCGTCAACGCGGTGGGCGGGTATTCGGCAGGTACCGTCGAGTCGATAACGCCCGAGGAGTACGAGGCGGCGCACGACCTGAATCTCGGGACCGCGTGGTGGTCCTGCCACTCCGCCGTTCCTCGGATGAAGGATTCGAACGGAGCGATCGTGAACGTAAGCTCCAGGGCCGCGCTGGTCGGCGGAGCCGATTCCGCCGCTTACTCGGTCTCGAAGGCGGGTGTGATCAGGCTGACCGAGGTCCTTGCGGAGGAGCTTCTGGAAAGCGGGCTCCGCGCGAACGCCGTGATCCCGGCCATCATCGACACCCCAGAGAACAGGGAGACGATGGGAGAGAAGACGATGGCCAAAGCCGTTTCGCCCGAGTCGATCGCCAAGGTGATCGGCTTCCTTTGCAGCGAGGACTCCGATCCAATCACCGGTGCGGCCGTCCCCGTGTACGGGCGGTTTCCGAAAGCAAGGCTGCCGAAAGGCCGATGAAGCCCGGCTAGCCGTCGCCCTTCAGCCGGCGCGTCTCGTCTTCGATGTCCTTGTCCGTGATCGGCTTCGCTCCGAACGCCGCCCACCAGCTCGAGATGAGAGCGATCGTCGTCCCGAGAAGCACCCAGGCCGGCCAGAAGTAGCCGCGGTCCGTAAGCAGCCAGATTCCGACCATAACGAGGTTGATCACCACATAAGTGCCGACGAACGCATTGAAGGCGCGTTTCTTCTTAAGTCTCTCGTACGCTTGCCCGCGAATGGGGTCTGTTCCACCGGATTCCATGCAGTGCAGCGTATGCCGCGCCGTGCCGGCGCGCAACCTCAGACGCCGACGGGCTCGGCTTCCCTGCCCGGCTCCGCACCGGGCGCGTCTTCGGATGTCGGCGCTTGGCCGGGGACGAACCGGAACGCCACGAATGCCGCCGCGGCCATCACCACGGCGGCCACGAGAAGGGCGAGGTGGAAGCCCGACATGAAAGCGTCCCTGAACGCGCTGAGGACGGCGACGCGCTGCCCGGGCGGCAGCGAGGAGAGCACCCTGGGATCGATCCTGCCGTGTCCGGCGCTACCGGCGATGAGTTCGGCGCGCTGACCGGTCAGTCCAACAGAGCGAAGGGCCGGCCCGAGACTGCTGCTCAGCCTCGTGGTCAGGAGCGTTCCGAGCAGAGCGATACCGAAGACCCCCCCGACCTCGCGCGAGGTGTTGGTCATCGCAGAACCGAGCCCGGCGCGCTGGGGGCCCACCGAATTCATGACCGCCGCGGTCATAGGGGCCATCGTGGAGCCCATTCCGAGACCCATCATCACGAACACCGGCACGATGAGGCCGTAGGGAGTCTCCGGTGTGAGTTGTGTGAAGAGCAACAGCCCGATCGCGTTCAACGTCAAACCGAAGGTCATCGGCAGCCGCGACCCGTGTTTTTGCGCGAACCGTCCGGCGTTCGGTGCCGTGAAGATGATCATCGCGGTCATCGGAAGGAACCTCAGCCCGGCTTCGAACGGCGTGTAGCCGCGAATGAGCTGCATGTAGAGGCTGAGGAAGAAGAAGGTGCCGAACATGCCGAGCGAAATCGAGAACGCGACGGTGTTGCCGGCGGAGAACGCCGGGATCCGGTAGTAGGAGAGCGGCATCATGGGATGTTCGGCGCGGTGTTCCCACGCTATGAATGCGGCCAGCAGCGCGACGCCGCCAACGATCGAGCCGATGATGAGCGGGTCCCCCCACCCGAGCTGGTTCGCCTCGATCAGTCCGTAAGTGACGAAGAAAAGGCCCCCCGTCCCAAGGGCGAGTCCGGGGAGATCGAGGTGCCTGGCCTGCTCGGAGCGGGTCTGGCGAACGATGACGAATGCGGCGACGATGCCGAGAGTTCCGATCGGGACGTTCAGGAAGAACACGGATTCCCATCCGACGTGCTCGACCATCCAGCCGCCGAGCGTCGGGCCGAGCGCCAGCGCGATCGCCGAGACTCCCGCCCAAAAACCGATCGCCTTCGAACGCTCCTCCGCCGGGAAAGTCGTCGTGATGATCGAGAGTGTCCCCGGAATGAGCAGCGCACCTCCCATTCCCTGGAACACGCGAAACGCGATCAGCTGTCCGGTGGACTGCGCCAGCCCGCAGGCCAGGGACGAGAGGGTGAACAGGGCAAGCCCGGCGATGAAGACCTTCTTGTGGCCGTACTTGTCGCCCAGGATGCCCCCCGAGAGCAAAAGGCTGGCGAAGGCCAGCGCGTAACCGTCCACGATCCACTGGAGGCCGCTCACGCCGGCTCCCAGCTCCCGGCTGATAGTCGGGAGAGCGACGTTGACGACGGTGTTGTCGAGCATCGCCATGAACAGCGCGAAACACATCGTCAAGAGGATGAGGATCTTCTGGCGGTGGTTCTCTCCGGAGAAAACGGGCATGCCGATTAGCTTAACCGCGGCAAATCCGTAATCCTTCCCCGACTCAGACGGGGCTTCGCGCGCGGTTGACGGCGAACCCGGCGGCGCCGGCTATGGCGCCGAGAACCACAAGGATGATCAATTGCGTTCGAAGCCCGCCGACTATCGTGTTCCAGGCGGCACTCGCAGCCTCCCGTCCGGCCGGGTCGGTCGTCTGATGCGAAATCGCGTATCCCACGACAAGGAGCCCGACCAGCGTGGAACCGGCGCTGAGGACAACCAACACGCCCAGTGTCGCCAGTGAACGCCACCGCCGGGGGGAGACGATGAGGCCGCCCGCGAGTGCGGCCAGCGCGATCAGCGGCACGATCACGCTAGCGCTGTTCGCGTATGAGACTGCGCTCTCCCCGGCTTCCGTCAGTTCGTCCGGAAGGGTCACGATTCGAGAAAGACTCTGGGGACCCGGCAGCTGGGAGACGACGTCCGGGGCCATACCTCGTTCGAGTAGCTCGCTCTCGATCAAGGCATGAGTTCGCGAGACGTCGAGCTGGCCCTTCCGACCGGAGATGACGCTCGAATGAAGATCGCCGAACGCGGCGCCAAGGATCTCCGCGAATTCGTCGCTTGCGAGCGCCGCCTCCGTGGACTCCTGGATCTGTTCGCGCCGCTCTGTGAGCACCTCCGGGCCGTTGTCGAGGAGCCGTGTGACGATCACCTCGGACAGCGCAACACGAAAGCCTTCGTTGCGTGCCAGCGATTCGCCGAGCGCCGCCGCGCGATCGGTGTCGACGATCGTGGATCGCATCCAAAGGGTCATTGCCGAGAGCGTCAGCATCGCGGCCGCGATGCTTATTAGCAGCCCGGCGATCCAGCGGCGCGGTCCGGAGCCGTTCACCAAGAGCCTCCGCCGCCGCCACCGCCGCCGCCGCCGGAGGACCCCCCGCCGCCGCTGAACCCGCTCGAGCCCGACCCGGCCGGCGTCGAGGTGAGAGTTCCCGCGGTCGTCACGGAGAACCCGTCGATGGAGTCCGAGAACGAGGCGAGCACGAACGGATGGCTCGAGACGTACCAAGAGGACACCTGCGCGTCGGCGTCGAGCCCTTCGAAGGCCTTGGCCCATTTCTTCGTGGCACCGAAGACGATCGCGAACGGCAAGTACTCGGAAAAGATGTTCGCCCTCTCGGCGAAGCGCGCGCGTTCCTTCTCGGAATTATCGATGAAGTACTTGAACCCGAGCGTCCGGCGAAGCACGCCCGTGCCCTTGGCCGTTCGCCGGGGCATGGCCTTCCTGCCGAACATCAGAAGAAGTCCGCCCAGGACGATCGGAAGCGTAAGCAGGGCCAGATGAGTCCACACGGCCGCGAGGACGAGAAGGATCACGCCGCCGGCGAATACCAAGCCGCCTATCGCGGCGTATCTGGTGCGAGCCTTGTCGGGCCTCTGCGCGAACCATTTGTTCTTCATCGCGTCGGCGTACAACGATTCCTGCACTTCGCCCATCTTGGACGCGAACTCGTTACGTAACTCCGACAGCTTCACTTCGTCGCCGTCCTTGAACAGTCCGTTGAACAGCACGCGTTCGTAGGTGAGCAGGTCGTCCGGCGCCTTCAGCTTCGCCATCTTCCAGTCGGGCTTCCCGAAGATCCCTTCCTTCGGGATCTCCTCGATTCGCATGTATCCGCGCACAGCGAGGTCGACGATCGTCGCCGTGACGTCGAGAGGGTTGGCCATCTCGTCGACGAGCGTTCCGACCTGGCCCGGCCGCAGGTTGTCCGGCGGCGCGAACTCGACCGGGGAGTCGCTACTCTCGAACAAAGGCACCGATTGCTGGGGGCCGCCTTTCGTTCCGAAAGCGACGTCGACGGCTTCGCCCACGAACCGGCGATCCCGGCCCTGCTTCCAGACGAACCAGCCGAACCCTCCGATAACTAGAACCAGCAGCGCCGCGGTGATCCCGCCGGTGGCCGGGGTCACTTCGAACGCCCGGCCGAAGCTCCAACGCTCGTCGAGGATGGGTTTCGGCGGTGGGACGGCGCCCTTGCGGAATCCGACGACGATCGTCAGCGCGCTATAGGGAAAGAGACCCTTGTGTTTGAAGACGGCTCCTGTTCCCTCGCTCACCTCCGCCTCGTCGCAGGGGATCGTCGATCCCACGGGACCCGCGAAGCAGGCGACGGCCGTGATCTTCGACGGAGTGGAAACTTCGACCTCCGCGCGCTCTATGGGGATGTTCCAGTCCGCACCGATGGCGTTCCAATACAGCTCGTCGTGCGTCTTGAAGCCGTTGAGTGCTCCCTGCACCTTGTACGCGATGGTGTAAGTGTGTTCGCCGGTGATCGTCTCGTCCGGGTCTCCGATCTTGATTCGCTTGAGCGGCCCCTGGTCTTCGAGCGTGTACTGGTCGGGCGTTCCAGGCGAACCTTCGACGGATTGGACCTCGATCGGAAACACGCGGTCGTAACGCTCGTAGCGGGGGTCGCGCTCGTCGAAGCGAAGCCGCACCGGGATGTCTCGGAAGATGCCGTGCCTTGGCGTGGATCCGAAGTCGTAGTCGATTACTTCGGTGACGAGGATGTCGCCTTGCCGGTCGATCTCGATCTTCACGGAATAATCCGTGATCCGCTCGAAGCCCTCGAATTGCGCGGCAGCCGGATGAGCCAGCAGCAGCGGAGCCGCGAACAGAATCAAGGCGATGGGCCAATGCAGCATGCGCATTCGCGGGAGCTTAGGCGGGTTCGTCGCCGGTGGCCACCGGACGAGAGGGATCCGACGACCAGTCAGACCAGGAGCCCTCGTAGAGCCGTTTCCTGCCCAGGCCGGACAGCTCGATCGCCAGCAAGTCATGACAGGTCGTGACGCCGGAGCCGCAATAGGCGATCGTGTCGTCGACCTCGTTGACCCCGAGGGCTTCGTAGCGGCTTCGAAGGTCGTCGGGCTCGAGGAACCTCTCGTCGTCTCCGAGGTTCGCGTCCCACGGCGCACTCTTCGCCCCAGGGATGTGTCCGGCGACCTTGTCGATCAGCTCGACCTCCCCCCGGTAGCGCTCGGCCGCCCGGGCGTCCAACACGACGCCGCCTCGTTCGAGACTTCGCTCGACCTCGGCGGCGTCGGCGATCAGCTCGCGCGGCCAGGCGCGTGACGAGAAAGGCGCGGGAGCGAGCTGCACGACGCCCGTCTGAAGCGGGCCGGTCCAGACGTCGAGGCCGCCGTCGAGAACGGCCGCCTCGTGCCCGGTTACCGTGAGCATCCACCAAAGGCGCGCGGCGTTCGAACCGCCGGCGTCGTCGTAGGCGACCACGGCGTCGTCGTCTCCGATCCCGAGCCTGCCCATCGCAGCCGAGAAGTGATCCTCCGAGGGAAGCGGGTGCCGTCCCGGCCCGCTCCAAGCCGGCGCCGCCAGGTCGGCGTCGACGTCGACGAAGACGGCCCCCGGAATGTGTCCCTCCTCGTAGTCCGATCTCGCAGGGCGATCGGGAAACCAGCGTACGTCCGCGATCGCGAGCCCCTTGTGCCCAAGGTGCTCCATCAACCAGTCCGCGCTCACCAGGTTCCCGGGCAACCGATCCATACACGACACGGTAGCCGAGGACGCTCGCGCTTCGCCGGAGTGGCATACTCCGGCCGGAGGCGGCGATGGAAACGGAACGGCAGCCAACCGAGAAATCCCTCGAACGCTGCGCGAACTGCGGAGAGGTGCTCCCACCTTCCTCGAATTTCTGCCGTGAGTGCGGCGCGGCCCTGGCGCCGGAGCCTCGGCCGAAGGCGCTTGAATCCTCGGCCGTGGACTACCCACGCCCTATGGCCACGGGCGACGTTCTCGTTGCCCCCGTTGAAGCCGGGCGCCGCGCGAGCAGGGCGGGGTGGGTAGCGGCGGTGGTGGCTTTGGTCTGTCTTGGGATCGCGCTCGGCGCCGCGCTGACGCTGAACGGCAGGCTCCATGCCGCGCGGGAGGAACTCGCCGCCTCACGCGAGCAGGTTGCCGCGCTGAAAGAGCAGCGTGACGAGCTGACGGCGGCCTCCGCCGGTCTCGAGGCGAGCAACACCGAGCTGTCCGATGCCGCGGATGTTTGCGAGCAGGCGGCATCCGAAACCCGTTCGGCGGTCCAAACCCTCGTCAGGACGGCCGGGCGAGGGTCGAACACCTCACCCTTCCTCAAGGAATGGCGCCAGGCATCTGCGACGTTCGCGAAGTGCGTGGCTTCCACCGGGAACTGACCGTGGGAAGGTTCGACGGCGCCAACGTGATCGTCACCGGCGGTTCGAGTGGAATCGGCCGCGCGACGGTTCTCGCATTTGCCGGCGAGGGTGCGCAAGTACTGGCTTCGGGCCGCGACGAGGCGCGTTTAGCGAAGGTGAAGGAGGAAGCCCCGGACCCGGCCCGAGTAGTTACCTACGTGGCGGACCTTCGGGACAGGGATCAGGTGCGCGGACTGATAGAGGACGCCATCGGGTCGCTCGGCAGGGTCAACGCGCTGGTCAACAACGCGGGCATCGGCTACTCGGATCCGGTCCTCGAGATGCCTGAGGAACACTGGGACGAGACGTTTGCCGTGAACCTCGACGCGCCGTTCTTCGCGAGCCGCGCGGTCGCCAAGCACATGATCGAGTCCGGAGGAGGCTCCGTCGTGAACATCGCATCGACCGACGCGTTTCAGGTGGAGTCTCCGCAAACTCACTACAACGCATCGAAGGCCGCCCTTGTAATGATAACTCGCTCGTTCGCGCATGAACTCGGACACTTGGGGATTCGATTCAACTGCGTCGCGCCGGGGGAGACCATGACGCCCATGCTCGGGGACGACCTGGAGAGGCCTGAGTTTCGAAGCGAGTACCTGAAACGGATCCCGATGCGCCGCGCCGCCGAACCCGGGGAGATCGCGAAGGCGGTGCTGTTCCTAGCCTCGGACGAGGCCTCCTTCGTGAACGGTGAAACGCTGGTCGTGGACGGAGGTCAGATGACCGGCGACTGGTACGAGCCGGGGGACTCTCCTCCCGTACCGGAGGGCTGAGCTGCCGGCGATTCGGCCGGCTCGGGCGTAGTGGCCGGTTCAGGTGTCGTGGTCGGTTCAGGCGTAGTGGCCGGTTCAGGCGTACTGGTCGGTTCGGGCGTCGTGGTCGGTTCGGGCGCCGCCGGCGACTCGGGGGCTCCCGTGGCCGGCAGGTCCTGCTCCACCATCCCCGAGTCGGGCACGGAATCGAAACAAACCCTGGTGCACGACCCGCCGGTGTACAAGGTCAGAATCGACCAGCGGTAGGAGGTTCGCGACGGATCGAAGTTCACGCGGTCGAACAGGAAGAACCTGGCCCACGCCGTTCTCCTGTTGGTGCGGCCTGCTGCCACGGGGCCGAGTTTCCGATCCTCTCCCGATCTGTATTCGAAGAGCGTGCCCTTGAGGCCGCGGCCGTTGGAGCGGATCAGCACGTAGTAGTCCGGCGCCGCGTCGCCGACCGTATCCAGGTCGATGATCATGAAGCCCTTGTCCCAAACGGATCTGATCTTCCATTCCGGGTATGTCTCGATCGTCCAAAACGGGTCGGGGATGTCGTGGAAGAACATGACCTCCGACACGTCGAACTTCCCGCCGGTGTCGTCGGGATCGGTCTGGTTGGTGTCGGTTGCGCGAGCGGACGAGGAGATCAGCAAGACCGCGAGAGCTGCGGGGAGGAGGGCCGCGCCGGGCCGCCGAGCCTTCATCCCGTTTCTCCTCGAAGAGCCGCCGATGAGCTGCGCACGGCCCAGACCACGACCGCGATGCCGGTAGTCGCGAGCAGGATCGGCAAGGCCTCGGGAGGACCAACGGTTATTTCGCGAGCCGGCGAGGGACGCGCAAGCGCCGCAATTGCGAACGCTCCCAAGACGGCGTTTCGCGCCAGCATCCAGCGGTAGTCGCGAAGCGCGTTTCCGCCGAAACAGCCGCACGGAAGCCGGCCGGCCGATCCCTTCGCGCGAACGATCGCCGCCGAGAAGATCGCAAGCAGAAACAAGGCCGTCCAGGCGGCTACACGGGGGAAGCCCGCGAGCGCCGCCGCGGGAACGGACGCCTCCGCTACCGGTACCGCGAACGCGGCCGTCCGACGAAGGCGATCGGGCAGCCGGTAAGCGCGCAGCGCTTCGCGCCAGGCGGCGAAGGAGAAAGCCTTGCTCACCGCGGCCCATCCGAACGCGAATACGAGGATCGCCGTAGCGAACTCGCCGAGCCCGAGCCGGGAGATACGCACCGTCAACACGGCCGCCACCGCGCCGACGCCGAACAAGGCTGCTGCGTTGGCGAGAGACGGCACCCGTGTTCGTCCGAACGAAGCGATTCGGTCGACGAGCGCTCTAATCGATTCGCCGGTCGTAGCGCGCGAGGCCAGCGTGACGGTCAACCCCCGAGCCAGTCCGAACGAGCCGAGGGCGAGGGCACCTATGGCTGCGTCGCCGGTAGTCACGACCAATGCCGCCACCGCCACGAGCGTCCCGAAACTGACGTAGGTGAAGAAACCGATGCCGAGTCCCGTTCCATACAATGCGGCGGCAGTGTAGGGAGAGAAGAAGGTTCGCCACCATTCGGGAACTTGCCGGCGAGCCTGAACCAGCGGAACCTTCAGTCCCGCAACCTCGCGCAGCAGGTAGGCAGCCGCGACAGTCGCCGCGGCGGCGAAGCCGGCCCTTCCCCATGGGGCGCCTGCGGCGGTGCCCGCAAGCCCGAGGAGGGCACCGAGGAGCGCCCCGCTTGCGGTTGCGCCGAGGGTCATCAGCACAACGGCTCCCGCCCACCTTCTGCGGTTGCCCCCGTAGACCACGGGAGTGATGGTCTCGACCATCGATAGCCCTCAGGGACCGAAGAGAGTGGACAGTCCCGCGACGACGGAAGCGGCCACGACCGGCGCCAGGAGTGCAGGAGTCAGCACCTGACGTTCAACTCGCGATAAGCGATGCAGAAGACCTTCCTGCTGCCGTAGCAGTAGCCCTTGACGGCGGAGTCGCCGTTGATTCGCGTATTCGAATGCGAGCAACAGTCGGAGATGTGACGGATGCGCTTGCCGCAACACCGGCTCCACCCGCCGCCGTATCTCGGCCGGCCCGTGAACGGGTACTTGTCCGGCACCATTTCCTCGCAGGTCTTGCTGCGGGTCTGGTTGGTTCCCTTGTAGATGTTGCCTTTGTCGTCGACGGGATAGCCGTAGGTCGGGTGCAGTGGGTAGCCGGCCGAGTCAACGCGCGTCTTCGGTTCGAATGGATGCGGACACGATCCGGTCGTGTACAGATGCCCGCAGATGTGGTGCGCCCTTGCCCGGCTCGGGTCCAGCGCGGCTGCGGCGAACGCCCCGCCGGCGACCGCAACGAACCCGCGGCCGAGCTTTCCCAGGAACGAACGGCGGCCGGCTCTCTGTGCGAGCTTGACCCCCGCGTTTTCGAGGGCGCGATCGAGGCTCACTGCGCCACAGGATGCCCGGCCTCGTTCAGGCGGGCGATGGCGGTCTCCAGGAGACCCTCCATCTGCTCGAGGTTGTTGACCGTGCCCTTTGCCCTCACGGTTCCCCGGTCGTCGAGGAAGACGGCGTACGGCGTCCCCGGAACGTTGAAGTTTCGAGCCAGTTCCGGATCGGGGACCACGGGCGCGCCGGTGTCGCCGACGCCGTCGGGGTCCGGATCGTCGACGACGACGAACGGTGTGAGCCTGCCCTGCCGGGCGACGACGGCGACGGAGGGAAGCACCTCCCGGCAAACGGGACACTCCGGCGACACGAACAGGAGAAGCTGAGGATCACCGCGCCCGCCCACCGTAACCGGGTGGCCCTCTCGGTCGAGGGTGGTTCGCGCGGGTGCCTCGGACCCCAGCGGAGGACCTTCGGTGTCGATCTCTAAAGCGCCGCGAGGACCGAGCCGCATGTGGAGGGCGCCGATCTGACGGGCCAAAGCCACGACTAGAACGGCGAGTGTGACGACCATGATCCATAAGACGATGTAGGAAACGGCCCACCATCCATGCATCGCCCTAGCTCCCGTCGGCAGGGGGGCATCTTAGCCCTGTGCTGCGGAAAACGCGCTACCAGGTCTCGCGATGAACGACATCGTCGAACGGCCGCCGGCCGCCGCGTTTCGGCGGGCGATCGAGCACCTTCGGATCGGCCGGAAAGCCGAGCGAAAGAAGGTAGTCGCAGCGCCAGCCCTTCGGGTAACCGAGCAGATCGCGGGCTGCTTTTTCGTCGTAAACGGCCGCGTGCACGCTTCCAATGCCCATCTCCCACGCGGCGATCATCATGTTTTCCGCCGCTTGCCCGGAGTCCATCGCAATGGACTCCCTTCGCCAGTCCTCGCCGGCCTCCGGAACGACGATTGCGACGGCGGCCGCAGCGCCGGTCACATGTCCGGCATAGTCACCCACCTTCGACAGCGCTTCCAGTCTGTCCCGGTTGGTCACGGAGACGAAAGCCCATCGCTGCTCGTTCTTCGAACTCGGCGCTCGCCGCCCGGCGTCGAGTATCCGATCCAGCTGGGCCGGCTCGAGCGAACGGCCGTTGAACTCGCGGATCGCCCTTCGCATTCGAATCGCGCGCCACGCTTCCACGGGGTCATCCTAGGAAATGTTTAGCTTGTCCGTGTGGGTTGGACGAAGGAGAACGTCAGACATGCGTTCGCGTTCCTAAGGCAAGGGACCAATCCCGCCGCGGCCGTGTACGAGAGCATCGGGGAGGATTTCCCGCTGGCCCTGGCCCCCGGATGGCTGAACCTCGGATTGTGGGAGGGCGACGGGACCGATCCTGAGGAGGCGCCGGCCGCCGTCAGGCGCCTGGCGGTGAGGCTTGCCGAGGATCTGCCCAAGGGTGGAGTGACGCTCGACGTGGGGAACGGCCTCGGCGCCCAGGACCCCGTGATCGCCGGGGTGGTCAAGCCTCGCCACCTGATCGCACTGAACATCACCGAAGCACAGCTGCGTGCCGGCAAGCAGCGACTTGCAGAAGCCCGCGCTCTCGGCGTTGCCGGTGACGCCGTTCGCCTGCCGGTTGGAGACGGCACCGTCGACGGCGTCATAAGCATCGAGGCAGCGTTTCACTTTCCGTCGCGCGCTTCGTTCTTTCGCGAAGCCGCACGAGTGCTAAGGCCCGGAGGAGTGCTGACCATGTCCGATGTTCCGACGGAACGCATGCCCCGAGGTCCGGTGGAAGCCCTCGCGGGCCTTGCGCAGCTTCGGTTTTGGGGGCTGACGGCCCGCGCGGCGCAGAGCACCAGAACGATAGTTCAGTTGGCCCGCGCGGCCGGCTTCGAGGACATCGAGACCACGCTCTGCGGCGACCGTGTCATCGATCCTGCCCTGCGGTTCGTGCGCCGCCGGCTTCCCGCCGCGACCGGATTGACTTCGCTTCAACGACTAGGTGTCCGAGTCGCGCTGGCGCAGGTCGAACTCCTGCGCCGGCGCGGCTCGATCGACTATCTGTTGTTATCCGCCAAGAAGCGGTGACGCCCTAAGCGACCGTGACCTGCTTCACCATGCCGAGCAATGCGTGAGGTGTGCCGTCTTTTGTGGTGACGAAGCAAAGCATCACGTAAGTGCCGGCGTCGAGCGGCGGCACCTTCCCCGTCTTGGTGGCTCCGGGCTTTACAGGAGGAACTCCTCCCTTGACCTGGGTTGCCCAACTCGGCGGCTTTTGCTTGCCCGTCTTCAAGTATGCGATCACGTCTTCGATGGTCTTTCCTTCGTCGATCTTCGCCATCGCAATCATGTGCATCTCTTTGCCGTCGTTCACCAGCTCGATCTGGCTGGTTCCCGCAGGGAGCGTGTCCGCTCCTTGGAACTCGTACTCCACGCCGGCGTAGGACGCAGCCGCGGCAGCCGGTTCCCCTGCGGGACTTCCCCCGCCGGCAGCCGGCGAAGCGGTGGTTTCCGTCTTCTTGGCGCATGCAGCCAGGAGCAATATCGCCCCAAGAATCACGGCAAGCGTGGCCCTTCCCGTTCTCTTCATGCGGATTCCCTTCCGAATAGTGACGCGCCCCCAGATACCCGGAAACGCGCCTGTTCATGCACCCGGGCCTATCCCGGGACCGACGCAGTCTACTCGGGGCGGGGGTTGGGCGCCGAGCCGGCGGGCCTGAGCACGATCCGGTCGTGAGGCTCCTCGACGTCGACGAGCCCCTCGATACCGGCCTGAACGAACAGTTCCCCGCCGTCGGGCAGTTCCACGACCTCGTCGTTCGGGCCGGGCTCGTCGGTGAGCAGGGCTTCCGCGCCGTCGTTCGTCCTCACCAGCCTGACCTTGGCGTCGGGATTGAAGCGCCGGGCGGCCGCGCTCGACTTGGAGAGGATCTCGCGGGCCCAGTCGGTCAGCTCGATCACGCGAACGTCCCCGAGTGACGCGTTCGATACGCGCGCGCCTTCATCCGGTTTCCGCATACCGCCATCTCGCACCACCTTCGCGAGTGGTTTCTGGCGTAGTCGTAGAAAGCCCACTCGCAACCGTCGTTGCTGCATGCTTTCATCCTGGCCCACGAGCCGTCGGCCATAGCGTCGGCGACGCTCGAGACGATACGCCCCAGGGCGCCGGCCGCGCCTTTGGCCGCCGGCTCGAGCTTCGCCCGGCCGCCCGCATCGAAGGTGAGGGAGAAGCGGGCCCCGCTCGCGGCTTCATCGAGGACATCCGTATCGGCCGGATCGGCGGGTTCGCCGTTGTTCGCGCGAAGCATCCCGCGGAGGGCTTCCCGCAGATCGATCGCCGTCGCCAGATCGCGCGGGCGGGCGGCGTCGCGCTTCCCCATGAGTCCGTGCGCCGATAGCCATTCGGCTAGTTGCCCCGGAGTTGCCAGATCGTCGGTGCCGTCCTCGATATCGAGCGTGTTCACGAATGCCCGGATCGTTTCGAGGTTCCCCGGGGCCGGTCTGCTCTCAGCCATCATCACCACCTTTTCCACTTGACAGGTTATCACTAACCGGTATACCGTGTACACAGGTTACGGACGAAAAGGAAGGGAGGTCGAGATGAACCCGCTCATGTACTGGGGACTCATCAAGATCAGGCAGGCGGAGATCCGCAGGGATGTGGAGGCCATCCGCCGCACGCGCGAGGCAAGCTCCTGGCGGCGGGAGCGCAAAGCGGGCTCTCGATGAGCGACGCAGCGGTTTCTACGATGCCGGGACCGTCCGGGGTTGCCGAGTCTTCGCCGGCCGTTCGGGCCGGGGACCTGATCGAGGTCGGCGGCACTTCGGCCGCCGGTGAGGATGGGAGGGTGCGTTATCCGGGCGATGCCTACCTCCAAGCGAAGGAAGCCCTCGCCGCGATCGGCGTTTCGCTTCGACGGCTGGGTGCCGGGCCGGAGGACGTCGTTCGAACTCGCATCTACCTGAAGAAGTCGTGGCAGTGGGCAGAAGTGGGGAAGGCCCACGAGGAGTTCTTCGGCGGGGTGTTGCCGGCGACAACCTTCGTGGGAGCAGGTGGCTTCCCCGATCCCGACGTCCTGGTGGAGATCGAGGCGACGGCGGTCGCCGGGGACGACCGCGTGCGGCTGGCGCCGTAGCCGTTCGATTCGAGGCGCGTATCGTTGATGCATGCGAGCCGAAACGCGCGAGGGAAGCCTGCGCGAAGAGGTCCTCGTCGTCCTTTCGCTCTCGCTTCTGGCCAGCGTGGTCTACGCGATCATCGACTTGTTCTCCGCGCCGCTTCGCGGGGTTGCGCGCGCCGTCTATCCGCAAGTCGGCTTGCCGCTGCAACTCGCCGACATCGCCTTCGGCCTGGCGCCGGTTTGGCTCGTAATCCATCTCGTTCGCAGAAGCGACGGCGGCGCGGCGGCGATCGGCCTAACGCGAGCGCGACCGTCGCGGGTGATCCTCGAAGGCACCCTGCTCGCGCTGGTGGTCGGGGCGGCAGGGATCGGCATCTATCTCGGATCGGTGGCGCTCGGCTGGAACAGGTTCGTGGTTCCCGTTCCGCCACTCGGACACTGGTGGACATGGCCGGTGGTCGTGCTGGGCGCGGCTCAGGCCGCGTTACTCGAGGAGGTGATCGGCGCCGGTTACCTGATCACGAGGCTGCGGCAGTTCGGATGGAGCCGGGCCGCGACGGTGTCCTCAAGCGCGCTTCTGCGAGGGGGTTATCACCTCTATCAGGGATGGGGCGGGTTCCTCGGGAATGTAGCCCTAGGCGCGTTCTTCGGCTGGATATTCGTCAAGCGAGGAAAGCTCTGGCCGCTCATCGTCGCCCACTTCCTTCTCGACGTCGGGGCGGCGGCCGGATACGTTCTGTTCCGCGACCGTCTACCCGGACCATGAGTTCCCTTGCGAAAGGATTGGATCTGCGCCGGCCCCTTCGGTCGGCCGCTGAGAAGGGGTTCGCGTTCGTGTCGAAAGGCCTCGACGACTCCTTTCGGAAGCGGCTCCGTTCCGAGATCGACGCGGGCCCGTTCGCGCCGTTCGAGGAGGAGTTCGGACCCGTAAAACAGCAGATCGACGGCTACGACATAGCGAAACCGATGACTACCTTTCCGCGTACTGCGGAACTCTTCCTGGATCTTCGCGATCTCGTGAGGAGACATGGGCGCGAGGTTCGGGGACTGGCGACCTGGGCGCCCAACGAGGCCGGCGTCGCTCACTACGTACCCGGTTCGATCGGAATCACTCCGCATCTCGACGGCAAGTGGTACCGGCGCCTCGTCGTCGTGGTAACCGTTTACGGGCGTTCGCGGTTCGCGATCTGCGGGTCCCGGTCTACCGAGGACGTAATCGGCGAGCGGGTAGTGGGCCCAGGGGATCTCGTCTTCATGCGGGGCCCGGGCTTGGGTGGCGCACGCGACGGGCGGCCCTATCACCTCGTGGAAGGACCCAAGCGAGGCGAACGGCTGTCCTTGGGGATCCGCATGAGCGGCCCAGGCGCACCGGACTCCTAGACCCAGTTGGGGAACCACATCCTGGCCTGCCACGAGTTCCCGGATAGCGGATATGCCGTGAGGATCGGCCAGAAGAAGACGAATAGCGCTACGGCCGCGATCACAAAACCCGTGGCGAGCGGCAAGAACGGGTGTGACTCGGAGCCGCCGACGCGCACCTCCGCGAGGGCTTTGAGTGCGTACACCGTGGCGAGAACAAGGAACGGCATGATCGGCGTCAAGTAGAAGAAGAACTGCACTCTGGAGGGGAACAGGAACCACGGAAGGTACTGCGCGAGGATCGCGACCACCAAGAACCCGGTCCGCCAATCCCGTTTCCTGAACCAGGAGAACGCCGCATAGGGGACCGTTAGCAGGCTTCCCCAAACGATGAGCGGATTCCCGATCGCCAGAACCGCCGAGCCAGGGGACTTGAAGTAGTAGAGAACCGGGCGGGTCATCAGCGGCCAGCTCCATGGGTTCGATTCGTAGGGGTGGGTTAGCTCCTTCGTTCCTTCCTTCAGCTTCGCCAGGTTCGAATGGAAGTCCGCCATGGCGCCTTGGAGTCTCAGGAAGTCGGTTGGGGATAGGCCGAACTGCGAGAAGTACCGCGCGAAGGAAAGCAGATAGATCGCGACGGGGACCAAGGCAAACGCCAGGGCCAGGCCGAAACTCTCCCGCGTCACGGCCCGCCAGCCCGGGTGGGATTCGCCCAGCTCTTTCCGGCGGGATCGCTCCCATGCCATCGAGAGGATCACCGCGCCGAGAATCGCCGAAGCGCCCGACCACTTGGTCGCCACCGCAGCCCCCAGGGCGGCGCCCGCTGCGAAACGCCACGGACGCCAGATCGGCGAGGGCGCTTTCGGGGCCTCTTCGTCCGGCAGATCCTCGGTTCGAGGCGGCCGCCCCTCGATCCAGCGACGATCGAGGACAAGGAAGAGGAACCCGAGCGCGATCCAGAATGCGACGAACACGTCGAGCATGGCGACGCGGGACTGCACGAAACTTAACGGCTCGGTTGCCAGGAGCAGTCCGGCAACGAACGACCAAACGGTGCTCCCGAATAGCAGGAATGCGATCGTTGCGGTGATAGCGACGATCGCGGTACCGGCCGCCGCGGAAGCGACACGCGATCCGAGGGGGTCGGGACCGAACGCCTTCTCACCGGCGGCGATCAGCCACTTTCCGAGCGGAGGGTGGACCCACGATCCAACCTCTCCGCGCTCCCTGACCCAGTACTTTTCGTCCTCGGAGTCGATGTCGCACTCTTCCCGCGAATATCCGGCGTAGAGGCATCCGTCCTTCGAGTAGTAGAGCTCGTCGAATACGCGCTCGTCGGGGCGGTCGAGGCTGGCGAAGCGCACCGCACCGGCCATTGCCGTGACCAGGGCGATCGCGATCACCGGCCGGTTCAGCGCTCTGAGTGTGGCCACGATCGAACGATAGGCGAGTCCGGGCACTACGATCCGAACATGGCCGGAAAGCTGTACGTCGTGGGCACTCCCATAGGGAATCTCGGCGACATGACCGACCGCGCCCGCCGGACCCTCGCGTCCGTTGATCTCGTTGCGGCGGAGGACACGCGGCGAACCGGGAAGCTTCTAGCGCACTTCGGAATCACCGCGCGGACCGTTTCCTTATTCGAAGGGAACGACGCCGCCAGATCCGCGGAACTGCTGGATGCCCTTCGTGACGGAAAAGACGTTGCGATCGTGTCGGACGCCGGGATGCCTGTCGTCTCGGATCCGGGCCACAGGATCGTGGCTGCGTGCATCGAAGACGGCATAGAGGTTCGTGTTATCCCGGGACCGTCGGCTGCGATAGCGGCACTGGTGGTCTCCGGGCTCCCTTCGGACCGGTTCTCCTTCGAGGGATTCCCGCCGCGCCGGAAGGGGGAGCGGCTGGCGCGGCTGAAAGAGCTTGCCGGCGACTCACGCACCTTGGTTTTCTTCGAGTCGCCGAAGCGCGCGGGGGCGACGCTCAGGGAGATCGTGGAGACCCTCGGGGACCGCCGGGTTGCCCTGGTCAGGGAGTTGACCAAGATGCACGAGGAGGTCATGCGTGGGAGGGCCTCCGAGGTAGCGGAAAGCATCACGGAGGGCCTGAAGGGGGAGGTTGCCCTCGTGGTCCAGGGGGCCGAGGAGCCGGAGCCCGATATGGACGCGGCCTCGGAAGAAGCTGAGGCGCTCGTGGGACGCGGGATGAAGAAGCGTCCGGCGGCGGCGGAGGCGGCTCGAAGGCACCGCGTTCCGGCCAACGATGTGTACCGCCGGCTGATCGGCCGAGGACCATAGAATGAAACTCCCATGGCCAAGACCTTCTACGTAACGACACCCATCTACTACCCGAACGACGTACCGCACATCGGTCACGCGTACACGTCAGTTGCGGTCGACTTCGTCGCGCGTTACCACCGGATGCGCGGAGAAGACGTCTTCTTTCTGACGGGAACGGACGAACACGGCCAAAAGCTGCAGCAGGCGGCCGCGGCGGCAGGAATGGACGCGCAGTCCTTCGTCGATCAGATGGAGCCGAAGTGGCGCGAGGTTTGGGAGCGCCTGGACATCTCCTACGACGACTACATCCGAACGACCGAGCCCCGCCACGAGAAGGTCGTTCAAGACGTTTTGCGGCGCGTCTTCGAGAACGGCCGCGAGGATATCTACAAGGGAACCTACGAGGGGCTCTACTGCGTGGCCTGCGAGGCCTACTACACCGAGGACGAGCTGAACGAGAACGGGAACTGCCCGATCCACGACCGTCCGGTCGAGGCGTTCTCCCAGGAGAACTACTTCTTCCGGCTCTCGGCCTACCAGGATCGCCTGCTCGAGCACTACGAGGCACGACCCGAGGCGGTGCGGCCCGACACACGCAGGAACGAGGTCCTCTCCCTCATCAAGGGGGGCCTCGAGGACTTCTCGATCTCGAGGACGTCCTTCGCCTGGGGGGTTCCCCTTCCCTGGGACCCCGACCACGTCTGCTACGTGTGGTTCGACGCCTTGACCAACTATCTGACCGGCGCTGGTTACGGGGACGACATGGATCGTTTCGAAGGAACCTGGCCGGCGGACTATCACTTCACCGCAAAGGACATCCTCCGCTTCCACGCGGTCTATTGGCCGGCCATGCTCATGGCCGCGGGGCTCGAGCCACCGCTTTGTGTCTTCGCCCACGGTTACTTGCTGGTGGCCGGTGAAAAGATGTCGAAGACGAAGCTCACCGGGATCCATCCGTTCCAGTTGATCGACCACTTCGGGGTGGATGCCTACCGCTACTACTTCATGCGCGAGATCCAGTTCGGCCAGGACGGGAACTTCTCGTGGGAGTCCATGACGGATCGCTACAACGCGGACCTGGCCAACGGCCTCGGCAACCTGGCAAGCCGGGTCCTGGCGATGCTCGGGTCCTACTTCGACGGGAAGGTGCCGGACGCGGATGTCCCGGAGCAAGCCGGTGAATTGCCTTCGGCCGTCGCCTCCGTGGCTGAGCGCTACGACCGCCACATGGGGGAGGTCGAACTGACGCAGGGGCTTGCAGCCGTCTGGGAGGTCGTTGGAGCCGCGAATCAGTATCTGGTGGAAAGGGCCCCGTGGTCGATCGCGAAGGACCCGGCCCGACGGGACGAGCTCGCCGCCGTGCTCTACGCTTCCGCGGAGACGCTGAGGGTGCTCGCGGTGCTGATCTTCCCGATCATGCCCGGCGCTGCCGAGCGCTTGTGGGAACAGCTCGGCGTCGCGGAGCGTCTGAAGGATCAGCGTCTGCCGGAGGCGGCTCGATGGGGCAAGCTGTCCGCCGGCACGGCGACGAACAAGGGAGAGGCGCTTTTTCCGCGCCTCGAGAGCTGAGGAGGTCTCTGATGAGGCTTGGTGGACTGGGCGGAGGGATCGCGGCGCTCCTGCTCATTTCCGCGTGCAATTCTCCAGCCCGGCCGACGACGGAGACCGGCTCACCCGCCGCCTCGACTCAGAGCCCCTCCGTCCCGGCCTCCGCGCCGGTTGGGTCACTGCCGCCGAGCCCTGCCGCCGGTTCGTCGCCCGCTTCGCCGCCTCCCGGCGGCAACAAGCTGCCCCCCGACGTCAAGGTTCCCAAGGTACATGGGCGCCAGAACGCTGCGGCAGAGGTCGGCGGGACGATCGGCCGGCTGGAACTGACCTTCACCCGGGTCACCGGTTACCCCATCTACGCCCCTCCGAATGGGGACGTGGGCGTGACCTGGACGGACAACCACGGCAACAACCTCACGCTGGGGGGCCATCTCTTCCTGGGCAAGCGCCCCACCTCGGCCAACTTCTCGGTGCAGCTCGATGTGGTCAAGCCCCCGGACGCTTGGACGTTCGTTTCGGGAAACGGCAGCTGCGAAGTCACGATCAAGACGGCGGACGTGCACCGCTTCGATGGGAAGGTCGAGTGCCCACAACTGAAGTGGGCGGGCGACACCGTGGCCGCCGCGGCGGCGTTCTCCTACCGGCCGTAGGCCGGCGCCGGTCGTTGGCTCACCCTCAACCGCCGGTCCAGATAACCGACACACACTGCCACCTGTTCCTGATGAAGGTGGAACCTCGACGGGCGGTAGAGGCCGCGCTTGGTGCGGGGGTGGGTCGACTCGTATGTGTCGGCATCGACCCGAGGTCTAGCCGTGACTCCGCAGAGCTCGCCTCGGAGCACCCCGAGGTGTTCTCGGCAGCCGGAATGCATCCCCATACGGCTTCGGAACTGGATGCCTCCGCCGCCGGCGAGATAGAGGCCTTGGCCGCGAACTCCGAGGTGGTGGGGATCGGAGAGACCGGGCTCGACTTCTTCCGGATGCTTTCACCCAGGGAGGATCAGGAGCGTTCGTTTCGATGGCATGCGGCTCTGTCGCGCTCCTCGGGGAAGCCGCTGATCGTCCACGTCCGCGACGCTTGGCCCCGGGCTCTCGAGATCCTCGCGGAGGAATCGGCCGCATCAGTGGTCCTCCATTGCTTCTCCGGGGATGCCGAGATAGCCGGCGAGTGCGCTGCTCGAGGCTACTTCGTGTCGTTCGCCGGGAACCTCACTTACCCCAAGAACGGGCACCTGAGGGAGGCGGCGGCCGCTTCGCCGTCGAGCCGCCTCCTGACGGAAACGGACAGCCCCTACCTTGCGCCTCAGGAGCTTCGGGGCCGGGAGAACGAGCCGGCGAATGCCCTCTCCGTCGTCCGAGAACTGGCTCGAGTCCGGTCCGAGCCCTTGGAGAAAGTTGCCGAAGACACGAATCGCAACGCGTTTTCGGCGTTTCCGGGCTTGAAATAGCCCGAACACCCGTTCAGGCTAAAGTTTGCAGTAGAGGTTGAGACTTTGCTAGGGTCCGGGCCAGTTCGTCCTTGGCTTCGGGTTTCGAAAGACCCGGCGCAGCCCCCTTCCCCCGGGGTAGGAGTCCTTCTCCTTGGAGGAAGGGTTGGGTTTGAAGGTACGGGCGACGAGGGCCCGCAGGTTGCGGACCCGAAGGGTCTACAGGCGAGCGGTGACCGCCGCGATCCTTGCGACCGGATGTTTGGTTTGGAGCCGCGCGTTGGCGGTGGAAGGACAGCAGGCCCCCGTCCTTCCGTTGCCGAAGGCTCCGCCCGCCGAAGGCGGGCAAACGGATGTGGGGGTCTGGGTGGTGGAAGGGCCCGGCGGCTCCGGGGATCTCCCCGAGGTTGCGGGTCCGGCTGCTGCGGAGAGCCAAGGGCTCACGCCCGGGCAGACCGCGCATGTCGTGGTGATGGGGAAGGACTACGACGTGAGGACGAACGCGGGTACGGTCCGGGAGCTCCTCTCGGCCATGGGGATCGAGCCCGACGGCAACGACCGCGTGCTCCCGCCGCCCGGAACCCCACTTTCTTCCGATCCCAGTATCCGCATCGTCGATTCCGCTCTGCTCGTGGGAAGCTCACCCCAACCGAGTTCGTTCCAATCGGCGCTAGTCCGAGAGCACTTCGGAAACCTCGCGAAGCCGAGAACCGAACGGGACACGACGCCGGCTCCGAGTCCGGCCTCCTACGGCAGCAGCCAGACCGGTGAAGCTTCCTGGTACGACCGCCCGGGCCTCACGGCCGCGAGCCCGACGCTTCCGTTCGGCACAACCGTACTCGTGACGAACGTGGCCACGGGCGCATCCGTTACCGTTGTCATCGACGATCGTGGACCATTCGGCGGACGAATCATCGACCTCTCCGACGAGGCCTTCGAACGCATCGCCCCTCTCAGCCAAGGAGTCGCGCAAGTACGGCTCAGCTGGTGAGGGCCTGGGGCGGGGGGCCCTGAAGGAGCTTGCCCGCAAGCACGGCCTGAGGCCCAGGAGGCGCCTAGGCCAGCATTTCCTGGCCGACCCGAACCTGGCCCGGCGGATCGTGGAGTTCTCCGGCGTGGGCCCCGGGGAGAACGCGCTCGAGATCGGGGCAGGACTGGGGTCCCTGACGATCCCGCTGGCGGAGACGGGAGCCCGGGTGCTGGCGGTGGAGCTGGACGCCCGCCTCCTTCCTGCCTTCCAGGAAGCCGTGGGCGGGTACGAGAACGTAACGATCCTCGCCGCGGATGCCCTGTTGGTCGAATGGGAGGAAGTGCTTGCCGGCGGGAAGTGGAAGATGGCGTCCAATCTTCCCTACAGCGTGGCGGCGCCGTTGGTCATCGGGATGCTGGAACGCGGGCTGCCGATCGATTCCTATCTTGTGATGGTGCAAAGAGAGGTCGGCGAACGGCTGTCCGCAGGGCCCGGTGATAAAGGGTACGGAGCGGCGAGCGTTCACGTTTCGTATTGGGCCGAGGGGAAGGTCCTTCGAAGGGTGCCGCGAACGGTTTTCTGGCCCGAGCCGCGAGTGGATTCCGTCTTACTTCGGCTGGAGCCGCGCGCGGAACCACCGGTTGGCGCCGGCGCCGAATCGCTCTTCCGCGTCGTGGACGAGGGCTTCAGACAACGGCGCAAGACGATGAAGAATGCCCTTCGACGGCTGGGCCTGGAACCATCACATGCCTCGGAGATCCTGGTGTCGGCCGGGGTCCCTGCGGACGTGCGGGCCGAGGCCCTCGGGCTGGAGGACTTCGCCCGTGTCGCCGAATACGTCGACGAGGCCGTCGGTGACTGACGAGGTCGTGCGCCAGGCGAACGCGAAGATCAACTTGTTCCTTCGCGTGCTGGGCCGCCGCAAGGACGAATACCACGAGGTCGAAACGCTCATCGCCCCGATCTCACTGGCCGACGAGGTCACATGTCGGAAGGCGCAGAAGCTACTTCTGCATTTGGACGACCCCTCGCTTCCCGCAGGGCCGGACAACCTGGTGATCGTCGCCGCGCTGGCTCTAGCAGAGGCTTGCGGCGGCGAGGGCGCCGGTGCCGACATCGAGGTCCACAAGCGGATCCCGGTTGCCGCCGGACTCGGCGGGGGAAGTGCGGATGCTGCGGCGGTTCTATCGGCGCTGAACGAACTATGGGAATGCAACCTCGGGGCCGACGCTCTTGGTGCCGTCGGGGCGCACGTCGGCTCGGACGTGCCGGCCCTGCTCGCCGGGCGGCCGGTCGTTGCGCGGGGCCGCGGCGAACGGTTGGAGCCTGCGGCGGTGCCGCCGCTCTCGTGGGTGATCGTTCCATTCGAATTCAGGATCCGAACGCCCGAGGCATACAGGTGGTGGGACGACGACGGTGCGAAGACCGGGCCGGATCCCTCGCCGGTGATCGAGGCGGCCGCCTCCGGTGATGCCGAGCGATTGGCGGGACTCCTATTCAACGACCTCGAGGAGCCGGTGATACGCCGTCACCCCGAGGTGGGGGAGGCCAAATCAGCGCTCGTCGGCAGCGGGGCGCTTTCGGCGCTCGTTTGCGGCAGCGGTCCGACGGTCGCGGGGCTCGTGGCCTCGGAGGAGGAGGCCGGCCGGGTCGCATCCTCGGTGCCTTCGGCAATCGTGGTGACCTCACTGGGATAATCGGGCGAGATCCGGGGTCGTCTAACGGCAAGACACGGGCCTTTGGAGCCTGGAATGGAGGTTCGACTCCTCCCCCCGGAGCCGGGAGTCGCTGCTCTTGCGTATCCCGTGATCCACCGGTACAAAGGTGATGGTCCTCTATCCTGGATGGTCCTGTGGCCAAGTCCTCCTCCCGATCTCTCGCCGCGGTCGTACTCGCCGCCGGCGAGGGCAAGCGGCTGAAGTCCAAGAAACCAAAAGTGCTTCACGACGTGTGCGGGCGCCCCAGTCTCTGGCACGTCCTGAAAGCCGCGGCTCGTCTGCGGCCGGCGAAGCTCCTCGTGGTCGTTTCCCACGACAAGGGAGAGGTAGAGGAAGCCGTCCGCTCGTGGGGGATCAAGCCCGAGCCGGAATTCGTCGACCAGGGCAAACCGCTCGGGACCGGCCACGCCGTTATGGCAGCCGAGACGGCCGTGGGGTCGGCCGAGGACGTCGTCGTACTTCCGGGTGATGAGCCGCTGCACACCGGCGATCAGCTCGCCGAGCTGCTCCGGCGACACCGCCGATCTAAGGCGGCGGCAACCTTGATCATCACGGAGCTTCCAGACGCAGCCGGCTACGGGCGCGTCGTACGCGACGGGGCGGAGTTCGTTCGTATCGCCGAGGAGAAGGAAGCGTCTGCGGCCGAACGGCGGATCCGGGAGGTGGCCACTTGCGTCTACGCGTTCCGGCGTCCGGCGTTATACGCGGCCCTCCCGCTGATCGGCACCGATAACAAACAAAAGGAGTACTACCTCCCCGACGTCTTAAGGATCCTCAAGGAGAAGGGCGAGCCCATAGGGGTCGTGGAGGTCGACGATCATGGCGGGCTCGGCATCAACACCCGCGGCGAGCTCGCGAAGGTCACGGGCGTGATGCGCGAGCGGATCAACGCCGCTCACATGGCGGCCGGCGTGACCATGACCGATCCGGCTCAAACCTTCATCGACGTCGAGGTGAAGGTCGGCGACGACACCGTGATCCATCCGCTTACCTTCATCGAAGGGACCACCAGGATCGGCGATGGCTGCGAGATCGGCCCGAGCACCCGGCTGGTGGACACAAAGGTCGGCGCCGGCAGCACCGTCCAGTTCTCGGTAGTTAGGGAGTCGAGGATCGGCAAGCGGGTCGAAGTCGGGCCGTTCGCCAGCATCCGCCCGGGAACCGTCCTCGAGGACGGTTCGAAGGCCGGCACCTTCGTCGAGATCAAGAAGTCGACGGTGGGGCCGGATTCGAAGGTCCCTCACCTTTCCTACGTAGGCGACGCGAAACTCGGAAGGAACGTGAATCTCGGTGCCGGCACGGTTACCTGCAACTACGATGGATGGGACAAGAGCGAAACCGTGATAGGAGACGACGCATTGATCGGGTCGGACACCATGCTCGTGGCCCCTGTGCGTGTCGGCAAGGCCGGGGTCACCGCCGCCGGATCGTCGATCACCAAGGACGTCCCGGCCGGGGCGCTCGGAGTCGAACGCGGCGAGCAGCGCAACGTGAAGGGCTACCGGCAGCGCCGGGACGCCGAGAAGAAGTCGAAGGGCAAGCGGGCCAAGAAGGAGTAGCCGTGGAGATCGTTACGAAGAAGCGGATGCTGATCTTCTCGGGATCGACTCATCCCGCGCTGGCCGAGGAGATAGCCCGGGACCTGGGCGAGGGCCTGACGGCGTCGAAACTGTCCAGGTTCGCGTCGGGGGAGATCTATTTCCGCGCAGAGGACAGTGTCCGGGGCTGCGACGTGTTCGTGATCCAGACCCACGCCGATCCCATCAACGAGTCGATCATGGAGCAGGTGATCATGCTCGACGCGTTGAAGCGCGCCTCGGCCAAGCGGATCACGGCCGTCGTTCCGTACTTCGGATACTCCCGCCAGGATCACAAAGGGCTCGCCCGGGAACCGATCTCCGCCAAGGTCGTTGCGGACATGATCACGAGTGCCGGTGCGGACCGCCTGGTGTCCGTCGACCTTCACAGCGGGCAGATCCAGGGATTCGTGAACTTCCCGTTCGATCACCTAACGGCCCTTCCGATCCTCTCCGACTACTTGAGGGACCGCGTGTTGAACGAGGTGGACGACCTCGTCGTCGTTGCACCCGACGCCGGCCGGATCAAGACGGCCGAACGGCTCAGCATGCACCTGGCATCGCCGCTCGCGTTCCTGTACAAGCGCCGCTCGCGCCACGAGGCCCACTTGATCGAGGAGATGGCGGTCGTCGGTGAGGTTGAGGGGCTTCCCTGCGTCCTGATCGACGATATGGTCGATACCGCCGGAACGGTGGCGAAAGGGGCCGCCACGCTTGCACAGCAAGGCGCTGGGCCTATCTACGTCGCGGCGACCCACGCCATCCTGTCCGGCAAAGCTGTCCAATCCCTGGAGGAGGCCCCCATCAAGGAGGTCGTGGTTACGAACACGGTTCCGATCCCCGAGGAGAGGCAGTTCGCGAAGCTAACGGTGCTGTCGATCGCCCCGATAATCGCGAGCGCCATCCGCGCGGTTTTCGAGGACACCTCGGTCTCCGAGATCTTCCACGGAGAGAACCAGCTTTAGGCCCTAGGAGCACCCGCCGCTACAATGAATCGCCGTTCGGAACAGGACGATCCATGGAAATCAAACTCAAGGCAGAACCCAGGAAGAGCAAGGGAAAAGGCGCCGCCCACAAGCTCCGGGCCGATGGCCGGGTACCGGCCATTTTGTACGGCCACAGAATGGATCCGATCCCGCTTTCCGTCGATGCCCGCGAGCTCTCCCACGTTTTGCACACCGACGCGGGGACGAACGTCCTGATCGACCTTCAAGTGGACTCGGGGAACCATCTCGCCCTGGCGCGCGAGATCCAGCACAACCACATCAGGGGGGAGTTCCTTCACGTGGACTTCCTCGCTATTCGCCGCGACCAAAAGATAGTTGTGGACGTCCCCATTCGGATAGTCGGCGAATCCCACGGCGTGAAGGAGGGAGGCGTCGTCGAACACCACCTCTGGGACCTGAAGATCGAGTGTCTTCCCGGAGACGTTCCGGAAGCGATCGACGCCGACATCTCGCCGCTCGGAATCGGGGAGAGCCTTCACGTTTCGGATTTGCGCGTGCCCGAGGGCGCCGACGTACTCACCGACCTGGGCGAGAGTGTGGTTTCGGTCGTGGTTCCGCAGGTCTTGCAGGTCGAGGAAGAAGTCCCGGCCGAGGCCGCTGAAGGCGAGGAGGTCCCCGAGGGCGAAGAAGCACCGGCGGAGGGCGAGGCCCCCACCGGGGAGGCGCCGGCCGGCGATGCAGCGGCCGAGGAGGGCGGCGAAGGCGCGGGAGGATAAGGTCCCGTGACTTGGCTGGTGGCGGGACTGGGAAATCCCGGAAAGAACTACTCCTCAACCCGTCACAACGTCGGGTGGATGGTCGCAGACGCGCTGGCCGGTTCGGCCAATGAGAGATTCCGAAAGGTGCGATTTGTCCCCTTGGAGGTCGCCGAAATACGCGATGGGGACGTGACCCTCCTGGTTGCCAAGCCGCTTACGTTCATGAACGATTCGGGGCCTCCGATAGGTTCGCTGGCGCGCCGCCGCAAGATTGATCCCTCGCACATCGTTGTGATTCACGACGAGATCGACCTACCGCTCGGAGCCTTGCGGGTGAAGCTGGGTGGCTCGACTGCGGGGCACCAGGGGTTGAACTCCGTCGTCTCAGGGCTTCGCACGCCGGATTTCTATCGTGTGAGGCTCGGCGTGGGCCGTCCGCCCGGCCGGCAAGACCCGGCGGATTATGTTTTGGAGCCCTTCTCTAAGAAGGAACTCGACGAGGTGCCGTCGCTTGTTGAAGCGGGAGCAGAAACCGTTCGCTCACTGGTGGCCGGGGGACTCGAGGCTGCGCAGAATTCCCACACTCGGAGTGGAACAAAGTCAAAGGACTAGCAAAACGCCTCTCGTTAGCGTCGTTTGGGGCGGCCCTCGATTGCAAGCACCCCGTGCCTACGCAGGGCCCGGCCCCGGCGACGGAGAGTCCTCATACCGGTTTCCCCGGCGAGCTCCCTGGCTCCGATCGCGAGCGACTTCATCCTGGCTGCGACGGACGGCCTTGGGAATGCTCTCTCGTACCCGATCTCCGACAGCAGGCCACCGCCGACGACTTCGAACAACTCGACATCACGAGGATTCATTTGCGTCCGCCAGTCCCTCAGACTGTTCTGAAGAGAGAGGTGAATATGTGCGTGGTGCCGTCGCTCCACGTCGGGCAGTTTCTGTCTGGCGTCCCGGTTGAAGCTGATCATCCGCGGATCAAACTCCAGGCCGAGGAATGCGCAAAGACTGCGGAGCTCCACCTCCGGCGATACGACCAGATCCTCGTACCGCAGCTCATAGTAGCGACCCGGCCCGAGATCGTTGCCCGTCCTGCGGCCTAGTGAGACGAGGCGACGCCATTGGTGGGCGCAGCCCCATATCGACTTTGGGCCGAATGCCTGTTGAAGCTGGGACAAAACCACGTCCCGGCCGTCCCGGACGATGTGCACGAATCGAGCCGCCGGCAGCAGCCGGCCGAGCATCGACAGCCGCTCCACGTTCTCGGGCGTCTTGTCTCCCCATCGCGGCTTGCCCTCGGACTCCGCGTAAACGCCGAAAATCGCGTCGACGGCCTGCTCGGGCGAAGGATCGGTAAGTTCGGAGAGCCGGTTCAGGACGCGGTCCCGCGGGATCCCCATGCGTTCGAGGTGGCGGTCGATAGCCTTCGTGGCAACGATCGGATCGAAACCGCCGGCTTTCGTACATTGAGCCCACCATGTTTCCAGCCTCCGAAGGAAGCGAGACTCGGGTGGTATCGCGACGTCCGGATGAGCGGTCAGCATTAACCTGAGAAGGGTGGTACCCGAGCGTGGACATCCGACGATGAATACCGGAGATGAGGATGTGCTCATCGGGTATCCATGCTACAGGCCTCTCAACCCACCTACTCTGAACATGCGGGCATGATCGAGCTACTGGATACATTTGTTGCGTCGGAGCCTTTTGAAAGGCTTTTGCTCGAGCGAGCCCGCCCGATAGTGGCGCACGCGCGAGCCGGGCGCGACTTCCTCGTCGCAGCCCTCGCCCGGGCGCTCGACGCTCCCGTTCTTCTCGTCGCTCCGGGAACGCATGAGGCGGCCGAGTTGGCGCAGGGAATCGCGGCCTTCCTCGGTGCCGATCGGGTTGCCGAGATGCCGGCCTGGGAAGCGCTTCCCTACGACGGGATCAGTCCGTCGCCCGAGGTCGCGGCGCGAAGGGAGGAGGCGGCTCGCAAGATCAGAGGAGCAAGCGGCGCATTCGTAGCCGTCACCCCCGTAGCTGCCGCGTTGCAGAGGTTCGCTCCGACGCTCGGTACCTCGGATCCCGTCGTGGTCGAGCGGGGAGCGAACATTCCTCTGGACGACATCTCCTATCGTCTTGCGGAACTTGGTTACGTCCGCTCGGAGATCGTGGAGCACCGCGGGGAGTTCGCGAGACGCGGAGGGATCATCGACGTGTTTCCGGGGAACGCCCGTCGGCCGATGCGCGCGGAATTCGACGGAGACGAGATCGCGTCCCTTCGCGAATTCACTCCGGCCACGCAGCTATCGACCGATCGAATCGACCGATCGGAAGTGCCGCCGGTCCGGGAGCTGCTTCCGTCGGCGCAACTGCAGTCGCGCGCCGGGGAGCTTGCTTCGAAACATCAAGGCCGGATCCAGGACGGCCTCGCGCGCATCGCGGAAGGTCTCGTGTTCGAGGGGATGGAATCCCTGGCTCCGCTTCTTTACGACGATATGCCGGTGCCCTCGGATCTCTTGCCCGAGGGCTCCTGGGTGGTGCTCGCCGACGCGAGGCGCACACTCGATCGCGCCCGCCAGGCGATGGAGGAAGCGAACGCCCTTGCCGAGGCGTCGGAATGGCCGGGTCCGGCAGCACTCGCGCCGATCGACGAAGTTGCCGCGCAACGGACCCGAGTCGACCTGTCCAATCTGGCCGAGGGCATTGACCTGGGCCTCGAGGAATGGGGAACGGCGTCGGGCAATTCGCCGGAACTCGGAACTCGGCTCGCGGGGCTCTCGAAGGATGGTTTCGCGATCGTCCTTGCGGCGGAAGGGCGCGGGAGCTTGCAAAGGATGCAGGAGGTCTTAAGGGAACGCGGGCTCGATGTTGACGGAGCCATGACGGTTGAGGCGAGCCTAACCAGCGGATTCGTGTTCGCGCCGGGCCGGGTCGCGCTCGTTACGGAAGAGGACCTGTTCGGGACGAGAAGGCACACCCGCGGGGTCCCGCGCGCGGTTCGAAGGGGAAAGACGGACGCTGTGGCCGAAGAGCTCGGACCGAGCGACTACGCGGTGCACACAGTTCACGGCGTGGGCCGATTCGAGGGCATCGTGCACCGCGCGGTTGCCGGCTCAGAGCGCGACTACTTGGTTCTCAGGTACGCGGCGGGGGATCGTCTATACGTCCCGACCGACCAGGTCGGTGTCGTGTCGAAGTACGTTGGCGGCGACGAGCCGCGACTTCACCGGCTCGGGTCGAGCGACTGGACGCGAGCCAAGAACCGCGTGAGGCGCGCCGTCAAGGACATGGCCGGCGAGCTGGTTCGCCTCTACTCGGTGCGAATGGCGGTGCCGGGGCACGCGTTCGGGCCCGATACCCCGTGGCAGCGCGAGCTGGAGGAGGCATTCCCCCATGAGGAGACTCGCGACCAGCTCGCTGCGATCGAGGAGGTCAAGCGCGACATGGAAAGCGACAAGCCGATGGACCGGCTCATCTGCGGGGACGTCGGCTACGGCAAGACCGAGATCGCGGTTCGCGCGGCGTTCAAGGCCGTCATGGACGGCAAGCAGGTCGCGGTCTTGGTGCCGACCACTCTTCTCGCCGAACAGCACTACGTCACTTTCTCGGAACGAATCGCGCCGTTCCCTGTGAAGGTCTCGATGCTCTCGCGCTTCCTTTCCGACAGGGAACAGGACGAAGTCGTCGCGGACGCCTCCTCCGGCAAGGCGGATGTGGTGATCGGGACGCATCGGCTCCTCTCGAACGACGTGCGCTTCAAGGATCTCGGGCTTCTCATCGTGGACGAAGAGCAGCGCTTCGGTGTGGGCCACAAGGAGCGGATGAAGAGGCTGCGCGCACAAGTCGATTCGCTCGCGATGACGGCAACGCCCATCCCTCGGACGCTGGAGATGGCGCTGACCGGTATCCGCGATATGAGTGTGGTCGACACCCCGCCGGAGGATCGCCAGCCGGTCCTAACCTTCGTCGGCTCCTACGACGAACAGATGGCGGTCGCCGCTTTGAGGCGGGAGCTTCTTAGGGGCGGACAGATGTTCTGGGTGCACAACAGGATCCAAACGCTCGAGAGGCGGGCCGCGTGGATAAAGAAGGCCGTGCCGGAAGCGAGAGTCGTGGCGGCGCATGGCCGCATGGACGAGGACCGGCTGGAGAAGGAGATGCTTCGCTTCTGGGATGGGGATGCCGACGTGTTGGTTTGCACGACGATCATCGAATCGGGACTGGACGTGCCCCAGGCGAACACGCTGGTCGTCGATGCGGCGGAAAAGCTCGGACTCGCGCAGATGTACCAGCTGCGCGGACGGGTCGGGCGCGCAGGTGAGCGGGCATTCGCATACTTCTTCTTCCCGCCCCAGCGCTCCCTAACTGAGGAGGCCCACCAACGGCTTGAGACGATCAGCCGCCACACCGCGCTCGGCTCAGGCTTCAAGATCGCGCTTCGCGATCTCGAGATCCGCGGCGCGGGGAATCTGCTCGGCGCCGAGCAGCACGGCCACATCGCGGCGGTCGGCTTCGAGACTTACTGCCGATTGCTTCAGGAGGCCGTCGCCCAGATGAAGGGGGAACCCATCCCCGAGGAGAAGGACACGAAGATTGATTTGCCGGTGCGGGCGTTCATCCCGCCGGAGTGGCTCGGCCAGGAGTCACTCCGGCTGGAGTTGTACAGAAGGATAGCGACCGCATCCGATCAGGCTGCGCTCCAAGGGGTTCGGGCCGAAACAGAGGATCGTTTCGGGTTGATTCCCTCGGAGGTTGACACGCTGTTCGCGGTGGCGTCGCTTCGCATCACCTGCGAGCGCGTGGGCGTTGAAGAGATTTCGACCTTCAAGCAACAAGTGCGTGTGCGCCCCGTCGCACTGGACGAGACCGCCGTCGCCTCTCTTTCCGAACGCGTGACGGACGCGTCGTATCACTCGGCCACCAGGACCCTCAACCTGGTTCCCAAAGGAGTTCCCGGGCCGGAGCTTCCCCTTTGGGTCGAGCGTGCGCTGGTGTCGGCGCTCGGCGAAAACGAGCCCGCCGATATACTTGCCCGGTGAGAGCCCGTCGCGCGTTCCCGATCATGCTTGTCCTAATGGTGTTGGCCGCATGTTCGGGGGCACAGCCTCCTGCCGCCGTCGTCAACGGAGAGCGAATCACCGACCACCAGGTTCGGACCACCGTCCCGATGTTCGAATTCCTCTCGAAGCTTTCGAATACGGCGTGCGGCCAGACGAGCCAGACGCCTCCGGCGCCGGGTGACGCTGCCGATAAGGCTTGCGCGCGTTTCGCGCTGGGGTTCCTGATCCAGGAAGACGTCGTGAAGGCGTACGCGCGTGAGAATTCCGTGAGCGCATCGCCGGCGCAGATCGACGCAGCGCTCGCCCAGGTTTCGGGACCAGCGGGCGGCGAGGCGCAGTTCAACCAGATCCTGGCCGACGACGGCGTGACGCCGGCCGAGTTTCGCGCGTTCGCCGGCAGGCTCGTCCTGTTCCAGGAGGTGCAGCTCGCGGTCGGACAAGACCAAGTTGATGAGGCCGAACTGCGCCGGGCGTATCAGGACAGGCTGACCGAGTTCACAACGCTTCATGCCGCGCACATCCTGGTGAAGACCCAGCCCGAGGCGGCGGCTATCGCGCGGCGTGCCACACCGGCGAACTTCGCGGCTCTGGCCAGGCAGTTCTCTACCGATCCGGGCTCCGCGAAGAAGGGCGGCGACCTCGGGCAAACCCCCGCTTCGTCGCTGGTGCCGGAGTTCGCCAACGCTGCGCTCGAAGCCAAGCCCGGCGAGATCGTGGGGCCGGTGCAGTCGCAGTTCGGCTGGCACGTGATCCGGGTGATCGGCTCCGACGTTGTTCCTTTTGCGCAAGCCCGCGACCAGCTTGCCGGGCCGCTGACCAACGAGCTCTTCGCGAACTGGCTCGTCGACCGGATAGAAGAGGCGGACGTCGAGGTCAACCCCCGTTACGGCAGACTGAACGAGGACGGACGCATCGTTCCTATTACGAGCACTGCCGAGGAGACGACCCAGGCCTCGCCGTGACGACGGGGGACGGTGTGCGCTCCGATGTCCCCGATGGCCCGGTTCCTTCCGGCCGAAACGGCGAGCAGCTTCTCGATCTCATCCGGGTGATGGCCCGGCTTCGTGCTCCCGGTGGATGCCCATGGGACCGTGAGCAGGATCACCGATCGCTGGCCAAGCATCTTCTGGAGGAGACGCATGAGGTCATAGACGCGATCGATTCGGATGACGCCGGCCGCCTGCGGGACGAACTCGGCGATCTGCTACTTCAGGTCGTGTTCCACGCCGAGATTGCACGCGAGGAGGGCGAGTACGACATAGACGATGTGGCCGAGGGGATCGTGCGAAAGCTGATCAGACGCCACCCTCACGTGTTCGGCGATGCTGAAGTGGACTCGGCCGGCGAAGTGCTCGTGAACTGGGAGCGGATCAAATCGGAGGAGAAGGGCGAACACGGTGTGGAGCACGACATTCCGAAGACCCTGCCGGCGCTCGCCCGCGCGTCAAAGGTGCAGAGGCGTGCGGCCGGTTCCGGATTCGAATGGCGAACGAAGGATGCCGCCATGGCGAAACTGCGTGAGGAGGTAGGCGAACTTGACGGTGCGTCGCCCGAGAATGCCGAGGAGGAGCTGGGCGAGGTGCTGTTCGCCGCTGCGGCGGTCGCGCGAAGCTTAGGCGTGGATCCCGAAAGTGCCCTCCGGCGAACCACAACCAAGTTCGCGAATCGTTACGAATCCACGATCGAGCGCGCGAAGGCCGAAGGCGTGGATCTCTCGGCGATGTCGGACGTCGATCTGCTGGCTTACTTTCGGAACAGGGCCTAACCGGCCGCCGCATCCAGCAACTTTTGGGCGGCGCGTTCCCACGACCACTCGCGCGCGACGTAAGCGCTCACCGACGAACGAATATCGTTCTTTTCGGACGCGGAGAGTGAGAGAAGCCTAGTTATGCCTTCGGCGACCCTGCGCGTCGCGCCGTCGCCCGGTTCGAAGGAGAACAGCCCCGGCCGGCCGACCTCGTTTTCCAAGGCGGTTGCCACCTCCGCAAGCCCGGTGTGCCGCGCAACGAGCGGCAGCGCTCCTACCGCAGCACCCTCGGCCGAAACTATTCCGAACGCCTCCGGCAGTGTCGACGGCACCACGAGCACGTCGAGCGCCGCGAGTGCGGCCGGCGCATACCGGTGGTCGAGCTTTCCGGTGAAGGTCACCCTTCTAGCAATCCCTGCCGCGGACTCGACCTCGCGCGCGTCGAGTTCGAGTTGCAGATCCGAGACTTCCTTCAGCCAGCGCCACGCGTCCACGTCACCGGCGTCCAGAGCCTCGGTCAAAGCCGTCAGCCGCTCGCGGACCGTGCCGAAGCCGATGATCAGACCGCGTGCCGGCGATCCGAGCAGGGCCAGGGCCTCGATCAGCCGTTCCACCCCCTTGGGGGCGATGAGCTTTCCGATATATCCGATCAGCGGCCCGTCGAAGCTCTCCAGATCGCGAAGTCGCGACGCGGCACCCGGGTCGGGGACACCCTGGTCGTACCTCGACGCGAGCGAGTCCAGCATCCGGTCGTCTCGCGCATCAAGTGCCGCTAGCACGGCCTCGTCCAGCGAGGCAGGCCGGCCCCTGGATGTTTCGGAATCCGATTCGAGAAGGGTTGCCGAAGTCTCGAGTGCCGGCCCGCGCGGCCGCGGGCGAAAGCGATCCACCTCGACGCCCGGAGGGACGACGAGGGTCCGGCCCTTGATCGACGGGACCAGCTCGGCCGTTCGTGCGAGGACGTCCGCGCTGGCCCCTGCGACGACGGCCGCTCCCTCGAGCCCCTGCCTCGCCAGTTCCACGTAGCGGTCCTGGAGTTTCAAGGCGTATTCCAAGTCGCTTCCATGAACCTTTGCGACGAATCCGTCGCCGATCGCGCGACGCGTAACCGGAGGTCCCGGCACCGCGTGGCCGGCGATCACCACCTCGGGCCGGTGCCATTCGGCGGCCGTCCGAAGCGCCGTCACGTTTCGTTCCAGATAATCCCCGAGCTCGTCCTCACTCAGATCGGTGAAGGTCTTGACGATGAAGCCTTCGTATTCGTCGTAAACGAAAACGGGGAGGAGCTTGCCGATCTGCGGCCGAAGCAAAACGACCCGGCCGGAGGCGGGCGCCGCGCCTGTCGGAACCAGCTCTGATATCTCCCGGTTCACCGTCCCCCATGCGTCGATGAATCCGAAATGCCCGGGGTGAGGCTCCTGGCAAAGGAGCAAGACGTCGTGCCCCGCCCTGCGCATGGAATCCGCTATCCGCGCAACCGAAACGTTCGAACCGCTTCCGTCCAGAAGCCAGCCGTGCCAAAGGAGGACCCGCATCGACCTACAAATACACCGCCTGCAGGCCTTTTCAAACTACAATCGAGGTCCAATGCCCGAGATACTTTCCCTCTCGGCGCGGGAGATCCTCGATTCCCGCGGTAACCCAACCGTCGAAGTCGATGTAATGCTCTCCGACGGAGCCTTCGGCCGCGCGGCCGTTCCCTCAGGCGCGTCCACCGGGGCGCATGAGGCCATCGAGCTTCGCGACGGCGACCCGAAACGATTCGGGGGCAGGGGAGTCATGCGCGCCGTCGAGAACGTCGAGGAGATCATCGGGCCTGCGCTATCGGGCTTGGACGCACTCGACCAGCGGGGGATCGACGTCGAGGTCTGCGATCTCGACGAGACCGCGAACAAGTCGCGGCTGGGTGCGAACGCGACTCTCGGCGTTTCGATGGCAGTTTCGAAAGCCGCCGCGGCAAGCCTCGGCGTCCCGCCGTTCAGGTATCTCGGCGGCCCCAACGCTCACGTGCTTCCCGTTCCAATGATGAATCTCCTGAACGGTGGAGCGCATGCCGACAACACGCTCGAGTTCCAGGAGTTCATGATCGTCCCGCTAGGTGCGGCGTCGTTGTCCGAGGCGCTGCAGTGGGGCTCCGAGGTTTACCAGTCACAACACTCGATCCTGAAGGCGCGCGGTTTGTCGACCGGAGTCGGCGACGAAGGCGGTCACGCGCCCGATCTTCCCGACGCCGAGTCGGCCTTGTCGCTCTTGGTCGAGGCCATCGAGCAGGTCGGCCTCGAACCGGGGTCCGAAGTTGCGCTTGCGATGGATCCGGCGGCGACCGAGTTCTACGGCGACGAAGGCTATCGGCTCGGCGACAAGGTTATCGGCTCGGCGGCGATGATCGAGCTCTATGCGCGGCTCCTCGGCGCATTCCCGGTCGTCTCGATCGAGGACGGCCTCGCCGAGGACGACTGGGAAGGGTGGGTGTCGCTGACAGCCGAACTCGGCGACCGATGCCAGCTCGTTGGAGACGACCTGTTCGTCACGAGTCCGGAACGACTGGAGCGCGGGATCAGGGAGAGGGCCGCGAACGCGATCCTCGTGAAGCCGAATCAAATAGGAACTCTCACCGAGACGCTCGACGTCGTCGACATCGCGACGCGCGGCTCCTACGGCTCGATCGTCTCGCATCGCTCCGGCGAGACCGACGATGCGACCATCGCCGACCTCGCCGTCGCGACCGGATGTGGACAGATAAAGGCCGGCGCGCCGGCGCGAGGAGAGCGCACGGCCAAGTACAACAGGCTCCTTCGAATCGAGGAGATCCTCGGGGAGACGGCATCTTTCGCCGGTCCGGCCGCATACCCCCGGAGGAACAGGTGAGCGTTCGCGGGCATGCTGCTTCGAGGCCGCGAGTGCGGATAACGGCGCGTGCGGTACTCGTTCTGATGATGCTCATCGTGGCCGGGATCGCGTTCGTATACCCGCTGCGCCTTTACATCGCGCAACAAGGGAAGATCGACGACCTGGAACGCCAGACACAGGCGCTCGCCGGCGAGAACCGGGAGCTGCAGCGCGAGGTGGACAAGCTTCACGATCCCGCTTATCTGGAGCGTCTTGCGCGCGAATGCCTCGGGATGGTCGGCAAGGGCGAGACCTCGTTCGTCCTCGTCCCCCGCGGGGGCGAGTCCAGTCCGGAGCCTTGTTAGGCCCGAAATCCCGGCTTATTTGACGGCCCATCGGCCCGGTGGGATAGTTCAGCTTTCCGGTCGCTGAGCAGGCAAGATGCTTGGCAGAGCACTAGGAGGCAGAGATAGCAGACGTAGAGGTCGGAGCGGTCGTTGAGGGGACCGTTCAGCGAATAACTCCCTATGGCGCGTTCATCCAGCTCGAGGGAGGAAAGCTAGGCCTCATCCATATCTCAGAGATCGACCGGAATTATGTGAAAGACGTCAAGGAATATCTCCGTGAGTCGGACACCATCCAGGCGAAGGTTCTCGCGATAAAGGACGACGGCAAGATCGACCTCTCGATCAAGGCGCTGCAGGACCCGCAGCCGAGCGTGCAGCGAAGCCGAGGCAGCGACCCCCAGTTCGAACAGAAGCTTCGAAGGTTCATGCGCCAAAGCGAGGAGCGCCAGGTCGACGTCAAGCGCTCCGTCATGAACAAGCGCAAGTAAGGCCGCGCCCTTTGGGCGAACTTCGCGAGAGCGACCTCAGTAAGGTCCGGGAGCAACTGGGCCGCGAGCCAACCACCTCGTTCACGGTCGCAGCCCGATGTTCGGAGGATCACCCGCTCGTCATTCGAAACGAGCCTCTGGACGCAGACGGGAAGCCTTTTCCCACGCTCTTTTGGCTCACGTGTCCCGACGCGGTAAGGAAGGTGTCGCGGATCGAGGCCGCCGGTGCGATCGCGGAACTGAATGAGCGAGCGGAGCGCGACCCCGAGTTTGCGAACGCCTTGGAGCAGGCGCACCAGGAATACGCAGGTGAACGGGCGCGACCTTACCCTGAAGCCGAGGCCCGGGGGGGCGTCGGCGGCACGCAGCGTGGCGTGAAGTGCCTGCACGCCCACTACGCGAACCATCTGGCCGGCGGCCGGGATCCCGTCGGTGACTGGGTTGCTTCCAAGGTCGAGCCCATCCACAGGGAGCGCGATGGGCGCGCGGCGGCCATAGACCTCGGCACGAATTCCATCAGGCTGCTCGTCGTGGAACCCCGCAACGGCGAGCCGGTCGAACTCGCCCGCGACATGGTGATAACCCGCATAGGCAAAGGTGTGGATCAGACGGGGCGCATCGACCCAGAGGCGCTTCGGCGAACGGTCGAGGTCCTGGAGCGCTACTGCCGCCGCGCGCGAGCTCTGCATGCCGAACGCATTCGGGTGGCTGCAACCAGCGCGGTTCGGGACGCGGCCAACCGCGAGGAACTTCAGGAAGCGGTCCTCCGCAACACGGGATCGGAGCTCGAGATCCTCACGGGCGAGGAGGAGGCAGTTCTCTCCTTCCTGGGGGCCACCCGGGGATTGGATCGCCCCGGGCCCTATCTCGTCGTCGACATCGGCGGAGGATCAACCGAGTTCGTCTTAGGAACCGGCGAGCCTGAATCCGCCGTTTCCACCCAGATGGGGAGCGTTCGACTAAGCGAGCGCTTCGTCGGTACCGATCCGCCGTCCGAACACGACTTGGAGGCGATGTCGCGCGAGATCGAAAGGACGCTCGGCGAGGCCGAGTCGAGTGTTCGGGTGAGTGACGCTAGGACCTTGATAACGGTTGCCGGCACGGCCACGACTGTTAAGGGAATCGCATTGGGCTTGGCGCGCTACGACCCGGAGGCCGTTCACCGTACGGAGCTATCTCTCACCGAGGCGGAACGCGTTCGCGAGGCCCTGGTTTCCATGACGACTTCGGAACGGGGGGCTCTTCCCGTGATGCCTCCAGGGCGCGAGGACGTCATCGTGGCCGGTGCCACAATCCTCGTGGCGGTCATGCGCAGGTGGGGTTTCGGTTCGGCGCTCGTCTCGGAGGAAGACATCCTTGACGGTCTCGCCGCCGAATTACTGCGGAGCAGGTAGTCTTTTCGCCCATGGCCAAGAAGACGCGAGAGAGACAGCTGGCGAAGTCCGCCGCCAAGCGCATCGAGGAGCGCCGGCGCGGAAAGCGCCGCCGCATAGCCGCAGCCGTGGCCGCCGGGGTTGTCGCAGCTGCGGCCGCTATCGGGGCCTTCGTCTTTCTCACGAGGCCGGATGTCGTCGAGCCCACCTGCGATCCGAAGGCTCCCGGCGTGGTACCCGCCAGGGTGGAGCGCTCGAGTCCCCCGCCCATGGAGATCGATCCCACCAAGGAGTACACGGCCGTGATGAACACTTCCTGCGGACAGATGAGCTTCCGGTTATTCGCGAAGCAGACTCCGATCGCCGTGAACAACTTCATCAGCCTGGTGGATCGAAGCTGGTACGCGGGGATGCCGTTTCACCGGGTGGCGAAATCAATAGACATCATTCAGAACGGGGATCCCCTCGCCGACGGAACCGGCGGTCCCGGCTACACGATCGAGGACGAGTTCCAGACCTCTCCGCCCCTTTCTGTAGGGGCACTGGCCATGGCGAATACGGGACAACCGAACTCGGCCGGCAGCCAGTTCTTCATCGTGACGGGCGAGGGGTACAAGAACATTCCGGGCGACTACACGGTCTTCGGCAAGATCGTGGAGGGTCTCGATGTCGCCAAGAAGATCGAGACCGTACCGGTAGAGAAAGACGGCGAGACGCCTACGGAGAACATCTTTCTAAGGCGCGTGTTCATCGAGGAGAAACCGGCGGGCGCTACAGGCGAATGACGTTCGGCGCGTCGAGTCCGCTCGTGATCCCGCGTGTGTCGAACACCAGGGGCGCTAGGCGCAGAAGCCGCAAGTAGTCAACGGTCTTGTGCGGAGTCAGGATCACGACGCAGTCCTGCTCGGCGACCGCTTCCTCGTCCAGCTCGCGGGACTCCAGCTCGTTGCCGTCGAGCGTGATCGACCTCACGAACGGATCGTGGAACGACAGGGAGGCTCCCTTGTTCGCCAGGCGGTCGAGCACGGCCAGCGCAGGCGATTCCCGGCGGTCGTCCACCTCGGGTTTGTACGCGACCCCCACCGCGAGGATCTTCGACCCTCGGATGGGCTTGCCCGCATCGTTCAGAGCCTCACCGAGACGGGCGACTACATAGTCGGGCATACGATTGTTGACCTCGTTGGCGTGTTCGATGAAACCGATTCTGTATCCGACTTGCTGTCCGGCGCGCCACGACAAGTACGAGGGGTCAATCGATATGCAGTGTCCGCCGACTCCCGGGCCCGGCCAGAACGGCATGTATCCGAACGGTTTCGTGCTGGCTGCCTCGAGCGCCTCCCAGATGTCCACGCCCAAGTCCCGCGCTAGGATCGCCAGCTCGTTCACAAGCGCGATGTTGACTTGACGGAAAGTGTTCTCTATGAGCTTCGCCATCTCTGCTTCCCGCGGAGTTGATGTCGCCACTACCTCGCGAACGAACTGGCTGTAGAACGAGGTCGCCAGCTCGCGAGCGCGCTCGCCGAGTCCGGCAACGATCTTGGGCGTGTTCTCGACCAGGTGATCCTGCTGGCCCGGGTCGATCCGCTCCGGCGAGTAGGCCAGCGCAAAATCCCGCCCGGCCTGCAATCCCGAGGTTTCGAGTATCGGCCTCACGAGTTCCTCGGTAGTTCCAGGATATGTAGTGGATTCCAGGATGATCAGGCGTCCCGGCGCGAGGTTGTTGGCCACGTCCTGGGTGGCCGCGCGAACCTGCGAGAGGTCCGGTGTGTGATCCGTGAGTGGCGTGGGAACACAGATCATGATCACGTCTGCGTTGCGTAGCGCCGCGGGATCCGAGTGGAAGCTCGCTTGTTCCAAGCTGGCGATCACCGAATCCGAAATGTCGGCTATGTACGACTGGCGCTTGGCCAGCGTGTCGATCTTTGCCGTGTCGGCATCGACGCCGATCGTTTCGAACCCCGCCGCCGAGATGGTCGTGAAAAGCGGCAGGCCCACGTAACCGAGGCCGACGACCGCGGCCTTCGCGTCCTTCGTGCGGATGCGCGCGGCCAGGACGTCGAGCGGATCGACACCGACGTTCGCGCTGCTCGAGGTTTCGATACTCAAGCTGTCCCCCTCACCGAGGAAAGGATAGTCCACCGCGCGGAAGACGCAGCGGAAGGTTAGATCGGCGGGCACCGCCTCTACGGGCCGTCCGATGCTGAGCCGTGGGCCCTGTGCGAACCTCGGGCCAGGGCGGCCTTGAGGCGAGATCCGAGAATCCGGAGTTCTAGGCCCTGCATTACGGCAGCGGAGAGTGCCCTCGACCGTGCCGGCATGCTCGGGTACCGCCGCTCATATCCCAAGAGGCCGAGTTCCTCCCCGGCCGCGGACTCGAACGCGCGAACGTCACCCTCACTCATCTGGGTTCTCCAATCTCGAATTCCGATCCTCGGTGGCGCCGTCGAGGAGGCATGAAAACGAACCTGCTCCGCCGAGATCATGAGTCGTTCCGAGGCGTCTTTGTAGTAGTCCAGCATGGATTCGTGGAAGTCTAGGCGGGCGAACGCGCAGATTGCCCCGACGGTTGCCTCGGGGTCCGAAACAAGCCGCTCGTACCGGACTTCAAGGTAACGCTCCCTTCCCAGCTGGTCCCGGGCCCGCAAACCGGCAGTGATCGCGCGCCGCCACAAGCGGGCAGATTCCCAAGCGTTTCTGGGCCCCCACGGTTTGTCGGCATAGGACAGCGATACGTCGCGGCCATCGCGGATCACGTGAACGAATAGAGCCGAGGGGAAGAGGTCGGAAAGTCGATCCATCCACATCACGTGTCGAGGCGTCTTGTCGCCCCAGCGTGTCTTTCCGCGAGCGAGCGCGTATTCCATGAACACCGACTCGACCACATCCGCGATATCCGGTTCCGATATCTCCCGTATGCGATCGAACACTGCGTCGTTGGGCACGCGCCACCGCAGCACATTCCTACGCCCCAGGATGTCGCGGGCCATTCGCCGGGCGTCCAAGCGGCCGCCGGAAACGTAGTGTTCCCGATTCCTATAGATCGCCGGGATGAATTGCGACTCGCCCGGGATGGCGAGCTCCGGATGTGAATCGAGCATCAGACGTAGCATCGTGGTCCCGGAGCGACCACATCCGACGACAAAAATAGGTGGGCCCGATGACCGCGCGTAAGGCATCGAGCGAGTATATCCGGGCCACCTTCGTCACCCTGCAAAAGCAAGAAGCGGGGACTCTCGTCCCCGCTTCGTTTGCTTTTGCAGCCTCAGCTAAGCGACGTTAACGACCTCGCAGTTGCTCCACGTGTCGATTGCGTCCACGTTGCAGACGTCGTACCCGTTACCTCCGTTGACTACCGGGTCCGAATTGTCGTCCTGCATGTTCAACGTGTCGTCGTTTGGACCGCCCCAGACACGGTCGTGTTGGGCGTCGCCCCAGATCGTGTCGTCGGAGCCGCCACCCCTCATCCTGTCGTGACCGCCGTCACCGTGCATCCAGTCGGCTCCCAGCTGGCCAAAGACCTTGTCCGAGCTGTTGAGGGCACTAATCGTGTCGCCCCCAGCGCGGCCTTCAATTCGGTCGTATCCGTCTGTGCCGGTGATGTCGTCGGGACTAGATGTCCCGATGCAGTCCCCACCTCCACAAACGATAACGGCAGCCAACGCCGGTTGTGCGTAGGCCGCCATTGCGAAGAGTGCGACTGCTACGACAACCAGAGCAGCGCGTTGCCTCATGTGCATCCCCCTTCTCGTCGGACCGCCAGATTATGCCTCGGATTTCCGCGGACATCAACCCATCGAGCACGCATCCGAGGGATTACCGGTGATCCTCGGGGTCCACGACCTTCCCCAATCGTCCCCGAAGAAAGTCCCTGACTCCCCACCACCACAGCCGCATGGAGTCGCGTTTCCCAGGCTCGAACAGCAGGATGCGAAGGGGCTTCCCCAGGACCGAGAGGGAGGCTCGATACGCCTGCCTCGGTGAGGCGTCCCTGACCTTGAGGCGTACGTAGAGCGTGTTGCGGATCTCGTAGTAGAGCCGCCAATTCCTGGCAACCCCAGGCCGGCGGGCGTCGGGCTGGGCGTGCTTGACGATTGCCGCCGGTTCGCGTTGGCGCAGGAAACCGGCCAGCTTAGCCCGGAGGAAGAACTCGGTGTCCTCCGCCCAGAAGAACAGCTCGCGGCGGGGAGGACCGACACGGCGGACCACCTCCGAGTCAATGAGGCCACCGTTCCATGAGCCGGCAAATCCCTCCCATCCGGAGGGCCTAATTTCGAGGGGGGTGACTATGGCCCCGCCGGCGGCGAGCAACTTCTCGAGACAATCGGGCATTGGCTCGTCGTCGTCGTCCAGGGTCCATATTTTGTCCGCCCCTCGTTCCAGGGCGAGGCGGAAGCCGATCTCGTAGCCACCGGCGGGCCCCAAGTTACTGCCTGTCTCGATGACTTCCAGACGTGCCTTGCCGTTCGGCAAGTAATCATCAAGTGCCTGCCGAGCCATCCGGTCGTTGTCCACAATCAGAACGAGATCTGGCCGGCGGGTTTGCCGCAATGCCGCCTCGACGCAGCGTCTTAGCAACTCCGGGCGTTTGTAGGTGACGATGACGGCTACTACCCTCGACATCGCCAGACAGCATACGGCCGCCACGTAGCCTTCTGTAGAATGCGTCCGTGAAGCCCGAGGAACGTGAGCCCCCCGTTCCCGAAACCGGGGAAGCCGACGAGTCTGACCTCCATTTGCAATCACCGATGGTGAAGCGCGCGGCCAAGGGGAGTGACGGTTTCTTCGAGGCGGCAACCCAAGAAGAATTCGAAGAAGCCGAGCGTCTCCACAGGGCGATTCCGCGCGTAAGGCCGCGTGTAACCGAGGACCTGGATCTGGAACCGCCCCCGAGGACGCGCTACCCGCTTTCTCTTCGCGCGGCGTTGGCCGAGCTGGTTCATCGGTGGGAGATCGTCCTCACGTTCGTGGAGAGGGACCTTAGGGTCAGATACAAGCAAGCGGCGCTCGGGGCGGTATGGGCTGTACTTCAACCACTGACATTAATGGTGATCTTCTCGGTGGTGTTCGGAAGGATCGCCCAAGTCGGGAGCGAGGGTCTCCCATATCCCATTTTTTCCTACACGGCGCTCGTCCCCTGGTCATTGTTCTCCAGCGCGGTCACGACGGGGACCAGCAGCATCATCACGAATGCCCCAATCATTAGAAAGATCTACATGCCGCGGGAGATTTTTCCGGCGTCGTCCGTTCTTTCCTCGGGAGTCGATTTCGGCGTTTCTACGGTGATTTTGTTCGGCATGCTCATTGCCTACGGCTTCTCGCCCCAGGTCGAATGGATAGCCTATCCGCTCATCCTCCTGATCCTGACGATGTTTTCGCTCGCCGTGACGCTCGTGTTCTCTGCGGTAACGGTCTACTTCCGAGACACGCGATACGGGATACCGCTGCTCCTCCAGATTGCGCTCTTTGCGACCCCGGTTGCATACCCCCTGGCGAAGATGATCGGACCTGAAGGGGTGCTGCACGGCTCTCTGGCGGACGCGTATGTCTATCTGAATCCCCTCGCGCCGATCATGGACGGTTTCAGGCGCATCCTTGCCCACGGGGAATGGCCCTTGTGGGGACCACTTGGTTCGGCCGCGGCCGTGTCCACTGTCGGGCTCGGGCTGGCTTACTGGTGGTACAAGCGGATCGACAGGACCTTCGCCGATGTCATCTGAAGGAGATGTGATCATCCACTTTGACAGGGTGTGGAAGCGTTACCGCTTGGGAAATCGGCGCAGGAAGAGTCGCACCTTGGCCGGAGAGTTCTCGACTGCGCTTGAGCGTGCGGGGCTCCGTCGCTCCTCGAATGTGCCTAGCACGAAGATTTGGGCGCTTGCGGACGCTTCCTTCGATGTTCGGGACGGAGAGGCAGTTGGGATCATCGGTCCGAACGGCAGCGGGAAGTCGACGACGCTTAAGCTGATGTCACGCATAACCGAGCCCTGGTCCGGAACCGTCAAAACACGAGGCCGGATAGGTTCACTGATCGAGATCCGAAGCGGGATTCACCCCGAGCTGACGGGCAGAGAGAACCTTTTCCTGTACGGCACGATCCTAGGACTCTCTCGCAAGGAGATCCGCCGCCGCTTCGAGGAGATCGTCGAGTTCGCCGAACTGGGCCGGTTCATCGACACGCCGGTCAAGCGTTATTCGTCCGGCATGGAGGTCCGACTGGGGTTCTCTGTGGCAGTCCACCTCGACCCGGACGTGCTTCTTGTTGACGAAGTACTGGCCGTTGGCGATGAGTCTTTCCAGCAGAGATGTTTGCGGCGATTGGACGAAATGCGCGCTCGGGGACAAACCCTCGTATTCGTATCCCACATGCTGGCCGACGTGAAGAGGGTGTGTTCTCGAGTCGTTTACCTCGACCGTGCCGTCGTAAGGGCGGATGGACCGACGGACGAGGTCATTGATCTCTACAGAAGAGAGGTCCAGGGGAGCGAGACTCCGGCTCCCTAGGCTTCCCTCGTGATCCGCTTGCTCGCGTTCCCTCGTTTTCGCTGTGGGATCGCACGCCGAAGCACCTTCTTGATCCTGCGCTTGGTGCGACGTGCGCGCATGAGCTGAGCGCCGGCTGCCGCGCGGATACGAGCACCGGTCGGAGGATCCGAAAATGCTCTCTCGTAGCCGAGTTCAGAAAGAGTCCGGCCGGCGACGGCCTCGATGGTCGCGACATCGGAAGGACGCATGTCGCGCCGCCAATCGCGTAATCCGGCCGTTGGCGGGCGCGACAGGTGGCGAAACTGTTCGCGTTCGGCTTGAGGTACGAGCTCGTCAAAGTGTTCGTAGTAGTTCAACATCTCCGGGACCATCGCAATGCCAAGGAAATCGCAAATCTCCTCGAGAATCCGACGGGGTTCCGACACAAGGCTTTCGTACATGACTTCCCTGTACCGGTCGGCGCCGAGTTTCAATCCGCAGGCTCGGCCGCGATCAACCCGCCCGGCCCACGTCGCCGCGCCTGTCGTCAGGTGTCCGGATCCCCACCGGCGTTCCAGGATGGAGGCGACGACATCCCTCCCGTCCCTAATGATGTGCACGAAGAGGCTCTCGGGGAACATGGCTGATAACAAGTCGATGTGAAGCACAAAGGAGGGTGTTTTGTCGCCATAGTCTCGCTTCCCTCGAGATTCGGCATAGGCTCCATAAACGCGGCGAATCGCCTCCGGGTAGTCGATGTGACCCGGCCTTTCCATTGCCGAAAGCACGGCGGACGCGTCGAGCTTCCATTTTTGAAACCATGGATGAACCAGCAGGTTGTTCGTAAACCGTTCCCCGTCGAAGGGGTCTTTATCCCCTGCTACCCGTCGTGGACGCATGGAGACGGGAAAGTAGGACTCCGGTGGGATGGCCAGGTCGGGATGCTGATCGAGCATCACCCTAAGAAGAGTCGTACCCGATCGCTCGGCACCGACTATGAACGGGAAAGGCGCAAGATCCGGCACGCCAACAAACTAGCAAAGGGCCTGGCCGTGAGAGAAGATCGTGAGAGCACGTTTCCCACTATCATGGCCTCGTGGCGACGCCGCTATTCAGCATAATCATTCCGACTCACGGACGTCCTGTGTATCTTCGCACCGCGATTGAATCGCTACTCAATCAGAGCATTCAGGATTTCGAGTGCATAGTCGTCGATGATGCGAGCCCCGAACCGGTGAACGTCCCGGATGACCCGCGTCTCAAGCTAGTCCGAAGAGAGAACAACGGCGGGCCGTCGGCCGCGCGAAACACGGGCCTCGATGGCGCGAGAGGCCGCTTCCTCGCGTTTCTCGACGACGACGACGTGTTCACTGAGAGGCGATTGGAGATCGCCCTGGAGGGACTCGAACGCGCTCCCATTGCCGTTTGCTGGGCCAACCCCCGGCGAGGAAGGATCCTGGAAGGCAACGTTTACGACACGATCCTTGACGGAATGGCCCCGCACGTCGGCCGGACGGCGCTCGAAGCGAGGATCGCGCCGAAGTTCGATCCAAGATACGCCGCGGCGGAGGATATCGAGTGGTGGCTCCGACTCGCGCGGGAACACCGCGTGGCAACCGTTCCACAGGTCGGTTACATGTTCCGGGGGGCGAGTGGTCCCCGAAAGTACACGGATCTTCGCTCGCGCATCAGGTGCAGGTTGATGCTCCTGGACGAATACTCGGGCTACTTCACCGCGCATCCGCGGGCGACTGCCTTTCTTTGGAAAAGGGTTGGTCTCATGGCCAACCGACTCGGTGATCAAAGGCTTGCTCGATCGGCGCTGCTGCGGTCTCTCAGGATCAGGCCGGAGGCTGCGAATCTTTGGCATCTGGCTCGCTCGTTGCGTCCGTCCGTGGCGGAGGCCTCCGAGTATGCGTTAAGCGTTGGTCCTCGCCGCTAGCGAGGACGCCAAGCTTGCGATACAGAAGGTCGTATTCCTCGGAGACCGTGCCCATCTCAAATCGTTGGGCGGAACGCCTCGCCTTTTCGGCCATGCGAGCCCGGAGGGCGGGATCATGCGCGATTCGTACCACGGCCCGCGCCAAGGCCTCGCGGCTGCTCGCGGGCACGAGAAGGCCGGTCTCGCCATCCGTGATCGCTTCGCCGATCCCGCCGACATCATTGGCCACTACCGGAACTCCGGAGAGTAACGCCTCGACGACGACGCCCGGCAGACCCTCGTGGGCACTCGTTGAAAGCAAGATGTCCGATGCGGCGATGATCCGGGCGGCATCGGGGCGGGCCCCTGCAAACGTAACGTTGCTGCCCGCCCGGGCTCGGATGGTTTGCTCGAGCGGCCCATCCCCGACGACAACCAGTGTCGCCTCTGGGGCGAGCTTCTCCAGATGACGAGCAACGGCCAGTGCGGCTTCGGGGTTCTTTTCTGCGGACAGGCGACCAACCCAGGAAACGAGCGGACCGCCCGGCCTCGCGCCGACCTCGTCTCGGATTGTTGAGGTCTCCTCGGACGACGGCAAGGGGGGACCGAGCCTCCCCGTCGGGATGACCTCTATGCGCTCGGGCGGTATCCCGAACACCTCGACCATCTCTCGCCGAAGTGATTCACTGACGGCTACAAAGACGGACACCCGCGCGTAGGCCGCGCGGATGGACAGCGTTCTGAGTGGTGTCCGTAGGTTCGATGGCACCTCCGAAATTCGTACATAAACGAGTGGGGCTATCCGGTGAAGGCCTGCGAGGACACACAGGCGCAATGGATCGCCTCCTCGTACATGGATGACGCGGGGACCGAATGCGGTCACCCGGCGACGGAGGTCAAGGGCGGCTCGCAGCCTGCGACCCGGCCCCTGTGAGACACCGCGGCTGATGTCCAGGTGCCGCCCACCAACCGGAAGCGGATTGCCTTCGTTGTAGAGCGTGAACAGACGAAAGTTGTATTTGTCACGGAGAACGCTCTCGAGCTGTTGGACGAAAACCTCGGCGCCGCGGAGCTTGAGAGATGGAACGACGTCGGCTACACGGGGCGCTTCTGCCGTCATACGCCTACCTTACGACGCAGGAGGCTCGAATTATGCGTGATAGATTCCCGTGATTACCCGGCGCATTCTCTTTCTCGTAGATAGCCTCGGCATTGGCGGGGCGGAACGAGGGCTTGTCCTAACGCTGCGGTTCTTGAATCGCGACTACATCGACGGCGAGGTAGCGTCATTGTGGGAGCCGATGACTCTCCGAAGAGACATCGAAGCGCTCGGCATTCCGGTTCACGCGCTCGAGTCCGGCCGGGGGCCCAGGGCGTTGCTGCAAGTACCGCGGCTGGTCCGGCTTCTGCGACGCGGTCGGTTTGACGCCATCCATACACAGGTGGTGTGGTCATCGATCGCCGGACGCATTGCCGGACGCATTGCCCGGGTGAAAGTTATCTCTCATGTCCTCAATGCGGATCCTCACGGTCGCGACCAGGCTGAGTTGCCGCGGGTCACGGCCCGCAAGGCTCAAGTTGTGGCGTTGTTGGACGAGCTGACCGGTCGTTTCCTGGTGGATCGCTTTGTGGCGATCTCTCAAGCTGCGGCAAAGAACCCGATTCGAGGGCGCTCGTGGGATAGGTCCAGGTTCTCGGTCGTCGCGCGAGGCCAGCCGTTGGAAGAACTTGCAAGACGGGCGGCGGAGGATCCTCATCCCGCGATCGAGAACCCCGGGCGGCCGTCGATCCTGTCCGTCGGAAGGCTGGCTCCCCAGAAGGGCCACCGGTATCTGATCGACGCGATGCCGAAGATACTTGCGGAGTATCCGGGCGCCGTCCTGCTGATAGCGGGCGACGGCTATTCGCGCCCGGTCCTCGAGCAGCGTGCGAGACCTCTGGGGAAGAGCGTTACATTCCTCGGGATTCGGAGCGATGTGCCTTCTTTGCTCTCGAGATGCGACGTCTTCGTCTTTCCCTCGCTGTGGGAGGGACAAGGAAACGCTCTCCTCGAGGCGATGGCGGTAGGCGGACCAATAGTGGCGACGCGCATTCCGGCGATCGAGGAGACTCTGCGTCACGGGGAGGACGCGTGGTTGGTTGACCCGGCGAATTCGGAGGCGCTCGCCGAGGGAGTCTTGAGAATGATGGCCGATCCGGCGATGGCGGCGAGCATGGCCAAGCGCGCTGCCCTCGCTTCCGGCCGCTTCGACATTCATCGCACGACGATGGAACTGGAGAGCCTCTACCGGGATGTGCTCGGCTAGGCAATGCCGAACCGGGGGAACAGAGAGATTCAGCACGCTCGACCGGCTATCCTGCAGTCTCACGACACCATTTCGGGGCGCCGATGAAAAACGACAATGATCCTCCGATACCGCTTGCCAGGCCCGACCTCGGAACGGCCGAGGAGGAGGAGGTGCTCGGCGCGTTGCGCGGTGGCCGGCTGGCGTTGGGTCCAAAGACGGGCGAGTTCGAGCGGCTTTTCGCAGGTTTCGTGGGGAGTCCCTGGGCGGCCGCCGTTTCGAGTGGCACCGCGGCTCTCCACATTGCCGTGAGAGCCTTGTCCATCGGACCCGAGGATTGTGCGGTCACCTCCTCCCTTTCCTTCATCGCTGCGGCCAATGCGCTGTCCTATGAAGGAGCCGAGCCTGTCTTTCTCGACGTGGATCCCGATTCGCTTTGTCTCTCGCCATCGGCGCTTCGTCAATATCTCGACAGCTGTAAGGAGGCTGAGGACGGCCTCCACGATCCCAATACGGGACGTCGAGTTGCCGCAGTCATGCCCGTCGACATCTTCGGGCATCCGGCGAAGCTCGACGAGATCATTGAAATCGCGGCTCCCGCTTCGATCCCAGTAGTGAGCGACTCCTGCGAGGCGCTGGGCTCGCAATTTCAAAGGTCCGATGCGTGGGTTCATGCGGGGACCGGTGCAAAGATCACCGTGTACGGTTTTTATCCGAACAAGCAGATCACGACCGGTGAAGGAGGAATGGCAACCGGGACTGATCCAGACATCGAGGAGCGAATCAGAAGCTTGCGCAATCAGGGCCGTCGCTCGGGTGACCCCTGGCTGCATCACACGAGAATCGGCTACAACTACAGGCTCGACGAGTTGTCCGCGGCCCTGGGCGTCGCGCAGATGCGCCGGGTAGATGAGATCCTCGAACGGCGGAGCCGGGTCGTGTCGTGGTATCAGGAAGAACTGGCCGGAGTCGAGGGCGTCTCCACCCCACGCGCGGCTTCATGGGCAAAGCCGTCGTGGTTTGTTGAGTTCCTCCTGGTGTCGAAGGAAGTCGACCGCGACAAAGTCGTTCTGCATCTCAACGCGAAGGGAATCGAGTCGAAAGCCTACTTCGATCCACCCGTGCATCGCCAGCCCCCGTACGCGGTCAGACCACACCTCGCGCCTGGCCCTCTCCCCGTCACGGACGACGCCGCGGCGCGCAATGTCATCGTTCCTCTATACGGGGGCCTGTCGAGGACCGAGGTCGCCAGGGTGTGCGACGCGCTGCGGTCGGGATTGGGCGAGGCGGCCGCATGAGTCAGCTTCTCAACCCGACGAACAGAAAACGCGTGCTCTTTTTCCTTGCTTGCGACTACCTGGTCTTCACCGCCTCTATGTACGGAGCCTTCGTCATTCGATTCGATGGGGACATTCCTCCCAAGTATTGGGGAGCGATCGCAGCCTTTCTTCTGATTGCGATAGGCCCGAAGTTCATCGCGAACGCCGCGTTCCGCCTTTATCGACTGACTTGGCGCTACGTCGGCGCGCGGGACATGATCAATGTGGGACTGGCAACCATCGTTGGAACGCTGGCCTGGGGAACCCTTGCCTATCTGTTAGGTGGCAACTTCGGCCTCCCGTCGCTTCCGCGCTCGATCTTGCCGATCGACTTCCTCCTCACGCTGATCGGTGTGGGCGGAGTGCGCATGGGCCGGAGGATCCATCAGGTTCTGACCTCCCGAGACCACAACGAGGACTCCGTCCGCGTGCTCCTGGTCGGCGGCGGGCATTCCGGCGAGCAGCTCGTCCGTGAGCTCCTGTACTCGCGGCGTGGTTACAAGGTCGTGGGCGTGATCGACGACGATCCTGTCAAGTTCGGGAACTATCTGCATGGCGTCCACATTCGCGGGGGCCGGGATCAGATGCCGCGGATCATCGCGGAGGAGAAGGTAAACGAAGTGATCGTGGCGATGCCGTCGGCATCCGGAGCGGTTATTCGCGAGGTCGTCGTTGCCGCTCGCACGGCAGGGGTTCAGGGAATCCGAATCCTCCCGAGCGTCGAGGCGATGTTGGAGGGTCGCATAACTCTCTCGTCCGTCCGGGAGGTGAACGTGGAGGACCTCCTCATGCGGGAACCCGTGAACATCGACATGGGACCCGTTGGATCGTATCTGTATGGAACCACCGTCCTTATTACCGGAGCGGCCGGCTCTGTCGGCGCAGAGCTCTCGAGACAGATCTCACAGTTCGAGCCGGGCCGGATGGTCCTCTTCGAAAAGGACGAGACCAGACTCTTCGGTCTCGAACTCGACCTGAGGCGCACCGCACCCCGCGTTCCCGTGTTTCCAGTTGTAGGCGACGTCAGGAATCGGGATAGATTGCGGCAGGTCTTCGGCACCTTTCGCCCGCAGCTCGTCTTCCACGCGGCGGCCTATAAACATGTGCCGATGATGGAGTCGCACCCGCAAGAAGCCGTCTCCGCCAACATCCTTGGAACCGCGGCGATGGCGGAAGCGGCGGCGGAGTCGGGGAGCGAGAGCTTCGTTCTCATCTCGACGGATAAGGCAGTGAATCCCACTTCGGTCATGGGAGCGTCGAAGAGGGTTGCCGAAATGATCGTTCACAGGTTTGACGAGTCGAGCGCCACAAGGTTCGTCGCCGTCAGATTTGGAAACGTCCTGGGCAGCCGGGGCAGCCTACTCCCGATTCTGGAGGAACAGATCCGGCGGGGGGGACCCATAACGGTGACGGACCCCTCGATGGAGAGATTCGTCATGACCGTGACGGAGGCCGCCAGGCTTATTCTGAGGGCCGCCTCCCTAGGCCGGGGGGGAGAGGTCTTCACCCTCGACATGGGAGACCCGGTTCGTGTCGTCGATCTGGCGGAGGCGCTGATCCGCCTCTCGGGGCTCGAGCCGGACGTCGACGTGCCCATCCAGTTCACTGGTGCTCGACCGGGAGAGAAAATGAAGGAAGAGATTGTCCTGGCGGAGGCCGGCACCGTTGCGACGGTTGAAGAGAAGATTTTCGTCGCAGGGATCGGCGCTGAGCCCGACCCCGACTCACTGGAGCGCAACCTGACGCTGCTTTCGGAAGCCGCGGCGGAAGGGAATCCCGCAAGGATCCGGGCCCTTCTTCAGGAGACTGTTTCCACTTACCATCCAGCTCCGGGCGCCGTTACGGATGAAACGCTCGCGGATCTCCTTGAAGTTCCGGCGGACGAAGACTAGGAGATTGGCCCCGTCTTGGTCGTAGGTTCGCGCGGTCTACACCTCGTCACCGGAGGGGCGGGCTTCATCGGTTCGAACCTCGTCCAAGCATTGGTGGAACGAGGCGATCGTGTCCGTGTGCTGGATGACCTGTCTACTGGAAGGACGGAGAATCTGGCGCAGTTCTCGTCGGAGCAGGTTCAGTTCATGAACGGGGACGTTCGAGATGCCGCGACGGTTCTAGAGGCCATGCGCGACGTCAAGGCTGCGTTTCATCAAGCTGCGATTCCTTCCGTTGCCCGGTCGGTCAAAGATCCTCGTGCGACACATATGGCTAATGTCACCGGCACGCTGAACGTACTCATGGCGGCTCGTGACGAGCACGTCGAGCGTGTCGTATTTGCGTCTTCCTCCTCGGTTTACGGAAACGCCGAACGAATGCCAGTGTCCGAGGACCTTCCCACACATCCACTGTCTCCCTATGGCGTCTCCAAGCTTGCCGGGGAAGCCTATGCCTCCGCTTTCCATCACTCTTTCGGGCTGGCCACCGTTTCGCTTCGATACTTCAATGTGTTCGGCCCGAATCAGAACCCGACGGCAGAGTACGCGGCTGTCGTTCCCCGTTTCATTTCCGCGACGATGGATGACGAGCCCGCGACTATATACGGGGATGGCGAGCAAGCCCGCGATTTCACTTTCGTCGGCGACGTGGTCGCTGCAAACCTCCTGGCCGCGGAGGCCGGGGAGAAAGCCTTAGGGAAAGTCATCAACGTGGCGTACAACGGCCGTCACTCCGTCAACGACTTGCTTCAAACGATCCAGGGACTGGTTCCCGGAGACCACTTAGAACCGCAGCGAGAACCGCCGAGGGTCGGCGAGATACGAACGAGCCAGGCCGATATCAGCAAGGCTGAGGAAGTTCTGGGGTACCGGCCCAAGTTCTCCTTTGAGGAGGGCCTACGAATGACCGTTGAATGGTTCGCGGAGCGAGCGGGCCCATGGGCTCAGCGGGCCTAGGATCTATTCGAAGCACCCGCCAGGCCCGGGTGTCGGAAACGGTAGACGACGGCGCCTTAAAAGCGCCTGCCCTTCGGGGCGTGAGGGTTCGAATCCCTCCCCGGGCACATAATTCGATTGGAGTTCCGTTATAGCCAGCGCCGGGGCGGCGGTATGAAATTCGGGTGGAAGCGCGTCGTGATCGTAATGCGGATTTTCCATCCCAGGTGCATGACCTTGTTCAGAAGAACGGTGAGACGCGCCTTCACCCGCACATGAAATGGCACGATTTCGAAATGCCTCTCATAGCCGAACTCGGTGAGCTCATTACCCGCGACCGCCTCTATGGCGGCGACTTGAGCGGCCGCCAGTGAGGCGCGCCAGTCCCTCGTTACCGTTAGCGGCTTGGCGAGGTTCCGGTGATAGTCCTCCCAAGATCGCGTGGGGATTGACGACGGCGCGCTGCGACTGAATTCGAGCATCTCGGGTCGGAAATCCAAATCCACGTGGTCGCAGACGAGTGCGAGTATGTGGGAAGCGTCTGCCAGAAGATCCTCGTACCGGATTTCCAGATACCTGTCTCCGAGCGACAGACCGTCTTGCGCCCCCTTCTTGACCCTCTCCGACCACATCTGCGCCGCCTCAGTGATATTCATTCTGGGTCGCGGGATTTCCAGCAGCGAAGCCGACACATTCCGACCGTCTCGAACTACATGAACGAACCGCGCATCGGGCCACAGGGTCGCTAATAGCGGCATATCCGCGGAATAGTTAGGGGTCTTGTCTCCCCACTTCGGCTTTCCCTGGAACTCCGAATAGGCCACGAAGAAGGCTTCGATAACCGACGTGAAATCGGGGCGCTCCAAGGTCTCCAGCTGCCGCCACACCGCCTCCTCCGGGAGCTCCCATTCGCGGAACCGATGGCCGTGCATGATCTGCCTTGCAAGAAGTTCGGCGTTGAAGCCGTTCGGTCCTTCGTACCGGCGACGAACACGCCAAGCCAGCGGGATGAAGTGAGACTCCGGCGGGATCGCGAGATCGGGATGCGCGTCTAGCATCAGCCGGACAAGTGTTGTCCCCGATCGAGGACACCCAACAACGAAGACCGGTGAAGACGTCACGCTGGAAGTCTAGCGGCGTCTATGTATCGCCAAAGAGCTGGACTCAGTAAGACCGTGAGGAGAGAATCGGCGTTCGTGCCATTGCGTATCGAGAACTAGGGACTCATCGAGGACGCGCGTTCCGCCGCGCTCGTCGGAAGGACCGGCAAGGGAAGCGCCTCTTGGGTGACTTCCCTCGGGCCTTCACCCATGTGGGTCTCGTCAATGCCGCGCAGAACCTGTCGGAGAGAGGGGGGCCGGCCGGCCACCGGTCGGCGAGCGGCGGCTAGGTCGTCCTGCTAAACGATCGGAACGGGAACCGATTCGCAGTTCGTGGGGGCGACCTCACCGCTCAGGCAGATGTCCGTGTCGTCGCCGCCGTCGAGGGTGTCGCTCCCCGTGTTGCCGTCCAGGATGTCGTCGCCGGTTCCTCCGAAAATCGTGTCCTCGTGGAACCCCCCGGTGAGGTGGTCGTTGCCCCCGCCGCCGTCTATGACGTCGAAGTGATCGTCGCCGTATGTGACGTCATCACCTTCGCCGCCGATCATGGTCTCGTCACCGGGTCCGCCGTAGAACACGTCGTTGCCGTTGCCTCCGTCCATTTCGTCTGAGTCGGATCCTCCGAACAGCAGATCGTTGCCCTCCTCGCCGAAGAAAGTCAGGTCACCCTTGTGACCGCCCACGCCTCGCAACAAATCGTCGCCGTTGCCGCCGAACGCATCATCCGGCCCGGCGTCCGTGAACAGGGCGTCGGCGCCGCTGCCGCCGAGCATCGTGTCCTTGCCTCCGCCCGCCAGGATGCTGTCGATCCCCGCTTCTCCGCAGATCGTGTCTCGTCCGTTTCCTCCCAGGATCACGTCGTTTCCGGCCTTGCCGATCATGACGTCACCTTGGCCGGTGCCGATCAGGATGTCGCTCTTCGCTGTCCCCACAATCGTGCCGCGTTTTCCATCGCACATCGAACCGCGGCCGGCCCGTGGCCGATTTCGGGTGACCGACTCACAATGGCCGCCGCCGTCGGGGTCCATACAGATATCGGCGCCCCCGCCGCCCCTAAGGTTGTCCGAATCGCGTCCCCCGTCGAGTAGGTCGTCGCCGGCCTCTCCGAGCATGCGGTCGTTGTGGTCTTCTCCGTAAAGCCGGTCGTCACCGTCGCCGCCGACCAACCGGTCGTTCCCTGTGCCTCCGATGAGTATGTCGTTTCCGGCTTCGCCTCGAAGTCTGTCGTCCCCGCCCCTGCCGTGGAGAACGTCATCTCCGTCTCCCCCGAGCACCAGGTCGTCCGACGGCCCGGCATTGAGCAGGTAGTCGTTGCCGGCCTCGCCGAAGAGGCGGTCCACGCCGGGGTCGCCGTTGCCGCTCGTCATCACGTCGTTGCCGTCGCCCCCGTACTGGATGTCGTTGCCTTGCACCCCGAAGAGGCCGTCGTTCCCCGGACCCCCGTCGATGATGTCGTTCCCGTAGGGGCCGTCCTTCGCGTCCACGCCCCCTATGATCCCGTCGTTTCCCTCATCGCCGCAGATCACGTCGTGACCCTTGAAGCCGTCGATCACGTCGTTCCCCTCCAGGCCCACGATGACGTCATCGCCGTCGGTTCCCTCGATGTAGTCGTCTCCGGCCGTGCCGGTGATGGTCGGAACCTCGCCCCTGCAATCCCCGAGCGCGGCCCGGGCTCCCGGACCGACGAAGCTCACCGCCAGCGCTGCTGCTGCCGCAAGAGAAAGGCGCCTAGACCAGGGGGTTCCACGCATGACCGAGGGACTATATCGGAGCAAATTGAAAAAGGGACGCCGAGTTAGACTGCTTGGCGATGTCTAAGGCCCCGAAGATTCACGGGCGGCGGATCGGCACCACATCTCCAGGTCACCGCCGTGCCCTCCTCGCGATCGTCGTCCTGGCGGCCCTGGCCTCGGCCGCGCTCACGCCGGCCGAGGAGGGCGACCCCGCCCCACGGCCGCCCAACCGGCCAGGCGGGATCTTCAAGATCAAGAACATCGTCATCATCGTCCAGGAGAATCGTTCGTTCGATCACTATTTCGGCATGTATCCAGGCGCCGACGGAATCCCCAGACGGCCGGACGGGAAAATCACGGTCTGCAACCCCCACCCGGTGCTAAACAACAAATGTCTGCCGCCTTATCACGTGCGGAAGTATCACAACCACGGCGGTCCACACACTCAGCCCGCCTCTCGCCGGGACGTTAACGGCGGAAAGATGGACGGCTTCATCAGGAGTGTCGTCAAGCAGGGAGCCAAGTGCGCGGTTAAGCCCTTCGAGGGGGACTGCAAGAGGAAGAACGGTCCGGGCGGACAACCGGACGTCATGACTTACTACCGGCGCGCCGATATACCCAACTACTGGGCCTACGCCGACGAGTTCGTCCTGCAGGATCGTATGTTCGCTCCCACGGACTCCTGGAGTCTGCCGGCGCACCAGTTCCTCACCTCCGCTTGGGCGGCCACCTGCAAGAACCTCAACCCGATGAGCTGCACCGGCAACGTGAGGAACCGGTCGTACGGACCGTATGCATGGACCGACATCACACACCTTCTCTTCGAAGCCGGTGTGAGCTGGGGGTGGTACGTCGGGGAGGGGACGCGACTCACCTGCCCGGAGATATGGCCTTGCGATCCGATCGACAAGAGGACGGCGTCATCGCCCTGGTTCAACACGCAGCCCGGGTTCCTTACGGTCAGGCAGAACGACCAGCTCGGCAACATTCAGCACGTTTCGGACTTCCTCGACGCCGCGCGAGACGGAACACTCCCAGAAGTTTCATGGGTCATCCCCGGACTTCGGGATAGCGAGCATCCGGCTCACGGCTCGATGCAGCCCGGTCACGCTTACGTCACAAGACTCATCAACGCCCTGGGGAACTCGCCGCAGTGGAGGAATATGGCCATCTTCCTGACGTGGGACGACTGGGGCGGCTTCTACGACCACGTTAAACCTATGAAGGTCGATAACCTGGGCTACGGTATGCGGGTCCCGGCTATGGTCATCAGCCCGTTCGCCAAGAAGGGGTTCATCCATCATCAGACGCTTTCCTTCGACGCGTACCTGAAGTTTATCGAAGACAGGTTCCTCGGGGGTCAGCGCCTCGACCCGGCCACGATGAGCAGGCCGGACTCGAGACCGATAGTTCGCGAGAACGTTCCCATCCTCGGCGACATGGAGCTCGCCTTCGACTTCAACCAGTTGCCTCGGGCTCCTTTGATGCTCGATCCCGAGGCCTGAAGGGTGCGTGCCTCACCGGTCACGAGCCCAGCGGCCAAATCGGCAGGGCTACTCGAAGAACCTCGATCCTGAGCTAACTTAGTCATACCCATGGCTGGGACGCGCGGTCCCCGTGGCACCAGGCCGGCGCGTGTTCTGCGCGCGCCTTTGTTCGTTGTTGCCCTGGCCGCTGTAGTTTCGGTCTCCTCCACGATCCCCGCCGCTTCCCAATCCGAACTCGCCGAGGCCCGCGCCCAACTTGAAAGGCTCGAGCAGCAGATCGAATCGGGCCGGCGACAAAAGGAATCCCTGACGCTCCAGGTGGAGGGGATCAGGTCCCGCATCGCCGACGGGTCGCTGGCGGCAAAGAGCCTGGACGACCAGCTGGCGGAAACGCGAGAACAGATTTCGGCGGCTCAGGAAGAAGCCGAGCTCTTGGAAGAGCGCAAGGCTTTCGTAGTGCGAAACGCATACATGCAAGGGGCCGGAGGGGGAACCTTCGACGTGATATTCGGCTCAACCTCCGGCAGCGACTTCAACGAGCGCCTTGACTACCTCTCCATGGTCGCGCTCGGCAGCGAGCAGCTAGCCGAACGTGTCTCACAAACTACTTACGCCTTGGAGGCTCACGGCGCGGATCTCGAGCAGTACTCCCAGCAGCAGAACGAAGCACTGGAGATGCTGGGCGAGCAACAGAAGGTCTTGGAGGAGAAATCAAATCAGTTGCAGGCAGCCCAGTTGGACCTGTTCGATGCCCGTGACGCGCTGGTCGATCTCGTGGCCGAGGGGAATCTGACGGAGTCCGACGTCGCGTCGGTGTCGGAGGTATTTCATGGAACGGACTCGGCGACGTTCGGCGGGTGGGCCTCATATCTCCTCCACGAGATGCAGGCCCCGGCTTGCCACGACAACCTGGTTGCGGTTGTGGCCTGGCAGGTCAACGAATTCACGGATGCTCAATGGAACCCTCTTGCAACGACCTATCCGATGGATGGGGCGAGCGACTTCAACTCCGTGGGGGTGAAGAACTACATTTCACTGGAACAAGGTTTGGACGCGACCCGGCTGACTCTCGTGCGGGGATCCTCCTCGTACGGCTACGGCGACGTAATCCGATCGCTGAGGCGCTGTGCCGACGCAATGAAAACGGCCGAGGCGATAAGGGCCTCGTCTTGGTGCTACGGATGCACTTACGGCGAGTACGTCACGGGATTGATTCCGAGAATCGAGGCGGATTTCACTCACTACGCGCGCTTGTAGAGCCGGGTTCGATATCGTGACCGAATGCTCTTGAAGAAGGCTGCAGTTGTTGCCGCCGGTCTCGGTGTTCTAGTGGCCGCGACTCCCGTACCCCGGCACGATGTTGCTGCGGCCCCTGCGTCTCCGAACATCGTCCTGATACTCAGCGACGACCAGCGGTGGGACACGATGTCCGCGATGCCGGAGACCTCCGGACTTATAGGCGCTCATGGAGTGACCTTCTCCAACGCGTTCGTGGTCAATCCTCTCTGTTGCCCCAGCCGCGCGAGCATCCTGACGGGCCTTCACTCACACTCGACGGGTGTTTACCTGAACGGCGGGCCTAACGAGGGCTTCAACGCATTCGATCCGTCCTCGACGATCGCCACATGGCTGGATGGGGAGGGGTACCGAACAGCGTTGATCGGCAAATACCTCAACCTGTATCCGGCGAACGGCGGCATTCCGCCCGGGTGGGATCGCTGGGTGGCATTGCTCGGCACGGGGGGGTATTACGACTACAAGGCCAATGTGAACGGAACGATTCAGTCGTTCGGGAGCGACCCGTCCGACTACTCGACGGACATGCTGGCCGAAGAGGCAGTGGACTTCATCCGATCGACCCCCGCAGACGATCCGCTCTTCCTCGAGTTCGCTCCGTTTGCCCCCCACGGGGTGGCCACTCCTGCGGATCGCCACGAACGCCGGTTCCGCCATCTGGCGCCCTGGCGTCCGCGAAACTTCAACGAGGAAGACACGACCGACAAGCCGAGATACATCCGAGCCCTGAATCCCGCCGCGGTCAATCACGTCGACAGGTTCAGGCGGCGCCAGCTTCAAACCCTGCTTGCGGTCGACGAAGCCGTGGGGGACATCGTGGAGACGCTCGAGGACGAGGGCCGTCTCGACGACACGATGATCGTGTACGCGTCGGATAACGGCCATCTGTGGGGCGAGCACAAATGGATCGGAAAACTCGTTCCCTACGAGGAATCCATACGGGTTCCGATGATGGTTCGCTACGACCCCCTGACGTCGAATCCGAGAACGGCTCGGCAACTGGTCCTGAACATCGATCTCGCGCCGACTTTCGCGGATCTCGCCGGGGCAGAGGCTCCCGCCGTTGAAGGCGCGAGCCTGATGCCCTTGCTCGAGGGGGGAGGAGCAGGCTGGCGAGGTGACTTCCTGATCGAGCACCTTTGGGAGGATCAACCGCGCGCCGTGCCGACCTATTGCGCATTGCGCACCCGGCGATTCATTTACGTGAAGTATGCGGGCGCGAAGGAGGAACTCTACAACCTCAAGAATGATCCCTTCCAGCTTCGAAACGGGATAAACGAGCCTAAATACCAGGACGAATTGGCGCACTTCAAGGCTCGTCTGGCCGAGCTGTGCTCCCCGCCGCCCCCGGGGTTGTCCCTGCCGTAAATGGGTCAGGGTGGCCGGGGTTGTGGCAAAGCCTGCCTTCGTGCGACAACCTGCGCTAAGCTTCGCGACGCCGCAGCGATCGCGTGGGAGACGGGAGCGAAATCATGCAGGACCCACCTAACATGGCCGGCATTCCTCCCGTTATGGATGAGGGAGGCACCGCTCCGAGCGACCAGCCGATAGACGACGCGATCGCGGACCTCTTGGAGCCCGGCGAGAACGTCGACGTATTCGCCGACGCCCTGGTCAGGTCGGCCCTCCACTTGTTCGAGCGATGCAAGGTTGCACTCACAGACCGGCGGGTGATTATCATGAAGCAATCGTGGCCTTGGGGCTATAAGGCCGAAGGATCACACCCACGCAGCAAATGTTCGATCCTTAAGTTCAAGCAGCGGTTAGACGCCTCGCAGCTGCTCATCCTGCGCCACGACGAGGGAGTTACCGGCCTTTACTTCTCGAGACGATGGCGAAATCAGGCCGTCGCATTCAGGGATGCTCTGGGGCCGACTCCAGAGTCAGAGCGCTAGGTCCTTGCGTTGAAGCGAACACTCCTTTGGATCCTGGTGTTGCTGATCGGCATGGGTGTCGGCTTCGGCCTGGGGGCGCTCACATACGAGCCGCCGGCACCCCAGTTCGACGTGGGGTCCTCACCCGCCGTCGCACCTTCTCTGTCACCCACGGCGCCATCGCCGGCCGCGCAGTAATCGCGCTCAGACGCCTTCTATTTCGACCCAACGGAGAACGACGTCGTCGAGTGGCTTGTCGCCTGGCCCGGTCGGCACCTTGCTGATCGCCTCCAGGACGTCGTAGCTCTCAGTGACTTCCCCGAATATCGTGTGCTTGCCCGTCAGCCACGGCGTCGGCTCAACTGTCAGGAAGAACTGCGAACCGTTGGAGTTCGGGCCCGCATTCGCCATTGCCAACAGTCCCGGGCGATCGAATGAAGGCCCGCCGGGAGGCACTTCGTCCTCGAACCGATAGCCGGGACCGCCGCGTCCGGTTCCCTCGGGGTCTCCTCCTTGAACCATGAAGTCCGGGATCACCCGATGAAAGAGCGTGCCCTCGTAGAGGGATTCTGTTTTCTTCGTACCGTCCCGGGGGTCGGTCCATTCTTTCTTTCCGGTTGCAAGGTCGGTGAAGTTCGCAACGGTTATCGGGGCATGCGAAGGCATCAGCAGAACCCGGAAAGATCCCTTCGTGGTCACGAAAGTGGCGGCCGGCATGTGCCCTCCTGGTTCGGGCGACCGAGTCTACTCGGGTCTGCGAAGGGACACCACGACGTTGGCCGCGCGGACGACGACCACCTTCTCCGCCGCTCTAAGTCCCTGGGGAACGGATTCGACCCCGAGGCGAGCCGTCTCCACCGCGTCGTCGGGAAAGCGCAGGGTCACGTCCATGTAGATCACCCCATGGACGTCCACGGTCTCCACAACCAAGGTCGTCGCCTCCTGCTCTCCGAGCACGCGGGAGAGCCTAGCCGAACTTTCCAGTCCCTCGCGGTGTCGTCTAAGTGTGATGCGAATGAAATGGCTGGTGGCTGCGTGTGTGTGTGGCGCGACGTTGTGGTCTCCAGGAGTCGTCTTGGCCAAGGGCACCTCGCTCGAATTCGGAGACGGGTACGTGATGCCGGGAGAGACGATTTCGGCGCGCGGGCAATGGGTCGAGACATTCGACGACTACAACGGAACCATTCGAGACGGCCCCTACAACGTGTTCATGGTTCCGGGGGAGAAAGCCTGGCGGCGTGAGACCTTGAGTCCTCGAGCGATTCATGTTGGGACTCTGCATATCGGGCGCCGCCTCCAAGCGCACCACAGCTTTGCTGTAGCCGTCTCCTTTCGCGTTCCGCCCGTGGTTCCGGGTCCTTACTTCGTCGAAATCTGCAACGCGAATTGCCGCCTCGGCTTCGGAGACCTGGAGGGCGGCACCATAACGGTTGTCTCCAGCGAGTTAGAGGCCCAGCTTCGCGCTCAGATAGAACGCCTTCAGCAGGCGCGTTGGGACGCCAATCGTGACGCGGGACGGTTGGCGCGAGAGATGAATGAAGTTCACGGGCGTTCGAGTGTTCTCGACAAGCAGGTTGGAGTCTTGGCGTCCGAGATCGCCGAGCGCGATGCATTGATTGCCGATCGTCGATCGCCTTCTCCTGATCTTCTTCCCTGGCTAGTAAGCGCTGCCGCGGGATTGATTGCGCTCGTTCTGCTTGGGCTGCTCCTTAGAGCGCGGCGAATCCGGCCGGACCCTAGGACGTTCGCCCCAACAAGATCGAAGTTAGTTAGCCGAGAGCGACAGCCGGTCGGATAGGAGGACTCCATGGGAACTCACCCGATAACGGTTAGGACCGTCAGCCGGTTCCGCCCTTGGATGGTCATCGCCGTGGCTCTTTCTATTGTCCTGCCGATCGCGGCGACCCAGATCCTCAGCGGTGAATCTATTGCGAAGGACCGGGCTCCTGTAGCCGCGGCGGAGATCGACTCCCTTGATCTGTTTACGCCGTTCCCGGCTTCTAGGCATCCGCGCAGCGTGTACCCCGTAGGCGGAATGGTTTTCGTTCGTTGCACCAACCTTTGGTGGGCGATGCCTGACGGCTCCGAGCCGCACAGGATGTTCTCGATGCCGGGGATCTCTTCGCCCACGTTCTCGCCCGACGCGCGAACCATCGCGTTTCTGCGGAACGGCAACGAGATATGGATGGTCGGCGCGGACGGCTCGGACCCAACCAAGGTCGGCGCAATCAATGCCGGCGACCGCGCCGTCCGCGCGCAAGCCCGGGCGCTGACCTGGGAACCCTACGGCGGCGGCCGGCTCGCGTTCGCTCTTGTGACACAGGGCGACGATCCCTTCGACGGTGGATCGGCCATCTGGCGGCTCGAAATCAAGTCGGGCGACCTCACGCGGGTCGGAGAAGGTTGGCCGGCCCCGACCTGGTCGCCCGCAGGCTTGGTTTCGGGAACACTGGACGGCGCCGACGTCAACTTGTCCAGCCCCGGCAAGGGTGAATGGGGAATGGCGAAGAGGTTGTCCTCCGATACGGATGACCTGTCGGTCGCCCTCCCGTCCCACCAACTCTGGGGGATCGGGCGCCGGACGATGGCCGTCATTCGCCGCGACGACGGCGACGTCGAACTTGCCGTCGAGGAGCGCATCGGGGACGAATTCGTTTCGACGCTCTCCGGCGAACGCCGAATCGATCCGTTCGGGCGGCCGGCGGTGGCCAACGACGGATCCGTGGTGGGTGTCGACCTGATCGACTCAGGCGGGCAGCGTGATCTCGGTCTCCTGGATGCCTCGACAAAACGGTGGACGTTCATCGACTACGCGTGGAACCCGGTGTGGAGTCCCGTCGTTTCGTCTACAGGACCGCCCGCATCGGAGCGCGCACTGGCGGCTGCGCAGATGTGGCTCGAGAGTCTGGGCGGAGAAAACGACGGGCGTTCGCTCGTGGCCGCGGGCCCGGTCGATCATAAGGTCATCCCGATCCGTCGCAAGCTCGGATTTACCACGGAGCGCCCGAAGCCGGCCGGTGACGGGTGGCTGATCCCGGCGACGATCTTCGGGCCGTATCGAGGTCACTACGTGTTCAGGCACCTCGGCGTAGCGGTGAGTACTCAGCAAGGTCGCGTGGTGGCCGAGGCCGGCGCTACTTCTCCCATTCGTCCCATCCGAACGGTCGGGCAGGCGGTGCGGTTCCTCGACCAGGCGCTAACCGTGAACGTCCTCCCCGTCACTGCGGTTCCGGCCGGTGCCAAGCTCGCCCCACGTCCCGTGGATGCGTGGAGCTGGAACGGACGCGCGACAGGTTCGCTACGTCTCATGTTCCCTCACGACGGGAAGGCGAACCTTCTCACGATCAGTTACGGGGAGTCGGGGTTCGGCTGCGGCGGTGACCCAATTCCGGTCGAAGTCGCGGGTACCCCCGGCGACATGAGCAGCCGTCGTTCCGTCGAACAGTGGGGGATGAGGCCAGAGGTGATCTGGCCGGCGGACGAAGGAGACTTCACCGCTCCCTACAGCGTTTCGGGAACCCTCGAACTGAATGAACTGCTCGCGGTCGCCTCCGGCATGGAGATGGCACGGAAGGCGAGCTGAGTGTGTACCGACGCGTAGTCTGGAGATCGCCCGCCTCAAATGGGAGAGGGAATGCAGGAACCCGATCCGGGACTGCTCCGCCTGGCGAAGGCGGGGGACCTCGGCGCGTTCGAAACTCTGGTTCGCGCATATCAAGGCGACGTGTGGCGATTCGCCTGCTCCCTGGCCCGCGATCCGCACCTCGCGGACGACATCACGCAGGAGGCCTTCTTGCGCGCGTTCCGGTTTCTTGGCTCGTTCCGCGGAGATTCGAAGTTCTCGTCCTGGCTCTTCGCGATCACCAGGAACTGCGCCATGGACGCCACACGGAAAGCCGCGAGGCCGCCGCCCGACACTCCGGTGGCGCCGGTGCCCGATCACCAGTCTCGGGTGGAGATCGATCTGGCGATCGAATCGCTGGTCCCGAAGCTTCGCGAACCGTTTCTCTTGGTCGAAGTCTTCGGGCTGCCCTACGCCGACGCCGCAGTCGTTCTGTCGACGAAGGTCGGAACCGTGAAGAGCCGCGTGCACCGCGCGCGCGCCGAGCTGATGTCGGCGCTCGCGGACGTGGAGGAAACCAATGAACTGTAAGGAGGCGCAGCTCGCGTTCTCGGCGTCCATTGACGGCGAGGATCGCGCGCTGACGCCCGAAGCCCGGCTGCATGTCGAGACCTGCCCGGATTGCTCGAGGTTCGCATCCACGGCCCGGCGAGTCCGAGCCGGTGCCAGGGTGCGCGTCGCCGGGCCCGTTCCCGACCTGGTCGAACCGATCATGGCCCGCGTCAGGGAGGAAGCGGAGCGGGCACCCGTCGTTCGCATGCCCGGGGCTTCGCGGCCGCGCCGGCTGAATCTTCGCTCGCTGATGGCGGCCGCGGTTGTCGGCGCGCTGGTGGGGGTCGCCATCGTCACGGCCGGCGTGATTCCGCGTGGAGCCGGTCCCGCGCTGGCGCAGGACATACCTCACGAGATCGCGTCGGCGGCATTCGAGATCGACGGCTACCAGGCGAACTATCGAATCGTCGAGAGGAACTGGCAGCCGGAGGTTCCCGAGCGCCGTTTCGAAGTGCGCGTCGCGTTCGATTCGCCGGAGATGTTCCGCGTGGACGTCGACGACGAGACGAAGTACCCGCCTGAGATCGGGCTGCGCAACGACTCGCAGCTGATCGTTAGCGGCGAACGCTGGATGTTACAAGGACCGGAGGTGTGCATTCGCGCCGCAACTACCGAATGCCCGACTGAGGTTCGATCGGTATCGGAGACCGTCACCGGCCGTCCGCCGTTCGATGCCGACGCGCCGATGCCCACCGACATCGTCCTGCCGATGACCGCGCTGGCCGGCTCCAGCCGGGTGGATGTTCTGGGCGAGGACGAGGTAGCCGGTCGCCCGGCCGTTCTCGTCGGGTTGTCCGCGCGCGACGCCGCGCCGCTTTTCGCATTCTTCCAGCAAGCCGGATCCTGGCGGCCGCTATACCCCTCGGACAGAGTCCTCTTGTGGCTCGACAGTGAGAGTTGGTTCCCGCTCGGGTTCACTGTGACCGCCGGCGGGGGCGAGGATCGGTCGGCCTGGGCCGCGGCCGCGGGCTTACAGGATCGGCCCGGAGATTCGGTGCTCGACGTTCGCCTCACATCTCTTTCGCTGGCGCCGCCGGAAGAACGCAGGTTCTCAGTCGACTCGGCTGGGCGCGACGAGGGATTCACGGATCTCACGAAAGCCGAACTCGCCGATGTCGTCGGCTACGAGCCCGTCGAACCCGCCCGCCTTTTGGGGTTGGCGCCGTATCGGTTCGGCCGCTTCGCGGGCTCCGACGAAGCGGTGCTGTCCTACGCCCGCGGGCTGGCGTGGCTGAAGGCGCGCGAGACGCGGTCGCACGGCGGGGAGACCTTCTTCGGCCCCGTCGACGAGTTCGCGGAACGGGTCGAGCTTCCCGGGGGCGGTATCGCGTACTACGAGCCGGCGGCCGGGCAATGGGGCCGCCGCGTTGCGATCCACGCAAGCGGTTGGGATCTGTACGTGGAGTCGAACCTTCCCCGGTCGGAATTGCTCGACGTCGCGGCGTCGATACCCATCCGCGGCGAGGAAATCCCCGAAGCGTGGAGGATCCGGCGCGAGGGGGACCTGACGGTCGAGCTCGTGTCCCCGGCCGAGGCCCAGCGACGGGCGGGGTTCACGGTTCTCATGCCGCGATACCTCCCAGGGGCGTTCAAGCTCGTCGCAGCGGAAATAGTCACGTTCGAAGATGCAAGCGGCGTCACGATGTTCTATTCCCGGGAAGGATCCGAGCCGGCCGGATTCGGGTTGCGCATCCACCAAGCGCCCGGCGAACAGATTCCTCCTTCGAGTGGCTCCGCGACCGCGGTACTTGTTCGCGGGGAGACCGGGCGCTGGTCGCCCGACCGCCAGGAGCTGGAATGGGTCGAGGACGGCGTTTACCGTTCCGTCACCGCGCCCGGACTTGATCTTCGCAACTTGGTTGCGATCGCGGATTCGATGGAGACACCGTGAGTCTCCGTTCCTGGAGTGCCCGGCTCGGTGCCGGTCTCGCCGGACTGGTCATGGGAGCGACGCTAATGCTCGCCGTTCAGGGATCCGCCGTCGTTCCCGGAAGAACCGGACGTCCCATCGAGCCTGTGAAGCGGTTAGAAAAACCACCGCTGGAGACGATGCTCGCGTGGACTCCCGGAATGATGCCTCCGGGGTTCGCCGCGAAGGCGCGCCGCCTCGACGCGGTCGATCACGCGGTCGTCGTGAGCAGCGGCACGGCTTGGCTGACTGCATCCCACTCCGCGAGCGGCCCGCTGGTCGACAACCCACGAGGCGGCTACGCGATTCCGCTCGAGGTGGCAGGCGTGGCGACCGATCCGTACCGGCCGTTCCTTCCGCCGGGGGCACGACGCGTGCTGCTGGATCTGGACGAGGGGCGCGTCGTTCTCGGTGAGACTTCGGCCGAGCTTCGAAATCTTGGAACCGGGGCCACGCTCAGTTTCGGAAAGCGAAAGGTGAAGGTCGCGGGCGTTCTCTCGGACGAGCTGCTGGGGGCGCATGAGCTGCTCGCATCCCGGCGCACGGCCGCAAAGCTGACCGCCCGCGGCGGAGAGCTGCGGCCTCGCTACGCGCTTGTTGCTCCACGGCCAGGAGCCCGCGCCGGGCGCGTCCGGACACGGCTCGGAACGATCCTTCCGCCGGGAACTCCTATGCAGGTTCGGCTTCCCGGTACTACTCCGTTCTTCCGGCAAGGCGATGCCGTTCTCCCACCCGTAACCCTCAAGTCGTTGTTCGGTGAGTTCGCCGCCCGCCGGGCTGCAGGTGGGTTCCTTCGGATGTCGCCGGGATGGGAACACGCGAACATCAAACGGGACACAGTTCCGATCATCGGCCGGGTTCTATGCAACCGGGCGATCCTCTCCCAGCTCGAAGGAGCAATGCGAGAGATCAAACGCTCCGGACTCGCTCACCTCGTCGATCCCGGTGACTACGGCGGTTGTTACTCGCCGAGGTTCATCAACCGCGTCCCCGGACTCGGGATCTCCCACCATGCCTGGGGGATCGCGCTCGACGTGAACGTCTCCCGCAACCCGTTCGGCACCCAGCCCGACCAAGACCGGCGGATCGTCGACGTTTTCAGCAAATGGGGGTTCACATGGGGTGGCGCGTGGCTCGTCCCTGACGGGATGCACTTTGAGTACATCCGTCCGCCCGAGAACCTGTCCGGAAAAGCCTGACGAACCCGCTTAGGCTTCCAGCTGCCGCGCCAGCTCCTGCGGATCGGTGACGGGGCGTTTGCACACGAACCGTTCGCACACGTAGGCGGTCGCCTTGCCGTCGACCATCGGCCTGTCCTTTAAGAGTTTCACCTCCGCAGCGCCTCCCGCGACCTCCGGCGGTGCGACTGCGAGCACTCGATTCGGCATGAACCTGCTCCATACATCTGATACGAGTTGCTCAACTTCGCCGGAACCGGGCGGCCCCACGATCGCGATCTCGCGGGCCGGGCCCAAGTACAGATGCAGCGCACAAAGCGCATAGCCGAAACCGGTCGGCGCGTTCGCCATAGGTTCCCTAACGATCCGAAGTGCCGAGACGCCGGCGCTCTCCAGCTCCGCGTCGCCAATGAGCAGAGCGAGACGTTGCAAGGCCATCGCAGCCGCCGAATTCCCGGACGGCATCGCGTTGTCGAACAGGTCCTTCGGGCGAACGACGAGCGGCTCCGCGTCGGATCCCGTCAGGAAGAAACCGCCTCGTTCCTCATCCCGAAATAGCTTCACGAGGTCTTCACCGAGCGACCGGGATTCGCGGAAGTATCGAGGCTCGCCGGTGGCTTCGTAAAGGATCAGGCAGGCGTCCGACATCAGCGCGTAATCGTCGGAATAGGCCGGTCCGCCGGGGCGGCCGTCGCGCCAGCTCCTAAGCAGGCGTCCGTTCGCGCCCCGCAGGTGATCGAGGACGAAGTCGGCGGCCTGCCCTGCGGCTTCGAGATACCGTTCCTCGCCGAGGATCCGGCCGGCTTCGGCCAGCGCGGCGATCGCCAGGCCGTTCCAAGACGCGAGGATCTTATCGTCGGTGCCAGGGCGAACGCGTTTCTCGCGTTCCTCGAAGAGCGCGCCGCGTGCTTGTTCAACCTCGCGTGTCAGATCCGAGGGATGGACGCGGAGCTTCTCGGCCGCCGCCTCTAGGGCAAGCGGCGTCCAAAGAACGTTCGTCCCGTCCCAGTTGCCCTCGAGCGTAGCTCCGAAGAATGCCGCCGCGTTCCGGCCGGCGACTCGAACGAGGTCGTCCCAAGACCAAGTGAAGAACTTCCCCTCCTCGCCTTCCGAGTCGGCGTCTTGGGAGGAGTAGAAGCCCCCTTGCGGGTGACGCATCTCGCGCAACATGTATTCCATGGTCTCCACGGCGACGCGGCGATACCGGTCCTCTCGTGTGATCTGCCATGCATGGGTGTACAGGCGCGCGAGCTGTGCGTTGTCGTAGAGCATCTTCTCGAAGTGCGGAACCAGCCAATGACGATCCACCGAGTAACGGTGGAATCCGCCCCCGACCTGATCGTAGATGCCGCCGCCCGCCATCTTGTCCAGAGTGCGGCGCGCCATGTCCAGAGAAGACTCGTAGCCCCGCAGATGGCACCGAAGGAGAAACTCCAGCGTCATCGGTTGCGGGAACTTCGGGGCACCTCCGAAGCCGCCCCATTCCGCGTCGAAGTTTTGCTTGAGCGCACTGTGTGCGGAACGGAGGATGTCTTCAGTTAGCTCGTCATTCGATTCGCTCAGCCCGGTCGCGGCCTCGATTCCTTGGATGACCTTGCCTGCTTGCTCGGTTATCTCATCGCGTTTCTCCCGCCAAAGCTCGGCGATCGCCTCCATGACGCGCCGGAACGCCGGCATGCCGTGGGCGTCTTCCTTCGGAAAGTAGGTACCCGCGTAAAACGGTTCGCCCTCTGGCGTCGCGAAGACGGTCATGGGCCAGCCGCCGCTTCCCGTCATCGCCTGGACCGCGTCCATATAGATGGAGTCGACATCCGGTCGCTCTTCTCTATCGACCTTGATGGAGACGAAGTGTTCGTTCATGAACGCTGCCGTCTCTTCGTCCTCGAACGACTCCTTTTCCATGACGTGGCACCAGTGGCAGGCCGCGTAGCCGACCGAGATCAGGATCGGTTTGTCCTCGCCTTCCGCCCGTTTCAGGGCATCCTGGCCCCACGGGTACCAGTCGACGGGGTTGTGCGCATGTTGGAGGAGATAGGGGCTGGTCTCGTCCGCCAGCCTGTTGGGGGCGGCGTTGCTCATCCTTCTCAGTCTCCCAGGAGGAGAGGGATCAGCTTCTGATGAAGATCATTCCTTCTGTGTCCTCGTATTGGAGCGTCCAGCCCGGGTCTGCGGAAATGCGTGGGATCAGATACCGCTGCTGCTCTGGATGCGTTATCACCACACTCACATCCCACCGATCGAGAACCTGTTGCCACCCCTCCTGACCGAAAGAAACCGTTACGTAGTCCGCCCACACCGATTCCGGGATGACTTCAATCCGTGAGTCGACTGCCACGGGGTTTCGGGGCAAAGCCAGCTCGAACCAGGACCCCCATCGCTGGGGCGCGAACATGCGATCGCCGGGCTCGAGAACCGCGCGCAGTCGTGCTGTGACACCCGGGGGCGCATCGGAAAGAAGCGGCTTGTTCTGAGTCAGCGGATTGTGATCTCGAAACACGGGCAGAAACGAGACGCCGAGAGCCACTAAGACTGCTGCGATCGCTAAGTTCAGCCGCTTGGGTGCGTCAGGCTGCCGGGCACCTTGCGCCTTGGGGAGAAGCCCGGCGATGATAACCGGCGCGACTATGGACCACCAGACGATGCCTCGAAGCGCGAAGAGGCCCATGATCAAAAACGCACCGAGCGTAAGCAGGGCTGGCCAGGGTGTTTTTTTCCCCCGCCGGACAAGGACGATGGCAACTCCGACTGCAGAAGCCAGGAACACCGCGCCGCCGAAGTGGCGAACGGTAGGAGGTTGCCATTCTTGGATGAATCTCGTCACTACGTCGTTCGTGGAAAGCGAAACCACGTAGTGCCACACGCCGAGTCCGTACGGATTTATTAACGTCGCTGCCAGCGACAGGACAGCGATCTTCGCCGTTGCGCTTGCGGCAGGGCGTCGCTCGTGAAGGTCTTGGAACCAAACCAATGACAAGAAGAGCGGGGCGAGGAAGAAGCTCCCGTGAGTGTTTGCCCAGACGATCGTCAGCGCGGGCACGAGCCACATCCGTGCCGGGTGTTTGTGCCGGCTTGCCGTTGTCCAGACGATGACGGCGAACAATGCCATCCCGATCAACTGCGGTCTCGGTGAAAGAGCTCCGACGCCCACCAAGAAGGACGCGATCGTGAGCCAGGCGCTTGGGCGGACGCCGGCATCGGCTTGCCGGCACGACAAGTAGACGAACAGGTAGATCGCGCCGACCAGACCGGCGCGCAGGATGGCGACGAGTGACCAGCCGCCAGCGCCGTGGACGAAGGCGAGCAGAACTTGCGCCGCCCATTGCTGATCAAACCAAGGAAGTCCAGCGGCTGTGAAAGAAAAAACGTCCGTTCGGACTAGGTCGTATGTCCGGAGCATGATCTCGCCCGCGCGGATGTTGTAAGCGAGATCTACTGTGCTCAAACTGGCCTCGAGCGCAGCTACGGCCGGTAAAACTACCGCCACTGTTGCCCACAAGTGCTCCATCGACAGCCCAGAGACTCGGTGGTGCGGTTCGCGACGTCGGATCACCCGTATATCGTAGGCCGGAAGGCGAATCTAAAGGTCGAAGTCGTGCGGCCTGGGTTTATAATTCGGGGACACGCTTCAATGGGGCGTGGGGAAGGAGGTGAACGAATGCTTCTCAGTTTCTACTTGAAGGCCAGAGTTTGGCTGGTTGACCGACGCGAGTACTTCTCGTCAGAGGGAGGTGCGACCGGCGTAGAGTACGGGCTTCTCGTCGCGCTAATTGCCGCGGTGATCGTTGCCATCGTCCTTGCGCTCGGTGAGAACGTCAGCTCAGGCTTCGACACAGTCAACGAAGAACTCGAGAATGCTGGCTAGTCTCTCGAGTGCCTGATGCGGGCTTGAAAGGGTGGTCTTACCGGCCGCTCACTTCTCTGTGTAGATAGGGAAGTGAGCGGTCGGCGAAGCGATCGCCAACGGTTCCTGTAATCAACTTCAGAGGTGTAGATGCGAGCTGGTCGTAACGCGAACGGCGAGAGGGGTGCGGCTGCCGTCGAGTTCGCCATCATCATGGTCGTGCTCTTCATGGTCGTATTCGGCATCGTTGAGTACGGCCGGATCTTCAGCCAAGTAGAGGTGCTCGAGAGTGCGGCACGCGAGGGCGCGAGGGTCGCGGCCGTCGGAGCGGATACCGGCACCATCGAACAGCGGGTCGCGGACGCCGCCGAACCGTTTGATGAGGACGTCGGGGCCATAACTATTTCCCCGAGTGGCGACCCTCCCTGCGACGACGAGCAGGGTGAGCCAGTTAAGGTTAGTTTCCAGACCGATATTGAGATCACGTTGATCCCGTTTATCCCCCCGTTTAGCGACACCAGAGAGATTCAAGGCACCTTTAGATGCGAATGATGCTCAAACGAGCCGACGACGAGCGCGGCGCGACGATCGTCATCGTCGCCCTCCTGCTTGTCGTCATATTTGGAATGGTCGTATTGGTCGTCGACGTCGGTGGTCTCGTGACTCTCCGAGCCGAGATGATCAGAGCGTCGGATTCAGGCGCACTTGCGGCTGCGCAGTCGTGCGGCACCGGTGAGTCAGGCAATGCACCGACGAACGCGGACGAGTTCGCGATCTCCAACGAGCCGTCTATTGCCGACCTTCCCAACCCGGTTGTGTACGAGTACGGTCCTGAAGGATGTTCGATCGGAGGTGGGACGGTTACTGTCGAATATCAGGCGCCGATCGAATTCGTGTTCGCGCCGATTCTGGGCTTCGACGGCAGCCGCCCCGTTTCGGCCGAGGCCACGGCTGTCTGGAAGCCAGCCGGGCGTGCCAACCCTGTTCCGTTTGTCGCTAATAGTGAAGCCTTTGGTACCACTAGCTGCGAAATTGATCTTAACGATCTTGAGAACGTCCCCGAGGGCACCTCGTGTAACCTCCTGTTCGACAACGACCTCTTTCAGGGGTCCGTCTTCGGGTCATTGAACCTGAACAAGTGGGGCGTCGACGCGAACCTCGACTGCTCCAACAAGGACCTCGACGACAACCGGCACTATGCTTCCGTCGGCGGCTACGATGGGCCATTGGAAACACTTGAACTCAATTTCCCGAATCCCACTTATGTTTGTGCCGGAGATGGACTCTCGGACTCCTTGTACCAAGACCTTGAAAACCAAATCGGGAACAAGCTGACGTTTCCGATCACGCAGCCGCCGTTCATCATGCAGGCAAACAAGATCGATAAGTTCAACGTGGTCGGATTCGCCGTCCTTCAGTTGGATGCAGTCCTGGATGCTCATGAAGCGGGCGGCCAAGGGCTGACCAATTGCCGCGTCGATCATGATTTCGGGGCAAACGACGTGATCAACCTTGAAACCCTCGGTGATGGTGCTTGCTTCACCGGGGCTGACCCCGGCCTCCAAATTGAGAGCGCGCCGGTTCTTAACGGCAATAATCCGCCATGCTGTGTTGAGGGCCAGCACTATGCTTACGATTCCACTACTCACGAGATCACGTTCGGCCCGGAGGCTCATAGCGACGTCGGTGTTGAGTTTGATTTCTCGATCGAAGGGGAGTGTGGAACTCCTCCCCCAAACGCAAGTGCCCGCTGCATCGTGACGTCCTGGGTCGGCGGGAAGATCGGTCCCAGCGGCGGGGACGGGACTTTCGGCGGGCTGAACCAGATCCGTCTGTGCGAGGAGGACTTCGGCTCCTGCGACCTGCCGGAATAGGCGGGTTCCGGCCCGGCGGGCCTCTAGACTTCTTGGTGGTCGTCCCAGCCCTCGCAGGGTTCTAGACTCTTGGGTGAGGTTCATAAGGAAGGAGTTCAGGATGAGGGAAAGAGGGCTACTCGTGGGGGCCGCATTCCTACTTGCGGTGCTGGCCACCGCTGCGGTGTTCCTTTACGTCAATAACGTCAGGAAAGAGGCCAAAACCGGCGGCGAGCTAGTCGGAGTGATCGTCTCCCAGCAGGGAATCCCGGCCGGAACCGATCTTGACCCGCTCATCGATGCCGGGGCCTTCCGCGAGATCCAAGTGCCCTCAGACGCGGTAGTCAGCGGCGCCGTTACCTCCCTCTCTCAGTTGCAGGGCGGGATAACACGCGAAGCCATACTGGCGAACGAGCAAATCGCCTCGGCGCGTCTCGTCGGATCGGAGCAGTTGCCTGGAGGGGCGCTCGGAATCCCCAAAGGCATGCAGGCTATTACCTTGGCATTGGAGTTGGCTCCGGCCGTCGGCGACGAGGTCCAGCAGGGCGACCACGTGACCGTCTTTGCAAGCGGCTCCTTCACCTCGATCAAACGGGGTCAGGAGCTCTCGGAGACAGGGTCGGACACGGTCGTGCCCAGCGCCTTGGTCCTCAAGGTGGTCGATCCCGATCCGAGCGAAAGTGACGCTGGGAAGACCCTCCTGGTGACATTGGCACTCACGCCGCGGGATGCGGAGAGCGTGCTTGGCTCTCAAGTCAGCAATGAAGTTTGGCTTGGTTTGCTGCCGCCCGGTGAGGCAGCCGTCAGCCCGGCCGCGACTCCCACTCCCACAACGAGTCCGACGACGTGACGGATATTCCCCGCATCGTTGCGGTGGGAACACCGCAGATGTTCCGCCATCAGGTTGCGCGCGCGCTCGATGCCGACCCAGACGCCCTCGAGTGGGTACCAAGCGTTACGGCGGCCGAGGAGCTTGTCTCGGAGGCCTCCGAGGCGGTGGCCGTACTCGTTGTCTCTCCAGAGGTGAAAGACGAGGATGCTCTGGGGTTCGCCGAGTACGTATCGGGGAGCTCGCCGACGACCGCAGTCGTCCTGGTGCGCGATCAGAGCTGGAACGGGATGTTGCCCGCGGCCATGCGGGCGGGTATCCGCGACGTTGTCGATCTAACGAGCGGCACCGAGGAACTTCGAGAGGCTTTGAACAAGGCCGTGTCGTGGTCGACCAGCGTGCAGAGCGTTCGTGATTCCAAGGCCGGAACCAGGAGGGGTACGGTTGTTTCCATCTTTTCCTCTAAAGGCGGAACCGGGAAGACATTCCTGACGACGAACCTAGCAACGGCGATCGCGCACATCTCCGAGCAGGACACGGCGGTTGTCGATCTCGACCTGGACATGGGGGACGTGTTCTCGTATTTCGGTATGGAACCCGAACACCCCATACAGGACCTGATCGCGCTCGGAGAAGGGGCATCTAGGGAACAGCTCGAGGGGGCCGCCACGCGCCTCGGCCAGCACCTCTGGGGGTTCGGGGCGCCCACGGACCCCGGTGCCGAACAGTTGTCCGGCGGGGCGATCGGGAAGTTCCTGCGGGCCGTTCGCAACTCCTATCCTTTTACAGTCGTCGACGCGACGGCGGACTACTCGGACCTGGCGCTCGCGGCGTTCGATCTTTCCGACGAAGTCTGTCTCATTACCCAGCTCGACATCGTCGGGATCAAGCATCTCTCGAAGGCGCTCGAAACCCTGGTCAGGATCGGCGTTCCGAAGGAGCGTTTCCATGTGATCTTGAACCGGGCGGACAGCAAGGTGGGGCTGGGGCCGGAGGATGTTCAGCGCGTGATGGAGGTTGAGGTAGAGGCGATGATCCCTTCGAGTGTGCTTGTCCCAATGTCGCTGAACATGGGAAAACCGGTTTATGTCGAATCGCCGAAGTCGGAGGTCGCGATGAGCATAGGGCGTCTGGCAGAACGGATCATTACGGACGCAGGTCACGAAGCGAAGCGAACCGAGTACCTCAAAGGGGAACCCGACGGGGGCCAAAAAGAGGGACGAAAGAAGTTCCGTTTGTTCGGGAAAGGCTAGGAGGGCGATATGTCGCTGCAGGATAGGTTGGCGAAGGGCGGGGGCGACCGGCCCGACCGCATCGCCCAGGTAAGGGACCGCCTACAGGAGCGTCTCGTGGAGGTTCTGGGACCGCAGCTGTACGACGCCACGATGTCCGACGACGAGCTGGAGCGCATGTTCCACCAGCGTCTCCGGGAGCTCCTCGACGAGGAACAGGTCCCTCTCTCCAACCAGGAAAAGATGCTGATCATCCGCCAGATCGGCGACACGGTCATGGGGCTTGGTCCTCTTGAGCCGTTCGTGCGGGATCCGGATGTCAGCGAGGTCATGGTCAACAACGCCGACACCATCTATGTGGAGCGCGGAGGGAAGCTCTATTGGACCGGGGCGAAGTTCCACGACGAGGATGCCCTGCGTCGTACCATCGAGAAGATCGTCGCGAAGGTCGGCCGGAGGATCGACGAGTCGTCACCGTATGTAGACGCTCGACTGCCGGACGGCTCCCGTGTCAATGCGATCATCCCGCCTTTGGCGCTGGATGGCCCGGTTCTCACGATCCGGAAGTTCTCCGTGGAGCCCTATCAGGCTGACGACCTCGTCAATTTCGGAACGCTAACGTCGCCTGTGGCCAAGTTCCTGGAGGTTTGCGTACGTGGGCGGATCAACGTCCTCGTGTCGGGGGCGACAGGCGCCGGCAAGACGACGACGCTCAATGTCCTCTCGTCCTACATCCCCGAAGACGAGCGAATCATCACGGTGGAAGACGCGGCTGAACTAAAGCTTCAGCAGCCACACATAGTTCGCCTGGAGTCACGTCCTCCCAACATCGAGGGCAAGGGGCAGGTAACGATCCGTGACCTTGTCCGAAACTCACTTCGCATGCGCCCCGACCGAATAGTGGTGGGGGAGGTCCGTGGCGCCGAAGCGCTCGACATGCTCCAAGCCATGAACACCGGCCATGACGGATCGATCTCAACTATCCACTCGAACACCCCGAGGGATGCGCTGTCCAGGATCGAAACGATGACGATGATGGCCGGGATGGAACTAAGCAGCAAAGGTATCCGGGAGCAGATCGCCTCGGCCATCCAACTCGTCGTGCACCAGTCCCGGCTGAAGGACGGAACCAGGCGCTTCACACATGTTACGGAGGTTGCGGGGATGGAGGGTGAAGTGATCACGCTTCAGGACATCTTCCTCTTCGACTTCGGGGCGGGGCTCGACGCGGACGGCAACTTCCTCGGCCGGCTCGAGCCCACGGGATTGCGGCCCAGATTCTTGGACAAGCTGGCGGAGAGGGGCCTCAAATTGCCCGCGGAGGTGTTCGCGCCGTCGGGAGCAGCCGCTTGAAGAAGCGCACGGCGATGGCAATAGGAATCGCGATCAGCGTTTTGTGGGCGGCTGCCGCCGCCGCTCAGTCGCCAACCGGCCCACCGGGCGTTGACGTCAGAAGCGTCGACGCGTCCTCCTTCCCAGAGGTCTCGATAGTCGCTGCCATCTCCGGCGGAGAGGTAAGCCCATCCGCAGTCACGGTGACGGAGAACGGTGAAGAGGCTTCGGGTCTCAGGATCACCCCGCTTTCAGAAACCGGAGAACGTGTGGATGTCGTACTGGTCCTCGATACGTCCTCATCAATGCGCGGCGAACCGCTCGACTTGGCCCGGGAAGCCGCGGTCGACTTCGTGGAGCGCACCGCGAAGCAAGTGGAGATCGGACTGGTCACCTTCGGAGGGAAGCCGCGAATCAGGGAGCCCATCACCGCCGACCGTGACGCCGTCCTCTCCGCGCTGAACGATCTCGACACCAACGACCGAACGCCGCTGTTCGACGCTGTGATCGTCGGATCGAACATGTTCACGGAAACGGGGCAACACAACATCGTGTTGTTGTCGGACGGTGGAGACACGAACAGCGACGCGAAACTCCAAACGGCGATCGACGCAGCCAGGGCCAAAGGTGCGGCGATCTTCTCGGTAGGTTTGGAAACCCGTGACACGGATGTGAATGCTCTGGAATCGCTGTCGTCGGAGACCGGCGGCGCATACGCACCCGCCGAAACCGCCGATCTGGCTTCTATCTATCAGAAGCTTGCCGGGGAGCTCTCGAACCAGTACCGCCTCACCTACCGCTCCGAGCAGCAGACGGGCGATCAGCTGTCGGTGATCGTAAGTGCTTTTGGCGCGAGTGATAACACGGTCGTGCTGGTTGGCCAGGGTGGGGGATCGACGCCCGGCCCATCCCCGATTCCGGCGGTTCCCGAGGGCAAGCCGTTCTTCAGGGGGACTTGGGGCCTCGTAGTTGTCACGCTGCTGGTCTTCGGTGGGCTCTTCGCGCTATTGGTCATGCTTCTTGGAACCGGAAGCAGGGTTCGGCGCGATCGAGAACTGCGCCGCCGCGTTGCCGGACCAGAGCACCCCGGTGCGGAGGAGGCACCTGCCGTGTGGCTCCCCGGCTCGCTGACTCGCGCCGGATCGCGAGCGGTCGAGGCGGCCGGTTTCACCGAGCGGCTCGACACCGCTCTTGAGCGAAGCGGCCTCCCCGTTGGTGCGGGTGAATTCGTGGCGCTCTCGTTCGGCGCCGCCGTTCTCGGAGGGATCGTCGGGGGTCTGCTGTTCCGCAATTTCATCTTCGTCGTTATCGCTGCTGTTGGAGGCGCGGCCGTTCCCTGGGTTCTGCTGTCGCTCGGTGTCAGCCGGCGTTCGTCCCGAATTCAGGCCCAGCTGGCGGATGTCCTCACGATTCTGGCCAGCTCGCTTCGAGCCGGGCACAGCTTCCTTCAGGCGATCGACACAGTCTCTAAGGAGATCGGCGGACCGGCTGGGGACGAGTTCAACCGCGTTGTGGCGGAGATCCGTCTTGGGCGGCCGGTCGACGAGGCCCTGAATGGCATGGCCGACAGAATCGGGAGCGACGACCTCCGCTGGGCCGTTCTTGCCGTAAACATTCAGCGGGAGGTCGGCGGGAACCTCGCCGAGATCCTCGACACTGTCGCGAACACAGTCCGCGAGCGCGACGAGATACGCCGCCAGGTCGATGTGCTTACGACCGAAGGGAAGATCTCGGCGTTGATCCTGACGGTCCTGCCGATCGCCATATTCGCGTACATATCTATCGTGAACCCCGACTACATAGGGCTGCTGTTCAAGCGAACGATTGGGATCGTAATGCTGGGCACAGGAGGCGGCCTGCTCATTCTGGGAGTGCTATGGATGAGAAAGATCGTGAAGATCGATGTCTAACGTCTATCTGATCCTCGCGATCCTTGGTACTTTCGGCGCAATCTTGGTGGCCGGCTTCGCACTGGATGTCGTGTCGGGCGAACGACGCAGAACAGTCCGCTTGCTGGAGTCACAAGTAGGGCAGGGATCCGAGGCAGCTGGTGCTCGGAGGCCGGAGCTTTCCAAGCCTTTCCTGGAGCGGGCATTCATGCCCTTTGTCAAGGCAGCCGGGGGAGTGGCGAAGCGCCTCACCCCGATCGATGCTCGAACGAGAATCGAACACCGCTTGGTTCTGGCCGGCAGCCCGGCCGGCTGGGACGCCGAGCGTGTCGCGGCCCTAAAGGTGATCGGCGCCATCGGTGGGCTAATCCTCGGCGTCGCCGTTGCCAGACTCCGAGAGTTCGGAGTAGTGGGGACGCTTGGCTTCTCGGTTCTCCTGCTCGTGATCGGGTTTCTCGCTCCCGACACGATTCTCAACGGCAGAGTCCGACAGCGGCAGAAGGAGATTCGCAACGCGCTGCCGGATGTCATGGACCTTCTGACGATCAGCGTCGAAGCGGGGCTATCGTTGAACACCGCGCTCGCCCAAGTGGTGACGAATGTCCCGGGCGTGCTTTCGCAGGAGATCGGCCGCATGCTTCAGGAGATCCAGCTGGGAGTATCGCGTGCAGACGCCTTCCGTAACCTAGCCGAGCGAACGGATGTGGAGGAGCTGAACAACTTCTCGCTGGCCATGATCCAAGCCGATGTTTTCGGCGTAAGTATCTCGAGCGTCCTCCGCGCGCAAGCCCACGAGGGACGCGTCAAGAGGCGCCAGCGCGCGGAGCGTTTGGCTATGCAGGCGCCCGTCAAGATCACGTTCCCGCTGATTCTGTGCATCTTCCCCGCGCTTTTGATCGTCGTCATAGGTCCGGGCGCCATTCGCATCGCCGAGAATATTTTCCGCTGAGCCAACGCCGCGTCCGGCTGTCGTAGGTACGATCTAGGCAATGAACGAATCCTTCCTCAGCGCCTGCCGTAGCGAGCCCGTCGGCCGGACCCCGGTGTGGTACATGCGGCAGGCCGGCCGCTTCCTTCCCGAGTACAGGGAGCTCAGGGAGCGTTACGGAATTCTTGAGATCTGCCGGACGCCCGAGCTGGCCGCCGAGGTCACGTTGATGCCGGTTCGAAGGATGGACGTGGATGCGGCGGTCCTCTTCTCGGACATCATGGTCCCGGTTGCGGCCATGGGAGTAGATCTCCAGATCGAGGCGGGCCGGGGCCCGGTAATCGAGCGGCCGTTATCGAGTGTTTCGGACGTGGAGCGCCTTCGCGCCATCGACCCGCCGAAGGACCTCTCCTTTATCGAGAAGGCCGTTCAGATGCTCGTCGTGGAGCTCGACGTTCCTCTCATCGGTTTCTCAGGTGGCCCCTTCACGCTGGCCAGTTATCTGATTGAGGGGGGACCTTCACGCTCGTTCGCCAGAACGAAGTCCCTGATGTTCGGGGACCCGGAAGCCTGGGGCAGCCTCATGGAACGCCTCACCCAGGCGATCGTCGCCTCGCTTCGTTCGCAGATCGAGGCCGGGGCGTCGGCGGTGCAAGTGTTCGACAGCTGGGCCGGCACGCTTTCGGCGGCCGACTACGCGGAACACGTCCTGCCTTACAGCAAGCGCGTCTTCGCCGGCGTCGAGGACTTGAATGTGCCTCGTATCCATTTCGCCGTCGGCGCTTCTCATCTGCTGGAACAGATGCGCGACGCCGGCGCGGATGTTGTCGGTGTGGATTGGCGTTTGCCAATAGATGTTGCGCGCGAGAGGCTCGGCTCCGGAGTCGCCGTCCAGGGAAACCTCGAGCCGGCGGCTCTGCTCGGCCCGTTCGAGGGCGTCGAGGAAAAAACCAGGGACATCCTGCGACGAGCCGGTGAAGCGCCCGGACACATCTTCAATCTCGGTCACGGCGTTCTGCCCGACACCGATCCGGACTCGTTGTACCGATTGACCGAACTCGTCCACGAGGTGTCGGCGAGGTGACCGAAACCGGCCTGCTTGTGATGTCCTACGGGACCGCGCGTGGTTTGGACGACGTGGAGGCCTATTACACGCACGTTCGCCGGGGCAGGCCGCCTTCACCCGAGGCGCTGCAGGAATTAAGGGGCCGTTACGAGGCGATCGGCGGGCGTTCGCCGCTCATCGAGATAACCGAGGACCAGGTCCGGGGCTTGGAGAAAGAATTGAACTCCAGCGGTTTTCAGGTGGGCGCCTACCACGGCATGAAGCACCAGCATCCATACATCGAGGACGCCGTGCGGCAAATGTCGGACCACGGGGTCGGGGCTGCGATCGGATTGGTACTGGCGCCTCACTATTCGAGGTTCTCAGTGGGCGAGTACGTCGAACGCGCAACCAAGAGAGCCGAGGAGCTCGGCGTCAAGACGACGTTCGTGAAGAGTTACCACGATGACCCCGCGTTCGTTCGTTTCATTGCATCGCGGGTTGGCGACGCGCTGGCGAAGGTGACGGAGGAGGACGCGACGCAAACCCCGGTCGTTTTCTCCGCGCACAGCCTTCCCGTTCGTATCCTCGAGTCGGGCGACGACTATCCCGGCGAGCTACAGCGGACAGCCGACGCCGTAGCGCGCGAACTCGGCCACTCCGAGTATCTGACCGCATGGCAGAGTGCCGGGCGAACGGGCGAGGAGTGGCTCGGACCCGATCTAACCGATGTGCTTAGCGATCTGGCGTCCGCAGGGCACCGAGCCGCCGTCTCGTGCCCGGTCGGCTTCGTCTCCGATCACCTGGAAGTCCTCTACGACATAGACATCGAAGCTCAGGATGCCGCGCGCGCCGCCGGCCTCCAGCTCGTGAGGACCGAATCGCCGAATGCCGATCCGGAGTTTCTCCGGGCCCTTGCCGGCGTCGTTCGGGATCATCTATCGAGAGAGGGCTGGTGATGGCGGAGCAGACGTACACCTACTTTCCGGTTTTCCAGGCGTATCCGAGGTTCGATGCGCCCGACCCTCAATGGGCGGCCCAGGAGGCCGACGGGCTCTTCAAGGCCTGGGAAGCGCGCGTGCAGCTGCGCGGGATCTACTCTACGGTCGGCTTCCGGGCCGACGCCGATCTCATGATGTGGTGGGTGAGCACTTCGGCAGAGGAGATCCAGAACATGCTCGTCTCCTTCAGGCGAACGACGCTGGGTCGCAGCCTCGAGCAGACTTGGGGTTTCATGGGCGTTCACCGCCCGCCCGAGGTCAGCAAGGATCACGTTCCGGCTTTCATGAGGGGAGAATCACCGCGCAAGTACCTGAACGTCTATCCGTTCGTTCGTTCTCACGATTGGTACCTGATGCCGGCTGAAGAACGCGCGGCGCTGCTGAAGGAGCACGGCGAGATGGGCCGTGAGTTCCCCGGTGTACTGGCGAACACGACCAGTGGTTTCGGCCTTGGCGACTGGGAGTGGATCCTGGCATTCGAGGCGGATGAACTTACCGACATCGTGGATTGCATTCGAAGGCTCCGCGATGCGGAGGCTCGCCGGTTCACGAAGGAGGAGACCCCCTTCGTCACGGGGATCCGCAAGGAGCTGAGCGAGGCGATCGCCGACGTCTTCTGAGCGCCTGCGCATCGGCACTCGTCGCTCTGCGCTCGCGCTCGCGCAGGCCGGGGAGGTTTCCGAGCGACTGAGGGCTCTCGGCGTCGACTCCGAGTTGGTGCCGATGACGACCGAGGGTGATCGCGGCGCCGCCCCCGAGGCGGACGGCGGCAAGGGGTTATTCGTCGGCGACATCGTCAGGGCCCTGCAGGATGGCGAGATCGATCTGGCGGTTCACTCGGCCAAGGACTTGCCGGCCGAGGATCCCGAAGGCGTGATCGTGGCGGCGGTGCCCGAACGAGCATCGCCCTTCGATGCGTTGGTCAGCCGCGACCCCGAGCCGGCGGAGGGCGCGCGTGTGGGCACCTCCAGCCTTCGGAGGCGAGGCCAGTTTGCGCGAAGCTTCCCGAGGCTTCAGGCCGTCGACATCCGGGGGAACGTCGACACGAGGCTGACGAAGATGAGGGAAGGGGAGGTCGACGGGCTGTTGCTCGCCGTTGCCGGACTCGTTCGCCTCGGCGTGGAACCGGAGCACGTGCGCGAGTTGTCCGCCGACGACATGATGCCCGCACCCGGGCAGGGGGCGCTGGCCGTACAAGCGCGGGCCGTACAAGCGGGGGCCGTACAAGCGGGGGCCGTACAAGCGGGGGCCGCCGACCGCGCCCGGGAGCTGATCGCCCGCATAGACGACGAGCGGTCGCACGCCGCATTCGATGCCGAGCGCACACTGGTGGCTCGCCTGGGCGGGGGATGTTCGCTCCCCCTCGGTGCTTACGCCGAGGACACAAACGGTTCGATCCGGCTGATCGCGGCCGTGTTCGAGGCAGATGGGTCCAGCTTCATTCGCGCCGAGGCCTCGGCCCGGTTGCCGGCGGATGCAGCGGGATTCGTGGCGGATGCCCTGCTTGCCGGTGGCGCGCGACGAATACTCGGGGAGTTCGGCTGATGGCCGGCGGCGCGCTGGAGGGAAGGTTGATCCTGGTGACTCGGCCGCAACGCGAGGCAGGCTCGCTTGCCGAACGGCTTCGCCAAGAAGGGGCCGAACCGATCGAAGCGCCTACGATCGAGATCCTGCCGCCGCGCGACGCCGGGCCGGTCGACCGGGCACTCCGCGAGGTCGCGAGGGGCGAGTTCGAGTGGGTGGTTTTCACGAGCCCTCGCGCGGTTGAGGCGGTGGTCGCGCGGCTCGTGGTGTTGGGCCTCGAAACAGCCATCCCGGCGAAGGTTGCCGCGGTGGGAGAGAAGACGGCGGACACGCTGCGCGATCTCGACATCCAAGTGGATTTGGTTCCGAAGGTGTACACGACCGAAACCCTGGCCGAGGCGTTTCCGGCGGGCTCGGGCCGGGTCCTGCTTCCCAGAGCAGACATCGCGCCGGACGGTCTCGAGGAGGGTTTGTCCGCCGGGGGCTGGACTCCCGTTCGCGTCGATGCATACGAGACTCGCTTTCCCTCGGAACTTCCACCCGAGGCGCTCCGCGCGATCGAGAACGATCGCCTCGACGCGATAGCGTTCACCAGCGCGTCCACCGTCGAGGGCTTTGCGCGCGTGGCGGTGGCGCCCTCCGGCGCCAAGGTAGTCTGTATCGGTCCGGTAACCGCCGAGGCGGCCCGGCGCGCGGGGCTCGAGGTGGATCGAGTGGCAAGCCCGCACACCCTTGAGGGTTTGGTCCACGCCCTCAGGCTGGCGTTCGAGAGGGAGAAATGAGCGCATCCTTCCCCACATCGAGGCCGAGACGCCTACGAAGAACGGAGGCGATCAGGCGCCTGGTCCGAGAGACCGACCTTTCCCCCAAGCATTTGATCGCCCCGCTTTTCGCGAAGGAAGGGATCGAGGAGCAGGCACCGATCGAGTCCATGCCCGGCCATTCGCAGCACACTCTCGAAACCGTGCGAAAGGAAGCCGTCGAGATCGCGAACAAGGGGATCGCGGCGTTGATGTTGTTCGGAATCCCGGCGCGAAAGGATTCGGAGGGTAAGGAATCGTACAACCCGGAGGGGATCGGCCAGGAGGCACTCCGCGCGCTTCGCGGCGAACTCGGGGACGAGACCGTCTTGATCGCCGACCTGTGCCTGGACGAGTACACCGACCACGGCCATTGCGGCGTGATCGACGAGAAGGGTGAAGTCGATAACGACCGCACGCTGGAGATCTACGAGAGGATCGCCGTCGCCCAGGCGGACGCGGGCGCGGACTTCGTGGCACCTTCCGGGATGATGGACGGGCAGGTTACGGCCATCCGCGGAGCGTTGGACCGTGCCGGATTCGAACAAACCGGGATTCTGGCGTACTCGGCGAAATTCGCGTCGGGCTTCTACGGCCCCTTCCGCGATGCGGCGGAGTGCGCGCCGAAATTCGGCGACCGCAAGGGTTACCAAATGGACCCCGCCAACGCCACCGAGGCGATACGGGAAATCGAAAGCGACATCGCGGAAGGCGCCGACATGGTGATGGTGAAACCGGCCCTCGCATATCTGGACGTGATCCGCGCCGCGAAGGCCGTGACGAGGTTTCCCCTTGCCGCTTATCAGGTGTCCGGCGAATACGCGATGGTCAAGGCGGCCGACGCGAACGGGTGGATCGACGGCCGGCAGGTGACGATGGAGATACTCACGGCGATCCGCCGGGCCGGCGCAGACCTGATCGTGAGCTATCACGCGAAAGAAGCGGCCGACTGGCTCCGTGAAGCGTGACCCGCGAGTCTCGAGACGGGATCGCGAAACTCCTCGATGAGCTGACGCCCGAGGAACTCGGCGGATATCACGACCGTCCGATTCCCGATCCACTGGATCAGGCGATTTCCCGGCTCGTCCAGGCCCTCGCGGACGAAACTCTCGGCGAGCGTGAGCAGATCCTCGGATCGTGGTTCGACACGGCGCAACTCGGCGCACTGTCGGTCTTCTGCGTCCGCATGGCTTCGCTGGCCGTTCGCGAAGACTCAAGCGATCTCGTGTTGACCGGTCTCCTCGCCGCGGCATTCGAGGGGTTCCGCGAGAATTCCCCGGACGGCGGCAGGCGTGCGCTCGCTGCCGCCTACGACGCGGCGGTCAGAGTCGGTGGCGATCCCGGCACGCTCTTCGCCCAGGCGGCTTCCCTGGCCCGGCCTGAGATGGCCGGACACCTTCAGCAATTCCTCCAGCGTGATGATCTCGACGCTGCAACCGACTGATCGTCCATTTCGACTCCTCTGCGCTAGTCTCGACGGACGATGAAGGTCTCCTACCAGGGCGAACCCGGCGCATACAGTGAGGATGCCGTTCGCGAGGTATTCCCCGGCGGCGAGGCCGTTCCGTGCGAAACGGTGCGGGCGGCATTCGGGAAGGTCACAGGGGGCGATGTCGACTTCGGCGTCGTACCACTCGAGAACTCCCAGGCCGGGTCGATCAACGAAACCTACGACCTCCTCGGGCGCGACGAGCACGAGTTAAAGATCGTCGGTGAGGTAATCGTGCGCGTTGACCACGCCTTGCTCGGCCTGCCCGGAGCGATAGTCGAGGGGCTGGAACGCATCTTCTCCCACCCACAGGCGCTGGCCCAATGCGACGAGTTCCTCGCCGGGCTCTCCGCCGACATCGTTCCCGTTCTGGACACTGCGGGCGCCGCGCGAAGGGTCGCGGAGGAGGGAGATCCCAAGCAAGGCGCGATCGCGAGCACGCGCGCGGCCGAATTGCTGGGCGTGGAAGTACTTGCCGAACGCATCCAGAACTACGACGACAACTTCACGAAGTTCGCCGTGATCGGATCGTCTGATCCCGGATTCGAGCCGGCGAACAAGACCTCGATAGTCTTCGCGGTGGCCGACCGGCCCGGTTCACTCTTCGCCTGCCTGGAGCCGTACGCAAAGCGCGACATCAACCTGACCAAACTCGAGTCGCGCCCCCGGCCGGGCGCACCGTTCGAATACCTCTTCTACATGGATCTGGAGGCGGCGGCGGAGGAGCCCGGCACGCAGGAGGTGCTGGACGAAATGCGCCGGCATTCGTCGATGCTCAAGATCCTCGGCTCGTATCCGAGGTGGAACGAGGGGCGGTGAGCCACAGGCCCGCCAAGCCCAAGCTTCCCTTCGGAAGGCTCGTCCTCGGGCTGGTGATCATCGGGGTGCTCGTCGCCGTTTGGCAGGTCGGCTTCGGCGGGGAAGAGGAGAAGGATCAAGCCAAGCCCGTGTTCCTCGATAGCCCGACTCCCTCTCCCGAGCCTCATAAGCCGCGGCGTCTGCATGCGGCGACGCAGCCGGCGGCGGCGGAGCCGATCAATCCCGATTTCCCAGGCCTGACGACGTTCCGAGGGAACCTGACGCGTACCTACTACGGCGAAGGCCCCGTCCCGAAGCACCCGAAGGTCCTGTGGCGTTACCCGGAGACGGGCGGGATGTGCGGAGTCTCCACCGACGGCACCGAGACCAAGCAGTGGTGCGGAACGGGGTGGAACGGACAACCTACCGTAGTCCCGCAAAAGGACGGCAGCGTCGAGATCAGGTTCGGCGCATACGACTACGGCTACCACTTCCTGAACGGGCGGACGGGGAACGAGGTGCACTCGACGCTCAGGACGGGGGATCTGGCGAAGGGATCCTCAACCTCGGATCCAGACGGCTACCCGCTTCACTACGGCGGTTCGCGCGACAACGAATTGCGCGTCATCGCGCTCGACCGGCAGAAACCGAAGGAGCTCTGGTCGGTGAATGCCGAGACGAGCGTCCCGAATCCTGTTTGGAACAACGACTGGGACGCAGCGCCGCTGATCGTCGGCGACTATCTCCTGGAGGGAAGCGAGAATTCCTGGTTCTACGTGATCAAACTAAATCGCGACTACGACAAGGCGGGCAAGGTGACCGTCGATCCGCGCATCGTTGCGACGGTACCGGGCTACGACGGTGCGTTGATGGCCCAGATTCCCGATACCGACGTTTCCATCGAAAGCTCTGTGGCATACGACGACGGCATCGCATACTTCGGCAACTCCGGAGGTCTGATTCAGGGCTGGGACGTCTCCAACACGCTCAAGGGCGGTGCGAAACCCCGTCGTGTCTTCCGATTCTGGATGGGCGGGGAGAACGACGCCTCCGTCGTCATCGACCATGGAGGGTTCCTTTATGCGAGCAGCCATTTCGAGCCGGGCGACGGTCGGGCACGCAAGATCGGACAGCTCGTGAAGCTCGATCCCAGGAGGAAGAGCAACCCCGTGAAATGGTCGGTCGACGCCACACAGCCCGTTGACGGAGACGGCGGGTTCTTCGCGACTCCCGCCATCTACGGCGACATGATCTACGCGGCCTCAAACTCCGGCGAACTGATGGGCATCGACAAGGACACGGGGAAGGTGAAATGGGAGGTGAGCCTGGTGCCGCCGGTTTGGAGCTCACCCGCCGTGGTGGACGACGTGCTGGTGATCGGGGATTGCGGCGGGACCGTGCACGGCTTCGACGTATCGAACCCGGCCAAGAAGCCGAGGAAGCTCTGGGATGTCAAGCTCGGGAGCTGTATCGAATCCACGCCGGCGATCTGGCACGGGATGATCTACATCGGATCGCGGGGCGGCGCGATGTTCGGACTGGGCGACAAGCGCTAGCCCCGGTCGGCCTCCTGGGCGGCCTGCGCGAACCACGCCATGTGCTTGTTGAGTTGTTCCCCCGTGATCGCGTCGAGTACGCCAAAGTTTTGTACGACGGCCTGCGCGCGCACCGAGAGCCTCTGGAACTCGTCGCCGGAACGGATCTTGTCGAGTTCCTCACGGTCGCCTCGGACTATCCAGAAACCCTCGAGGTCGCCGCCGTGGGGTTCGACGAAGAATGGCTCCACCGACGCCACCCTTCCCTCGGCGACGAGGCCCGTGAGATAGCGAAGGGACTCCCCGAAGATGTCGATCGCCTTCTTCTCGCGGCCGGTGGCGGTCGCTCCCCAACGAATGAACAGCGCTGCATCGGTCAATTAGGCCTCCTAGGGCAATGCATTCTACCGGGCGGCGGTAAGGTGGATTCGTGAGCATCCTCCTGCCCGGCGCGGCGGCCCCCGCGATTCCGGGCGTGCGGTTCGGCCCGTCGGCCCTCTTCTTCTACAAGGTGACTTGCCCCGTTTGCCAGATGGCGGCGCCCTACGCGGATCGGTTCGAAGATGCTTATCCGGGCAGGATCACCGGCATCGGACAGGATTCGCAAACCGACCTCGAGGAGTTCTCGAAGACCTACCGGCTCAGCTTTCCTTCTGTCGCCGATACCGACCCCTACGCCCTGTCCGACGCGTACGGCATTGAAGCGGTTCCAACGCTCTTCCTCGTCGGCGAGGAAGGGAAGATCCTGGATGCAGCCGAGTCCTGGGATCGGGAGGGTTTCAACCGCATCTCGCGGGGGTTGGCGGACCTCATCCGGACGGAGTATCTGTTTATCTCTGAGGAGGGAGACGGGCTTCCTGCCTTTCGCCCCGGCTGAACGGCTCGCAACGCGCGCTAGTTGAGCGCGCCCGGCTTCAGGCGAAGGGTGTACCGGCAAGGAGTTCCCGGAGTTGCTCCGTTCTCCACATGAGGAGTGCGATCCCGGCCACGGTGAGGGCGGCGAATCCCGCGACTTGGATCATGACTCGCGTGGACCGCTTTCCGAAGCCCTCGGCGAACAGCCCGGTTGCGAACCCGGCGACCAATCCTCCGACGTGCGCTCGCCAGTCGATAGATGGAATCGCGAGGGCGATAACCGCATTTATCACGATCAAGGTGGCCGCCATCCGCAGCCTCGCGCGGGCCAGTCCGAGGTGGCGCCTGCGGAAATTGAACGCGATGAACGCACCGAACACGCCGACGATCGCCCCGGAAGCCCCGACTCCGACCTCCACCGGCGGGCCGAACGTGTACGAGGCCACGCCGGCGAGGAAACCGGACAGGAAGTAGATGAGCACGAAGCGAATCCTGCCGAACTCCTCCTCGACGACGGGTCCGAATATCCAGAGGGCGTACCCGTTGAAGGCGATGTGAAGTATTCCGGCGTGCAGGAACATCGAGGTGAAGAGCCGCCAGTACTGTCCCGCAGCAACCGCCGGGGGGAACATGGCGCCGAGGTCGACGAGGGTTTGAAGCGACGGCCCCGTTCCGACGCCGCCGCCTCCCGAGCGCACGAGTTCGACAACGAACATCGCGGCGATAGCCGCCAGGATTATCTTGGTCGGCGAGGTGGTTGCTGCTTGCCGCGCCCGGCGCTGCGGGCCGGCGCGGAACTCGCGCCGCGCTTGCTCGACGCACTCGGGGCACTGGTAACCGACCGGCGCCGGGATCATGCATTCGGGGCAGATGGGGCGTTCACAGCGCGTGCAATGGACCCGCGTTCCTACGTTGGGATGCCTGTAGCAGGCCTCGAGCGGCGGAGCTTCGAAAGGAGGAGGTTCTTGGGCCATCAACTACATGTTAGGGGAGTCGGGCGATTCCGCGGAGTTACGCAACGGTCTGCAGACGGCTCTCGAGCTCCCGGACGTCGAGAACGTTCTGCCATCGGTCCACGATCTTCCCGTTCGTATCCACGAGGAAGACCCACGGCTCGGTCAGGTCGCGGTGGCGCAGCACCCAGTCCGCGGCTCCGACGTTCACGACATTCTTGTCGTGATCCTTCCATACCTCGATGTGCACGAATGCGACCTGGTCCCCGTATGTCTTCTCGAGTCCAGCCACCTCGTCCGTGATCGGCCCGCAGAAGCGGCTGATGCAATAGACGGGTGTCGAGACGACCACGAGCACGGGCTTTCCCTCCGATATGGCCTTCGAGACGGTCCACTGGTGCAGCCCGGGGTCGGGGACCTTGCCGTGTGCGGCGCGGGAGTCGACGGCCGTCAGGGGCGCCCCCAGATGCGACTTGAGCGTCAGGTTGTTCGTCTGCGGAGCTCGTTCCCCGACGGCCGGATACGACGGGTTGTCCACAACTTGGAAGGAAGCGGTCGCCGCCTGCTTGCCCAGGTCGTCGAGATCGACCGTGACCTCCACCTGCCAGAAACCGGGTTTGTCGAACGACACTCCGCTCGCTTGGTACACCCCGCGGGCCACGTCGGGGGCGGTCAGCTCCGGGGCCTTCTCTTGCGCCTGCGAGATCTCGCCGCTGGTTATCACCGGGCTGTCCTCAGGGGGCACAAGGATGAAACGGCCGGTCTTGGGGGCGCCGGCCTCAGGCGAAACGGGATTCTTCTCAGTGCCGACGAACGCGAAGGCCATCTTCACGGTTCCGTAGCTGACGAGCCGATTGTCCGCTGCGATCAGCCCGACCAGGAACCTGTTGGGCTCGCCGGCCACGAGTTCGTAGCTGGCCACCTCGGCGCCGATCTCGGTCGTGCCCGTCTGGGTGGTCGTGCCACTTTTCGAGCAAGCCGCTGCCAGCACGCAAACCGCCACGAGACTCGCCGCTCTGGTCATCCTCACTGGTGCGTCATCCTTTCGGCGTTCGAAAACCGCACTCGGGGCACCTGGCAACGCCGGCGCCGAGCGCACCTCCACAGTACAGACACTTGCCGGTTCGTCGCGCCGCCGGTCCGGCCTGGCGCTTTCGGCGCCGGGAGGAGTACAGGAGAAAGAGCCCGACGATCGCGGCGGCGATGAGCACGTCGTCTATCCCGGTCGCGTGCGCGATCATCAGCCCGAGAGGATCAGCAATCCGGTGATGGTGAAGAGCACCATCACGGCCAGAAGGGCGTACTGGGTCCTAAGGGCGATCTCCTGCGGGAAGATGGCGATCGCGCGGTCGTGGGCGAGCACGACCCCCCCGACATGTCCCGCGACGATCGCGGTGACCTGCACGTACCAGATCGTCGTCGCGGAAACCAGGCCGAGATTGATGCTCCAGCTTGCCGTCCCGAACAGGTCGAATCCGAGTCCGAACGGGTCGGACATCAAGACCAGGACCTGCTGTCCTTCGATCACCAACAAGGAGAAGTAATGAGCCACTACGTACGCGAAGGCGATCGGCACCAGGCTGTGAACGAAGCGAACCGCAAGGGGGTGCCACGGCGAGCGGGTTATGGCGCCGGCCGCCGACATGGCCAGGGTGTACGCCAGTGCCACGGCGCCGATCACCGCGAGGAGCCCTGCTGTTCCCGCCAGCAATTCAGGAGCACCCGTCAGGCTTCCGGTCAAGGATTGCCAAAAGTTCGACCGGCTGGCGCCGTCGAATGTGGTCGAGCCGAGTAGCACCATCACGAATGCGATCAATCCCGGTTGCGGCGGTAGGGAGGGGAGGCCGCCCAGCACCGGACGGACGACCACCCTGCCTCGCCGGTCGCGATCGAATGGCGCGATACGCGAGAGGAGGCCGAAGTACACGCCGAATCCATCGCCGTTTTCGAGCCATTGCTTTCGCCCGAACACCGCCATGCCCACGACCATCAGCACGGTGTACACGACCATCGCCGCCCCTACCGAGCGCGGCGTCGCGCCCGATGGGTCGACGAGCTCCATCCACACGAATCCGAGCAACAAGAACGCGGCAGGCCATTTCCCCCAGGACTTGGGATAAGGCCGCCTGGCTCGCTCGAGGCCCATGAGCCTGCCGATGGTGTCGAACGGCGAGATCGTCGCCCAAAGGTTCCCGAAGATCGCATGCAGGAACGCCAGGCCTATCCAGAACCACACGTAGACGAAGACCGGGACGATATTTCGCGAGATCTGGGGGCTTCCCGTTAGCGCGCCGACCACGAGGATCACGAACAATCCGAAGAATCCCCACCGGAGGATCCGTTCTATCAATCGGCTCGTCAGTAGCCGTTCGAGGAAAGCGGGCAGGGCCCGTCCTTCCCGGAGTTGCTGGAGCCGCGGCTCGCGCCAGAGCACCGCAAGCGCCACGAAGCTGATCACGACCGCGGTCGCCGCGCCGTAGACGAACAGCCATCGGGGAACGGGCAGGTCTATCCGTCCGCCGATCCCGTGGGCCAGGATTCCCGTCACGGGGTGACGATCAACTCGAGCAGCAGCAGAGTGCCGACCGGCTCACCGTGTTGATCCGATCCTGTCGTCTCCGGGGTCGTTCCGGCTTCGTCTTCGGGACTGGGATTGTCGTCCTGTTTGGGTTTGTCCTCTCTCTTGGGCTTGTCGTCGTGGCGCGGCTTGTCCTCAGGATGGCTCTCACCTTGGTGCTTCGGCTTCGACCTTCCCCGGAACCCTTCCGTGCCGCCGCCCTCATGACCGCCGTGGAACTCGACTTCGAAACGCCCTGCTGCATCCGCGACGAAAGACAGCGTCGCGGATCCGCCCGCCGAAACGTCGGCGAGTTTCTCGTATCCGTGAATGTGAACCTTGCCGGCCGTGTCGCTGTGAACGACTATCGACACCTTCGATCCCACCGTAGTTTCCAAAGTGTCGGGCCCGTCCACCCGGCCGTCGCTAACCGCGACTTCCGCCCGCGCGGGGGCCGAGTTTCCGTTGCCGCCCGTTTCTCCCTTTGGCCGAAGGATCACGAACAAGGCAATGAGCCCGATCGCGCTCAAGACGATCGCAATCCACTTTCCTTTTTGCATCGAAATCCCTTTCCTCTCGCCGCCGCGCCCGTCGCGCGGCATTTCTCAGGATGCGAGCGGCAAGGGTGGGGCGCGGAGCCGTGAACCGCCGAGGAAGGCGGAGATTCGAATCGGCACCGTTCGTCCGGCCTTGGGGAACGAACGCGCGGCTCGCGGGTGTCGGCGCCTTGGGGCCACGATCGCCTCGACGGTTCGAACGAGGAGCGTGAGGAAAGCGGCACCGGCCAGGGCAACCAGAACCTGTACGAGAAAACCGACGATCACGGCCGGATCGCCGACGGCCTCGACGAACGCAAATCGTCTTTCGGCGAGCTCCAGCAGCAGAAAGCCTGGAGCCTGGATCCCTGCAAGCCGCACCGCGCATGCCCGGAACCCGAGGGACCCGGCATGTGACATCGTGGTTTTGACCACGACAGCGAGCCCCGCCAATGCGGCGACGACGGCCGCAGCCGAGACGAGCCCGAACGAGCCGTGACCGGTTGCGGCCAGATGAGTTTCGCGGGCGTCCGCGGCCGGGATGGCGAGCGAGTAGCTGGCGATGTGTCCGAGGGCGATGCCGCCTACCGCAAGGAGTGCTGCACCGACGCCCGATCGCCTCTCGGCCATGGCCCTAAGTCTAGGCCCGAACGAAGAACTAGCTTCGTGCTCCCTCGAGCGAGAGTAGAAACGCCTTTCGGTCCTCCCGCCCTGCGTATCCGCCGAGATCCCCTCCGGAGCGGATCACGCGATGACAGGGCACGATTATCGGCACCGGGTTGCCCTTCAAGGCGTTTCCGGCCGCGCGGGCGGCGCGGCGGCTGCCGGCATTGGCGGCCACGTCACCGTAAGTCGACACGGACCCGTAAGGAATCCGGGCGGTCGCTTCCAGCACGCGCCGGGAGAATCCGGGGGCGAGCCCGAGGTCCACGGGGACGTCGAAGTCCCTGAGGCGACCGTCGAAGTATTCCTGCAGCTCCTGCCTCTCGTGGTCGAGAGTGCCTGCGGAAACATCCGCCGAGAACTCGTCGGACAGCTCGCCCAGGACCGCATCCCCATTTTCCTCGGGGAATGCCACCCGGACGACCCCGCGTTCGGTCGCGGCAACCAGCAACTCGCCGAAGGGGGATTGGACCGAGGCGTGACGAACTTGCACGATCAGATCATAGGCCACGGATAGGGCCGACCCGAACCCGGAACCGGAAATCGCTGGGATTCGACCAACGCGGAGGTCCTCGCGGCGAGGGAATCCATTTCGGCCGCATCCAGCAGGGATTCCAGGGATCTGCGCAGGTCACCTCCCCGAAGAGATAATCCGAACTCCTGCAGATCGTTCGCCAACTCGTCCGGCAATGGCTCCCCGGCGAAGTCCCACACCACGGTTCGAAGTTTCGGGTCGGCGTTGAAGCACACGCCGTGATCGATCACGTGGATACGGCCGTCGGAGCCGAGCAGGCAGTGGCCGCCCTTTCGGTCCGCGTTGTTCACGATCGCGTCGAACGCGGCGACACGCCGAAACTCCTCCTGATGCTTCTCGCGGAGCGTGAAGAAGTGTTCGTTCGGATCGAATTCGATGAAGAGTTGGAGCGATCCCGGGCCCTCGGGACCGTCGCGCAACACGGTCGGCGGAACCGCCGGCCACCCGAGGTGTCTCGCAACCACGTACGCAGCAACCTCCCGGTTACAAAGCGTGCCGTCGGGGAAGTCCCAAAGCGGCGCTTCTCCCGTTCGCGGCTTGTAAACGCCCTTGACCTCCGCGCCGTTCGCGGCGACGCGGGCGAGGAACGTGTAGTTGGAGGCGTTCGGCAGGATTCCCAAGACCTCGAGGTCCCCGTTCTGCAGTAGCGGAACGACCTGCTCGTCCGGCTGCAAGGCGAACTTCAAGTGGGCGCGGAATGGCCGTTCATGGCCGGGCACACGTGGCCGTCGGCATCCATCGGGTTGCCGCAGAACTGACAGCTCGGCCGGCCGCGTTCCGATACGAGCGCCCCATGGCGTGACAGCGCGAGCATCTGTTCCCGCGTTGCCCACACGCGCAGGTGGTCGGGCTCGCGCTCTTCCTGTTCCTCATCGGGCACAAGCTCCTCTATCTCCAGGACGACCACGTCCTCCGCCTCCTCATAGCCGATGGAGAGCCTCCCCGCCCGCCAGATCGGTTCGATCGGCTCCTCGAGCGCCATGTCCTCTTCCGCCGGCCCTTCCCCGGTCTCCTTCCCGGCGCGCTCGAGGATCTCGAGGATCGATGCGGCGAGGAGCTGAATGTGCTGTTTCTCGACGAGCACCGAGATCAGGTCGGGCCCTTTCCGGATCTGGAGGTAGAACGTCCTGTCTCCGGGCTCGCCCAAGGCATCGGAGGTGATTCGGTCGACTCGCTCCAGTTCCATTTATCGTTTCCTTGGTCCCGCGAGGTCGGCTAGGTCGCCCGTGTCGTTCGTGCGAAGGATCCTGGGAACCTCGTTTCCCACTGCAACCGCCGAAACGGAGGCCGGACCCACGATGATTCGCTGAAACAGGTCCGTGTGAACGCCGGCGAAATGCGCGAGAAGAAGCCGGATTACGTCACCATGGGTGACGAGTACAACTAGCTCGTTGGGATGCGCCCCCGCTATGCGTTCGGCTTCGTTCGTTGCCCGCTGTTGCACCTCGAGCAGGCTTTCTCCGCCGGGGAACCGCGCGGTCGCGGGGTGAGTTTGTACCGTGCGCCAGAGCTTCGTCTTGGACAATCGAGAAAGCGGCCGTCCGGTCCATTCCCCGTAGTCGACTTCGCCGAGATCCTTAGAGGAACGGATCCGAAGCCCCTTTGAGGCGGCGAGGGGGCGCGCCGTCTCGAGACAGCGCTCGAGCGGGCTCGAATAGACGGCGGCGACGGGCAGGGATTCGAGGCGGCCGGCGAGCGCCTCGGCCTGTCGGGCGCCGCTTCGGGACAGGTGGACTCCCGGGGTCCAGCCGGTCAGCTTCTTTCCGGTCCCGTCGGCAAGCGCATGGCGAATCAAGAGCAGCAGGGACATCCTTTTCAAGGATATCTCCGCAGATGCTCGAGCCGAACCGTCGCGCGCGTCAGCGCCCGCGGCCGTCCCCGTCCGCCGGCAATCTGACCTCGAAAACGCTCCCGCCACCGAGTTCGCTCTCGACGGACACGGAACCGCCATGGTTCTCCGCGACGTGCTTCACGATCGACAGGCCTAGACCCGTTCCACCGGTCTCCCTCGAGCGTGCCCGGTCCACACGGTAGAAGCGTTCGAAGACGCGAGGGAGGTCCCTGGCCGGGATGCCGATCCCCGTGTCCCGGACGACGAGAACGGCCGAACCGTCCTGCTCTCCGAGCGCCACGCGGACGCTTCCGCCCGGACGCGTGTACCGGATCGCGTTGTCGACGAGGTTGTGCACGAGCAAGCCCAGGTCGCGTTCCGAACCTCGGACCGACACCGCCTGCGATTCCAAGGAAAGCTGGACGTCCCTCGCTGCAGCCACCGGGGCTGCGCGCTCAGATTCCTCTCTCACCAAATCGCTCAGCGAGATCGTCTCGGCGAGTTCGCTTCCGGACTCGAGCCGCGATAGGTCCAGCAGATCCGAGACGATTCGCGAGAGCCTCTTCGCCTCGTGTTCCAGTTGCTCCGCGAACCTCGGCACAACGTCGGGGTCGTCGTGCACCGCCTGTCTGATGGTCTCCGCGGCAGCCTGGATCGTGGCGGCGGGGGTCTTCAGCTCGTGCGAGGCGTTGGCGACGAAATCCCGCCGAACGGATTCGAGCCGCTTCGCCTCCGTCACGTCCCGCACGACGAGCAGCACCGATCCGTCGTGGCCGACCGGGATGGCCGTGGCACGCAGCGAGCGTGGAGGGGAACCCGTCTCAACTTCGACCTCGGTGACGACGTCCGTGCCGACGGCGCTCTTCACGGCTTCTTGAAGCGCGGCGGGCGTGAGCTTCGAGGCGGAGTCGGGTCTGAAACCTAGATGGCGTTCGCTGGCGCGATTAGCGAAGCCGACCGTTCCCTCGGGCCCGATTAGCAGCACGCCTTCCTCCATCGAAGTCAGGATCAGATCGCGTGTTCTCTGCGCCTCGCGAGAGGACTCGATTTCCTTGGACAGCCGCTCCGTCAGACGGTTGAGCGTTTCGGCGAGAACGTGCAATTCCTCGGGCCCGGCCTGTTCGACCCTGGCAGTTGGGTCTCCTTCCGCGAACCTGGATAGCGCCTGTTGCATGTGCCGCAGGGTCCTCGAAAGCCTCACGGTGAGGATGAGTGCGACGGCCGTGAGTAGTGCGCCGGCCCCCGCCAGCGAAACGATCAGGGCCGAGCGTGCAGGCTGCGCCAGATGCGGCGCGTCCTCGGCGAGTAAGCCGTACAGCTCCACCCCCAAGATGCTGAGGATCAGGAGAACGGCCCCCAGCTGCCACAGCAAGAGCCGGCCCACCGGGGTTCGCGGGCGTCGTCCCATGTCGTCAGTCTAGAGGCGCGAGATAGGCGCCTATCGCGCATTTCGTCTTCTAATTCAAGCCAAATATTGGCACGCGGTTCATCTCCCGTTCACCTTCAAGCCAGAGTCCGATAACTCGGACTCCCTAGCATCGGCTCAGATGAAGCATTTGAAGCTGCCGGTAAATCGTGGGACGGCCCGGCCTGTTCCTCTCTCCCCGGGCTTTCCCACCCTTATCGAAGGGAGAAGGATGCGAAACGGAAAAAGCTTCGCGGGTGCCATTGTCGCGCTCGCCGTGTTGGCGTCCGCATGTTCCGCGAGCGGCGGTGGCTCGGGAGGCAGCGACCTCTCCGGGAGCCTCTTCATCTCGGGATCATCTACCGTCGAACCGGTGACGGCCCTGGTGGCCGAGTTCTTCGTAGAGGAGAACTCGAACGTCAACATTACAGTCGAAGGGCCCGGCACGAGCGACGGATACGAACTCTTCTGTAATGGTGAGACCGATGTCCAGGATGCATCTCGAGCGATCGATGAGGAGGAGATCGCGGCGTGCGAGAAGAACGGTATCGAGTACGTGGAGCTCTACATTGCCATCGACGGCATGGCGGTCTTGACATCCCCGCAGAACCAGAGCGCGCCCAGCTGTCTCAACATCAACGACCTCTACGCATTGATAGGCCCCGAATCCGAGGGGTTCAATAGCTGGTCCGACGCTAACAAGCTCGGCGAGAAGGTTGGAGGGATCGGCACTCCGTATCCCGATCAGCAGCTGGACCTAGTCGCCCCCGGGGAGGAGTCCGGGACCTACTTTTCCTTCATCGACTTGGCGATCGCGGACCTAGCGGAGAAGCGCAAGCAGGAGGAGATCACCCGTCCCGACTACGTCGCGTCGGCGAATGACAACGTGATCGTGGAGGGAATCTCGGGCTCGCCGAACTCTTTGGGTTGGGTTGGGTACGCCTTCTTCGAGCAGAACCAGGATGTGCTGAAGCCGATTCCGATCGCCCCGCTCGGCGGCTCGAACGGGGAGTGCGTTTCTCCGAGCCCCGAGACCATCGAAAGCGGTGAGTACCCACTTTCGAGGCCGCTGTTCATCTACGTCAACCAGGAAAAAGCCCGGACGAATCCTGCGCTCAAGGCCTTCGTCGACCTGTACATGACGGACCAGGGCCTCAAGACCGCCGTCACGGAGGTCGGCTACATCGAAGCTCCGCCCGAGGATTTGCAGGCGACTCGGTCGGCCTGGGAAGAGTTCGCTGCGACGCTGTAGGCTCCGCGCCAGCACTCGTCCCCCGGGGAGGCTGGCCGCCTTGCCGGGGGTGGCGAACCTGGGGGCTGCGTCGAAGTGAGTACGAACGGCAGTGCCACTCTGAGTCTCACGGATCTTCGAGGGAACCTCCGGCGCCTGCGGCGTGAGCGCTTGATCAGACGCTTGTTCTTCGCCGCCGCGGTTCTATCGATCTTGGTCAGCTTGCTGATCGTGGCCTCGCTGGCGGGCGGAGCTATCGATTTCCTCTCCAAACTGGACGGGATCGGCCAGCTCTGGAATCCGCGAGGTTGGTTCCCGCGCCGGGGTTTGTTCGACATCCTCACGATATTTCTCGGGACGGCCCTCGTCGCCGGCGTAGCGATAATGGTGGCCGCCCCGATCGGCCTCGGAGCTGCGATGTATCTGTCGGAGTATGCTGGCCGCCGCCGCCGATTCTTGAAGCCGATTATCGAGATCCTCGCGGGGGTTCCAAGCGTAGTAATGGGATTCTTCGCGCTGACATTCATCAGCCCCAACCTGGTTCAGAAGGTCGTGCCGGGTACGCCTGCATTCAGCATCGCGGCGGCGGGTATCGGCGTCGGGATTCTGATTATCCCCCTCGTGGCCACCATCGCGGAGGATTCGATGCATGCGGTCCCGGGGTCGCTTCGAGAAGCCGCGTTCGGGCTCGGAGCAAAGAGGCGGGCCGTATCGGTGCGCGTCGTCTTCCCCGCGGCGATCTCAGGGATAGTCGCAGCGCTGATCCTCGGCGTCTCCCGCGCGATCGGGGAGACTCTCGTGGTCACCATCGCAGCGGGGGCCGTCGGCGGTTCCGCTCGGACGATCGACATATTCGGCCCAGGTCAAACCATGACGGCAGCGATGACCTCGCTGGCGACCGGGTCCGATCAAGTGCGCGGAGTCGGTCCGGCGTTTCCGAGCCTTTTCTTCGTGGGGCTTCTGCTCTTCGCCATGACTCTGGGCCTGAATCTGATTAGTGAGCGATTCGTCAGAAGAGTGAGGAGGCGCTACTAATGGCGGTGCCTCGGGCCGATGCCTCTTCCGCAGTTGTGCGCGCCGCCCTGACCGGCAAGCGCAAGTCTCGAGGGGAATGGCTGTTCGAAGTGAGTCTGCTCCTTGCGCTTCTGCTCGGCCTCGCGGTGTTGGTAACGCTCCTCGCCGATGTTTGGAGTGAGGGCGCAAGCGTTATCCAGGAGCGCAGGTTCGACTTCCTGACGTCGAATCTGTCGTCCCTTCCGGAACGCGCCGGAGTGCGACAGGGGCTCATTGGCTCGCTGATGCTGATGGGCTTCGTCGTGGCGCTCGCCCTTCCGCTTGGAATTGCAGCCGCGATTTACATGGAAGAGTATGCGTCCGACACGAGATTCAGTCGCTTCATCAACGCAAACATCAGGAACCTTGCAGGTGTTCCCGCGATCGTGTACGGCATCCTCGGTCTCGTCGTCTTCGTCGTCTTTCTCGAAGACATCACCGGCGGGCGGAGTCTCATGAGCGGGGGCATTACGATGGCGATTCTCGTCTTGCCCATCGTAATCATCACCGCGGCGGAAGCGATCAGGACGGTCCCGAGTGGCATCCGCGAGGCCGGATATGGAGTCGGCGCCACCCGCTGGGAGGTTATTCGGAGTCACATTCTTCCCTATGCAGCTCCGGGAATCTTTACCGGGACGATCCTGACGCTCTCCCGAGCGATCGGTGAGACGGCCCCTTTGCTCATGATCGGCGCCGTTACCGGATTCTTCTCCACTCCAAGCGCAGGATTCACCGACACGCTGCAAGGGCCCTACACGGCTCTACCTACGGTCATTTACACCTGGGCGAGGAGGTCCCAGACAGCCTTCGGTGACAACACGGCGGCGGCCATACTGGTTCTGATGGCGCTACTGCTTGCAATCAACGCAATCGCCATACTCTTGAGGAACAGATATGAGCGAAAATGGTAATGCTACGGGTATGAGCGTGACCGGCGATCCAACCGAGCCAAGGCCCGCCGAGAAGGCGCCTCCCAAAGTGGCCCTGAGGGTCGGCCGCGAGCGTCCGGGCGATGAGCCCGCCAGGGAGCGAGAGGTCGTCTTCGACGTCAAAGGCCTGTCCGTCTACTACGGAGACTTCCGGGCTATTCGCGATGTGACTGTCCCGATCAGGAGGAACGAGATCACCGCGCTAATCGGGCCGTCGGGCTGTGGAAAAACAACTTTCCTGCGCTGTTTGAACCGGATGAACGACCTCGTAGACGGCGCTCGTGTGGAGGGGACAATTCTGTATCACGGCGTCGACCTATACGACCCGCGGGTGGACCCGGTAGAGGTGCGCCGGCGCATCGGCATGGTGTTCCAGAAGCCGAACCCATTCCCTAAGTCCGTTTACGACAACATAGCCTTCGGGCCGAAGATCGCCGGCTACAAGGGCGACATGGATGAGCTCGTGGAACGCTCCTTGAGACGCGCCGCCCTGTGGGACGAGGTCAAGGACAAGCTCAAGAGATCCGGCATGGAGTTGTCCGGTGGACAACAGCAGCGCTTGTGCATTGCCCGGGCGATTGCGACCGCTCCCGACGTGATCCTGATGGACGAGCCGTGTTCTTCACTGGACCCCATCGCCACCGCGCGGATCGAGGATCTCATGGCAGAGCTCTTGGTGGACTACACGATCGTGATCGTGACCCACAACATGCAACAGGCAGCGCGCGTGTCGGATCGCACTGCATTCTTCACGGTCGAGGTCGGCGAAGGCGGTAACAGAACCGGAAGGGTAGTGGAGTACGATCGAACAGAGGTGATCTTCACGAATCCATCGGACGAAAGAACCGAGGACTACGTCACGGGACGGTTCGGCTGATGGCTCGGGTTCATTTCCACGAGGAGCTCGAGGTGCTCGAGCTCGACATCCTGGGCATGGGCGAGCTTGCCGAGAGATCCGTCGGCCAGGCCATGGATGCGCTCGTGCGCAGGGACGACGCCAAGGCGGAGCAGGTGATCCGGGGTGACGACGAGATCGACGAGAAATACTTGTCGGTTGATCGCCGCACCTTGGAAGTCCTTGCCCTGCAGACGCCGGTTGCGACCGACCTTCGTCTCATTTCCGCCATCCTGCACACGAACCTGCATCTGGAGCGAGTCGGGGACATGGCAGTCAACATTGCCAAGACCTACCTTTCGGTGCGCGACCTTCCGAGGAGCGAGTCGATCGTCGCCCGCCTCCAGGAGATGGGGGACATCGTCCGGCCGATGATCAGGACCGCCATGGAGGCTTTCGGCCGCAGGGACCTCGAACTCTGCCTGAAGCTTCCTCAGATGGACGATCCAGTGGACCGGCTGAACCTCGGAATCTACAAGGAGGTCGCCGTACTTGCCGGCGATCAGGAGAAGCTTCGCTGGGGGTTGAGGATGATTCTCGTCGCCCGTCAACTCGAACGGGTCGGGGACCACGCCGTAGATATAGGCGAGCAGGTCGGCTTTCTGCTGACCGGTGAGTTTCGGGAGTTCACCGATGCCTCACACCCGGAGGACGACATCGGTCCCGCGGATGTCTCCTGAAGCCTCTCCCCGGATACTGATAGTCGAAGACGAGGAACCGCTTGCCGATTCGGTCCGATACCAACTTGAACGGGAAGGCTATGACGTAGAGGTCGTCGGCAACGGCGATGAGGCCCTGGAACGGTTCCGTGCGGATCCTCAGGATTTGGTGATCCTCGACCTGATGCTCCCGGGGCTGTCCGGATTGGACGTCTGCCGGACAATCCGAACCGAATCCGACGTGCCGATCATCATCGTGACCGCGAAAGACTCCGAGGCCGACAAGGTGACGGGCCTCGAACTGGGCGCGGACGACTACGTGACCAAGCCATTCTCGATTCGCGAACTCGTTTCTCGCGTTCGCGCGAACCTTAGGCGGCTGAAGCGGACGCCGGAGCCATCGGGAGATGGAGTCCTCCGCGGCGGGCAAGTCGAATTGGATCCCGAAAGGCACGAGGCGAGGGTGCAGGGGGCGCCCGTCGGCCTGCCTCCCAAGGAGTTCGAACTTCTGGAGGCGTTCCTTAGACGAAAGGGCAGGTTGCTTACGAGAGAGTTCCTCATAGACGAGGTGTGGGGGCCCGACTACTTCGGCGACACGAAGACGCTCGATGTGCACATCAAGCGGCTTCGCGGAAAGATCGAATCCGACCCTCACAACCCGACTCACCTGGTGACGGTTCGCGGGCTCGGCTACAAGTTCGTCGAATGACGGAGAAAGATGTCCCGGAGGTCCTCTTTGTCTGCGTGCACAATGCCGGCCGCAGCCAGATCGCCGCCGCACTTCTCGAACGCAAGGGAAACGGAAAAGTGCGCGTGCGATCCGCCGGAACGACGCCCGCCGAGGAGATCAATCCCTCGGTTGTCGAAGTGATGAGAGAGGTCGGCATCGATTTGTCCCGTGAAGTTCCGAAGAAGATGACCGACGAGGGAGTGCGTGAGGCCGATGTCGTGATCACCATGGGATGCGGGGATGCGTGTCCCGTCTACCCGGGGAAGCGCTACTTGGACTGGGACCTCCCCGATCCTTCTGGGAAAACGGTGGATGAGGTTCGGAATATCCGCGACGAGATCGCGCGGCGCGTGGCCGTGTTACTCGACGAGCTGGAAGCGGCCGGCGCTTAGCCCTTGAGTCTCACGCGGCGCCCAGCATCACCAACAGGATCACCGCATAGAAGCAGGCGCTCGCTCCGATCACCATCGAGTGCCAGACCTCGTGATACCCGAAGTAGCGGGGGCTCGGGTTGGGACGGTTCGTCAGCAGAACCACAGCGCCCGCTGTGTACAAGACCGCTCCCGCAGCCACCAGGGCGGTCGCCGGCGCCGAGAGGTTCGCCAGAAGCCTTGGCAGGGCGAGGATCGCGAGCCACCCCAGGGTGATGTAAAGGGCGCCACCTACCGCCTTGAGACCGTCGATCCTGATGAGTTTCAACGCGATGCCGACCAGGGCACCCGTCCATGCGATCGAGAGGATCACGATGCCCCATGCGCCCCCGATCACGAGCAGTGCGAAAGGCGTGTATGACCCCGCGATCAGCAGGAAGATCATCGAGTGGTCGAGCTGCTTGATCCGGCGAAGCGCGCTCGGGGACCAGTTCAACCGATGGTAGGCAGCACTGACGCCGAACAGTCCCGCCAGGCTGACCCCGTAGATGATGGCGGCGACGCGCGCCGCGGGCGACTGCGCAGCGAGTACCAGCAGGACGGCGGCCGGTACCGAAATGACGAACGCGGCCTCGTGCAGCCATCCACGAAGAAGCGGCTTCGGGGCGTCCAGTGGTGCACTCATGTTGCCATCGCCGCGATGCCCATCCATGCCAAGCGTACGAGAAGGTCTACCTGGCGTTCGCGCTCGATCTTGGCCCCTCCGGGGCTTCTCTGCGCGCCGGCTTCCACCATTCCGACCAACCCTGCGGCTACGGTTTCGGAGTCCTTCTGATCGATCCGCCCCTTGGATTCACGGGCGATGACTTCGGCAACTTCCTTCATTATCTGGTCCCTGACCTCGGCAACGCTCGACGAAACGATCCCCGAACTCTGGGTCTCCTGCATTAAAAGCTTGAAACCCTCGGCGTGTTCGTCGACGAAGTCGAAATACGCTCGGAAGGATTGCCGGATCCGTTCGCGGTTCCCCGTTCCGTCGACCAGCGCCTCGTGAACTCGGAGTCCCAGCGCCCTGGAGTCCGCCTCGAGCAGAGCCAGATACAGATCCTGTTTGGAGGTGAAATGGTCATAGAGAGTCGGTTTCGTCACTCCCGCTTCCCGGGCGACCTCCTCCATGGAAACACCGTGGAAGCCGTTGCGGCCGAAGGTCTTGCGCGCGACCTGCAGTAGCTGAATCCGGCGCTCGGGGGCGGCCATTCGTTTTCCCCTGGCGGTCGCCATGCCCCAATGCTACCCGCGCAGCGCTTCACGACGCCGTTCGCTACGCTGCCGACTGTGGAGTTCAGGGTTTACAGGGACGGAAAGCTCGAGGCCGAGGCGTTCGATGCAAGGGCGCCGGAATCCCTCATGGCCGGTCCCTCGGCCGTGTGGGTGGACGTAGTCGACCCCGATCCAGCAACTCTGACGGAATTGAAGAGAATCGTGCCCGCACTTGCGGAGATCGATACGGGAGAACGGGGCCGGCCGCCTAAGGTCAAGGTGGTCGAGGACGCGGCCTTCGTTCGCGCGTACGCCACGCGCGTCGCAGGTGATTCACACCTCGAATTCCAGGAGATACGCGCGGTCGCAGAGGACAACCGGCTGGTCACGGTTCGGTTCGGAAGCGGGTTCGACCTATCAGAGGTCGTGCGCGCATGGGCGAAGCGGGCCGATCGCGGATCCGAGGGCGGGATCTTCGTCCTTTCCCTTCTGCTCGAATGGCTCGTGGAGGATTATTTCGACATCATCGATTGGTTCGAGGAACGGGCGGACGCCATCGACGCGCGCGTGTTCGACACAGGTTCCCCCGAGCGAAGCCGCCGCCGCCGTGAAAACGCAGAGGATCAGCGAATCCGCGCGCTCGAACGGGATATACACGCGCTGCGGGGGGAGCTGTCGGTGTTCCGGCGGCACATCCTGCCGTTCGGCGAGCTTCGAGAACTCCTTCAGGGCCGCGTTGCTTCTTCCTCGGAGCAGCTCACGATGGATTTTCGTGACATCGGTGATTCGATCATCCGCGCCGTGGAGCTTCTCGATAACGTGCGCGACCAGGTAACCTCGTCGTTCGAGGCCGTCCTGGCCCAGGTTTCGAACCAATTGAACGTGGTAATGAAAAAGCTGACAGCTTGGGCCGCGATCCTGTTGGTGCCAACACTTATCGCCGGCATCTACGGCATGAACTTCGAGCACATGCCGGAACTCGCGTGGCAGCAAGGATATCCGTTCGCGCTGGGCACGATCGTCGGGTCGTCGCTGCTTCTTTACCTCTACTTCAAACGGAAGGACATGATTTAGATGTGCCGGGCGATCAAGGTGCTCCCGGTGGCTACGGACGGAACGCCGTTGTCCGAGTTGATGCATGCGGCCGTCGGCGTGGCGTGGGAGCTGATGCCGGGAGCGACCTCTTCGGAAGAGGCGCTTAAAAAGATCATTGAGGACCGCCCCCATGTGCTCGTCGTCTGGGGTCCGGACGAGGGGCTTGTTCGCGCCGCGAAGGAACGCATCCCGGGCCTTAGGACAATCTCGTCGGATCCCGATTCCGGTGCGGACTCGATTGTGAACTCGTTGGAGGAAATCAGGGAGGCCGTCCTGGGTCTTCCGAGGCCCGGGGGCCCGGTCGGTCCCTAGCGCTCCAGCCTGACCGACTTGACGTCCAGAACGCCTACCGACGGATTCGCTAATTTTCGAAACGCGCGTTTCGAGAGGTCGAGGATTCGTCCCCCTTCTTTGGAGGGCCCACGATCGAGGATGCGGACGAACACGTACTTACCGTTGGCCCGGACCGACACGAGTGAACCGCAGGGGAGGTTGGGGCTCGCCGCATAGAATCCGCGGAGCGTGTCCCCGCATGCACCGGTCCCCCCGTTGGCCTCGTACCAGGACGCCTCGCCGTTCTTCTTGGAGATCGCTTTGTGAAAGTGAATCTCTCGATGGCGCTCACGCAGTCTCTCGTGGAGTCGCGCGTGCCTCTCCTTGGGGGCGTGAGGGTTGTTGTCGTGCCATTCGTCGTGTGCCGTCTCCAGCTTCGCGTGTTCCTTCCACGAGTGACGCCAGAGGGAGGGGTCGTATTGCCACCACCGCCGGACCGGATAGCCGGAGCCCGCGCTGGCTGCCGCCGCCACGAGCAGGACACTCAAGACGATGACTGCTATGAATCGCTTATGTTCTTGCATCCTCACCTCGGGGACAGCACGGAGGCGTTGGCGACTTAAAGGGTTTCCGAGAACCTTCGGATGGACCGGGGTAGGATACCTCCCCGTCTCGGAAGGCTTCAATCACCCTCGATCCCGTGAGGAAAAGTGAACCTGTCGGGGCTCGCCCGCGATATCTAGGAGATGAGGTTGGAACGCCCGAGGACTCGACGCAGCGTGAGGATGCGTACGGTCGCATTGGTGGTAACCGTCGCCGTCGCTGCCATCTCGGAGGTCTTCGTTCCCCCGGCTGGGATATCCACGGCCCAAACCAGCCGCCAGTCGGTCCTTGCGGACGCTGCCTGCGCTCTGCCCGGTGAGCAGATTCTCAGAGTGTGGCGCGGCACCCGCTACGACCGCAGCGGAGACATCCAATACGTTCCCCGAGAGCCCAACTTCCTCGGCGGTGGCCTCCCGCACGCGGGGCCGTGGGATTACACATCCTGGGTGCCGGTGTTCTGGTACGGACCGGGATACATCCGGGCGACCGGCCGGATCCGCGAACCGGGGACGACCGCCGACATAGCCCCGACACAGGCCGAGCTCCTCGGGTACAAGGACTTCCATGCGCCGGACGGAAAACCGATGATGGAGGCACTCGTACCCAAGCCGCAACGGCGGGAACCACCTCAACTCATCATCACGCTGGTTTGGGACGCCGGAGGCCGGGGCGTCCTCGATACTTGGCCCGATTCCTGGCCGAATCTCCGCCGGTTGATTCCCGAGGGAACTTGGTACGACTTCTCCGTCGTCGGGTCATCGCCCACGGACACGCCGCCCATTCACGCGACGATGGGGACCGGAGCCTTCCCCGTGCATCACGGGTTGCTTGATCAAAAGCAGCGCATGGGCGACGAAATGGTCACGCCTTGGGGACACGGCCCCACGCTGATGCTGCTGCCGACACTCGCCGACCTTTACGACTTGTCGATGAACAACAAGCCCCTCATAGGTGCGATCGCGAGCCTCGGTGCGCACCTGGGAATGATCGGACACGGCGCAATGTGGGGAGGCGGGGACAGAGACCTGGCCATCAATCGCGAGAGTACGGGGGACGAAGGAGCGGAAGCCTTCAAGTGGAATTTGCGTAAGACTATCCAGCCGTACTTCAAATTCCCCAATTACGTCAACGATCTCCCGACGTTGAAGAAGTATTTGCCTAAGGCCGATGCGATGGACGGCAGCGTGGACGGCGCTTGGCGGGGTCACAGCTTCAAGTCGGATCCCCAGATCCGCGGCGGTTTCGACTCTCCGGCTCGAATCCCGTGGCAGACGAGCATGGTCGAACAGGTGGTGAAGCGAGAGGGGTTCGGCGAGGACAAGATCCCGGATCTCCTGTATCTGAATTACAAAGCCATCGACAACATCAGCCACTCGTATTCGGTGAACAGCGTCGAAATGCAGGACACCGTTCGAACGCAGGACGCCGATCTCAAGACCCTGATCAAGTTCCTCGACAAGGAGGTCGGCCAAGAGAAATGGGTGATGGTCATCACGGCCGACCACGGTGCGCAGTTCGACCCCGCGATAAGCGGCGCTTTCCCGATCTCCCCGGAGCAGTTTCGACTAAATCTCACGGCCGCCTTCGATGATTCGGACTCGACACCCGTCGTTCTGGAGGCCCGGCCCACGCAGGTCTGGCTCAACACGGATGAACTCAAGCGGAACGGCTACACGCTCTCGGATGTGTCGGTCCACATCATGAATCTGACGAAATCGGACTTCATCTCCGAGGTTCCGGTCGCTGCGTCTGAGGCCGGCGAGCGGCTATTCGACGCGGCGTTCCCGACGGAGATAATCGACAAGCTTCCCTGCCTCAGCCCCCGGACCTGACGCCCGCGCGGGTACGATTGAGGTGTGCCGAGCAAAGTACTTCTAGCCGTTCCGCGCGGATATTGCGCGGGAGTGGAACGCGCCGTCGACGCCGTCGAGCTCGCCTTGAAGAATCACGGCCCTCCGGTGTATGTGCGAAAGCAGATCGTCCACAACCAGCACGTCGTGAAGAATCTGGAAGCTCGTGGTGCCGTCTTCGTCGAGGAGGAGACGGAGGTGCCAGAGGGCGCCGTCGTCGTTCTCTCCGCTCACGGGGTGGCGCCCGACGTTCACGACAACTCCGCTTCTCGGGGGCTCTCGGTGATCGATGCGACCTGTCCGCTCGTGACGAAGGTTCACCTGGAGGCCAAGCGCTTCGCGTCTGACGACCTCACGATCATCTTGATCGGCCACGCCGGACACGAAGAGGTCGTGGGAACGACGGGTCAGGCGCCGGAGAGGACGATACTCGTGCAGACTCCGGACGAGGCCGAGACTGTGGACGTACCCGATCCTCAGAGAGTCTCCTACGTGACGCAGACGACGCTCTCCGTGGACGAGACGAACGAGATCATCGGCGTGTTGCGCCGTCGGTTCCCGGACATCCAGGGCCCTCCGCGCGAGGACATCTGCTACGCGACGCAGAATCGCCAGGACGCGGTGAAGGAACTCGCAGAGCGGGCCGACGTCGTGCTCGTGATCGGCTCGGACAATTCGTCGAACTCGAACCGGTTGGTCGAGGTGGCCGAGGACGCCGGAACACCGGCTTATCTCGTCGACGATCAAACGGAGGTGGATCCCGCGTGGCTCGACGGCGCGGATGTGGTCGGGCTGACTTCCGGCGCGTCGGCGCCCGAGTGGCTGGTGGGCCGAATGATCGACTTCCTAGGAGAGCAGGGAGCGTCCGCAGTCGAGGAAGTTCAAGTCGCCGAGGAGTCTTTGCGGTTCTCGTTGCCGGCCGGCCTGAGGGTTTCGGCTACTTCCTAGCACGCGCCGAGCAAAGGTCGAGGAGTTCCTGAGCTCCCTCCTCCGGTCCGACCGAGATGAGTCTGTCGCCCGACTCGAGGACGAACGCTGCTCTCGGCCTGTAGACGAAACGGTGTCCTCGCTGCACGGCCAGCACGAACATCCCCGTTTCCGTCTTGATCCGAAGCTCCCTGAGCGACTTCTCTTGGGCGGGCGATCCTTCTTCCACGAGCGTTTCGGCGGAGGTTTCCTCCGCTTCTTCGAGCGCGAGGCCGATCACCGGGTGAAGCTCCTCACCCTGCTCCACCGACCAGGTCATGTCCCGCGCCGCATCGCAGATGTTCTCGCTCGCAGCGGCGAGGCGAAGAAGCCCGCGCAACGCATCCGGGTCGCGGGCTTCCGGCGCCGACCTGAGCACCCAAGACTCGAGCTCGTCGTGGAGGACGTCGCTCCGTGTTTCGAGCGTGGCGACCTCCGCCGCGAGCGCCCTGTCGTAAAGAAGCAGCGATGAGTAGGCGAGCCCGACGGCGGCTTCCGCCGAGTTCTTCATCTCTACGATGATGTCTACGGCTCGATCCAGCTCCGACAGCGGGGGCGCGTCATCGGCCCCCCCGGCGGGCAAGGGCGGCGCGCCCGCCACCTCGCGTACGCCGTTGACACCGTCCTCCGGCCCGTGGAACAGAAGCACGTCGCCTTCGGAGACGACGCTGTCCGGACCGGGGTCGAACTCCCACTCGGTTCCCCTGCGGATCGCGATCACCCAGGCGCCCGTTTCGGTCGGAAGCGAGAGTTCGCGCAGAGTCCGGCCCACCGCAGGGGCCCCTTCGCGAACGCGAACGCGCCCGGCTATCTCATCGGCGTGACGAAGATCCTGCCGCAGAACGTCCGGAATGCCGAGTTTCACCTGAACGACGCGCGCGATGTCCGACGCGGCCGCGCCGATCTTCTCGATCGAGTTGGCCAGCCAGAGCACGCCCTCGAGAGCCTCCGCGTCCTCCGGGCTACGGGCGGCAAGCATGGCGAGCCTCCGGAGCCGCCTCAGATGGTCTTCGAGGCGCTCCTCGAGGTTCTCGACCTCCTCCGCGAGGCTCTCCTCGTTGAAAAAGAGGGCGGCATAGGCGAGATCGACCATCAGTTCCGACGAATCCTTCGCCTCGATCAGAAGGTCTTTTACGTTCCGCGGTTCCTCTTCAGCCATTGGCCACTCCGTAGATCGGAAGAACCAATAGGATGCAGAGGATTCCCGTCAAGTCCATGAGGCTCGTGACGATTGGGACCCCATGATTGTCGGGGTCGAGCCCGAACCGGGTCGTAAGGATTGCCAGGTAGTAGCCGACGACTATCGCCACCGCGGTGGCAAGCATACCCGCAACGAACGTGCCGCCGATCATGCTCGCAGCCGCCGGGTGGGCCTGGTTCAAGAGATAGGAAAGCCCTAATCCGGTTGCACCTATCAGCGTGAATGCCGTCGCGCCGAGTCCGAGCACGAGAGATGCGTCGATCAACGCAGGAGCTCCGGGAAGACCCCTTGGCGAAACCACGCCCAACTGGAGCTTGGACGTGAGTCTGGAAGACAGGATGCCTCCGAGCGCACCGGCTTGCGAAACAAAGGGCGGAACGATGATCAACAACCCTGGAATCACGGCGATCTTGTCCAGCCGCGCTTGCAGGACCAGGCCGGCAGCGATGTCGAGCATCGGAGTCAGGATGACCACCGCGGTCATCTCGATGAGGATGCGCCGCACCTGAGCTACTTGGGTGCGCAGCCCCGCCCGGATCGCAAATAGTCCGGCGACGACACACGCGGCGGCGACGATGGAGTTGAGAATGCTGAAGCGAAGCAGGAACGTCGCGAGAAACAGCATCGGAAGCGTGACCATGTCTCCCACCGCCGATACAAGAGGCGTGGCCACCGAGTCGAGGTCGTATTCGCGGCGGGTTGATACGACGGCGAGCCCGATTGTTGCGAAGAGAATGAAGGCCGAGCTGAGCACGCCCCCCACGACGGAGATCGTTACGAAATCCCAAAACGATATGGATGCGAGCCCGAAGGCTGCCGCGGCCAGCTTGGCCAGTGCCGCCAGGTAGAGCGACGAGCCGAAGGTAAGTGCGACGGCGACGGAGATGTTCTGCTTCAGCACCCCGCTGCGGTCTCGTGTGACGTCGAGCAGTCCTGCGTGCGCGCTCGTGCCGAGGCGCGCTCCCATCGAGCCGAAGATCGTCCCTCGCATCCCGACGGCTGCCGGTATGAGAATCACCAATCCAGGGAGAGCTTCGAGCGTGTGTGTGATCGAGCCTAGGGTTATCCCGGCTACGAACGAGGCGGCCGTGCTGACGATGAGCGCGACGAAGCCCTGGCCGAGCGTTCGCTTCTCCGCTCGCCAGTAGTCCCAAAGGCGCCGGGCGCGGCGTGGAAAGGCCATAACGGCACCGCCATCGGTCTCATCCTCCTGCCCAATCCGCTTTCAGTATCGCCGCCCCCGGGTGCTGGCGGCAACCTCTACTGCAATCCGTGCATTCCCTTGAAGTGCGCGAACCACTCATCGTCGGGCATCCTTTTTCGGCCGGACACGATCTGCTCCGCAAACTCGTCTGAGGTGTGGTGCAGTTGGTGCCCATCCTTCTCCGCGACTTCGAAGATCTTCTCGGCAGCGGATTCGGGACCGACGCGGTTGGGCAACAAGGCCATGAATCCCTCGATCCAGCGCTTGCTGTCGTCCCTGTAGTCGGAAGTCTTGTCCTTCACGCGCTCCCCACGGATCGACGACGCGCCGAAATTCGTGGCCACTAGGCCGGGAAGGACCGCGTAAACGTTGATGCCGAACGGAGCCAGTTCGAGGTACAGGGATTCGGTAATCGCCTCGAGAGCCCATTTCGTGGCGTGGTAGTAGCCGAAGTAGGGCCAAACGACGTGCCCGCCCATCGAGGAGAGGTTCACGATCGTTCCCGATTTCCGTTCGCGCATGGGCGGCAGCGCCTTGCGCAGGACGCGCACCATCCCAACGATGTTGGTGTCGAACAGCCTGTTTATCTCCTCATCCGTGGCTTCCTCGATCGCGGCCTGCATGCCTAGTCCGGCGTTATTCACTAGGACGTCCAGCGCCGAAACCTCCGCATGAACCTGCATGAATGCGGCGTCCACGGAGTCTTGGTCGGTGACGTCGAGGGGGAGGATCGTCAGATCCCATCCTTGCTCGCCGGCGGCGGACGCGAGTTCCTCGCCCTTGGCCGGCGAGCGCATGGTGGCATAGACCTTGTAGCCACCTTGGGCGAAGCGTTCGGCGGTCGCCCGGCCGATTCCGCTGTTAGCCCCGGTCACCAGCGCGCTCTTGGCCACTTGTAAGAGTCCCTCTCGAGTTGGAGGACAAAGCCTACCGTGCGACCAGGGCGAACTCCCAATCCTCATTGAAATACCCGGGTAGTGATCCCCCCGGCCTTACACTGCGAATCACAGGCGGCCTCAGTCAGAGATAAGGAGGGGAAGATGGCAGAGGGTGCCTACGGCAAGTGGGGCATCGCGCGCACCTACGCGCTGATCTTCGGGATCGCATACATCGGCGTCGCTGCTACCGAGGCGATCACGCAGGATGCATTGAAGCCGGTCTTGGAATTCGAACCGCTTCAAAATGCGGTCCATTGGGCGGTGGGAGTGATCGTGTTGCTCTCGTTCTTCGGGAGCGAGGCGACGGCCCGCATGGTTGCTCGCGTCTTCGGAGTAGTGTTCCTCGCCCTCACGATTTGGGGATTCGCAGCGCCGGATTCTCTAGGAGAATTTCTCGGGTACCCGGGTGACATACCCGTGTCCTACAACCTCGTTCATTTCCTCACCGCCGTCGCGGCTCTATTCGCCGGGTTCGCGAGTCGCAAAACGCCGGCCGAGGCCTAGGCTCCGTCGTGGCGCGGCCCTGGAAGGTAGCGGGGCTCGTAGTTGCTGTGGCCGGGCTCGGCGAGCTCGGCCACCAGCTATTCGACCACTTCCATTGGGCGGGGCACCATGCGTTCCACCTGCTCTTCCCGGTCGCAGCCGTAGCGGTTTTCGCAGGACTGGCCATTGCCGACATGCGACGAAACGGCCGGCCGAGGTTCAGCTGGCGTCTGCGTCCCGATGACCCCGGCGCGGAAGAGGCCGGCTAGCCGGCAGCTTTCTCAATTGCTCCCGCCAAGGCGACGTCATTCTGCGTGACGCCGTCCTCATCCCAGGTCCTCAACGCGACGATCACCTTGTTGTAGTGATTCTCGAGGTCCGGGTGGTGCTTCGCCGCCTCCGCTTCGAAGGCGATGCGCACGATGAATGCGATCGCGCTCTTGAATCCCTTGAACTTGAACTCCTTGTGCAGGCGTGATCCATCGTATTCCCAGCCGGGGAGCGACCCCAACTCCCTCGATATCTGTTCGTCGGTGAGTTTCGGCATCTCAGGTCTCCTCGCCTGAATGGTAGCGGCGGAATTCCGGAACGAACAGAGCGATCAGCAGAGCCCCGGCCATCGTGAGGACCCCGCCCGACGCAACCGCGATGACGGGTGTGAAAGCCGCCGCGACGAGCCCGGCCTCCAGGTTCCCCAGCCTGGGTCCTCCCGACACGACCAGGTAGTGCACCGCCGACAGGCGCCCGCGAAGTGAATCCGGAACGGACTGTTGAAGGATGGACGAGCGGAAGATAGCGGAAACGACGTCGGCCCCTCCCGCAATCGCCAGCAGGAGAAGGGCGATCCAAAGGTGATCTCCGATCAGGCCGAATCCGGTTATGCCGGCGCCCCATACGATCACCGCCCAGATCACGGCCTGACCTTGGTGTCTGACACGGCCGACCCACCCGGCCGTAAGCGACGCGACGAGCGCGCCGACCGCAACCGATGAGAAAAGAAGTCCGACCACCGCCGGGCCGCGGTGAAACTGAGTGACGGCGAGGATCGGGAAGAGCGCCTCGGGAAGCCCGAACACCATGGCTACCAGGTCGATTGCGAAGGTGGATTGGAGGACCCGCCTGCCCTTCAGGTACGCGAAACCGGCCTTGATGGCCGCCCAGCTCGTCTCGCCTTCGGTGCTTTCGTCCCTCTCGGGCCGCATACGGCGCATCGACAGGACCAGCACGATCGCGCCACAGTAGGTGGCGGCGTCTATCCCGTAGGCCCACGGAAGCCCGAGGCGGGCGATCACTATGCCACCGAGGGCCGGTCCCACGATCACCGACAGGTTCCACATGACCTGGTTGAGCGCGATGGCCGACGGCAGCAACTCCCGTCCGACGAGTCGCGGGGTCATCGCCGTCCGCGTCGGCGTGTCGATCCCGGAAAGCGCCGCTGCGGTGCCGGCGGCCGTGTAGATCAACCACAGGGGGGGATCGTCCAGCATCGCGGTTGCAAGAAGCACCAGCGTCGAAATCGCGAGCCCCGACTGGGTCAAGAGAAGCAGCCGCCGCCGGTCGTGTCTGTCCACCAACGGACCGCCCACGATCGTTCCGAACACCAGTGGAACGAATTCGACGAGGCCGATCAGTCCGACCATCGCGGCGGACCCGGTCAATTGGTAGATCTGCACGAAGAGGGCGACGATCGTGACCTGCGTGCCGGCCATCGTGATGACCTCGCCGATCCAGAGCTTTCGAAACTCCGGCGATTGGCGAAGAGGCCGCGTGTCGACGGCCAGCGCGCGCACCACGTGGCCGGCGCGATGCCAACGGGTCGCCGGAGGATGCGGATCGTCGGGCGGTTCGCTCACGATTCGACCCTAGCAGCGCGTTACGCGCCGGCTAGACGGACGAAGAGGTTGCGACGGCTTCCTTGAGCACTTCGAGTCCCTCGTCCAGCAGCGCTTCGTCGATCGTGAGTGGGGGCAACAGGCGGATCACGTTGTCGTGAGTACCGGCCTTGATGACGATGACACCCTTCTTGTAGCACTCCTCTATGACTCGGGAGGCCTGCGCTTTCGCCGGCTCCTTTTTTTCCGGATCTCCTACCAGCTCCATCGCAACCATGGCGCCGCGTCCTCGGACGTCGCCCACGATCTCGTGCTTCGACTGGATTTCGAGCAGCTTCGCGGTCATTCGCTCGCCGATCCTGGTGGCGCGTTCCAGCAATCCATCGCGCTCGATCTGATCGAGGACGGCCAATGCGGCCATGCAGGCGATCGGATTACCCCCGTAAGTGCCGCCGAGGCCGCCGGCATGGACCTCGTTCATGATTTCCGCCGGCCCCGTGATGCCCGAGATGGGCAGACCGCCGCCCAGCGCCTTGGCCGACGTAAGTAGGTCGGGAACGATTCCCTCGTGTTCGATGCCGAACCAGCGCCCTGTGCGCCCGACTCCTGACTGAACCTCGTCGGCGACGAACAGGATGCCGTGCTCCCCGCAGTAGGACTTGAGCTTCGGAAGGAAGCCGGGCGCGGGGACGATGAATCCACCTTCGCCTTGAACGGGCTCGACCAGGAGGCAAGCGATGTTCTCGGGGCCGATGTGCTTCTCCATCTGCTCGATCGCGTACGCAGCGCATGAGTCGGCGCACTCGTCGGGGCTCGAGCCCGTCGGGCAGCGGTACGGATAGGCGAACGGCAGGCGGTACACCTCCGGAGAGAACGGCCCGAAGCCACGCTTGTACGGCATGACCTTCGCCGTCAACGACATGGCCATGAGGGTCCTGCCGTGGAACGAGTGGTCGAACACGACGACGCCCTGTCGCTTCGTGTGATACCGGGAGATCTTTACCGCGTTCTCGACCGCTTCCGCGCCCGAATTGGCGAACATCGTCATCTTGTCGTAATCGCCCGGTGTGATCCGGTTCAGCCGTTCTGCGAGCTCCACGTAAGGTTCGTGCATCACCACGTGAAAACAGGTGTGTGTGTATCTCTCGGCCTGTTCCTTGATCGCGTCGACTACGGCAGGCGCGGTGTTGCCGGTGTTCAGGACAGCCAGACCCGCCGCAAGGTCGATGAGCCGGTTGCCGTCAACGTCCTCGACGATGGAGCCGGACGCCGCCTGGGCGAAGATTGGCACGATGTTGAAGACTCCCTGCGGCACGGCGGCTTCCTTCCTGGCCGCCAGCTCCCTCGATCTCGGTCCTGGGACTTCTGTGACCAGCTTTCGTTCCTGCGGGATGTCCATGTCGCGGTCGGCACCTCCGGGTCGCGTTCGGCCCAATCGTACGCTGCGAGAGCGGCCTTCCGCAGGCCGCCGGACTGGCCCCTTTGCCTGGGACTGAGCCATACTTGGGTCTGGGGTTCCCTTTCCCGGGGCCCGCCCGGGACCCCTTAGTGGAGGTGTGTGATGGCGACAGCGGTGGAAACTCACGAGATGTTCGTGAATGGCGAGTGGAGGAAGTCCGCGAGCGGCGAGACGGCGACCGACATCAACCCGGCGACAGGCGAAGCCGTTGCCGAGACGCAGCGGGGAACGAAGGAGGATGCCGACGTAGCCGTGAAGGCTGCTTGGGACGCGTACTACGGCGGCTGGCGGGACACGACGCCCGGAGAGCGTTCGGCGATGCTACTCAAGCTGGCCGACGCCATCGACGAGCACGGCGACGAATTCGCCCGCCTGGAGTCCATCGACGTGGGTAAGCCGATCTCGGTGGCGAAGGAGGATATCGGCTTCATCTCGGACAACATCCGTTTCTTCGCCGGCGCAGCGCGGGTGCCCGAGGGCCAAAGCGCCGGTGAGTACATGAACTACGACGGATTGTTCACAAGCTTGGTCCGCCGGGAACCGCTTGGCGTCACCGTGGGGATCTGCCCTTGGAATTACCCACTTATGATGGTCGCCTGGAAGATCGGCCCGGCGCTTGCGGCCGGCAACACATCGATCATCAAGCCCGCCGAGAACACGCCGCTGACGGCGCTGAAGCTGGCGGAGATCGCCGCCGAAATCTTCCCGCCGGGCGTCCTGCAGGTCGTTACGGGGCAGGGTTCGGTGGTTGGCGACGCGCTGGTGCGCCACCCGGATGTCCGCCTGGTGTCCGTTACGGGCGACACGGCGACGGGCAAGAAGATTGCGGCCGCGGCAGCCGACACCGTCAAGAGGGTTCACCTCGAGCTGGGAGGGAAGGCGCCCGTGATCGTCTTCGACGACGCCGACATCGAGACCCTTGTCGAGACGCTCAAGTTCGCCGGATACACGAATACAGGACAGGACTGCACCGCGTCCTGCCGGGTCATCGCCGGTGGCGCGATCTACGACGACATCCTGTCGAAGCTGGTCCCTGCGGCGGAGAGCATCAACGTCGGCCCGATCGACGACGCCGATGTGGAGATGGGGCCGCTCGTGTCCGAGAAGCAGCGCGAGAGCGTCGCCGGATTCGTGGACCGGGCACGCGAAAAGGGGGCCGAAGTGCTCACCGGGGGCGAGAAGATAGAAGGCCCCGGCGCTTACTACAAGCCGACTGTGGTGGCGAACCCGGACCAGAGGTCGGAGATAGTGCAGCGGGAAGTCTTCGGACCAGTGGTGTCGGTTCAGAAGTTCAAGGACGAGGAACAGGCCATCGAGTGGGCGAACGATGTGGACTACGGCCTTGCTTCGTCGGTCTGGTCGAAGGACTCCGGCCGCGCGATGCGGGTGGCTCGGCGGCTCGAGTACGGTGCCGTGTGGGTGAATACGCACTTCGTAATCACGCCGGAGATGCCTCACGGAGGCTACAAGCAGTCGGGGTACGGCAAGGACATGTCCAAGTACTCACTCGAGGATTACACGCAGATCAAACACGTCGCGATATCGCTGGCTGAGTAAGCGGCCAGACAGAGGGCTCCCTAAGGTTGCTTCGGAGGTGAGGCAGCGATGACGACCAAGCCGTTTCTCGTCGCCGGTGAATGGCGTACCGGCGATGGGGTGTTCGAGGTGAAGAACCCCGTCAACGGCGAGCTTGTGGCCGAGGTCGGCCATCCGTCCGAGGCAGATGTCGAGGACGCGATTGCAGCCGCGGACGAGGCGTTCGCCGAATCCAAACGCCTGCCCGTGTACGCGCGGGCGGACGCACTCGATCACATCTCGAGGCGAATCTCCGAGAACGTGGACGATCTTGGACGGCAGATCGCGTTGGAGGGCGGCAAACCTCTCAAGTGGGCGACGGTGGAAGCGACGCGGGCGATTTCCACCTTCCGGTGGGCGTCCGAGGTCATCCGACACGGCGACGACGAAATCGTGAGGCTTGATACCGAAGCCTCGCTGGGGTCTCGGGTTGGGATCATCAGGCGCTTTCCCCTCGGGCCGGTGCTAGGGATCACGCCGTTCAACTTCCCGCTCAACTTGGTCGCCCACAAGGTGGCACCGGCGATCGCGGCCGGATCGCCGATCGTAATCAAGCCGGCGACTGCCACGCCGCTGGGGGCGCTCTCGCTTGCCGAGCTGTTCATGGAAACGGATCTCCCCAAGGGAATGTTTTCGGTCCTTCCCGTTTCGGGATCCGAGGCCGAGCGGATGGTGCGCGATTCGCGCTTCAGGAAGATCTCCTTCACCGGCTCGGCCGAGATCGGCTGGCGCCTCAAGGGAATCGATCCGAAGAAGCGCGTGACCCTAGAGCTCGGTGGCAATGCCGGCGTGATCGTGCACTCCGATGCGGACGTGGATCACGCGGCCGCGCGGATCGCTTTCGGCGGCTACTACCAGGCGGGGCAGTCGTGCATCTCCGTTCAAAGAGTCCTGGTGCAATCCGAGGTCTACGACGACTTCTGCGACCGGCTGGTCAAGCAGGTCGAGGCGCTCAAGGTGGGCGACACGCTCGATCCGGCGACGGACGTCGGTCCCGTCATCGATCCCGGCGCCCTCGATCGAATCGACGCCTGGGTAAAGGAAGCCGTCGCCGACGGTGCGAGGATCCTCGTGGGTGGGAAACGGGAGGATCCCTTCTACTACCCGACGGTTCTGGCCGACACGAAATCCGAGCACAAGGTTCGATGCGAGGAGATCTTCGGGCCGGTGACGACCGTCACGCCGTATCAGACCTACGAGGAGGCGCTTGCGGAGGTCAACGACTCCCGCTACGGCTTGCAGGCCGGGGTGTTCACCCGCGACCTGGAACGGGCATTCCAAGCGCACCGGGACCTCGAGGTCGGAGGCGTCATCATCAACGACCAATCCGCGTTCAGGGCCGACCAGATGCCCTACGGTGGATCGAAGGACTCGGGGGTCGGTCGCGAAGGCCTTCGCTATGCGATCGAGGAGATGACCGAGCCCCGAATCATGGTCATCTCGAACATTCCGCTCTAGCGTGCAGATCGCCGTTCTCGGCGCCGGCGCAATGGGGCGCGTCGCATCCCGTTTGTTGGGCCGCCGGCAAGACGTCGATGTCGTCGTCGTCGATGCCGACGACGACCGGGCGAAGAAGGTCGCCGCGGAGGTAGGAGGAGAGGCCCGCACGGTCGACGTGTCGTCCGGAGAACTCGCGGGGGCGCTGGAGGGGATATCGGCGGTGGCATCTTGCCTGCCGTATCGCCTGAACTTGAAGGCAATGGAGGCGGCTCTCGCAGCGAAGTGCCACTACGCGGACCTCGGCGGTCTGTATCACATGACCAAGAAGCAGCTCGAGTTGAACGACAGGTTCCGAGACGCCGGAGTTAGCGCCGTGCTCGGAATAGGATCGGCGCCCGGACTTACTAACGTGCTCGCGCGGATGGGAACCGACAGTCTGGATCGCGCCGTGTCCGTCGACCTTGTGGACGGAGCGATCCAGGAAACCGGAGGCTTCGGCGTGCCCTACTCTGCGGAAACCGTTCTCGACGAATTCAGCCTTCCTTCGGTCGTTTTCGAGAACGGCGAGTTGCTGGAGGTTCCGGCAGGTTCAGGTGAAATGACATGGGTATTCCCGGAACCCCTCGGGGAATTGACCGCCGTCTTCACCCTGCATTCCGAGCTGGCCACTTTGCCGCAGGCGATCCCGGGACTCCGCGACGTGCGCTGGCGTCTGGCCCTCCCCCCGGAGATCCACTCGGGTTTCAAATTGCTGACGAGCATCGGTCTTGCCGGCACCGCCCCGGTGGAGACCAAGAGCGGGCCCATCGTCCCACGCGATCTCCTGATCGCGCTCCTCCAGAACCTGCCGGAACCTGTCGGACCGCCGAGCGACGTCGAGGTGATCGACGTCAGGGTGTCCGGCGAGAAGGGAGGACGGCTCGCATCGTTCGCGGCTCTCTTGACCCTGCGGCCGCGGGACGATTTGAGCGCAGGCGCTTTCGGCACCGCGCTTCCGATCACCATCGCAGCGCGCTGGATGGCCGAAGGGAAGATCAAACCCGGTGTTTTTCCGCCCGAGACGGCATTCGATCCCGAGCCTTTTCTTGAGGAGATAACGGCGGAGGGGATCGGACTGAAGGTGCGTGTCGAGGAGGACTACTCGAAGTCGCGTTAGCCGCTCGCCCTCCCGCCGATCCAAATCACGCCAATGGCCCTTACCCCGTGGGACGATTACAGAAGCCATGGGGGAGTCGCAACGGGAGACGCCGAGGACAGGGGTGGCATTGCGTGAGCCGCTTGCCTGGCACGACCTCGTGCTCACGACGGAACTCGCGGAGCGAACCGGGTACGAGGCCGCCTTCGTTCCCGAGATCGCCGGGCGCGAAGCTTTCGCAACGCTTGCCGGCCTGTCGCGCGCGACACACAGGATCCGGCTCGGGAGCGGCGTGATCCCGATTTCCTCTCGCACTCCGGACGTCCTTGCGATGGGCGCGGCAACGGTGCACGAGATGTCGCGTGGCAGGATGATCCTCGGGATCGGGGCGGGGTCGCCGGGACCGGGTTCCCTCGAGCAACTCCGCGACATGATCGGGTTCCTGCGCCGCGTGTTCGCCGGTGCCGAAGCGGAACTGGCCGGTGGACAAACGTTCGCGCTCTCGTTTCACCCCGGCCCGGAACCCATCCGGATCTGGGTTGCGGCCCTCGGTCCGAAGACCACGCGCCTGGCCGGAGAGATCGCCGACGGCGTGCTACTCAACTGGTGCCCACCCGAGCGTGTGGCCTGGGCGAGGACGCGTATTCGCGAAGGAGCCGAGGCGGCCGGCCGGGACCCATCCGACATTACTGTCGGCGTTTACGTGCGCGCCTGCGTCGGTCAAGACCACGGAGTTGCCATGGCCGCCTTGAAGGAAGCCACCTCCCAATACGCCGTGATCGAGCATTACCGGCGCCAGCTCGAGGGCGCCGGGCTGGAAAGGGATGCTGAGATGGCCGCGCGCGGCCCCGAGCACGTACCCGACAGGCTGGTCCGGGAGCTCTGCTTGATCGGGGACGCCGCGCAAGCCTCGGCCCGACTGCAGGCCTATCGCCGCGCCGGGGCCGACCTGCCGATCGTCTACCCCGTCCCGTCACTGGAAAGGGTCTCATCGATCAACGGAACCGTGCTCGGCCTCGCCCCGAGCCCCGCCGTCGAGGCTTGATCGGCGTGCGAGCGTGCCCGCGCGAGGTAGACTAGTTGGTGAGTTTGCACGATAAGCACGGTACAAAAGGGGGAAACCCAGCGTGACCTACACGATCGCGGAGCCCTGCATCGACATCAAGGATCGGGCTTGCGTCGATGAGTGTCCCGTCGACTGCATCTACGAGGGTGGACGGATGCTGTACATCCACCCGGACGAGTGCGTCGACTGCGGCGCCTGCGAACCCGTTTGCCCTGTCACTGCGATCTTCTACGAGGATGACGTTCCGGCCGAGTGGAAGCAGTTCACGCCTATAAACGCCGAGTTCTTCAACGACGACATCTCCGGGATCGGCTCTCCGGGGGGCGCGGCTCAGGTTGGCCCGACCGACAAGGACCATCCGATAGTCGCCGCCTGGCCCAAGGCTGAATAGCTGGGGGGTAACGCTGGAATACATAGGCGTAGGCCGGCGCTTCATCGCGATTCTCATAGACACCGTTATCGGCCTCATCTGGACGGTCCCGCTGGGAGAACTCGAGATTTCGTCGGGCACGTTCAACTATCACCTCTCGGGGTGGTCGTTCTACCTGAACGCCGCGCTGTGGATCGCGTACTTCACGATTCTAGAGGGAGCGTTCGGGGCCACGGCCGGCAAGTTCGTGGTCGGGATTCGCGTGCGAAATCCCGACGGGTCACCGGCCGGTTACTGGAAGGCGTTCGTCAGAAGCCTGGTGCGGGTCGTCGATGCCGCCCCGTGGATCATCCCCTATCTCGTGGGGGCGATCGCGGTATGGAACAGCCCCTCGAAACAGAGGCTGGGTGATCGGGTGGCGCAGACGGTCGTCGTTCAGAAGGGAAGCGAAGGCTCCGGCGCGGACACGGCTCTGCCGCCGGCCGGTTAGATCGCGAATGAATCTCCGCAGGCGCACTCGTTCTTCGCCTGCGGGTTCAGCATCCTCAAGCCGCCCCCGAGCAAGGCATCGTTGAAGTCCAGGGTCGAGCCCTCGACGATCGGTGCGCTCTTCGGATCGACCAGCACGCGGAACCCTTTGGTCTCGATGATGTGATCGTTCTCGCCCGGTCGGTCCTCGAACGAGAGTTTGTAGGTGAATCCCGAGCAGCCCCCGGCGAGAACGCGAACGCGAAGGCAGGCGTCGGGACGCCCCTCGCGCTCGGCAAGCGAGCGGGCCTTTTCCGCGGCGCCGGGAGTTACCGATATGACCGTTGCGGTGTCGTTTCCCATTGCTTCCATGATAGCGCCACGACGCTTAGCCGAGCTGCAGGAACGCGCCCTTCACCGACTCCGCGAATGTCGGGTAAGCGTAGATCGCCTCACCGGCCACGCGGGTGTCCAGGCGCCCCGCCATCGCGGCAACGACGATGTGGATCATCGCGCCGGCTTCCTCCCCGACGATATGCCCGCCCAGCAGATCCCCCGTCTCCTCATCGGCGATGAGTTTCACGATTCCGAAGGTTTTCCCCTCGATGGTGGCGCGCTCGTTGTCCTCGAACTTGAGAACCGCGGTCTTTACCTCGCGGCCGTCCTTTCGGGCTTGCTTCTCGGTGAGCCCGACGCTTGCGACCTCGGGGTCGCTGAATGTGACGCGAGGAACCACACGATAGTCGGCCTTACGAGGGTGGCCGAGGATGTCTGCGACGACCAACTCGGCCTCGTAGGTCCCGACGTGGGTGAACAGGAGGTCGCCGGTAGCGTCGCCGGCCACCCAGACGTCCTCGCCCGTGGTGCGAAGCGACTCGTTCAATACTGGTTTGTCCTCCGCGTCGGTCTTTACGCCGGCTGCCTCCAGGTCGTGCTCGTCGAAACATGGCTTTCGGCCGGTTGCGATCAGGAGTTCCTCGGCGACGATTGCGCCTTGGCCCTCGATCTCCAGGTGCCATCCTTCGCCGTCGAACGTCACGCCCTTGGTTTGCGCGCCGGCCATGACGCGGATGCCCTCCGCCTCGAGCGCCGGGAGCATCGAGGCGCCCGACTCCGCATCCTCCAGCGGAAGGATGTGAGGAGCGTTCTCTATCATCGTGACGTTCGAGCCGAAACGCGCGTAGATCTGCGCGAACTCGGTCCCGATCGCGCCCGTGCCGAGCACCGCGAGCGAGGCCGGCACGTCGCGCGGTTTCCAGATGGCCTCTTTGTTCGTCCAGTATGGAGTCCCTTCGAGGCCGGGGATGGGCGGTGCCGTCGGCTCGGATCCCGTCGTCAGGACGATTCGATCCGCCTCGATCTTCGTGCCGTCCGCAACCTCCAGGCTGTGCGGACCGATCAGCCTGACCTCGTCGAGAATGACGTCGATCCCGGCGTCGTAAAAGGGTTTGGGCCCGTCGCCCGACTGTGAGTCGATGATCTCGCGTGCGCGGGTCATTATCGCCTTGAAGTCGATCCCCACCTCTGGAATGCGAACGCCGAATCGCCCGGCATCTCGCGCGAGGGCCGCGATCTTCGCGCTTCGCAACATCACCTTCGTCGGTACGCATCCGTAGTGGTTGCATTCGCCGCCGAACTTGTCGCGTTCGGCGATCCCAACGTTCATGTTCGATTCCCGGGCGATGGAGAACGCGACCTCCGATCCCGTCCCACCGCCGCCGATCACGAACACGTCGTAGCGCTTCAATCCCGCTCCCTCGTCTACAGTGGTGACGTTCAATGTACCCCGAACGCTTCCGTGAGTTCCTTCGAGAGTCGCTCGAGCCGTCGCCTTCGGCCGCCCCGCCGCCGGGCGACCGGCTGGCCGCCGTCTTGGTTCCTCTGATCGAGGTGCCCGAGCCGACACTGGTGTTCACGAGGCGAGGGGAGGACCTTTCGCGTCATCCCGGTGAGATCTCTTTCCCAGGAGGGCTGCAACACGATGAGGATGCGGGACTCGCTTCCACCGCCCTTCGTGAAAGTCATGAGGAACTCGGAATCCTGACGGACAACGTCGACGTGCTCGGCGCGCTCGAGCCGGTTCACACGGTCGTATCGGGGATCCTGGTCGTGCCATTCGTCGGCGCGCTCGAGGTGCGCCCGGAATTCCTCCCGAGTGCCGGGGAGATATCGGAGGTCCTTGAGTTTCCGGTCGAACGCCTGCTCGATGCCGAGGGAAAGGTCGAGATCGAAAGGGGAGGAGCGCGGTTCACTACTTATGCCTACGAGATGGATGGAAGCACCATATGGGGAGCGACCGGCCGGATGTTGCACAACTTCCTCGAAATCGTCCGCAAGGCGCAAATGTGAGTACGGAAACCCTGATCCCCGACGACGCGGACCTTCGCTCGCTCCTCGCCGCCGCCAAGACGATCGCCGTCGTCGGGCTGTCGTCGAAACCGGGAAGGGATTCGAACGGCACCGCCCGCTACCTTCAGCGCGCCGGATACCGGATCATTCCGGTCAACCCGAACGAGGGGGAGGTTCTCGGTGAGCGCGCCTACTCCTCCTTGCTCGACGTTCCGGAGCGGGTGGACATCGTGGATGTATTCCGGAGGTCACCATCCACACCGCCCGTGGCACGCGACGCCGTCCGGGCAGGAGCGAAGGTACTGTGGCTGCAGGAAGGAATCTTCAACGACGAGGCGCGCCGGATCGGCGAGGAGGGCGGCCTCACGGTCGTCATGGGCGTCTGCCTTCACCTAACGATCGAACGACTTCGAGGAGGATGAGTATGCAGAAGTGGGAGTACTTCGTCGGACCGTTGCTGGAGCACAATCCGGGAGAGATCCTCAACAACTTCGGCGAGGACGGCTGGGAGCTGGTGAGTGTGCTGCAGATCGAGAATCCCCAAGGCGGGAAGTCCCTCGTCGCCTATCTCAAGCGGCCTAAGGCTTAGCCCGCCAATACCGCCACAAGATCACCACGGCGGCCGCCAGCCCCGCGGCGACGACCAAAGCGATCAGGCCGATGGGGATCCGCGGTTCGGATCCCGGGGACGGCTCCTCGGGCGAGGCGGCCGGGTTGGCTGAAGGGGAAGCGACCGGGCTGCTGCCGTTGCTCGTCGACTCCCGCACCCGTTCGATGGATCTTGATGTCGCAACGTACATGTCTCCGTCGGTCCCTACCGCAACGTCGGTGATCCCGGCCTGGAACGAGGCCTCGATCGCATCACGGAACGCGTTGCCGGCTTGACGAACACGATGAAGCCTGCCCAGGAAGTCACCGAAATACATCGTCCCCTTCCAGACGGCGCAGCCGGTCGGAGCTATGGTCTGCGGGAAGTCGAGCACCGGATTAATGAAGTCCGGATCATCACCGCGCCCGAGGACGATGGGCCAACCGTAGTTGCCGCCGGCCACGATTTGGTTGACCTCGTCGTCGCTGCTCGGCCCGTTCTCGGTCTCCCAGAGGGTCCCTGTGGCCGGATCGAAGCAAATCCCGAAGGAGTTGCGATGTCCCATCGAGTACACGGGGTTTCCCTTGCCGAATGGGTTGTCGCCGGGAACGGAGCCGTCGGCGTTGTACCGCAGTACCTTCCCGCCCGGGTTGTTCGGGTCTTGGGCCAGATCGGCGTCGTGGGCCTCGCCCGCCGTCACGTATAGCTTCGCGTCCGGGCCGAAAGCCATGTCTCCGCCGTTGTGGTACGCGGAGACGGCCGGAAGCAGCCGGGCCAGCGTGTCGATCCGCGTCCCGGTATTTCCCTCGGCCTTGATCCGCACGAGACGGTTTCGCTGGTCCTCGGCGGAGGAGAAGTAGGCGTAGACCCAAGGCTCCTCCGGAAACGACGGATGCAGGGCGATTCCGAGCAAGCCCGTTTCGCCGAGTTCGCCTCCTCCGGGAATGACGCCGAGAGTCGCGAATGGCTCGGGGAGGAGTTCGCCGTCCTCGATCACGCGGATGTTCCCGGTGTCGCGTTCGGTGAAGAAGATGCGCCCGTCGGGCGCGAAGGCCATGTTGGTCGGGAAATCGAGATCCGATGCGACCGGCTCGAACGCGGTTTTGGCTTGGGCAGGTGACGCAGCCAGCAGGGCGATCGCTGCAAGCAGGACGGCGCGCCTCAACGTATCTCGGGGGGAAGCTCCCATCCCCGGTGTTCCAGCTCCTCCCGCGCCTCGTTCCCCGTACGGGCTTCCTGCCAGAGGATCGACTTGCGCTTGGCGTCGTGGCCTGGCGCGAATTCGTTTCTCGTCAGTTCGGTGCAACCGGGGTCACCGCAGCCGCAAGGAGCGAGCCCGGGCAGGTGGGGCTGGTCGTCGTCCTCGCCGGGGTCCACGCAACGCCTGAACGGCTTCGGCGGCAGCGTTCGCGAAGGAACGACGATCACGCCCTCGAGCGGATCGCCCAGGGCGGTGAAGCGCCCGCGCAAAGCCAGGATCCCCGTGAGCGCGGCCAGCGCGGCGTCCACCTGGTCGGCCGAGCGAAGCCCGTCGATGCCCCTTGCGGAGAGGATGTCCCGGCGCCATCGGTGCTTCTTGGCTCCCTTTGGCGGAAGGCATTGCGCCAGAACTACGGCGGTCGCGTGCGGGAACACCTCGATTGCGGTGCCGGCGACCCGGCCGCTCCTGTAGCGGGGGTAGGGTCCTGCGATCTTTTTGAAGGCGGTGATACCCACGCGCATCCAATCGTAGAAAGCGCTGGCGGATTGGCTCTCCGAAGGCGTCCCGAAGGACTGGATCCCGAAGCGCCTCAGTTCCCGTTCGGTCAGCCTGGAGCCTCCGTTCGTCCCCCAGCCCGGCGGGGCGTCGATGGCGACGACGTCGGGGGCCGGCTCGAGGAACTCGGGCAGCTTCTCCGCCGGCACCCTCCTGTGCGAGTCCAGGATTCCCTCCGACTCGTCGAGGAGGACGAGATCCAACCCCCTTGAGACCGATACGTCGACGCCCAGCGCGTGCACGGCCGCTATTGTCCCGCACCCGGAGCTCCCCCCGGACGAATTTCTCCAGGCAGCGCTACAGCCGTACGGCCTATGTGCCGATTGCCAAAGGGATGCGTCCCACCGGCAAACGAGGGGAGCCGAAGGACCTATGAGCGACAAGGAGATAGGGGACCCGGGGTCCTCAGAGGGTCCCGCCCAGGACGAGAACAGGGAAGCGATGCTTCGCGACTCTCTGCTGGTCGTGGACGACGATCCCATCATCACTCGCCTTCTGGAAGTCGAACTCTTGTCGGCCGGGTACGAGGTCCGAACCGCTTCGGGGGGTGAGGAGGCTCTGAACCTCGTGCAAGAGCGCCGCCCGGATCTGATCCTCCTGGATGTCGTCATGCCCGGAATGGACGGTTTCGAGGTTGCGTCCCGGCTGCGAGCCGATCCGCGCACGGTCTCCGTATCGATCGTGATGCTGACAACAACGGGTCTGACTGCCGGACGGCTAGAAGGGCTTTCGGCCGGTGCCGACGACTACATCGTCAAGCCCTTCGACACACCGGAGATGCTTGCCCGGGTCCGGGGCGTCCTTCGACGCGCAAAGGAGATGCGAGCACGCTCGCCGCTCACGGGGCTGCCGGGATACGTTCGAATCGAGGAGGAGATAGAGAAGACGATCGAGGCGAACCTGCCGTTCGCCGTCCTCTATGCCGACCTCGACCACTTCAAACAGTTCAACGAGTACTACGGATTCGATCGCGGCGACACGGTTCTGCGGACCACGGGAAGGCTCATCAAGGAGGTTGCCACCGACCTCGTGGGTGAGAAGACCTTCGTCGGGCACGTAGGTGGGGACGACTTCGTCGTCGTGACGACTACTGAGCTGTCCGGCGCCCTGGCCGATGGAATCATCGCGAGGTTCGACGCCGAGGCGCCGAACTTCTACGAGAAGGAAGACAGGGAGCGCGGATACATCGAGGTCGAGAACCGCCGCGGGGACCTGCAGCGATACCCGATACTGTCGATCTCCATCGGCGTCGCCTCAACCACGAAGCGGCAGTTCACTCACTACGCCGAGGTCGTGGCGGTTGCCGCCGAGATGAAGGAATTCACGAAGCGGACGCCGGGGTCGGTCTGGGCAGCCGACAGGCGCACCTCTTAGAGATTTCAGCCACTCACCGGGAACTCGAGAACGAACACGCTTCCCCCGCCGGGCCTCGGGTTGACGTCGATCTTGCCGCCGTGGGCCGACATTATCCGTCTGGCCAGGTAGAGCCCTATGCCGAGTCCCTGATGGATCCGAGTGGTCGTCGCGTCGCCCTGAGTGAACGGCGCGAATATCTGACCGCGCAGTTCCGGTGAGACCCCGGGTCCTCGGTCGGCCACCGAGATCTCCAGTTCTCCCCCTCGTGCCCGAAGCGAGATGTCGATCGGCGCTTCCTCGGGCGAGAGCGAGAGTGCGTTGTCGACCAGAACCACAAGCGCCCGCACCGCCAGATCTAGGTCGGCCCAGACCTTAGCGTCGGGAAAGGAACTCGCATCGGGAGGCTGCACCCGGTCTCGCTGATGTGGGAACTCCTCGAGCGCGCGGGCAACGACCTCTCCGCCGACCAGCGGCCGCGTGGACAACTCGAGGCCCTCGCGATCGAGACGAGCGAGGGCGGCCAGATTTCCGACCAGGCGGCTGATTCGGTCGCTCGCCCGCGAAACGCCGCCGGCAAGCGTCTGTATTTCCTCCATCGAGAGATCGCCTCCCCGTTCCTTCACCGTGAGCGCGAACCCTTGGATCGCGGTGAGAGGCGTGAAGAGCTCGTGGGATAGGGTCTGAATCAGTTCACTCTTGAGGCGGTCGAGTTCCTGAAGTTCGCCGGCCAAGGTCTCGGAGCGCTCCAGCAGTATTGCCAGTTCCTGAATGACGTCGCCGGTGACCTCGACCGAGAGGCTTCCCTGGCCCTTCATCGAACGGCGGATCGTGTAGAGGATCTCCTCGGCGGGCGTGCCCTTGACTATGTAGCCGACAACCCCGGCGCGGAGCATCTCGAGCACGGTGCGCCTGTCCTCGTATGCGGAGAGGGCGACCACATGAGTCTCCGGTGATCGTTCGCGGATCTCGCGCGCTGCCCTGGGACCTCCGCCCCCCGGCATCTTCACGTCTACGAGGGCGACGTCGGGGTGGATTCGATCCGCAAGCTGTATGGCTTCCTCGGCGTCGGCCGCAGTCCCGGCCACGCGCATGCCGGAGTCGGACTCAACGAGTTCGGCCAATGCTTGACGCACGGCTCCCTCGTCTTCCGCGATGAGAACTTCGATGGGTTCCACGGGACCTAACTGAGTATCGGCAAGCGGAGCATATCCCTCAAGGCTCGATAAAGGAGGCCCCCCGGCCGGCCGATAAATGGGTAGAGGCGAACTCCGTCTGCCTCAACGGCAGCGCTCCGAGGGCGCTCGGGTGCTGCAAGACCGGGAGGGGGACCTTGCGGGCAGCCCCCTCTCGGTTGCTTTTCAGGCTACTTGATGATGTTCACGACTTCGATCCTCTAGCCTAATCCGCTGAACTCCGTACCGCCCGGTTTGAAGATCATCAGCGTGAAGATCGCGAGGAAGAGCACCGTCAGCAGCGCGCCTCCCATCTGCAGCCTCTTGGTCAACGCCGCGATCTCCGGAGGCGGGCCTGCGCCTTCGGGCGGAGGCCCCGGCGGCATGGCCTCGAGCTTGTGCATCAGCTTCATTCCGGTAGGCATCTGGACACCTATCGAATAGATCAGCGCCAGGATGTAGAGACCCACCGCAACCAAGAGCCATGTGGTCCCGAAGAAGTCGATTTGGTCGGTAAGGATCAGGCCGATTCCCGCCACGGGCAGGCCGACGACGGCGAATGGAAGCGTAAGCCGCATGGAGATGGTCTCCATTACGCGAACACCGAAGACCGCGTTTTGAGGGCTCTTCGCGATCTGGGCGCCGATTAGCGGATATGCGAACGTGGGGCCGAACGCGATGATTGCGGAAAGGATGTGCAACCAAAGCCAAAAGCCTTGCCAGGACCACATGGAAAAAACCCCTTCCCCTCGGTCGGGCGCAGTCTCCGACGCGGGTGGCCCGGTGTCAAGATGTAAGGTGACCCGCGCAGGGGAGCTCGGTGGAACCGGGCTGAGAGGCCGGCCAGGGTTACGACTCCCGAGTCGGCGACCCTCGGAACCTGATCCGGGTAATGCCGGCGGAGGGAGGAGAAGGGTCCGTGGTTGGTGAGCGACTGGCCCGTATCCTCGGGCGAGCGTCACTCTCGCAAGGGGTCCGGCCGGTCTCGCCCGAGGACAGGCGGCTTTCGGGACTCGACCTCGCCGTCCTATGGGGCGACCTCGCCATAGGTCTGCTAGTGCTCGTGACCGGGGCCCTTCTCGTTCCGGCCCTCGGCTTGCCCAAAGCCCTCCTCGCGGTCCTCGTCGGCAGCACCGTGGGCTGTTTGCCCCTGGCTCTGGTGGGCTCGGCCGGCGCACGCGAGGGGATTCCCTCGATGGTCCTGTTTCGCCCGATACTCGGTGCGCGAGGTTCCTACGTTCCCTCCATTCTCAATCTGGCGCAGCTGCTGGGCTGGACGGCCGTCGAGTTCTGGGCGATGGGCCGGATCGCGAACGCGGTCTCCGTGGAACTCTTCGGCTTCGACTCGTACGCGTTCTGGCTGGCGATCGTGGCGATCGTCTGTACAGGCCTTGCCATCGGCGGTCCGGTTCTCGTCGTGCGCAAGTGGCTCGAACGGTTCGGGCTTTGGGTCCTTTCGGCGGCAGGGCTGTTCATCACGTACAAGCTCGTGACGGCAGGTTCGTTTCAAGACGCCTTGCGGGCTCCGGGCGCGGGTGGATTCCCTTCCTTTTGGGCGGCCGTCGACCTGGTGATCGTCATGCCGATCTCGTGGCTGCCGCTGGTCGCCGACTACAACCGTTTCGCGAAGCGGGACGCGCGCGTGTTCGCCGGCACCTATTGTGGGTACTTCCTGGGGAACGCCTGGTTTTACGCGCTGGGTGCGCTTCTCGTCCTGTCCGCGGGTGCGACGGCCGACGTGGAGGCGATCGGCACGGCGATCATCTCCGTCGCCGGCGGGGTCTTGGTCCTCATGGTGTTGCTTGCCGGCGAAACCGACGAGGCTTTCGCGAACATCTACTCCGGCGCCGTCTCGGTTCAAAACGTGGCGCCTAGAATCCCGCAGCTCTCCCTGATACTGGGAGTGTCGGCCGCCGGGTTCTTGCTTGCCCTCTTCCTGACTATGGATCTGTTCGAATCCTTCCTCTATCTGATCGGGTCGGTGTTCGTTCCACTCTTCGGTGTCTTCGCCGCCTCGTACTTCGTCCTCGGCCGCCGCGACTTCTCCGAGCGCGACCTATTCGAGCCCGGCGGCCGGGCCTGGTATCGCTCGGGCGTCAATTGGGCGGCGTTCGTCCCGTGGACGGCGGGTTTCCTCGTGTACCACTGGAATGCCCCCCTCGCGCCGGACGCGTGGATGCGAGGTGTCGAGACGTTGATCCACAATTGGTTGGGGTTGCCGTTCCCGTTGTTCGGCGGCGCGATAGGTGCCAGCGCTCCCGGCTTCGTGGTCGCGTTCTTGCTGGCGCTCCTGGTCCTCGCGCCTAGACGGCACGTTCGGGAGGGGGCGCCGTCATCAGAAGGACAACGGACGGGTCCACCGACGCGCTCTTGATGATCACCTCGGTACCGGCCGGCACGAGGGCAGCTCCCCATTGACTCAGCCGCTTGTGCTTGCGGCCGACGTGGACCACGACCTCTCCAGCGATGACCGTAACGACGGCGTCCGCCTGCGGGTCGCTCATCGGTCCAACCTCTTGGTTTTGGTCTACGCAGATCAATTCGACCCAAAGCCGGTCGGTCTCGAAGACCGTTTGGCGCGTGGGACCTTCGGCCGAGAAGCGCACGAGATCGGTGAGTATCGCCGTGTCCACGATGCGGAAGCCTAGCCGGATCGCTGCCACGCCGCCCGGCTCGCTAGACTAGCGGCCCGTGCCAAAATTCGAGCAGTCTCGCGCTTCCGTCCGCGACATCGCCGTGGATCTACTGGTGCTCCCCGTTTTCGAGGGGCCGGAAGCCGGCCCGGGCGTCCGCGACGCCGGCCGGGCGATCGGGGTCGATCTAGTTCGGACCCTCAAGGATGCCAAGTCGACCGGAAAGCGGGGCGAGTCGATGATCGTGCCCACGCTCGGCAAACTCCCGGCCGCTTTCGTCATGTTGCTCGGACTCGGAGAGAAGAAGAAGGTGGACGCCGATGCTCTGCGCAGGGCCATCGGCAAGGCAGCATCGAGGGTGTGTGGTTATAGAAAGGTCGCCACGACGCTCTCCCAGGCCGCAAAGGGACCCGACGACTCGGTCCGGGCCACCGTTGAAGGGTTGCTGCTCGGTGCGTACAAGTTCGATCGCTACAAGTCGAAGGATTCGAAGCCGGTCGCGCTGAAGGAATTCACGCTGATCGAAGGTCCCCGCACGAATGCCAGGCGGACCGCTCGCGCCGTCGAGGAGTCGGAGATCCTTTGCGAGGCGGTCGCTTGGGCAAGGGATCTGATCAACACGCCGGCGGGGGACGCCACTCCCGAGATCCTTGCGAGGGAGGCCCAGAAGATGGCCAAGGCGGCAGGTCTGCGTTCGAAGGTGTGGACGAAGCAAGAACTCCGGCGAGGAGGGTTCGGAGGGATTCTCGGCGTGGGGCAGGGGAGTGAGCACCCGCCACGGTTGATCGAATTGTCCTACCGGGGCGCGGCCGCCTCACGGGCCCCGATCGCCCTCGCTGGCAAGGGAATCACCTTCGACTCCGGCGGCCTCTCGCTCAAGGACGCGAAGAACATGGAGTGGATGAAGGCCGACAAGGCAGGCGCCGCCGCGATGATGGCAGTCATGCGGGCGATCGGGATGCTGCGACCCAAGGTAAACGTCATCGCCGCTATCCCATGTGCGGAGAACATGCCGAGCGGCTCCGCAGTGCGACCTGGTGATGTCCTTCGCCATCGAGGCGGAAAGACTTCCGAGGTCCTAAACACCGACGCCGAAGGCCGGCTGGTTCTGGCCGACGCGCTGGCCAAGCTCGCGGAGAGGAAACCGGCGGCGATAATCGATGCCGCGACCCTGACCGGCGCCTGCATGGTGGCGCTCGGCGACGGTTTGTACGGCGTACTGGGGAACGACAAGAGGCTCGTCCGCGACATCCTCGATGCCGGCGAGGCGGAGGGTGAACCGGGATGGGAGCTACCTCTTTGGGACGGCTACCGCTCGCAGATAGATTCGTCGATCGCCGATGTGAAGAACACCGGAAGCCGTTACGGCGGGGCGATCAGCGCGGCACTGTTCCTCCGCGAGTTCGTAGGCGACACGCCGTGGGTGCATCTGGACGTCGCGGGAACCGCCTATGCGGAGTCGCCGGGGGACTACTGGCCCAAGGGCGGTACGGGGTCGCCGGTTCGCACGGTGGTCCGCTACATACTGGGCAAGTCCGCGCGCCGATAGATGGACGAGAAGCGGGGCCCCGTCCTGGCCAGCTTCGCTCACCCCGACGACATGGAGATTTCTGCCGGAGGCACGCTCGCTCGTTGGGCCGATGCAGGGAGAAGCGTCCACCTCTTGATCCTCACGAATGGGGACAAGGGATCCGACAACCCCGATGATGACCCTGCCAAGCTCGCGCGAACGCGTGCGCAGGAAACCGAAAAGGCCGCTGCCGTCCTGGGTTTCGCGTCGCACAGGATCCTCGGCCACCCCGACGGCGAGCTTGTTAATTCCAAGGGCACGCGCGAGCCGGTTGTCCGGCTGATTCGCGAGATTCGTCCCGAGACCGTGGTGACTAGCGATCCGACGATGGTGTTCTTCGAGAATCGCTACTACAACCACTCCGACCACCGTGTGGCCGGCGCTGCCACGCTCGATTCGGTCTTTCCCGGAGCCGGTAACCCCCACTTCTTCCCCGAGCATCTCAGGGAGGGCCTCGAATCTTGGCAGGTGAATGACATCTGGCTAACGTGGAGTCTCGAGCCGAACCACCGCGAGGACATCACCGGGTTGATGGACAGGAAACTGGCCTCTATCTACGAGCACAAGAGCCAGCTCCAGATGTTCGGCTACTTTGAGGACTGGGTTCGGGAGGAGGCCGAGCGCGTCGGCGGCGTCATGGGCGTGGAATACGGCGAAGCGTTTCGCGTTCTTGATCTCGAGTAGCTAAGGCTTCACACCGACCGCAACGATCGCGTCGCTGAAGTCCGTGAGCGGGTCGGGGAACCTGGCAGCGAAGGTGTCACGAGCCCGGGCTCGAAACGCCGCCCACGATTCCTCGCCCAGCATGCTTCTTACGAACCTCCCCGCCGTTGCGGTCTCGCGCGCCGATAGATAGTCCTCCAACGTCATCCTGTTCTTGTACTCACGGCGTTCGACGCGAATTCTCCGAAGCCCTGACTCGCTGAGTATCTCCTCCATTTTTCGGGGATCGGCGAACAGATCCTCCCACGGAACCACCTGGCGGGCTGCGTCTACCAGCATCTCGTGACCTGCCACTCCCACGAGGAGGTCGCGCCATGCGATTCTGAACTCGTCCTGGCGGTTCCCCCACGCCGATACGGCAAGAGCGCCGCCGGGTTTGAGGACCCGGAGCATGTCGAACAGCGCGGTCTTGTACTTCTTGAAGTGTGAGATGACACAATTCGCGATGACCACATCGAACGTTGCGTCGGCGAACGGCAAGTCGAATGCGAGCGCGAGCGTTCTGTGGGCGTTGTTGGATTGGCCGCCGGCCATCAGCATCGGCAGTGACGAATCGATTCCCACGACGATCCCTGCCCCTCCGGCGACTTCGGCGGCAGCCTCGGCCGCGACGCCCGTGCCCGTGCCGACGTCCAGAACGCGGGAGCCGGCTCCGACGGCCAACTCGACCAAGTCGCGCGCCGGCCGAGCCATCACCGGGGCGTGCACGCGCCCGTAAGAGTCGGCGATCGAATCGTAGGTTCGCCAGTCGCTCACGGGCAAGCCAGGGTACCCTCTGGATCGTGGGCGCACCGCGAGGCGCCTCCGGCTCGGTACCCTGAGCCGGCCATGAACCCAAGATCAGCTTGAGCGGCCCGGCGGGCGTCATGGCGCTCGTGCTTGCGGAAACCGTGGCCGGCGGCGCGGCCTTGCTGTTCCTGACGCCCCTGTGGAGCGAGGTGCGCCGGGGATTCTTCAAGGTCACCGGCTCCGTCCTGCTGGTGCTGGCGGTCTCGACCTGGGGGTCGATCTCGTTCGGCTACCAGGGAGGCAGCGCCGCAGGAAGACTGGCGTTGTGGCTTTCGCTGGCGCTTTGGATCCTGACGCTCGCGTGGGTCGGACTCCTTTTTGCCGGAGCCGACAAGTTGGCACGCGCGATCGGATTCTGCTCGGTGCCGCTGTCGATGGCGCTGCTCGTAGCCCTTGCGGGGACGGCCGGGGATTCCGCCGTGATCGGCTTCCTGCAGCTCGCGGCGGGGGCGGCGTTCCTCGGCGCGGTTTTGGACGGCCTCTTGCTCGGCCACTGGTACCTAACCGACCGGGGCCTTTCGCGAGGACCCATCAACCGGTTCACCAGTTTCCTGCTGGTCGCCGTCGTGCTCGAGGCTGCTGCCGTGGCCGCCGGTGGGTTCGGACCGGCGGCCGATTCCACCAATACCTCCTTCAACCCGATCCTCACTGCGTTCGGCATGGCACAGTGGATCGCGCTCGGGATGGTTGCCGCCACCGCTCTAATAGCCGTGATGATCCGCCTCACGCTTCGCGGGGAAAGGGCCAGCGCCGTACAATCCGCCACCGGGTTCTTCTATCTTGCCGTTATCACGGCGTTCGCCGGCGAACTCGCGACGAAAGTCAAGTTCTTGGGAGGAGGGTGATGTCATGACGAACCGGGACGGATCTCTCGTCCCTTCGAGGACGGTGCTGAAGGAGGGGAAGCTCTGCTACGTCTCGTCCTCGACCGCCGACGGACCCTTCGTGGCCCCGGTCCCTTTCGCGTACTCGGGCGGGAGGGTTTGGTTCACGATGTCGCGCACCTCCGATGCCGTTCGGTCCTGGAGAGAAGGCAACTTCGCCGCCGCGCTCGTTCGATACGGCTACTGGGCGGTTTCCCTGGTCGGTGTCGTTCGAATACACGATGTGCTCGATCCATCGACTTGGGTCGGAACCGGCCTCGATCTGCGCGGCGTCGCCGCTGCCGGAGCAGCCTACGCCGCGAAGAACAGGATGTTTTTTCGGGGTCGCGGAGGGTTTCCTCTCGGGTGGATGCCTCCGGGCCGTGTGTTCGTCGAGTTTGCCGTCCACGGCGCAGTCGTGATCGACACGGCGTCGGGAGAAGTGGGGAACTGGTCGGGCAGGCCCTGGGTGCGGCGACTCGTCTCGCATCCGACGTTTCGCGCGTCGAAACGAGGCGAGGATCCGCTAGCGAGGCTTCCCGTGGACGTCGCGTCGGCGGTAGGCGGGCGGGGCGACGCCGCGGTGGCGTTGGCGAGCGACGAAGTGCTCGTCGTCGTTCCGGCGCGGTGGTCGCGCGGAGGAACCTCCTTGTATGCGGCGGCGTCCAGAAGAGTTCTCGAACTCGCCGCCGGGGGCCCCGTGCTGCGCGCCGCGATGGCCGTGAACGGCGGGCCCTCTTGGCGAGCCAAGGACATGGCCGGGATTCTCGTCCGAGGTGAAGGCGACCTGCACGACCTCAAAGCGCTCGGATCGGGTGCGCGATCGGCTTCGGCGCGCGTGGCCGCCACCGGCGCGAGCGGCGATGGGGCCGTCCTTCTGAAGCTGACGCCGGGGCGGCTCAGCTGGTGGAGGGGAACCGACGTGGCGGGTGGCCGGTGACGAGATGCGACGCGGCTGGCGGTGCGGCTACTTCGCCTTGCGTTTGCGGGGTTCCCCTCGCCCCGGGCGTGCGATCAGGTAGCCCACCACGCCGCCGAGCACGGCGCTCGTGACCATGACCCAGATGACACGGGACTCGCGCTGGAAGAAGACCCAGTCGATCGTGACCGGCTCGGAGTTCTGGATAATGAAAACGATCAGAAGGATGAGGATTGCCAGCGCGGCGAGCAGTTTCGCGGCTCGCATGCGCCGGGATCGGGCGAGCTGGGCCTGTGTTTCGCGGTCCGCTCCGCCTGCCGTTTCCCCCGATGGTGCCGGAGTTCCCTTCTGCATTCATCCTCCTTCGCCCAGGCGCCCTGATTCTCGCATCCCGCGAGGGGCGATGTGAGGGCGCGCCCGTTTCGTGCCGCAACATTCGCCGCCGCCGCGCTGGCGATCGGCGTGTGGTCGTCGCGAGAGAGAGGCCGCGAACTCGACGCGAAGGCGTTCCACGCGTTGAACGGCGGCCACACACCCGGGAGGGACAGGTTCTTCTCGGGCGTCACCGAACTCGGCTCGATCTGGGCCTCGATCGGCGCCGCGGCAGCGCTCGCTGCGAACGGCCGTACGAGAACGGCCACCCGCGCGCTGCTTGCCGCGCTTGCCACCTGGTCGCTCGGCCAGGCGCTGAAGAAGAGTTTTCTGCGCCCGCGTCCCTATCACGCTCATGCGGACACCGCGCGAGTGGTGATCAGCAGGCCTCAGGGGACATCGTGGCCGAGCAGCCATCCGGCGGTGATCACTGCTTTCTTGACGGTGGCGGCGAGGGATCTGGATTTGTCTTTGCCGATCCGCGCGATGATGGCTTCGCCCGCGGCTGCCGTCGGTGTATCGAGGATCTACCTCGGTGTCCATTTCCCCTCGGACGTCGCCGGTGGGTTGCTGCTCGGGAGAGCCGTCGGTATCGCTTGGCCGGCGGAAAGCTAGAGTTGGCCCGATGAGCCTGCTCGCGGCCATTGGATGGCCGGTCGTGGACCGAATCCACATCTTCGGCGATTTCGCTATCTCGCCCCACGGCATCGGGATTGCCGCAGGGTTCCTGCTCGGTGCGTGGTGGTTGCTGCGCGAAGGTCCGAAGCGCGGTCTATCCGTGGACCACATCAACACGATGATCTTCTGGGCGCTCGTCGGTGCGGTGATCGGAGCCCGACTTTTCTATGTGATCGCTCATTACTCCGAGTTCGACGGAATCGGCGACATGCTCGCGATCTGGCGCGGGGGTATCAGCCTCCTGGGCGGAATCGCCGGGGCGATCCTCATCAACATCCCTCTGATGCGCCGCTACGGGTACAGGTTCTTCCAGGTGATGGATTCCGCGGCGATAGGGATGGCGGCCGGAATCACGCTCGGCAGGATCGGAGATCTGATCGTTGGCGATCACCTGGGAAAGCCGACGAGCTGGCTCCTGGCGTTCGCTTATAAGGGCGGCAACCTTGCGGGGTTCGATTGTTCTGCGGGGCAGTGTTCCCAGTTCCTGCTCCAGGGCGCCCAGCAACTCGTCATCACCCGGCGCGGTGCCGACCTATTCGGTCAGGACGGATCGGTGATCGCGAGCGGAGTCGGGGTGCATCAAACCGCCCTCTACGATCTGATCACCACTTCGCTTTTGTTCCTGTTCCTGTACTGGTTGAACAAGAAGCCCCGGCACGAGGGAGTGCTCTTCCTGGCGTTCGCCGCGTGGTACGGAACCGTGCGGATCGTCACTGATTTCCTTCGCGTGGACAAGCGATTCTTCGGGCTGACGGGAAGTCAGTGGACGTCGGTGGCCGCCGTAACCATCTCCTTGGCCTTGCTCCTCAGGTGGAGGGTTCGGCAGGGAAGGGAACCGCCGGCGAAAACCGTAGCCGTATCGACTTCGTTCACTCCGCCTAAGGAACCGGGCGGCTAATGCGAGTGGCCGGCGTGACTCCCTGCGCCGGCAGCGGCCCCCGGGTTCATGACGAGATTCAGCGGCTTTCCGACGTTCGTCTTGGCCATCTTCGCCAGCTCTGCTGCCGATTCCGATAGTGCCCGGCTGGCCGGAGAGTCGGGTTCCGAGACGACAATCGGCGTTCCCGTGTCGCCGCCTTCGCGCAGGCTCGTCACCAGGGGGATACGTCCGAGCAGCGGAACACCCAGCGTCTGCGCCGCCTCCCGTCCGCCACCCTCGCCGAAGATCGAAGTCTGCTCGCCGCAGTGCGGGCACACGAAGTAAGACATGTTCTCCACGACACCGATGGCGCGGAGTTTGGTCTGTTCGGCCATCTTCCCCGCGCGCTCGGCAACCTTGCGCGCGGCTTCCTGTGGCGTGGTCACGACCAGCATCGACGCGCCCGGCAGGAAGGAAGCCAGGGAGATCGAGACGTCACCCGTCCCCGGCGGAAGGTCGCAGAGAAGGAAATCGAGCTCGCCCCAGTAGACGTCACCTAGGAACTGCTGGATTGCCTTGTGCAGCATCGGGCCACGCCAAATGACCGGGGTCTCTTCGGGAACGAAGAAGCCCATCGAAATCACCTTCACGCCGTGGGCCTCGAGCGGGAGGATCATGTTGTTGAATCCGACCGGCTTGCCCTGGACGCCCATCATCCTTGGAACCGAGAAACCCCAGACGTCGGCGTCCAAGATCCCGACGTGATATCCGTCTCGCGCCAGGGCGGCGGCAAGGTTCACGGTGACGCTCGACTTGCCGACGCCGCCCTTGCCCGAGGCGACGGCGACAACGCTGGTGTCGCCCTCGGTGAAGAAGGTTGGGTTCTCGGGGCGCCCACCGCGAAGCTGCGATGCAAGCCCGGCGCGCTGATCCTCGCTCATCGGAGTTAGGTCGACCTCGACTTGCCGGACGCCCTCGAGGGGCTGAACCGCATTCGTCACGTCGTTCGTGATGCGGTCGCGAAGCGGGCATCCCTCGATCGTCAGCCAGACCCCGACGCTTACCGTGCCGTCGTCGATCCGAATCTCGCGCAGCATGCCGAGATCCTCGATCGGCTTGCCGATCTCGGGATCGAGTACCTCTCGGAGCGCTTCCTTGACTTGTTGCTCTGTGGCCACGCGGGCTCCTCGGGATTCTTCCGATTCCGACCGTGTTTACCTAACTAATCCTTCTACCATGATACGGTTCCCCGCCCGGGGCGTCGAGAGGAGTCGAATGCCGGCCGCGAAGGCGCTGGAGATCCACAAGGCGCTCGCCGACGACACCCGGTTCCGACTGTACCGGTATCTCCGGCTGTCGCAGAGACCGGTTTCCGTACGGGAACTCGCTACCAGGCTGAGTCTTCATCCAAACACCCTTCGCCCCCACCTTCGCCGCCTCCAGGAAGCCGGTCTTCTCAAGCACGAGATCCGGCGGGCAACGGGCGTGGGAAGGCCTCAGACGCTGTACTCGGTCGTTGAGCCCGAGGCCGAGGAGGGCCGTGACTATCGCCTGGTGTCGGAGATTCTCTGTGGGCTGGTAACGGGCAAGAAGGCGGTCGATCGTGCCGGTGATCTCGCGCGCGAATGGGGACGGTATCTGCTGACGCAAGAGAGTCCGAAACCCGGCAAGCGTCTGCCCGCCAGGCGCAACCTTGCGATGCTCCAAGAAGCGATGGCCCGGGCGGGCTTCGACCCGCGATTTCGCCGCCGAACGAAGCACGAGGTCGAGGTCCTGATGCGCGAGTGCCCGGCCAGGGATCTCACGGACGACTACAAGGACTTGATCTGCACCGTGCATCGGGGGCTGGTCGAGGGGATGCTCGAAAGCCTGGCCCCGAGGCCCGAGCTCGAGGAATTCGAGCCCTTGGTCGAGCGCGCCACCTGCCGCCTCAGACTCAGGGACTAGCCCCGCGAAGACAGCCGCCAGGCACGGCCCGGAGTTCGGGCTAAGGGGCATTCGGATTCACGCCGATACAAGTCCCGATGTCTGGAAGGGTCATTCCGTTCCCGTCGCGGGTGGGTCGAGAGCCCGAGTTCGCCATTCGCGGCTCCACCTTGCCCGAGTTCCGCGCCGCCGAAAGCGTCACGTTCGCCGTCCTTTCGATCGAGTTTCGGAACCTCGGCTCGGTGCAGGACAGGCTCACGCTGGATCGTTGTGTGAATGCGGCCTTGCGTCCTCCGGCCGCGGCCGGGGCGCGCGTGGAGCTGGCCGGAACTCCGGGACACCCGGTCGTCGAGGCTCGGTTCGAGGGCGACGACGCTCCCGCGAAGGCGGTTAGAGCGGCGATGTCGGTGGTTGAGGCCGTGCGCGATGTCTCGCGCCGGCGTTTCGCCCCGGCCGGTGCGCTCGTGCAAGGGCGCGTTTCTCGATCGACCGGCCTAACGGTGATCGAAGGCTACCCGGACCGTTTGGTCACGGGGTTGCGGGAACGCGCCGCCCCGGGACAGGTTCTCCTCGGTGGACCGGGGTGGAGCCGGATTCGCGGGTTGAAGGCGCCACCTGCGTCGGGGATCGAATTGGTACCCGGTGGTGCGACGACTCCGGCTTTCGTCCTGCAGGAACTGGCATAGGCGGGGGTCGGTCTCAATACGGTCATCGCCCGCGCCGAATTGATTAATGTTTGTCGCTAGGGGGTCTGGAAGATGAGTGAAGATGCGAACCTGACCGCGGGCGGAGGACAGGAATCCTCTGCCGTCGACGTCAGTGACTCGATGTTCGACACCATCCCCGTCACTTCCTCGGATAGCGCCATTCGGCGTGAGTTCGAAGGGTGGCTGGACGAGCTCGTGGACGGCATCGGGTCCGATCTTCACCTGAAGGTCGGTTCGGCCCCGATGATCCGCTCGGAGGGCAAGCTGAATCGGCTCAAACGAGATCCTCTTACCCAGGACGAGACCAACCAGCTCGCTGAGGAACTGGTTCCGATTCCGCGAAAGGAACGGTTCGCCGAGAAGGGCGAGATCGACTTCGCGATCTCGAGGCCTGGATTCGGGAGGTTCCGCGTCAATGCCTTCCAGCAGCGAGGATCCGTGAGCTTCGTGATGAGGAAGATGGGCATGGGCGGAGCCGCCTTCGAGGAGATCGGGCTGCCGCTGGTTCTTCGGGACCTGGCCGAGGAGCCGAGGGGCCTGGTCCTGGTAACGGGACCGACCGGATCTGGAAAGACGACCACGCTTGCCGCGATGATCGAGCACATAAACCAAACGCGACCCCTTCACGTCGTGACGATCGAGGATCCGATCGAGGTACTGCACCCCGACAAGACGGCCTCGATCAACCAGCGAGAGGTGGGACAGGACACCGAGAGTTTCCTCACCGCCCTGCGCGCCGCGATGCGCCAGGACCCGGACGTCATTCTGATCGGAGAGATGCGCGACACCGAGACGGTTCGAACGGCGCTACAGGCTGCCGAGACCGGCCACTTGGTGCTCTCGACTCTTCACACCGTGGATGCAACGGAAACCGTCAACCGTGTGATCGACTTCTTTCCCCCGCACCAGCAGATCCAGGTGAGGCTGACTCTCGCCGGATCCCTGAGGGGGATCGTCTGCCAGCGGCTGGTTCCCGCAGTCGGTGGAGGCATGGTCCCCGGTATCGAGGTGTGTGTAAATACGGGCCGGATCTCCGAGCGTATTGCCGATCCGAAGCTCACCTCGGAGATCAAGGAGGTCATCGCGGACGGTGCCTACTACGGCATGCGTACGTTCGATCAGGCCCTTCTCGACCTTGTTACCGAAGGGCGCGTCGAGGTCAAGGACGCACTCCAGGCCTCGACCAGCCCGCACGACTTCCAGTTGATGCTGCAGCAAGCCGGTGTCCTCGAGGCCGGGGAAACCGTCGCCCGGTCATCTTGACCTCTGCCTGAACGTCGCCTGACGCCCTCCTGATACCGCCGGCCGAATCTCTCCCGTGAAGGGAGAAAGACCATCCGTGAAGGGAGAAAGACCATCCGTGAAGGGAGAAAGACCATGCCGCATCACGAAAACGCTCAGGTCGAATTCAGCAGGCTCGCGCGAGAGCTCCTCTATCTCGGCGACGATTCCGACTTCGAATTGGGAGGGGCCGAGCAGCGGCGCCGTCCGCAGCGGAGGCCTGCGAATTCCAAGGCCAGCGTGATTCGAGAAACGCTGGAGCTTAGGCCGCCGGACCTGGATGTGCTCAGCGCAGAGGATCTTCTCGCTCTGGCGAACGCCATCTAGCTAGAGCCCATGGAGCTGGAGCGGGCGTAGCCGCCGGCTAACTTTTGCGGCCGGTGCCGCCGTCCCCGAACGAGGAGCCCGTCGCGCCGATCAGTCCCTGGAGCATCGAAGAGAGTTCCATCGGGATCACGAACTTGGTCGATGGCGACGATCCGATCTGCTTGAGGGCCTCGAGGTACTGCAGGCTTAGCGTCTTGCCGTCGACGCCCTGAGCCACCTCGAAGATTCTCTGAAGGGCCAGCGAGAACCCCTCCGCGTTCAGGATCGCAGCCTGTCTGTCCCCCTCGGCGTTCAGGATCGCAGCCTGTCTTTCACCTTCTGCGTTCAGGATCGCGGCTTGCTTGTTTCCCTCGGCCACGGTTATCGCGGCCGACTTGGCTCCCTCGGCCTCGGTGACGATCGCCCTGCGCTGGCGCTCCGCCGACATCTGCCGCGTCATCGCCTCCTGCACGCCCGGCGGCGGGCTGATCTCCCTTATCTCGACGTTGGTCACCTTCACTCCCCATCGCTCGGTGACTTCGTCTAGCTTGGCGCGAAGCAGCTGGTTGATCTCGTCGCGTTTCGCGAGCACGTCGTCGAGGGGGATGTCCCCGACGACCGCTCGCAGCGTCGTGGCCGCGAGATTCTGCGCGGCGCCCGCGAAGTTAGCCACCTGAATGACGCTCATTTCCGGTTCCAACACTTTGTAGAAGGTGATGAAGTCGATGGCGATCGGTGCGTTGTCCTTCGTTATCGAATCCTGCCGGGGTATCTCCAGGTAGAACTCCCGAAGGTCGACGGTCACCGCCTTGTCCACGAACGGGATCAGAAGAACCAGTCCGGGGCCCTTCGTTCCCAACAGCCGGCCCAGCCGAAACACGACGAGCCTCTGGTACTCACGGACGATCCTGATCGCCTGTGTGATGATCACGAGCAGCAGTACCAGCAAGACGCCGAGTGCAATCACGGTTCCCATCAGGCTTTGCTCCCTTCGCGTTGTTCGTGCTCGGACGGGTGTGCCTCATTGGCCGCTTCCACCTTGAGCTTCAGGCCATCGACCCCCACGACGCGAACATGTTGCCCTTTCGGCACCGGTCCGGACTCTGAGACCGCCGTCCATTCCTCGGACGCGACCAGGACGACGCCCTTGGGATCCAACTCGCGCTCAACCGTACCCTCCTTGCCGATTAGCTGCTCCGTCCCGCCGGCGGGTGGCTTTCGAAACACGCGCAGCGCGGCCCGAATGACGATTGGGAAGAAGATCGCCGCGCCCAGAGCCACCGGCGCGATCACCCAGGGTGACACACGGGCATTCGGAACCGCGGAATCGAAGAGGAACCAACCGCCGAGGATCAGGGAAATGATCCCCCCGATCGCCGGGACGCCCAGCCCGGGATGCTTCAACTCGAGGATCAAGAAGACGACCGAAGCCAGCAAGAGCGCGATGCCGATCAGTTGCACCGGGAGCATCCCGAAGGTGACGATCGCAAGTACGAACATCACGCCCCCGAGGATTCCCATCACTCCGCCTGGGACGAAGAACTCCAGGATGATCATGAAAAGTCCGAGCCAGAAGAAGATGAACGCGACGTTCGGGTCCAAGAGTCCGTGAAGGAACCCAAGGCCGGCGTTCATGTTGCGTTCCGTGATCCGGGCGCCGGCCACATCCAAGACGGCCTCGCCGTCGCTTGTCTGGACCGTGTCCCCGTCGATCGTCTCCAACAGATCAGGGACGCTCGGGGCGATCACGTCTATGACGCCGAGCTCGAGGGCCTCCTCGGCGGACGCACTCACCGAATCGCGAACCGCGTCCTCGGCCCAATCGGCGTTTCGGCCCCGCTGCTCGGCGAGGCTCCTTATGTACGCGACCGCGTCGTTCGTTACCTTCTCGGACTGGATCGCACCGGAGACCCCCACAGGATGGGCCGCCCCGACGTTGGTTCCCGGAGCCATCGCGGCGACGGGGCATGAGATAAGGATGAAGGCTCCCGCCGAGGCGGCGCGGGCACCTTGCGGTGAGACGAAGCAGACTACCGGCACGTCGGTGTTCAGGATCGCCTTAACGATCTCGCGCATCGACGAGTCCAATCCGCCCGGCGTATCGATAGTCAACAGCACTGCCGCCGCGTTGGCGTCGTCCGCGGCCTCGATGCCGGATTTCACGTACGACGCGACAAATGGATCCACGACGCCGTTAAGTCCCAGGGAAATGATCTCGGGCGCAGTTTCCTGGGCGCCGGCAGAAGGCGCGGCGAAAGCAATTAGTGCGGTTGCGAAGACGAGCCTGACCGCTCTCACGGCTCCATCATCGCACCAGCCGCTTGAGAGCGGGAACGAGTCAGACGAAGCGCAAGTCTAGTGACTCGTCGTCGTCGACCGCCGTCTCGCAAGTCCGGCAGTACCAGCTTGCTTCGAGGGGAGTTCCGCACGAGTGGCGCGGGGGCTCGGCCTCGCCGGCGCGGCGGCTTCCCCAGTCGGTCAGCAATCGAAGCGCCCCGGCGAGTTCCCGCCCGGCCTGCGTCAGCTCGTAGGTGAATCGCGTTGGCCTGGTCGAGTACGGTGCCGCGACTACGAGCCCTTGCTTCTCCAGATGGCGCAAGCGCTGCGAGAGGATGTTGGACGCGATCCCCGGCACGCTCGAAAGCAGGCCGTTGAAGCGCCTCGGGCCGTCGAGCAGCGCTTCCACCACGAGAAGGGTCCATCGGTCGCCCACCGCGGCCAGGGCGTCCCTCAGTGGCGATTCGCTCTCTCTGGTTGCCATAAACCCGACTCCATCGTAACTTGCAAGTGACAAGTTACCTCATGGAGGGGGCAAGCGATGGCGGTTCTCGAGGAAATGCAGCAGGCGGTGGAGGGCGTGGCCGGCGCCTCAGGGGCATCGGTCGTGGCGATCGGAGAGCGTCCGCGCGGCAGCGGCGTGGTGATCGGCAAGGGCAGGGTTCTCACCAACGCCCATAACCTCCGGGGCGAAGAGGTCCACGTGAGCTTCGACGACGGGAGGACCGAGACCGGCCAAGTTGCGGGGGCCGACCCGGACGGAGATCTCGCGGTCATCTCCGTGGAGACCGGCGGTGCGCCGGCGGTCGAGTTCGCGGGTTCTCCGCCGAAGCTGGGTTCGCCGGTTTTCGGTATGGCCAGGGGCCGGGACCTCCGGGTAACGCTCGGATTCGTTTCCGCCCTCGGGCGTTCGTTCCGGGGACCACGCGGGCGCCGAATCCAGGGGAGCGTCGAGCACACGGCCCCCCTCGCCCGAGGCTCGTCCGGCGGACCTCTGGTCGACGAGGCCGGTCGGCTGGTCGGCATCAATACGAACAGGCTCGGTGACGGGTTCTATCTCTCGATCGCGGCCGACGACTCGCTTCGCGAGCGCATCGATGCGCTCGGAAGGGGCGAGGGTCCTTCCCGCACCTACCTGGGCGTCGGCATCGCGCCCTCACACGTCGCGAGAAGGCTTCGGCGATCGGTGGGACTTCCCGAGCGCGACGGACTGCTCGTTCGAGCCGTTGAGGAGGGGAGTCCGGCCGACCGGGCCGGAATCCAAAAGGGAGACCTGATCGTCTCGGCGTCCGGTAGTGCCGTTTCCACGGTCGACGATCTGTACGAAGCGCTCGACGCGGTTTCCAAGGGAGACTCGTTCGAGCTAGGCATCGTCAGGGGCGCGGAGGAGCGGAAGGTCGGCGTCTCGGCAGGTGAAGCGAAGTCGGAGGTTTGACCTAATGGAAACAACCGAGGATCTGGTCGAAGAAACGCCATCGGACGATGCCGCACTCGACGCCTACTCCGCCGTAGTGAGTTCGGTGGCTGAACGCCTGACTCCGTCGGTGGCGAGTCTCGGCGTGTACAAGGGCGGCAGCCGGATGAGCCAGCGGGGAGCAGGCTCGGCCGTCGCCGTAACGGCCGACGGATTCCTCCTTACGTCGGCGCACGTTGTTCAAGGCGCGGAGCGGGGTTCGGCGGAATTCGCCGACGGTAGCGAGGTGGCGGTGGAGATTGTAGGAACCGATCCACTCTCGGATCTCGCGGTGGTCAGAGCCGGGGGCGGCGAGCTGAACGCGGCCGAGCTGGGCGATGCGGACCGGCTGAGGGTAGGCCAGCTCGTCGTCGCCATCGGTAACCCTCTCGGGTTCGACGGCTCGGTGACGGCCGGAGTCGTGAGTGCGCTGGGACGTTCCTTGCCGACGAGGGAAGGGGCCAACGTTCGGCTCGTCGAGAACGTCATCCAGACGGACGCGGCATTGAACCCTGGGAATTCGGGTGGAGCGCTGGCGGATGGCTCGGGGCGAGTCGTAGGGGTCAACACCGCGGTCGCCGGAATCGGCCTCGGCCTTGCCGTTCCCGTCAACGACTTCTCACGGAGGATCATCGCGGCGTTGATGGCCGACGGCAGATACCGCCGGGCGTTCCTCGGTGTTGCCGGAGGTCCCCGGCCGCTTCCGCCGAGGGTTTCGCAGGAATCGGGCCGGAAGCGCGGAGTGGAGGTCGTTCAGGTGGTCGGCGGTAGCCCCGCGGACAAGGCCGGGATTCGAACTGAGGACGTGATCATCGAAGTGGACGGCGAATCCGTCGAGGACGTCGGCCGCCTACAGCGATTGATGGGCGGCGACGCCATCGGAAGGGCGGTCGAGGTTCGCCTCGCTCGCGGCGGCGGGACCCTGTCGGTTTGGGTGACGCCGAGCGAACTGAAGGTCTGAGCCCACTATGATCGCGGGCACTCATGAAGTTCGGGCTCGCGTTACCGCACTACGACTTCTCGTTTCCAGACTATGAACCCGTGACGTTCGAGCGCACGGTGGATGTGGCCGTGCGCGCGGAGCAGCTGGGGTTCGACTCGGTGTGGATCTCCGACCACTTTTTCCTGTCTCTCGCCAGATACGGCGGAGGCGATACACGGCACGGCTCGCTGGAGGCGCTGACGACACTCGCCGGTATTGCGGCGCGCACGGAGCGGATCCGGGTGGGAACCCTGGTGCTGGCGGCGCCCCTGCGACACGCCGGACTCCTTGCCAAGTCGGCTGCCACGATCGATCTCCTTTCAAATGGAAGGCTTGATCTCGGGATCGGAGCCGCCTGGTACGGCGAGGAATTCGAGGCGTTCGGATATGACTTCGAGACCGTCTCGGAGCGTTTTGCGCGACTCGAGGAGTCGGTCGAGATGCTCAGGCTGCTGTTCGCCGACTCACCGGCGAGCATCGATGGGCGTTTCTACAAACTCCGCGACGCGCTCAATCGCCCTCTGCCTGCTCAGCGCCCCGGACCTCCCATCTGGATCGGCGCGAAGGGCGGACCGCGCGCCCTTCGTTTGGCGGCGCGCTCGGCGGACGGATGGAACACCGTTTGGCGCTGGACGCCCGAGGCTTACGCGGATCGTTCGCGCGCGGCCGACAAGATTTGCGAAGAGGAGGACCGCGACCCGGCAACGCTCCGGCGGTCGCTCGGGCTCAACTGTTTGGTTGGAGAGGACCAAGAAGAGCTGGAGAGGAGATACGAGTCGCTTCAGCGATGGATTCCCGGCGGCGCCCTCGACTCTGTTGCCCTAGGCGGCTACTCGCGCGACACGTTGTCCGGGACGCCCGCTTCGATCCTCGAACGCCTGGCGTTGTTCTCGGAGATCGGCGTCGAGGAAATGATCATCAATCCTGGGCCGGTTCCCTTCTCGCTGTTCGACGCCTCGATGCTCGAGACGTTCGCGAAGACTGTCATCCCTAAGGGCCGGGCCATCTAGTGGAGTACCTGGACGCGGTCGTCGCCGTTCTGCGGGAGGAAGGCGGTGATCTCCATTGGACGGTGATCCAGGACCTGGCCTTGAAGCGCGGCTACCTCGACCCGTTCGTGCAAAAGGACATCCGAAGGAACCTCCTCTCGGCGCTGGCCGCCGCCGAGAGGGACGGGCTCGTCGTCAAGAAGGAGAAGGGCGTCTTCGGGCTGGCTAGCGGCGGTACTGGCGGCCGCTGAACCGTTCCAGCTTCTCGAAGTGATGCTGTGACTCGATGCGCCGAACCGTTCCCGAGCGCGAACGCATAACCATCGAATAGGTGCGAGCGCCGTCCTCCCCGTACTTGACGCCTCGAACCAGCGCCCCGTCGGTGATCCCGGTGGCGGCGAAGAAGACGTCGTCGCCGGAGCACAGATCCTCGATCGAGAGCACCTTCTCGATGTCGAACCCCTCGTCCAGAAGGCTGCGCCGTTCCTCGTCGTTTCGCGGGTAGAGACGCCCCTGGACGGTACCCCCGAGGCACTTCAACGCGCAGGCGGCAACGACGCCCTCGGGAGTTCCCCCGATACCCATGAGCATGTCGATTCCCGATTTCGGCCGCGCAGCCGCTATCGCCGGAGCCACGTCGCCGTCGGTGATCAGGAACACGCGCGCACCCGCTTCCCTGATCTGCGCGATCAGATCCTCGTGCCGGTCGCGATCCAGAACGACGACCGATATCTCCTCGGGCCTGACGCCCTTCGCCTTCGCCACGCTGCGCACGTTCTCCCCGGGCGAGGCGGTGATGTCGATCGCGCCGACTGCGTCGGGACCGGCCGCAACTTTCTCCATGTAGACGGCTGCGCCGGGGAAGAGCATCGTGCCCCTTTCGGCCAGGGCGATCACCGACAGCGCGTTCGGCTGTCCAACGGCCGTTAGACGGGTTCCGTCGATCGGATCCACCGCGACGTCCACAGCCGGCCCGTCGCCGCTGCCCACCTTCTCGCTGTTGTAGAGCATCGGTGCCTCGTCCTTCTCGCCCTCTCCGATAACCACGACGCCATCCATATCCACCGTGTCGAGCATCAGGCGCATCGCGTCGACCGCCGCCTGATCCGCCGCCACCTTGTCCCCGCGCCCAACCCAACGGCCGGCGGCAAGCGCCGCGGCCTCGGTAACGCGCACGAGTTCCATGGCGAGGTTGCGGTCGGGTCTTTGGCCGCTCACTTGTTCAGCTCCTCCAGCAGCGTCCTTGGGTCGCCGCCCTCGAAAAGGATGCTCTCCACCGCGAAATGGTAGGGCAGCTCGAGTCCGAGATCGCTTGCCAGATCGCGGACGTGGCGAGCCGACTCTACGCCCTCGACCGTCATACCGCGGCCGTTCATCTCGGCCAAGGCGGCTTTGGGCGACGCGCCTTCACCGACGAGTTCGCCGTAAAGCCGGTTCCTGCCGCCGAGGCTTGTGACCAAGACGTCCCCGAGGCCGGCCGGGCCGAGCGCGGTCTCCTGGCGGCCACCGAGCGCAACGACCAGCGTCACGAGTTCGCGAACACCGATGGAGAACAGCGCTGCCTTGGCGTTTCGAAACTCCTCGCCGGTCGGCTTCCCGATCCCATCCAATACGCCCAGGCCAATGGCTGCGACGTTCTTCGTTACGGCGCAGTACTCGAGACCGATGACGTCGTCGGTCGGCAGGATGCGATACGCGGGGTCGTCGAGCAGATCTGCTGCAAAGCCGACCGGATCCGGGCTGACCGACCCCCAGACCGCTACCGTCGGCTGGCCTTCGGCCAGCTCGGGTGCAAGACAGGGTCCGCCGACGGCGATGATTTTCGCGCCGGGCAACTCCTCCTCATACACCTCGGAGGGGCGCGACCTCGACTCGGGTTCCAAACCTTTTGCGACGGATACGACCACGCGCGTTCCTGCCGTGGCCGCCTTGGCCATTCGCGCCAGCGACCTGGCACCGGCCGCGTGTGCGGCCATCACGGCGATCTCGCATCCGGCCGACGCATCATCCAGTTCGCCCGACGCGAAGACTTGCACGCCGGCGGGAAGGTGCTCGCGGAGGTTGGGATGGCGGCCGGCCGAGCGCATGGCGTCGAAGGCGATTTCGTCGTGTGGTGTGGCCCAAATGGCCGTTTCGACACCTCTGCGCGCGGAGTGCATCGCAAGCGCCGTACCCATCGCCCCCGCGCCGAAAACCGTGAGCTGGGCCATGCCGTCACGATACTTGGCAGCACGAACGGTCGCATTCGGCCACCCGGTAGGCTAGGCCGGATGGGAACGGAAGAGGCGCTCGCCTGTGTCGACGACTACGAGAAACGCGCGCGGGAAAAGTTGCCGCCGGTTGTTTACGACTACTACGCGGGAGGCTCCGGCGAGGAATGGACGCTCCGCGAGAATCATGAGGCGTTCTCCCGCTGGGTGATTCGCCCGCGCGTGCTGGTCGATGTCTCCCAAATCGACCTATCCGTCAGTGTGCTGGGTCGCGAGGCGAAGTTTCCAGTGCTCGTCGCACCGACCGCGTTCCAGCGGATGGCGCACCCCGAAGGGGAAGTGGCGGCCGCGCGCGCTGCCGAACGTGCCGGATCGGTCTTCACCCTTTCGACGATCGCTTCCTCGACAATCGAAGAGGTTGCAGAGGCAACCCCGGCCGCCGCCAAGTGGTTTCAGCTGTACATCTATCGGGATCGCGACGTAACCGCCGAACTGGTGAAGCGCGCGTTCGAAGCCGGTTTCGATGCGCTAGTACTGACCGTCGACACACCGGTACTCGGCCTGAGGGATCGCGATGCGAGAAACCGGTTCGTGCTTCCCGAAGGCGTCGAGCTGGCGAACCTCGCCGGCCTCGGCGCGGGAACGAAGCTACCCCGCGTGGAGGGGTCCGGGTTGTTCGCGTGGGTAAGGGAGTTACAGGACCCCGCAGTTACCTGGGACGACATTGCCTGGCTTCGCTCCCTGTCGCCGCTGCCGCTCGCGTTGAAGGGGATCATGACGCGTGAAGACGCGAGGCGTGCTGTCTCGTCTGGCGCCGACGCCGTCATCGTCTCCAACCACGGGGGAAGGCAGCTCGACGGCACGAGAGCCACGATCGCGGCGCTGCCCGAGGTAGCCGAGGAAGCTGGGGACCGGCTCGAGGTTCTTCTCGACGGCGGAATCCGGCGTGGGAGCGACGCCCTCAAGGCGCTTGCTCTGGGCGCCAGGGCGGTTCTCGTCGGCAGGCCGGTCCTGTGGGGGCTCGCCGTTGACGGCGAGCGAGGTGCCTACGACGTCCTGGAGATCCTGCGGCACGAACTCGACGTAGCGATGTCGATAGCCGGGTGTCGAAGCGTCGGGGGGGTAGGGCGCGATCTGATCGCGGCCGCGCCGTGATGGGTGGCATCGACCTTCACGCCCACACTTCGTATTCCGACGGCACGTTCACGCCTGCGGAACTGATGTCCCTCGCCGCCGAGCGAGGACTGGCGACGCTGGCCGTTACGGATCACGACACGACGGCCGGATTGGGCGAGGCCGCCGTCGCGGCCGGAGGGAAGGGCATCGAATTCGTGCCAGGCATCGAGTTTTCCGCGACCTACGACGGTAGCAGTGTTCACGTCCTCGCCTATTGGGTTGATCTCGAGGACGCCGATTTCAGGGCGGAGCTCGAGCGTCTTCACGACGAGCGTTTCAGGCGTGGCGAAAGGATGGTCGAGAAACTGCAGGCCTTCGGCTATCCGGTCTCGTTCGATCGGGTGCGGGAGATCGCGCAAGGAGACAACATCGTTCGACCGCACATAGCTCAGGCGCTCGTGGAAGCCGGCGTAGTTGCGACGGCCGAGGATGCATTCACGGAGGAGTTCATAGCCGACGGCGGTCGCGCCGACGTTCAGAAGCACGCCTTGCATCCGTTGGACGCTCTTGCTCTGATCAAGCGCGCCGGGGGCGTCTGCGTTCTCGCGCATCCGGGCATGTGGGGTTCGGATGACTCATTGCCCGAGGATCTGATCGAGCAGATGGCGACCGCGGGCATGGACGGGCTCGAAGCCGACCATCCCGACCACGACGACGAGAGCCGGTCGAGATATCGCAAAGTCGCCAAGCGCCTGGGACTGGTTTCGACCGGGTCTTCGGATTGTCATGGAACAAGGTACGACCCGGTTCGGCTCGGCACGGTGACGACCGCGCCCGAGATGTATGCAAGGCTGCGCGAGAGGGCCGGGCTCGCCTAGCCGGGCGGCTCTTGCAGTTCGGTCAACGAATAGGCGATTCGCGTGTCGCCGTACGCGTTCACTCGCACGTCACCCAGGGGCGTAACGACTGCCGCATCCTTGGCTTCCTCGAAGGTGTCGGCCGACAAGAAGATCTGCCCTGCGCCTGCGAAGTCGCGAAGCCGCGCCGCGAACATCTTGATCGCTCCCACGGATCGGAACGAAACGGGATCGTCTCCCGCCGTCGTGGAACTTCGTACTTCGCCCGTGCTCACACCGATGCTTACGCGGAATCGTTTCTCCGCCGGAAGCGCCTCCTGAGCGGCCTCGACGGCCCGGCGCCCGCCCTGCGCCGCGCGAAGAGCCCTCAGCGCGCCGTCGTTCCCTTCGAATCCGCACGAGAACCCGGGCTGCGTCGCGTCCCCTTCGAGGGTGAGGTCCTCGGCGCTCGACTTGCCCAAAGCGCCCAGCAAGGCCTCGACGGAGGTCGAAAGCCCACGTTCGGCGTCCTCGCGGCCGATCTGCTCGCTGACGGCGGGCCAACCTCGTAGCTCGCCCAGGACGATCGTCATTGTGCTCGAGGACCCGGACGGGGGCGCATCCTCCGCTGAGGGCTCGGCGCTCTGGTCCGCGCGGCGACTGGGGAAGGGGATGACGTTGTCGGGAGGGTCTGCAGACATTCGCGCGTTAGGTCGTTTCGTTGACCTCTACCGCTGCGGAGAGAGCGGTATGGCTCCTCTGGAGGTCCGGAAGCTCATGGCCGGCCGTCAACTCTTCGAGTGCCCATTTCCAAAGGTCCCGGATCGAGATGATCCCCAGCAACTTGCCGCGCTCGATGACGGGAAGGTGTCTGATCCTTCGATCCGCCATTGCGCGCGATGCCTCGGAGATATCCGTTCTTCTCTCGACCGTCGCCAAATCTCGCGTCATTCGGTCCGCGAGCATCGTTTCCTTGGGATCCAGACCGTCGGCGACGATGTTGACCAGGTCGCGCTCGGTGACGATGCCGGCTACCGAGCCGTCCTTCTGCACGATGATCACCGAGGAGATCCGGTTGTCGTGTAAGACCTTCGCCGCGTCGGCGAAGGTGTGATCGATGGTGCAAGTCTTCACTTCTTTGGACATGATGTCGCCGACCTGCATGGTCCCTCCTGTTCGGGGCAGTCACCGCGTAGGGTACTGCGCCACGCGCCCGGCGCGCCAATCGAACGGCTGCCTCTAGTGGTCGCTCTTGCTGGTGAACCGGAACCGCTCGATCTTGAGTGCAGGAACGATCGAGGAGGAAAAGAAGAACTCGCTCGCGAGTTCCAGGTCTTTACCGACGATCTGAACGGCCGAAAGGGCGTCGGGAATCGATTGTGTGAACCTGAGGTTCTTGACGGGGTGTCTGACCTCCCCGTCCTCGATGAGGAATGTGCCGTCCCGCGTCATACCGGTGATGACGGCCTCCTTTGGGTGCACGATGTTGGAGTAGTGGAACCTGGTCACCAGAAGGCCACGCTCCGTTGCGGCGACCATGTCCTCGAGTGAAGCCCCGCCCGGCGACATGCTGAGGTTGAGCGGGAACGGGCCTTCCGGATTCGGCGGAGGCAGTGCGTGGCCCGTGGATTGCTTGCCCGCCTGCTTCGCGCTTCGCCTGTCGTACACGGCGTCGATGAAGACGCCGTCCTTGATTAGGCCTACTTGCCGGCGAGGAGTTCCTTCGAAGTCGAACGGAAGACCGATCGTCGCCGGGTGAAATGCGTCGTCGGTCAACGAGATCGCTTGCGCCGCGACCTGTTCGTTCTGCTTGCCCGAGAAGCAAGAGCGGTCTTCGATCAGCATCCTCCCGCCGAAGCCCAGATAAGCGAGGAAACCGGTGAGCGTTGAGACAGCCGACGGTTCCAGCACGACCTCGTAGACGCCGGCGTCTATGTCCCGCGGTTCGCGGCTACGATCGGCCTTGCTCCAGGCGCGGCGGCCTATCGTCTCGAAGTCGATTTCACCGAAACGCTTCGCGAACGTTTCGGCGAAACCCGCTCCTCCGTCCTTTCCCGACACGACGGTCGTGACCGAAGCCTGGGTGTACGGTTCGAGGCAGAACTGGCCCTCCGTGTTCGCGAGTCCCACCTCGACGGCCGTCGTCTCGCACGCGCCGGCGGCGTGGAAGCCGTCGCGACACTGAGCGATCACCCGTGCGACACCGTCGGCTCTTGCCTCGGGGGTCGCGCCCGCAGTCTCCGCGTCGAAAGCCTTCGCCTCGACGGTCGGTGCGGGTGGGGCCAGGTCCGGGAAGTCGAAGTCCTCCGTTGCGACTTGGGCCATCTCGCGGGCGCTCTCGGCGGCTCGCCGCGCCCCGTCCTTCGTGAACTCGTTCGTGGCGGCCACCCCGATACGGCTCCCGGAGACGACGCGAACACGGATCCCGGTGTCCTCCCTCCAGGTGCTCTGATGAATCGAGGACTTCGCGAACCGGGTTAGGCCGCCCCACTCGTGTACGAGAAGGACTTCGACCCCGTCCGCGCCCGGGATCTCCAGGGCGGCGTCGGCCACCGCCCGAAACTCGTTCGCGCCGACCGGCTCCGTCACTTCATCGAACTCCTGCCTGAACGTTTTGGAATCGCGCCGGCACGGTGCCGTGTCCGACTCGCGCTTCTTGCGGCGGCTGCCCCTTTCCGCAGTTCGGCGTGCCCCACAGAACCCACTCCTCCCGGCCGCCGACCGCGTCGCAGGAGTTCCAGAACTCGGTGGTAATTCCCGCGTAGTTCGGGTTCCTGTACATCTCGGTGAGCTTTCCGTCCTTGATTCGCCGGGCAATTTCGCAGCCGAACTGGAAGTTGACCCGCTTGTCGTCGATGGACCAGGACTGGTTGGTGGCCATGAAGATGCCGTCCTTCGTGTCACCGATGATCTCCTGCAAGCTCCCGTCGCGAGGTTCGATACCGATGTTGGTCATGCGGATGAGCGGCAGGTTCTCCCATCCGTCGGCGCGCATCGTTGCGTTGGATTCGAGCCCGATCATCGGGGCCGTCTCCCGGCTCGACTGGAAGTCCTCGAAGATGCCATCCACGATCAGCGGAACGCGAGCGGCCGGCACTCCCTCGTCGTCGTAACCGAAGGTTCCGAGTCCGCCGGACACGGTCGCGTCGGCCGTGATCGAAACCAGCTCGCTGGCGTAACGAAGTTTGCCCCGGTCCTCGGGACTGAGGAACGACGTACCGGCGTACGCCTCCTCCATGCCGAGAACCCGGTCGAGCTCGGTGGGATGCCCGATCGATTCGTGGATCTGCAACACCATCTGACCGCTGTCCAGCACCAGCGTGGTCACCTCACTGGGACAGTCCTTCGCCGAGAGCAACTCAACGGCATCTGTGGCCGTTCGCTCGGCCTCCTCGATCAGCCCCAGTGTTGGGATGTGCTCCCATCCGGCGGCGGTGAGATGTCCTCGAAAGGAGTTCGGGTAGGAACGGCGCTGCAGCTCGCCGTCGCCGATCGCCGTGGCCTCGATCCCACCGCCCGAGTTCGTGATCGATTGCTCGATCTCCGCCCCCTCGGTGGACGCGAAGGAGGTGTTTCGACGGTAGAAGTCGAGCCCCGCCTCGGCGAAGGTCAGCCCTTCGACTTGCTGCATTCGCCTGGTTGCCTCCATGAGCAAGGAGACCTTCTCCTCTAGGGAGACGTTGAAGGGGTCTTCCTGCACCGGACTGGTCCAGGACGCGACCACGGGCTCCACTTCCGCAAGGCGGATCGGCTCCCGGGGGAGGCGCGAGGCCGCTTTCGCGATGCCTACGGCCAAGCCTGCCGTTCGTTCGATCTCGGAGTCGTCCAGCCGGGCGGTAGCCGCGAAGCCCCAGTAACCGTTCACCAGCGCCCGGATGCCCAGGCCCTTGGAGAAGGACCGGTCTATGCCCTCCATCTGCTGGTTTCTTACGGTTAGTTCCTCGGTTTCCTCGGAGACGACCCTCGCGTCGGCGTATCCGGCACCTGCGGAGCGGGCCGCCTCAACTGCCTGTTTGGAGACCTCTAGCGACAACGGGCGAACCTCCGTCCTCGAGGGGGGTGAGAAAGACTAGCGCAGCGCCGGTCGTCCCGGGCCTAGGAAAAGGAGTAGATGGATGCCTCGGAGCCGCAGGGGTTTCCCCGGCCGTAGGTGATCCTCATGTCGGTGACGTCCGCGACGCACCAGAACACGGTTTGGCTATCGCCCTCATGGCGGCAGATGCTGTCGGGCGCGTTCTCGTGGTCCGAGAGCATGGTGCGAAGAGAGCTCTCATCGATGGAGCCCGGTCCCGCGTCATCCAATAGTTGCCTTGCGCGATTCAGACGGACTTCGGAACGCGTCGCGTAGTCGGGATCGCCCTCGAACGCGAGCATGCGATCGCAGGTGTAGTGGTTGGTGTGGGCCAGCGTTCCCCGCTCGGAGGGCGCGGTGAGTTCGGCATCCGTGGCGGACCCCTCGATGTTCACGATCGTGCCGCCGTCGTTCGCGACCAGGTTGTTGTAGGACGAGGCGCGTCCGGAATGGAGGGCCAGTGCCGTGGCCTCCTCCGGAGTGTGCGCGGACAGCATCGCTCGAAATTGCAACAGCCGGGGAATTCCGACCTGTTCGTCGTTAGGTGAGAGCTCGTTTCCGGTAAACGAGATGCCCGAGTCGTTCCAGCCGACGCTCGGCCACGGGCCGACGCCGATCGTTAGCGTCAAGGGATAGCCCGGGATGTCCCGCTCGACGGCCACGATCCGTTCCTCCGTATCGCGACTCAGGTCGTTGTTGTGACCCACCAGAACGTGACCGTTCGCGCTGGCAGGACGGCCGGCCGCCAGGTCGCTGCACGCCCGGGCATGCGCGGGGGTGCGCTGCGAGTACCAGATCTCCTCAACGGATTCGGCGAACATATCGAGTGGGTTGACTCCCGCGGCTTCGGCCGCGCCGTCCAGCTCGTCAACGACCCACGGGATCGCCGAGACCGTCGCGGCGCGGTACTTCGATGCGAGCGCGAGCTGCTGGTCCCGCGTGCGTCCGTCCGGGGGATCTCCCTCCGATGCGATCTCCGCGCGGATCGCCTCGCGGCACGCCTCGCCGATCTGCCTGCCCACGTCGCCGTGGGAGCCCCGAACCCGGATGAGGTCGATTCGCCTGGAGCGGGTCACCCGTACAGGCTAGCTCGAAGCCCGCGCTCATGCTCCCTCCGCAGGCTGTCGAGTACTTCTATGGTGATACTGAAGGGGTGATCGAAGGTTGAGCGAGGTCCCATCGGAATCGTCGGCACGCGCGGGAGCTGTGCTCGAGGCCGTCTCCTTTGCGGCGCGGTCCTTCGCCCGCGGCGGGGAGTGGGAAGAGGTTGTTCCCACGGTTCTCCAGCGCCTCGCCGAGTCGGCGGAGGCCAGCCGCGTCTACATCTTCCAGAACTCCAAGGACTCCGAGGGGCGGCTCTGCATGACGGAGACCTTCGAGTGGTGCGCCCCGGGGATCTCCTCGACGATCGAGGATCCCGACAACCACGAGTGGCCTTACGAGCCGGGATTTGAGCGATGGATCGAAGTTCTCCGCGGAGCGAACGTAATTCACGGTCCGGCGTCGACCTTTCCGGATCTCGAGCGCGAGGACTTGGAACTCGAGGACATCAAGTCGACGGCTTTCGTTCCCGTGTTCGTCGGCGAGGAATGGTGGGGCTTCATGGGGTTCGACGACTGCGTGACGCCCCGCGAATGGTCTCCATTGGAAATAGACGCGTTGCAGGCTGCCGCCGACACCATGGGAGCAGCTCTCGAACGGCATCGGATCATGGTTCAGCTCAGAGAGGCCGAATCCACCGCAAGGCTTCACACGGAGCACATTCCCGCGATCACCTACATCGAAATGACCGATCCGGACCAATCCCTCGGGTACGGGGAGATCTACATAAGTCCGCAGATCGAAACCATTCTCGGCTACACGCAGGAGCAGTGGATCAGCGACCCGGACAGCGAGTGGTGGGACACGGTCGTGCACCCCGACGACGTGGATCGGATGCGCGAGATCGCGAGGCGTACATCGGAGAGCGGCGAGCCCTACAAGCTGGAATACCGCGTCAAGCGAGCCGACGGGGAATGGGTCTGGCTCATGGACGAAGCCTTCCTGGTGGAGGGTCAGGAAGGACTACCTCCTTACTGGCACGGTGTGATGTACGACATCACCGAACGAAAGAGGATGGAAGACGAGCTGCGCGAAGCTCGAGCGAAGTATCAGGCTCTCGTTGAGCAGATCCCCGCTTGCCTCTACCTCGACGTTCCAACCGGGGACACGTACAACACCGAATACGTCGGTCCCCAGCTGCAGGACATCCTCGGACTCTCACCGGAGCAGTGGCTGGGGGATTCGAGGCTCTGGGAGGAGAGCTTGCACCAGGACGATCGTGATCGAGCCATTGCGGAATACGAGCGGGCCATCGGACTCGGCGGGGCGCATACGCAGGAGTACCGGATGGTCCGTCCCGACGAACGGGTGGTCTGGATTCGAGACGACTTCACGGTCATTTTCGACGACGACGGCGCGCCCAAATTCATCCAGGGCGTGATGTACGACATCACCGAGCAGCGGGAGGCAGTGGACGCTCTGCGCGAGGCCGAGGAGAAGAACCGCGCGCTGATCGAAGCCATTCCCGCCATCACATACATGGATCCGCTCAATGAGGAGGAGGACTCCATCTATGTGAGCCCTCAGGTGGAGACGATCCTCGGCTGTACGCCGGAGGAGTGGCTGGGCTCCGGCAGTTGGTGGAGCACGCACTTGCACCCGGACGATTACGACCGCGTCTGGGAGGTGTACGTGCGGTATCGGGAAACGGGCGAGCCCATGTTGCAGGAGTACCGGATGGTCCGTGACGACGGGCGCGTCGTGTGGATTCGCGAGCAGGCAGCCGTGCTTCGCGACAAGGAAGGCAAGCCTTGGGTGGTCCAGGGCCTTATGCACGACATCACGGACCGCAAGACCGCGGAGGAACAGATCGCGTTCCTCGCCTATCACGACAGCCTGACCGGGCTCGCCAACCGCGCGATGTTCGAGGAGATGCTCGAGCCGGCACTCGCACGGGCTCGCCGGAACGATCTGGCCGTCGCCGTACTTTTCATGGACCTGGACGGATTCAAGGAAGTCAACGACACCCTCGGTCACCAAGCCGGGGATCAGTTGCTGTCTCAGGTCGCCGAGCGCCTGCGTGAGCAAACGCGCGACACCGACCTGGTAGCTCGCCAGGGTGGCGACGAGTTCCTCGTGCTTCTCCCGGACCTGGAACCGGGCCCCGGCGGGGACTTCCTCGACTCCTCGGATTCCGCCGTGAAGGTGGCCGAATTGATGGCCGGCAGGATTCACAAAGCCCTTCGCGCGCCATTCGGTGTCGAGGACAACGAGATCCACACGGCCGCCAGCATCGGCATAAGCGTCTTCCCCGTAGATTCCGTGGACGCCCGAACTCTCCTGAAGAACGCCGACGCGGCAATGTACGAGAGCAAGAAGTCGCAACGTGGCGGTTACGTCGTGCACTCTGGCGAGGGTGGCGACCCGCTAACGGAACTCTCTTTGACGACGCGGCTACGTGCGGCGGTCAAGGAACAGGCTTGGGTGTTGCACTATCAGCCGATAGTGAACCTTTCGGACGGCAAGATCGTTTCGGTGGAGTCGCTGCTTCGGTGGCGCCGCCCGCGCGGAGGACTTATTCCTCCGGGTGAGTTCCTGCCCATCGCCGAGGAAATGGGGTTGCTGGAGATCATCGGCGAATGGGTTCTCGAGGAGGTCTGCCGTCAGATCGTCGCGTGGAGGGAAGTCGGCCTTGACTTGTCGGTCAGCTTCAATCTATCGCCAAGGCAGCTGTGGCACCGAAATCTGTCCAAGAAGATCACCGACGAACTCGAGGAGTCGGGTATCCAACCCGAACGGCTGATCGTCGAAGTTTCGGAATCGACTGCGATGACGGACCCGGCAAGGACCGAGAGGGTGCTGCGCAGTCTCCACGAGAACGGGTTGAAACTGGCCATAGACGATTTCGGCACCGGCTACTCGCCACCGGCCAGGCTGAAACACCTACCGGTCGACATACTGAAGATCGACCAGCCACTGACGCGTGACCTTCCGGATGATCAGGAGGTCGCGGGTTTCGTCGAGGCGGTGGTGCAGTTCGCCGACGAGCTCGGCATCATCTCGCTGGCAGAGGGTATCGAGACCGAAAACCAGAGACGATTCCTGACTGATCTCGGGTGCCGGCTGGGCCAGGGTTATCTGTTCAGCCGTCCGGTGCCGGCCGAAGAAATCGTGTCGATGTTCGAGACGGGAAAGCTGCCGACGTAGGTTAGCCCTGGTGGAGCTGCGACGACAGCTGCGCGTTGACCTCGTACCAGCCGCCGCCGTTTCGCACCGACTCCATGAACTCCTGTATGCCGGCGAAGCCGCTTTGCTCCTTCTGGCGCAATCGGACGAGATCCAGTGTGCGCACGACCATGATGTGGTCCTCCGAGGCCCGCCTGGTGACTTCCGGCGAAACGGGTTGGTCTCGCTCCTCCAGGTTTTCCTTCTGGAAGAAGGTATTCACGACGAGCATCGCCGGGAACTCCTCGGGCCTGCCCACCGTTTCGCGGTCGATCATCATGTGCGCGAGGTGCTCCCGGGTGACGTTCCCGGCCGGGGACTCCCTGATTTCCCCGAAGCCCCACTCCTCTCCGAGCGCCGCGGCGACGAGCCAGAACTGCTGCTTGTTACCGCCGTCCGCCTTGGCCGGCATGCCGAGCGTGTCAGCGAGGAATCTAACCAACTCGTCTCGGAGCGCCGCGTCGCTTAGATAGAGGATCTGTTTCGCTTTGCGCGTCTGCTCGAGGGTCTCCGTGAGTCGCTTGATCTCGCCCTCTAGCTCACCGATTCGCTGCCGAATGGCAGCCTCGGACTGGTCCTCGATCTCGTCGAGGTACTTGGGCGGCGCAGGGTCAGGATCGGCCATTGCCATCTGGAATTGTAATCGGCCTGCGAGGCCCGAATCTTGAGCGCGTTTCGCCTGCTCACGGGGTGTTTCTCGGAAATTGCACCCCTCCGGGCCGGTCCGAGGCCGGATCAAGCGCCGCGGCGGCCCCGCCGATATCCCTGCTAGATGAGACGGCCGGCCATTTCGCTTGCTCTCTTTGCCTGCGTTTTCCTCGCGTCGGCCAATCCGGCCGGTGCTGCGGAGATCCCCGATCCGAAGCCCTGCCCCGGTTGCTGGCAGCCGGATCTGGAGACGAGCTGGCAGTGGCAGCTGACCGGAACGATCGACCTCTCGTTCGATGTCGAGATGTACGACGTCGATCTGTTCGACACCCCGGCGTCCGCGGTGGACTCGCTTCACGACGCGGGGAGACGGGTGATTTGCTACACGAGTGCCGGTTCCAGGGAGAACTGGCGCCCGGATGCGGGTGATTTCCCCTCCCGAGTCGTCGGCCGGCCTCTCGACGGCTGGCCGGGGGAGCGATGGCTCGACATCCGCAAGAGGGCGGCAATCGCCCCTGTGATCCTTGGGCGACTCGATCTATGCGCGGCGAAGGGTTTCGACGGGGTGGAGTTCGACAATGTGGACGCGTGGTCGGCCAAGACGGGGTTCCCGATCACGCGTGCGGACCAGCTTCGCTACAACGTCTTCTTGGCGAACGCGGCACACGACCGCGGGCTCTCGGCGGCCCTCAAGAACGACGTGGAGCAGGTGCACGCGCTCCTGCCCTATTTCGACTTCGCTTTGAACGAGGAATGCTTCACCTACCGCGAATGCGATTCCCTCGAACCGTTCGTGGATGCCGGTAAACCGGTCTTTCAGGTCGAGTACGACATGTCCACGTCGGCTTTCTGCCCGAAAGCCAACGGGATGAACTTTAACTCGCTCAAGAAAAAGCTGAACTTGGGCGCCTGGAGGCTCGCCTGCCGGTAAGCGACCGGCGATCGTCACATTGACAGCTTTACCCATTTCTTGCATAATCATGCGTCTAATGTCCGCGGCCCCAATCTCCGTTGCTGTTATCGGCGCTTCCGGCTACACGGGAGGCGAACTCGTCAGGCTGCTGCCGTCCCACCTCGGCGCCGAGCTGACCTATCTGGGCGTGCGCGATGCTTCGGCGCGTTCGCTTCACGAGGTCGTTCCCAATGTTTCCGGCCGCCTGGACGCGACCCTCGGCGAGATCGATGCGGAGGAAGTTGCGAAAAATGCCACCTTCGCGTTCTTCTCCCTGCCGCACGGCATGAGTGCCGAGCTGGTTCCTCAATTCCTCGACGCAGGAATACGTGTAGTGGACCTCGCCGGCGACTTCCGGTTGCCGGCGGACGCGTATCCCGAGTGGTACGGATTCGACCATCCGTCGCCCGCTTGGCTCGAGAAGTCCGTTTACGGGCTGCCAGAGCTATTCGCCGACAAGATCAAGGACGCGTCCCTCGTCGCCAACCCCGGGTGTTACCCGACGCCGGTGATACTCGGCCTTTCACCGCTTCTGGGCGCCGGACTCGTGCAGGCCGGCCCGATCATGGCTGACGGCAAATCCGGACTTTCCGGTGCCGGCAAGTCGCTGAGCGAGGGCACCTCCTATGCCGCGACGGAGGAGAGCGTTCGTCCGTACCGCTTTCCCCGGCATCAGCACACGCCCGAGATCGAGCACGCACTGGGGCTGGCAACCCGCAAGGCCGTCCCGGCAACGTTCGTTCCGCATCTGGTTCCTGCGGTTCGTGGCGTGTTAGTGACGACTTATGCCCCGCTGGCCGGGGGAGTAACGACCGAGGCGCTTACCGAATGCTTAAAGAACGCTTACGCGTCGGCTCCGTTCGTCACGGTTCTGGCTCCGGGTGAGATGGCCGACACGAAGCGGGTTCGGGGATCGAACATGGTGGAACTCCACGCGGCGGCGGACCCTCGCACCGGCACGGCGATCGTGGTCGGCGCGTTGGACAACCTGGTCAAGGGAGCTGCCGGCCAGGCGATCCAGAACTTCAACATCATGACGGGCCAGGACGAGACCGCCGGCCTCCCCGAGTTCGGGATCTATCCATGAGCGTGACATTCCCCCGAGGATTCAAGGCGGCCGGGATGACGGCGGGACTGAAGCCCAGCGGCCGGCCCGATCTCGCTCTGCTGGCGGCGGAGCGCGAATGCTCGGCCGCCGGCCTGTTCACGACGAACTCTTACCCGGCTGCTCCCGTCGAGCTCTCACGGGCGCGCCTCCAGAGCGGCAAGGCCCGTGCGGTACTGGTGAACAGTGGAGATGCCAATGCCGGCCGTGGTGAGGAGGGCAAACGCGATGCGGAGTCGACGACGAAAGCGGCCGCCGCCGCGCTCGGCGTTCCCGAAGGCGAGGTCTTGGCTTGTTCCACCGGCGTGATCGGTGGGAGCTTCGACGCGGCCAAGATCGGGGCCTCGTCGGGTGTTCTCGTCGACGCGCTCTCCCCAGATGGCGGCGCCGCGTTCGCCGGGGCGATTTGCACGACCGACACGGTCATCAAGCAAGCGCAATCCGACGCCGGAGCATACCTGGTAGGCGCGTGTGCAAAGGGAGCCGCGATGGTCGAGCCGGACCTAGAACTGGCTACGATGCTGGTCTTCTTCACGACCGACGCGCCGATCGAGCCACCTGCTCTGCGCGAACTCGCCGCGGCGTCGCTGAAACCTGCCTTTGAGCAGCTAACCATCGACGGCTGCACAAGTACGAACGACACCGTTCTCGTCCTGGCGAGCGGCGCGGCGGGAGGCGACCTCGTTGCGCAGGATTCCGCCGACTTCCGGGAACTCGCCGCCGTGATGCGGGACATGGCGGATTCCCTTGCATATCAGCTGGCCGCCGACGCCGAGGGAGGCACGAAGGTGCTGATCGTCGACGTGACGGGAGCCGAAGGCGGTGACGAGGCTCAGAAGATCGCAAAGGCGATCGCAAATTCGATTCTCGTGAAGTGCGCGGTCTTCGGCGCCGACCCTAATCCCGGCCGATTGCTTCAGGCCGTGGGTGCATCCGGCGCTTCCTTCGATCCTTCCAGCGTGACGATTCGCCTCGGTGATGTCGTCGTTTCCGACGGCGGGGTGGTGCCGCGCGACTACGACGAAGGCGGGGTCGCGCATCGGGTGATTAAGGAGGACGAGATCGACGTCTCGGTCGAGGTCGGGAATGGTCCGGGGCGAGCCCGGGCGGTCGGATGCGACCTCTCGTACGACTACGTGAAGATCAACGCCGAGTACACGACATAGGAGGAGAAGTGCCGGATTACCCACCCCAGATCCGCGAGCGGACCGTTGCCAAGGCCAGGATCCTGCTCGAGGCCCTTCCCTACATGAAGGAGCATTTCGGGCAAGTGGTGGTGGTCAAGTACGGCGGCGCCGCGATGGCGGAGCGCGCTTTGGCCCTCCCGTTTGTAAAGGACATCGCTTTGCTCTCCTACGCCGGGATCATTCCGGTGATCGTGCACGGGGGAGGTCCGCAGCTCACCGAGGTGTCGTCGAAGATGGGGCTCAAGACGAAGTTCGTCGGCGGGCTTCGGGTAACGGACGACGACACGCTCGACGTTGCGAAGATGGTCCTTGCCGGAAAGCTCAACAAGGACGTCGTGGCGCTCCTGGAGGCCGGCGGCGTGCCGGCCGTCGGCTTGTCCGGCGTCGACGGCGGGCTCCTGATCGCCCACAAGAAGGAGGAGCCTGATCTCGGCTTCGTCGGCGAGATAACCGAGGTTCGGCCGAAGGTCGTCCGGGACCTCATGAACGATTTCGTTCCGGTCATCGCCTCGATAGCAACGGACGAGCACGGCCAGGTTTACAACGTGAACGCGGATCTCGTGGCTGCGGAGCTTGCCATGGGCCTTGGAGCGGAGAAACTCGTCTACATCCTCGACGTTCCCGGGCTGATCGACCCGGGCGGCGAGCTTCTCTCGGAACTCGGGGTGCAGGATGCGCTCGATCTGATGGAGAACGGTTCCGTCGACGGCGGAATGGTCCCGAAGCTGGAGAGCTCGGTTCGCGCGGTCAAGAAGGGCGTGAAGCGCGTCCATCTCATAGACGGCCGCGTCGAGCATTCGCTGGTTCTCGAACTGTTCACTCCCGAGGGCGTGGGTTCGATGATCACGCCGGAAGCGCCGGGCTCCGAGGAGGGCATGTGATGGCCGACGAACCGGCGGTGATGCCGACCTACGGTAGGTATCCCCTGACGCTGGTGCGCGGCGAGGGGATGCGCGTCTACGACGAATTCGGCCGGGAGTATCTGGACTTCGCCGGCGGACTGGGCACGATGCCTCTCGGCCACTCGCATCCCGGATGGCTCGAGGCCGTTTACAAGCAGTCCGATCTCCTAACCATGGTCAGCAACCTCTTCTTCACGCACCCGCAAGCGGAACTGGCAGCACGAATCGCGGGCGCGATGGATATGGGAGAGACCCAGGTTTTCTTCGGAAATTCCGGAGCGGAGGCGAACGAGGCCGCGCTCAAGATCGTCCGCAAGTGGGGATTGCCGCAGGGCCGAACGAAGATCGTTGCCCTAGAAGGGTCGTTCCACGGTCGCACGATCGCGACGCTCGCGGCGACCGGGCAACCGGCGAAGCGCGAGAAGTTCGAGCCGCTCCTGGATTGGTTCGAATTCGTGCCGCCCGAGGACGCGGGAGCGTTGGACGGGGCGATCGGCGAAGACGCGGCGGCCGTTCTGGTCGAGCCCGTGATGGGAGAGGGCGGTGTCATCCCGCTGTCGGACGAATTTCTCCGGGCGGCCAGGGAGATCAGCGAGTCTCGCGGCGTCCTGCTTGTCTGCGACGAGGTGCAGAGCGGGATCGGCCGCTGCGGCGCGTGGAGGGCGTCGTCTCTGGCCGGAGTGACCCCGGACATCGCAACGTTTGCGAAGGGACTCGGCGGCGGGTTGCCGATAGGCGCGGCGGTGGCTCGCCGCGAGCTGGCGTTCGCAGCCGGGGAACACGCGTCGACCTTCGGGGGCGGGCCGCTGGTTAGTGCCGCCGCCCTTGCCGTGCTTTCGGCCATCGAGGAGGAGCACCTTCTTGAGAACGCCGCGGTTCTGGGCGAACGCATCATGGGTGAGCTCAGGATCGGTCTGGAGGGCCAGCCACTGGTGTCGGAGGTACGCGGCCGCGGCCTGATGATCGGCATAGATCTCTTGAGTCCCGCCGCCAAAGAAGTGGTGCTTGCCCTCATCGACAAGGGCGTCCTGTCGACCGAGGCGAGCTCCAACGTCGTTCGCCTCACGCCGCCGTTGATCGTGGGAGAGCCCGATGCCGACACGGCGATCGACGCGGTCGTCGCCGCGATAGCGAAGGTATCCGAAGAGGTGGCAGGTTGAAGACTCGCCGGCAGCAGGCCATTCTCGATCTCGTCACGCGCGGGCGACTCGGAAGCCAGGAGGAGATTCGCGCGCGACTTCGCGGCATGGGTTTGCAAGCGACCCAATCGACCATCTCCCGCGACATCGAGGAGCTCGGGCTGGCAAGGGTTCACGATCAGGACGGTGTTCGTTACGTCGTCAACGGAGCTGCGACCGGCAACGGGCAGCGGCAGTCGCTTCACCGGCTTCTGCAGGAATACGCTCTGGCAATGACGCCGTCGGGCAACCTGCTCGTCGTAAGCACGCCGCCCGGGGCGGCGCATCTGCTTGCGGAAGGGATCGACAAGGCCTCTTTGGACGACGTCGCCGGAACGGTGGCAGGCGACAACACGATCCTCGTCGTCGCCCGCGAGGGCGCGACGGGAAAGCGAGTGGTGCGAACCCTTCGAAGGGTCATGGAGGAGAACGGCCGATGAAACGTGTCGTACTTGCGTACTCCGGGGGCCTGGACACATCCGTCGCGGTCAGGTGGCTTAAGGAAGATCTCGGATACGAAGTCTTCGCCGTTGCCGTCGACGTCGGTCAGAAGGACGACTTCGAACAGGTGCTGGCGCGGGGATCGATGGCCGGCGCGGCGGAAGTGAAAATCGTAGATGCGGTCGACAGGTTCGCGAATGAGTACGTCGGCAAGGCAATCAGGGCCAACGCGCTGTACGAGGGGAAGTACCCCCTCGTCTCGGCCCTCGCCAGGCCTTTGATCGCGGAGGAGATCGTGAAGGTGGCCCGGGAGACGGGGGCCGAGGCCGTCGCACATGGATGTACCGGGAAGGGAAACGACCAAGTGCGCTTCGAGGTCTCGTTCGGAGTGCTCGCCCCGGACCTGCAGGTCCTGGCGCCCGTCAGGGACGCAGCGATCCCCCGCGACAAGGCGCTGGCCTCGGCGGAGGAGTGGGGGATCCCCGTTGCCGCCGTATCCGGGTCCTATTCGATCGACGAGAACCTGTGGGGGCGCACGGCCGAGGCGGGCCCGCTGGAGGATGCATGGGCCGAGCCGCCCGAGGACGTTTTCTCGCGAACAGCTGCGCCGGGAGACCGGCCGTCCGACCCGATGTGGGTCAGCGTCGTTTTCGAATCCGGGCTCCCCGTCGGCCTGGATGGTGACACATTGACCATGACCGACGTGGTGAAGCGCATCGACGCGCTTGGAGGGACCTACGGTTTCGGGCGGGTGGACATGATCGAGAACCGCCGTGTCGGGATCAAGTCGCGGGAGGTATACGAGGTCCCCGGGGCGCTCGCGCTCATCGGCGCGCACCAGGCCCTCGAGGACTTGACGCTCGAACGCGGGGTCGGTCATTTCAAGCCCGGGATCGAGAGGCGCTGGGCCGATCTCGTCTACGACGGCCTTTGGTTCTCGCCGCTTCGCCGCGCGCTCGATGCGTTCGTCGACGACACACAGTCGAACGTTACCGGCGAGGTTCGCCTCAAGTTCAGCGCCGGCGCGTGCGACGTAGCCGGGAGGCGTTCGGATCTCGCGCTTTACGACGAGTCCCTCGCCACCTACGGCTCCCAGGATCAGTTCGACCAGCGCCAGGCCGAGGGGTTCGTCCGACTCTGGGGATTGCCGGTCAAGGTCTGGTCCGAGAAACAGAAGCCATGATCGACAAGCCCCTCTGGGGCGGCCGCTTCTCGGGCGAACCTGCGGAAGCCGCGCGGCTGGCAGGCTCCAATCCCGAAGCGGACATGCTACTCGCACCCCACGACATCCGTGCTTCGATCGCTCACGTGCGCGCGCTGGAGGATGCGGGGATCGTTAGCCCGGAAGATGCGACCGCGATCGAGCAGGCGCTCGAGAAGATCGGCGACAGGCCTTTCCGAGATGTTTTCAAGGCAAGCGACGAAGACATACACCTTGCGCACGAGCGGAACCTTGCCGAGGAGCTCGGAGATGTAGGAGCGAAGATCCACGCCGGACGAAGCCGAAACGATCTGGTTGTAACCGACTTCCGCCTGTGGCTGTTGGAGCAGGGCAATGACCTGGCGGAGTCGATCGGATCGCTGGCCGGGTCCCTGTCGGCCCGGGCGGCCGAGACGGCCGAGATGCCGATGCCCGGTTCGACGCACAATCGTCCGGCGCAGGTCGTGACGATGGGCTACGTGCTCGCAGCGCACGCGTTTGGGCTCGTTCGCGATCTCGAACGGCTCGCCCAGTGGTCATCGCGAACGCGAACCTCGCCGTTGGGTGCAGGCGCCCTCGCAACTTCCACTCTCGGACTCGATCCCGCGAAGACGGCCGAGCGTCTTGGGTTCGACAGGCCGTTCCTCAATGCGCTGGATGCCGTATCCGATCGCGACTTCGCGCTCGAGTTCCTCGCCGTAGCATCGATCCTTGCGGTTCACTTGTCTCGAATCGCAGCCGATCTCGCGCGCTGGAGTGAGCCCGCCCACGGGTATGTCGAACTCGACGAAGCCTTCACGACGGGATCGAGCATGATGCCGCAGAAGCGAAACCCCGACGTCCTTGAACTCGTTCGTGGGAAGGCCGGGCGAATTGCGGGAGACCTGACCGCTCTTACCCAGGTCCTCGCGGGGCTTCCCAGCGGATATCACCGCGATCTCCAAGAGGACAAGCAACCGGTGTTCGACGCGGTTTCGACGCTCAAGAACTCCATGCCGGCGCTCACGGGATGCATCGAGACGGCGCACTTCGATGCCGAACGGATGCGGAGCGACGCCGAGGATCCCGAGCTTTACGCGACCGACATCGCGGAGGCATTGGTCAAGTCCGGGTTGCCGTTCCGCGAGGCGCACATGCGCATCGGAGAGGTGCTCAAGCGCCTCGACGAGGAGAAGCGAACGCTTCGCGATCTTTCCTCCGACGAGTGGGCAAATTTAGGCCTTCCCGCGGGCTCGAAGATGCTCGATCCGGACTCTTCCGTGCGTGCCCGAAACATGCCGGGCGGCCCCGCACCGGAGCGCGTCCTCCAGCAATGCGACGCGATCCGGGCGGCGCTGTCGTCGATTTCCTCGTAGCCTCGAAATATGGAGGAGGAACAGCCGACCAGCCTTGTGGTCGAGGGCATCTTCTGGGCGATGCCCATCGCCCTCATGGTTGCCGCGCTCGTGATAGTTCTCACTCATCAGCCTCCTCCTCCTCCTCTCGACAAGATCCAGCACGCAGTGGGTGCGACTGTGCTGACGATCTCCCTTCTCCTGGCGGCCGTGTGGCGGCCCGGTCGCGGCGACGGTGCGTACCCCCGCGGGGGGATCTTCGTAGTCGGCTTCGTCGTCCTGCTGGCTGTTGCCGTTGAAGTCTTCGAGGAGTTGCACTACGCCTACATCGAGGGTTGGGGCTGGGGCGATCTCGCCGCAGGAGCGGGTGGAGCCACGATCGGCTGGGGAATCTGGGCCGTGTTGCGAGCCCTCCTCATCCGCCGGGCTTAGGCTAGGCACGTAAGCGTTTCGCGCGAACCCCCTGCGCTAGGCTGGAGACGGATGGAAGAGCCGCAGGAAGAAGAGCAACCACAGGGCCTCGACTCCGAAGAGCGAGCCAACATCGAGGCCGACCTCGAGGATCTCGGGTCTATGAGAGGTGTTTTCGCCGCGCAATCGGTTCGCGGCGTCGTGATCGCTTGCCCGGATTGCAACGCGAATCATTATTACGACTGGGACCTTCTCAGGGAGAACCTCGAACACATGCTGGAGTTCGGCGAGCCGAGGATGCACGAGCCGGCGTTCGAGCCGAAAGAGGACGACTACGTCCAGTGGGACTACGGCAAGGGTTACATCGACGCGTTGTCGGACGCCGGCCTCGAGGCCGACCGCCGGGTGGAACTTACCTCTTGCCCTTGGTGCCAGACGCCTCTCGACGAGCACTACGGGTTCTGCCCGCGTTGCGGCCGGAACCTTGCGCCTGTTCGTCTCTATCACGAGCTTCGAGATCGCGGCATGACCGAACGCGAAGCTCGGGCCGTGATGGTTCGCGCCGGGTTCGAGCCCTTCTAACTTTCGCCGCGAGGGGGATTACCTCGGAACTCTAACCGCCATCCTCATGCCCTGGGACGCGTGGTACTTACATTCGAAGACCGAGATCGCGTCGAGCACGTTACCGAACGTGACGCGAACGTCCGCTGTGTCACCCGGCTTTACGTCGACGTCTATTCCGAGGTCCTTGTTGCTGAAGTTGTGCAGGCTCTGGCTCGCGTTCGTCAGGTCGACGACGAGGAGCTGGCTGGCATTGCCCTCCACTACGGTCGGACTGAAGTAGAAGTCGTCCATCTCGACCTCGACCCGCGCCTTGCCCGCCGCGTTGAAAGTGCCCTGGTCGTTGGCCGTTAGTCCGCCAAGCGTGATCGTGCCCCCGGATTGGGACTCGCCGGAATCCCCGCCGCCTCCGGAGTTACCGCCGCCCCCATTACAGGCGGATGCGATCATGGCCAGTGCACCTATAAAGACGACGAGCTTCGCACGCATGTGTTTCCCTCCCGTTTCCTTCAACCGTGGCGACTACATCACGGGCGGGAAGCTAAGTCAAAGCTCCCGGACTCACTCCAGGACGCAGTCCTCCGCGGCCTTGTCGGCTCTCAATCCCTTGAAGCTCGGCGCTCGCATCTTCCCGGTCGATTTCGTCATCTCCAGATACTCGACCTCGCACACCAGCTTTGGCTCCACGAACCGTGCACCCTTGAGCTTGGCCAGCTCCGGATCGTCGATCGGAGGCTTGTCGGTTTCCAGCGATTCGAGGGTGTCGGTAAGTGCTTCGAGCATCTTGTCTGTGAAGCCGGTGCCGACCTGGCCGATCCAGCGAAGCTCGCCGTCGACGTAGGCGCCGACCAGCAGCGCGCCCAGCGTCTTCGAGCGGCCCTTTTGGCCCGGCGTCCAGCCGAGGACGACACAGTCCTGGGTGTTGATCAGCTTGATCTTTCGCCAGTCCCGGTTGCGCTTACCCGGGAGATACTTGCTGCCAAGCTTCTTCGCCATCACGCCTTCGAGGCTTAGCTTCTTCGCTTGCTCGGTGAAGGCCCTGCCGTTCTTCTCGACGAAGACCGAGAGCTGGAGCCTAGGATCTTGCTCGACCACCGTGTCCAGAAGCTCGCGGCGCTCCTCGAGCTTCAGCCCCGTTGCCTCCCGGCCGTCCAGGAACAGCAGGTCGAAGGCGACGAGAGAGACGGGAATCTGTTTCGACAGGCGCTTGATCTCCCGCTCGGACGACACGTTCATGCGTTGCTGCAGTGCCTCGAACGAGTTCTTCCCGTCCTCGTCGAACGCGACGATCTCCGCGTCCAGCACAGCGTTCACCTGGTTGACCAACTCGTGGATCATTTGCAGTTCGGGGTACGCCGATGTCAGGTCGCGGCGGTTGCGCGACAGGAGTTTGGTTGCATCGGTTCCCAGGTACACGAGCGAGCGTATCCCGTCGAACTTCGGCTCGAATCGCCACTTTGGGTCGTCGAAAGCCTTGTGGCCTCCCTCGGCCAGCATCGGCTCGTATTGCGGCGGTGACGGGATCAGCGGAGCGTCCTGTTTGCTCGCCAGGAATATCAACCAGTTGTTCTCGCCTGCCTTTCCGAGACGAGTCTTCACCAGGTGGTACTCGAGACTCGGATAACGGCGCCCTTGAAGCTTGAACGACACCTTCTTTTCGTCCCATTCGATGCGCTCATAGGTTCCGGAATCGAAAATGCGCACTTCTCCGGCACCGTAATGACCCTCGGGGATCGTTCCCTCGAAGCTTCCGTACTCCAGGGGATGGTCCTCCGTTCTAACCGCCAGCCGCTTGTCGCCGGGCTCCGTTGGTAGCCCCCGTGGGACGGCCCAGGAGGGCAGCGCGCCGTCCTTCTCGAGACGGAGGTCGTAGTGCAGGCGCGTCGCGCGATGTTTCTGGATGACGAACGAGTTGCCGGTGGGCTTCTTCTTCGTCCCGCCGGGTGCGGGTTCCGGAGTGGCCTCGAAGTCGCGTTTCGCCAGGTACTCCTTGAGCTCTGGGTCCTTCGACTCCGCGATGACCTCGTCGCTCGTCTTGTGCACCGGCGTAGGCCCTTCCGCCTCGACCCCAAGCGCCTCGAGCGCCGCGTCGATGTCCTGCGGTTCCTCCAACACTCCCCGAAACAGGTCGCCGACCTTCGCGAATCGATCGAACACGTTGTCGATACGAAAGTCCTGAGGCGTCACGTCCGAATCGACTTCGTCCCAGGTGAGCGGCGTCGATACGGTTGCGCCGGGTTCGGGCCGCAGCGAATAGGCCGAAGCGATGTTCGCGCCCTCGCGGTTCATGTTGTGATCGATGTAGATCTTGCCCGAGCGGTTGGCCACTCGCGGTTCCATCGTGACGTGATCGGGGTCGGCCTGGCGGATGAGGCGGCCGATCTTTCCGACCAGCTCGCGAACCTGGGCGTACGAATAGCGCGGCTCGATCGGCACGTAGATCTGCATGCCCGTCGCGCCGGAGGTCTTGGGGAAGCCCTTCAGCCCGAGATTGTCGAGCGCCGTTTTCACGTGACGAGCCACTGTCAGTACGTCCTCGTAGGTGAAAGGCTCGAACGGGTCCAGGTCGAAGAAGAAGTAGCCGGGAGTTGCGATGGCATCGCAGCGCGAATGCAGAGGGTGGAACTCGATGCAACCAAGGTTCGCGATGAAGAGGATCCCGGCGGTCTCCTCGACCATCAAGTAGTCGATCAAGCCGGTCTTCGCGTCCTCGGACTCGACCGGGCAGCGCGGCATCCAGTCCGGCGTGTGAGACGGCGCCGACTTCTCGTAGAAGAAAGGCCCCTCGGCGCCGTCCGGCATCCGTTTCATCGTCAGCGGGCGTCCCCGAAGGTAGGGGAGGATGAGATCCGAAGCGTTGTAGTAGTAGGCGATCAGGTCGCCCTTGGTGTAGCCCTCTTTCTGCCAGAAGACCTTGTTGAGATTCGAGAGGCGAAGCCGTTTGCCGCCCGCCTCCATCCACCAGTGCTCCCCGCCCCTCTCGGCCGGCAGCGCCTGAGGGAAAGTCACGGTGAAAGCCTTCTTCGTGGGCATGGAACGATGCTAACCGGGGCCTGTCGCCTGGGGCGGCTAGAATCCAAGTTCCAGTTTCCCGGAGGTAGACATGCCGCCTAGGACGATGTGGAGAGGGGCCATCTCATTCGGCCTCGTCACGATCCCGGTCAAAGTCTTCCCCTCGACCGAGGAGAAGTCGCTCAAGTTCAACCAGCTGCACGACAAGGACCACGGCCGCATCAAGATGAAGCGCACCTGCTCGAAATGCGGCGAGGAGGTCCCCTTCGAGAACATCGTGAAGGGCTACGAGGTCGAGAAGGACGTTTACGTCACGCTGACCGACGACGATTTCGAGGCGGTTCCGGTCGCATCGAGCCGCGCGATCGACATCCAGCAGTTCGTCGAACTCCAGGAGATCGATCCGATCTACTTCAAGAAGTCCTACTACCTCGTCCCCGACGAGACCGGGATCAAGGCGTACAACCTCCTGCGAAAGGCGCTGGAGGACGAATCGAAAGTTGGCGTCGCCAAGGTCTCGTTCCGCGACAAGGAGCATCTCGCGGCGCTCAGGTTCCGCGACAAGACGTTCATCCTCGAGACGATGTACTGGCCGGACGAGATCCGGGCCGCGGACTTCGAGGAACTCGACAAGGAAGTAGACGTCCGTCCACAGGAAGTGCAGATGGCCAAGTCGCTCATCGAGAACCTCTCGGAGCCGTTCAACCCCGAGGCTTACGAGGACGAATATCGTGTCGCGTTGCAGAAGATCGTCGACGCGAAGGTGAAGGGCGAGGAGATCGAGGTCGTCGAGACCGAGGCTCCTTCGAAGGTCGTCGACCTGATGGAGGCACTGAAGGCGTCGGTCGAAGCCGTCAAGGAGAAACCGGCCGACAAGAAGAAGCCGGCGCCGAGGAAGAAGAAGGCCGCGGCGGGCTAGCGGCGCGTGTCGCTTTTCATCGAGGAGTTGCCGCTCGCCCTCGGCGCCGCGGTCAGCCCGACGATCCTCACGGTGGGCGTCCTGATCCTCGCCGGAAAAAAACAGCCGATGGCTCGCGCGGCTGCGTACGCCATCGGCGCGGCGATCCCGCTGTTCGCCATCGGGATCCCCGGGGTATTGCTTCTTCACGAAGCCGCGTCGTCCAAGACGGGCATCGACGTTTCGCCGTGGGTGGACGTAGCGGTCGGCGTTCTATTGATCGGCCTCGGACTGCGGCGGCTCTCGAAACGAAAAACCCGCCAGGAGAAGGAGGGGAAGCGCACGGGCCGGTTCGAGAATGCGAGTCCGATCGCCTATTTGGGCATCGGGGTCGTCATGATGCTGACGAACTTCACGACGCTCGCTCTTTACCTTCCCATGCTGAAGGACATCGCGCGATCCGGCGCGCCTGCGGCCGATCGGATCGTCGTCCTGTTGCTCCTCGATCTGATCGTGCTGACGACGGCCGTCGTTCCGCCGCTGCTGGTGGCCGTCGTAGGCGCGCCGGCCAGGCGCGCCCTCGAGGACCTCAACTCCTGGATCGGGCGACACGGACGCACGATCGCCACCGCCGTGTTCCTGGGCCTGGGCGTCTATCTCGTGGTCAAGGGACTTGGCGGCCGCTAGGCGCCCACCTGGAGAGCGGCTACCCTTCCTTGCATGATCCTCCTGCTCATATTCGGACTCCTCACGCCCCGACTGATCATCGTCATCCTGTGGTTGTTCTCGAACTACATGGATAGGGCTTTCGAGTCGGGCTGGATTCCCCTGCTCGGATTCGTTTTCCTTCCCACGACGACGATCGCGTACGCGATCGGCGAGAACGCCTTCGACGGGTGGACCACAGGAGGAGGGATCATCCTGCTGATCATCGGTCTGCTCATCGACCTCGGGGCGTTCGGAGGCTCGGGGCGGGGACTCGGCTCCAAGAAACGCCGGACGACGGGCGGGACCGAAGTCCAAGCCTGATCCTCGAATTAACCCACTCGAAACATCCCCGGAACCCGTTCGCAACCGTTCGGGGTGTACAAACCTCTTGTCCGTACAAAGAGGGGGATCGCATGCCGAAGATCGACACGGGGGACACCGCCTGGCTGCTCGTTTCCGCAGCTCTCGTGATGTTCATGACTCCCGGCCTCGCGTTCTTCTACGGGGGCTTGGTCAGGGCGAAGAACGTCCTCGGGACGGTCATGCAGTCCTTCATCGCGCTCGCTCTAGTCACCGTCCTCTGGTCGCTGATCGGCTACACGTTCGCGTTCGGGCCCGACAAGGGCCTCGTCATAGGCGACCTCGCCAATTGGGGACTGAAGGGCGTCGGCGCGGAGCCGATGGCCCTCGCACCGACCGTTCCGGCCGGCGCGTTCATGCTCTTCCAGCTCATGTTCGCGATCATCACTCCCGCGTTGATCACGGGCGCGTTCGCTGAGCGAATGAAGTTCTCCGGATACCTGCTGTTCGTCGCTCTATGGTCGCTTCTCGTCTATGCGCCGGTCGCGCATTGGGTGTGGGGCGGCGGTTTTCTCGGCGCCGGGCATCTCGGGGCCCTGGACTTCGCCGGCGGAACGGTCGTGCACATCAACGCCGGCGTCGCGGCCCTGGCAACGATCATCTACCTCGGCAAACGGCGAGGGTTCGGCAAGGAAGCCTTCGTCCCGCACAACGTGCCAATGGTCGTTCTCGGGGGCGCGATCCTTTGGTTCGGTTGGTTCGGGTTCAACGCCGGAAGCGCACTGTCGGCGGGCGGGCTGGCGTCCAGCGCGTTCGTTGCGACGCAGCTCGGGGCCTCCGCGGCAGTGCTCGGATGGGTCATCCCCGAGTGGATCAAGCACGGGAAGGCGACCACGGTCGGTGCCGTCACCGGTGCCGTAGCGGGTCTTGTCGCGATTACTCCGGCGTCCGGGTTCGTCGAGCCCTGGGCGGCACTCGTGATCGGCTTCGCAGCCGGCATCGTCTGCTTCTTCGCCGTAGACCTGAAGTCGAAGATCGGCTACGACGATTCGCTCGACGTCGTCGGAGTCCACATGGTCGGCGGCATAATTGGAGCCCTTCTCACGGGCGTTTTTGCAACCTTGGCGATCAACCCCGCAGGCGCCGACGGCAGCATCGCTCAGCTGGGGAAGCAAGTGGTCGCCGTCGCCGTAACGCTCGCGTATTCGTTCGTAGTCACGATGGTCATCCTCAAGATCGCCGACAAGACGGTCGGGCTTCGCGTTAGCGAGGAGGACGAGGTCACGGGCCTCGACCTTTCGCAACACAGTGAGGTGGGATATTCGTTGACCGAGAGAGGTGGCTCGATTGCCCATGCGGTGGCCACGACGCCGGCCGTTGCGCAATCCGAGGCCTCCACTCCCGGCGAAGTCGTGAGGATTCCCGAAGGGAGTGCACCGTGAAGCTCGTCGTGGCGATCATCAAGCCCTTCAAGCTGGACGAAGCGAAAGAGGCGCTGCGAAGCATCGGCGTGCATGGACTGACTGCGACCGACGCCCAGGGCTTCGGGAGGCAACGAGGTCACACCGAGGTCTATCGCGGCGCCGAGTACCAGGTGGACTTCGTGCCGAAGGTCAAGGTCGAGGTCATGTGCCACGACGACCAAGTCCAAGGTGTCATCGACGCGATAACGAAGTCGGCCAGGACGGGAAAGATCGGGGACGGGAAGATCTTCGTTCTCCCCGCCGAGCAGGTGATCCGCATCCGCACGGGGGAGATGGGGCCGGACGCCATCTAAGCTCCACGTGTGGATGCCGCGAGCCGGGTAGCCCGGCTACTGGACGAACTTCGGGAACTGAACGACTCCCCGCCGCCGGGCGAGTTCGGCCTTTCCGCGGCCCACGAGCGGGCCTTGCTGGTCGATTCCTGCGTTGCGGAGATATTCGAAGGCGGAGATATCGATGACGGCGTGGCGCTCGTCGCGCTCGGAGGTTACGGCCGGGGCGAGCTCGCGCCGCACTCGGACGTCGACCTACTGATCCTCCACGATGGCGTTAAGCGGATTCGCGATGTCGCGGAGAAGCTCTTCTACCCGCTTTGGGACGCTCGGATCGAGGTCGGCCATGCCGTTCGAACTCCCAAGGAGTCCGCCTCGGAAGCCGAAGCCCGGCTTGATGTCGCGGCGTCGATGCTGGACGCGCGTCTGCTCGCCGGCGATGAAGGTGTCTTCGAGGACATGCTTTCGCGCGTGCTCAAGCGGGTGCGCCGCGACCCGGAGGCGTTTGCGGGCCGATTGGCCCAGGACAACCTGCGGCGGCACGAACGCTTCAGTTCCGTATCCCGGAACTTGGAGCCTGACCTCAAGGAGGGAGCGGGCGGCCTCCGGGACATCGATTCGCTCGGCTGGCTGGCCAAGTCCCTCGGCGCCGGCCACGGCCTTGCCGAACTCGGCGAACTAGGGTTGCTTCGCGCGCGCGAGGTGTCCCTGCTGGATGAGGCTCGAGAGTTCCTTTTCCGCGCTCGAAGCTGGTTGCATCTCTCGGCCGGCGCAAGGACCGACCGCCTCGTGATGGAGCAGCAGCCGCCGATGGCCGCGCAGCTGGGGTTCGACGACCAGCCGGGACTGCCGGCGCCGGACGCACTCATGCGAGCCGTATTCGAGCACGGGCGAGCGGCGCAGTACCTCGTGCAGGCGGCCTTCGCGCGCCACTCGAGACCCGAACGGGATCGGACGGCGAGTATCGAAGCGACACCCGAGCGCGTCCTCGCGGTGTTTGCGGAAGCGGCGGAGCGCGGAAGCCCGGTTCCGCCCTCGCTCCTTGACGCCGTCGATCGGACAGGGCTGCAGGATCCCGTCGAATGGACGGCCGGCGTACGCGACGAGTTCCTTCGGATACTTCGAACCGCCCATCCCTCAGCGGTGCTCGAGTCGCTGGATCGCCTGGGGCTTCTCGTCGCGTTCATGCCCGAGTGGGCGCCGGTTCGATGCCGACCGCAGCGCGACCCCTTTCACCGCTTCTCCGTGGACGTTCATCTGTTCGAGGCCCTCGACGAGATGGGCGCGCTGCTGGCAGGAGACTCTCCCGGTGACGCCGTTGCGGCGGAGGCGGCTAGCGCGGTCCGGGATCCCGACGCCCTGCTGGTCGGAGCATTGATGCACGACATCGGAAAGGTCGGCTCCGGGAACCACGTCGAGATCGGCGGCGAGGTTGCCGATCAGGCGCTGCAGCGAATGAGGCTTCCAGAGGGCACGCGCGAACTGGCCCACTTCCTGGTGTCGAAACACTTGCTTCTCTCGGACACCGCGACGAGGCGCGACCTCGCCGACGAGGATCTCGTCCTGGACGTTGCCGCCAGGGTGGGGGACCAGGAGCACCTCGCGGCGCTCTATCTGCTGACGACCGCCGACGCTGCCGCCACAGGTCCGCAAGCCTGGACCCCCTGGCGCGCGACTCTCATAAGGGAGTTGGTTTCGAAGGTTCAACACGTCTTCGAGCGCGGCGACATGGATCCGGAGGCGGCGGGGGCCCTCGCGCAGCGAACCAGCGAGATCCGCGACGCCCTCAACGAGGCCGATCCCGAAGAGGTGGGGCGATTCCTCGAGCGCATGCCGCGCACTTACCTCCTAACGATGCCGGCGGAAGACGCGGCCTCCCATTTTCCTCTAGTAGCGCCACCTCTAGGACCCGGAGAGTTTCGCTCGATCGAGAGGCTCGGGGGGAGACCGGGCACATACCGGATCTCGGTTGCAGCCGCCGACAGACCCGGCCTGCTGTTGCGGATAACCGGCGCTCTCGCTCTTGCCGGTTTCTCGATTCATTCGGCTCAGGTTTTCACGACCGAAGACGGGGTCGCCGTGGACGTCTTCGACGTGGAAGGAACGTTCGAGGAGGAAGTTGATGACGAGCGATGGGGGCAGTTCCGAAAGGCGCTCGGCGAGGCGCTTGCGGAGCGACTCTCACTCGAGGACATGGTCCGGGAGAAACGCCTGTACTACCCTCCGCCGCGCGCGGATGTTCCGATGGAGGTCACCGTTGACAACGAAGCCTCCGATTTCTACACGGTGATCGAGATCGGGGCACCCGATCGCATCGGTTTGTTGTTCGACTTAACGAGCGCGCTGTTCGAATTGCAACTCGACGTGCATCTGGCGAAGGTGGCGACCTACGGCGGGCGGGTCGTCGACGCCTTCTACGTTCGTGACCGCCTCGGACGCAAGGTCGAGGACCGAGATCGCGTCGAGGAGATCGAACGCTCGATCGCCGACCGGCTCAGGGATTAGTCAGCCGGGCAGAACTCCGAGCGAGGCTCCACACGAAGGGCACGAGACTATGGCTGCGGAGGAACCGCCCTCGAGTTCGAACACCGTCGACGACACCGCGTCGAGCACGCTGCCGCATCGGGGGCAAAGGGGCGGCCCGGTCCACTCGCCTTTCGGGGCGACCGCCTGGTCGGCGGCCGCGCGGTAGTTCATCAGGGCATGGTCGATGTCCATGGCCGAAGCCACGACCGGCTGAACCTCGCGGCCGGTCATCTTTTGCACGTCCTCGATAGCGAATCTGTCGGCGGGGTCGGACATGGCGAGTAAAAGCTTTCCATCGCGTTCACCCAGCGGGATCACCCGGTAGCGTTGAGCGACCGATTCCGGAAGCAGCGAGCGCGCCAGAGGGTCGCCTTCGTACTTCGACAGGTCGACGAACTCGAGCCCGATCTGTTGCGAGAGCGCGCGAAGCAGATCGGTCTCGGTGATCATGTCCATGTCGACCAGCACGCGGCCGAGAAGCTTGCCGGTCTTGCTGTGCTCGGCCAGTGCTTCCTCGAGTTGTTCCGCGGTGATCAGACCTTCCGCCAACAGGATGTCGCCGATCTGACCCTTGAGCGCGCCCGGCGGTGAATCGGTCTGCGAATCGGACACGGCATCCGCGCCCGGCGTCCCCGTGTCCGCGCCGGCGGCCAATCCGTCGATCGCCTCCTCCACCGCGCCGGTCTCGACTTCCAGGAGGCCGAGGATTTGGGCGGCGGATGTCGAATGGTCGTCGATCAGTGCGCGCAGGACATCCTGGGTCCCGATCTCACCGTTTGCATTGGTTTCCAGACCCTCGATGCAGGCTACGGCCTCCTCCGTCATTTCGATGTGCCCCGTAACCGGGTGCTTACCTCTTCCGGTGAGCTGTTCCACTTTCTGACGGGCATTCGTTACCGAGACCCCTAGCGTGGTGAGAACCTTCGACGCCGCACCGTCCTCCTCCGCGACTAGCCCGAGCAGGATGTGCTCGGTCCCGAGGTGGTCGTGATTCAGGCGTCTTGCTTCCTCCTGTGCCTGAACCATGGCCCGGGTTGCGCGCTCGTCGAAACTCTCGAACATGACCATGAGGATAAGCCGAAAGCAGGGCCCGATCTACCGAATGAAATTGCCAAAGCGTTCGGCGAAAATCGGACCCGCTCCCTTGTCCTCGTGCTTGAAGTAGCAGTAGACGTCGCGGCCGTCCTCGAGCGCCGGGGCAATTCGATCCGCCCACGCTTTGATCTCGTCGTCGTCGTATTGGAGCTTGCGAAGCCGGAGGTATCCGAAGGGTTCCCACGCCAGGTCGCCGGCTTCCTTCTCGTCCGTTTCCGCAACGCACCACGCGACACTTTGGTCGGCCAGCAGCTTTCGAGCCTCGTCCCAGGACGGATGCCTGAACTCCATCGCGTAGCGGGCAATAGGCGGAAGGTATGCCAGAAACTGCTCGATCAGGTCTCTGTCGAACTTCAGGTTGGGAGGGCATTGGAACAGGATCGGCCCCAGTCTGTCGCCGAGGACTCGCGCGGTCTCGATAAACGCGCCCACGTCCTCGTCCGCGTCCCTCAGCCGTTTGGTGTGCGTGATCCGCTGGTTCGCCTTCAGGGCGAACTGGAATCCCTCCCCCGACTGATCCCGCCAGTTTGCCAGCGTCTTGGCAACCGGGAACCGGCGAAAGGTGTAGTTGATCTCCACCGATCGAAAGCGGCTCGCGTAGTAGGCGAGCATCTCCCGGTCCTTGGTTCCTTCGGGATAGAAGATTCCCTTCCACTCGGGGTAGGCGAACCCCGACGTTCCGAGGTAGAGCGTCCCGGACATGGGAGGATTGTCGCAGATGCCCCCCGAGCAACGCATAGCCATCGAGACCGCGCGCGGGCCCGTCACCGGCGCATGGGAGGAGCCGAAGGACGCCGCGGAGACTCTGGTCGTTGCGCCCGGCGCCGGCTCCGGTTTCGACGCTCCCATCTTGGTCGGGTTCACCCGCGCATTGGTGACCCAAGGGATTGCCGCGCTTCGGTTCAACTTCCCCTACCGGGAGCAGGGAAGAAAGAGTCCCGACCCGGAACCAACCCTGATCGACGCGTGGAACGCGGCGTTCGCTTGGGCCGAGGCGCAACGGGCCGGCCCGGCGTTCGCCGGTGGGAAGTCGCTCGGCGGCCGGATGGCTTCGATGGCCGCCGGAGAAGGCATGCCGGTCGCAGGTCTCGTCTTCCTCGGCTACCCGCTGCACCCGCCGGGGAAGCCCGAACGGGTGCGCGATGAGCATCTCTACGGCATCGAGGCGCCGATGCTGTTCCTGCAGGGAACGGCAGACCCGTTCGCGAAGTGGGACCTCGTCGAGAAGGTCGTGAAGAAGCTCGGGAAACGCGCCGAGTTGCATCCGATCGAGGGCGGTGACCACTCGTTTCGCGTGAAGGGCGCGAAAAGGGACGACCGCGAAATCGGCGAGTCACTGGCGACGCCGGCGGCCGAATTCATGAGAGCCCACTCGGCCTGATGCCGCGCAAGACGCGAGCCGGCCGGGACCGGCCGGTACCGACGAAGCCGGGGCCGCTCGGCGGGGTCGCCCCGGACTGGGCGGCCGCCGAGGGCCACCAGGTCCGAATCGTGACGGCCGACAAGATCTATCGGTGCCCCGGCTGCGATCACGAGGTGCGGAGGGGCGTCTCGCATCTCGTCGTTGTCCCGCTGGGTGATCCGCAAGGGCGCCGCCACTGGCACGCCGAGTGCTGGAGAAGAGAACTCCGCCGGCGCCCCAGCCGTTAAGACACGGCTATCATCGTTGCATGGCTGACGACGTCATACACGCCTCCGTTTGGGAGCAACGCGGTAAGTGGTACGGACGCTTCGACGGGATCGAAGGAAAGGATGTCGCCGCGTCCTCAAAAACCGCCTGTGTAGCCCTGCTTCGGCGTGCCGCCGGGAGAAAGACTTCGCTCACGGTGGAGGTGATCCCGCGCTTGGCCGGTGTTGCCGAGGCCGCGGAGATCATGGGGTGGGACAAGCGCCGCGTGATCACCTACCTGGATCGGGATCGCTTTCCGGAACCCTTTGCCTGGCTCAAATCGGGCCGGGTCTGGCGTCGCGAGGACGTGGAATCGTTCGCCAAGGAATGGCGCTCCCGGCACAGGAGGCGCAATTGACGGAGCGCAGGCTGTTCCTCATTCGCCATGGTCAGAGCGACTTCGCGTCGGCCGATTTCCGCGAGAGCCCCCGGGGCCGCCAATGGGATCCGGGCCTGGGCGAGGAGGGCCGGCGCCAGGCGGAGTTGCTCGCGTCCCGTTTGCTCACTCTCGAAAGGCATCCCGCCGCCGTGTACTCCTCGCCGTTCAGGCGCTGCCTCGAAACCATCGGCCCATACCTGCGGGCTGCCGGCATCGAGGCGGCGGAAGAAGAGGACATCGGTGAGGTGTTCACCGGTGAATGGGAAGGGAAGTCCTTCGAGGAGATCGTTTCCGCAGACGAGGAACTTGCGCGTCGATTCCGTGATCAAGAGGCCATGTTCTCGATGTCCCCCGGCGGCGAGAGCGGGCCCGACCTCCGAAAGAGGGTGGAGTCGGCGATCGAGGGAATCATCTCCGGACATCCGGAAGGCGATCTCGTCGTCGTCGCACACGGAGGAGTGATAAACGCCTACCTGGGCAACGTGCTCGGCATCCACGACCAGGACATGTTCTTCCTGCCGGAGAACACATCCGTTAACACCGTCGTTCTCTCCGGAGAGCGGCGCCGAATCCGTTTCATGAACGACGTCAGGCACTTAACCGACCCCGGTGCCTTCAAATGAGGCCGAGCCGCCGCGTTCGCTGGGCTGCCGGGGTCGCGTTCGCGGCCATCCTTCTGTCCTCGTGCGAACCGCAGTCTCCACGCGAGGCGACCCGCGGTTCGCCTTCGGCGAATCCACCACCGGCGACGGCGGGCCAGACAAGCGGAGGATCACGAGACTCCGATCTCGAACCGGGACTTCATATCTCCGTGGGCACGAGTCACTACAGGGTCCGAGGATCCTCCTTGTCGGAACTTCGCTCTGGCATCGCGCGTCATGGCCCCGGGAAGTTCGATGCGGTTACGAAGTGGAGCACCCAGTATGCATTCACGTCGCCGCCGGAAGCGGACCTATGCAGCGCGGAGAACGTTCGGGTGGACCTGTCGGTGGAGTTCGTATTACCGAAGTGGAGTCCTTTCGCCGGCGCACCGGCGGCCCTGCGCTCCGCATGGTCCGATTATTCGAGCGCCCTCAGGCGTCACGAGAGCGTCCACAAGCGAATCGCGGAAGCAGGCGCGAGGGAGCTCTTGCTGGCCCTGCGGGATCTTGGATCGTTGCCGTGCGAAAGGCTGGATCAGGCGGCCGCAAGAATCGCCAGGCGAAGCGTTCGCCAAACTAACGAGCGTCAGCGGCATTACGACGACCTGACGAACCATGGGGCGTCGCAGGGCGTCGTCCTCTGAAAAGAGAGAGGCCGCCCGAAGGCGGCCACTCTCAAACCTCACCGGCCGCTAGGCGGCGCGAGGTATTCGTGACTCGATCTCCGTCGCTTCATCGTGTGAGCGCCTGGCGTATGACGAGAATGCGTCGAGGACCTCGTGCCAGAGAGCTGCGAGGCCGCCGATCGCGAGGCCCGTAGCCACGGTGCCCATCCAAAGCTCGCGGAAGGTAATTCCCCAACCGGCGAACATCGAGTAGTCCAGGGCCCAGGCAAGACCCAGGCCCGCCACGACGGCGAGGGCCAGACGGGTCGAGGGGGTCACGCCGGTGGTGTGCCTCACGAGATCCACGAGCTTGGCGACGATCAGACCGAGAACAAGAACGGTTCCGAGTTCGTACATTTGGCCACCTCCTTCCGCCTTCTTAGACCACGGTAGCCAACAGGAAGTAACAAAGATCACAGGAGTTTACTCGCGCCACAGGCACGGATCCGAGATTTCGGCGGCTATACTCGCCCGGCCGAAAGGGGGCGGAGGATGAAGTTCCTAAGTGAGGAGTGGGCGGCTGCCGTGCGCGACGCCGTGAATTCCGACGAGAGCTTCAAGGCCGCGGCCGCAGGCAAAGAGGCTCGGATACAGCAAGTCGTGACGGGGGCTCCCGACGGCGACGTCAGCTACTGGGTGACCCTCTCCGACGGCGACGTTGACTCCGGGGTGGGGGAGATCGACGCGCCGGACGCGACGATAACGCAGGACTACGCGACGGCCGTCCAGCTCGCGAAGGGGGAGCTGTCCGCCGCATCCGCCTATTTCGGAGGGCAAATCCAGATACAGGGCGATCTTATGAAGTTGATGGGTTTGCAAAGCGTGCTGGGCAAGGTCGGAGCCGTCCTTCGATCGATCGACGCCGAGTACTGAGTGGAGCCGAGCGAGATCTGGGAATTGATCGTCAAGGCCGACGAGTCCTTGAAGTACGCGACCGGCGACGCGGCCGGGCCGCGAAGGGAGAAGGCCGTTGGACTCCTCCGAAGCGCACTCGAGGAGGCGGAGGCGATCTCAAACGATGCGCTGGCCGAACAGGCACGCACGCGGCTAAAGGACCTCGAGGGCAAGTCGTGATCGCCGCCGGCTCGTTGCCATTTGTCTCGTTTGCCCGCACAATGGGGGCGAGATGAAGGGTTTCTTCGGCTTCGGATGGTTTTACGCGGGCTTCGGTCCGGCGTAGTCGCCTGCAGCCAAGACACCTGACAGGGACCCCGGGCAGAAAGCCCGGGGTTTTTCATCTCCCCGGGAGGCCCGGCCAATCGGGAGGTTGAAATGGTCGTCGTGATGAAGGTCGGCGCGTCGGAGGACGACATCCGGCGCGTCGAGGAGATGGTCGAGAACGTGGGCGGCGAGACGCACATCGTCCGCGGTGAGTCTCGATCGATCGTCGCGCTGATCGGCGACACCGAACGATTCATGGCGTTGCCGCTCGTCACGCTGCCCGGCGTCGAGACCGTCACGCGCATCGGCAAGCCCTACAAGCTGGTGGCCAAAGAGGTTCATGCAGCTCCGTCTACGGTCAAGATCGGAACGGCCGAGATCGGCCGCGGGACGTTCACTCTGATCGCCGGACCGTGTGCGGTCGAGTCCCGCGAGCAGGCGATGGCCGCCGTGGACATAGCGAAGGAAGCGGGCGCTTCGATCCTTCGGGGAGGCGCCTACAAGCCGCGAACCTCTCCTTACGCGTTCCAAGGCCTCGGAGAGGAGGGCCTCGCGATACTGGCCGAATGCCGTGAGCGAACCGGGCTGCCCGTCGTCACCGAAGTCGTCGAGGCGCGGGACGTCGATACGGTGGCTGCGGTAGCCGACGCCCTGCAGATCGGCACTCGCAACATGTCGAACTTCGCTCTTCTCAAAGAGGTCGGAAAGGCCGGGAAGCCCGTGGTTCTGAAACGCGGCATGTCGTCGACGGTCGAGGAATGGCTCATGGCCGCGGAGTACATCGCGCGCGAGGGACATACGGAGATAGTTCTTTGCGAGCGCGGCATCCGCACGTTCGAACCGTGGACGCGGAACACGCTCGACCTAGGAGGGATGATCTTGGCCCAGCAGGAGAGCCATCTGCCGGTGATCGCCGATCCGTCGCACGCGACAGGCCGTCGCGAGCTGGTCGAGCCGATGGCACGCGCCGCCCTCGCGGCCGGGGCCGACGGCGTGATGGTGGACGTTCATCCGAATCCGAGTGAGGCTTTGGTGGACGGTCCGCAGGCTCTCTCTCCCGAGGCGCTCGAGGGACTAGCGGCCGAGCTCGCGGCGATGGCTCAGGCCATCGGCAAACCTATGAGCTGAAGCCTAGGCAGGAACTACGGGAGTGAGTTCCGCGATCACACAGGATTTGCGCCAGCGCTTCAGCGACTCCTCCGGTGGACCGTGGCGGCTGCGGCGCCGGTCGACCAGGAGCTTCGCGACTTCCTCGAACTCGGGCCCGTCTTCGAGTACGCGAACCGTGGCGTAGAAGCGGTCCAGGGAAGTGTCGCGGCCTTTCCGGCGCGTAACAACCACCACTTCGTCCGTCCCCGGAATCCCGGGCACCGACTGCTCCTCCGCGCCCTGTTCCTTCTGTGAGAGGACGTAGATCTTCCCCTGGCGGTAAACGAACCAGACGGGCACCGCATTCGGGCGATCACCGTTCGTGCCCACCCAGATCGTGTCGGATTTCTTCAGGCCTTCCTCGACCTCTTGGGGAAGCTTTTGCGGAGCCGCCTGGACCAGCACGGGCACCTCGATCTCGCCCAGGATCTGGCCATCGATGATGAAGGAGACGACGTATTGGCCCCATTCGTCGAAGTGGGCGTCCTCCACGACGTCCGTTTCCGTGGTCAGGTCCATCGACCCGAACATCCGCCTCGGCTGCGGACCCCAGCGCCACACGAGCCTTCCGGAGGGGCCGCTGAATCGGACCTCTTCTTGGACCACACCCTGGGGAACCTTCCATCCGCGATAGATGACGAAGGGGAGGGCCCTGCCGGGAAGACCGCTCAGGTAGATGCCCGGTGGTCCGCTTTCCCCCTCCGCATCGAAGGTGCGCTTGTCGAGGACGTTCGCGAAGACCAGGTCACCGATCATCGCCGCAGAGGATAGCGCCCCTCAAGCCACCCTGGACATCCAAAGCCGGGGTTCCAAGATCTCCGGCATCGAGGGCAGGGTTTCGGGCGTGTCCCAAACCCGGGCGAGCGTAGCTTCGTCCGTCTGATCGGCGACCAGGTCGCTGAAGGTGCGTCCCAGACGGTACTGCTCCTTCTTCATCTCGATTCCCAGCAGCCTCTCGAACACAGGGTCGCCCGACTCCGTCTCCCGGTATCGCCGCATGGCTTCCTCGATCTGAGAGAAAGAGGACAGGAGCTTCCGGCCGAGAGCGTGCATCACGTGGTCCGCGTAGCCTTCCGCCGCTGCCATGAAGGCCTGGATGCGGTTCAGCTTGATCCTTTGCTCGTCGTCGAGCACGACCCCGAACACTCCTTGCTCGGACCCGAGCACGCTCTGGAGATCCTGGGCGTTTGTGATGTCCAGGCGTTCGATCTGTTCTTGGAGCGCGCGGACGTCGACCTCCAAGGTAGAGAGGAAGTCCCTTAGGAGTTCGAGGAAATGCGATCGCGCCCAAGGCCTGGAGAACTCGAACCTGTGGGTCACCTCGTGCAGGGCAACCCACTCCCGGAAATCGGTTTGCGAAAGGCTCCAATCCCTTTCGAAGGCCGCGATGTTCGGCACGACGAAAAAGAGGCTGCCGGGGACGGGGCGAGGAAGCGCGATGTCGTATTGGCCAAGGACGCTTTGGCCGAGCGATCCGAGCACCGCCCCGACCTGCGTTCCGACGAGGAGGGGAGAGATCTTCGCGAGCATTCCCGTCTGATCCGGTTGGGCAGGTTCCTCGGCCTCGTTGGTCACCACGGCATCGAACGCCTGGCCCACCTTGGCCGCGGCCGGCTCGACAAATTCCTTGAGGGTCTCGATGTTCGCTTCGACCCATTGCGCGCGCCGCATAGCCTTGACCGGCGCAACGTCCGAGGGCGGCGAAAGCTGCGTGAACTCCGCGACCTGAAGCTCCGCGGACCGAACCGCTTCCTGAAGCGTGCGTTCGTCCTCGTCGGTCGGAGGCGGGTCGTCCTTTCCCCAAGAAGCCATCGCGATACCCATCTGGCGAGCGAGCTCCCAATTGACGGGGCCGCTGGATGACAACAGCACCCGCTGGATCTCGCGAAACAGTGGCATCTCCGAGAAGACGTCTCCCATGCCGGGCGTTTGATCGCTCATCTCTTTCCATTGTATGGACGACGGGCGCTAGCGCGGCGTCCGTAGAATGAGCGGCGATGAGCGACAGGGTGTTTGTTCGAGTCGGCACGGAGGAGATCGATCCCGCCGAGGTCTTGGCCTTTGTGGCCGATCCCTCCTCGGGTGCCACCTGCCTTTTCCTCGGGACCGCAAGAGACCACTCGGCGGCCGGTCCGGTCTCCGGGCTGCAGTACGAAGCGTGGGAGGAACTGGCGATCAAACGGATGGGGGAGATCGCCACCGAGATGTTCGACAAGTGGGAGCTTCGGCGCGCCGCACTCGTCCACAGAACGGGGGATCTGAAGATCGGGGACGTGTCGGTTGCCGTCGCTGGTTCCGCTTCTCACCGCGAGGAGGCTTTCGAGGCCTGCCGCCACGGCATCGAACGAATAAAGGAGGACGTTCCCATCTGGAAGAAGGAACGTCTGGCCGGCGGCGAGTCCCAGTGGGTTTCGGGGAGTTAGCCATCTCGTGAGCCGCGACTTAGCGATCGATCTCGGAACCGCAAACACGCTCGTGTATCGCCAGGGGGAGGGCATCGTCTTCAACCAGCCGACCGTGCTGGCGGTCGATTCGAAGGGCACGGTTCTCGCGATGGGCGAGGAGGCGTGGAAGATGATGGACCATGCACCCGCCGACGTAGTCGCCGTACAGCCCCTTCGCGACGGAACGATCTCGGAGTTCGATGTCCTTCGCCGCATGATCAAGACGATCTTCAGCCGCGTCGGGATCTCACGGTTCCCGCGGCCGAGGGTGCTTGTATGCGTTCCGTCCACCATCACGGAGGTCGAGCGGCGCGCCGTGCAAGATGCGGCAAAGTCCTCGGGGGCGAGAAGTGTTGTGCTGGTCGAGGAACCCCTGGCCGCTGCCATCGGCGCGCACCTGCCGGTACACGAACCGGTGGGGAACCTGATCGTGGACATTGGCGGGGGGACGTCCGAGATGGCCGTCGTCTCGATGGGCGGAGTCGTCGACGGGCGGGCGGTCCGCACGGGCGGCTTCGACATGGATACGGCGATTCAAAAGCAAATCCACCGTGTCTACGGGGTTGCGATCGGCGGGAAGACGGCCGAGCGCGTCAAGATCGCGGTTGGATCGGCTTATCCAGCGGCCGGATTGCCTCCGGTAGTGATTTCCGGAAGGCAGATCTCGACGGGGATGCCCGTGGAGATAGAGGTCACCGGCGAGCAGATTCGCGAAGCGCTCTCCGAGACCGTCGTCGAGATCGTGGCCGCGGCCCGTCAATGCCTGGCCCAAGCGCCCCCCGAGCTGACCCACGACGTACTCGAGACGGGCATGTTCCTCTGCGGCGGCGGCGCGCTCCTGCGGGGAATGGACATGATGCTCGCGCAGGAATGCGAGGTTCCAGTTCACACGGCCGAGAGGCCGCTGGAAACCGTGGTGCTAGGCGCCGGACTGATGCTCGAGGATCTTCAGGCCTACCAGTCGACCCTGCTGCTCGAGCGGCGCCGTTGATCTACTGAACGAACTTGCCGATCTGCTGGGAAATGAAGGTCCCGGCCGCCCACACGCCGAACGCGATCAGAACGCCCGCTACTGCGATCAGGACTATGAGTTTCAGGAATGCGATGAGCCGGGGCCTCAGATCCGTAACGGATCCAACGGCGTAGCTGAAAGCGCCTCCCCCCCCCGAGGAGGGCCTGCCGCTCCAGTCCTGGTCCTTGGGCCCGCGTCGCGGCAGAAGGCTCCGGAGGGTGCCGCCGTTCGCCACTCGTGATACGGCCAGGCCGCTCACGCCGGTGAGCACGAACACGACCCCAAGAACAAGTCCGGTAACGTTCACATCCGTAACTTTAGACCGAGACGGCTACCGTTCGGTTCACCGGCTTTACGATTGCCGAGATGAAGCGAAGGATCCCGTTTCTTCTCGTGCTCGGCGCCGTGCTATTCGCCGGCTACTTCGTTCGGCTTCCTCTTTTCGCCGAAGGGCCGGGCCCGGTCAGGGACGTCCTCCCCGCGATCTCGTTTTCCGGACACGAGCGCTACGCGACCACGGGCCGGCTGGTGCTGACGACCGTCGCCGTTACCCGAGATCGCCTTACTCCCTTCCAGTTCGTGCACGCATGGCTCGACCCCGACCAGGATTTGGTTCCGGAGGACGAGATCTTGCCTCCGGGCGAGACGGAGGAGCAGGAGAGGGAGCGGGCGATCTCTTCCATGGACACGAGCAAGATCGCGGCTGCTTACGTGGTGCTTTCCGAACTCACCTCCTATCCGCGGCGGCACGGACGTGGAGCGCTCGTCGAACAGGTCGCCGGCGGGTGTCCTGCGGAAGGTGATCTCTTTCCCGGCGACGTGATCCTCGAAATCGACGGGGAGCCGGTTCGCGACCTGGATGATGCGTCGCAGGGCTTGGCGGCGGTGCCCGCCGGTCGGGAGTTGATGCTGGAGATTCGTGCCGGCGGTCAGGTCGAAGAGGTCCGGCTCGCCAAACAACCTTGCGCCGGTAGCGAGAAGCCGATCATCGGAGCGGCCATGGTCCCCAACTTCCCTATCGGCATCTCTTTCAGAAGCGGCGACGTGACCGGCCCCTCGGCCGGGCTGATGTGGGCGCTCGGGCTGTACGAACTGCTGTCACCGGACGACCTCTCGCGCGGCCGCGTGATTGCCGGAACCGGAGAGATTGATCCGAGCGGGGAAGTTACTCCGATTGCCGGAGTAGAGAAGAAAATTCTCGCCGCGGAACGGGCGGGTGCCGACGTTTTCCTCATACCGGACGACAATCTGGCGGAGGTGAATGCAGAGGCCGGTGACCTCGAATTGATACCCGTCGGAAGTTTCGAAGACGCAATCGAAAAGCTGAACGGGTGATAGTCTGAGCGCCGCTCTCCGGCGTCATCCGAAAGGGGTTGGACCGGGCCGTGGCACGGAATGTCGTGCGGGAACGGCGGCGCTGGCTCTTCGTGGCCGGCGCCGTAGTCGCCGTGCTCGCACTCGCCGTTTCGATCCTTTCAGCCTTCTACATCGACTTGCTTTGGTTCAGGGAGGTCGGCTTCTCGAGCGTCTTCTGGTCGGTGCTCACGACGAAGGTCGTTCTCGGTTTCATATTCGCAGTCTTTTTTTTCGTCCTCCTTTACGCAAACCTGCTGATCGTCAGGCGCCTCGCGCCGCGGTACCGCGTCCTGTCGCCCGAGCAGGAGATCATCGAGAGATACCGAGTGGCCTTCGAGCCGTATCTAAAGTGGGTGCTCCCGCTCTTCTGCGCCGGGATCGCACTGCTGGTCGGGATCGGAGCGTCCAGGCAATGGCAGCAGTTCCTTCTTTGGAAGAACTCCTCGGGCGTCGGGTTCAACGTTGAAGATCCGCTGTTTCACCGCGACCCCGCCTTTTACATATTCGATCTTCCCTTCCTGAAGTTCATCCAGGGCTGGCTGTTCTCGGCACTTGTCGGCGTGACGGTCCTCGTCGCTGTGGGGCACTACCTTTGGGGAGGCATCCGGCCCCAGGGCCCGGGCGAGAAGGTCACCGCGCAAGTCAAGGCCCATCTTTCGGTCCTTCTCGGACTGATCGTTCTGGCAAAGGCCTGGGGCTACTTCCTCGGACGGTTCGATCTGCTCACTTCACCTCGAGGCGTTGTCACAGGAGCGTCCTACACCGACGTAAAAGCGCAGCTTCCCGCGCTCAACTTCCTGATCCTGGCCGCGATCGTGTGCGCGGTGCTGTTCCTAGTGAACATCCGGCTGCGAGGATGGGTCTTCCCGATTATCGGCGTCGTCCTGCTGGGGCTGACCTCGGTTGTGGCCGGTGCCCTCATTCCCGCAGCGATACAGAAGCTAAGTGTCGACCCTCAGGAGCTGCAGCGCGAACAGCCCTTTATCGAACGCAACATCGAGTTCACCAGGCGCGCGTTCGGACTCGACAAGTTCAGCGCGCTCACGCCGAGCATCGGCGAGGATCTCGATCCGCAGGATGTGGAGGACAACGAGGTCACGATCCAAAACATCCGCTTGTGGGATCCGCTTTTGCTCAGGGAGGACTACAAGCAGCTGCAGAGGATCAAGCAGTACTACGAGTTCGAGGACACGGACGTCGATCGATACGAAATCGACGGCGAGAAACGAGTCGTCATGCTGTCGGCTCGAGAAGTCAGCCAGTTCGGAATCCCCGAGGGAGGCCGGACTTGGCAGAACGAGCACATGGTTTACACGCACGGCTTCGGCGTCGTGGCGAGCCAGGTGAATTCGGCGACGGCTCAGGGAGCGCCGACCTTCCTGCTGCGCGACATCCCGCCGATCGGGAACACCGATCTTGTGGAGGCGCTTCAGGAACCCCGGGTTTACTTCGGGGAACGCAGCGATGTCCCCTTCGTCTTGGTGAAAACGAAGGCGAGGGAACTCGACTATCAGGGAACGGCCGACGATGACCAGCGCGAGGTGACATATACGTACCAAGGAAAGGGTGGGATTCCGGTCGGCGGGTTCTTCCAGAGACTTCTTCTGTCGTGGAGGTATCGCGACGTCAACCTCATGATCTCCGATCTGATCACGCCTGAAAGCCGAATCATGATCTATCGAAGCATTCAGCAGCGTGTTCCGAAGGCGGCTCCGTTCCTTAAGTTCGACGGGGATCCTTACGCGGCGATTGTGGACGGGCGCATCGTGTGGATCTGGGACGCGTACACAACCACGAATGCGTACCCGTATTCACAGGAGATCAGCCTTGGCGACGCGGCGAGCCCCCCGCAGTCGGCGGATATCACGCCCCTGTCCGGAAAGGTTAATTACATCCGCAACTCCGTGAAGGTCGTTGTCGACGCGTACGACGGCACTATGAACTATTACGTTGCGGATGAGAACGACCCGATAATCCAGGTTTGGAGAAATGCCTTCCCCGATATGTTCACCCCGCTGGACGAGGCGACTCCGGACCTTTTGGCTCATTTCCGGTATCCGGAGAATCTGTTCCAGGTCCAGGCTACTCAGTTCGCGAACTATCACGTAACGGATCCATCGGTCTTCTACCAAAAGCAAGACTTCTGGGCCATCCCGGTGGACCCGACTCTGGCGTCGACCGCCTCGACGCCGCTTCGTCCGTATTACGTCCTCATGCTGCTTCCGGGAGAACAGACAGAGGAGTTCGTCCTGATCCTGCCGTTCACGCCGCAGGGCAGGCAGAACATGGTCGCCTGGATGGCGGCCAAATCCGACCCCGAGGCCTACGGGGAGATCGTGAGCTTCGAGTTCCCGGCGGGACGCAACGTCGACGGGCCTACGCAGGTCTTCAACCAGATCAACTCGTTCCCCGATTTCTCGCAGGAGCGGACGCTTCTCGGCCAAGGGGGGTCGAGGGTCCTGTTCGGCAACTTCATGGTGATTCCGATCGAGGATTCGTTCCTGTACGTCCAACCCGTTTTCGTTCAGGCCAACCAGGAGAATGCCTTCCCGGAGCTCAAGCGAGTGGTGGTCGTCCACGGAGGGACGGTCGGTGTCGGGACGACGCTGGACGAGGCCATCGCCGATTCGTTCGGTGGCGCGCTGGACACGGGAGAGGATGGGGGTGTGCCCCTCGGCGAAAACGTGAAGGCGATCCTGGAACAGGCTCTGGGGCACTTCGAGCGCGCCGAGCAGGCTCTTCAGGACGGCGACCTCGCGACCTACCAAAAGGAGATCGATAAGGCCCGTGACCTCGTCAGGCAGGCAAGTGAGCTCTCGATTCGCAACGAGCGATCCGTCCGGACGCCGGCCGAACCCGGGGGCCGGACTACGCCGACTCCTACGCCGAGTCCGGTGGCAAGCCCATGAGGCGTTGTCTATCCTTCGACGCCGGGCGCAGGCTGGTGCTCGCATCGTTCGCATTGCCGTTGGTCGTGGCCGCCTGCACGAAGACGCCGGCGCCCCCCTCGCCGACCGTTGCGCCGCCGCCGACGACCACCTCTCTGTCGCCGTCGGCGTCGCCGAGCCCCGCCGGCCCGATAGTGATCGACGGATGCAAGATCGAGCCGGAAACCGTGTGCCGCAATGCGAATCTGGAGAGCGCGTACCTGTTCAAGGCGAACCTTGCTCGCGCCGATCTTCGCAACGTGAACCTCGAGGGTGCCGACCTGCGTGAGGCCAACCTTCGCAAGACGGATCTGACCGGGGCGCTCATCACGAGGGCGGATCTGACGGCGGCCCGCCTGCAAAAATCGGATCTCGACGACGCGGACTTCAGCGAATCGAATCTGACGAAAACGACGCTCAAGGGCGCCTCGGCGGAGGGAACCAGCTTCGCCAATTCGCTTCTCTGCAACACCGTCCGGACGAATGGGACCGTCGACAACTCAGGCTGCGGTGGGCCCCTCTCACCAACGCCCTCGCCGACGACTGCCGGGGAGCACAACCCGGAGATCGTGAAGTTCAGCGCGCCTTCCTTCATCAACAAGTGCCAGGGCCAAGAGGTCGGCGTCACACTCGAGTGGCAGACGAGGAACGCGCGCCGGCTGACGTTCCACGTAGACGGGGAGCTTCAGGATCGTCCGGCCGAGGGATGGCCTAAGAAGGGGAACGGGGAGTTCGCGTTCAATTGCAGCGCGGACCAGCACCGGTACCTGCTGACGGCCCAGAATCGAGGCATGCAGGTGAAGGATTCGGCGATCGTTCGCCTGCGCTAACAGCCTGCCGGTGATCGCCCTAGGAACGCACCTTTGCTAGCATCAGTCTGCGGGGTGGAGCAGTCTGGTAGCTCGCTGGGCTCATAACCCAGAGGTCACAGGTTCAAATCCTGTCCCCGCGACTCGCGAAACTCCCTCACGAGCCCGGCCATCCTCGGGCCGATGGGCCCTTCGATCACGCCTCGCCGCTGAGCATCGAGCAGGCCTCCGGTTGAGGCCGGGTCGTGTAACGCCAGATCCCAGGAGCCGGACGGAGCGGCCACGGCCTGCTCCGGTGCGAGTGTCTCGTCGCCGTCCGGGCCCGGCAGGACGATCAACGCTGAGGAGACCGCTCGCTGCTTCCCATCGGAAGGCCTGTTCACGACGTTGCCGTTTACGACCATGGTCGTCGAACCCCCGCCGTCCAGATTTAGCGCCGCCTCGGCGCCCAGTGAGAGGAAGAGTTTTCCAAACGCCGTCAGGGTCATTCCCGCGGAGTTGCGCCTTCGACCATCCACGGTTACGAGAAGGATGTCGCCCTCGGCGGTCACGCCGACCCCAGTTCGAGGATGTCGCCGGCAGAAGGCGGCGGTCCAGCAGGAGGTCGGCGCAACCAGCGCGCCTTCTTCGACGAGTACGGGGGAGCCCCCGATGGCGTCCAGGATTCCGCCCCATCCGAACGACCACTCGAGGACGATTTCGTCGCCGATCGAGTACTCGGAAAGCCAGAGCGCCTCGGCACTTCCCTGGTTCGCGGACAGCACCACGCCGGTGGGAACCTCGGAGTAAGAAGAACAAGCCTCGGTGCTTACCTCGTATGGGCGCTGTACCGCCCCGGACGGGGAGAAAGCCTTGGGACCCGAAGGCATCAGCTGAAGGGAACACGCGCCCGGACGTGGTTGCTCCACGCCGTGGGCCGGGCGTGTGTATCCGGTGATGGTGCCTGCGGTCGGATCGCCCGTATTCCATTCGGCGATCTCACGGGTCTCGGACGACGAAGTCGCCGTCGCGGTGACCGCCATGTCGGGCGGCCGCCCGACGTTCGCCGTAAGTTCGTCATCCGACATCGCGAAGTTCTTGTTCCCGCCGGCAACGGTGAGTTGCTTCAAGTCCCCATCCTCTGCGAATGCATGTTGGGGACGACCCGGCGACAAGCCGAAGTCGCCGTTCACCGCGGCGAGGGCCTCGTGATTGTTCGCCATGACGCTGGTCCGCTGAAACCCGAGCAACCGGTCGCGTGCCAAAGCCACGTCGAGCGTCACAGCCTCCGCCGGATCAACGGTGAGGTAGTGGATCACGTTCCTTCGGGGGCTCGTCTTCACCATGCGCGTCCAGGTGAGACCCGGCGCCACCGTTACCGTGTTGATTGACGCCGCCGAAGGAATGGTTGTCAGCGGAAAGGACAGCAGGAGACTCAGGGCGAGCGTGATCGCCGCGGGCCCCCGCGGGCGGCTGCGTCGAGGCATGAAAGATATGATAAGGCCGATCCATTGAGTTCCCGTAGATTTGCGATCGTTCGCTCGTGACCGACGTGCCCTCGGATGTGCGCGCCCTCGCTCTCGAGCGCGAGGAAAAGCGAAAGACGAAGGACTATCAGGCGGCCGACGACCTGCGCGATCGCATCAGGGAACAGGGATTCGAGGTAGTAGACACCCCAACCGGTACCGAATTCGAGTCGATCGAACCTTCGAAACTTTCACATGCCGATGTTGAGGCCGTACTGGATGCACGGCCCGTTGTGGACTTCTCGGTGCAGTGGGTGGTTCAAGGCTGGCCCGAGGACGCCGTAAGGGGTATCGAATCTTTTCAGAGGAATGCCGGGGGACGCTCCGTCCAATACGTGGTCGTCGATGCTGCGGCCCCGGAGAGATTCTCATGGCCCGACGGGGTCGAGGTCGTTGCCCTGGAGCGCGACTTCGGATGGGCGGAGCTCCGGAATGCCGGCCTGCGGCGTGCGACCGGACGGATGGTAGTAGTCGTCGACGGATCCGTCGAAGCGGACGGCGACGTGTTCGGGCCGTTGGAGAGCGCGCTCGGCGATCCCGGGATCGGTGTCTGCGGCCCGTTCGGCATCGTGACCGACGACCTTCGCGAGTTCCGCGAATCAGATGGTCCCGAGGTCGACGCGATCGAGGGCTACCTGTTGGCGTTTCGGCGCGAGGTCCTAGCCCCGGCCGGGTTATTCGACGAGAAATTCAAGTTCTACAGATCGGCCGACATCGAGTTCTCGTTCCGCGTCAAGAACGAGGGATTGCGAGCGGTCGTGGTGCCGGTGCCTCTTCGCCGGCACGAGCACCGCATGTGGGCGAGCACGGCTCCCGAGGAAAGGGATCGGCTCTCGAAGAGAAACTTCTACAGGTTCCTCGACCGGTGGCGCGGGAGGACCGACCTGACCGTTGCCGGCGGGTCCGGCTAGGCCGTTCCCCTCTCCCTGCTCGGCGGCGACTGCGGAGGAGGTACCTCCGAGGCGGGTGCCAAATCCGGAGCCAGCTGCGGACCTTTGGAGAGAGCGCGACGTTCCTGTTCCAGCTCCGCGCTCACGTCGGGAATCGGCTTCTCCCCGTTGAGGTAGGCAAGGAGTTCGCTGCCGTCGATCACCTCGCGAACCATAAGCAGGTCCGAGAGCCGGTCGAGGATGTCGCGACGCGCTTCGAGAAGGTCTAGCGCCCTGCGATGCGATTCGTTGACGAGTCTCGCGACCTCCTGATCCACGATCTCGGCCGTCGACTCCGACATCTCCGGACGTTCACCGGGGAACAACATGCGTCCCTCCGCGCTTCGGAATCCGTCCCGGCCGAAGGATAGGGGCCCCAACTTGTCGCTCATTCCGTACTCGGCGACCATCGCCCGCGCGATCTCGGTGGCGCGCTCGAGATCGTTCTGGGCCCCGGTGGAGACTTCCTTGAATACGATCTCCTCAGCGCTTCGGCCCCCGAGCAGGATCGCCAGGCGGTCGTCGAGCTCGGGCTCCGTCAGGAGGTATCGGTCCTCGAGGGGGCGCTGCATGGTCATGCCGAGGGCCGCCGTGCCCCGGGGGATGATCGAAACCTTGTGCACCGGGTCGGCGTTCTTGACGGAGACGGCGACGAGCGCGTGCCCCATCTCGTGTGTCGCCACGATCTCACGCTCTTTCTCGGACATGACACGGCTCTTGCGCTCGAGCCCGGCGACGACCCGATCGATGGCTTCCTCGAGTTCGAGCGTCGTCACGGAATCCTTCTCTCGCCGGGCGGCCAGCAGCGCCGCCTCGTTGACGACGTTCGCGAGGTCGGCCCCTGTGAAGCCGGCCGTCCGCGCCGCGAGGATCTTGAGATCGACGGCGGGGTCGATCGCGACTCCCCGGGCGTGGACTCGGAGGATGGCTTCGCGCCCTCGCAGATCGGGCCGATCGACCACAACCTGCCTGTCGAAACGTCCGGGGCGCACGAGCGCGGGGTCCAGTACGTCCGGGCGGTTCGTAGCCGCCATGATGATGACTCCCTTCTGGGAGTCGAATCCATCCATCTCGACTAGGAGCTGGTTCAGTGTTTGCTCACGCTCGTCGTGCCCGCCAAAGCCTCCGCCGGCACCGCCCATCCGTCCTTTTCCGATCGTGTCTATCTCGTCAAGGAAAACGAGCGCGGGAGCCTTCTCCTTCGCCTGGTTGAAGAGCTCGCGAACGCGCGCGGCGCCGAGGCCGACGAACATTTCGACGAACTCAGAGCCCGACATGAAGAAGAACGGGACGTTCGCCTCGCCGGCTACCGCCCTGGCGATGAGCGTCTTCCCACATCCCGGCGGGCCGAGAAGCAGTACGCCCTTAGGTATGCGGCCTCCGAGGCGCTGGTACTTCTTCGGGTTCTTCAGGAAGTCGACGATCTCGCGCAACTCTTGAACGGCCTCATCTAAGCCCGCCACGTCCGAGAAGGTCGTTTTCATCTCCTTGCGGTCGTAGATCTTGATTTTGTTTCGCCCGAGGTTCAGCGCGGCGGCGCCTGCGCCGCTCATGCGCCGGATCAGGAAGTAGTAAATGAGTCCGAAGATGAGAAGCGTTGGGATCCAAGTAAGAAGAAAACTCGTGAAGCCGTTCGGCTGCACTCCCTCGTATTCGACTCCCTTCTCATCGAGGAACTTGGTGAGCTGGCTGGTGTCGAAGTTGGGCGGCAACGTCGCGCGGAAGTCGATCACTCGTCCATCCGAACGGAACCCGCCGGTCACCGCGGTCTCGGATATCTGAGCGGATTCGACTTGCCCGGCCTCAACCTTCTCCACGAAGTCTGAGTAAGCGATGGTTTGGTAGCGAGCAGTGTCCACGCTTTGCCAAAGAAGCAGCACGATGATGCCGGCGGGAATGAGCCACCAGATCGGGAAGCGGCGCTTGGCTTCGGGATCCCCCTGGGAACCCCCGCCTAAATCGAACCCGCCCCAGCGGTTTTTGTCCTCGTTGCGTGGCATTAGGACAATCTTCCCACCCTCGGGCTTTACCTGACACCCCGGGCACCCGTCGGGGATTCGAGGATACTGAGTCCAAGTCGGGAGGGTGCGTGGAAGCGGTTGAGAGTCCGGCGCTGAAGGACAGGTTCGAGCGCGAGGCCTTGCCTCTGTTGCCGAGCTTGTACTCGGCCGCGCTTCGAATGACTCGTAACCCTTCGGATGCGGAGGACTTGGTGCAGGAGACCGTGCTGCGCGCCTACCGCGGGTTCTCGGGATTCCGGGAAGGAACGAATCTAAAGGCGTGGATGTACCGAATTCTCACGAACACCTACATCAATTCCTATCGGAAGAAGCAGCGAGAGCCCAAGACGGTTCAGGTCGAGGAGGTAGGGGATTGGTACCTGTTCGACCGGCTGGCGAACCGGGCCGTCGAGTCGGCCGAGACCTCCGTGCTGGAGGCCCTGCCCGACGAGGAGGTCCGGGCCGCGCTGGATTCGCTGCCCGAGGGTTTCCGCATGGCGGTTTGGCTGGCCGACGTCGAGGGTTTCTCCTACAAGGAGATCGCGGAGGTCCTGGACATTCCGATAGGAACCGTGATGTCCCGGCTGCATCGGGGAAGAAGAGCGCTCGAGAAGGCGTTGTGGGAGACAGTGAAGGAGCGTGGATTGATTGAAGGTTGAGTGCGAGGAAATCCTCTCCGAGATCGAGGTATACCTCGACGGCGAGCTTGCCTCGGCGCGTTGCGGTGAGATCGAACAACACCTCGCCGATTGCGGTCCGTGCGTAGATCGCGCGGACTTCCGCCGGCGGCTTCGCGACCTCATCGCTCGAAGATGCGGCCCCGAGACCGTTCCGGAGGGAATCCTGGAACGCATCAAGGCACGACTGGACGCGAACTAACACCGAGGAAGAACCCTTGAGGTCCCGGCGTCGAACAACTCGGCGGGAGGGACCAAAGATGAAAGGAACCCGGCCCGGCAAGCTCCCACCGGCAACTCGTCCTAATGAATACGGACGAACCTGTGCGGAACCCGGATGCAATACGAAGTTGTCCATATACAACATGGGCACTCATTGTTGGCAACACGCGGACGTTTCTTTTCCCAACTTCCGCGGAAAACGATTGAAGCCCAATAAGAGGTAGCTGGCTCGATCGGAGTAACCTTGCGGCGATGCCCCGGACGAAACTGACCCGTAAGAGTCCTGCGAAGCAACGAGCACCGGAGATCATCGAGAGGCTGACGCGGGCGTATCCGGACGCCCGGGTCGCGCTCAACTTCTCCAATCCCCTGGAGATGCTGGTCGCGACGATCTTGTCCGCTCAGTGCACGGACGAACGCGTCAACAAGGTCACGGAGAACCTATTCCGAAAGTATCGAAGGCCGGAGGACTATCTTCGTGTGCCCGAACAGGAACTGGCGGCGGACATCAAGCCGACAGGGTTCTTCAATCAGAAGACACGCGCCATCAGAGGCGCGTGCAAGCGGATCGTCGAGGAGTACGACGGGCGTGTACCCGACACGATGGAGGAACTGCTGACTCTGCCGGGTGTCGCCCGCAAGACCGCGAACATCGTCCTGGGAAACGCGTTCGGAAAAGTCGAGGGCATCGCCGTCGACACGCATGTGAAGCGCGTCACGAAGCGCTTGAATTTCACGGAGCACGAGGATCCCGACAAGGTCGAGCGGGATCTGATGGAGCTCATTCCCAGGGATAAGTGGTTCTCGTTTACCTACGTTCTGATCGAGCACGGGAGGGCCGTGTGCAGGGCGCGGAATCCGAGGTGCGAGGAGTGCGTGGTGAACGACCTGTGTCCATCGAGCACGGTTTGATGGAGGCTAGCCGGCTACGGCTACCCGAGCCGCGGACTCTCGGCGGCGGGCCCTGCGGAGGGCGCGGCGCTCCTCCTCGGACATCCCACCCCAGACGCCTGCGTCCTGGCCGGTCGCGAGGGCCCACTCCAGGCAGTCGAGCCGAACCGGGCAGATCATGCAGATGGCCTTTGCGGCGTCGACTTGCTCCGCCGCCGGCCCGGTCGTTCCGATCGGGAAGAAGAGTTCGGGGTCTTCCTCTCGGCACTTCGCCTTGTGTACCCAGTCCATTCGGCCCGTTCCGCTCCGTCGGGGGGAGCTTGTGCCTTTGTTCCCCAGCCCTAGTGGCGCCGGTCGGCGCTCGAGAAATATACGCGGGGCCCGCTTTCCGGCGCAATGGTTGAAAGGGCGTTTTCCCACAACTTTTTCCCCATCGTGGTGGCCCATCGTGGTGCGTCGAGGACTTTCGCGGAGAACACGCTCGAGGCCTTCGAGGGGGCGATTGCAGCGGGCGCGCAAGCCGTTGAGCTGGACATTCGTCTAACGGCCGACGGGGTCCCGGTGGTTTGCCACGATCCGGACCTGCGGAGGGTGGCCGGCAGGGAGGGACTTATCCACAAGCTCGCCTTGAAGGATATCCAGGAGTCTCCTGCCCCTGGGAGCGGCTCGGAGGCCGAGGTCGTTCCGACGCTTCGCGAGGTGTTTCGACTCGTCTCGGGGCGGGCGGCGGTCGACCTCGAGATCAAGAACATCCCGGGCGAGCCGGCCTTCGAGCCCGGCGGGGAGGCGATCCTCGAGGCGGCGATTCGCGAGCTCGGCGAGTCGGAGTTCTCAGGTCCGGTGCTGATCTCGTCCTTCAATCGTGCCTCCGTAGAGCGATCCCGAACGATCGCCCCGGAATTGCCGACGGGGCTCCTCACGCTGGCTACGGCGGATCCGGCCGAGGAGCTTCCTTACATGCTCGAGGCCGGGCACGAGTTCCTGCTTCCCAGTGTCTTCGCTCTTCGGGCGGCCGGGCCGTCGCTCGTCTCTCGCGCTCACGAGGAAGGGTTACGGATTGGGACTTGGACCGTGGACGACCCCGGCGAGATTCGGGAGCTGTTCTCTTGGGGTGTGGACGCCCTGGCGACGAACGACCCGGCTACTGCCGTGAGCATCCGGCGGGACTTTAGGTGAGCGGCTTCCCGCTACGAGCCCTTTGCCCTCGGGCAGCTTAGGATTCGGCGGGGATGGGAGAGAGCGACCAGGTACTGGACCCGAGCCTAGTCTTCCGGCGAGTGCTGCCGGTGGTTTCCGTCGCGTTCATCGTGGTGGGGCTGGCGCTGATCGTGTTCTCACTGTTCTCAGGGGGGCGCGGTACGACTCCCAGCCCGCCGGCGCGCGTGGCGACGATCGATCTTCGTAACGGCATGAGCGTCGCCCGAAGTTTTTTCCAGGAGCAGAAACCGCCTTCATTCTTCGGGTTTGGCGTAGCCGAGGCCGAGGGCAGGGAGCCTTCGATCAGATGGAACAAGGCGGAGTCCGCCGTGGCCGGGGAGGTGAGCATCCGCATTGTCAATCGCACCAACCTGGTCCTCGCCTCGATGGACATAGCTACAGGCAAGGCCTATTGCATCGCCTCGACGAAGCATTCCGGAACCACCATGGGCACCGAAGACGCTGCAAAACCTGCCGGGTGTGTCGGGGGATGGGGTCAGAACAAGGCTACGCCCGCCGAGTCGCCCGCAGGACAACCCTGACCTCTCGGCCCCCGGGCTTCTTGTAGCCTTCCGAGACCGATGGCATCCATCGATTTGCACACCCCGATCCCGGGTCCGCGCTCCGGCGAGATCCTCGCGCGCAAACAACGCGTCGTCAGTGATCCCATGGACATCCATGCTCCCGTGGTCATCGAGAGGGCCGAGGGAGCCACCTTCACCGATGTGGACGGCAATACGATGCTGGATTTCTCGGGAGGGCTAGGGTGCCAGCTCGTCGGTTACTCGCATCCCAAGGTGGTCGATGCCGTAACCCGTCAGGCCGAACGCTTCTCGCACACGGATTTCTCTGTCATTCCGTACGAGTCCTACGTAGAGCTCTCGGAGAGGCTCGTTGGGCTGACCGGCGGAAGCGATCGCAAGGTTGCGCTGTTCAATTCCGGCGCCGAGGCCGTCGAGAATGCCGTGAAATTCTCTCGCGCCGCCACCGGTCGGCCGGCGATCATTTGCTTCGAAGGCGGGTTCCACGGCCGCACCCTGCTGACGATGACGCTCACCAGCCGTCATGATCCGTACAAGGACGGGTTCGGTCCGTTTGCGCCCGAGGTCTACAGGCTGCCGTTCCCGTATCCGTATCGAAGCCGGGAGCCCGAACTTGCTGCGAGGGACGCGCTCGACGCGCTCGATCGGGCATTCGTGTCGCAGGTCGACCCGGAGTCGGTTGCCGCAGCGATCGTAGAGCCGGTTCAGGGGGAGGGCGGGTTCGTAGTCCCGCCGCCGGAATTCCTTCAGGGGCTGGCCGAGCGCTGCCGGGCCCACGGGATCCTCGTCATCGCCGACGAGATCCAGTCGGGGTGCGGGCGCACGGGAAGGTTTCTGGCATCCGAGCACTCCGGCATCGAGCCGGACCTGATCCTCCTCGCCAAGGCACTGGCAGGCGGATATCCCCTGTCGGCCGTGGTCGGGCGGCAGGACGTCATGGACGCACCGGGGCCATCGGCGATAGGGGGCACCTACGTCGGCAACCCAGTGGCTTGCGCGGCCGCCAACGCGGTACTTCAAGTCATCGAGGAGGAGGACCTCGTTTCCCGCGCGGATGGGATCGGCAAGACCATCCGGGCCAGGTGGGAGGAGGTCTCGCGCGACGTTCCGGAAGTAGGTGAGATCCGCGGCGCCGGCGCAATGATCGGCGTGGAGATGGTCGCCGACGCCGAAACGAAGGAGCCCGCCGGCGGATATCTCTCGGCCTTCATGAAGGAGACTCAGAAGAGAGGAGTCGTCACGGTCTCGTGCGGGATGTACCACAACGTTCTGCGTCACCTCGTTCCGCTCGTAATTACGGACGAACAGCTGGACGAGGGACTCGACGTGCTGGCGGAATCCGCACTGGCAGCGCGCGGAAAACGGGGCGGCGACTCCGCCGAGGGAGAGTAGCCGGTCCCTAGCTCGGGACCTTGACCTTGATGGTTAGTTCGGCCGGCCGCGCCGCGCCCGAAACTCCCTGCGCCGAGACCGTAGCTTCATATGGCCCGACGGGCACGAGGGTGTCGAACTCGTCCTTTCCGTTCCAGAAGACCGCCAGGTCGGCGGCCGTCGCGTTCAGTGTCCTGACGAGATCTCCGTTCGCGTTTCTTATCTCGACCGACCAGTCGAGGATCTCGGTTCCGTCGGCAGAGATCTTGGTCGTCTGAAGACCCTGCTGGATTGATGGGGGTTTGGCCTCGGGGTAGTAGATCTTCGGAAGCCCCATGTCGTTCACCTGTCGGCGAACCGAGCGAAGCTTGCGGTAGAGCCGCGTCCCGGGACAGCTCGTGAATCCCGTGTTGCGGTGCCCCGAGATCGTTCGGAGGCGGACCTCGTCGCCCTTCTCGTAGCGGGTGTTCGGGCCGCCGGAGGATTTCATCAGCGCGCGATCGGTCGGGTCGACGTGGGCGACGTCGAGCCGCCAGTTCAGCAGGTCTTTCAGGGCGTGCAGGGCTCCCGCGAATACCTTGTGGTGGAGGAAGTTGCCGATCAACGCGACGGAAGCCGCGTTGTCGTTGAATCCTTGCTGGGCAGCTCCGACAACGGGAAGTTCGATGCCCCCTTTCCTTCCTTCGTAGATGCGCCCGTAGCGGTCGATAAGGAAGTTGTAGGCGATGTCGCACCACCCCTGGCCCCGCGTGTGGTACGCGTGGATAGACCGCACGAAGTCGTCTGCTTGTCCCTTCGAGTAGCCGTTTGGCGTGACGGTGTGATGGACGAATGCCATGCGGACGGCGTCGGAATAGTAGGGATCGCAGTTGTTGAGTCCTTCCTGGGCTCCCCACTCCTTTCGCGTGATGATCTTGGGTTCGTTCGCCAGAGCCTCCGCATCCTCGAGCCCGAAGGCGGTCAACGGCTCGGGAGGTGCCGTTCCCGGACCGTCCGCCGTCCCGCTCGAGTTCACGAAGAAGACCTTCACGTTGGAGAGTTCGGCTTCCCCGTCGAAGGCGAGGGAGAAGCGCACGCATCGTCCCCCTCCGGTCCAAAGGAGTGGTGTTCCCTCCCGCGCCCCGGCCGAGTCGGGCGTGTCTGGATCCGGGCTGTGGGTCGGGTCGGCGTGCATCTCGACCGATTGCCCGAAGCCGGCTTCTCCCCGCGTGCGAAGTCGCGCGTCGATCTCTCCGCCCCCGGTTTGCTGCCAAGTTACCCCGACAGCGTCGAACCAGAGCGGCGAGCACTCGGTCACCGTGGCTGTACGCGAATCTCCTCGAGCGACGACTTGGGAATCCGCGCGCAGGGCCACCCTCGTCCCGCCTTGAACCAACAGGCGCCCGTCCACCTCCACGCTGGTATGCACCGTCGGCGGAAACGGCTCGCCGGATGCGATCGGAAACCAGCTCGCGGCCGTCAGGGATAAGGCCGCTGCCAGGACAAATGAGATACGAGGGGAGAAGCGACGCATGACTGTCGAACCAGCCTAACCCCCATCCGGCCGGAAAGCTTGTACCGGCGGTGCGCTGACCATTAGTCAAGGACACCTTGGTATCGTGACGCGGCGCCATCAGGGACGGGAGTCCGTCCCGCACCGGCCGGACCAATCGGGGAGTGCCGTCACCTTGGGCCTTGAGATCCCTTGCCCGAACTGTGGGCTCCGACCGTTCACGGAGTTCTCCTTCGGCGGCGAGCTGAGGGCCCTCGAATCGGCGGACTTCGACGATGACTTCCGGCGTGTTTGGCTTCCCGCAAACGCGGCCGGTCCGCAGGAAGAACGGTGGTTTCATTCCTTCGGGTGCCGCCGCTGGATGACGCTTCGCCGGGACACCGTTACAAACCGGATCGATGGGGTCACTTGACTTCGAGGGACGAGAGGTCCCCCTGGAGGAAAGCGACACGGTCGCCTCGGCCCTTTACCGGGCGGGCGTGCGGACATTCTCCAGGTCGTTCAAATACCACCGGCGGCGCGGCCTCTATTGCCTGACGGGGGATTGCCCCAACTGCCTCCTCTCGGTCGACGGCGAGCCGGCGGTGCGATCCTGCACGACACCTGCCAACGACGGAATGAGGGTGGAACGCGAGGAAGGATGGCCATCCGCCGAATTCGATCTCCTTTCCCTCGCTGACAAAGCCCACAAGCTGATGCCGGTCGGCTTTTACTACAAGACCTTCATCCGTCCGAGGTTCGCTTGGCCCTTGGCCGAAAGGATCATCCGAAAGGCAACAGGGCTCGGACGCTTACCGCAAAGCCGCTCTCCGGCCGAAAAGGTCATGAACAATGTCCGGACTGACGTGCTTGTTGTTGGGGGAGGAGTAGCCGGTCTCGCAGCGGCTGCAGCCGCCGCGGAGCTGGTCGAGTCCGTCGTCGTCTGCGACGAGGGGCGGATCGGGGAGAAACTGGCGCCGGGACCCTCTCGGGAACGGATTCGATCTCTCGAATCGACGGTTCGCAGCAAGCAATCCATCACGGTTCTCGAGCGGCACTCGGCCGTAGGCATCTACGAAGGACCGCTAGTCCCGTTGGTCGGGGAGCAAGGGATTCTGAAGGTGAGTCCCCGCCGGGTAGTTGTGGCAACAGGTGCCGTAGAGGCACACGGCGTATTCGAGGGGAACGACATTCCGGGCGTCTGGCTCGGGAGAGGTGCCGCGCGGCTGGCGGGCGCGCACTCGGTCCGGCCCGGGTCTCGCGCGGTCGTCGTTGCCAAGACCGCCGAGGGCCGCGGACATACGGAGACGCTTCGCGCCGCCGGGGTCGAAGTGGCTGCCTTGCTCGAGGAACACGAGGTCGTCGAGGTTCAAGGCAAGAAAGGCGTTCGCGCGGTCGTAGTCGAAGGCCCTGAGGGACGCAGACGCTTCGAGTGCGATGCGCTGGTGCTCTCCCTCGGCTTCGCGCCCCGCGACGACCTCCTTCGGATGGCTCCCGACGAATCCGTGGTCGGGGCGGGCGAGGTCGTGATTCCGGGCTGCACCTTGGATGAGGCGGCGGATAGCGGCACCCGTGCAGGCCGAGGGAACCGCCCGGACTCGAATGAGCCGGCAATCCTCGCGATGGGCGCGGCCGGCTACGTCTGCATTTGCGAGGACGTGTCGGTGAAGGACCTAGAGCAAGCCTGGGACGAGGGCTGGCGTTCCTCGGAGATACTCAAGCGCTACACCACGGCGACGATGGGTCCATGCCAAGGCGCGATGTGCGGCCTGCACCTCTCTCGATTCGCAACCACGAAGTCGGGCTCCTCGGAGACCGGGGCCAGGACTACGTCCCGACCGCCGGCGAGGCCCGTTCGCTTGGAGGACGTCGCAGCCGGAGCTATCGAGATCGTGGAGAAGCGCACCTCGCTTCACGGTCGCCACCTCGAGCTCGGCGCTCGGGTTGATTGGTCGGGCAGCTGGAAGCGTCCGTTCGACTACGGCGATGCGGCCGGCGAATACCGCGCGGTTCGTGAGCGGGTGAGCGTGATGGACGTCGGAACTCTCGGCAAGTTCCTGGTGGCGGGCCCGGATGCTTTCGAATTGCTTAACCGAGTCTTCCCTCTCCGCCTGGACGACCTCGCCCCCGGACGCTCGCGGTACATGCTGGCCTTGGGCGAGACGGGATATGTGTTCGATGACGGATTGGTTTCGGCCCTCGACGACGGTTACTACGTCACGTCCACCTCCGGCGGTGCCGGTGCGATGGACGCATGGCTTCGCGATTGGACCGATAGGTGGGGGCTTCGAGCACACGTCGTCGACCAAACGGCGATGCTGGGAGCGATCCTCCTCGCGGGCCCACGCGCGCGCGATCTTTTGTCGCGTGTTTCATCGAACTCGGTGGCCAGTGACGCCTTCCCCTACATGTCGAATCGCGAGATCACGGTGGGAGGCGTGCCATGCCGGGGCCTTCGAGTCGGGTTCGTCGGCGAGCTGGCTTTCGAATTGCATCACCCGCGCTCGCGAGGCGTGGAACTCTGGGACGCCTTGCTCGATGCTGGGGACGAGTTCGGAATTCGCCCGCACGGACTCGACGCGCTCGAGGTCCTGCGGCTCGAAAAGGGCCACCCTTACATCGGACAAGACACGCTTCCCGACGACACGCCGTCGAAGCTGGGGATGGAGTGGGCGCTCTCGATGGACAAGCCGTTCGTAGGCCGTACGGCATTGCAGCGGATGGGCGCCCGGCCGATCGAGCGGCGATTGGTCGGCCTCAGGTTCGAAGGCGAGCGAATTCCTCCCCGCGGGGCCCCATTGTGGGCGGACGACAAGGTGGCCGGGCGGCTTACCTCCAGCGAGCGTTCGCCGGTCCTCGGGAGCGGGATCGGCCTCGGTTGGGTCAAGCGAATAGAGGACGAATTTCCTTCGTCGCTCATGGCCGACGGCGTGAGTGCGCGGGTGGCGGCGACTCCCTTCTACGATCCGGAGGGGTCGAGACTCCGTGGATGAGCAGAGGCTGGTGGGCTGCTTCGCTTCGCCCGAGGCGCTGGATTCCTTGCGGGCGCCGGAGGGCACCACGGTTTGCCGGGTCGCCCCCGATGAACTGATGCTGATTGGCGGCGTGGTTCCCCTCGCCGCCTCCAGCCTGCCGCTCGAAGATGATGCCGGCGCCGTCGTCCTCGATGTCACCGACGGTTGGTCGGTTCACGAACTAATCGGCGAAGCGGCCCGTGCGGTGTTCTCCCGGCTTTCGGCCCTCCATCTGCCGCGTGAAGGCTTCGTTCAGGGGGAGGTCGCACGGGTTCCGGCGCGGGTCATCGCCGGACCGAGCAGCGTCCGGATCCTGGTTCCGGCCATGTACGGCTCATACTTGAGTGAGCGAATCGAGGAGGCGTTGTGAGCGGACTCTTTCGACGGACGACCTTCCTCAAGCAGGCGGAGGTGAAGCCGCGCTACGACGTCGTGATCATCGGAGGCGGAGTTCATGGTCTCGCCACCGCGTACTATCTGGCGGCGCACCACGGCATTCGCGACGTCGCCGTCTTCGAGCGCGCGTACATCGGATCAGGCGGGTCGGGCCGCAACACTCAGGTCATCCGGGCGAACTACAACACCCCGGAGACGGTTCCCTTCTATAAGGCGAGCCTCGAGCTCTACGGCCGGCTTTCGCAGGAACTCGACTTCAACATCCTGTTCACGCAGCAAGGCGAGCTGGACCTGGTGCATACGGACGACTCCTTACGCGTGGAACAGGAGAAGGCGCTGCTCAACACGGCGCTCGGCGTGGATACCAGGATCCTGACACCGGACGAGGCGCTCAAGATCTGCCCCCTGATCGATCTTTCCGGCGGTGGCGATTTTCCCGTCGTTGGAGCGTCCTATCACCCACCGGGCGCGTTCGCGCGCCACGACTCGGTGGTCTGGGGGTACGCGATCGCCGCACAGCGGCTCGGCGTCCAAGTCCATGAGGGCGTTGCGGTCACGGGCGTGGATGTGAGCGACGGCAGGTGCACCGGCATTCGCACCGAAGCAGGACCGGTCGCTGCGGGGAGCGTCTTGAGTGCCGTGGCCGGGTACAGCAGCGTGGTTGCGAAGATGGTCGGATTGCGACTGCCTCTCGTCACGCACCCACTACAGGCTTTCGTGACCGAACCTTATGTACCGGTGTTGAAGGGGCTCGTCTCGTCGATGGATCTGGTCGTCTACGTATCGCAAACCGCCCGGGGTGAGCTGCTTGCCGGCGCCGAGATCCTTCCTTACAACACCTATTCCACTCGCTCCACCTTCGAATTCGTCGCCGAGACGGCGGCGCGGTCGATCAAGATCCTGCCATTCATGGCGAAGGCGAAGCTTATGAGGCAGTGGGCCGGCCTTTGCGACATGTCTCCGGATTCATCGCCGATCCTCGGCCGGAGCCAGGTCGCGGATTTCTACTTGAGTGCTGGCTGGGGAACCTGGGGCTTCAAGGCAGCGCCTATCGCCGGGCGGTCGATGGCGGAGCTGGTCGCCACGGGCCGGACCCACCCCGTAATCGCTCCCTTCTCACCCGAGCGTTTTCGCGACGACCGCATGGTTTCTGACGCCGCCTCGGCCGGCACTCACTAGGCTCTTTGATGCGGGGCCACGTTCCTCGCTAGCATGGTCCGCACCCCGCGGAAGGAGACTGCTTTGGCAACCCGTGTTAGCAGGGTCAGAAGGTCGTGCCTGGCCGTTCCGGGCTCGAACCCGAAAATGCTCGAGAAAGCGCAAGGCCTCAACGCCGACGAGATCTTCTTCGACCTCGAGGATGCCGTCGCACCGACGGCCAAGGAAGGCGCCCGCAAGAACATCGTCGAGTGGTTGAACAAGGGGGAATGGGGCGACAAGACGATCGTGGTTCGGATCAACGGCGTGACCACCGAATGGTGCGAGCAGGACGTGGCCGAGATCGTGGAGGGAGGCGGCCGCCGCCTGGACTGCATCATGATCCCGAAGAACGAAGACGCCGCGGGGATTCGCCACGTCGAGAACCTCATCGAGAAGGCCCAGGCGAACGCCGGCATAACCGACAGGAGGATCGGGCTCGAGCTGCTCATCGAGAGCGCCGCGGGTCTCACTTACATCAACGACATCTCTCAGGCGTCCGATCGGGCCGAAACCCTGATATTCGGCTACGCGGACATGAGCGCGTCACTGGGCCTGCCGGCCATTCCGGCGGGATCGCCGATGCCCGGCTATCCCGGCGACCATCTTCACGCCGGCTTGTTCGCGACATTGGTTGCGTGCAGGACATTCGGCCTGCAGGCGATCGACGGCCCCTTCGTCGCCATCAAGGATCTGGAAGGTCTGCGCACACGCTCGATCTGGTCCAAGGGCCTTGGCTACGAGGGCAAGTGGGCCCTTCACCCAGGCCAGATCGAGATCCTGCATGAGGTCTTCACGCCGACCCAAGAGGAGTACGACCGGGCAGAGGCGATCATCGAGCACTACAACAACGCCAAGGAACAAGGGCTGGGGGCCGTCATGTTCATGAAGGACATGCTCGACGAGGCCGTCCTCAAGCAAGCGACCGTCGTTGCGACTCGCGGACGCGCTTCCGGCTATTCGCGCCAGACGCAGCTCCAGCAGTACCTCGACGAGTACGAGGAGCAGATGAAGCAGAAGGCCGGAGGATAGATGGCGTCAGCCACGACGGGGTTAATCGAACTGACCGAGGACCAGGAGGCGATCCTCGGCGCCGTCCGGGAGTTCGTCGAGAGCGAGGTCTACCCGGTCGCGAACGAGCTCGAGCACAAGGACGAGTTCCCCGACAAGATCGTCGAGCAGCTGAAGGAGATGGGGCTGTTCGGTCTCACGGTTCCCGAGGAGTACGGCGGCGCGGGGATGGACCTCATGACCTACGCGCTGGTCGTAACGGAGCTCGCCAGGGGATGGATGTCGCTGTCGGGCGTGCTCAACACCCACTTCATGGGCAACTACCTCATAAACAAGTTCGGCACGGACGACCAGAAACGGGGTTTCCTGCCCCGGATGGCGACCGGCGAGATCCGGGCCTCGCTCTCAATGTCGGAGCCGGGCGCCGGATCTGACGTCCAAGCCATAAAGACCAAAGCGATCAAGGACGGCGACTCGTACGTCGTGGACGGCACGAAGATGTGGGTGACGAACGGCCTTCGAAGCGGTGTGGTCGTTCTGCTCGCGAAGACCGACCCCGGGGCCGAACCGCCTTATAAAGGGATGTCGTTGTTCCTCGTGGAAAAGGAGCCCGGGGCGGAGAAGTTCGAGGGCATCACGATCCCGCCGAACATCGCGAAGATGGGGTACAAGGGCGTTGAAACGACCGAGTTAGTTTTCGAAGGCCATCGCGTTCCGGCGTCGAACCTCCTCGGCGAGGCGGAGGGGGAAGGGTTCCGCCAGGTGCTGGACGGCATCGAGGTAGGCCGAGTTAACGTCTCGGCTCGCGCCGTCGGCCTGGCGACCCGAGCCTTCGAGGAATCGATAGCGTACGCGCAGACGCGCACGGCTTTCGGCAAGCCGATCGCGGAACATCAGGCGATCTCGTTCAAACTCGCCGAGATGGCGACGAAGCTCGAGGCGGCGAAGCTCATGATGCTGCAGGCTGCGAAGAAGAAGGTTTCGGGCGAACGGAGCGACCTCGAGGCCGGCATGGCGAAGCTCTTCTGCACGGAGGTTTGCCACGAGATCGTGACGGAGGGCCTGCGCGTTCACGGGGGCTACGGCTACTCGGCCGAGTACACGATCGAGCGCCTGTACCGCGACGCGCCGTTTCTTCTGATCGGCGAGGGAACGAGCGAGATCCAAAAGATGGTTATCGCGAAGCAACTGCTCGAGCGCTACAAGGTGCAGCAGTAATGCGCGGGACGCGCGAGTTCGGCCGCTACTTCGACGATTTCGAGATCGACGACGTGTACAAGCACTGGCCGGGCAAGACGATCACCGAAGCGGACGACCACCTGTTCTGCATGATCACGATGAATCATCATCCCTTGCATACGGACCAGCATTACGCGGAGACGCAGACGCAATTCAAGCGCAACGTGGTTGTCGGGAACCTGGTTTACTCGCTCGCTCTCGGGATGAGCGTTCCCGACGTGAGCGGGAAGGCCATCGCCAACCTCGAGGTCGAGTCGCTCAAGCACACGGCGCCGGTTTTCCACGGGGATACGCTCTACGCGGAGACGAGGGTTCTGGACAAGAAGGAGTCGTCGTCCAAGCCCGACCGGGGTGTCGTGACCGTCGAGACCCGCGGACACAACCAAGATGGGCGAGAAGTCCTTTATTTTCGGCGTAAGGTTATGGTTCCAAAGCGAGGAAGCGTTCCGGAGCAGCCCGGGCGCCCAGAGCCGAAGGAGTCCTGATGGGATCCGATCCGCCAAGCGAAGCCGTACCCGAGCCGCAGGTACCAACCTCCGGGGCCGAACCCGCTGGGATGCCACCTAGGGGGACGAGCCGGACGTGGGTTTGGATCGTCGTTGTGGTGGTCTTACTGGCCGCAGGCGGCGCTACGGCGCTCTATTTTCTCCGCTCTGCCGGCGGGTGCGACATCGGCGGCGGAAACTTCGATTGTGAGGGCATAGCCTTCCAATACCCGGAGAGCTGGCGCGAACTCGACATCGAGACCTCGGATGTCGGCGCTACACCCATACTTTCGGAGCAGATCGGCCTGGATCAGGACAACAACCTCGTCGTGAACAAGTATGGCCTCGAGGGATCAGTCGGACCCTCGACACGACCGGCCTTCGAAACCGAGGCGCGGGGGGTCGTGGATTCGATCGCCCAAGCGTTGCAGGGAAGTGTGGGTTCATTCGAGCAGGACGATCGCGGGGAGTGGGTCGGCTACCGGTTCTCGGCTTCCGGAACGAACCAAGGGACCGAGGCGGAGGTCGTCGGCATGGTGCTTGCGCGCGGCACCGTGCAATTCTCCGTTGTCTGCATCTACGAAGCCGGCTCGAGTCTGGCTGAGGGTTGCCAGCAAGCGCTCGACACCGTTAGCGCCGCCTGACAACTTGACGGGGCCGGGCGGCCGCGGCGGCTTGGCGGAGCTTCAGAAGGAGATCGTCTCGTGCCGTTGTTGTCCCCGGCTCGTGCGATGGCGGGAGAAGGTTGCTCGAGAAAAGACGGCCCGATTCGCGGATCGGGACTACTGGGGCAAGCCGGTCCCCGGGTGGGGAGATCCGAATGCGCGCGTGCTGATGGTCGGCCTCGCTCCGGCGGCGCATGGCGGTAACCGGACCGGACGCATCTTTACCGGCGACCGATCGGGGGACTTCCTGTATGCGGCGCTCTACAGAGCCGGTTTTTCCAACCGGCCGGTATCGGTCTCGCGCGACGACGGGCTCGAGCTTCACGGGCTCTACCTGGCAGCGGTAAATCGGTGCGCGCCGCCGGAGAACAAACCGACTCCGAAGGAACGCGACAATTGTCTGCCGTTCCTCCAACGAGAACTCCAACTGTTGGAAGAATTGAGAGTGATCGTCGCGCTGGGCGCTTTCGCGTGGGACGGGGCCTTGAGAGCCCTCGCCGCCGGTGGAGATGTGGTTCGCCCGAAGCCTAGGTTCGGACACGGCAACGAGGCCGTCGTCGGACCCTATGCGCTGATCGGCAGCTACCACCCCAGCCAGCAGAACACCTTCACTGGCAAGCTCACGCCGCAAATGCTCGATGCCGTCTTGACCAGGGCTTCCGAAATCGCCGGTGGGCGGGCGTAGCCGGGGCCGGCGGTAAGCTGGCAGCATGGCCCGAGGCGGACACTTCCGCGTAATTGTTCCCGACGAAGACGCGCGCCCCATCAAAAAGGGGACGGTTCGCCGTGTAGTTGCAACGTTCCGGCCGTACAAACGCAAGATCTCGATCGTCGCGGTAGCGATCGTCATAACGGCAATTCTCGGTGTGATTAATCCCTTGTTGATCAAGGAGATTTTCGACAGGGCGCTGTTCGGGAACCCTCCCGGCACCTGCTCCGGCGGACCGTGTCCGCAACTCAGGCTCCTCTACTTCTTAGTTGCGCTGATGGTCCTGATCCCGATCGTCTCCGGGATAATCGGGATCTTCCAGACATACCTGGCGAACGTCGTCGGGCTGCGGGTCATGCAGGACCTTCGCAACGCGCTCTACAAGCACCTTCAGTTCATGCCCCTTAAGTTCTTCACCACCACGCGAACGGGTGAGATTCAGTCGAGGCTCGCTAACGACGTAGGCGGCGTGCAGGACGTCGTTACCGACACGGCATCGAGCGTCCTCTCGAACATCGTCATCGTGGTCAGCACGCTGATCGCGATGTCCCTCCTGTCCTGGCAGCTCACCGTCCTATCGCTGTTCATGCTGCCGTTCTTTCTTTGGCTCACCTATCGCGTTGGGAAGGCCAGGCAACAGGTGGCCGCGAGCACGCAGAAGACCATGGCGGACATGTCGGCGATCACGGAGGAGACGCTCTCCGTCTCGGGGATACTTCTATCGAAGGCGTTCGGGCGCCAAGAACACGAGATCAACCGTTTCCGCGGCGAGAACGAGCGCTTGGCGCAACTTCAGGTTCGCCAGCAAATGATCGGGCGATCGTTCTTCGCGGTCGTACAGATTTTCTTCTCGATAACTCCGGCTCTCGTCTATCTGGTCGGGGGGTGGGTAATGAACGACAGCGGCTCCGGCATCACCTCGGGTGTCATCGTCGCCTTCACCACACTCCAGAGCCGCCTGTTCTTCCCCATAGGCCAAATGCTGCAGATAAGCGTGGAGGTGCAGTCGTCGCTGGCCCTCTTCGATCGCATCTTCGAGTACCTGGACATGTCTCACGACATCAAGGACGCTCCCGACGCCGTCGAGTTGCCGCCCGAATCCGTCCAGGGCCGGGTCACCTTCGATCACGTTTGGTTCCGCTACGAGACCCCGGCAGAAGAGGAGTCTCCAGTTTCACCGGATGCCGCCGCCGAGCGCGAGGCTCGGGCGTGGACGCTCAGGGACATCTCCATCGACGTGAAACCGGGCCAGCTGGCCGCTCTGGTCGGGCCGAGTGGCGCCGGCAAGACGACGATGACTTACCTCGTCCCCCGCCTGTACGACGTTCAGAAGGGGGCCGTCCTTATCGACGGTCACGACGTGCGAAAGATCAAGCTGGCGTCGCTCGGCGAGATCATCGGCTTCGTGACGCAGGAGACCTACTTGTTCCACACCACCGTGCGAGAGAACCTCATGTACGGGAGGCCGGATGCGAAGCCGGAGGAGATGGAGGCCGCTGCCCGGGCGGCATTCATCCACGATCGGATCGCTCAGCTTCCCGAGGGCTACGACACGGTCGTGGGGGAGCGGGGTTACAAGCTTTCGGGTGGCGAGAAGCAGCGGATCGCGATCGCCCGCGTGATCTTGAAGGACCCGAGGATCCTGATCCTCGACGAAGCGACCTCCAGTCTGGATTCGACGAGCGAGCGGCTTGTGCAGGAGGCGCTCAGGCCCTTGATGCACGGGCGAACCACGATCGCCATCGCTCACCGTCTCTCCACGATTCTTTCGGCCGATGTGATTTACGTTCTCGACGCCGGTCGGATTGTCGAAAGCGGGACGCACGCCGAGTTGCTGGCGAGGGGCGGGCTCTACGCGCAGCTCTACGAGCAGCAGTTCAAGGGCGGGACGGTCGAGGCCGTCACCGAGGACGGAGTCGTTCTGGCGTCCGGCGAGGTGGTCCCCGCAGGCGAACGAGACTAGAAACGCCCTCTAAACAGCAACCTCTGTCAAGTGGGCACCTAGGTTGCGTTCGGCGAAAGCCAGGTACTTCTACGTGCGAGTGACGACGGCGTCGGACGTGTCGGAAGGACCCGGAGTGACCGCCTGGACGGCGCCGGTGTGGACCGGCAGGTGACGCCCTAGAGCTTCAGGGAATAGCTGTAAAGCACGAAGCCGTCGTCCTCGATGCGATCCGGGCCGCGATCGAAGCCAAGCGATTCGTACATCGCCTTGGCGGCTTGCATTCGTTGTGTGGTGTTGAGCGTCAGGCGCTCCTTCCCCTCCGCCCGGGCCCGCTCGATTGCTCCCCACATGAGCGCGCGGCCGGCTCCGCCCCGGCGCGCCTCAGGATGAACGCCCAGCATGCGAATGTGCGCCTGGCCCGGCTCGAGGGGGGCGTGGTCCTGGTCGATCCGCCGATCCAGTTCGAGCGTCAGCGTTCCGAGGATGCGGCCGTCCTCAACAGCCACCAGGACGGCGCCTTTCTTCGCACGCCCTGCGACGTCTGTCATCCGATCGAAGTACTCGTCCCAGTCGTCTTCCTCGGGGCTCGCGAATTCTCGGTAGGCGAGTGCAGTTACCGTCCCGGCCTCCTCGTACTCATCGGGTCTTACCTCGCGCACCTCGATTCCCATGGCTAGGCAGGCTACACCGTGAAAGACCGTCAAGGTGATTGACGATCGTGCGTGCTCCCTTCAGGATTGATCCATGCCCGAAACCGATCTCGGAAGGCTGTTGTTGGAAGCCCATCGCACGCTGGCCACGGAGCTGATGGAGGAGCTAAACGATCACGGTTACGACGATGTTCGCGCCGGCCACGCCGCGGTCTTCATGAACATCGATCGCCGCTGGGGGACCCGGCTCACGGAGCTTGCCAAGCGGGCGCGCATGAGCAAACAGGGAATGATGCTGCTAGTCGACGACCTCGAATCCCGCGGTTACGTCCGACGCATGCCCGACGACGAGGACGGCCGCGCGAAGATCGTCAGGCTGACCGCCAGGGGGCGCCGTTACGTGGCCGACGCGAGGAGGTCCGTCGCCACCATCGAGAGCCGCCTCCGCCGCGAGTGGGGCTACAGGCAGTATGCGACCCTTCGCGACGCGCTCGAGGACCTGGCGGGCGTCGGAGAGGAGGAGCCGACTGGAGCTTAGGGTTGTTGAGGACCTGGCCCAGGCCGGCTCGGGCGTCTTCCTGGAAACAGCCCCGCGAACCGTTGCGCTCGCCGGAGGCGCCACCCCGCGTCCCGTTTACGAGGAGCTTGCCCGCCATCCCGAGGCTTGGGACGAGGTCGACGTTTTCTTCGGAGACGAGCGCTGCGTTGCGCCCGAGGATCCCGCGTCCAACCTCGCCATGGCAAACGAGGCCGTGCTTTGGAGAGTCTCGGCCCGAGTTCATCCTATGCGCGACTGCGACCCCGACGCTTACGAACGCGAGCTCGCCTCGGTCTTCGGAATAACAGTTCCGCGGTTCGACCTGATATTCCTCGGGCTCGGCAGCGACGGGCACACAGCGTCGCTCTTCCCGGGCGATCCTGCAGTCGAAGTCACGGACAGAAACGTCGTCAGGGTGGAGCGTGCGGACCATCCGCGGCTGACTCTCACCATTCCGGTCCTTTCGGCGGCCGGGCTTGCCGTGTTCCTGGTGTCCGGCGCCGAGAAGGAGGAAGCATTGGTTGCGCTTCTCGCCGGAGCCGACATCCCGGCCGCACGGGTGGCGGCGGAACGGGTGATCGTTCTGGCGGACGCGGCCGCAGCCGGCGCTACCGTGTCCTAGCCGGTCGTGCCGACGTGCAGCATGCTGCCGACTCCAAACGTAACGAGCGCCGCGAATGCTCCGACGGCAAGCATCCGCAGACCCGAAAAGACGACGCTCTTTCCGGTGAAGATCGTCATCGCTCCTCCTACGGCGAACAGGGTTACCGCGCTCATCAGGGACGAAGCGATCACGGCGGCGCTGCCTGAGGAGACCAGGAACGCGATCAACGGAACGATCGCCCCGAATGAGAAAGCGACGAAGGAGGAGATCGCGGCGCCCCACGGCGAGCCGAGTTCCTGTGGATCCAGCCCCAGCTCCTCTCTTGCGTGCGTTTCCAGAGCCACCTCCGGGTCGCGGGAAAGGGTCTCCGCCACTTTCGCGGCGAGGTCGGTGGGCATGCCCTTGTCTTCGTAGAGCTTTGTTAGCTCGCGAATTTCCTCGTTTGGCATGGTTTCCAGTTCCCACCGCTCGAGCTCGATGAGCTGCTCGAACACGTCTCGCTGAACTCTCATAGATATGTACTCTCCCGCGCCCATCGAGAAGGCGCCGGCCAGGAGGCCGGCAACGCCGGCCAGCACCACGAACTTCGGGTCGGTCGAAGTCGCTCCCGCCACGCCCATGATCAGCGAGAGGTTCGACACGAGGCCGTCGTTCACGCCGAAGATCCCTGCGCGCAGCGTTCCGCTCTTCCCTCCGGCGGAACCTTTTTGCTCCGGGTGGCCGGGAGCGTGCGGCATGATCAAAGGCCGGCGCGGCGAGGTCCTGCTCACTCGCCGCTTCGTTCCTTCAGGAACCGTTCGATTTCGGCGGCCAGCTCGTCACCGCTCGGCGGTTCCGTGATGTTGAATTGTTCGCTCTCCGCCTCCTCGAGCCGGGAGACGTAACTCGAGAGAGTCTCGTTCTCGCGAACCTGTTCGTCGACGCTCTCCTCCCACGCGGCGGCTGCCGTCCCCAGGTCGGCAGCCTCTGCATCCACGCCGAGATACGAGGTGAGACGCTCGACGAGAGCGAGCGTTGCTTTGGGATTCACCCCGGCGGGGATGTAGTGGGGCACGGCGGCCCAGAAGCTCACGGACGAAAGACCAGAACGGTTTGCGATGTCGTGGGCGACGCCGACGATCCCTGTTGGTCCCTCGTATTGCGAAGGTGTGAGCCCCAGCGCCTGCGCCTCCTCCTGACTGGATGCGGAGCCGACGACGGGAACCTGACGTGTGTGTGGCACGTCGGCCAGGAAGGCACCGAGCGTGATCAGCTTCTCGGCTCCGAGGCCTCGGCCGAACGAAACGATGTCGGTCGCGAAAGTGCGCCACTTCATGTTCGGCTCGATTCCTACGAACACGACTACGTCGCGGTCGTCGATTCTGGCGTGATGGAACTCGTTCGCCGGCCATTCGATCTTCCTTGTGGTCCCGCCCTCAAGCTGGACGGTGGGACGCGCCACCTGGAAGTCGAAGAATTCCTCCGGGTCGATGTGCGCGAAGCGCTTCGCGCCCCACCTGTGTTTGACGAAGTCGGCTGCCCCGCTGGCCGCCTCGCCGCCGTCGTTCCACCCGCGAAACGCAAGAACCATTATTGGATGTTCCAGAGAGGGCTGCTGTTCCACCAGGATGCGGTCCACAAAGCCACTTTGCCAGAGCCCCGAGCGGAATGTCACCCCCGCCTTGCGCATGGCCGCGCACGGGCAAAGAATCGGGTTGTGGAACCGGATGTCGCTTGGGTCGTGGAGTCGTCGAAGGACGGCGAGAAGTGGCGGTTCATGGGCAAGGCCTGGACGCGCCCCGGCGAGGCTCTGCTTATTCATGGAGCGTCCAGATACCTGAGATATCGGGCGGCGGAGGCGGCCAAGGACGCATGGGTCGGCCCGCTCGAACGCACGGGGGACGAATGCATGGCGCTGATCGACCTCACGGCGGGCACACGTGCGGATATCTGGCCGGTGGAGGAACACATCGGTTTGCCCGTATTCATGCCGGGCGGTCACGCGGGGCGTCTCCTTCGCTTCGAGGTCCTCGACGCAGGAGCTTCCTGGAAGTACTCCCTGGAATTCTCGGGCAGCCGCGAGTAGATCGGAACTCCGGCGCGCCGGGTGCTGGAAATCGCCCTCCTCAGGCTTGAGAGTACGGTCATGGCGCAAGTCCCTCGCGACTGGCGAACGCTCTGGCCGCCCCCCATCTACTGGGCGAAGGTCACATTCGCCGTGGCGGTCACCCTCGCCGTGTTGTTTCTTGCACGGTCGGTTCACGGCATTCTCCTGTTGGTGCTCGTCGCCGCCGTTCTGGCGATCGGGCTCGATCCCGCCGTGCGAAGACTCGAGGCCTGGAGGTTCCGGCGCGGTTGGGCCGTCGTCGCGATATTCCTCGCAACCGTCGCGTTCCTCATCGCCTTCTTCTCAGTGGTCGTTCCGCCACTCGTCCGTGAGGCGAGGGAGCTGGCGGCCGACATCCCCGGTTACGTCAACCAGCTCAAGGACGCGGAGGGACCCCTCGGCGATCTCGCTCGTCAGCAGGGCCTCTCGACGAAGCTTGGCGACCTGACCGAACGGCTTCCGAGTCTGGCCTCGTCGTCATTCAGCTCGATTTTCGGCGTGACCAAGGGAATCGCCACTTTGATCTTCAACGTCCTCACCGTTTCGGTTCTCACGATCTATTTCCTCCTTGCTCTCCCTCGAATGCGTCGCACGGCCGTTGCGATCTTCGACCCTGAGGACAGGGACCGCGCGGAGAGGGTTCTAGACGAATCGCTCGAGAAGATAGGCGGCTACGTGTCCGGCAATATAGTGATCTCGCTCATCGCCGGCATTCTGGCGTTTATCGCTCTCTCGCTCATCGGCGTGCCGTTCGCGGCCGCGCTGGCAATGTGGGTGGCAATCGCGGACCTAATCCCTTCGGTCGGCGCGATGCTCGGTGCGGTCGTCGCGATCATCGTGGCGGCGTTCTCCTCGTTCTGGCAGGCGGCCGCCACGGCCGGCTATTTCCTCGCCTACCAGCAACTGATTGAGAACTACTGGCTCGCGCCTCGCGTGTTCAAGAAGGCGATCGACCTTTCTCCTGCGGTTGTCATCGTCAGCGTTCTGATCGGCGGAAGCCTGGCCGGTTTCGCCGGGGCGCTTCTGGCCCTTCCCATCGCCGCGGCCTTCAAGGTTGTCTTCAACGACATCTGGCTCGCCAGGCGTCTCGTCGCCAGGTCTCCCGAGTCCGACGACGTCGCTCACCCGACATAACGCCGGTACGATGAAGTCGTGCCGAAGGAAGCCGAAGGTAAGACCGGAAAGCCAACCGACAAGCGGCTGAAGCCGAAACGGCCCCGCGACGATCTGGGGAGCCCTCAGCCCTGGGAATCGCCAAACGAACTCGAACTCGAGGACTTCGACAACCTCAGCCGTGACGAGAACCACCGCCTTGGCGTAGAACATTTCAACTCGGGCCGTTACTTCCCGGCTCACGAGGCCTGGGAGACGGCCTGGAAGCAGTCGCGAGACACTCCGGATGCCGAGTTCTTCAAGGGCCTCTCTCAGCTCGGTGCCGGCTACGTTCATCTCCTGCGCGGCAACCGCCATGGAGCGACGACGCTGCTTCGCAGGGCGGCGCGAAGGATCAGGGGCTACCCGAACGGGCACTTCGGGATAGGGACAGTAGAGGTCGCGACCCGGTCCGAGGCAGATGCGGAATCGATCGAGCGAGGGGACATAACCCCAGGTCGGGAAGCGTTGACCGACGTCCCTCGCGTCTGAAGCTACCGCGCGGTAAGGTTGTGGGCGTGAGCGACACGTCCGTTCTCGAGTGGAAGGGCCGCACGGGTCCATTCAGCATCACCCTTGGCCCCGGCGTGTTCAGCCCAACCACCACCAGCCGCGCGCTCGCGGATGCCCTCGAGATCCGCAAGGGAGAGACGGTGATCGATGTCGGTTGCGGCAGCGGAGTGCTGTCGTTCGTCGCAGTCCGTCTAGGTGCCGGGAAGGTCGTCGGCTGCGATCTCTCCGAGGAGGCCGTTGAGGCCGCGCGGCGCAACTCCCGAAGCCTCGGTCTCGACGACCGCACGGAATTTCGCGCCGGCAACCTGCTCGACCCGGTGCGAGACGTGAAGGCCGACGTCATCATCGGCGACGTGTCGGGAATTCCCGATGAGATCGGGCAACTGGCGGGGTGGTTTCCCGACGGGCATGCAGGGGGCCCCACCGGCGCGGAGTTGCCCGCCGCGATGCTCGAGAGCGTGGGTGACTGCCTCGCGCCGGGCGGGAGGATCTATCTGCCGACAGGCACGATCCAAAACGAGAACAAGATCCTCGAAGTCGCTCGCAAGGTATTCGGTGCCACGAACATGCAGGAGGTCCTGCGACGCGAGCTTCCGCTTCCGGATCTCGTGGCGAAATCGAAGGCCGTCGCGCGAATGATGACGCAGGGTTTGCTCAGCCTCCAGCGTCGGGGCAGCCGTTTCCTGTGGCGCCTGTCCATCTGGCGGATTGTCCGCGGCGACACGGAAGTCGCCTAGATCTCCGCGATCGATTCCACCCGATAGCCTGCTTCTCGAAGCGCTTTTCCCCCCCCGCGGTCGATCGTCAAGACGATCAGTGCGATCTCTCCTCCGAGTCCCTGCAACGCACGAGCTGCCTTAAGCGTCTGGCCGCCCGTCGTGCTCACGTCCTCGATGAGCGCAATGCGCGTGCCCTTCGGCACCTCGCCTTCGACAAGAGCCCGCGTTCCGTATTCCTTCGGCTCCTTTCGGACGACTGCCATTCCCTTCCCGGTCTCCAGCGATACGGCCGCCAGGAGCAAGGTGGCGGCCCCTTCCGGGGAGGCGAGCATCTCCACGTCCGACGGGATGAGTTCGCGCACGGCGCCGGCGACCTCGCGCAGCATCTCCGGGTCGGAGAGGAACCGGAACTTATCGAAGTAGATGGATGAACGCTCTCCCGATGACAAGGTGAAATCGCCGTGGATCTCCGAGCGTTCGATGAGGCGCGCCGCAAGGTCGTTTCCCATGGACCGGTAGCATATGACCTCGATGGGTCTCTACCGTTCAGTGTTTCGCCCGCTCTTGTTCGCCCTCCCCCCGGAGACCGCTCATCGGCTGGCCCTCGCCATTCTCCGCGTGCCGCTCCCTTGGCGCCGGATAGGCGGCGTCGAAGGCGATCCTCGGTTGCGAACGGACCTCGCCGGCATTGCTCTCAGTAACCCCGTCGGGCTCGCGGCGGGATTCGACAAGAACTTTCACGCCCTGCGTGCGCTCGGTGAACTGGGATTCGGTTATGTAGTAGGCGGAACGGTCTCGCGAGCCCTGCGCAAGGGTAACTCTCCGCCTCGAATCGTTCGCCTCAAGGGCCGGGACTCGATGGTGAACGCCATGGGTCTGCCGAACGATGGCGCCGTTGCGGCCGCGAACAGGCTTCAGCGCCTCGAGAAAGCTTCGCCGGTGCTGATCAGTCTCGCGGACGAGGAGCCCGGCGATGTCGTTGCCAATTACGAGCTGTTAGCGCCATTCGTCGATGGGTTCGAGCTGAACGTGAGCTCACCCAACAGTCCTTGGCGCCGCGACCGCGACAACCAAGAGCACTTGCGCAAGATGCTCGTGGAACTCTCCGCCCGTCGCGCTCGTCCGTTGTTCGTGAAGCTTCCTCCCTTTCATGTGCCTGAGGAGCGTGATGCGGTCCTCGCACTCGCGGGAATCGCGGCGGAGGGAGGCGCGGACGGGCTGACCTGCTCGAACACGCGGCCGGCTGAGGAGCCACGACTGGCCGCCGGCAAAGGCGGTCTGTCCGGCAGCGAGCTCATTGCCGATACGCCCGAGATCGTCTCGGCCGTCCGCGGCGAGACCGGTCTGCCGGTCAACGCCTCAGGCGGAATCTTCTCCGCAGAGGACGCCGCGGCTTGCATCGACGCCGGCGCCACAACCGTGCAGGTTTACACGGGCCTGATCTACGAGGGTCCTCGCATCGTGCGGAACATAACCCTGGGTTTGCTGCCGGGCCGGTCGAGCGAGCCGTTACGAGATGCCCGATACTGATACTTGCTCATGGTTAAGCCGTCGGCCGAGGTAGAGGACAAAGGAGCCCAGTCGCTTCCCGCTGCGGCAGTTCGCTTGAAGGCAGTGACCAAGCGCTTTGGTGATGTGGTCGCCGTTGATGGCATCGATCTCGATGTCCTTGGCGGTGAGTTCTTCTCTCTTCTCGGGCCGTCCGGATCCGGCAAGACGACGTGCTTGAGGATGATCGCCGGCTTCGAGGCGCCCACTGAAGGGACGGTTTTTCTAGAGGGCACGGACGTCACGCGCCTGGCCCCCTACGAGAGGGACGTTAATACCGTCTTTCAGGACTACGCGTTGTTCCCGCACATGACCGTCATGGAAAACGTCGAGTACGGCCTGAAAGTGAAAGGCGTTGGGCGGGCTGAGAGGCGGGGACGAGCTGCCGAAGCCCTGAGGATGGTTCAGCTCGAAGGCTTCGAGGAACGCAAGCCGATCGCGCTGTCCGGAGGACAGCGGCAGCGCGTGGCGTTGGCACGTGCTCTGGTTAACCAACCGAAAGTCTTGCTGCTCGATGAACCTCTCGGGGCGCTCGACCTAAAGCTCCGGCAGGCCATGCAGATAGAGCTCAAGGAGATCCAGCAACGGGTTGGCCTGACTTTCATCTACGTCACGCACGACCAGGAGGAGGCACTCACGATGAGCGACCGCCTGGCCGTCTTCAATTCCGGGCGAGTCGAGCAGGTCGGAACACCCGCCGATGTCTACGAGAGGCCGGCGACGGGCTTCGTGGCAGGGTTCGTCGGGATCTCGAATGTTCTTGCCGGAGCGGCTGCGGAGGCGGTGGCCGGATCTCCCGATCCCTTCACGATCCGTCCCGAGAAAATACGTATGGCCGAGGTCGGCGAGCAGGCCGGACCGGAAGAGTGTACGGTCACCGGACACGTCAGGGAGGTGGTCTATCTCGGCGCATTGACTCGATATATCGTCGGCCTGGATGTGGGAGGCGAGTTGGTCGTCGTCGAACAGAACCTGTCGACTTCGTCGATGCAGGCTCTGCAGGTGAAGGGGAAGGCGGTTCGCCTCATCTGGAGCAAGGAGTACAACCGGCCGGTCGAAGAGGCCGGTGCAGCGGGCGGGTCTGAGGACCCGGGAGAGGAAGGAGTCGCATGAAGCGTTCCAAGTTGATTTTCGTGGCTTTCGCCGCGCTGATTCTCGTGGCTTCGGCATGTGCGAAGAAGACCTCGACCACCGGCGGCGGAGGCGGCCAGGCGGGCGGATTGCCGACGAAGATCGGTCCCGGGGAGGGCGAGCTCAACCTGATCGCCTGGCCCTTCTACACCGAGCCCAACGTGGTCAAGCCTTTCGAGAATCAGAGCGGGTGCAAGGTGAACGTGAAGTACGGAAATACGTCGGACGACATGGTGAACCTGATGCGAAAGGGCGGTGGCTCGCTCTACGACGGCGTTTCTGCCTCCGGCGACGCCAGTAACCGGCTGATCGAAGGTGGGGACGTTCAGCCTGTCAACGTGAGCCTGATCCCCGATTTCGAGCAGGCCATGGAACCGTTGAAGACGGCGGGCAACTATTTCGTCGACGACCAGCACTTCGGTGTCCCGTACCAGTGGGGTCCGAACGTCCTCATGTACAACACCCAGGAGGTCAAGCCCACGCCGACCAGCTGGGACGTTACCTTCGAATCCGATTCCCCGTACAAGGGGGGAGTCACGGCATACGACAGCCCGATCTTCATAGCGGACGCGGCGCTTTACCTGAAGACGCACCAACCAGAACTGGGGATCACCGACCCCTACGAGTTGACAACTGAACAGCTCGATGCCTCGGTCGACCTGCTGAAGGAGCAATCCGCGCTCGTAGACAAATACTGGGCGGTCTACACGGACGAGATCAGCGGGTTCAAGAACGGTTCCATGGTCGTTGGAACCGCTTGGCCTGTGAATCAGCAATACGCAGCGGCGGGCAAGAACGCTGCGCCGGTTGCGTCCGTGATCCCCGAAGAGGGAGTTACCGGGTGGTTCGACGTGTGGATGATGTCCAGCAATGCCGAGCACCCGAACTGCATGTACATGTGGATGGCCTACACGATGCGGCCCGAAGTGCAGGCGAAGGTGGCGGTGAACTTCGGTTCGACGCCGGCCAATGCGGCCGCCTGTGCTCCACTCACCGGGATGATCGGAAAGAAGACCACCGACGACGTCTATCACTGCGGCGACGAGGAGTTTCTGTCCGCGATCGAACTGTGGAAGACTCCGCTCGCCGATTGCGGAGACGGCCGTACGGATTGTGAGGACTACACGACCTGGACCGAGAAGTGGACGGAGATCCGGGGAGCGTAGGGGACAACGAGCCGGGGGGCCGAGAGGGCCCCCGGAACCCAATTGTGCGATCGGGCCTGTAGATGGCCGTTGAAGCCGTAGCCCGCCTTTCCCTGGGGCGCAGGTTGTCCGCCTACTTCAACCGTCACCCCGTTTGGAAACTCCTGCTAACGCTGGCGCCGCCGTTGAGCTGGATGCTCATCGTCTATCTGGGCGCCCTGATCCTGTTGTTCGTGACGGCGCTTTGGCACGTGAACCCGCTGACGAGCGAGGTCGAGCCGGCATGGAGCCTGGAGAATTTCGAGAAGATCGTCACGCAAGACGTCTACAGGACGATTGCGCTTCGTACTCTGCGAATAGCGCTGGCGGTTACGGTCGTGGATATCGCCCTTGCCTTCCCCATCGCTTTCTACATGGCGAGGATCGCGCGGGGTAGGAGTCGAAATATCCTGCTCGTCGCGGTCGTCGTGCCACTTTGGACGAACTACCTCGTGAGGGTGTTCGCGTGGAAGACGATCCTGGGCGGCAACGGACCGGCCGAGTCCTTGCTGCGGATACTAGGGATCGGCGCGGAAGGCCTGGGCACGAGCGAGCTGGCCGTCGGCATCACCTTTTGTTACCTCTGGCTTCCATTCGTCATCCTTCCGATCTACGCGGCACTCGAGCGAGTGCCCCAGTCTCTTTTGGACGCATCGGGGGACCTGGGGGCGAAAGGGTGGAAGACGTTTCGAAGCGTCGTATGGCCGTTGGCGTTTCCGGGGGTGATGGCGGCGTCTATCTTCGCCTTCTCACTCACGCTCGGCGACTACATCACGCCGACACTCGTCGGTAAGGGATTCTTCATCGGCAACACCATTTATACGTATGTCGGCACCGCCAACAACCTGCCGCTGGCCGCCGCTTTCGCGACAGTCCCCGTGGTGATCGTTGCCATTTATATGACCGTAGCCCGCAAGCTCGGTGCATTCGAGGCTCTCTGATGGAGTCGCGCGCCACGAGGCTTGCAGTGAAGGCGGCTTCGGGCCTCGTCCTGCTGTTCCTCTACGTCCCGTTGGTCCTCGTCGTCTTGTACGCGTTCAACAAGGCCGTGGACAATTCCTGGCCGCCGGATCTGTGGACCACGCGCTGGTTCGGCGTAGCCTGGCGCGATCCTGAGATCAAGCAAGCGCTCTTCAACTCGCTCCTGGCAGGACTGGGTGCCACGGCCATCGCGCTGATGCTCGGGTCCTTCGCAGCGTTCGCAGTGCACAAGTTCCGTTTCTTCGGCCGGGAGGCGATCTCGTTCGCGCTGGTCCTGCCGATCGCACTTCCGGGAATCGTGACCGCGCTTGCACTTTCATCCGCCATCGAGTTCGGCAGGCGAACGATCGGGATCGAATACTCGCTGTACACGATCATCATCGGCCATGCCACGTTCTGTGTCGTGGTGGTGTACAACAACGTGATCGCCAGGCTGCGCAGGACTCCGGGGTCCCTTGCCGAAGCGTCGATGGATCTCGGAGCCGACGGGTGGCAAACGTTTCGATACGTGACCTTTCCCAGTATTAGAACCGCATTGGTAGCCGGGGCGCTTCTGGCATTCGGCCTCTCTTTCGACGAGATCATCGTCACCCTTTTCACTTCGGGGACGGAACTGACGCTACCTATTTGGATATTCACGAAGATCCAGCGGCCGACCGAGCAACCCGTCGTTAACGTGGTTGCAATGGCCGTGATACTGGCGTCGCTGATCCCCGTTTACCTTGCTCAGCGTTTGGCGGGAGCCGCTCAGGTGGGGGCGCGCGGAGGGATTACCGAGGAGCCGGGCCCGGGCTAGAGGTACTGGCCGGGCCGGCCGTGCTGCCTCGAGGCCTCCTGTTGCTCGCCGGGCGTGAGACCTCGGCGTCGCATCTCCTCGAATTGGGCGCGCGCCGCCATCTGCTGGGTCCAAAGAGCCGCCTGGATACCGTGAAACAGGCCCTCCAGCCATCCGACGAGCTGCGCCTGCGCTACGCGAATCTCCGATTCGGTCGGAACGCCTTGCATCGGGATGGCGAGAGTCTCTAGTTCGCGCCGGAGATCCGGCGACAAGACGTCCTTTAGTTCCATCAGTGAACGCTCGTAGATTTGCCTGAGTTGCGCGCGCCCCTTGTCGTCCATAGATGCCTGCCGGGTTTCATCCAGCAGCTCGCGGACCATGCTTACGATGCGAAGGAGCTTGGCCGGCTCGGCGATCGCTTCCTTGGTCGGAGCGGCCGGGGCCGCGGCATTACCGGGCGCGGCTTGCTGGGTGCCGGTCTTTTCCTCCACGAGCGAACCCTAGCAGCAAGGAGAGGTTATCCAGCACCGAGAATTTGGAGGAATCGTGCTTCGGCGAGGCAGGAGCGCTCGAGCTCTTTCAAGTCCACGCTCTCGTTCACCGAATGGGCGGCGCTGAGCTCGTCGCCGGGTCCGGTCAGCAGCACGATCGCATCGGGCATCGCTTTCGCGAGTTCCGGCACCAAGGGAACGGAACCCCCCATTCCCATCAACACGGGTTCCACGCCCCACGCCTCCCGAAGTGAGCGCACGGCCGCCTCGAAGACGGGACCTTCGGTAGGCATCTCATGGCCCGTCGCCCTTTCATCTCCGGCGAACGCGACATCGACGCCCCACGGCGCATTCGCCAGAAGGTGCTGCTCGAGTTTTTGGAGAGCGTCGTGTGCGTTCTCCCCGGGCGCGATTCGCATGGTGACGAAAGCTGTTGCCACCGGAACCACTTGGAATGAAGCGTCGCGAATCGAAGGAGCGTCCATGCCGACGATGTTGATCGATGGGCCGAACCACAAACGGTCGGCGAGTGCGCCCTGCCCGAGCAACTCGACGCCGGGCCGCAGCTTCGCTTCCTCTCTGAATTCCTTCTCGTCGTAGTCCACGGGCGCGTCGCCGGGCCTGCGAAGCAGCCCTTTCACCGCCACGTTGCCGTCGTCGTCGTGAAGGGACGCGATCATGCGCGAGAGAGCGGTGATTGCATCCGGGACGGGCCCGCCGTAGATACCGGAGTGCATGGATTGGTCCGCGACGCGAACCTCCATCTTGGTCGCCACCACACCTCGGATGCTCGCAGTCAGGGCCGGTACTCCGCGTTTCCAGACGCCCGAGTCGGCGATCACGACGGCATCGGCACGAAGTAGTTCGGCGTGCTCCTCGAACAGCCAAGGAAGGTGCTCGGCCGTGCACTCCTCCTCGCCTTCGACGATGACCTTTACCCCGACCGGAGGCTTTCCGTCGAAAGCCCGCAGCGCTGCGAGATGCATCGCAACCCCGCACTTGTCGTCGGAACTCCCTCGCCCGAACAGCCTGCCGTCTCGCTCGGTGGGTTCGTAAGGAGGGGAATCCCACTCCTCGTCGGGCCCGGGGGGCTGAACGTCGTGATGGGCGTACAACAACACCGTCGCGGTGCCCGGCGGGCCCGGCGTGTGGCCGAAGACGGCGGGGTGGCCTCCGGGTATCTCGACCAGCCGGGTGTCGTGCAGGCCGCTCGACGACAGCATGCCGGCCACGGCCTCAGCGGACTTCCGGACGTTCTTCGGATCGAATCCGTCGAAGCCGCAGGACGGGATGCGGATCAACCGCTCCAAGTCGGCGCGAATCTCCGGCATCAGGGATGAGATCTTGCTTTCGAGGTCGATCATCGCGCCCCCGGCAGGACTCGAACCTGCGCACCCGGCTCCGGAGGCCGGTGCTCTATCCGCTGAGCTACGGGGGCTCGTTCCGCAGTCGGTTGCGAGTCTAACTCAGCAGTTCGCGCGCATACCTTGTTATCGTTGCGTCGCGGTGGCCGGACAAAAACCTTCGATACTGATCGTCGACGACGACCCGGTCATCCGGCGGCTTCTGCAGGTGAATTTCCGTCTCGAAGGGTACGAGGTCGAGACCGCCGCACTGGGACAGGAGTCGATCGAGCTTGCCCGGTCGAATACACCGGATGTGATCGTCCTCGACGTGATGATGCCGGGAATGGATGGGTGGGAGGTCTGCCGCAGCATGCGCGAGGAGTCGTCTCTGGCGGACGTTCCCATCGTGTTCCTGTCCGCGAAGTCCCAAGATCAGAACCCCAAGGATTCAAAGGAGCTCGGGATCGCCGCGTACGTAACTAAGCCCTTCGATCCCAGTGAACTGGTCACTATCGTCGAACGGGCTCTCGACCACCGCCGATGATCGAGGAACGTCTGGCCGATCTCGTTCGCCGGGCACTGGAGGCCGCAGCCCGGGAACTGGAAGTGGGTGGTGACCTTCCTGCGGTTGAGATAACCAGGCCGAAGCAGCGAGAGTTCGGCGACTTCTCGACCAACGCGGCACTTGCTCTGGCATCCCGGGCGAAACGCGACCCCGCCGAAGTCGCGAAGGCCGTCGTGGCGAACCTCCCGCAAGCGGACTTCGTATCGGATGTCGAAATCGCAGGGCGCGGCTTCATCAACTTCCGCGTCACGAACCTGTGGCTCTACGACGTACTTCGCGAGGTGGTGGAAAAGGGCGAAGCGTTCGGGCGCGCCGATCCGACGGACGAGTCGGTGCAGGTGGAATTCGTCTCGGCAAATCCCGTTGGTCCCTTGCACGTCGGGACCGGCCGGAATGCAGTCCTGGGCGATGCGCTTTCCTCGATCCTCGAAGCTTCCGGGCGCCGCGTCGAGCGCGAGTACTACTTCAACGACGCCGGGCGGCAAATGGATCTATTCGCCGAATCGGTCGAAGCCCGATACCTGGAGCTCTTCGACAAACCGGCCGAGATACCCGAAGACGGCTACGGCGGCGAATACATCGTCGATCTCGCAAGGGAGATCGCCGCGAAGGTGGGCGACTCGCTTCTCGAACTGTCAGAGGAAGAGCGCCGCAAGCGCCTGCAGCAGCTCGGCGAGGAGAGGGTATTCGCCTGGATCCGCGCGACGCTCGAACGGCTGGGGATCCATATGGACTCCTGGCTCTCGGAGCGGACCCTTCACGAGACCGGGGCGATCCGCGAGACGGTTCAGCGACTCAAGGAGTCCGGAGCGGCATATGAGTCCGAGGGCGCGGTCTTCTTCCGTTCGACGGAATACGGTGACGAGAAGGACAGGGTGCTGATTCGCGGCAACGGGGAGCCCACTTACTTCGCCGCCGACTGCGCCTATTTGGTTCATAAGTTCTCCAGAGGATTCGACCGGCTGGTGTACGTCTGGGGGGCCGATCACCACGGAACGGTCAAGAGGCTGAAGGGCGCCGCGGAGGCGCTGGGCTACGATCCGTCGGCGATCGAGGTCGTCTTGTATCAGCTCGTCACTCTGCTCCGCGGCGGCGAGGAGGTTCGAATGAGTAAGCGTTCGGGCGACATCGTGTCGCTCGACGAGTTGATAGATGAGGTAGGTCCCGACGCGGTACGGTTCACCTTGTTATCCCAATCGAACGACTCGGCGATCAATTTCGACATAGAGGTGGCGAAACAACAAAACATGGAGAACCCCGTGTACTACGTTCAATACGCGCATGCTCGTATCGCGAGCATCCTTCGTCACGCGAAAGAGCAGGGGGTGGAGCTGGGCTCACTAGAGGATGCGCCTCTCGATCGACTCGAGACCGATGCGGAACTCGACGTAATTCGCGAGATCTCGGAGTTGCCGGAACAGGTCCGATCCGCGGCTGATCTTCGCGCTCCGCACCGGCTGACGCATTTCTCGAGGGTCCTGGCCGAAAAGTTCCATCGCTTCTATGTCGAATGCAGGGTTGTTACCGACGATGCGGAGTTGACGCAGGCTCGCCTCTGGCTGTCGACGGCCGCCAAACGGGCCATCGGGAACCTGCTTTCGATCCTTCGCGTGTCGGCACCCGAGTCGATGGAGCGAGATGGTGCCTGACCCTTGGCCGGCCAACGCCTCCTTCGGCTCCGAGGGACTTCGACTGGCGGGAGTCTCCGCCGGGAGCCTGGCGGAAGAGTTCGGCACGCCTCTTTTGGTGATGGACGAAGACGACGTTCGCGCTCGATGCCGTGTGTTCGCGGAGGCGTTTCCGCGCGTGCTCTACGCCATCAAGGCATTTACAGCCGCCACCATTATCCGGATCGCACAGGAAGAGGGGTTGGGGCTGCTCGTCGCCTCGGGGGGCGAGTTGGAGGCTTGCCTGCGAGCCGGCGCCGACGCCGCCGGGATTGCGTTCCACGGGAACAACAAGTCGGACCGGGAGCTGGAGCTTGCGGTGCGTTCACGGATCGGGCTCGTGATAGCCGACAACCCCGACGAGCTCGAACGGCTCGACGCGGTTGCGCGACGGGAAAGTATCGTTCAGCCGATCCTGTTCCGCGTGGCGCCGGGGGTTTCGGGCGACACTCACGCATACCTTGACACAGGCGGTCTTGATTCGAAGTTCGGCACACCTCTGGCGGAAGGCCAGGCGCTCGACGGGGTAAAGCGGGCAATCGCGATGCCCGGCCTCGACCTGCGCGGTTTGCACACGCATGTGGGTTCGCAGCTTCTGGACAGTGAGCCGTTCATTCGAGACGTCGACGCGGTGTTCGACTTTCTCGCGGAAGTGCGCGACGTTCTGGGCTACGAGGCCGGCATTCTCGACCTCGGCGGCGGATTCGGCGTGTCTTATACGGACGAGCAGCCGCCCGACGTCCCGCAGCTTGCCTCGGCCATGCTGGAGGAGGTTCGATTGCGCGCGGAGGAACGCCGGCTCCCGGTTCCATCGGTGATCGTCGAGCCGGGACGTTCCATCGTCGCGAATCCCGTTGTGACTCTCTACCGCGTGGGCGGCGTAAAAGAAGTGCCGAGTGGCCGCACGTTCGTGGCTGTTGATGGGGGAATGTCGGACAACATCCGCCCGGTCCTCTACGGCGCGAAGTATTCGGTCGCGCTTGCCGGGCCGCCTCGGGATTCCGCGTCGATGCGGTTCACGATCGTCGGGATGCACTGCGAGTCGGGCGACGTCCTGGCGGAGAGCGTGGAACTGCCCGAGGACATTCGACCGGGGGATCTCATCGCCTTCGCCGCAACGGGTGCTTATGGGTACTCGATGGCGAGCAACTACAACCGAGTGGGGCGTCCGGCAGTGGCGGCCGTAGAGGGCGGTGCGGCAAGGCTTGTCCTTCGGCGAGAGGATCCGGGCATCCTCGACAGGCTGGCCACCGACTCGCCTCCCGAGCCGGTCACGCGACCGCCGCATGGCGTCGAGATCCGCGCGGCGCAACCCCGCGATGCTGCGTCGTTTCACAGCATGTGGACGGAAGTGATCGAGGAAGGGCTCGTGCGGAGCCAGGAGGTGAGCCGCCCGGTGAGGCACTATCGGATGCTGTTCAGGCGGGCATGGACCGAGCGAAGCGCTTGGATCGTGGCGGCCTTCGGAGAGCGTGTCGTTGGACTCGTCTCGTTGTCACGCGAGGAGCATCCCGTGACCGCTCATGTCGCCAGCCTGGGAATAAGCGTCGACGCCGGCTTCCGCAGGCGCGGAATCGGCGGCGCACTGATGTCGGAGGCCTTCAAGTGGGCACGCTCCGTGGGGGTCGAGAAGATCATGTTGTCCGTCTATCCGGACAACCATCCGGCCATCTCCCTGTACAGGAAGTTCGGTTTCGTCGAGGAGGGCCGGCTCGTCGCCCAGTCGAAGAAGTCCTACGGTTACTTGGACGAGATCATGATGGGCCGATGGCTGGGAGACCCGCAGGCATGACGGAGGACCGAACCCTAAAGGTGGGACTGCTCGGCTGCGGGAACGTCGGGTCTGCCGTCGTGCGTCTGCTCGATTCCGAGCGAGAGGACATCGCGAGGCGTGCGGGCTGCCGGCTGGAGATCGCCAAGGTCGCAGTTCGAGATCCATCAATGGCTAGGGACGTCCCCCTCGACCCGGCATTGTTCACCTCCGACCCCATGGAGGTCCTGGACGACCCGGGCGTCGACATCATCTGTGAGCTGATCGGAGGGAGCGACCCCGCGCTCTCGCTGATCCTGGGAGCCTTCGACCGCGGGAAGCCGGTGGTCACCGCGAACAAAGAGCTGCTTTCGACGGCCGGTCGGGAGCTGTTCGATGCCGCCGACGAGAAAGGGCTCGACCTTTATTTCGAAGCATCGGTAGGCGGGGGAATTCCCTTGATCCGGCCGTTGAAGGAGTCCTTGGCCGGCGAGTCGATACAAAAGGTAATCGGAATATTGAACGGGACGACCAACTACATCCTCACCCAGATGTCCGAACGCGGGATGCCGTTCGCGGAGGCCCTGGCGGACGCTCAGCGTCTCGGCTATGCGGAAGCCGATCCCACTGCCGACGTCGAAGGACACGACGCCGCAGCCAAGTGTTCGATCCTGGCGTCGATCGCCTTCAATGCCCGCGTTGTTGCCGACGACGTCTACCGCGAGGGGATCTCCAAGGTGGGCGTCCAGGACATAGCGAACGCCGACCGATTGGGTTATGTCGTGAAGCTGCTTGCCATCGCCGAGCTCGCCGGCGAGCGAGTCGCCGCGCGTGTTCACCCGGCAATGCTTCCGAAGTCCCATCCACTTGCGGCCGTTCGCGACGCGAACAACGCCGTGTTCGTCGAGGGGGAGAACGTCGGGAGCTTGATGTTCTACGGTCGGGGTGCCGGCGGCGGCCCTACTGCGACGGCGGTCATCGGCGATCTGATTACCGTCGCCCGCCATCTGGAGAGCGGCGCCCGCGGGGTCGGCTGCACCTGCTTCCTCGAAAGGGGAATCAGTGCCATGGAGGAAATGGACGGCCAGTACTACTTCCTTCTCTCGGTCGAGGATCGTCCCGGCGTTCTCGCACAGATCGCGAAGGTGTTCGGCAACAACGAGGTGTCGATCAAGAGCGTGTGGCAGGAAGGAACCGGCGAGGAGGCGCAACTGGTGATGATCACCCATCGCGCCCGCGAGGGAAGCGCTCAGGGGACCGCTCGCGAATTGAGTGAGCTCCCGGTGGTCTCCGCCGTCCAAAGCGTCATTCGCGTTGAGGGGGAGGAATGAGCGCCCATCAGTGGCGAGGTGTCATAGAGGAATACCGTGACCGGCTGCCCGTTTCGGAGGAGACCCCCCTCGTGACGCTGCGAGAGGGCGGGACGCCGCTGGTTCGTTCGGAACCGTTGTCGGAGGAAACCGGCTGCGAGGTCTACCTAAAGTACGACGGTGCCAATCCGACCGGTTCGTTCAAGGACCGCGGCATGACGCTCGCGATCTCGAAGGCCGTCGAGGCTGGATCAAAGGCGGTCGTGTGCGCGTCCACCGGCAACACCAGTGCGTCGGCGGCTGCGTACGCCGGCAAGGCGGGGTTGACCTGTGCCGTCCTCGTTCCTCAAGGAAAGGTCGCGCTCGGCAAGATGGCGCAGACCCTCATCCACGGCGCCCGGGTTCTCGAGGTCGATGGAAACTTCGATGCCTCTTTGGAATTGGCCAAGGATCTGGCCGAGAAATTTCCCGTAACTCTTGTGAACTCGGTCAACGAGTTTCGTATCCAAGGACAGAAGACCTGTGCATTCGAGATCTGTGACGCTCTCGGACGCGCGCCGGACTTCCATCTGGTCCCGGTCGGCAATGCCGGCAACATCACGAGCCACTGGATGGGTTACCACGAGTACTTCGACGACGGCGTCATCTCAGAGCTGCCCACGCTCCTGGGATTCCAGGCGCGGGGCGCCGCACCGATAGTCGAGGGGCGCCCCGTCCCCGATCCTCAGACGATCGCAACGGCCATTCGGATCGGCAACCCGGCATCGTGGGATAGAGCCGTGGATGCGGCCAAGCAGTCGCAGGGCGAGATCCTCGCGGTGACGGATCGCGAGATCCTGGCGGCCTACAAGCGAATCGCGCGCGAGGGCTTGTTCGTCGAACCGGCCTCCGCCGCTTCCGTCGCCGGCCTGCTGCACGTAATCGCCGAGGGCAAGATCCCGAAGGGTTCTTCGGTGGTGTGTGTCCTCACCGGCCACGGCCTGAAAGACCCGGAGTGGGCGATTGCCGGTGCAAGTCATCCACCCTCCGTCCCCGCGGACCCCAACGCCGTGGCGGCGGAACTCGGGCTGTGAGGCTCAAGGCCGCCGTCTCCGCAACCGTCGCGAACCTCGGACCGGGGTTCGACTGTCTCGGCATGGCCCTCGATCTCAAGAACGAGATCACGGTGGACGCAGACGCGGAACCGTCGGTCGAGATCGAGGGCGAAGGCGAAGGCGAGCTTCCCCGCGACGCCTCGAATCTGATCTTCCGCGCGATGAGCTATCTCGCCCGGGAGGCGGGGGGCTCGTTACCGGCGTTTTCCCTTTCCTGCGTGAATCGAATACCTCTGGAACGAGGACTCGGTTCATCTTCATCCGCCGTCGCGGCGGGGCTTGCCCTTGCCGATCGGATGCTCGGCACGAATCTCTCGCCTGACCGGCTTCTCGAGGTGGCCGTAGACATCGAGGGCCACGCCGACAATGTCGCGGCGGCCCTTCGGGGCGGGCTGCAGCTCGCATATCTCTCCTCCGACGGCTGGCGCGCGGAAGCATTGCAACTGTCGCCCGATCTTCGGCCCGTCGTCTGCGTCCCCCTGAACGAACGGATGCCGACGCAGGAGGCGCGCCGGGTTCTGCCGGTTCAGGTTGCCCGGGAGGACGCTTCCTTCAACTCGGGAAGAACGGCGCTGCTCGTGGTCGCATTGGCCGGTCGCACCGAGCTGCTCTCCGAGGCGCTCGAGGACCGTCTCCACCAGCCTGTGCGGCTTCCCCTGGTTCCGTCGAGCCGCGCGTTGTTCGAGGACCTCAGGGAAGCGGGGGTTCCGGTGTGCGTGGCAGGCGCCGGCCCGTCCCTCCTGGCGTTCGAGTCGGACGACCGCAAGGTGCCCGAGCTTGGACCCGGGTGGGAAGTGCTCCGGGTCAGACCGGACCCGGCGGGTGTAAAGGTTCACGAGGGCTGATCGCGCCCGTGGGACGGTTGGATGGGCGAGCAGCTCTGATAACGGGCGGGACCACGGGACTCGGCAACGCGATTGCGGAGCGGTTCCTTGAGGAAGGCGCCCGCGTGATCGTGACGGGGCGGGATGAGCAACTCGGGAAGTCGGCCTTGGAAGAGCTCTCGAAGCTGGGAAATGCCCGATTCGTCGCCGCGGATTCCTCCGACGAAAATGCGGTAAGAGCTTCGGTTGAGCGAGCAGCGGCGCTGTTCGGAGCGCTCGACGTGCTTGTGAACAACGCAGGTGTCGGCGTTGCCGCCCGGACGCTGGACACACCGGTCGAGGACTTCGACCGAGTCATGGATACGAACGTGCGCGGCTACTTCCTGTATGCGAGGGAGGCCTATCCTCTTTTGAAAAAGCGCCGGGGATGCATGATCCACGTTGCTTCGGACGCCGGCGTTCTCGGCGAACCGTCGATCGGGGTCTACTCGGTGTCGAAGGCGGCGGTGATCATGCTCTCGAACATGCTTGCGATCGAGGGTGGCCCCGACGTCCGATCGAACTGCATCGCGCCGGGAGATGTCTTCCCCGGTATGCGCCACATGGCTCCTCCGGGCCGAACGGAGGGCCAAGAGGACGCCTCGAAGTGGTTGCTTCCGCCGATCGGGCGGATTGGCGAAGCGGCCGATGTCGCCTCTGCCGCAGTCTTCTTCGCGACCGAGGAGTCCGCGTTCTGCACCGGCTCCACGCTGTTGGTGGACGGTGGGATGCGTGCCGGCTACAGCACGGGAAGGCCGAAAGAAGGGATTTGAGCCCCCTCGCGGCGTTACACTGAGATCGTGGTCACCATCGCCCACATCTCCGATCCACACGTCGGATCTCAACATTTCGTTCCGAATCTGATGAACCGCGTAATCGCTGAGCTGAACGAGCTGCAACCCGACGTCGTCGTATGCACCGGCGACCTAACGACGGAAGGCTACCGCCAGGAGTACAAGAACTGGGTCGCGTACCGTCAGCGGATCAAAGCGCCCGTCGTCACGGTGACCGGCAATCACGACGCTAGAAACGTCGGCTATGTGCACTTCGAAGAGTTAGTTGGGCCAAGACACTGGGCGACCGACGTTGAAGGCGTGAGGATCGTCGGAGCCGACTCGAGCGAGCCGGATCTCAACGAGGGACAGATTGGGCGCGAGCGATACCCCTGGATCCGCGAGCAGTTCGACGTCGACGCCAGTCTCAAGATCTTCGCGATCCATCACCACTTGCTGCCGGTCCCCGGCACGGGGCGCGAGCGGAGCATCGTGAACGACGCGGGCGATCTGTTGGAGGTTCTGCTCAAGTCCGGAGTGAACATCGTGCTGACGGGACATAAGCACGTTCCGTACGTGTGGAACTTGGAGAACCTTTGGGTCGCGAATGCTGGAACCGTGGCCTCGCTCAGACTGCGCGGATACACCAAGCCCTGCTACAACGTGCTCGAGTTCGAGGGGGATGACGTGAAGATCCTGAGGAAGTTCCCTTTCGGAGGCCAGACGATCCTGGCTCACTTCTCGCTTGCGACCGGTGCCCAGTACTACCGCGAGCTCGAGGCTCTATCGACGATCGATCCCGTCGCGAGCCACGAGAGCGCGGACTAACTCCGCGGGATCTCAAGGGAGGCTCTGCTCGTGAAGGTTCTCGTTCTCGTGGACGGAGAACACTATCCCTCCGTAACGAGATGGGGGATCCTCGCTGCCGAGTCGGCCGGCCATGAAGCTGTCGCCGCTCTGTTCCTGGGTGGCACCGAGAAGATCGATCCGTCGGCCGCACCCGACTTCGGACTTCCGACGAGAACGGCGGGGACCGATCTCGCAGCGTCCCTCGGAGAAGTCATAGACGACGTTCGGCCCGAGGCGGTGCTCGATCTATCGGACGAGCCTGTTGCCGGCTATCGCGAGCGGATGGATCTCGCGGCCGTGACCCTCGTTCGCGGGATCCCATACATGGGCCCGGACTTTCGTTTCGATCCCCCGGTTTCTGGTGCGCCGCTCGGCGCCCCCACGGTCGCTGTGATCGGGACGGGCAAGCGCACCGGCAAGACGGCCATTGCCGGGCATCTCGCACGCGAGGCCGCAGCGGCCGGACGAAGCCCCATCGTGGTCGCGATGGGACGAGGGGGGCCGCCGTCGCCACAGGTGGCCCAGGCCGGTGAGGTGCGCCTCGAGAGTCTCTTGAAGCTCATCGCGAAAGGCGAGCATGCCGCCTCCGACTATCTCGAGGACGCGGTCACTTCCGGGGTAACCACGATCGGCGCTCGCCGCTTGGGCGGAGGGATGGCCGGAGCGCCCTTCGCAACCAACGTGCGTGAGGCGGCGGAGAAGGCCGTCGAGATGGGTGCCGGCCTGGTTATCCTCGAGGGAAGCGGCGCCGCGATTCCGCCCGTTCCCTGGGACTCGGGGGTCCTGGTCGTGCCCGCGAGCGTGCCGCCGGAGTACCTCGGCGGCTACATGGGGCCCTACCGCCGGTTGCTATCGGACCTCGTGGTCTTTACAATGGCTGGTGGCCCGAACTCTGGGGCCGAGCACCTTTCCGCTCTCAAAACCCACATCCAGCGATGGAATGAGGATATCCGGTTCGTAGTTACCAACTTCGAGCCGGCTCCACTGGGGGAGATACACGGAAGGAGCGTATTCCTGACGACCACCGCCCCACCGGCGATCGCCGAGGGGTACGCGGAGAAGCTCCAAGCCACGTTCGGATGCAAGGTGGTGGGGTGGAGCGCGCACCTGGCCGACAGAGCCAGACTCAAAGAGGACATGGATCAAGCCACGGAGTACGAAGTGCTGCTAACGGAACTGAAGGCCGCGGCCGTTGACGTCGCGAGCAGGGAAGCCCTCGATCGCGGCGCCGAGGTCGTATTCCTCGACAACCGAGCGGTGGTTGTAGAGGGAGATTCGGATCTCGGCTCGTTGTTGGGCGATACGGCCGCGCTGGCGATGGAGCGCTTCACGAAGCGATGAGCAAGCCTGGAGGTAACCCGCAGATTCTCATCTCGGACGGCGACTCGGGTTTGCCGTACTCGAAAGGGTTGATGGCGTCGAGAATGATGGTTACAGGGCTGTCCCCGTTCCGCTCCTATCAGGTGGCCGAGCGTGTGGAGGAGAAGCTCAGGGAACTGGGCGCCCCCTCGGTTTCTTCCGATGAGCTGACAGGGATCGCGGTGGCGGTGCTTCGCGAAGCCGCCGGCGACCGCTACTCGAAGAATTTTCTTCGCTGGCGCGAGGTGGAGGCTCTGGATACGCCGCTCGTCTTGCTGATCGGCGGGGCCACCGGAGTCGGGAAGTCCACGCTCGCGACGCAGCTGGCCGCGAGGCTGGGAATCGTGAGGGTCGTAGCCACAGATGCGATCCGCGAGGTCATGCGCGCGGTCCTGTCCCGGGATCTGATGCCCACGCTGTACACATCGTCGTTCGAGGCCGACTCCGCTCTGCGCGAACCCCCGATCAAGGCTTCCGACAGGGTGATCATGGGTTTCCGTGAACAGACCGACGCCGTTGCCGTCGGCTTGCGCGGGATCCTCGACCGAGCCGCCATGGAGGGGACGAGCGTGATCATCGAGGGCGCGCACGCGGTGCCGGGGTTTTTCGACCTGCAGCCGTGGGAGGACCGTGTGCTGACGGTCCCGGTTGTCGTGACGGTCGAGGACGAGGATGTGCACCACAGCCACTTCGTGGCGCGCGGCATGGACGCGTCCGCGCGACCGGCGGACCGATATCAAACGGGCTTCGCCAAGATCCGCAAGGTCCAGAAATACATCAAGAGCCAGGCGCTCTCGCACGACGTGCCGATCATCCCGAACTACAACTTGGACCAGACACTGACGGCGATCATCGACCTCGTGGTGGAGCGGGCGACCGAGCGCGCCGCCGTTACGCGCGTCACCGCCGCGGAAGTCACGGAGAAGGGATAAAGGGATGAGGCTTTTCCTCGACACGGCCTCCATAGAAGAGATCCGCGAGATCAACCGCTGGGGCGTGCTCAAGGGCGTAACGACCAACCCTTCACTCGTCGCCAAGGAAGTTGAAGACCCGGAGCGTGTTTGGAAGGAGATCCTGACCGAGGTGGACGGTGACGTTTCGCTCGAAACCACCGAGCCCGAAGCCGATCCCATGTACGAGCAGGGCAAGCGCCTCGCCGAGATGGGCCCGAACGCCGTGGTCAAGGTGCCGATGACGCCTGACGGTCTGAGTGCCGGGAAGCGTCTGACGGACGACGCCATCAAGGTGAACGTGACGCTGGTGTTCTCGCCGGCGCAGGCGATCCTTGCCGCCGAGATCGGCGCGTACATCGTGTCGCCGTTCCTCGGCCGCATCGACGACGCCGCCGCCGACGGTATGCACGCCCTGCGGCAGATCTGCGAGATCTACCAAATGCAGGGATACCAGACGAACGTGCTTGCCGCGTCACTTCGCCACCCGATGCACGTGGTCGATGCCGCGCTGGCCGGCGCCGACATCGCGACGATGCCTTTCGATGTCTTTTCGAAGCTCGTGAAACACCCTCTCACCGACGTGGGGCTGCAGAAATTCGCAGCCGACTGGGAGAGCCTCAACAAGAAGCTCAAGGAAGGAGCCTGAGTTGGAAGCCGCAACGACGGATAGGGCCGCGCTCGAGAGCAAGGTCTTGCCCGAACTCCAGAAGATCGCCGAAGGACTCGGCATCGAGGGGATCGGGCGTCTGCGCAAGCAGGACCTGATCGGCGCAATCGTCGAAAAGGCATCCGAGGACGGCCATTCGGAGACTGCGACGAAGCCGGAGGAGAACTCTGAGCAGACGGCAGAGGAGCAGGAAACCGCGCAACCGCGACGCGACCGGAGCGACCGGGACCGCGACCGAGACAGAGGTGACCGGGGTCAAGGGCGCGGGGGCGGCGACAAGGGTCGCCGGCTGTCCCGTGAGGATCGCCGCCGCCAGCGCGAAGAGCGACGGCAGCGAGAGCATGAGGCCCGCGAGGAGGAACTGGCCAACGCGCCGACTCAGGTCGGCATCCTAGACGTGTTGCCCGAGGGATACGGATTCCTGAGGACAGCCGGATACCTTCCGGGACCCGGCGACATCTACGCGTCGCTTTCGCAGATTCGGCGGTTCGGTCTCAGAAAGGGAGACACCGTCACGGGGCAGGTGCGCAACCCGAAGGACAACGAGAAATACCCGGCCCTCCTAAGGATCGAGAACGTGAACGGGATGGAGCCCGAGGAGGCCCAGCAGCGGCCACACTTCGAGAAACTCACGCCGCTGTTCCCACACGAGAGGTTCCGGCTGGAGAACGAAACCGGCGGCATAACCGAGCGAATAATGGACATGGTCGCCCCGATAGGGAAAGGCCAGCGCGGAATGGTTGTGTCTCCGCCCAAAGCGGGGAAAACGACCGTTCTCAAGAGCATCGCGAACGGGATCCTGCACTCGAGCCCCGACACCCACGTGATCATCCTCTTGGTGGACGAACGTCCTGAGGAGGTCACGGACTGGCAGCGCACGGTCGAGGCCGCCGAGGTTGTGTACTCGACCTTCGACAAGCCCGCCGATCAGCACATCCAGGTAACGGAACTCGTTCTGGAGCGGGCGAAGCGCCTGGCGGAGATGGGCAAGGACGTTGCAATCCTGCTGGACTCGGTCACGCGGCTTGCGCGCGCGTACAACCTGGCCGCGCCGGCCAGCGGGAAGATCCTCTCGGGCGGCGTCGACTCGACGGCTTTATATCCGCCCAAGAGGTTCTTCGGCGCAGCCCGGAACATAGAAGAGGGAGGCTCCCTGACAATCATTGCCAGTGCGCTGGTCGAAACAGGATCGCGCATGGATGAGGTGATCTTCGAGGAGTTCAAGGGCACGGGGAACATGGAGCTCCGCCTGGACAGGGGTCTCGCCGACAAGCGCATCTTCCCGGCCATCAATGTGGAGGCCTCGGGAACTCGAAAGGAAGAGTTGCTGCTGCCGAGCGAGGAGCTTGCCCTGGTCTGGCGACTGCGGCGAGTGCTCCACGCCCTCGAGCCGGGCGCGTCGTTGGAGCTCCTCACCGATAAGATCAGAGCGACGAAGTCCAACGAACAGTTCCTGAAGGAGATCGCGAAGGCGCCGGCATCCGGCTAGAGAGGCAGACATGAAGGAAGGCATCCATCCCGAATACGTGGTCGCGGCAGTTCATTGTTCCTGTGGGAACACCTTCCAGACGAGATCCACCAAAGCCGATCTTCACGTAGAGATCTGTTCGAACTGCCATCCCTTCTACACCGGAAAGCAGAAGCTGGTCGACACCGGCGGACGCGTCGAACGATTCGAACGCCGGTATGGCAAGCGGTCCGGCGCCGGAGCCTGAGGCCGGGCGCGGCCCGGCCATGGGGGAGGATCCGGCCCGCAAGGAACACTTCTACGGCGGTCAGGCACTGATCGAAGGTGTGATGATGCGCGGGCGCGACTACTGGGCGGTGGCCGTCAGGCGACCGGACGAAGAGATCCACATCGAATCGCACGATGTCGGTTCGCTCGCCAAGAAGTACCCCCTGCTCGCAAAGCCCGGATTGCGCGGTGTCGTCGCGTTGGGCCAGGCGTTGTCAATCGGTTTTCGGGCGCTGGGAATATCCGCCCACCAGGCCGCCCCGGAGGAGGAGCGCCTGACGAAGGGCCAGATGACGCTTTCGATGGTTCTCGCGGTCATCGTGTTCATAGGACTGTTCATCGTTCTCCCCGCGGTCGGGTTCGGTTTCGCGGAACGCAGCTTTCTTCCCTCGGGGCTTATAGCGAACGTGCTCGAAGGGATCGTTCGCGTGCTGATCTTCCTCGGCTACCTATTTCTCATAGGACGAATGAAGGAAGTCCGCAGGGTGTTTCAGTATCACGGCGCCGAGCACAAGACGATTGCCGCGTTCGAGCATGGGGCGCCCCTCGCGCCGCCCGAGGTGGACAGGTTCTCGACCCTGCACGTTCGCTGCGGCACCAATTTCCTTTTGATCATCATGGTTCTCACGATCCTGGTTTTTGCCCTGTTCGGCAGCCCCGGGCTCATCTGGAGGGTCATGTCCCGGGTGATCGCCATCCCCATCATCGCCGCCGTCGCCTACGAGGCGCTCAGGCTGGGCGCGCGTTACCCGGGCTCGTTGGTGATGAGGGTTCTAATGGCGCCGGGCCTGTGGCTGCAGAAGATCACCACGAAGCCGCCGGCCCCGGACCAGATCGAGGTCGCGATCGCGTCGTTCAACGAGGTTCTGCGCAGGGAGCGGGCGGCGGCGACTGGCTAGCTTGCCTTCCCTTCATCCTGCTAGAGTGCCGCGGTTGGACTGAAAGCGAAGGAGAGGCCCCATGTCTTCCAGTGAATTCGACCTCCCAGTCAAGCCGAGTGCCGACCAGATTCGCAGGCGCGAGTTCGCAACGGTGCGGCGCGGATACGATCCCGACCAGGTTCGCGAGTACATGAAGGCACTCGGCGATCAGGTCGAGGCCCTAGAGGTCCAGGTCAACACCACCCGCATGGAGGTCGAGGCCGCGGCACAGGGGCGGCCGGGCGGGGACCCCTTCGAAGCCCTTGGCGGCAGGATCGCGGAGATCCTGCGTACCGCGGAGCAACACTCGGGGGAACGTGAGCAAGAGGCGGAGAACGAGGCCCGCAAGCTGGTCTCGGAGGCGCGGATGGAGGCCGACCGCGTTCGCCTCGACGCGCAGTCCAAGGCGGAAGCCGTTCGCCAGCAAGCCGACGACACGACGAAGAAGTCCAAGAAGGAAGCGGAGCGGCTGCTGTCGAGCGCCATGTCCCACAGGAAGGGGCTGCTGGCGGAGCTCGAGTCCATGCGCGAGAACCTTCTCGAGATGGCCAACAACCTCGACACGGTCACGTCGGCCGCTCCCGCAGCCGGTGGTACCACCGCCGATCCATTCACCGACCCGCAGTTCGCCGAACTCTGGTCTACAACTCCGGCGGCCTCTCCGGCGACCGGCGGTTCGGCTCCGCCCGCGCCCGCCGCCGACAAGCCGCACGCGCAGGAGAGGAAGAAGCCCGAGCCGGCCAAAGCCCCGCAGCCGAGCAAGGCCCCCGAGCCGGCCAAGGCCCCGGGGCCCGCTAAGACTTCCGCACCGGCGCCCGGACCCGCCGATATGCCGGACATTCCCCCTTTGGACATGGGTAAGTCCGAAGACAAGAAGAAGTAACTCCGCCGGCCGCGGTGCCGGCCGCTCAAACGGGATAATCGGGGTATGGACGACCTCGCTTCCCGTCTCGAAGAAGTCGAAGCTCGATTCGATCAAACGAGCGCCGAATTGTCGTCGCCCGGCGTTGCTTCCGATCCCGAGCGATTGGCTCGCCTCGGCAAGACCCTTTCCGAACTGAAAGCGATCGTCCTTCCCTATCGCGAGTACAAGGAATCCGTGAGGCAGGCGGGCGAAGCGCGCGGTCTGGCCGAGAGCGAGTCCGATCCCGAGATGGCGAAGTATTTTCGCGACGAGGCCGACGAGGCAGACCGCCGGGCTGCGGAACTCAAGAGCCGCCTCGAGGTCCTTCTCGTCCCGAGCGACCCGAACGACAATCGCGACTTGGTGGTGGAGATCCGCGCCGGTACTGGGGGGCAGGAGGCCGCACTGTGGGCCGGCGAGCTATTCGAGCTTTACCGGCATTACGGGGAGAGGAACAAGTGGAAAACCGACGTGCTCTCCTCCTCCCCGTCCGACATCGGGGGGTTCAAGGAGGTGGTGCTGGAGATCAAGGGTGACGGAGCTTATTCGCGGCTCAAGTACGAGTCCGGAGTCCATCGCGTTCAGCGGGTTCCGGTGACCGAGTCGTCCGGGAGGATCCACACGTCAACGGCGACGGTCGCGGTGCTGCCGGAGGCCGAGGAAGTGGAGGTTCAGATTCGCGATGAGGACCTGCAGATAGACGTCTACCGTTCTTCGGGCCCGGGAGGGCAGTCGGTCAATACGACCGACTCTGCCGTTCGTATCACCCATGTGCCCACTGGAATCGTCGTGGCGTGCCAGGAGGAGCGTTCTCAGCGCCAGAACAGGGAGAAGGCCATGCGTTACCTTCGCGCGCGACTCCTGCAGAAGGAAATTGAGGAGCAGCACCGGAAGGAAGCCGCGGCGCGGCGTTCACAGGTGGGAACCGGCGAACGAGCCGAAAAGATCAGGACGTACAATTTCCCGGAGAATCGCGTGACGGACCACCGCGTGAAACTCACCTCCCACAGCCTGCAGGATGTCCTCGAGGGCGGCATAGACGAATTCGTCGACGCCTTGGCCGCGCAGGACCGGGCCGGACAGCTGGCCGCCGGCGACGGAGAAGCCGGATCCTGACACGTGCGTCCGTCGGAGGTTCTTCTGCGGGCGATGCGATATCTCGATGCACACGGGGTCGAGGGATCGCGTGAGAACGCGGAGACGTTGCTGGCGCGGGTGCTGGGCACCAACAGAGCGGGTCTCTACACGCGCAGCGAAGGGCTATCGTCCGGTGAAGCTCGCGCGTTCGGCCGCGCTCTGTGCCAGCGCTGCACCGGGACCCCGCTGCAACATCTGATCGGCGAGCAACAGTTCCGTTCGCTCGCGTTGGAGGTTCGCCCCGGGGTCTTCGTGCCGCGGCCGGAGACGGAACTGATCGTCGACGCGGCTCTCGCCGCGATCGAAAAGACGAAGGGCCCCAACGTCGTCGACGTTGGAACGGGAACGGGGGCTATCGCCTTGGCCGTAAAGGCCGAGCGTTCCGACACGACGGTCGTGGCAACCGACAGGTCGCCCGAAGCCGTTGCCCTGGCAGCCGACAACGCAGCGCGTCTCGGACTCGAGGTGACGGTCGTGGGCGGCGATCTCTTTTCGGAAGTGCCGGGAAATCTAAAGGGCGAGGTAGATCTGGTCGTCAGCAACCCGCCGTACGTTGCAGAGAAGGACTACGAGGACCTGCCGGCAGAGGTCAGAGCCGATCCCTTTTCCGCGCTGGTCGGTGGAACGGATATGTACCGGGAGCTCGTCGTCAGATCCGCGGAGTGGCTGCGGCCGGGTGGATCGTTGATCGTGGAGATCGGGCCGGCCCTTGCCTCGGAGATCGCCGATGTCTTTCGGGAAGCGTTCGTCGATATTCGCGTCCTTCCCGATCTGACCGGCCGCGACAGGATGGTCGGGGGCGTGTACCGGTGAAGGCCGTGGACGATGCGGTTGCCGCCGCGCTGGATGGCAAGCTCGTGGTGGTTCCCACCGACACCGTGTACGGACTGGGCACTCGAGCAGACGACCCGGGCGCAACTCGTCGAATATTCCAGGCGAAGGGGCGTTCGCGAGATGCGGATCTGCCGGTGTTCGTCGGCTCGATCGATGTGGCTCGGGAGGTGGCCGTGCTGGAAGGCCTGGGGGAGAGGCTGGCCGCCGCTTTCTGGCCGGGCAAGCTCACCATCGTGGTTCCGAGGAACGAAGCCAGTCGAGGATGGGACCTAGGCGGCGATGGCCGAACCATCGGGCTTCGCATTCCCGGTCATCCTCTAGCCCGGGCGGTGACTGCGCCTGTGGGTGCGCTGGCCATAACCAGTGCCAACCGGTCGGGCCGGCCCGTGTGCACGACTTGCGATGAGCTGGAAGCGGCGTTTGGCAAGGACGTCGAGGTGTATCTGTGCGAGGCGAGGCCTCTGCCCGGGGTTGCTTCGACCGTGGTGGACGCTACGACCGACGACTTGACGATCCTGCGGGAAGGATCGATCGGCGAGGCGGAGATAGCAGCCGCTCTGGGCTGAGGGCGGCGACTGCTAGACTCACCAGCCGTATCCTCAGATGGCCCAAATCCTGATTGTTTGCACGGGAAACATCTGTCGATCGCCTATGGCGGTCGGTTTCTTGCGCACGATCTTAGCCGAGCGTTTCGGGGACGACGCACCCGAAGTGGTTTCGGCCGGAACAGTGGGTTGGGAGGGTCACGCCGCCGTTGACGAATCCATTCGCGCGGCCGGCGAGCGCGACGTCGACATAACCGACCACCAGGCGCGGATGCTACAGACCGATCACATTGCGAATGCCGATCTGGTTGTCGGGATGAGCGGTGAGCATCGAGAGAAGGTGGTTTCCTTGGTGCCGGACGCGGCCGCAAAGACCTTCACCCTCAAGGAGCTTGTTGCCCTCTTGGAGGAACAGCCCCAGGGAGGATCTCCATCCGATGTTGGTTCGCGGGTTGCTGCGGCCGAGAAAATTCGCGATTCCGACTTCGAGGGAAATCCGGACGACGAGGACGTCGTCGACCCCCTCGGGCTTGGCTTCGACACCTATCGCGCGGTTGCTTGGGAGATCGACGAGTTCTGCGGGCGGCTTGTGGACGGCATGTTCGGCAAGGCCCCGGTTCGCTCGGCATTCGAGCAGGACTGATGCGCATCGCCATCGGCGGCGATCACGCCGGGTATCCGCTGAAGGAGGACCTTAAGGTCTATTTGGGCGAGGAGGGCCACGAGGCGATCGACTTCGGTACGGATTCGACCGAGCCGGTCGACTACCCCGTCTACTGCTCGAAGGTGGCGAGGGCGGTGGCGGGCGGCGACGCCGAGCGCGGGATAGTTCTCGGGGGATCGGGAAACGGCGAGCAGATGGTCGCCAACAAGGTTCGGGGGGTTCGAGCCGCTCTCTGCAACGACCTTTACACGGCCAGATTCGCCAGGTTGCACAACGACGCCAACGTCCTCAGTATCGGTGCCCGCATCGTTGCTCCGGGGCTGGCCAGGGAGATCCTCAAGGTCTGGCTCGAGACGGAGTTCGAAGGCGGTCGTCACGTCCGCCGGCTGGAGGAAATCGCGGAGATCGAGCAAGGAGAGTGGCCTGATGCGTGAGTACGCTGCCGACTGGAAGGCGCTGACGCAGACCGATCCCGAAATCGCCGGGGCGATCCGCAATGAGCTCGAACGCGAGCGGAGCATGATCCGTCTCATTGCGTCCGAGAACTACACGAGCCCTTCGGTCCTTGCGGCGCTCGGTTCGACCATGACGAACAAATATGCGGAAGGCTATCCGGGCCGCCGCTACTACGGTGGTTGCGAGTTCGTCGACGTGTCGGAACAGCTTGCAATCGACCGGGCGAAGCAGCTGTTCGGCGCCGAGCACGCGAACGTCCAGCCTCATGCAGGCGCAGTTGCGAACATGGCCGTGTACGGCGCGTTCATAAAACCCATGTCCGACGACAAGGTGCTTGGCCTGGCTCTCGATCAGGGCGGGCACCTCACCCACGGCCACGCCGCCAACTTCTCCGGCAAGTGGTTCAACTTCGTTCAGTATTCGGTTGACAAGGAAACCGAGCAGCTCGACATGGATCACATCCGCGACATGGCAAAGGAGGAGCGTCCGAAGATCCTTCTGGCCGGCTACACCGCGTACCCGCGCAAGATCGACTTCCAGGCGTTCAGAGAGATCGCCGATGACGTCGGCGCGATCCTCATGGTTGACGCCTCGCACTTCATCGGACTCGTGGCCGGGAACGCGTATCCCAGTCCGGTTCCTTACGCCGACGTCGTCACTTTCACCACCCACAAGACCCTCCGAGGCCCTCGCGGCGCGGCGATCATCTGCAAGGAGGAGCACGCGAAGAAGATCGACTCCGCAGTATTCCCGATGATGCAGGGCGGCCCGCTAGAGCACTGCATCGCCGCCAAGGCGGTTGCGTTCAAGGAAGCGATGGGCGCTGATTTCGAGGAATACGCCGACCGTGTCGTACGCACGGCGCGTGCGCTCGCGAAGGGCTTGGAGCAGGAGGGGATGCGTGTGGTGTCGGGCGGGACCGATTCGCACCTCGCCCTCGTCGACGTCCGTCCGGTCGGCGTGACGGGCCAGGAGGCCGAGGCGGTCTGCGACGAAGTCGGAATCGCGATCAACAAGAACCAGATTCCGTTCGACCCGAATCCGCCTCTGAAGCCGTCCGGCATCCGAGTTGGGACGCCGGCGTCGTGCACGGTCGGAATGGATGAGCCCGAATTGACGGAGATCGCCTCGATAATCGGGAGTGCGCTGAAGAACAAGGACGATGCCGGGGTAAAGAAGAATCTGAAGGAGCGGATCCAGGATCTCGTGGCCAGGTTCCCGGCCTATCCCGATTAGGACCTGCCTCTTTCGTCCCGGCCACGACCCGAACTAGGATGGGTGCAGATCCCGTCCGCGGAAAGGCACGTTCTGGGATGAGACCGTGATTCCCTACCTGATCGTGTTCGGGGCGACTGCCTTGACCGTGTTCGCGACGACGCCTCTCGTGAGAAAGCTCGCGGTGCGGTTCGGCGCCATCGACAAGCCGTCGGACAGGAAGGTTCATCCGAAGCCGACCCCCACCCTGGGTGGTGTGGCGATCTTCGCCGGAGTTTTGATGGGGCTCGTCGCCTCGCGCCTCGTCCCCGACTTCAAGACCCTATTCGGGACGAGTTCGGAGTTGTGGGCGATCGTCGTCGCCGGGGGAGTCATTGTTGCCCTGGGAATCCTCGACGACGTCCGCGAGGTCGTCGTCCCTGCCAAGCTCGCCGGGCAGATACTCGCCGCGGGCCTCCTGGTTCTCATGGGAGTTCAGCTCCTGTACTTCTGGTTCCCGGGGCAGGGGATACTCTCGCTCTCCCCGGATCTGGCCGTGCCGCTTACGATCATTTGGGTTCTCGTGATGGTGAACGCGGTGAACCTGATCGACGGCCTCGACGGGCTCGCCGCCGGGATGGTGGCGATCGCATCGATTGCGTTCTTCCTCTTCATCTATCGAACCCCGGGGATCTACGGTGGGACCAATCCTGCTGCACTCATCTGCGCGATCAGCGCGGGGGCGGCCGTCGGGTTCCTCCCGTGGAACTTCTATCCGGCACGGATCTTCATGGGCGACTCGGGGGCGATGTTGCTCGGTCTGCTGCTGTCGGTTGCCACGATCTCGGGGGTGGGACGCAACGCGTACCCGCCGTCGGGGGGCGATCTCGCCGCGGTTTCAATACCTGTACTCGTTCCGCTTCTCGTCATCGCCATCCCGCTGCTCGATGTGGTCCTGGCGATCGGCCGGCGCGTTCGGAGAGGCAGCCCGGTTTCGCACGCGGACAAGCAACACATTCACCATCGGCTACTCGACATCGGGCATAGCCACCGTCAGGCCGTTCTGCTGATGTACCTCTGGAGTGCGCTTATCTCGGGTTGCGCGCTCGCGGTTGCCTTCATCAACGGACGTTTGACCGTCGCGGTGATCGTCGTGGTGCTGCTCGGGATATTTGCGGCAACGGCGATCCCACGGCTGTTGGTCGTGCCGAACGGCCGCCGCAAGGGCAGACACCAAGCCGGGTCAGGCAGCCAAAACGGCAAGGACGAACCGGCGACTTCTGAGAATGCGCGTCAACCGGCCTGACGAGCCCGGCTACGCCGGGATTCCTACGTTCGGCCGAGTCCCTCTCGTTCTCGAACCGGGCGAGCTCGACGGAGCGGATGTCGTCATTGTGGGCGCTCCGACCGATGAGCTTGTCACGCACAGGCCGGGCGCCAGGTTCGGCCCCCGTGCCATCCGCGAGTCGGATCCTCTCGGTGTGATGGCTCGCCCCAACATGGACGTCGGCGTCGACCCCTTCGTTGTCCTGAAGGTCGTCGATTTCGGGGATGTGGTGCCGAACCCCGGCTATCCGCTGGAGACACACGCGGGCGTGAGGGAATCGGTGAAGTTGATTCGCGAGAAGGGCGCCGTGCCTGTTGTCCTCGGCGGAGATCATGCCCTTGCGCACCCGGACGTGGGTGCCGTCTCGCAGGTCGTGGGGGCGGAATCGCTGGGCCTGATCCATTTCGATGCGCATGCCGACGACGGCGACGAGCAGATGCTCAACCACGGCACGCCGCTTCGCAAGCTGGTCGAGGAGGGATCGATCCTCGGGAAGAACATCGTCCAGGTTGGTCTGCGCGGCTACTGGCCGAGCCCCGAGGAGTTCGAGTGGGCGCGCGAGCAGGGATTTCGGTGGCACTTGATGAAGGAGGTCATCGAGCGGGGGATAGAGGCCGTCACGGACGAGGTCTTGTCGGCGATGTCCGGCCTCGACCACGTGTTTCTATCGGTCGACATCGACGTATGCGACCCTGCGTTCGCCCCGGGCACAGGATTCCCCGAACCCGGGGGCATGCAAGCGCGAGAGCTACTGCAGTCGGTTCGCCGAATCGCGCTCGAGCTCCCGCTGACCGGGATGGAGATCGTGGAGGTTGCCCCGCCATACGACCATGCGGACATCACGGCACTGCTGGCAAACCGAGTCGTAATGGAGGTTCTTTCGGGAATCGCGTTGCGCAAGTCCGGCCGGGCGCCCCGGCCGGAACTCTCTAGCTGATTCCCCGGGTCAGTTCCTCGCAGTACCCCGCGTAGGCATCGACGTACCTGTCGATGTCCTCGTCGGAGTGCTGAACCGAGATCGTCCATTGCTCCTCGTCACCCGGAGTCATGAAGATCCCGCGGTTCAGCATCCACGGATAGTTGCCGTAGAAGATCTCCGCGTCGGCTTCGAGGTAGTCGCGGTAGTTGCGGAATGGCTCGGCCCGGTACGAGATTGCTCCCTTGCTGCCGAAGTCCCGGACGTGGCCGGCGATGCCGTATTCGCTCAGAACCTTCTCGCATCCAGTCGCAAGGCGCGTTCCCAATTTCGACAGATGGTCGTATGCCTCGGGCACGAGGACTTCGGTGAGCGCGGCGAGCCCCGCCGAGGTCGAAAGCGGGTTGCCGTTGAACGTGCCGAGCGCCGCGAGTGATTTTCCGATCTCGTCCATGAACACCGCCTTGCCACCGAACGCACCGATCGGAGCACCGCCGCCGATGGCCTTCGCGAAGCACGCCAGGTCGGGCTGCACGCCGAAAAGCTCGATTGCACCCCCAGGGGCAACCGTGGCCCCCGTCTTCACCTCGTCGAAGATCATCGCAACGTTGTGTTTCGTGCAAAGCTCCCTGACTTTCTCGAGGTAACCGGGGTCGGGAGGGATGAGGCCGACGTTCATCATGATTGGTTCCATGATCATGGCGCCGATCTCGTCGCCGCTCTCCGCGAGCTTCGCTTCGAGTGCCGCGGGGTCGTTGAACGGCACCACGTGTATCTCGCTGGCGGTTCCCTTCGTGATGCCTCGCGAGAACGGTGCGTTGTAAGGCCGTTCCGTCGGGCCGAGTTCGTCGTAACTTGGTATCACCGAGAACATCACCACGTCGTGGTGGCCGTGGTACGAGGCCTCGATCTTGAGGAGCCCGTCTTTGCCCGTAACGGCGCGTCCGACCCGGATCGCGTCCATGGTCGCCTCGGTGCCGGAGTTCGAGAAGCGAACGCGTTCAAGTCCGAAACGGCGGCAGAGTTCCTCAGCCATCTCGATTGCGGTCGGTGTCGTGGTCGCGAAATGCGTTCCTGAGCGGGCGGCCTTCTCGATGGCGGCGACGACCTTGGGGTGCGCGTGGCCGACCACCATCGTGCCGAAGCCGTTGTGGTAGTCCACGTATTCGTTGCCGTCCACGTCCCAGAGCTTGCTTCCCTTGCCGTGGTCGCCATACAGGGGATAGGGCTCGTTGGCCTGGAAGGAAGAGGTGACACCGAGCGGCAGGCTCTTGATGGCTCGCTGATACAGCTTTGCCGATGCTCCCGTGCGATCCAGCAGATTTGCCGTCTCGCGCTCCGCGATTTCCTTCGCCCGGGTCTTTAGCTCGTCGGTCGCTATCTCGGTGGCCACGGTCTCTCCTCGGTAGTCACTGGGCGATGCCCCGGAGCCTGCCTAAGCCTGAGCCGGCACCGCCCCGGGTCCGTCGTGCCCCCAGATTGTACGGTGGCGGCTCGGGAGGCACCAATCAGGCGCCTAGTGCGATAATCCGAACTACCTGATAACGGAGAGGACGGAGCTCGTGCCCGAGTTCGACGTGCGGCTTGACCGTGTCACCAAGACTTTCGGGGATGTGGTCGCCGTCGACAGCCTCTCACTCGATATTACGGACGGGGAGTTCTTCAGCCTGTTGGGCCCCTCCGGCTGCGGGAAGACCACCACCCTTCGGATGATCGGCGGGTTCGAGGAGCCGACCGCCGGTGCCGTCTACCTGGGCGGCAAAGACGTGACCGGCCAGCCTCCCTATCGCCGCGACGTGAACACCGTGTTCCAGTCGTATGCCTTGTTCCCGCATCTCAACGTGTTCGACAACGTTGCGTATGGATTGCGCCGCAAGAAGGTCGCGAAGAGCGAAGTCGACAAGCGCGTGAAGGACACCCTGCGGCTAGTGGACCTTCCGGGTTTCGAGAAGCGGAAGACCTCTCAGCTCTCCGGCGGCCAGCAGCAGAGGGTCGCGCTGGCTCGCGCGCTCGTCAACCGCCCGGAGGTCCTCCTGCTGGACGAACCCCTTGGGGCGCTCGACCTGAAGCTCCGCAAACAGATGCAGCTCGAGCTGAAACGAATCCAGACCGAGGTGGGCATCACCTTCATCTATGTAACGCACGATCAGGAGGAAGCGCTCACGATGTCCAACCGCTTGGCCGTTATGCGGGGCGGACATGTGGAGCAGATCGGGGCACCGGAGGACGTGTACGAGAACCCGAACACGGAATTCGTTGCGCAATTCCTCGGGGCGTCAAATCTGATCGACGGGAAGGTCAAGGGCGTCGCGAACGGCACGGCGACGGTAACGATCGAAGGCGGGCAGGTCCTGGTCCCGATTGCCCGTGTGGACGGCGAGGTGGGAACGGATGTGAAAGTCGGCGTCCGCCCCGAGAAGATCAAGCTGTCCTCGGAAAACGGAAGCGCGAACGGCTCCAACCGCGTGGACGGCATGTTGCGAATGGCCACGTTTATCGGCGTCTCGTATCAGTACACGGTGGACGGGCCGGGGGGAGCGACGCTCACCGTCGTGGAACAGAATCTCGGGGACGAGCCGGCGGCCGTCCCGGGTTCGAAAGTGAGGCTCACTTGGGAGCCGGAGAACACATTCGCTGTCCGCCCGCAGGCGGATCTGAAGCAGGAGGAGGTCGAAGGGGAATGAAGAAACAGCCCGATCCGTTCGAGCAGGCTTTGATCCGGGGAATGACGCAACGGCGGATATCCCGGCGTGACGCTCTCAAGTACGCGGGCGTGGGAGCCGGGTCGCTTTCGTTCGCGTCGCTTCTGGCGGCGTGCAGCGTCGGCGGCGCGAAGAAGGAGACGCCGGCCAGTCCGCAGACCTTGGCGCCTCTGGCCAGGAAACTCGATGTCGCCAACTGGCCGCTCTACATCGATAAGGAGGGCAAGACCGAGTCGGGAGTGGTCAAGGGTGGGACCGTCGCCGACTTCGAAAAGGCAACGGGGATCGATACCAAGTACGTGGAAACGATCAGTGACAACGAGGAGTTCTTCGGCACCGACATCCGTAGCCAGCTCGCTAGTGATCAGCCGACCGGCTGGGACATCATGGTCATGACGGACTGGATGATCGCCAAGCTCATCGATCTAGGGTTCGTCCAGCCTTTGCATCAGGACCTGCTGCCTAACCCGAACGCCAACCTCGATCCGAAGTTCCAGAATCCTTGGTTCGATCCGGGCAACGCGCACAGCTACCCGTGGGCAGCGGGGATCACAGGCATCGGGTACGACAGCAGCAGAACCGGACGCGACATTACGAGCATCGAGGACCTGTTCGACCCTGAGTTCGAGGGAAAGATCGGGATGTTCTCCGAGATGCGAGACAGCTACAACTTCATGTTCCACAGGATGGGCGTTGATCCAGTGGATGCGACGATTGAGGACGTGCAGGAGGCCCAGAGGATGCTGCTCGAGCAACGTCCCCTGGTGAGGGGCTACTACGGAAACGACTACACGGATCAGCTAGCTGCCGGGAACCTGTGGATCACCATGGCCTGGTCGGGCGACATCTTCGCCCTGGCCCTCGACAACCCCGACCTGAAGTGGGTCCTTCCCGAAGAGGGGGGCAACAGATGGTCCGACAACATGGTCATCCCGATCCTGGCCGAACACCCGACCGACGCACATGAGTGGATCAACTTCGTCTACGAGCCGAAGATCGCCACTCAGATCACCGAGTGGGTCTGGTACGAGTCGCCGGTGGTGGGTATTCAGGAAAGGATCGAGAAGGACGGCCAGGACAGGCCGAACATGGCCAAGCTCGCGTCGGATCCCTTCGTGTGGCCGGATGAAGAAGTTCTCTCGAACACGTCTCTATACAAGCGGCTTACGCCGGAGGAAGAGAAAGAGTGGCAACAGCTTTTCGACCAGGTGATCTTGGGATAGCGCGTGGCCGTAGCCGTACCGGCGCTTCGTAGACCTCAGCGGCGCGCCCGGTGGATCATCCCGGCGCTGCTGGTGCCCGGCATCCTGTGGCTCGTCGTCTTCTGGCTGTGGCCCACCATCCAGATGTTCGTCGTGTCGCTCCAGACCGGCACGTTCGAGACTGGGTACACCGTCACTTGGAACTTCGCCATCTATGGAGATGTGCTCACCGATTACGCGCCGCAACTGGAGCGCTCGCTGATCTATTCGCTGATCGTCACCATCGGGACGCTGTTGATCGGATATCCGCTCGCTTATGCCATCGCGATGCGAGGCGGAAAATGGAAGAACGCGCTCTTGTTCATGGTGATCCTGCCGTTCTTCGTCTCCTACATAATCCGCACTCTTTCGTGGAAGTTCATCCTAGCCGACGACGGGATTCTGCTCGGAGCGCTGAAGGGGTGGAGTCTGCTCCCGGACGACTTCCAGGTGCTGGCCACGCCGGTGGCCGTGATTGCCGGGCTCATGTACAACTTCCTGCCTTTCATGGTGCTCCCGCTCTTCGTATCTCTCGACAAGCTGGACCCCGGTCTTCTGGAGGCTGCCGGTGACCTCTACTCCAGTCGCCTCTCGGCGTTCTTCCGTGTCACGCTGCCGCTTTCCCTGCCGGGTGTGTTCGCCGGCTCTCTCCTCACCTTCATCCCCGTTGCAGGGGACTTCATCAACGCTCAACTGCTGGGGAACCCGAGCACCTCGATGCTCGGAAACGTAATCCAGCGGCAGATGCTCGTGAACAACGACTATCCGACCGGTTCGGCGCTGTCCTTCCTGCTCATGGCTGCGATCGTCATCGGCGTGCTTGCGTATACAAGGCTTATTGGCTCCGAAGAGCTGACCGGATGACGGATACCGAAGCTGCCCTGACCCTCGAGCGTGCCGAGATGCGCGTTACCCCCCCGCGGCGAGGCCGGCGCCGCCGCAGGAAGGGATGGGTCCTGCCCGTCTACGCGGGCCTGGTGATCGCGTACCTTTTCCTGCCGATAGCCGTGATGATCGCCTTCGGCTTCAACGACTACAAGGGCAAGTTCAACCTCACCTGGGAAGGCTTCACGACCCGGCACTGGGGAACGCTTTTCCAGGACCCCGATCTGGTCACCGCGCTCAAGAATTCGCTCACGATCGCGGCGATAGTGACGATCGTGTCCACGATTCTCGGGACGCTCGTTGCCCTTGCTCTTACCAAGTACAAGTTCCGCGGCCGCAGTCCTTTGAATGTCTTCATCTTCCTGCCGATGGCGACCCCCGAGATCGTTCTGGGGGCGTCCCTGCTCACTATGTTCATCACGCTCGGCGTCTCGCGCGGATTCGGGACGATCCTGATCGCGCACATCATGTTCTCCATCTCCTACGTCGTAGTCACGGTCAAGGCGCGAACCGCGGGGTTCAACGTGGAGTGGGAGGAAGCGGCGAAGGATCTGGGGGCCACCCCTTGGGTCACCTTCTGGACCGTGACGTTCCCGCTGATACTGCCGGGCGTTGCGGCCGCGGCTGCCTTGGCGTTCGCGCTCTCGGTTGACGACTATGTCGTGACCACCTTCAACTCCGGGCAGACGGTGACTTTTCCGCTCTGGGTGTTCGGCGCATCGCGGCAGGGAATCCCCGCGCAGGTCAACATCATGGGCACTTTGATCTTCTTCTTCGGAGTTGCGCTTGCGCTGTTCAACGTCTACCTGCAACGGCGCCGCTCGTAACTCGTGAATCGTTTCACAAGGTCACGAGAAAACGAGAAAACGGCCCTTGACCTGCGAAAACGCTTCGCATTGTTTTTGACGGCCCAGAACGGCCGCGGATATACTTGCGCGCCCATGCCCCAGGAAGATCGCAACGCCGCATGGAGCGGCATGGGAACCGGCTGGTCGATAACCGCGACGATGATCGGGGGTATCGCCGTCTGGGGCGGCGTGGGATTCCTGGTCGATTGGCTGCTCGGCTCGCCTCGCGTGTTCACGGCGATCGGGATTATGGTCGGGGCCGCGGGGGCGATCTACCTCGTGCACTTGAAGTACGGAAAAGGGGAAGGAAACGGCGGCGGTGGAGCCTGAGCACGAACTGATCCGGCGCGTCCTGCCATTTTCCCTTCCGGTTGCCGTCCTCGCCTTTGTCTTCGGGACCGTTCTGGCCGATGCCGACGCCGGGTGGTCCGCAGCCGCCGGCGTGGCAATTGTGTTCGCAAACTTCGCGGCGCACGGCCTCTCGCTCGCCTGGGCCGCCCGCATCTCGCCGACGGTCGTGTTCGCAGTGGGGATGGGAGGCTTCGTCCTCAGGCTGGGGGTCTTCGCGGCCATCATGGTGCTGCTGCGGCGATTCGAGTGGTTCTCAACGGTCGCCTTCATCGGAGCCCTGGTTCCGGTAACGATCGCCTTGCTCGTCATGGAGATGAAGCTCCTCTCCGGGCGAATGCGCGTCGATCTTTGGGCAATACCGCCCGGTCAGCGCCAGGGAGCCCCATGACCGGCGCCTTCCCGGCCCTCATCGCGCAGTTTCACCCGCCGACGACGAAGGACTTCGTTTGGGGATGCTGGGGACCGTCGCTGAACATCGGGCCGCTGTCCTTTTGCATGACATTCATCAACTGTTTGGTGTTGCTCGGGTTCGTCTCGTTCCTGGCGTTCTTCTTCTTCTCCCTGCGCAAGCCACGTGTCGTGCCGGGGAAGATGCAGAGCATGGTGGAAATAGGCATCGACTTCGTTCGCGAAAACATCGCGATGCCGATGCTGGGGCCCGACAGCGCCCGTTTCCTGCCGCTTCTCGCCACTCTCTTCTTTGCGATCCTTTTCTGGAACATCTTCGAGGTCGTCCCCGGAATCAACTTCTCGTCCAACAGCCGCATCGCGTTTCCGTTGGTGATGGCCCTGACCGTGTGGGTCGTGTACAACGCGGTGGGAATCGCGAAACACGGCGTCGGCGGGTACATGAAGCATGTGATGTTCCCGCCCGGAGCGCCCCTGGCGTTGTACCCGCTGCTCGTCCCGATCGAGTTCATCACGCAGATCGTCATCCGCCCGATAACGCTGTCCGTCCGACTCTGGGCCAACTTCCTTGCCGGGCACTTCCTGCTCGCGGTGTTCTTCCTCGGAACGATCGCGATGCTGCAGGGGGGAGCGCTCGCGATAGTTGCACCATTCTCATTCGCGATAGGAGTAGTGCTCGTGGGGTTCGAGGTATTCGTGTCCGTCCTGCAAGCTTTCATCTTCGCCATCTTGACCGCCTCTTATATCGGCGGCGCGTTGGCGGAGGAACACTGACAAGGAGGGGTTGGGATGCTGCGTTTGCTGGCCGAGGTTACCGGTGACCTCGACGCGATAAAAACGGTAGGAAGGGGCCTTGTGATCGGCCTCGCCGCCATCGGCCCCGGGATCGGTCTCGGGGTGCTCATCGGAAAATCCGTCGAGGCAATGGCACGGCAGCCCGAGTACGCGGGCCAGGTGCGAGCCACGATGTTCATCGGGATCGGCCTGATCGAGGCGCTCGCGCTGTTCGGAATCGCGTTCTCGTTCATCATCTAGGGGGTTCGAACGGTGCTGGCAACGGTTCTCTCGCTTCTCGCCCAGGCGGAAAGTCACGTCGAGGAGGAAGCCAACGAGGCGGCCGACCTATACCCACATTGGGAGGAGCTGGTCGTGGGCGCTCTCGCGTTCGCGATCCTCTTTTTCTTCATGTGGAAGTGGGTACTTCCCCGGCTGAACACCCTCCTCGAGGAGCGAAGCAGAAGGATCCAGGGGGAGCTCGAGAAGGCCGAGGAGACTCGCCGCGCGGCCGATGCCGAGCTCGAGCAATACCGGGCGCAGCTCGCGCAGGCCCGCGAGGAGGCGAACCGCATAATCGAGGAGGCACGCAAGACCGCCGACCAGTTACGGCGGGACCTGGCGGCGAAGGCCGAGCAAGACGCGCAGGGAATGGTGGCGCGGGCTCAAGAGGAGATTCGCGCCGAGCGCGACCGAGTCTTCCAGGAACTCGCGAGGCAGGTTGGTGACCTTTCCGTTCAGCTCGCGGCGAAGGTCGTGGGTGAAGAACTGGACTTGAAACGGCACGCAAAGCTGATCGACCAGTACATAGAACAGGTGGGCAAGCTGGGGAGTGCCAATGGCTCGTAAGGACAAGCTGATTCGAGGCTATGCCGAGGCCCTGTTCTCCGTGGCGGAGGCCGAAGGGGACCTGGAGGCCGTCGAGGACGAGCTGTTCCGGTTCTCGAAGGTCGTGGAGTCGAACGGCGAGCTGCGGGAGGCACTGACGGACATCGCACTTCCGTCGGAGAGAAAAAGAGAAATGCTGCGCGAACTGCTCGGCGAGCGCGCCCACAGCCACACCGTGAATCTGCTGGCGTTCATCGTGGATCAGGGAAGAGCCCGGGAGATGGCCGACATCATCCAGGAGCTGGTCGAGTACGCGGCCGAGAAACGAAAGCGAGCCCTCGCCGAGGTGCGTACGGCGGTCCCACTCACGGATGCGCAGAAAAAAAAGCTGGAGGCAGCACTGTCTAAGGCGACGGGCCGAACGGTCGAGTTGAAGCTGCTCTTGGACCCCGAGGTCATCGGGGGAGTAGTCGCGCAGGTCGGCGACGAGGTATTCGACGGCAGCATCGCAAGCCGGTTGCAGGAAGCCAAAGAACAGTTCGGGAGTGAATGAATGGCGGAACTAACGCTTTCACCGGAGGAGATCGCAAAGGCCCTCCGGAAACACATCGAGAGCTACAAGCCCTCGCTCGAACGCGACGCGGTGGGGCACGTGCTCGAGACGGGGGACGGGATCGCCCGCGTCGAGGGCCTGCCCAGAGCGATGGCGAACGAACTCCTCGAATTCCCCGGCGGCACGCTCGGAGTCGCGTTCAACCTCGACGAGGACGAGATCGGCTGCATCATCCTCGGCGAGTCCTCGCACATCGAGGAGGGTCATCCCGTAAAGCAAACCGGGCGGGTACTTTCGATCCCGGTCGGGGACGGCTTCCTCGGGCGTGTCGTCGACGCGCTTGGCAGACCTATCGACGGTAAGGGCCCGATCGCCTCCGACGCGACGCGGGTGCTCGAGACCCAGGCGCCGAACGTAGTCGACCGCCAGCCCGTGAAGGAGCCGCTTCAAACCGGTATCACCGCGATCGATGCGATGACCCCGATCGGCCGCGGACAGCGTGAGCTGATCATCGGCGACCGCCAGACCGGAAAGACCGCGATAGTCGTCGACGCGATCATCGCCCAGCGCGACAACTGGGCGAGCGGCGACAAGAGTAAGCAGGTCAAGTGCATCTACGTCGCGGTCGGGCAAAAGGCCTCGACGGTCGCAGAGGTCGTCGAGGCGCTTCGCGAACACGGGGCGCTCGAATACACGGTGGTGGTGAACGCTCCCGCCGCCGATCCGGCGCCCTTCCAGTACATAGCGCCCTACTCCGGCGCTGCGCTCGGCGCGTACTGGATGTACGAGGGCGATCACTCGCTCGTCGTCTACGACGATCTCTCCAAACAGGCAGTGGCCTACCGCACCTTGTCGCTTTTACTCCGGCGCCCACCCGGCCGTGAGGCCTATCCGGGAGACGTGTTCTACCTTCATTCGCGGTTGCTCGAACGCGCGGCCAAGCTCTCCGACGAGCTGGGGGCCGGATCGCTCACTGCCCTTCCGATTATCGAGACGAAGGGGAACGACGTATCGGCCTACATCCCGACGAACGTGATCTCGATTACCGACGGCCAGATCTACCTTGAGCCGGACCTGTTCTACTCCGGAGTTCGCCCGGCCATCAATGTCGGGATCTCGGTTTCGCGGGTCGGCGGCAATGCCCAGACGAAGGCTATGAAGAAGGTTTCTGGGCGTCTCAGGCTGGACTTGGCGCAGTACAGAGCCCTCGAGGCTTTTGCCGAGTTCGGATCGGAACTCGACAAAGCGTCGCAGCAACAGCTTGCCCGCGGGGCGCGTGTCGTCGAGGTCTTGAAGCAGCCCCAGTACGCGCCGGTGGCCATGGAGAACCAGGTCGTCTACATCTACGTCGCGACCGGCGGACATCTGGACGAGTACCCGGTTGAGGACGCAAGACGCTTCTGCGAGGAATTCGTTACCTATCTCCAGGTCCGTGGCGGAGAGGTTCTGACCCGTATTCGGGAAAAGGGGCAACTCGCCGACGACGCGGAGTCGGAGATAGACAAGGCGCTCGAGGAATTCAAGCTGACCTTCGTGTCGTCCCAGGCGGTTGCAGGCACGGATGTTGCGATAGGCGAGACCACGGCACCCGACGAGGTCAAGCCCGACGTGGGTTGGGACCGGATGTCCTCTGCGGACGATGAGGAGGAGAAGGAGTAATGGGTGCCAAGCTCAGGACCGTCCGCCGGAGGATTCGCGGGGTGCAGTCGACCGCGAAGATCACGCGCGCCATGGAGCTGATCGCGTCGTCGCGCATCATGAAGGCGCAGCGCCGCGTGGAGCAGGCGAGGCCCTACGCCCAACTGCTCACCCAAGCGATGGAGGACGTCGCCCGGCAGACGGGTTCGCTCGTCCATCCGCTCCTGGAGGACAGAGAGAGTCCCCGTCGGGCCGGCGTGTTGATCATCACCTCCGACCGCGGTCTCGCGGGGTCGTACAACGCGAACCTCCTTCGCCGCGCGGAGGATCGCATGAACGATGTGCGTTCCCGGGGCCTGGAGCCTGCGGTCTATGTTGCCGGCAAGAAGGGTGTCTCCTACCTGCGATTCCGTCAGGTGCCTATCGAGGAGGCGTGGACGGGGTTCAGCGAGGTTCCCTCCTACGAGAAGGCAGAGGAGATCGGGCGCCGGATCATCGACGACTTCGCGAGCGAACGGATCGACGAGATGTTCTGCGCTTACACGGACTTCCGGTCGGCGTTCACATTGAGAGCCACCGACAAGAGGTTCCTTCCGATCGCGCCGGAGGAGGTAACCGGTGAGGGCGGCCTGCCGAGCGCGGAGTACATCTTCGAGCCCGAGCCGGCGCAGATCTTGGACGAGCTTCTGCCTCAATACCTGATCACCAAGATCTACGCGGCGATGCTCGAGTCGGCCGCTTCTGAGAACGCCGCGCGGCGACGCGCGATGAAAGCCGCAACCGACAACGCGGACGAACTTATCAAGGTGCTTACTCGCCGGGCCAACCAAGAACGCCAGTCCGAGATCACGACCGAGATCATGGAGATCGTCGGCGGAGCGGAAGCACTGGGGAAGGCGGCGGGGGAGTAGACGTGAGCCAAGCTGCTAGAGAAGACGATACCCATGCCAAGGGGCGTGTCGTGCGCGTGATCGGTCCGGTGGTGGATGTCGAGTTCCCCCCGTCGGAGCTGCCCGAGATCAACAGCGCCGTAAAGATCGACGTGGTGCTCGACGAGAACACGACGACGATCACTTGCGAGGTCGCGCAACACATCGGAGACTCGATGGTCCGGGCGATCGCTCTGCGGCCGACGGACGGAATGGTTCGCGGTACCGAAGTGGAGAACACGGGACAGCCGATCACGGTCCCCGTCGGCGAGGGAGTGCTGGGGCACGTCTACAACGTCCTTGGCGACCCCCTGGACACTTCGCTCGACAACATCAAGCCGAGCGACTGGTGGCCGATCCACCGCGACCCGCCGCCCTTCGCCGAGTTGGAGCCGAAATCCGTGATGCTCGAGACCGGCATCAAGGTCATCGACCTGCTGGAGCCTTACGTGCAGGGAGGAAAGATCGGGATGTTCGGCGGCGCCGGCGTGGGCAAGACCGTGATCATCCAGGAGATGATCCGCCGGCAAGGCGAACAGCACGGGGGTGTGTCCGTCTTCGCCGGCGTCGGGGAGCGAACCCGCGAAGGCAACGACCTCTTCCTGGAGATGACCGAGTCGGGCGTCATCGAGAAGACGGCTCTCGTCTTCGGGCAGATGGACGAGCCGCCCGGCGTGCGTCTCCGCGTCGCGCTCTCGGCGCTGACGATGGCCGAGTACTTTCGCGACGTCGAACGAAAGGACGTCCTGTTGTTCGTCGACAACATCTTCCGGTTCACGCAGGCGGGATCCGAGGTTTCGACCTTGCTCGGTCGAATGCCCTCCGCCGTCGGCTACCAGCCGACCCTCGCCGACGAGATGGGGGAGTTACAGGAGCGCATCACCTCCACGAAAGGACGGTCCATCACTTCACTGCAGGCGATCTACGTGCCGGCGGACGACATCACGGACCCGGCTCCGCACACGGCTTTCGCGCACCTGGACGCAACGACGGTGCTGTCGCGCGACATTGCCTCACTCGGTATCTACCCGGCGGTGGACCCCCTCGACTCCACCTCGCGGATCCTCGACGCAAGGTACGTGGGCGAGGAGCACTATGCCGTTGCGCGCCGCGTGCAGGAGATCCTGCAGCGGTACAAGGACCTTCAGGACATCATCGCGATCCTCGGCGTGGATGAACTCTCCGAGGAGGATAAGGTCATCGTGTCTCGTGCGCGTAAGATCCAGCGATTCCTCTCGCAGCCGTTCTTCGTGGCCGAGCAGTTCACGGGAATCCCCGGGAAATACGTGCCGATCGCCGAAACGATCGCTTCCTTCAAGGCGCTCTGCGAAGGCGAGTACGATCACCTTCCCGAACAAGCCTTCTTCTTGGTAGGAAGCATCGAAGAAGCCGAGGCACAGGCGAAGGGCATCGAGGACTCGGCGGCGTAGTGGCACTCGACGTCCACGTCGTTACTCCCGAACGCGAGGTCTGGCAAGGCGAAGCATCGCTTCTGATCGCGAGAGGGACCGAGGGCGAGGTAGGGATCATGTCCGGCCACGCTCCGATGCTGATAAGGCTGGCGGTCGGCCCGCTTCGGATACAGACGGCAGGCGGGGACCAAACGGCCGTCGTGGACGGCGGTTTCATGCACGTAACGAGCACCGGCGAGGCGACGAGAGTCGATGTGCTCGCATCCCAGGCCGAGCTGGCATCCGACATCGACGCCGAAGCCGCGCGCCGCCGGAAGGAAGGGGCTGAGGCGAGGCTTCGGGACAACTCGGACGACGAAGATTCGAAGAACGAACTCGCCAAGGCCGAGACGCGTTTGGGCGTGCTCGGGAGCTGAAATCCGGTTCACTCGCGTTTCGGAGCCTAGAATCGGCTGACGATGAATAGGCTCTTCGTAACCGGAGGCACGCGCCTCGAAGGTTCCGTGCCCATATCCGGCGCCAAGAACTCGGCCCTGAAGCTCATGGCGGCCGCCGTTCTCGCCGAAGGCCGCTCGACGATAGAGAACGTTCCCGACATTCAGGATTGCAGGACGATGGCCGAGGTGCTCGAGCACCTCGGAGCGGGCGTCAAGTGGGAAGACGGCACCGTCGAAATCGACGCGACCGCTCTGCACTCGTACGAGACTCCTTATGAGCTTGTCAGTCGAATGCGGGCGTCGATCATCGTCCTCGGCCCCTTGCTCGCGCGCAACGGCGAGGCGCGCGTGGCCATGCCCGGCGGCTGCAACATAGGATCCCGTGAGATCGACCTCCACATCCGGGGCCTGGAACGGTTGGGAGCGTCGTTCGACTACGAACACGGGTACCTAAAGGTCGGCGCGCCGGAGTTGCGCGGCGCAATCGTGTCACTCGATTTTCCGAGCGTCGGAGCAACCGAGAACATCCTCATGGCGGCGGTGGCCGCTCGAGGCACCACCGTCGTGGAGAACGCCGCCCGCGAACCGGAGATAGTGGACCTCGCCGAGTTCCTGAACGAGATGGGCGGGCGGATAGGCGGGGCCGGAACGACGACCATCGAGATCGACGGCGTGGATTCGTTTTCGCCCGCGCGCCACCGCGTGATCCCGGACCGTGTCGAGACGGGGACACTCGCGATCGCGGCTTGCGCAACGGGAGGAGATGTCTTGTTGCGAGGAGCCAGGGCCGAGCACCTGGACCTCGCCCTCGAGAAGCTGTCCGATGCCGGCGCGAACATAGCCGCTGAAGACGATGGCCTCAGGATTGTTGCGAAAGCGCGGCCGCAAGCCGTCGATTTCGTGACTTTGCCCTGGCCGGGGTTCCCGACCGATCTGCAGCCACAGATGATGGCTCTGCTCTCAACGGCCGAGGGGACGAGCATCGCCACCGAGAACGTATTCGAGAGCCGGTTCATGTTCGTCGACGAGCTGAAGCGAATGGGAGCGGATATTCAGACGGAGGGGCACCATGCCGTGATCCGCGGGACGGAGCAGCTGTCCGCGGCCCCGGTCCGCGCGCTGGATATTCGCGCCGGCGCCGCGATGGTGATCGCCGCCCTGGGCGCCGACGGGGTTACCGAGATCTCTGACATGCATCACGTCGACCGCGGCTACGAGGAGCTCGACACGAAACTGACCGCCTTGGGGGCCGAGGTCCGCCGCGAGCGCGAGCTGGTGCCGACCCCCGCTTGAGGCGAACCCTTAGCCTAGGCTTCTCGGCACTCCTGGCGATCGCGCTCGGCTGGCCCTCCGCCGCCATCGCAAAGACGCAAGCCCCTGGTACCCGAGTCTTGGTTTTTATCGTCGACGACCTTTCGCTCGAGCGGTTGTTGGTCTCACGTGAGGTGCGCTCGCTGGCACACGCGGGAGGGGCGGCTCTTCTGGGCCCCGGAACACCGGTCGATCGTGCACTAACCGGATCCTTCGAGCCTCAACCACGTACAAACCTCGGCGGTCCCGGAGTGTTCGTTGCAGCACCTTATGATCCGGAAGCGACGCCTGAGGAAATCGGGAAGCAGATAGAGCGGGCGGCCTCGATTACGGCAGGGACCGACCCCTCTGGGCTAATGGTCGTGGTTGTCGGTGGTTCAACCTCGCCGTCAATGCTCCGGCAGAGGGACGAGCTTCTTCCGATAGTGCTTGCCAGCGGGGACATCCGCGAGATCTTCTCGTTGTCAGGCCCCGCGCGCACGCTCACATCGGCCAGTACGAACCGCGACGGCGTCGTTACGGCCGAGGATGTCCCTGTGACCATCCTCAATTTCCTCCGGAAGCCCATTCGGGGCGCCGTCGGCGGTGCACCGATCGAACTGGTTGATGAAGAACCTCCGTTTGAAACTCATCAGCGTTATCTCGCGCAGCGGCGGATGTATGTTCCCATCGGAACCGGCGCGGCGATCGCGGTAACTCTCTTCGGTTTCGGGTGTGTGGCGCTCATCTGGTTGCGCCGGCGCATTCCGCGCATCGCCCGGACCGTCGGACCCTGGCTCGCTCTCGCAACTCCGGCCCTGGCTATTGGTCTGCTCGCAGCCGGGAACTTGCGGACCCTCAACTACGCCACGGTCCTTCCATTCGTCATCGGTGTAACGATCGTTCTTCCTGTAGCCGCGCTGTCTTCGAGACGAAACGGCGTCCTCCGTCCGCCCGCGCTTCTCGGCGCCGCCGTCCTCGTGTTCTTTGCCGCAGAGGCCCTGCTCGGCTGGCCGGCAACCCTGCACACTTTCATCGGCGGTACCGCTCTCGACGGCGCCCGGTTCTACGGTCTTCCGAATGTCTTCATCGGACTGCTGCTCGGTTCCGGCCTCTATCTGGCCTCCGTTCTGCGCCCGTACACCGGATTCGTGCTGCTCGTGGGAATCGGCTTGTTCTGCGGATTCCCCAGTCTGGGCGCGAACTTCGGCGCGGCCGTGACCCTGTTCGCCGCGGCAGGTCTCTGGCTCGCCCTCAGCAAGCAGCGTGGGTTCCGCATTCGCGGCCTTGCCATCACCGCTGGCACTCTGATCGCCGGAACCGCCCTGGTGCTCATCGCCAACGCCCTTGCACCAGCCGCGACGCACATCACAGGCTTCGTCGAGGAAGGTGGAGGCGGGCCCGGCGGGATCCTCCAAGCGTTCCTTGATCGCTTGGGAATCGGCTGGGACCTGCTGATGCGCAATCCGTTCGCCTTCGTTCCCGTCGTCGGAGTGCTCGCATGCCTGTGGTTGGTTCTGAGGCCTCCCCGTCCGATTCGCGAATCGCTCGATAGATACCCGCAGTGGCGGACGGCTTTGCTCGTGATCGTTCTAGGAAGCATCGTCGCGTACTTCGTCAACGACACCGGGCCCGCAGCGGCGGGGCTGGGGTTTGGCCTCGCTATCGGCGGCTTGTTCTATGTGCCGCTTGCCGAGGAACCCGTCAAGATGGAACGATGAGCAGCGAGGTTGCGTCCAGGCCGGACATTCCCAGTAGCCCCGACATCCCGCCCGAGCACGTCTACTCGTCGAACGGACACCGCGAGAAAAAAGCGGAGGAATCGAAGGTCACCTGGCGGTGGTGGGAGGCAGTCGGGGTCTACATGGTCGGCGTTCTCGGCGGCATCGTCCTCGGCGGGCTGACCTTCATGGTCCTTCCCGAGGGATCCGGGCGATTCTTCGCCGCGGGGATATTGGCCGAGGCGGTACCAGCAGGCGTCATCTACCTGTGGCTTCGCTCCACGCATCCGGGGTGGAAGGAAGCGATCGGGTTTCCCGATCGGATCACCGACGAGATCGGCCCCGGCGTCGTGTTCGGGTTCCTGCTCTATGTGGTGGTGGCATTCGGTATCGGGCTCCTGCTTGCGTTTCTTTTTCGCCAGCTCTTCGGGGAAGACGTTTCGACGCCCGCCCAGCTTCCCGAGGGTATTAGCGGATTAGCCATTTGGTGGGCGGCGATCCTGGCGCTGGCGGCCCCCATTTCCGAGGAGCTCTTCTTTCGTGGCTGCCTGTACAAGTCCCTCAGGGCGCGTCATTCGTTCGTGTTCGCTGCTATCGCCTCTGCGATCGTGTTCGGCCTTGCACACTGGGGCTTCGGCGGGGACGCGTCCTGGCGCGGATCGCTCCTCCTCGTGACACTGATGGTCTTCACCGGCTTCGGGCTCGCCCGACTCTACGAAAAGCGAAAGAACATCGTTGCGCCGATGTTCGCGCACGCGGCGTTCAATCTTCTGGGTTTGGCTTTCATCATCGGGACGCAGAGGTAGCTGCGGGTGACGGTTTTTCCGAGCGGGGCATGGCTCGAGGAATACGCGGCTCGCATCAACGGCTCGGGCGGATACAAGGAGGCCGCGGAAACCTGGGAGGGGGATCTCTCCTACGTGATCGAAGCCGAACCCGACAAAGGTGTGCCCGAGGACCTCTGGCTCTGGATGGACCTTTGGCACGGCGAGTGCCGCGGCGCGGGCATGCGCTCTCCCGAAGAAGGAGGAAAGGCGCGTTTCATCATTCGCGCTCCTTATTCTCGATGGAAGGAAGTGCTGAGGCGCGAGCTCGACCCGGTAAAGGGCATGATGCAGGGCAAGCTCAAGCTGAAGGGGGACATTGCGGCGATCATCCGCCACGTTCGCGCGGCGAACGAACTGGTGGACGTTGCTGCTGAGATGCCGACCGAATTCGTGGACGAGACGTGAAGGCCGTCGTCTACCGTGACGTCGAGAAGCTGGAAGTCGCAGACGTTCCCGACCCGGCGATCGAGGAATCGGACGACGCGGTTGTTCGAGTCACCACGGCGGCCATCTGCGGATCGGATCTTCACTTCTACCACGGCAAAGCACCTCTCTCGCCGGGCGAAACCATCGGCCACGAGGGAATGGGGTTCGTCGAGTCGGTAGGCCCGGATGTGATGGGATTCAAAGACGGCGATCGCGTCGTAGTTGCCTTCGACAACGCGTGCGGGAAGTGCTGGTTCTGCCGGAAGGGACAGACCCAGCTGTGCGAGGACTTCCGGACCCTTGGCGCCGGCGCGTTCGGAGGCTCGCTCGGCGGCACGCAAGCGGAATTCGTTCGTGTTCCGCATGCCGACACAAACTTGCTCGCCGTTCCCGAGGGAATGCAGGACGAGCGTGCGCTCTTCGTCGGAGACGGTCTCACTACCGGCTACTACGCTGCCGGGATCTCCGGAATCAATGCGAGGGACACGGTCGCCGTCGTCGGCGCGGGTCCCGTGGGCTACTTCTGCATCCAAGGCGCATTGCTCCAAGGCGCGGGCCAGGTGTTGGCGGTCGACCTCGAGCCCGACCGGCTTACCTTGGCCGAAAAGGCCGGCGCGACGGCGATCAACGCGTCGGAGCGAAACCCGCACACGGCGGTCGCGGAGGCGACCGAAGGCCGGGGAGCCGATGTCGTCATCGAGGTCGTCGGGACGCCGTCCGGTTTCGAGACCGCCGTCGACGTCGTGCGCCGAGGCGGCATCGTGACGATCGCGGGGATGTACGCGGGGGAGACGATCGAGATCCCACTGGGGCCTTACTGGACGCGCACACTCGACCTCAGGTTCACCGGCATCTGTCCGGTCCATACTTGGTGGGATCGGGCGATGGCCGCCGTCGAGCGCGGCGACATCGACCCTCTGCCGATCATCTCGCACACCCTTCCGTTGGCCGACGCCCCACACGGCTACGAGCTATTCGACTCCCACGAAGCGACCAAAGTCGTCCTGAAGCCGTGACGGTGGAGTTCACCGACGAGGAGCCGAATGGTCTCGCCGGCATCCTTGGTGACCTGATTCGCACTAACCTCGAACATCATCCCGAGCGCCGATCGCTGCTCAAACCCGCGTCCTTCGCGGTAACGGCGTACGACATCGGACTATCGGCGACGATCGAGATGAAAAGCGACAAGGTAGTCGTAACCAACGGCGTCGCGGCGGGGAACGCAGCGATAAGCGTGCGCGCCGATGCGACGACCCTGATCGAACTCTCGTCGGTTCCGCTGCGATTCGGCATGCCGGATCTGCTGAAAGCCGGAGGCCGCAGGATCGTTCGAAAGCTTCTTTCGGGCAAGATGAGGGTCAAGGGCCTTCTTGCGCACGCCCCGAGCGTCGCCCGCTTGAACAAGCTGCTCTCGGTTACTTAGATGGAAACGGCTGACTCGTCCAGGACGGTTCGAAACCGAACGTGGCCCGCCACTCTGGTGATCTTCCTAATCCTCGCGGCGGTGGTTCTCGGCGGCTACTTCACCGCCGGCCTCCTGTCGGTCCCGGAAGGCTCTCCGATCACCGTCGGAGGGCTTGCGCGCGTGACACCGCTCTCCGGTTGGGAAGTGGCACGCAAGGGCGGCGAGGGCGGCGTCTCCTTCGTAAGACTCACCCGCGGCAACGGCAACCTCGACGTGTTTGCTGCGACGTTCGAAGGAGACGACGTCGGCCTTTTGCGCAGGTACGTCGCCGACCGCCTCGACCCCGAGGCTCGCGAGCTGACCGTGTCCGAGGACCTCGAACAATTCCGGCTCGACTCCGGGCTCGAGGGCGTACGCGTGAGCTACCTGGGCACCTTCGGGGATGTCGGCGCGCCCGTGGAAGGACAGCTGACGGCCGTCGTTGCTCCATCCGGGACGGGGGTCATCTTCGACGGCTGGTCCGCCGAGGGTCTCTACGGTTTCGTCGCGGGTGACGTCGACGAGATGATCCGCGCCGCGGAGGTGAGCTGATGGCGTCGGACGCGAAGTCCTTGCAACCCCGCTGGGGCTACAGGACAACGCTGTTTCAGTTCCGCAAGCCGGCTTTCTGGCTTTTCGTGTTGGTCATGGTAGTCGGAGCGCTCGTCACTTTCGCCGAACAGTCGTTCTTCCGCCAGATGTCTCCGTCCGGCTGGGGGCTCTCCTGGCTTTTGGTACTCGTCTACGCAGCGCCGGTGTTCATGGTCGTCTATCTCCTGGATCTCTTCGAACGCGAACCCATCTCATTAGTGGTGGCCGCCCTCCTTTGGGGCGCCGTCGCGGCCACGGCACTCGCGGGCCTCGCGAACCAGGGCTGGGGTCTCGTCGTGGCCCGTATCGGGGGGCCCGACTTCGCGTCCAGATGGACGGCGGCGCTCACGGCCCCATGGGTCGAGGAGATCCTGAAGGTCCTGGGCGTGGTCCTTATCGCGCTCATCGCCCGGGACGAGATCGACGACGTGATGGACGGCTTCGTCTACGGGGCACTCTGCGGCCTCGGTTTCGCGGTTGTGGAAGACGTTTTCTACTTCATGGCGGTGTTCGGGGGAGAGCCTGCGGGCGTCTTGACCGGATTCTTCGTCAGGGTGATTGCCAGCGGCCTTTACGGGCACCTCCTGTACTCGGGGATAGCGGGGATCGGCGTCGCGTATTTCGTTGCCCGAAAGGGGCAGGCCACGCTCCTCAAGCGTCTTCTGGTTGCCGGTGGACTGTTCCTGTTCGCCATGCTCGCGCATTTCATTTGGAATTCGCCGTGGCTCGATTTCTTTCCCGACATGCCCTGGACGGGATCGGACTGGCTCGTGATCCCGCTGGCGACGGCAGTCAAGGGTGTACCGTTCCTGATCCTCGTGTGCGTGATGGTGGTTCTCGCCCGGCGGAGGGAACGCAGATGGTTTCGAATGGCCGTCGATTCGGAGCTCGGCGGCGACGGTCTTCTCAAGGACGAGTTCGACGTGGTTCAGTACCCGAGGCGACGGCGCCGCGCCCGGCGGGAGATGCGCGCTCGGGCCGGTCCCCGAGCCGCCGCACTGCTCAAGAGACTTCAGCGGGAACAGGTCAACCTGGCGATGATCAGGACTCGCGTGCACCGGGACGACCACCCTGATCTGATGCGCCAGCGTTTGTACTGTAAGTCCCTGCGCGATGCGCTTGTGGCGATGCCCGGCGCACCCTCCGCGGCCGACGGCAGCTAACTGCTGCGCCGCCATTGCCGCCGCTGTAGAGTTGGCCCGTGGCAAAAGACAGTTCCTTGCCGATCAAGATCCTGCCGCTCGTCGGCGCCATTGCCATCGTTCTCTCGGTGATCCAGCCCTGGATCGCGGGGATCGGCTCGGTGCACGCGGACGAGCTTCCCGTCAACTACGTCCTCACGGGCGATATCGGAGCGTCTACTTTCAGCCTTGCGGTACTGCTCCTCGTTGTGGCGGCGGCCGGGGCAATCCTTTTTTCCCTGGACCGGTGGACAATTCTTCGGCGCATCTGCGGCGGCGCGGTCATGTTGCTCGTCGTTCTGTTCCTTGCTCAGTTGTTCAGCTCCGGGGTGGGTGACGATGCGGGGCTTCGAGTGACCGTGGACTTGATAGGCGTGGGTCCCTACTTCGCCTTCGTCGGAGGCGCGCTGCTGGCTGCAGGTTAAGCGCGACGGCCGCAGCCCTCGTTCAGAGCTTTCGGAGCCTTCGCCGGGTACGCTTCCCGCATGGATTCGGAGTTTGTCGAAGAGATATTGAAGGGTGACCGCCGCGCCGTCGCTCGCGCCATTTCAATGGTGGAGGACGGGGCCGCGGACCTGCCGGAGCTCTCCGCCGGCCTCTACCCCCACACGGGGAACGCCTACTCGGTCGGGCTCACCGGCGCACCTGGGGTGGGCAAGTCGAGCTTGGCGGAGCACCTCGTTCGTTCCGGCCGATCGAAAGGTCTCACGGTCGCCGTGCTCGCAATTGATCCGACGTCTCCGTTCACGGGAGGCGCTCTGCTGGGAGATCGACTTCGAATGCAGGTGCATGCCACCGATGCGGGCGTGTTCATCCGCTCGATGGCCACGCGAGGCCACCTCGGGGGTATGGCCCTGGCCGCACCGGAAGCCATTCGGATCCTCGACGCGTCTGGATACGGCATGGTCATCGTCGAAACGGTGGGCGTCGGGCAGGTGGAGGTGGAGGTCGCGAAGGCCACCGACACCACGCTCGTCGTGGTCACTCCCGGTTGGGGGGATTCAATCCAGGTCGCGAAGGCGGGGATTCTGGAGATCGCCGACATCTTCGTGGTCAACAAGGCGGACAAGGACGGCGCCCAGCGCGCCGTCGGGGATCTCGAAGCGATGCTCGGGATGGGCGGGGAGCGCGAGTGGGTCCCGCCGGTGGTCAGCACATCCGCGACGGACGGCGCCGGCATGGATGAACTTTGGGATGCGATCGACCGGCACAGGAAGCACCAGGACTCCACCGGCGCGCTGTCCGAGCAGCGGGGCCGGCGCTTGCTGGCAGAGGTCGAGGAGATGGTGTCCCAGGGCCTCCGTGACCGGGTTCGATCGCTCCTAAACGAACATCCAGACCTTTTGGAGGACTTGGAAAAACGCAGGACTGACCCTTACCGTGCCGCGGCCCGTCTCGCCGGAGAGATCGCCGAAAGACAGGGCTTGTAGCACCTCCCTGTAGTTGCAAGACAATGCAATAGGCAGGTAGGGTATCTGCGTGAACCAAATTCTGAAGAAGTCCTTGAGGCGAATCTCGTTCAGCGTCGTCCTGTTATGCGTGCTTTTGGCTGCCTGCACTTCCGGTGACTCGGGTGGCTCCTCCGGCGAGGGCGCTATCAACGTTGTGACCACCTTTTCGCCCATAACCAACTTGGCGGCGAATGTGGGCGGCGACCGGATCGAGCTGCAAGGGATAGTCCCGGAGGGCACGAACAGCCACACATTCGAGCCGGCTCCATCGGATGCTGCCGTGATGGAGGATGCCGATGTCGTCTTCATCAACGGGCTCCACCTCGAAGAGCCGACGAGAGAACTGGCCGAGGCGAACGTCGGCGACGGCGTCGAGATCGTCGAGTTGGGCGACATGACGATCACGCCGAGCGAGTACATCTTCGACTTCAGCTTTCCGAGGTCGGGCGGGGATCCCAACCCCCATCTGTGGACCAACCCGCCCTATGCGAAACGATACGCAGAGATAATCAAGGACAAGCTCTCGCAACTGGATCCCCAGAACGCTGACTACTTCGCAAAGAACTACGGGAAGCTCGCATCTCGCTTCGATGACCTTGATGCGGCCGCCCACAAGGGAACCGAATCGGTGCCGCCGGAGAATAGGAAGTTGCTTACGTACCACGACTCGTTCCCGTACTTCGCAAGAGAGTACGGATGGGAGATCGTCGGCGCCGTACAGCCCGCGGACTTTGCCGAACCGACCGCCAAGGAGGTTGCCGGGCTGGTGGACCAGGTCAGGGCCGAGCGTATCCCCGCCATTTTCGGTTCAGAGGTGTTTTCGAGCCCGGTTCTTCAACAGATCGCCGAAGAAACAGGCGCGGAGTACATCGACGATCTGCGCGACGACGATCTCCCCGGGGAGGCGGGGGATCCTGATCACAGTCTCATCGGCCTCCTCGTCTTCGATTACAGGACTTTCATGGGGGCGCTGGGAGGAGATCCGACGGCTTTCGATGGGGTAGAGACTTCGAACGTCGTGGAGTCCGACACCGCGGAGTATCGCTACTGAGGAGAGAATTGGACGACCTGGTACGGCTCGAAGGCGTCACCTGCAGATTCGGGCGAGAACCCGTGCTCGTCAACGTCGACATGTCGATCCCTCCGGGAGACTTCGTCGGCGTCGTGGGCCCCAGCGGATCCGGAAAGACAACGCTGCTTCGCACGATCGCAGGTTCGGTGGAACCCATCGCAGGGCGGGTCGTGCGGTCGCCAAATCTAGCTATCGGATACGTCCCTCAAGTAGAGACGGTGAACTGGTACTTCCCGGTGACCGTCCGGGAGGCCGTTTTGATGGCCCGGGTTGGAGGTCGCATTACGGTGCCTTGGCACTCGAAGGAAGACCTGATGGCGGCCGACGGAGTGCTTGAGCGGCTCGGCCTCGCTGGGATTGGGGCTCGCCACATCCGAGAACTATCGGGGGGTCAGCAGCAGCGCGTGTTCGTGGCGCGGGCAATGCTTCGCGAGCCCAACCTCCTTCTGCTCGATGAGCCTACGAGCGGTGTAGACGTGCGAACACGTCACGAGGTGATGCATCTCATTCACGAACTGCATCACGATGGACTGTCCATCATGCTCACGACTCACGACCTCAACGGGATAGCGGCGCACCTTCCCCGGCTTGTGTGCCTGAACAAGCGGGTGACGGCCACCGGGCGGCCTAAGGACGTCATCACTCCCGATGTTCTCGAGCGCACGTACGGTGCGCCGCTGGAAGTCCTCACCCACGGCGGGATGCCCGTTGTCGTGGAGCACTACGAGGAGGAGTCCCCGCCGTCATCGGCGGAGGTCGTTCCGATTCGAGAGGATCATCATGAGCACCCTGCTTGAGCCGTTCGGATACGAGTTCTTCCGGCACGCTTTGATGGTCGCCGTTCTTGCGGGGGTTCTCTGCGGTCTGGTCGGCGTGTACGTCGTACTGAGGGGCATGAGCTACATAGGTCACGGGCTTTCGCACGCGATTTTCGGAGGGGCCGTCGCAGGATTCGTCCTCTCGATCAATTTCTATGTGGCCGGAGGGATCTTCGGTCTCTTCGCGGCGTTGCTGATTCAGAAGATCGCCCGGCGTCGAACGATCGGAGCAGACGCGGCGATCGGAGTCGTAACGACTACCGCCTTCGCCATTGGTGTCGTGATCATCTCCGTCGGAGGTGGATTCACCAGGAACTTCGAGGCGGCGCTTTTCGGGAATGTCCTCGGCGTGACCGAGGCTGACGTATTGGTGGTTGCCGGCGTCACGCTGTTCGCGGCAGCAGTCGTGTTATTGCGCTACCGGCAATTCCTGTTCACAGCTTTCGATCCCGAGGTGGCGGACGTGTCGGGCGTCAGGACGGCTTGGGCGGATGCCCTGCTTGCCATCCTGCTTGCCGCCGCCATCACCGCGACAATGAATGTTCTCGGGGTAACACTGATTGCGGCCATGCTCGTGATCCCTCCGGTCATTGCGCGGCTTCTCACGGACAGTTTTCATCGCATGCTCTGGATCTCACTGGCCGTTGGAGGCCTGTGTGGGTTCGTTGGTGTCTACCTTTCCTACCACCTCGATTGGGCGTCGGGCCCGGCAGTCGTTTTGGTGGCGGGGCTAGTGTTTCTCGTCGCCTTCGCTATTTCAGGTGTCCGAGGGCGTCGTTTGCCCGCCGAGGCAATGGCGGAGCACGTGGACTAGCGTCTTGCCTTTGCCTGGCAATTGGCGCAAAGGCCGGAGATGGCGAAATGGGTTAGGTCCGGTTCGAAACCCTTGTGCTTTGTGATGAGTCGGTGCAGGGATTTGGCCTCGTCGATGGAGAGATCGTCGTCGGAACCGCAATTCGAACACATGAGGTGAACGTGGCCGGCTTCGTCGACTCGGTGATACTCGGGTCCCGCTTCGAGGTGGGCGTGCGAAATGACGCCGACCTCTTCCAGGAGTCCCAGGGTTCGGTACACGGTTGATGCGTTCACACCGGGAATGCGGCTTTGGACCTTTCGCGTGATTGCCGTGGGATTGATGTGGCCCTTCGCGCCCATGACCTCGGCCACGATCGCTCGCCTCTGGGGTGTCATTCGTAGCCCTCTGGTGCGGAGGAGGTCGAGAACGTTCGAAGGGGCTTCGGCCACGGTTTCGAAGTTTAGCAGTTGCATCTAATTGCAGGAGCGGCCCGCGTCGGCGGTTCCGTTGGCCGAGCCCTTTCTGCAACGATATTCGTCCTACGAAGGGAGTCGAATGGGCGAGTTCGTGCGGCTCGAAGCTGAGAACGGTGTCGGAACGATCCGTCTGGACCGTCCGAAGCTGAACGCGATCGGAAGCCAGATGACCGACGAGCTATTCGAAGCGGCGAAGGAGGCGACCCAGCGAGATGACGTGCGGGCGGTCGTGATCTGGGGAGGCCCGGTGATCTTCGCGGCCGGCGCCGACGTCGGCGAGATGGCTGAACTCGGGCCGGAGCAAGTGAGGCCACGCATTGCCGCTATGCAGGAAGCCATCAACGCGATCGAGAAGATTCCGAAAGTGACGATCGCGGCGATCAACGGCTACGCGTTGGGTGGTGGCTACGAGCTGGCTTTGGCGGCCGACCTCAGGTACGCGGCGGACAGCGCCAAGGTCGGGCTCCCCGAGATCCAGCTTGGGATCATCCCGGGGGCCGGAGGGACGCAACGGCTGCCGCGGCTCATCGGCCCGGCGAAGTCCAAGGATCTGATCTACACGGGACGTCAGGTGCAAGCGGAGGAGGCGCTGGCGTTGGGGCTCGTGGACGGGGTCTTCCCCGCGAAGGAGGTTTACGAGCGCGCCGTCGGTGGCGCCCAGCGTTTTTCCGTGGGGCCGCTCCTCGCCCTTCGCGCCGCAAAACGGGCCATCGACCTGGGAACCCAGGCGGACCTCCTAGCCGGTCTCGACATCGAGATGGAGGAATTCATCGGCCTCTTCGCCACGGAAGACCAGAAGACCGGCATGCGCTCGCTGCTCGAGAAGGGGGCCGCCAAGGCCGAATTCAAAGGGAAATAGCTACCCAGGCACGAATCTTGCTGTTTCGGGAACGAACCGGGGCCTTCGAGCGTTCGAATAGGTGATTGACGGTCCCGGTCTCAAGCACCGGCCGGGCCGGCCGAAACAGGAAGTAGGGGAGCGATATGGCGGAGCAGACCTTCTACAAAGGGGAAAAGGTCCGGCAACTCCCGAGGCCGAACAGAAGCTACCCCAAGGACAGGGTGTGCGCTTCAGAGGGGTGCGAGACGCGCCTTTCCATGTACAACCGATGGGATTTCTGCTGGCAGCACGAGCCAGTCCACGCATACACACCAAGAGGGCGTCGGAAGAAGCGCGAAGCCGCCTAACCCTTCGCTCAAGGAATCGGCCGACCCGGCCGATGATAGGGGGACCGCCCTGACTAGATCGCGGGAGCCCAATGCCATCCACCACCGAGGGACACCCCCCTATGCGGCAGGCCGAGTGCCCGTTCTGCGAGCAGCGTGTCCTGGTTTACGAGGAGCCGCCCAGGTGCCCACTTTGTGCCTGTCCCCTCGCCGTGGAGCGCACTCGTCCGTATGCGTGGCCCGGGCAAAAGCCCATCGGCTGACACTGGGGCGAGCTAGAAAGTCAGTCCTCGGTCTCGCCTTCCTCGTCGCGACGGCGTTTCTTTCGGCCGAAGAATCCGGCAAGTCCCTCCTCGTCCTCGTCGCTCTGTTCCGTGGGGGAATCCGTGCGGCTCGAGCCGGCTGAAGACGAACTGCTGCTGTCCTCTACGCGCGCGACTAATTCCTTGGCGTCGCGCATGCGGTTCTCGGCGAGGCGAATCTGGCGCTGGGCCACCCTAGCCTGCTCGTCGACCTTCCGGGCACGCTCCTCGATTTCCGTCAGCTGGTCCTCGGCGACCCTGGATTGCTCCTTGGCTTGAGCAGCTTGCTTCTCAGCCACACCTGCTTGCTCGATTGCCATTTCGAACAGTTCGCGGCGCTCCTGTGTCGCGCGACGGGCGTATTCAGCCTGAGTCTTCTCTGCTTTAGCCGCCCTATGCTCGGCCGATTCTGCGAGCCTCTCGGTGTCGGCCATTCTGGCCTCGGCCGTCCGTTTTCCTTCCTCTGCTCGCGCGGCTCTTTCCTCGGCCCTGCCGGCTAGCTCACGAGCTTCCGCAACCGCGCGCTCCGACTCCTCCTCGGCAATCCGAACTCGCTCCTCGGCAACCCGAGCTCGCTCCTCGGCCAGCCGTCGCGCCTCGTCGGCGCCCTCGAGCGCACGGTGGCGCTCCTCGGCGTCGGACAAACGTGACTCCAGATCGCTTACGAGTTGGCGACTGTCGTCTGCCTGTTTCGTTGCCGATAGTGCCGCCCCTTCCGCCGTGGCGGCCCTGTCCTCGGACGCGCGAGCGCGGGCCTCGGACTCGGCGATTCGCGACTCCGCAGCCACGGCGCGCTCTTCGGATCGGCCGGCTAGCTCCCGAGCCTCCGCAACCGCGCGCTCGGACTCCTCTTCGGCAACCCGAGCTCGCTCCTCGGCCAGCAGTTTGGCCTCGTCGGCGCCCTCGACAGACCGGTACTTCTTCTCGGCTTCCTTGAGTCGCGCCTCTAGTTCCTTCACCGTCTGGTTGAATTGGTCTTGTTGCTCTCGCGCCCCTTGCATCTGCTTTTCGGACTGCCGGGAGCGCTGATCCTCGGCTTCCTGCATCAACCGTGCTGAGGACTTCGCACGCTCCTCGATCCTGGTGCGCTGGTCTTCGGCCTTTCTTAGCTGCTTCTCAGCACCCCTGGCGCGGTCTTCGACGCTAGCCATCTGTGACTCTGCGCTTTGCGCCCGCTCCTCTGCCGCGGCCAGGTCCTGTTCGAGTTTCGCCGAGCGCTCCTCCTCTTGCTTATCCGCCTCATCACTCAAGGCGAGCCGATCCTTCGTATGCGCCAGCTCGCGCTCCGCCGTGACTGCCCGCTCGTCCAGCTTTGCTCTCTCACGTTCCGCGGATAGGGCTCGCTCCTCGAACGCGGATTGCTCCAGCTCCGCGCGCCTGGTCTTCTCTTCCGTCTTTCGCGCGTACTCCTCGATGCGGTCCAGTTCGTGTTCCGCTTTGAGAGCGCGCTCCTCTGCCTGGTCGCGCGCGATTTCGGCCTGGCGAACTCGGTTCTCGGTCTCGAGATTCTGCTGGTCCATCAGCCGAGCCTGTTCCTCGGCGCCACGGGCTCGTTGTTCGATCGCCAATCTCTCTTTCTCCGCCTGCTCGGCTCGTTGCTGGGCCATTCGGAGTCCCTTTGCCTGTTCCTCGGCACGTCGAACGAACTCATCGGCCTTACGGAGGGGTTCATCCGAAACGGCGGGCTGAGATGGTTGGGGTCGCGGTGAGGGGACTTGCGCGTCCGGGGGAGGTTGGGGAGGCGGAGATTGGCGCGGCTGCTCTTTCGCGCGCCTCGCTTCACGGGCTGCAGGACGCGTTGGGGCTTCCGCCGGCCGGACCGGATCCCTGGTCTTGCGGGCTACGGCCTTTTGCCCGTCGCCGTCCCCGGCTGCGCCGGATTCCGACGAGCCCTCGGCCCGGGCGCCTGCGGGCTCGGGTATGGGGTCGACTTCCTCACCACAGAACCTGCATTTGACGGCCGCCATCCGAATCGGCTCCGCGCAGAACGGGCAGGGTCGCATCTGGTACTCATGCGACTCGCCGCCCTTCCAGTTGAAGACTAGGTTGCGCGGCTGCGCCGAGGTTCCGCGCGCAGGTCCCTTCGTCGGCGTAGCGGCGCTCTCCAACTCATAACCCCGACGATCCATCTCGTCGAGCACGAACTGAAGCAACTCGCCGCGGTTTCCGAATCCGCTCTGGATCGTTGGGATGACGACCTGAGCTGGGCGTTTGCGGGTCAAGTCCTCGACTTGCTGGAGCAAATCGCGCTTGATCGTGCGCTCGAACACCTAAGCCTCCATGGTGCGGGTAAATGAGATTACCGCAGAGCCCTCCTGGCTGGCGAGCCGGTTTCAGGCCCCTTCTCCGGCCGTATTTCGTGCCTGGATTCGCTCGGCGACGGCCTTGGCCTCGTCCAAGTGTTCGCGGTCCACGAAGAGCCGGACCGTGTCGAACTCCCATATCTGGCTGAGGAATCCCGGAGCCTTGTACCACCAGTAGATGTCGCCATCCTCGAGCTCGCCGGCGATGGCGTTCGCGGTCTCGCGCGTGTACTTACCCAGGTAGACCGTTCGAACATTCGGATTGTTGGGGTAGCGGCTCAAAGCGTTGCCTTTCGCCAGAGCCGCACGGCGTTCATCAATGCCAATCCGTCTGCTTCGAGCACATTGGAGACGCTCAGGATGCGTTCCTCGATTCGTCCCTCCTCGATCAGCTCCTGCCGGTACACACCCGGAAGACAGCCGGAGTCCACGGGCGGGGTGAACCACTTGCCGTCGAGCTCCACCGCAACATTCGCGATCGTGCTCTCCGTTATCTCTCGTCGTTCGTTGACGAGAAGCACGTCGTCGGCTCCCGGGTGGCGCTTCGCACGTTCCTCGTAGAGGTCGCGCCTCGTCGTCTTGTGAAACAGGAACAGGTCCTTGGAATCAACCGGCTCGTAGTCGACCGCCAGTCTCACCGGCGGCGGGTTGGCGGCCGGCAAAGGAGCAGTCGTGACCGTCAATTCTCCGTCCCGAGCTAGGGCAAGCCGCACGCGGGCGTCATCGAGGTCCGCCACTGAACTCTCCAAGGCGGCAGCGACTTCGTCTTTCTCGAACCGAAAGCCGAAATAGGCGGCCGAGCTTGCCATCCGCGCCAGGTGACGAGCCATGAAGGGAAACTCCCCGCCCGAGTATCGAATGGTTTCGATCAACTCGAACTCCGGCCGGCGCTCGCCCAGGACCCGGGCCTTGGTGAGACACTCCTCCCACTCCCGGGCTGCGACCGAGTCGTAGGTGATCCCTCCTCCAACTCCGTACTCCGCCGCCCCGGTCTCCGGATCAATGACTACGGTTCGAATGGCCACATTGAATCGAGCGTCCGGTCCCTCGGCTCCGGCGGGGGCGAGAAATCCGATCGCACCCGTGTACACGCCCCTCGGCGAGTCCTCGAGTTTCGCCGCGATCTGCATGCTTCTCACCTTCGGGGCACCGGTGACCGAGCCGCTCGGAAAAAGAACGCGGAACGCGGCCGTCGGATCTACGCCCTCCCGGAGCCGCGCCCCAACCGTCGAGGTCATCTGCCACAGAGTCTCGTAGCGCTCCGCTTCGAAGAGTAGGGACACCTTCACCGACCCCGGCTCCGCAACGCGGCCGAGGTCGTTTCTCAACAAGTCCACGATCATCGCGTTCTCGGCCCGCTCTTTGGGGGAATCCACCAACCGGCGTGATGTGGCCTCGTCCTCCGCGTAGGTGCGTCCGCGCGGGGCCGTTCCCTTCATGGGCCTAGTGATGACGCGGCCTTTGTCGACCTCGAGGAAGAGCTCGGGTGAGGCCGACAGGATGCGGAAACGCCCGGTGTCGATGTACGCGCATTGGCCGGCGCGTTGCGCGGCGCAGAGATCGGAATAGAAGGCCTGCTCGTCTCCGGAGAACTCGGCGCGGAGCCGAAGGGTGAAGTTGATCTGGTAAGTGTCGCCGTCTCGGATGTAGTCGCGGATACGTTCGACGGCCGTTTCGTAGTCGTTGCGAGAGATCGAAGGCTCCCACTCGGACACGGAGTAGTAGCCGGAAGCGACCCCCACCGATTCCTCGATGCGATCCTCGAAGAGCCCGAACCAAACCAGGGGCAGTCCTGCGAAAGGGTCCTCAGGCGGCCGGCTCCGAACGGCGAGTGCCGGATCCAGCCCGGGGGATGCCTCGTAGGCGACGTAACCGGCGGCCCAGAGTCCCCGGCTGGTCGCGTCCACTGCCGCGGCCAGAGCATCCGCCACGGCCTCCGGCCTGTAGGCCTCGATCGTCCCGGCTTGTCCCTTGAACCGCAGCGACGCCGGCGGGGTTGCCAGCAGATCGTCGAACCTAACCTCGATCAACTCGCTCTCCCGATCAACTCTGCCTCTCGATCGTCGAGCTCTGTGTCCACGATGGGCAGCGCCTTGTCGAGCCCGGTCGGCACCTTCCCGCAGTTCCGCTCTTTGAGCAGTAAGGGCTCGAGTGGCTCCTGTTCGAAATCGAAGGAATTGAGCAAGTTGTACGCGCGCGAATTACGGCCCTGAAGCGGGGGAAGTTCGTTCACGGTCTGAATGAACGACAAGACGGATGAGAAGTCCGTGACCCGGCTCTCCACGAAGCCGCGCTTCGCCCACGGCGAGATGATCATTGCGGGAACCCGCGGCCCGTATCCGTACAGGTCGACGTGAGGCGGGGGCGCGTGGTCGTAGAAACCGCCGAAGTCGTCCCAAGCGATCACGACCGCCGTGCTTTCCCATTCAGGGCTTCGCTGCAAGGCGTTGAGGATCCGAACGACCCAGTTCTCGCCCGCGCACACGCTGTAAGGCGGGTGATCCGACAACCAGATCGGCGGGATGAGCCACGAGACAGCAGGAAGCCGGTCCGCCTCTGCGTCCGGGATGAACTCGCTCGCCGGCACGCGCTTTTCCCACATCGGCCCAAAGCGTATGTGTCCGATCATTCGAAGAACGTCCCAGTTGCGTTCTCCGCGATAGTACTTCCAGGTGATTCCGGCCTCTTCCAGCTGGTCCGGTACGGTCATGATGTTTACACAGGGCACCTTTTCCACTAGGAACCGCTCGAGGATCGTCGGAAAGTCCGGCACTTCCTCCAGCCTGTAAGCCTCGTCGCGCTCCTCGGGCGTCAGTTTGCGGAACGCGTATGCGCGTTCAGTGAGGTCGTCGCAGAACTCGCGGGGGACGCCCTCGCCTTTCTGGTGCCCCCGCTCCTGTTCCACGAAGGTCGCCGATTGCCCCGATATGGCCCACAGGTGCTCGGGGCCGGTCGGACCGTATACGGAGCTGAAGAACCGGTCGGCCAGAACGTATCGCTTCGCCAGTTTCCAGTAATTGGGGATTTGGGCCGGGCGATACTGCGTGTAGCCACGCAGGCTCTCCGCGAGCTCGACCTCGTCGAAGCAGCGCATGGTTCCCCCGTCGACGGCGATCAAGCCGTCCGCGAACGAGTGGCCGATATCGGGCTGCCGGTCGGTTGCACGCTGGAGTGGGATCTCCTTGCCGTTACAAAGGAGACCGGTGGTCGCTCCGTCTGCACCGGAAAAGCGGCCGAACATGTTGTCGAAGGTGCGGTTCTCCTTGAGGACGAACACGATGTGCTCGATTTTGCTTCGAGCCTGCAGAGCCCTAGCCGATTGATCGGCTCTGCGTTCCTCCGCCTGCTCGCTCACCCGCTGCACGAATTCCGCTTTTTGCGGATCGCCGCTCGATCCGCAAGCCACGGCGACGAGGGCGCCGATCGCAGCCAGGGCCACCGCTCGGATGCCGCGAATGGGCAGTCGGGAAGGTTGCCGCATGGCGGGCATTTATACCCCAGAGTGTCCGGTCCGGCCTTCCGGTAGAATCCGCAGCCGCCGACTCGGGAGAGTTCTTGAACATCGTCGTATGCGTAAAACGCGTGCCGGATACCGCCGCGGAAAAGAATCTCGACCCCGATGATTTCACGCTCGATCGCGAATCCGTCGAGTCCCTCATGAACCCTGTGGATGAATACGGTGTCGAGGAGGCCTTGAAGCTTAAGGAGCAGCACGGCGGAGAGGTAACGATCCTCACCATGGGACCCGAGCCGGCGGAGAAGGACGCCGTCCGGAAGGCCCTTGCGATGGGCGCGGACAAGGGCGTTCTTGTTTCCGACGATCAGATCCACGGCTCGGACGCGATGGCTACGGCGTACGTACTCGCGCTGGGCCTCGCTCAAGTGGAGTTCGATCTCGTCATCACGGGATCGGAATCGACTGACGCGCGCGACTCGTTGGTCCCTCAAGCTCTCGCTCAACTCCTGGCGCTTCCCGGCCTCACCGGGGCGAAGAAAGTGGACGTCGCCGATTCCAAGATCACGATCCAGCGCGAAGAGGAGGGTGGCTACGACGTCGTCGAGGCGGAGCTTCCCGCCGTTGTGTCCGTGGTGAAGGGGATCAACGAGCCCAGGTACGCGACGCTGAAAGGAATCATGGGAGCGAAGTCCAAACCCGTTGAGGTAATGGGAGCCGATGCGCTCGGCGTAGACGCGGGCGAGGTCGGGCTTTCCGGGTCGAAGACGGAAGTCCTGGCCGCGGAGCCGCGGGAGGCCAAGAAGCAAGGGGAGATCGTGACCGACGACGGGAGCGGAGCCGCTAAGCTCGCCGACTTCCTCCAGGAGAACAAGTTCATCTGATGGGCGAGATGTGGGTGGTTATCGATCACGACGCCGGGGAGCCGCGCAAGGTCGCGCTCCAGATGCTGACGGCGGGGAGGCGCTTTGGGGGCGAGCTGGGGCTCGATCTCCTCGCGGTTTTCGTCGGCAAGGGTTTCGACAAAGCCAAGGACAAGCTTGCGGCATACGGGGCGCCGAAAGCCATAGTTGCCGAGAGCGCCGATCTCGACGACTACCTGCTCCAACCGCGAATCGATGCCCTAAGCGGCCTGGTTCGCGAGCGGACACCCGACGTAGTCCTCTTTGCGAGCGTCCCCGAGGGCAAGGACTTGGCCGCGGGCGTTGCGGCCAAGGCCGGCGCAGGGGTCATCGCCGACGCCGTGAATCTGGAGGTGTCCGATGGACGTCTGGTCGCAACGAAGTCGGACTTCGGCGGAGCAACATCGGTGAAGTGCGCCGTAAAGGGATCGCCACAGATCATTTGCGTGAAGCCGAATGCATTCGTAGCCGAAGAGGCGCCGGCAGACCTCTCCGAGGAGCGGGTGGAAGTGTCGGTCGCCGATGACGCGAAGCGGGCGAAGGTCGTGGATCGCGTCCGCCAGGAAGGTGGCGGGCGCCCGGCCGTCGAGGAAGCGGCGATTATCGTCTCGGGTGGGCGTGGACTCGGCGGACCGGAGAATTTCCGGGTGGTGGAGGAACTGGCGGATGCGCTCGGGGCAGCGGTCGGCGCTTCGAGGGCAGCCGTCGACGCCGGCTGGTACCCGCATCAAAATCAGGTCGGCCAAACGGGAAAGACCGTGTCCCCCCAGCTCTACGTCGCGGTCGGGATCTCGGGCGCCATTCAGCACCGCGCCGGGATGCAGACCTCGAAAACGATCGTGGCAATAAATAAGGACGCGGAGGCGCCGATGCTCCAGCTGGCGGACTTCGCGGTCGTGGGCGACCTCTTCAAGGTAATTCCGGCCCTCACGGAGGAGATCAAGAAGCGCAAGCGGACCTGAACCCGGGATCCGCGATCACGCGTGTTAGCCTCGGATCATGCCTTCCTCTGTACTCGTCGCCATGTCCGGTGGCGTTGACTCGTCGGTCGCTGCTTGTCTTTTGAAAGAGCAGGGATACGACGTTCTCGGATCGCACATGAAGCTTGTGCACCTCGCCGACGGCGTGGATCACGGCTGCTGTGGCCCGAGCGCCAGGACGGACGCGCGGGCCGTTGCCGACCAGGCCGGTTTCCCATTCGAGATCGTCGACATGAGCGAGACGTTCCGGGAGACGGTCCTTTCCGATTTCTTCGAAGAGCACGCGGCCGGCAGGACCCCCAACCCTTGCGCGCGATGCAACGAGCACATCAAGTTCCGCGCGTTTCTCGATAGAGCCGATGAGCTCGGGATCGACTTCGTGGCGACCGGCCACTACGTCAGAACCTCTCGTGACGATTCCGGCGCCTGGCATCTGTACCGCGGGGCCGATGTCTCCAAGGACCAGTCGTACATGTTGCACATGCTCGGTCAGGAGCAGCTGGCCCGGTCCCTGTTTCCGGTCGGCTCTTCGCGGAAGTCCGACACACGCGCACTGGCGGAACGATTCGGCCTCCCGGTCGCCGGGAAGCCCGACTCCCAGGAAGTGTGTTTCATCCCTGGTGAGGACCACGCCGCTTTCCTGGCCGAGCATGTGCCCGCCCTCGTTAGCGACGGCGAGATCGTCGACACGGACGGCGAGCCGGTCGGCCGTCATGACGGGACGTTTCGCTACACGATCGGGCAGCGCCGCGGCCTGGGGGTGTCGAACGGTACACGGACCTATGTCGTGGACGTGGAACCTGCGGCGAACCGGGTAGTCGTCGGTCCCGGTGAGTTGCTCGCCCGACGCGGGCTGGTCGCAGACCGGGTGAACTGGGTCGCCGGAGGTGCGCTCGACGGCCCGTTCGAGGCCGAGGTAAAGATCCGATACAGGGGAGACTCCGTCCCGGCCGTGATCGAGGCGGGCGCGGAGGGGGCTCGGGTGGAGTTTCGAACGCCCGAGCGCGCGGTTGCCCCGGGACAGAGTGTCGTGTTCTATCGGGGCGACGAGCTTCTCGGCGGCGGCCGGATCCGGGAAGCGCTCCGCTAAGGGGATCGCTTGCGACTTCTGAAGAAGAAGGCCACAACATTCGACATGCAGGTTCAGGACATGGTCCTGCGGGTCACCGCGCCCGAGGACTACTACGAGGAAGCCAGGGCAGCGGCGATGCAGTTCTGGGAGAAGCTTCACGCTTACGCGGCTCAGAACCCGAAGTTTCGAACCAGCAAGCGACCGATCGCTGTGCCGGACGAAGCGCCGGAGATCGTTCGCCACATGGCGGAGGCATCTGCCATGGCCGGCGTCGGCCCTGTGTTCACCTTCCAGGGCGCGGTTACCGACCACGTCGGCCGCTACCTGGCGAGGTCGCTTCCCGAGGTAACGGTGTCGAGTGGAGGCGACTACTTCGTTGTGGCGAAAAGAAGGACGAAGCTCGCGGTCACCTACGGCTTCGAGGGCGAAGGACTCTCGATCGTGGTCGACCCCCGTTTGGGGCCACTCGGCGTCTACACGACTCTTGGGCGCAGGCAGCTTCCCGCCGAAAGCGTCGACGGGCTCGTGGTGGTCGCGTCCTCGTGCACTCTCGCCGACGCAACGGCAGCCGCGATGCTCGCGATTCTGTCCAAACCCGACTCGCTCGGCACCGCGCTTTCGCATCTCAAGTCGATCGAGGGAGTTCTCGGCGGGCTGGTGATCCAGGGAGGCAACATCGGGGTCGCCGGCGGCGTGGAACTCGCGGCGTAATGCCCGACGAGCGCGAGCGGGCGAAGGCCAAGCTGCGCGTCGAGGAGCTTCGCGAACAGATAAACCGTCACGAGTACCTGTATTACGTCCTCGACCAGCCCGAGATCTCCGACGACGAGTACGACGAGTTGATGCGAGAGCTGCGGCAGCTCGAGGAACGATGGCCGGAGTTCATCACCCCAGACAGCCCGACCCAGCGCGTGGGCGGCCGTCCCGCCGACCTTTTCAAGCCTGTCGAGCACCGGGTTCCGATGCTCTCGCTCGACAACGCGTTTTCCCGCGAGGAGCTGGAGGCCTGGGCGGCCCGGGTAGAGAAGGCCGTCGGCGAAGGCGCGCGATTCGCGTGCGAACTCAAGATCGACGGAGTTGCGGTGGCTCTCACCTACGAGAAGGGCGCGTTCGTCCGGGGCGCCACGCGGGGGGACGGCCGGGTCGGCGAGGACATCACGTCGAACATCAAGACGGTCCGATCGGTCCCGACCAGGCTGAGATTCGCGAAGCCGCCGCCCGTCCTCGAGTCGCGAGGCGAGGTCTACCTGCCGATCGACGCCTTCGAGAAGCTCAACGAGGACCTCACATCGAAGGGCCAGCGCCCGTTCGCCAACCCGCGCAACGCGGCGGCCGGCTCGCTTCGGCAAAAGGACCCGAAGGTGACGGCTTCCCGGCCGCTGCGCCTTTGGTGCCACGGCGTCGGTTTCGCGGAAGGGGTTAGATTCGAATCGCACAGCAAGTCGCTCGAATGGATGAAGGAAGCGGGCCTGCCGGTTGCGCCTACCACGCAGGTCGTCGAGACGATCGACGAGGTATTCAGATTCTGCGGCCATTGGGAAGAGCACCGCCACGACCTTCCCTACGAGATCGACGGCGTGGTCGTGAAGGTCGATCAAGTCGTTTTCCAAGAGGAGCTCGGAGCGACGAGTCACGCCCCGCGTTGGGCGATCGCCTACAAGTTCCCCCCCGAGGAGCGGACGACCCTTCTAAAGAAGATCGAAATACACGTCGGGCGGACCGGGAAGGTTACGCCCTTCGCGTGGCTCGAGCCCGTGTTTGTCGGCGGCGTGACGGTTACAACGGCGACGCTGCACAACGAGGACGAAGTGAGGCGCAAGGACGTGCGAAACGGCGACACGGTCATCGTTCGCCGCGCCGGCGACGTCATCCCCGAGGTGGTCGGACCCGTGCCGTCGAAGCGTCCGAAGAACGCGCGGCCCTGGAAGATGCCGAAGAAGTGTCCGGCGTGCGGAACGGAGCTTGTCCGTCCGGAGGGGGAGAAGGACTACAGGTGCCCGAACCGCCGCGGCTGTCCAATGCAGAACGAGGAATGGCTGGTTCATTCCGCCGGACGCGGTGCGATGGACATCGAGGGCCTCGGCTACAAGACCGTGATGGCGCTTCGCGAGCGCGGCCTGGTCGAGGACCCGGGGGACATCTACTCGTTGAACGCGAAGAAACTCGCGGAGCTGCCGGGTTTCAAGGAAAAGTCGATCCAGAACTTGCTTGCGGCGATCGAGGAATCGAAGAGCAGGGCCCTGTGGCGCCTGCTCGTGGGCCTGAACATCCGTCATGTGGGTTCGCACGTCGCGCAGGTGCTGGCTGGTGCCTTCCCTTCGATTAACGAGCTGGCCGTGGCGAAGCTCGAGGAACTGGAAGCCGCGGAGGAAATCGGCCCGGAGATCGCGAACAGCGTCTACGGGTGGTTCCGCGACAAGGAGAACCTCAAAGTCGTCAAGAAGCTGCGGAAAGCCGGTGTGCGGATGGAGGATGAGAGGAAGAAGGCGACGAAGAAGGGTCCGCTTTCGGGCAAGACGATCGTGCTGACGGGAGGACTCGAATCGATGTCGCGCGACGAAGCCGCGGAGGCCGCAGAAGCGGCTGGGGCCAGGATCGCGTCGAGCGTTTCGAAGAAGACCGACTTCGTCGTGGCGGGGGAGAACGCCGGTTCGAAGTACGAGAAGGCCGTTCAGCTCGGTGTCGAGATCATCGAGGAGAAGGATTTCCTGAAACGCCTCGGCCGGTAAGGGTCAGCGGTCGCCACTAGACTGGCGCCGTGCCTGTCGAGATCGATGTCGAACACGTTGCCCGGCTTGCCCGGCTGCAACTGAGCGCCGACGAGAAGGAGCGTCTCCGAGAGCAGCTCGGGCTGATCCTCGAGCATGCAGCCAAAGTAGGCGAGGTCGCCGCGGACGACGTCCCTCCGACGGCTTATGCGATCCCCCGCTCGAATGTCCTTCGCCCGGATGAGGTCGAGCCCTCGCTTTCGCACGAAGAGGCACTCGCCGGCGCGCCCGAAGTGGAAGACGGCCGTTTCAAGGTCCCGCGCATCGTGGAGGCCGAGTGACGGCCGAACTCTGTGACCTCACTGCATCCGAGTTATCCAAGAGGTTTCACTCAGGAGAGGCAACACCCTCCCAAGTGGGCGACTCGTGCCTCGCAAGGATCGAGGCTGTTGACGCGGATGTGAAGGCGTTCCTGTCGGTGACGTCCGATCTGGCGCACGAACAGGCGGGTGGCGGCGACGGCAAAAGTGAAGCAGTAGCCGGAATCCCGCTCGCCTTGAAGGATGTACTCGCGACTCGCGGCATAGCGACAACTTGCGGTTCGAAGATCCTGGAGAACTACGTTCCTCCTTACGACTGCACGCCTTGGGCGAGACTGCGCGAGGCGGGATCCGTCCTGGTCGGCAAGACGAACATGGACGAATTCGCGATGGGCTCGTCCACGGAAAACTCCGCGTTCGGCGTGACTCGCAATCCCTGGAATCTGGAGACGGTCCCCGGCGGTTCGTCAGGAGGATCGGCCGCGGCGGTCGCCGCCGGTGAAGCCGTCTGGGCTCTCGGCACCGACACGGGCGGATCGGTGAGACAACCGGCGTCGCTTTGCGGCGTGGTTGGCCTTAAGCCGACTTACGGACTCGTCTCCCGCTACGGACTAATCGCGTTCGCATCGTCGCTCGACACCGTCGGCACGTTCACCCGAAGCGTTCGCGATGCGGCGATGCTCCTTTCCTCGATTGCCGGCCACGACCCCAAGGACGCAACGAGCCTTCCCGAGGGGAGGCGCGACTACACGAAGGACATCCACGGAGACATCAAGGGGCTGCGCGTCGGTGTGATCGAGCAGGCCTTCGGCGAGGGGGTGCAGCCCGAAGTGAGCGATGCCGTACGCGCCGCAGTCGACCGGCTGACGGGACTCGGCGCGGAGGCGGGAGAGGTTTCCCTGCCGCACACCGACTATGCGCTTTCGGCGTATTACCTGATCGCGCCCAGCGAGGCCTCTTCCAACTTGGCGAGGTACGACGGTGTTCGTTACGGCTATCGCGCGCAAGGCGCGAAGGACTCGGTCGAGATGATGTCCAAGACACGAGGCGAGGGATTCGGTGACGAAGTCAAGCGTCGAATCATGCTCGGAACCTACGCACTCTCGGCCGGATACTACGAGGCGTACTACGGCCAGGCTCAAAAGGTCAGAACGCTGATCATCCGCGACTACGAGCGCGCCTTCGCCGACTACGACGTCCTGGTGTCGCCGACGTCGCCGACGACCGCCTTCCGAATCGGGGAGAAGACCGGCGACCCGCTGGCCATGTACCTGAACGACGTGTTCACGATCCCCGCGAACCTGGCCGGCGTTCCGGCCATCTCGATCCCCTGCGGGCTCGACTCGAACGGGCTGCCGATTGGGCTGCAGCTCACGGCGAAAGTCTTGGGTGAACCCGCGCTGCTCAATGCCGCGGACGCACTGGATAAGGATCTCGCCTTCTCGGCGAAGCCGCCGCTCATCGAGGCCCTGGCGTGAGCACCGACCTCGAAACGGTCATCGGGCTCGAATGCCATGTGGAACTCGACACTGACACGAAGATGTTCTGTGGGTGCCGAAACGAGTTCGGCGGGGAACCCAACACGAACGTGTGCCCGATCTGTCTCGGCCACCCCGGAACTCTGCCGGTTCCGAACGAAAAGGCAATCGACTACATCATCAGGATCGGCCTCGCGCTCGGCTGCGAGATAGCGCCGAACAGCCTCTTCCATCGCAAGAACTACTTCTATCCGGACATGCCGAAGAATTTTCAGATCTCCCAGTACGACCTGCCGATCTGCGTGAACGGCCACTTGGGGATCGAAGCCGAGGGCGAGCTGCGAACGATCGGAATCACCAGGGTCCACATGGAGGAGGACACCGGCAAGACGGCGCATGCCAGTGTCACCGGGCGAATCCACGACGCCGCCTACGCGCTGGTCGACTACAACCGCGCAGGTGTTCCTCTAGTGGAGGTCGTGTCCGAACCGGACATGCGCTCGGCGGAGGAGGCGCGCGCCTACTTGAACGAGCTGCGCGCGGCGCTGGAGTCGCTGGGCGTCTCGGACGTTCGAATGGAAGAGGGATCGCTCAGGTGTGATGCCAACATCTCCGTGCGCCCGCGAGGCGAAAGCGAACTCGGGGTCAAGGTGGAGATCAAGAATCTGAACTCCGTCCGCTCCCTCTTCTATGCACTGAAGTTCGAGGAGGAGCGCCAGCGCAAAGCCGTCGAGGCCGGCGAGCCTCTGAGACAGGAAACCCGGCACTGGGACGAGGATTCGGGCGTGACCTCACCTCTTCGGTCGAAGGAGTACGCGTTCGACTATCGGTACTTCCCGGAGCCCGACCTGCCGCCCCTCGAGCCGGAAGGCGCCAGGATCGACCTAATCCGGGCGGATCTTCCGGAAATGCCAGCCGTCCGGCGCGCCCGCTTCGAGAAGAAGCTCGGCGTGAAGCCGGAGGCCGCTCGGGTCCTCATGGCTACGAGAGAGTGGGCCGACTTCTTCGAGGAGGCGGTGAAGCTGGGCGCCGAGCCGAGCGCCGCCGCGAACTGGCTGACCCAGGACGTCGCCGGGCACCTGAGGGAAACGAACAAGAAGCTCTCGCGGACTGACCTGACCCCACAGCACTTGGCGGACGTTGTGAAAAGTGTCAATGAGGGGGTTCTCTCCACAGCCGGCGCCAAGAGAGTAATTCACGACCTGGTGTCCTCGACAACTGCGAAGCCGCTTACAGTTGCCTCCAAGGCGTCCATTCCCTCCGTCGCCGTCATCATCCAGCGCCAGGGATTGACTCAGCGATCTGACAGGGAGGACTTGAGCGCGCTCGTAGATGAGGTCATAGCCGAGAATCCCGAACCGGTCGAACAGTTCAAGGCGGGCAAGGAAGGCGTCCTCGGCTTCCTGGTCGGCCAGGCGATGAAGAAGACCGGGGGCTCGGCCAATCCGAAGGTCGCCGGTGACCTGCTTCGCGAACGCCTGTCGGGCGGGTAGTGGAGGAACAGGAGGCCCCGAAGCCCCGGCGCCCGTGGTCCCGGCGACTTCTCAGCCGGGCTATGAGGCCTGTTCGCCGGATGTGGTCGTCCGACGATCCCCTCGACGATTACGCGCTGGTTCATTTCGCGAGCAGCGCGGGCGACGCGCTGGTAACGATCGCCCTGGCCGACTCCGTCTTCTTTTCGATTCCCGTGGATGAGGCCAGAACGCAGGTCGCCCTTTATCTGGTGCTGACACTCGCGCCACTGGCGGTTGCGGCGCCTCTTCTCGTGCCCCTCCTTGACAGGGTCGGGCCGAGGCGGACGGTCTCGTTCGCGTCGGCGATAGGCAGGCTGGTCGTTGCCCTTTACGCGGCTCCGCGAATAGGAAGCGTTCTTTTGTTTCCGGCCGTGTTCATCCTCCTCGTGCTCTCAAAGATCCACCAGATCACGAAGAACGGGCTCACTCTCGCCTACGCGCCCCCCGACGAGGGGCTGTTGAGATCGAACGCGCGAATGGGGCGAGTCGCCGCCGCCGGATTCATCCTTGCGGCGGGACCGGGCCTGGTTGCATCTAAGCTCGGCGGTCCATCGGCTGCCCTGTATGCGGCGGCTGCCGTCTACGGCGTGACGATGCTCCTCAACCTGCGCCTTCCGACGCCGGCCGTTCCTCCACGGCCGCCCGCAAAGGATGTCCAAAAGCTTGGCCGCGTTCCCTCGCTCACCCTCCCGGCCGCCGGCGCCGCGGGTCTGCGCGCCGCGTCGGGGTTTCTATTGTTCCTCCTCGCCTTCGCCCTTCGCCGCTCACCGGACCCCGGTTACTGGTTCGTCGTTCTCGTCATCGCCGGCATGACCGGCGTCTTCGTCGCCGATTTCCTCGCGCCGAGGCTGCCTCGCGCCCTGCGCGAAGAAGCAGTCGTGGTGGGGTCGCTGATAGGCGCCGGGCTTGCCGCGGTGATCGCATTCGGTGCTTTTGCTCTCGTGGTCCTCTCCGTCTTCGCGCTCGTTGCCGGCATGGCGACGGAATTGGGCCGCCTCGCTTTTCAGAGCCTGATGCAGCGACGCGTGCCGGCAGGCGCATTCGGGCGGGTATTTGCCAGATACGAAGTCTTGTTTCAGCTCGCGTGGGTGACCGGCGCCTTCATGCCCGCATTCTTCCCGATCGAATTCCGCACGGGGATCCTGATCATGGCCGGTTTCTATCTGGTCTTCGGAATAACTACGCTCTGGCAGCTGCTGCAAGCAAGGCAGAAGGCCCTGCCACCCGAGGGGGGATCTTGGCAAAGACCTTTGTGATCATCGGTGCGAACGCCACCGGCGGATCGGCCGCGGCCGTACTCCGGGAGGAGGGCTTCGACGGACGAATCGTCCTGATCGGGGACGACCAGCGTCCCCCGTACGAGCGGCCTCCCCTTTCGAAGGAATACTTGCGCGGGGAGCAGGATGCCGAAAGCGCTTATCTGCGCCCGGCCGACTGGTATTCCGAGCAGGACATCTCGACCAGATTCGGCATACGGGCCGAGCGTATCGACGCGAAGGAGCGCACGGTCGAGCTCGAGGGTGGGGAAAACTTCGCGTTCGATGCGCTCCTGGTTGCGACCGGGATTCGAAATCGAAAGCTGGACGTTCCCGGCGCGAGGCTCGAAGGCGTCCTCGACCTCCGCCGAGTCGAGGATTCCGACCGAATACGCGACGCTGCGGCGAAAGGATCCAAGGCGGCAATCGTCGGGATGGGCTTCATAGGTGCGGAAGTGGCGGCGTCGCTTAGGCAGCTCGGAACCGAAGTCACCATCGTCGAGTACTTCGAAACAGCGTTGTTTCGTGTTCTCGGCCCGGCGTTCGGGCGGGTTCTCGAAGGCATACACAGAGATCACGGCGTGGAGATGTTCTTTGGGGAGACCGTGGAAAGCTTCGAGGGCTCGGATCGAGTGGAGGCCGTCGTCACCACCGAAGGTCGCCGAATCGAGTGCGACTTCGCCGTCGTTGGTATCGGCACGCAGCCGAACGTGGAGATCGCCGAAGCAGCAGGACTGGCGGTCGACAACGGGATCACCATCGGCCCGGCATTCGAGACCACCGTCCCCGGCGTGTTCGCCGCGGGTGACATCGCCAATCACGACCACCCGATCTTCGGCAGGATTCGCGTCGAGCACTTCGACAACGCGATCAAGATGGGACCGGCCGCCGCCAAGGCGATGCTTGGGAACCGCGACGCTTATGACGATCCGCACTGGTTCTGGTCGGATCAGTACGACTCGCAGATCCAGATGGGAGGGTTCACCACCGAATGGCGGGATCCGATCATTCGCGGGAGCGTCGACGACCGCAGCTTCTGCGCGTTCCAACTGGGGGATGGCGCCATTCGCGCGTCGCTTTCAATCGACTGGAAGCGCGACGTTCGCCGCTCGCTCAAGCTCATCCGGGCTCAAACGAAAGTGGACCCGGTTGCGTTGGCCGATCCCGAAGTCGACCTGCGAACGCTTCTTCCGGAGGGTTCCTGACCCTCTGCTAGGCTGGCCGAACGATCGAAGGAGACGCGTTGGATCGCCCCGAAATCATCATGGCACCGGGACCAACTCCCGTGCCGCCCGAGGTCTTCCTCGCGCAAGGCAGTCCTCTCGTTTATCACCGCGGGCCCGGGTACGGAGGCCTGCTACGCCGGGTTACCGACCAACTAAAGCGTCTCTATAAGACCGAGAACGACATTCTCCTGTTTACATCGTCGGGTACTGGGGGACTCGAGTCGGCGGTCGCCAATCTCTTCTCGCCCGGTGACCGGGTGGTCGTCCCCGTCGCAGGCTATTTCGGAGAGAGATTCGCGAAGCTGGCCACGGCATTCGGCCTGGACGTCGATCGGATCGACTACGAGTGGGGAAGGTCGGTCGAACCCGCGGATGTCGAGGCTGCCTTATCTGAACATCCGGCGAAGGGGGTTCTCGTGCAACAGAGCGAGACCTCCACGGGGGTCATCCACGACGTGGAGGCGATCGCGGCCGTCGCGAAGGCGGCCGGGGCGCTTATCGCGGTGGACTGCGTGTCGAGTCTCGGTGCCGTTCCCTTTGAATGCGACGCTTGGGGGATCGACGTGGCGATCGGCGGTTCGCAGAAGGCGCTCTCAGGAACCCCGGGGGTCTCTTTCACTGCGATTTCGCCGGCCGCATGGGATGCATCCAAAGAGGCGAAGTTGCCAAAGTTCTATTTCGACTGGGCGGCGTACAAGAAATCCTTCGAACTCGACGACCCCGAGAGCCCGTTCACTCCGGCGATCTCTCTGATCATGGGGCTCGAGGCCGGCCTCCAGGTGTACTTTCGCGACGGGGCCGAAGCAGCGCTCGCGCGCCATCGGGTCTTGTCCAGCGCGGTGAAAGAGGGAATCCGCGCCCTGGGTCTCGATTTGTTCGGCGATTCGCCGGAGAGGGCTTGGGCGGTAACGGCGATCCGGGCGCCGGACGGCATCGACGGGGACGAACTGGTCGCCAAGGTCCGCGCCGACCACGGGATAATCCTCGCGCCCGGTCAGGGGCCCCTGGAGGGAAAAGTCTTTCGTATCGGTCACCTCGGCTACTACGACAAGTTCGATATCATCCGGTGCCTGGCCGCTCTGGAAATGACGCTCGGCGACATGGGTTATCCGGCCAAGCGCGGGGCCGCGGTTGCGGCCGCCGAGGACGTTTTCGCACAGGAGTAAGCGAATGTACGTACTGGTGACCGAGCCGCTCTCGGAAAGAGGGATCGAAGTCCTTCGCGAAGACTTCGACGTCGACGTTCGCGAGGATTTGGCTACTGGAGATCTCGCCTCTGTAATCGCCCCATATGACGCCTTGGTTGTCAGGTCGCAGACGCGCGTGACGGCTCAGGTGATCGAGGCGGCCGAGAACCTGAAGGTCATCGCCCGCGCGGGGATCGGGCTCGACAACGTGGACGTCGACGCTGCCACGCGGCGCGGTGTCGTAGTGCTCAACGCCCCGCAGTCGAACATCGTCTCCGCGGCCGAGCACACCATGGGGCTGTTGCTCTCCCAAGCGCGCAACATTCCAGCGGCGAATGCGGCGTTGAAGGCCGGCCACTGGGACCGCGAGAAGTTCCAGGGCGTGGAGCTTGCGGGAAAAACGCTCGGCATCGTCGGCTTGGGGCGAGTGGGCCAGATGGTCGCGCAACGGGCACAAGCTTTCGGGATGCGGCTTATCGCATACGACCCGTACGTTTCCCGCGAGAAGGCGCGTGAGATCGGCGTCGAGGTCATGCCCACACTCGAGGCACTCTTGGTTCAGGCCGACTTCGTGTCGATCCACTTGCCGCGTACGCCCGAGACGGAAGGATTCGTCGGCGAGCGGCAGCTCGTTCTGATGAAGGAAGGTTCGCGCCTCGTGAACACTTCCCGAGGCGGGATCGTCGATGAGGACGCACTTGTGAAAGCGCTGAAGGATCACCATCTGGCCGGCGCCGCGCTCGACGTGTTCGCGACCGAACCTTCCACGAAACACGACCTCTTCGATTTCGAGGAAGTCGTCGTGACGCCTCACCTCGGCGCGGCGACCGTCGAGGCTCAGGACAAGGCGGGCGTCGCCATCGCGCAGATGGTGAGGCTGGCGCTCAAGGGGGAATTCGTTCCCTACGCGGTGAACCTTTCGGCCGGCGCGGAGATTCCGGAGATGGTTCGTCCTTTCATGCCGCTGGCGGAGAAACTCGGCGGCCTTCTCACCGGGTTGGCAGATGGCGCCATCCAATCGATCGAATGCCAGTACCTCGGCCGGCTCGCCGAGGTGGACACGCGGGTCCTGACCCTTGCGGCGGTGAAGGGCTCGCTCGCCGGTGTCGTTCACGAGCCTCTTTCGTTCGTGAATGCGCCCGTCATCGCGCACGAACGCGGCATCGCGATCCACGAGTCGAAGTCCACCGTCTCTCGCGACTACGTGAATCTGATCTCGCTCAGGGCCACTTCTGAGGACGGCGAAGTCTCGGTGGCCGGGACACTCGTGGGAAAACGCGGCGGCGACCGCATAGTTCGTGTGCTCGACTTCGACGTAGACATGGCTCCCGAACGAAACATGGGCTTTTTCCTCTACGAGGACCGCCCCGGCGTCATCGGCAAGATCGGTTCGATACTCGGCAACTCTGGCATCAACATCGCCAGCATGGAGGTCGGCCGAAAGAGCCAGGGCGGGCTTGCCGTCATGGGTCTCACCGTCGACGAACCGATACCCGACGACGTCTTCGACCAAATGGTCAAGGAGATCGGCGCGCAGCACGCCCACTTCGTGGCTTTGCCCGAGTAGCTGCTGCTACACTAATCCGGTCATGAAATCTCTCTGACCGACTGCGCGCTCACCGCCATCCTCCTCGCGTAGCTGCGCCGTCCCAGAGTCCCCTTTTCAAAGTTGGAGAGAAGACATGCTCGTCGTAACCAAACCTCGTTCCTCAGTGCGCATGATCACCGTCGCCCGGATCATCTCGTTTTCGGGCGGTGCAGCGGCGTACACCGCGTTGAACTACGTGATTTTCCAGCGGACCCACTCGGCCGTGTGGGTGTCGGCGTCCCTGTTGCTGACCTTCGGAGTGAGCGGTCTGGTGGGGCCCTTCGCCGGCGCCTTGGGTGACAAGTTCGATCGTCAGAAGGTCATGATCGCGTCGGACCTCGTCGCCGCGATCTTCTTCGCCGCCCTTGCCTTCGTCGAGGCACCGTGGCTGTTGCTATTGCTGGCCTTTCTCGGCGCGGTGGGCGAGGCGCCGATGTGGTCGGCCTCGGGGGCCGCCATTCCCAATCTCGTCGATCGCGAGGATCTCCCCTGGGCGAACTCGATGATCCAGCTCGGTTTCAACACCGGTTTGATGATCGGCCCGGCCATCGGCGGTGCGTTGGTGGCGGCAACCGGCCCTCGCTGGGTGTTCGTGATCAACGCCGCCTCGTTCGTCATCTCAGCCGGCTTGATGGCAACCGTCCGTAGGCCGTTCCAAGGCGAGCGCGCCGACGACGAGGAGTTCCGCGGTGTGCGAGCCGGAATCCTCTTCGTCCTTAGGGATCGGGTGCTTCGAGCGATGACTTCGGCCTGGTTCGTCTGGGTGTTGGGCATCGGCTTAGTCATGGTTGCCGATATTCCGTTCGCGGAGCTGTTCGACGCCGGGGCGCTCGGGTACGGCCTGATGGTCACGGCGTGGGGGGCAGGTTCTGTGGTCGGATCCTTCGCCGGCCGGCTCCTGAGTGAGCGGACCGAGGGGCGGGCGTTGGTGCTCGGCACACTTTGCGTGGCGGTCTTCATGGGCGCCGTCGCGGTGTCGCCTTGGTTCTGGTTCGTGCTGTTCGGGATCTTCGCGTCCGGCCTGGGCGACGCCTTCACGATGGTCGCCGAGCGAAACGTCGTCCAGCGGCGCACACCGGACGCCGTTAGGAGCAGGGTCATGGCGGCTACGGAGGCCGCGATCTCGATCGCGTTCCTCGTGTCCTTCCTTATCGCCGGCTTCGTCGTGAACGCCGTCGGTCCTAGGTGGGCGTACGGGGTTGGGGCGGCCGGAACCGGGCTGGCCGTGCTGATCCTGCTGCCGGTTCTACGGGAACTGCGACCCAGCGAGACTCCCGTATCGGCCTGACGGTATCCTGTAACACCAACCAGGACCGCGTGCACGAGGAGGAGGTCAGAGGTGCCCATCCAAGAGGTCGAGAAGATCTGGATGGACGGATCGCTCGTCGACTGGAAAGACGCCAAGGTGCACGTGCTTACGCACGCCTTGCACTACGGGAGCGGTGTGTTCGAGGGGGTCCGCGCGTACGAGACCAAAGACGGTACCGCCGTTTTCCGTTTGACCGATCACATCGGCCGGCTCTTCCGGTCGGCCCACCTGTATCACATCGAAATACCGTTCTCTCCAGAGGCGCTGATCGAGGCGACGAAAGAGACGATCAAGGCGAACTCCCTTACCCATTGCTATATCCGCCCGCTGGTATACCGAGGGTACGGAGAGATGGGACTGAATCCCTTCGACGCGCCGGTCAACGTCAGCATCGCTGTTTGGCCGTGGGGAGCCTACCTCGGGGAGGATGCGCTCGAGGCCGGCACGCGAATCAAGATCTCGAGCTGGAAGCGAAACGACCAGAACTCGCTTCCGCCGTCGGCTAAGGCCACGGGCCAGTACATCAATTCGATCCTGGCCAAAATGGAGGCGATCCACGCCGGCTACGACGAGGCGATCATGCTTAACCAACACGGGCAGATCGCGGACGGATCCGGCGAGAACGTGTTCGTCGTGAAGAACGGCGTGATATCGACGCCGCCGCTGTCGGCCGGATGCTTGGAAGGGATCACCCGGGACTCCGTGATGGTCATCGCGCGCGACCTCGGGTATGAGGTGCGCGAGGACAATCTGGTGCGGACCGACCTCTATCACGCGGACGAGGCCTTCTTCACCGGAACCGCGGCAGAGGTCACCCCGATCCGCGAGGTCGATGACCGCGTCGTGGGAGAGGGGAGCAGGGGAGCCGTGACCAAGGAGATCCAGGGAACGTTCTTCTCCGCCGCCCGCGGCGAGATCGACAAGTACCTCCACTGGCTCGCGCGGGTAGACGCTTAGCCTCGAGATGAGGCTGGTTCGGTTCCGATTCGGCGATCGAATCGCGACCGGCGTCGCGGCGGACGACCAGATCCGGGTTCTCGGCGGAACCTTCTTCGAGAACCCCGTCCCGACGGGCGAAGAGGTACCGATCGCCGACGTGCGGTTGCTCGCGCCGGTGCTTCCCTCGAAGATCGTGGGCATAGGGCTCAATTACCACGCCCACGCGGAGGAGTTCGGGCAGCCTATACCCGAAGAGCCGCTTCTGTTTTTGAAACCGGCGACCTCGGTCATCGGTCCGGGCGATCCGATACCCCTTCACCCACTCTCAGAGCGAGTGGACTACGAGGGGGAGCTCGCCGTCGTGATAGGGCGCCTGGCGCGCCGGCTGGACGAGGAGTCGGCCGCGAAGGCGATCCTCGGATACACGTGCGGGAACGATGTCACGCTTCGCGACCTCCAGTCGAAGGACGATCAGTGGACGCGCGCGAAGGCGTTCGACGGGTCGAACCCCCTCGGTCCCTGGATCGAGACGGATCTTGATCCCGCGAACCTCGCCTTGGAGACACGAGTGAATGGCGAGGTGCGGCAATCGTCGCGAACCTCCGACCTAGCCGTCGGACCCGCCGAGTTGATCTCCTTCATTTCGATGTACATGACGCTTCTGCCCGGCGACGTGATCATGACCGGAACGCCCGCCGGTATCGGACCGCTTCACCGAGACGACCTCGTCGAGATAGAGATCGAGGGGATCGGCGTGCTCGAGAATCACGCGGTCGAAGGATGAGCGTTCGCTCCAGGTTCGCGCCGGCACCGAGCGGCGAGTTGCACGTCGGCGGGGCGCGGACGGCACTCTTCTCGTGGCTGTTCGCCCGCCACACCGACGGCGCGTTCGTCCTTCGGATCGAGGACACCGACCGGGATCGCGTGACTCCGGAAGCCATCGAAGGCGTACAGGAGGCCTTGGCATGGCTCGGGATCGATTGGGACGAAGGTCCCGGTGTGGGAGGCGACTACGGTCCCTACATCCAAAGCGAACGGATGGAAACTTATCGCGCCGCGGCCGATCGCCTTCAGGGGTCGGGCCGCGCGTACCTTTGTTACTGCACGCCCGAAGAATTGGAGGAGCGGCGGAAGCGCGCGATCAAACGCGGCCAGCCGCCCGGCTACGACGGCCGATGCCGCAACCTTTCGGACGAGGAGCGGGCCACGTTCGAGGCGGAAGGACGCCCTGCTGCATTGAGGTTCGCCACACCGGGAACGGATGTGACCGTGCGCGATCTGATTCGCGGCGAAGCGCATTTTCCGGCATCCGATCTGAAGGACTTCGTCATCCTTCGAAGCGACGGAACGCCCACCTACCTTCTAGCCGCCGCCGTCGACGATCACGCGATGAAGATGTCTCACGTGATCAGGGGCGAGGATCTGTTCTCCTCGACGCCCAGACAGATGCTGATCCTCGAGGCGCTGGGTGCGAGCCCGCCCGAGTACGCGCACCTGCCGCTGATCGTGGGTCCCGACCGCCAGCCGCTGTCGAAGCGCCACGGCTCCGTCTCGGTCGAATGGTTCCGGGACCAGGGGTTCCTCCCCGAGGCCATGATCAACTACCTCGCTCTTCTCGGGTGGTCCCTCGATGAGCACACGACTTTTGTGACGCGCGATGGATTGGTGGAACATTTCGATCTCACGCGCGTCTCTCATAACCCGGCCGCATTCGACATCGAGAAGCTCGAATGGATGAACGGCCACTACGTCAGGGAGATGCCGGTCGAGGAACTCGCCGAGAGGCTGGTCCCATTCTTCGAACGTGCCGGTGTCGAGGCCGATCTCGAACTACTACGCGAGGCTGTTCCGCTCGTGAACGAGCGGATCAAGCTTCTCTCCGAGGCGGTCGAGATGCTCCGGTTCCTCTTTGAGGAGGAAATCGTCCCCAATGAGAAGGCGAGAAAACTCTTGGAGAAGGCCGGCCGCGAGTACGTGGCCTCGGTCGTCGCTGCGCTCGAAGCGCTGGACGATTGGACGGCCGAGTCGATTCACCGGGCGCTGGACACCGCCGCGGAGGCCGCAGGGCTTTCGCGAACGAAGGGATGGCAGCCCGTAAGAGCCGCGGTTACCGGGAGCAACATTTCGCCGCCGCTGCCGGAATCTCTCGAACTCCTCGGCCGCGAGCGAACCCTCGCGCGGCTGCGCGCGGCGGCCTCATCCTGACTGCAGACAGGACTCCGCATAGGCGATCGCCTTCGTATCGGCTTGGGCTCTTGCTACGGCAACGGCGCTCTCGGCGGGAGTGAGCGTGCTCAAGACGGCGTCCACTCTCGCGGCGTCGTTGGCCTGAACGATCAATCCGCCCTCCTTCGAGTCGGGAGGGATGCTCGTGGCCCACACGCCGACCGAACCGTCGAGGTCGGCGGCAACCAGCCAAACATCGTCCTCCAATCGAGAGGGCACGGCGAACGCTTCCTGCATTGGCGTGGAAGTTACTTGCTGGATCCTCCCGATCAGCCCGGCCCCGACGGGTAGACAAGCGGTTTCGTCGAACTGCGAGTCTCGCCGTAATGCGAACATGAGAATGGATCCGGCTACTGCCACCACGATGCCTATGGCGATGATCGTCTGCGCCGGTTGATTCAGTCCCATGTATCTGATGTCGGCTGCTACCGGGAGAAAACTTAGTTTGAAATCCGAACGGTTGGGTCCGTCTCAGAGGTTCCTCCTCCGGGAACTCCCGGCGCGGGGGACCTCGCGGGCTCGGGTTGAGGAATGAGACGGTCCAGGTTGGCTGCCGCGGCAGGGTCTACGGGGATTTGAGCGGCTTTCGGGACCAACTTGGAGAGGAGCCTGTACCTATTTTTGGTCACTGTGGCGAGACTCTCGATGCGCTGCACCAATTCGTCGGTGATCTTGCCCACGGTCGGCAGGGTCGCAAGCTCGGTGGCGTACCTTCCATGGGCGAGCAGTGCGGCGAACAATAGCGTTCGTGTCCGAACGCCCGGCGGAAGGTTGCGCGTGCTGACCTGAGCCCGCTTGATCGCCTCCCCTATGGCGCGTGCGGAAGTGCGAAGGGCCGTCAGCGCGGCCGGACCATCGTCGGCCTTTTGGAGGTTGGTACTTACCGCACGCTGGCTGGCCTGAATCGGCGTCAGGATCACGGCTGCTCCATTGGCGACGTTCACGGGAGCCGGCGACGGACGCGCGGGAGTCGGTGAATGTGACGGAGACTGGGTGGGTGCCGGCGACGGGGAGGCGACCGTGGTCGTGGGCTCCTGGTCGTCCCCTCCCGCGACGAGGAGCACGATGAGGATGATCAATGCCAGAACAAAGGAGCCGATGCCGATCGTGGTCCACATCCGGCTTCGATTACCGGCCGGCTCCCGTGGGGATTGCTCCGTATCTTCTTTCTCCGCCCATACCCTCTCAGCATCGGCTTGTTCATCAGCGGGCATCGTGTATCCATCCGCTACCGTTTCGGCCACGTCCTCTTCGACGTCGGCCTGCGCCGCGTCGATAGCCGGGTTGAGTTCCGCGTCCTCGTCGGCGAATACCCAGGAGGGGGCTTCCTTCGGTTCCCCGGCGTCCGGGAGCACAACCGGTGCGTCGGCCTCGACCGCCATCGAAGCCGGCTCTATCTCTGGGGCGGTGGATGCCTGTTGCGCTTCGGCATCGGAAGGAGTTACGGGGACGCCCGAGTCCGGCGCGTCCTCTTGTTCGGCTTCTAGACCGCCCGCGCCCACCTCCGAAACATCCATCGTCGGCCAAACAGGCACCTGCAAATCTTCCGGCGGAGCCTCCTCCGCCTGTGCCTCAGGCTCGGATGGGACCTTCGCGCCGCACGCCGCGCAGAAGCGGGCTCCCGGCTCGTATTCGTAGCCGCATCGTTCGCAGAAGTTCATCGTCGGGTTCCAAAGTCGCGGGGCTGGGGAAAGGGCATTCGCGCAACAGTATTCAGCGGACCGGGCGACATGACAACCATGTGGTCCCAACGGGGTTTGAACCCGTGTCTCCACCTTGAGAGGGTGGTGTCCTGGGCCACTAGACGATGGGACCGGGTGCCTGACCGAACGGCCACCCAGCGTACCATCGGGTATTGGGCCGGGCGGAGTTCGCGCGTTTCGTTACCGTATGCCGTCGGTTGCCGAAAGGGGTTACCACCGCTGAGCGAGAAGCGAAGGATCCTGGTCGCAGGTGGCTACGGAGTGTTTGGACGCCTGCTCGCAAAGGAGCTGCTGGCGTCGACCGATGTCGACTTGGTGATCGCCGGCCGCAGGATCGAGAGGGCCGAAGCCGCGTGCGCCGAGCTTGGACCCGGTCGCACCGAGCCACTGGCGCTCGATCTCCATGACATCGACGCGGTCAGAATCGCCGCCCGTGACTGTTGGGCACTGGCCTGCACGGCGGGGCCATTCCAGGATCTTTCTATCGGTCTTCCGGCTGCTGCAGTCGACTCGGGTGCGAATTGGTTCGATATAAGCGACGACGCGGGATGGGTCCTTCCACTGTTGGCCGATGCGTCCCTGCACAGTGCGGCCGTTGATGCCGGAGTCGTGGTCATCCCCGGTCTGTCGAGCGTGCCGGCCCTGTCGGGTGTACTTGCCAGGTGGTGCCGTGAGCGACTGCCTCAAGGGGAACGCGCGAGAGTCATCCTCTACGTTGGCAACCGAAACCCGAAGGGTAGCGCCGCGGTCGCAAGTGCTCTCATGGGAGGTTTCCGCAATCCCGAGACCGTTCAGCTTCCGATAGGGACGGGCCGCTCCTATCTGGTTCGCTCGCCGGACTCGGCGCTGCTCCGAAGGGATCTCGGCTTGGAGGCGGAGTTTCGCGTCGCGCTCGAATGGGGATTCGCGGGAAGGGTAGCCGCGGGCGTGGGTCGTCTGGAGCCGGTTATCGGTGTGCAGGCGGCCGAGAAACTCGGGCGGGTTCTGTCCGGTTTGGCCACTCCCGTCAGCAGACTTGGTTCGGATGCCGGGTGCCTTCAGGTGGAGATCTGGGACGGCGCCGGCCAGAGGGTTAGCTCGGCCCTAATCGCCGGCCAGCGACTGGCGGTTCTCCCGTGTGCGCTCGGGATCAAAGCCTCGCTCGGGGGCAGCCTCGTGCGAACCGGAGTCTTGCACCCCGCGGAATGGCAATCCCTGGACGAGTGGGCGGCGATGCTGGAGGAACAGGGCGTGCACGTCCTTTCGGAAGGACCGGGAAGCTAGGAACGCATTGTCGCCATGAGTTTCTCGGCGGCTTCCTCGGGCGGAACGGTGTTGACGCTTATTCCCGAACCGAGTTCAAAGCCCGCGGCGGCGGACAGCCGGGGAAGCAGCGTGAAGTGCCATATGAAAACGCGGCTCGACTGTCCATCCGAGGGGGCGGAGGAGAGCACCAGGTTGTAGTCGGGATCCCCGCATACCTCCCGGACCGCGGCCAGAGTCCTTTTGAGCAGGATCGCCAGCTCCTGAATGTCCTCGTCGCGCAGCTCGCTGAAAGACCCTTGGTGCTCGCTGGGCAGAATCCAGGTTTCGAACGGGCTCCCGCTGGCGAATGGTTCGAGCACCACGAAGTGGTCCGTTTCGGCGACGATCCGCGTTCCTTCCTTGCGTTCGGCATCGACCAAGTCGTCGTAGAGGCTGTGGCCGGTGTCCACGTAGTAGGCCGTGGCTATGTCCATCCGGTGCAGCATGCGGGGCAGGGGCACCGGGACTGCAACGATCTGTGAATGCGAATGCTCCAGTGAGGTTCCTGCCAGCGGCCCCTCGTTCTTGAAAACCACAACCGCGTGGATCCCAGGTTCGGATATCAACGCCGAGTAACGATCGCGCCATACTCGAATAACCGTTGCAACTCCATCGCCGTCCACCTCATCCAGCCTCTGATCGTGCCGGGGCGTTTCCACGACGACTTCACTGCTCCCGATTCCGGGCATCTCGCGCATCATCGGGGCCCCGGTCCGCTCCGTCGATCCGTCGCCGCCGAGAACTCCGTAGAGATTCGGAATGACCCGGACTCGCCAGGGCCCGGATGCCGGGACGCGAAGGATCTCGGGCGGAGTCTGCTGTTCGTTTCCGGGGCAAAACGGGCAGTCGGTATCGTATTCGGGGAGTTGACGCCTAGTGTCGGAGGGTTTGGCATGTGGACGCGACTCGCGTTCCGGCGCGAGGATCACCCATGAGCCGGTGGTCGGGTCTTTTCGAAGCGTGGACATCCGCGCAACGCTATCCGATCCATCGCCCGCTGGCCCGTAGCGGCGCGTGATGCTACGGTCGCCGGGCAGCTACGGGGAGGTTATCGAATGACGGCACCGCGCGCAGAACGAGAGTTCGAAGTGACGGGCGATCCTTGGCCGGTCGTCGATGCATGGGCCAAGCGCCAGGGATACGAGGGTGGAGGCGACGACACCACTCGCTTCTACAGCAAGGGGAAAGGCTTTCTGGTCGCGAGGCGCGAGTTGCAGATCGGCGTGACGGGAGGGCGGGTGAAGTTGCAGGCTTGGGTTGCGGCGGATCTGCCCGCGCGCATCATGAGCGCGTTCATACTGCCGAGCGAGATCACGGTCGAATCGGGCGGTGCGAAGGGAATTCTGCCGAGAAAGATGGGAAGGGGCGAGGTCAACGATCTCCTCGTCGCGTTCGGTCAGCAACCCATCGAATGAGTTTCGTCGGGCCGGCGTCCGCCGGCCCCGAGCGTGCCGGCTTGGCTAGACGCAGTGAGGGCTGAGGAGGACATGGGGAAGCACCACGGGAGGGAACGATGAGCGCGAAGAAGGCGACGCAGAAGTCCACCAAGAGCACCGCCAGGACAAACAAGACGTCCAGAGGATTCACGGACGACGAACGAGCTGCGATGAAAGAGCGCGCCCAAGAGCTGAAGGCGGAAGCGCGCGGGAAGAAGAGCAGGGCGGACGGGGAGCGCGAGGTGCTCGGGGCGATCGCCGCGATGAAAGGACCGGATCGCGCCATGGCCAAGCGGCTCCATGCCATCATCAAGGACAGGGCGCCAGCCCTCTCGCCGAAGACCTGGTACGGGATGCCTGCGTATGCCAAGGACGGCAAGGTCGTCTGCTACTTCCAAAGCGCGCAGAAGTTCAAATCGAGGTACGCGACGTTCGGCTTCAGCGACGAGGCGAACCTCGACAAAGGTGCCATGTGGCCGGTCGCCTTCGCGCTGAAGGAGTTGACCGCCACGGAAGAGGCAAAGATCGCCGCGCTCGTGAAGAAGGCAGCGTCTGAGCCCAAGCTCTGAATCCCCCACTCGCGCCCCGTCAATCGGTTAGGGGGCGTGTTCGAAGGGGTGTGGCTCCGCCCGTTGGCCACGCATCCGGGCGAAGGAGGCGCTTGCTGGCCCGGATGGATTCGAACCATCACTAACTGATCCAGAGTCAGTCGGGCTACCATTACCCCACGGGCCAATTGTGGCCGATGGTATCAGGCGGTCGGGCTGGAAATCGGAGCCGCGGGGAAGGGCGGCGCTTCCGTTTTGAACGAGCGCAACACGCGCATGAAGTCGGACTGTTCTTGCTCCCAGCTGCCGTCGGGAAAGACGGTAAGTATCCAGTAGGCGTTTCCATTCCCGACCAGGAAGGCGGACGCCGTCCCGAATTCTCCGCCCTCGCTCTCGTGAGCCGCCACGACAAGCAGTCCATTCCTTCCGCTGACATCAGCATTTCTTCGGATTTCCACGTCGGTTTTGAACGGGAAGCTGGCATACAGCGAGGTCGAGAGATCGTGCGCCGTCATCAACAAGCCCGGGTCCAGCACGTTCACCTCGTACATCGTCTGGTCCTGCCCTCCGATCGAACCCAAGCCGGTCGATCCTTGGCTTGGGATAGGGGGTAGGGACCTTGCGCCGCCCAGGATGCGAGTCCCTCCGCCGAGATCTGAAGGCTGGACGGTCTCGACGTTATTCGCTGATGGGAACTCGGTGCTGAACAACCCCGCCGGGTCGTAGTACCTCTGGAAGTCGCGGCTCTTGGGCTGAGCGCATGAAGCGGTCATGAGAGCCGCGGCCAGCAGCATGGGGAGCACGAAAAGCCTCTTCACGACCCTATTGTCGTACCCAACACTCGGTTTGACCACTCCGCGCTGCGTGAGTAGCTTGCGAACGGGACCACCTAGGAGGTAGAGCGAATGAACAAGGGCGGCTTGGTGACGGAAGTATCCCGGCGGACGGGGCTCAGCAAGGCGGATGTAGCCGGGGTCATCGACTCAGCCATGGACACGATCAGGGAAACGGTAGCTCGAGGCGACCGCGTGTCGCTGGTCGGATTTGGGACCTTCGAGAAAAGGCGCCGAAACAAACGCGTGGCCCGCAACCCGCGTAAGCCACAGGTCGCGATCGTCGTTCCTGCCCGCGACATTCCCTCGTTCGCTCCAGGGAAGCTCTTCAAGGAAGCGATAACGGCTAGAAAACGACAGAGAAAAAAGAAGAAGAGTTCTCGCTAGGCGAGCGTCACTATCCGGAGCTTCTTCGCCAGCTTGCGTCCACCCTCCTCGGCGACGTCGAAGCTGACTCGCTGTCCGATACGAAGGTAGCGAAGCCCCGATCCCTCCAACGAAGTTGCGTCGATCGTGACCTCTGAGCGGTCGTCCATCAGCAAGCTTCCCGCTCTTTCGTTTAGGTCGAAGTCCTTGATCGTCCCCTGTGGCATGCCGGAAATACTACGCGCCGACGGACAACCGCGAGGGCAGATCCATCTGCAGGCAAGCCTCTCGCGCCCTTCCGTTCTTGGCGCTCGCGAGCAGGACGGGTATGTCCTCAGGGAGATCGAGATCGAAGGCCAGCTCCGGGCGTTCCACCACGGCCGCCGGTAATCCCTTGGCCGCAGCCGCGTCGACATGCCTCCTCATCGACTCGGGTCCGAATCTCGACGGGATCGCGCGAGGAGGCCGCCTGAGAAGCAGGTTGGTTCCGCCCCTTGCGGATGGAGAGGCGACAACAGGGCCGAGGGTGTGGAGTACAGATGCGAGCGCGTCGGCGGTTACGAGGCCCGCGTCGGCGGGCAGCACCGCTAGTGCCGAGGCCGCTTGCTCGGTAGCTTCTCGCTCAACCTGGCGGAGTGCGGCCGAGAGCGTCGGCTTGGTTTCCGTTACAGGTCGCGCGCCCCTGCGGACCGCGATCTCGAGGACGCTCTCGTCCTGCGACACGACCCACGATTCCCACCCCGGGACCGCCGTGGTGGCATCCAATACATCTTCGAGTAAGGCCAGCGTCAGTGCACCGCGCTCAAGCGGCGACATGACTGGGGAAAGGCGGCGCTTCGAGCGGGCAAGGCCCTTTACCGGGACGGCGATCACACGCACGAATCAAAGAGTAGCGAAACTCGCGGTAACCCTGTCCCGCCAGGATAGGGTCTAACCCAGATCCGCATTGGAAACCGGGAGGAAAGAATGACGACACTCGCACAGACAATTTCGCCGCCCAGGGAGCGCGTCGCATATCGCGTGGCCTTCCAAGTCGCCCTGGTGGTGCTCGGCAGCTTCATGATGGCAGGGCTTGCCCAAGTCAAGATCTACCTGCCGTTCACGCCGGTTCCCATCACGGGGCAGACCTTCGGAGTCCTGCTGCTCGGCGCCGCCTACGGCCCCGGTCTCGGCGCGGCGACGATGCTCCTTTACCTGCTGTGGGGAGCGATCGGACTGCCCGTGTTCGCACCGAACCCCGACGGCACTCACGAAGCGGGACTCCAGGTGCTCTCAACCGGAGCGACCGGCGGCTATCTGTGGAGCTATCCGTTGTCGGCGTTCGTCGTGGGCTGGCTGTCTCAGCGGGGATGGGATCGCGCCATGAGAAGTTCGATCAGCGCGATGTTCATCGGCGAACTCATCATCTACGCAGTGGGCATACCATGGCTCATGATCGCCGCCGACTATCCTTCGCTGGAGGCGACGCTCCAGGACGGTCTCTATCCGTTCGTCATTGGGGACACTCTCAAGTTATTCATTGCCGCCGGTCTCCTTCCGGTCGCATGGAAGTTCACAAAACCAAACAAGGAGTGACGCTGGCTCGCGACGTCCGCGACAGTAGGGTCGGGGGCCGGGCGGCCCCCCAGCGGGAACCTTGGTACCGGCTCGCCGAGCTCGCGATTCTGCCTCCCCTCAAGCTGTGGTTCAACTGGCGCTTCGAGGGGCTGGAGAGCGTGCCTTCGAAGGGACCCGTTCTGGCCGCTTGCAACCACATCTCCTATTTGGACCCACTCGCCGACGGATATTTCCTCGAAAGGGCGGGCCGGCGGCCTCGGTTTCTGGCAAAGGCGGAGCTGTTCGACAATCCCTTCCTTCGTTTGGTGCTTCGAGGGACACATCAGATCCCGGTGCAAAGAGGGACCGGTGATCCGGCACCAGTCGTAGCTGCGACGAAGGCCCTCGAGAACGGTGAGGCGATCGTCGTCTACCCGGAGGGAACCGTCACGACGAATCCGGACTTCACGCCCATGAAGGCGAAAACGGGCGTCGCCCGCCTGAGCCTGGCGGCCGGCGTCCCGGTCCTTCCCCTCGCGATCTGGGGCGCACAATACGTTTGGCAGAGGAGCGGTCCGGTCAGCCTGAGGTTCGGGCGGCCGATCTGGCTGAAGGCGGGCCCGGTGCTCGACTTCTCCCAGTACGCCGATCGCGCGGATGACCCGGTCGTGCTTCGTAAGGTGACGGACGAAGTGATGGAGACGCTCGGTGGCCTGGTGGATGACCTAAGGGCGGATTATCCGAGAAGATGGTCGCGATGAAACGGCGAGTGGCGCTTCTGTTCGGTGGACGCTCTGCGGAACACGAGATCTCCTGCGTGTCCGCGCGATCCGTTGCCGAGGCGTTGGACTCCGACCGGTATGACCTCGTATCCGTAGGGATAACGCGGGAGGGAACGTGGCATGTACTACCTGGAGGTCCTCCTGAGCTTCCCGGTCCGGGCGGCGACTTGCCGGCGGTGACTTCGTCCCAGGGAAGAGGCGTCTCGTTGTCGCAAGAGACCGGCAAGCAAGAACTCGTTGGGGAAGACGGATCTCAGATGCAGGTGGACGTCGTGATACCGCTCGTTCACGGACCTTACGGCGAGGACGGAACGGTGCAGGGAATGCTCGAGCTTGCAGGCGTGCCGTATGTCGGCGCCGGGGTGCTCGGTTCGGCGCTTGGTATGGATAAGGCCGTGCAGAAGACCGTCCTGGCGGCGGCGGGGATGTCCGTGGTCCCGCATGTTGCCGTCAACGAGTTCGAATGGAATGCTGATCCGGCGCGCCTCACGGCGGCCGCAAATGATCTCGGCTACCCGCTCTTCGTAAAACCGGCAAACCTCGGGTCATCGATAGGAATAACGAAGGTTCACGACCCGAGCGACTTGGCCGGCGCGATGGCCGAGGCATTTCGCTACGACACCAAGGCGATCGTGGAGGCTTCGATCGAAGGGGCGCGGGAGATCGAGTGCGCCGTGCTCGGAAACGACGATCCCGAGGCCTCTCTCCCCGGGGAGATCGTGCCGTCGGGGGAGTTTTACGACTACAAGGCCAAGTACGTGGATGAGGATTCGGAATTGATGATCCCCGCCAAACTGCCCGAGCAGTTAGTCGCCGCCGTGCAGCGGGATGCGGTGACGGCCTTCAAGGCGATCCAATGTTCCGGCATGGCTCGGGTCGACTTCTTCTACCGGGAGCCGGAGGACTTGATCGTGAACGAACTCAACACGATCCCCGGCTTCACGTCGATCTCCATGTACCCGAAGCTTTGGGAGGCGTCGGGGCTTACCTATCCGCAGCTACTGGACCGGCTGATAGAACTCGCTATCGAGCGTCACGAGCGAAGGGCAAAAAAAGAAACTATGCCCTAGAGGTGCACCACCGGACAGGTGAGCGTCCTCGTGATTCCCTCCACCGCCTGTATCCTCGCGACCACGAGTTTGCCTAGCTCGTCGACGTTCTTGGCCTCCGCACGAACGATCACGTCGTACGGGCCGGTCACATCCTCGGCCTCGCTAACGCCGTCGATGACTTTTACTTCCTTCACTACCTGGGCGGCCTTGCCGACCTCGGTTTGAATCAGAATGTATGCCTGAACCCCCACGGTCACCTCCCCGGGCTCGTGTGGAACCGATCGTATCCGCTGGCCGCCCGGCGCGACAAACCGCGGCCCGGGACGTTCATAATCGGGTTGTGCCGAGGAAGCGCCGGAAGAAGGACGACCGCCTGGAGCCCTACCGGCAGGTGCGAAAGCCGGTTCCCCCTCCCGAGCGTGTTGACGAGGATCGCCGCCGCAAGCTCGAGGAAGAGGAAGCCGAGCGAGAGATCCGGGAGGGCGAATGATCTTCGCGGATCGCGAGGACGCCGGCCGCCGGATGGCGAGAGCGCTCCACAAATCCGCCGGCGGGGAGGCAGTGGTCCTGGCGATACCGCGGGGAGGAGTGATCGTCGGCCGAGCGGTTGCCGACGAGCTGGGCGCGCCGCTCGACGTCGTGATCCCTCGCAAGGTGGGAGCTCCCGGGAATCCGGAGCTCGGCCTGGGTGCCATCGCCCCCGGAGTGCGTGTCCTCGACGAGGGGATGATCCGATCACTCGGCGTCAGCGATGAATACCTGGAACGAGCGATCGAGGCGGAAGAACGCGAGATCGAACGCCGTTCCGCGACATATCGCGCCGGCCGTCCGCCGATCGACCTTCGCGGCAAGACTGCGATCGTCGTCGACGACGGAATGGCCACTGGGGGAACCGCCATTGCTGCCGTTCGCTGGGCGAAAGCGCAAGGAGCGGCACGAGTGATCCTGGCCGTGCCGGTGGCCCCGCCGGCCGCGGTATCGCGGCTGCATCTCGAGGCCGACGACGTCGTTGCGCTCTCCACGCCCGATGCTTTCTATGCCGTAGGACAGTGGTACGGGCGGTTCGATCAGGTAAGCGATCGGGAGGTTGTGGACGCGATGTCCGAGGCGCGACCCGCGTGAGGGTATTCGAGACGGTCCTCGTTGCCATCTTCGCGGCCCTGGGCGTCCGGTCATTCGTTTACTGGAGCCGGCGTCCTCTCGAGGGAACCGTGTTCTCCCACCACGTTGCCTTCGCCTTGTTCCTGACGGGCCGCATCGGATTCTGGTTTTCGCTGGCGGGGATCTTCCTAGTGTCGGCACTTTCCGATGTCGGCGGGCGCGCGTTCACCGATGACATGGCGGAGTTCCGCTGGATGATGGCGGTACCGATCAGTCTTGCCGCGCTCCAGCTGGTCGCGGGAGTCTTTCTAGGCCGAACGAGTTCGCGTCAGTAGGAGGCGCCCAGGATCGCTTCGGAGAGTTCCGGGAACCGCTCCAGGTGCGTTCTTCGATCCGCTCTCAGCGTGTCGACGATGCCGACGTACTCGTCGGTGCGCCCCTGGCGTTCGTACAGCAATCGCGGCTGCAACAACTCTCGATCCTCGATACCGGGAACCGACTCCGCGATCTCATAGCCGAAATCGGGATCATCGACCCAGCTTATGGTCCCCTCCGCGATGCCCTCGACGATCGCCGAGGAATGCGGGATCTTTACCTTCTTCGACCGGTCGTCACCCTCGGGCCCGCCGACTCTTCCCGTGTTCAGGAGGAAGACCTGGATCGGGTGAGAGGCGATCAGCTCGAGCATTCTGTTCCCCTGCAACCCGTGGGGCAGAGGGAAGAAGGGGTTCGTTCCGGGGATGCGAAGGAATTGCCCCTCTTCGTCTTTTCCGCCGGCCGAAGTTCCGGTGGTCTCGCCGAGCATGAAGTATGCGGCCGCCTGCGCCCGCGAGAGTTTCGCTACGGCGGGAATAATGTTCTCGTTCCTGTTGAGGATGAGCAGATAGTCCACCGCGCCGACATCCTTGGAATCCCTGTATCTCCCTAAGTCCTCCATCTCGAACACGGCCCGGCCGTTCTGCGTGTAGCTCGTCTCGAAGAAGTTCACCTTGCCCGAGTCGTCCTGGTACACGTTCTCCAGATACGCATTCGGCTTGGTGACTGCGCTGTAGATGTTCGGCTCGAATTCCTGATCCAGGCTGAAGGTCTTGGCGAAGCAGCCGTTCTCGGTTCCGTAGACGACTCCCCCGCGCATGAGGGCGACGAAGTCGTCCTGGACGGGAAGCGAGTCGTTCTGGGTGGTGAACGTGGTGGTTGTCTTGCCTGTACCCGATAGACCGATGATCAGGAAAACTCTCTCGTCCGCGCCGGTCGGAACGACCTTGCAGCCGGCGTGTAGCGCGAGCCCGCCCCGGTCGTACACGATCTTGTTCCACATCCTTAGGCCGCCCTTCTTGGACTCGCCGAAGTAGTCGGAATTGATCACCCGGGTGACGCCGCTCTCCAGATCGACGGCGATCAGTCGGTCGTCGGGGTAGCCGGAGGCGACGAGGTTTGGCGTGTAGATGACCTGCAGCTTCGGTTCGCCTCCCTCGCGAGGGAAGTAGAGCTTCTGCTGCATCGCCGCGATGTTCGCGTTGGCCTTCTCCAGGGTAAGTCGCGCCGGAACCCGAAAGTCCGGATCGTTGCCGATGTAGCCGTCGATGACGAGCATGTCCTGGGTCCGGATGTACTCGTCTTGCATCCGGGCGATGCGTTCGTACTCGCTCTTGGACATGATCTGGCCACTGGAGGCCGCGGGATCGTCCGCGATCGCGAAAGTGCTGGCAGACGAACGGGAAGTTACTCGGGCCTGTACGTTTACGTTGCCGAATTCCGTGATCCGGCAATTCGGCATCTCTTCGGTGTACTTGCGGAGTTCCTCAGGGGTCGGGTTTTCCTCGATCGTCTCGGCTTCGAGTTGCAACCTTGCAGGCTCCTCCGGTGACTTTGCGACGGCGTCGGTGTGGGGAACGAGACAAGTCTACCGGACGTTTCGGCCCTAGATTCCCGAGCGTTTTGCCCGCTCGGCCGAAGGATCTTCGGTCCGGAGCCCCGGTTCTGCTTCTGTAGGGAACTATCCCTTCCCTGGCGGTACTCCTAGAATCACGCCCTAGACAGGGGGGGAACTCTGTATGCCGCATGGATTCGCCTACTCGTACAGGGTTAGGGTCTCGGACGATGAACCTCAACAACTGTGGCGGTGGCTGACTGGCCCCCAACCAAAAGCGGAGGAATTCATGTCCCGGTTCGAAGCCGGGTTGCGGCCAAGGATGTGGCCGGAGTTGAAAGAGGATTCGGCGGCCTACCGGGCGATATCGGCCTGGGATGGACAGGGGCGGGCGATACGCGAGGCCCAGGGTGTTAACAGGGATCGTCAGGCAAACGGCCGGGGTAGAAAGTGGACGCATGTTGCCCCATTCCTCGTTGACGGTCATGAAGGGCAAGCCTTTGCGGAGGAGGGCCCGGAGGGCCATTTTTCCGTCTGGGGAGAGGCGAAGGACCTGGCCTCAAGTGCCGGGCAGGCTGTTCCGATTCCTCCATAGGAGGAGTAAGATTTCCTCAGGAGGACGCGTCGTGAACAAGGTTGATCGGCTGGTCGTTTTTGATATGGAGTCAGGCAACGCTGTCGCCTTCTATGAGGACCAACGCGAGGCAGAGGCAGCGTTCCGTAAGGCTGCCCAGAATCGCCCCGAGGAGGCGCGAGACCTCGTACTCGTCGCCTACGACAAGCACGGGAAGACTTTGAGCCGAACCCCCGGAGCCACCCTCCTGGCCCCCGCCTAGTCTCTTCAAGCCGTCTCGTCGAGTCCGCCCCCAAACCTCCCCTACCTCGGGGGATGGACTTGACGGCGGTACCGCCCTCTGGTATATTCAGTCCATGCCCAAGGTAGATAGGAACGATCCGAAGCGGGGGTCCGCCTCCGAATCCCGGTACTCGCTCATGGAGTTCGAGCGGGACTTCCCGGACGATGCCACCTGCCTTGAGTGGCTGGTCGGCTTCCTCTACCCGGACGGCATCTTCTGCAAGACCTGCGACCGGGTGACCAAGCACCATCGGGACGCCAAGCGCCCGTCCTATTCCTGCCAGTTCTGCGGACGCCATGAGCACCCGATGAAGGGGACGATCTTCGAGAACTCCGCAACCTCGCTGAAGCTCTGGTTCTACGGGATGTACCTCATGGCGAGCACTCGCTGCGGTATCTCCGCGAAACAGTTGGAGCGTGAGCTTGGGGTCACTTACAAGACGGCCTGGCGCATGTTCCACAAACTGCGGACCCTGCTCACGCAAGACGGCAAGATGCTCGGCGGAACCGTTGAGGTAGACGAGACCTACATCGGCGGGGTTGATCGCTGGAAGCACGAGAACAAGCGCTCCCACCGTCGCTGGGCTGGCGAGAAGTCCATCGTGCTTGCCATGACTCAGCGCGGGACAGATGGGCAGTCGGGGAAGGTCAAGGCCAGGGTCATTCCGAATAGTCGAAAAGAGACCTTGTTGCCACACACCCGTAGGTCTGTCCGCAAAGGTTCGACCGTGTTCACCGATGAGAACACGGCTTACACCGGCCTGCACGGGATGGGCTATGACCACGGCTGGATCAACCATCGCCAGCGCGTCTATGTCCACGGGGACGTTCACACCAACACGGTTGAGGGATTCTTCTCCCTCGTGAAGCGTGGGATAAGTGGCGTGTACCACGGGGTTGGGGACGACTACTTGCAGACTTACTTGGACGAGTACGTTTTCAGGTACAACCACCGCGACAACCCACGCGGGATGATGGCTGCGATGCTGGGGAGGATCGCTAAGGCTTCTTCTTCGGAGGCTTAGCGCCCTTCCGAAGGCTCTCCAACCACTCGCTCTTGCTGGGCACGGGAATCTCCAAGCCATCCTTGGTCTTCTGCTTGGGTTCTCCCTTGCGTGCCAGAGAGGGTTCCTTCTCGTTGCTTTGCTTCTTGGGCATCGTTTCTCCATTCTACGCCTCATGGGGAAACCTTCCCTTGAGGGCTGTCGCGCCAAGCTCGCACGGGGCCGCTTGCATAAAGACGCCTTCGAGCACGAGCTGGCCAAGGTTGTCCCTCCGTCTAAGCGAAAAGAAATCCCCCTCTATCACGAGATCGAGGAGGCATCGCCGCTCAGGATCAGGGTCACCTGGCGACTCGGACCCATGATTTCGATTCCCCCCGAGGCGGCTCTCCATGTTGGGGACGCCCTCACCAACTACCGGGCGGCACTCGATCATCTTGCTTGGATCATCACCAAGAGAGTCCACGGGCTCGCACAACTGGACGAACGAGCCCGGCGTGGAGTCGCGTTTCCTATGGCACGCAACTCTGGAACATTCCCCAACGCCATGAAACGCAACCTTCCCGGTCTCGATCTCGGTTCTCCAATAGGCAAGCTTGTGCGACGGTGTCAGCCATTCGGGCGAACCTGGCAGTCCCAGGCCATGAGGGCGCTTAGGAACCTCTCGGATCGGGACAAGCATCGACTGCTGATCCCGACGTTCTGGTTTCCAGAAACGTTGAAGTTCGATCTCGATCCGCTGGGGTTTTCTATTCTGGATCAAAGGCCACTCGTCGCCCAGCAGCGAAGAGCGATAAAGGTGGGCACACCAATATTCACGGCGGAACTGACCAGCACTTCGTTGCAGCAACCGGAAGTGGACCTCAAGTGCGAGGCGACCCTCTATCCAGCACTGGGCGGTAGTTGGGCGGCGATGCCGTTGCTTACCTATGTCGGAGATGCCGTGGAGGAGATTCTCGACGGGGTACGGGACCTTTTGTAGTCGGCGTGGCGGCCCCAATCAGCCCACCACCCGTACCGCCAGGGAAGGGATAGTTCCCCTTCTGTACGCTCATCCCGTGGGCGCGTTCTCGGAAGACGAACTGATCTCGGGGATCCGCAGGGTACTGTCCGGCGACTCTCCGGGTGTGGTCCTCGGCATCGGTGACGATGCGGCGGTCGTCGAGACGGGGCCGGGACGACTCGTGCTGACAACCGACATCCTGGTCGAGGGCGTCCACTTCGCGCGCCGCGAGGTGTCGGCGACCGACCTCGGACACAAGGCGATCACGGTCAACCTCTCCGACATCGCGGCGATGGCAGCCAGTCCCCGGTTCGCGACCGTCTCGCTCGCGCTTTCGGACGACGTCGAATTGCCGTGGGTCGTGGAGCTGTATGGAGGGATGCGAGACGCGTGCTCCGAACACGCGGTGTCGATCGTCGGCGGCGACCTGAGCGCTGCGGGCCAGATCGCGATTTCGGTGACAGTGGCGGGAGAGGTAGCCGAGGGGCGCGAGATTCGCCGCGCAGGAGCCATTCCCGGCGAAAGGATCGTCGTCACGGGAGCGCTCGGCGCGGCCGCCGGCGGCCTCAGGCTGTCCCGCGCTCATCCGTCCAAAACCGGCGGTCTGGTGGGAACCGATTGGGGCCGCGAATTGCTCCGCGCTCAGGCGCGACCAACCGCGCGTATCGGGGAGGCTCAGACGCTGGCGCGGGCAGGAGCGACCGCAATGATCGACGTCTCCGACGGTTTCGCGCGCGATCTTTGGAGACTTTGTGCGGAGAGCGGGGTGGGCGCCCGCATCGAACTGGCCAAATTGCCGGTTTCCGAGTGGCTTGCCCCTTTGGCGGAGGAACTCGGCGAGGATCCGGTGGATCTCGCTCTTCACGGAGGGGAGGACTACGAATTGATCGCGACCCTTGACGAAAAGGGAGTCGAGCGGGCCGCGGCCGAGCTGAGAGAACGCTTCGCGGTCCCCCTGACCCAAGTGGGCGAGATCATCGACCATGGCTTGGAGGCCGCGGACGCCCACGGTCGTGTAACGGAGCTGCAGCCCAAGGGATGGGATCACTTTGGTTAGCCGGGCGCTCACGATCGCCGGCTCCGATTCCGGCGGCGGCGCCGGCGTGCAGGCAGACCTGAAGACCTTTGCCGCGCTCGGTGTCTACGGGATGAGTGCCCTCACCGCCGTAACCGTGCAGAACACGCAGGGAGTATCCGGCTACCAGGAACTATCACCGGAGATAGTGGCCGATCAGATCCGAGCCGTGGCCTCCGATATCGGCGTGGATGCGGCAAAGACCGGCATGCTCGCCTCCTCGGCGATCGTCCGGGCGGTGGCCGGAGCCGTTCGGGAAACGAACATACCGAAGCTGGTCGTCGACCCAGTGTTCGTGTCCAAGCATGGTGATCGCCTGCTCCAGGACGACGCCGTGAAAGCGCTTCGGGAGGAGATCGTTCCCAGGGCCACTCTCGTAACGCCCAATCTGCATGAGGCAGCCGGTCTTGCCGGCATCGACGTGGATTCGCGCGATGCGATGGAGGAAGCGGCCGGCGCGATCATCCTGCTCGGTGCCGGCGCCGTGTTGGTCAAGGGCGGTCATCTCGAAGGCCGAATTGCTGCGGATCTGTTCTTCGACGGCGATCACCTCGAGTGGCTCGAGGCCGAGCGAATCGACACTCGAAATACCCACGGAACCGGCTGCGTCCTGTCGGCGGCGATCTCGGCGAGTCTGGCCAAGGGTGGCGGACTGCTGGAGTCGGTTCGAAAGGGCAAGGAGTTCGTTACCGAAGCGATCCGGCACAGCCTCGCCCTCGGCAAGGGTATAGGGCCGGTGAATCCGCTCGGAGATTCGTTCGCAGGAGGAGGCTAGGCTTCAGACCTTGACGACGCGCCCGGCCTTGAGGCACTTCGTGCAGGCGTTGACGTGCTTGGGTACGCCCATGACGAGAGCGCGGACGCGCTGAACGTTCGGGTCCCACCGGCGGTTTGTACGCCGGTGGGAGTGGGAGACGCTCTTGCCGAAGAACGGTCTCTTCCCGCAGATGTCGCATACGGCTGCCATGGCAGAACGATCGTAACAAACAGGCTAGGTGAGCTTTCGAATCGCCGCCTCGACTTCTGCGGCGTTGATCGGTCCCTGCCATTCGCCTACTCGGCGCCCGTCCCCGTCGTAGAGAACCGTGTCGGGCTGCCCGATGTAGCCGAGTCGATTCCGTATCTCGCCGGTGCTGTCGTACAGGCTCGGATAGGTCCAGCCGAATTCCTGCATGAAGGTGCGAGCGGACGACCTCGCGTCGAGTATGTCTATCCCGATGAATTGAACGGTGTCGCCGTATTCGTCGTGAAGCCTGGCCAGGTCGTGTGCCTCCTCGCGGCAAGGGCCGCACCAGGACCCCCAGATGTTCACGAGCACGGGCGTTCCCCGGAGCTGTTCCAGCAGGGCCTGGTAATCGGCGAATCCGAAATCGGGAAGCTCCTGAGCATCCGTGGGAAGCAGGGTGGCCCTGGCCGCATTTTCGGCAGGCACAGAGGTTCGCGGCGCATTGTCGCTCGGGGGGCCCGTGCATGCCGTCAGCGACAGTGCAATCAGGACGATAGGGAGTCGTTGGCCACGCATCGGGTCCATGGTAGAACCGCCAGGAGGATATGAACCGGTTGACCGTGTGACCCTTACGCCTTCGTCGCCCCTCGTCCAGATCGACAGGAAGATCGCGAATCGGCGCGTCGGCCTTCGGAAGAAGGGTGATCCGGCGCACGAGGTCCTCGCCAGGTCGCTTGGAGTCGCGGAGGTCGGAGCCCTCCTTCACCACTATCCACGCCGTTACATCGATCGGTCGCAAGTCGCGGAGATTCGAAAAATACGGGTCGGCCAGCAGGCGACCGTTATCGCGCGCGTGAAGCGCGTCAACAAGAGAGTGACCAGGCGGCGCCAGTCCATGGTCATGGTCACCTTGTACGACGGAACGGGGTATCTCGAGCTGAACTTCTTCAACCAGCCATGGGCGGCCAACATGTATAGGGCAGGCCAGGAGCTGGCGGTGTCCGGCACGGTGGCGAACTACCGGGGCAAGCTTCAGATGACGAACTTCGAGGTGGAGGTCCTGCAGAGTGCGGACGCCGATACCGTTCACACGGGACGCATCACTCCCGTCCATCCCGCGACCGAGGGAGTGACGACCAGGACGATCCGCGAACTCGTCTACGGCGCCCTCGAACAGATTCCGGCCCTGGCTGATCCGCTCCCCGCCGATGTTCTCCGCGGCGAGGAACTCGAGTCCTTCGACAGGGCCGTTCGCAAGATCCACTTCCCCGAATCCTCAGAGGATCTCACCCGCGCCCAGGAGCGCCTGAAGTTCGACGAGCTGTTCATCCTCGAGCTGGGCGTGGCGTTTCGAAAGCACCGCGTCGAGTCGGATGCGGTCGGAGTGGCCCACGATCCCGGCACGCCTCTTCTGAAGAGGTTCTTGGAGGCCCTGCCGTTCGAACCTACCGCCGCCCAGGTGCGCGCGTTCGAGGAGGTCAAGCAAGCGATGGGCCGCCCGCATCCCATGAACCTGTTGCTGCAGGGCGACGTGGGGTCCGGCAAGACCGTGGTTGCTCTGGCGGCCGCGCTGATCGCCGTCGGATCGGGACATCAGGCGGCGATAATGGCGCCGACCGAGGTGCTTGCAGGGCAACATGCTCGAAGCGTGGAGGCACTTCTGTCGCCGATCGGTGCCGCACCGGCGGTCGTTTCCGGTGACGGGCGGGCCCCGGGCCAGGCCTCACTCCTCGATTCGGATGCGCCTCCTACGCTGAGGTTCGCGACGCTTTCCGCCGCCGTCACAGGCAAGGAACGAACGGCCGTCCTCGAGGCGATCGCGGACGGACGGGTGGATTTGGTGGTGGGAACGCACGCCCTCGTCCAAGAGGCCGTCGAGTTTCACGATCTTTCGCTCGCCGTCGTTGACGAGCAGCATTGGTTCGGCGTCCATCAGCGGATGCAATTGAAAGGTAAGGGAGCGGATCCGGACGTATTGGTCATGACTGCGACCCCCATACCGCGGACACTCGCACTCACTTACTACGGCGACCTGGATGTATCGGTCCTCGATGAAATGCCGCGGGGCCGCCAACCTATCGAGACCACAATCGTGCGAACAGACGCGGAACGAGAGGCTGCTTATCAACTCGTTCGAACGGAGATCGCGTCGGGCCGGCAGGCCTTCGTCGTTTGCGCGGCGATCGACGAAGCGAACAAGGCGGAGGTCCGCGCTGCGGAGAAAGAGGCCGTGCGGCTCGCGAACGACGTTTTCCCCGAACTAAAGGTCGAGTTGCTGCACGGCCGGATGCGCCCCGCAGAGAAGGATCGAAAGATGGAGGAGTTCCGCGCAGGTGAGCACGACCTTTTGATCTCGACCACCGTCATCGAGGTCGGCGTCGACGTTCCCAACGCGACCGTGATGATGGTGGAGGATGCCGAACGTTTCGGCCTTGCCCAGCTACACCAGTTGCGGGGCAGGATCGGCCGGGGCGCGCACCGATCGTATTGCTTCCTTTTCGATCACGCAGGCCCCGACAACGAGATTGCCGCCGATCGCCTGGCCGCAATGGCGCGCACCACGGACGGATTCGAGCTGGCCGACGACGACCTGCGCCTGAGGGGCGAGGGAACGCTCTTCGACGTCCGGCAATCTGGACTTCCCGACCTGAAACTAGCGCGACTGGCGGAGGACTTGGATCTTGTGAAGCGGGCGCGTGCGAGGGCGTTCGCCCTGATCGAGGCAGACCCGGACCTCAGCGAGCACCCCGGTCTTCGGAAGGAGTTGGAATCCCGATTCGCCGACTCGATCGACTGGCTCTTTCACTCCTGAAGAGGTGTTTGGCCGCCAGCCTGAAAGGTCGCAGGGGGTAGTAGAGAAAGGAGAGCGGACTCGTAAGCGAAACCGTTTCCCAGTCGCCCGCCGTCGGCGTAAAGGCGAGACCGGCGATGTACCTCGCCCTATCGGCAGGCCGGTCCAGCATTTCCAAGTGCATGGGTTCGAACGGGAAGTCCTCGTCGGTCCGCCGAGGGGACGAGAAGAGCCGGTGCCGGATCCTGTCGGCCAGCCGGGTGACGGCGGTATCCGACCGGGCATCATCGACGACCTCCGCCGGAATCTCCGCATCAAGCAAATCGGAAGCCAGGAAAATAGCCAGCCGGAGCATCCGGCGCACGCCCGCCGCGGACGCCCGCCGGCTCGCCAGTTCGAAGTCCACCCTCGGAAAGGCATTCCGGATGCGGGCGATGTCGGCGATCCACGACATCCTCTCCCAGGTGTGTTTTGCTCCGTGAATCGAGAGTACGAGCAACAGATCCTCGGGTGAGAGTGACAGCACCTCGCGGCCGCCGATCTCGGCGTTGCCCAACCGGGACCACATGGGCTCGAGGGCTACCGGCGAGGCGAAGTAAGACGGAGCCGCTCGCCACTGCAGTTCGACGATGAGTTCGCCTTTCGTGAACGGCATTTCGTTCCAGGAGCGGATAAGCGCGCTTTCGTGCATCGCTGTGACCGGGTTCGATACGAATCCGTGAGTTTCGAGCGTTGCCCGTGCGCGCGGAACGTCGCGCGGGAGAAGAAGAAAGTCGAGGTCGGTGAATTGCCTCATCGCGAGATTGCCGTAAAGCGATTGGGCCGCGGCCGGGCCTTTGTACGGGACGGCCTCGATTCGGTCGCCCTCGAGCAAGTCGAGAATCTGCATCAGTTCGCCGGTCATCTCCAGGTTGCGGCGCGAGTTGGATTCGAACTCGCCTCGGAGCTTCGTTAGGGAATCCGCGGGAACGGCATCGGGACCGGCTTCGGCCAATGCCGTGTACAGGAGCGGAACGACCGCGTGGGATCGGGCGGTTCGGAGAACGGTCTCCCAGTCGGCTACCTTCCCCGCCAATGCCCCGATTCCCGCCGGGCGGACTTTCGCGCATTCGATTACCAGCGCTTGCTCGGCATAGGTCATGGACGCAAGTCGGCCAGGATTCGCCGGCGGACCCAAGGAAGGACGCCAAGATCCCTGGGGTATGCGATCGACTTCACGGCCACGCCTGCGGCCAATGCCGTTGCCAGCCCGAATTGCTGCTCGAGGCGATCGCGTCCCGCGGGCACGGGATTGAAGGTGTTGTGAGTCAGTTCGAGAAATGCTCGACGGCGCGTAAGACGGCGAATCGTTGTTCTGCCGGCCTTTCCCCGTGTCTCGCGAAGAACGTATACGGCGAGGAGAGGAGCGGGCCTCTCGCTCGCGCGACCCGGCCCCAGGTCGATGATGAGTTTGGGAGTGTCCGGGTTCATCCGAACAGCCCCGGCTGTGGTTCCCAGAAGAGACTCGGCGATCTCGGGGTAGAGCTTTATCCGTGGCGCGCTCGGCTGAACCAGGAACGATCCAGCTTCGGCCCGGACGACCAGGAGATCGTCCGTGAGCAAAAGGTGGCCGTCGCGAAGGAACTCGGCGGCCAGCGTGGACTTTCCCACTCCCGGATCGGCCGCGAACGCAATCGCTCGACCGTTCACTTCCACTGCTGTTGCGTGGATTGGCTCCGCGCCGATCCTCAGTAGCGCGAACGACAGAACTTGATTAAGCAGGTAAGCCTGGAAGGACGCTTCCGTCACATCGGAAAGCGGGTGTCCCGCTATCTGCCGACCGTCGGCGGAGACCAGGAACTCGAAGAGACCGGTCCAGCGGAGGTACTCGGATCCGTCGGGGAGTTGGGTTCTGTGGAACCAATCGTCGGAGCCTCGATCGAGCCCTGCCGCATCGCGGGCGGCGGCGAGAAGGGAAGGCGGCGCCCGAATGAGTTCGATTTCCGGGGAACCGGGCCCGTTGGGAACGGAACCTGCCAGTGGCCAATCGCTCCTTATTCGAAGCCCTAGAAGGGAGTAGTCGCGGGAGGTGATGGAGGAAACAGTTGCCGGGTTTGTCACCCGTCGACGGCGCCCAGCCTCGTGTTAGGTTTGGCCCCCGAGTCGCCCTGGACCCCGCCCTTGTTCGTAGCCGTCAGCCTTCGGAAGTCCCCGTAAACGGTAAGCCTTGGTGCCTCATACGGCTTAGAGTCATGCCGGTGGCCGCGTCTTCCCCCTCGCTTCTTCATCGAACGAGATAATAGTGGCAATGGCGCGACGGTCCAACCTTCCCAGGTTTCCGCGGGGGTTTCGGGTGCCGCACCATGGAACTAGTGAGACTCGGGTCCCCCGGGAAAGAAAGTCTCCGCCCAGACCTCCAGCCCCAAAAGAGTTGAGCATTCCCAGAGGGTCTCGTCGTTCGGCCCCGCCTCCCGCGCGGTTTCGAGCCTGCGCCTCACGCGTCCTGGGTCTACGAACCCCAGCCGGGCAGCGGTTCTGGGGTCGCCGGCGGCCGAGAGGAGTTGCGGCTCGTCCAAATGAAGAGCGTCTTCCATGATCCGGCCGTAAGTGGCCTTCCACCTTCGATTGCGAACGCTGTTCGGGATGACGTCCTTCATCGCCTCGCGCAGGATCATCCTGGGGACGCCCCCGTAGTTCGACATCTCGCCCGGAATGGACATCAGATACGAGATGAGATCTCGGTCGGCGAAGGGGAAACACAGATCGAGTCCTCGCGCCGAGTGGGCGAGATTGTCCCACTCGAGAGCCAGCATGATTTGTCTCCCGCGGGCTTGTGCATATATGGAAGCGGCATGGGCGGACGCGAACTGAGATCGAACGAACGGAGGGGAACTCACAGGCTGCGATGCCAAACGCCGGAAATTGTCGCTGTACCAAGGGTTGTCCAAGGTGGGCGGCCTGATTGCGGCTCGGGCCCGGCGAGCGACAGGCAGGAGTGACGCAGGAAGGTGGTCCCTGACAACTTGCCGGAAGAACCCTCTGCTCAAGGGTGTCGTGTCCGCTTCTGTGTACCAGCGCGGGTACTCGCGCAGGTGAGCGTAGATGTCGCGCCATCGGAGGCCGTCGAACAGGTCGACCAAGTAAGAGCGATCGAAAACGAACTGGTCCCCCAGATGCCCGGTAATCAGGACGCGGGCACCCTCGTTCTTCGCACGGGACCAAAACGCACTCAGTCCTTCCCACATGGTTTCGACCGCCGGATGCTCGGTCGCCCACACGACTTCCCTCGTGGTGGCCGTTGGAGGCGACGCTCGCGATGGCATGTCGATCACCTCGACGCCGTACTGCCGTTTGATGTCCGTTAGGAATTCGTGCTCATCTGCCAGCGTTCCGTCCATGGGAGAAAAAGTGAGAGGTACGAGGCGGGGAAAATGCCCGGGCTCGGCACGCCGGAGCGTCTCGGCAAGGCAGAAGATCGACGAGGAGTCGAGCCCGCCGCTGAGTGATATGGCAACAGGATGTGCGCTTCGCAGCCGATGGACGACCGCTCGCTCGAAGTACTCCCTGAAGCCCTCCGCGTAGTCGTCGAACGACGGAAGCCGGAGCTGGAACCAAGGGTCGAAGTCCCAATACATTCTGCTTGCGGAACGATCCGGTTCGAACATCACGACATTGGAGGGCAGAATCCGCTCGATCCCTCGGAAGAACGTGCGCCGTCCGTCGCCCTGGGGGCTTCCGGCGAGAACGAATATGGCCAGTTCTTGCTCGTCCGGGGCAACCGAGACGTCGGGATGCGCGAGGATCGCCTTGATCTCCGAGCCGAAGACGATCGCGTCGGTGCTTCGGAAGTAAAAGAGGGGGCGCATGCCTATCGCGTCGCGGCTCAGGATGAGCCTTTGCCGTATCGGATCGAAGACGGCAAACGCGTAATCTCCGTTGAGCTTCTCGGGAAGCCGGTCGCCGAAGTGCGCGTAGGCGTTCGCCAGCAATTGGGAGTCCGGAGCATCCTTCGGAACGGATCCGCCCAACGCGCCTAGAAGCTCCTGCCGGTTGTCCAAGCGCCCGTCGAACACGGCGATGGCACCGGATTCATGCCGGGCAGGCTGGGTCTCGTTTCGTGACTCGGGGGCTACCTTGGACAGCGCGCAAACGAGCCCCCAGGAATCCTCGCTGTCCGTGAAGATCCCGTCGGGTCCTCGGTGGGCCATCCGCGAACCCATGGCGATAAGTGTTTCCGGGTCTACGGGTTGCCCGTTCAGGTTCCAGACTCCCGCTATTCCGCTCATGGGGTCCTAGGCCGTCGGCAGGACGTGATATGCATCGCTTTCGTCGCCGCCGACGACGACGATGCCGTCGGACTCCACCCAGGCGTGTGCCGAGAGCGCTGGCCGGTCGGCCTTCATCACGCCGATACGAAGATGCGACTCGCGACCCGCACGGGATAAAAGGAGCGAGGCCGCCAGCGCCTGAACCAGACAGGTAGAGCCGGGGATGTGGCGCGCGGCGCGGCGCACGGCCACCCCGATCTGGTCGGGACTCGGACCTTCGTCCTTGCCGGGACGCCGGGCGCCGACTCTGTCGATGAGGGAGCGCGGAGGCGTCAGCCACAACGCGACTCGAAAGAAGGCGAGCAGCGAAGCGGATTTCACAGCCAGGCGGCGCTCGCTGGGTGGTAGCGAAAGGAATCTATTCAGACGCTGCATCGTCGACCTCGATGAGTCCTTCGTCGGCCAGTTTCTCAAACAAGGCGAGAATGTCGCGCCGGCAAGCCTCTGGCTCGACTTCGTACTCCTCTATGAGGGCGCCACAGACTTGATCGATCGTCCTCGGCTCCTGGATGAGGGCCCACACGCGAGCACCAACCTCGTCGAGACCGTAGTAGAGACCCTTGGTGAACCCCAGGATCACCGCTTCGCCGCTCAGGTCGGCAGAGACTTGATCCCGCCCGGCGACGACGATGGTCGACCCCGTCATGAAGCGATCATCCATCTGCGTATCTCCCCGGGCAATGGCGGCGCACTAGTACTGCGCGAGGTCGCCTGCCCTCCGGCCCCACCGAAGGGCGAAGGTTAGTGCACCCAGCGCGAGGACACCGTAGGCCGCCGCCATCAGCAGGAGGACGCCGAGCCCGGTCAGCCCGCGCGCGAGGGGCGCCCCTTCGAGAGTTGCCTTCCGGACGAGCCGTAGCGCCTGAGTGACGGGGGAGACCTCTGAAAGGGTCTGCGCCCAGTCCGGCAGCAGCCGCAGCGGGAACGTCGCCCCGGCGGCGAGTGTGAGCAGCGTCAGTAACCAGGTGCTCACCGCAGCCGCTTGGCGGAAGACCAGAACCAATGAAGCAGCCATCAGGCCGATTGCGACGAATGAGATCGATCCGATCACGACGGCTGCCGTTGCGAGTCCCCAGTTGCTGGTGACTCCGGCCGGTGCCCGGGCTCCGACTGCGGCGGCGATCCCGATCAGGGCCGCGGCCCGGACGACCCCGGACATGATCGGATACGCAGCCAGTCCGGCGGCCAGTTTTGGTTGCGTGAGGCCCGCCGAAAGTGTCACCTCGAGAGTCCCCTGCACCTGTTCCTGGCGGACGGATCCCGCGATCACGCTGACCCCCGCAACGACGAACACCGTAACGACGAGTCCGGTGACGGCGAAGGAGAAGTATCCACCTTCCACTTCATTCGCCGGGACGATCTTCGAGAGAAGCAGGAACTCGAAAAGTACGAAGAGGATCGAGACTGCCTCGAAGACGAAGGGAACTTTGCAGGAAACCGCGAGCAAAGCATCCTTCCTTAGGAAGGCAACAATCACCGATGCGGCACTCGCCCGTCCCCGTCCTGTCGTCACGATTCCGTCCGCCGGTGCGCCGCGTTCAAGCGGAAGGTGAGGTCCGGTTGCGGTCCGCCGTCGGCTCCGGGCGCCGCATAGATAACCGTGCCGCCCTCCTCGGCCCATCGGTGCGTTGCCGTCGCGACTGCGCCACACCCCGCGTCGTCCAGGTCGGCGTAGGGCTCGTCCAAGAGAAGGATCGGAGGCCCGGCGACCAGACCGCGGGCGAGCATGATCCGGCGTCTCTGCCCCGTGGATAGAGTTCCGACGCGACGCGACAAGAGGTCGGACGCTCCCAGCCTGCTTGCTGCCTCCTGCGAGAACTCCTTCCTGTTCTTGACGGCCCCGCCGATCCGAGCGAAGAACTCCAGGTTCTCCCGGGCGGTGATTCGCCAGTAGAGCGCCCGATCACCTGCCGGAACGTAAGCGGCGACGCCGCGTCCCGGCGGCACGCCCGCGAGTTGGGCTTGGCCGGAGTCGGGGTCGAGCACTCCGGCGAGGATCCTCAAGAGGGTCGTCTTTCCGCAACCGTTGGGACCGATGACGGCCGCAACAACGCCGGGGCCCGCCGTCAGGCTCACGCGGTCGAGGGCACGAGTTCGCTTGAATGTCCTCGACACGTTGTCGACGGTGACACCGGCGGGGAAGCGGGGCCCGAGAGGCATGCGGTGCATTCTAGGGCTCGCCTTCGCCCCGCTGTGCTCAGGGGCCCGGCTACGGTCGTACAATCGGTCCCACTCGACAAACTTGAGAGGCCAGCTTGTCCCAAGAACCGACTTCGTCCGCCGGTCCCGACCTTCACGAGTACATCGCGATCCTTGCGCGTCGAAAGTGGACGGCGATCGCGATCACGGCGCTTGTCGTGGCGACCGCGGTGTTCCTCTCGTACAGGCAGACTCCCGTTTACACGGCTACCGCGCGAGTTCTGGTGCTCCCCGTCGGGTCGGGGTCCGCCGAGCTCGCCTACTTCGGGCCCGGTTTCGTCAACCTGGACACGGAGAGCGGAATCCTGAAGTCGGTGACCGTTGCCAAGCTGGTGAACGACAAGCTGAAGCTCAATTCATCGCCTGAATCGTTGTTGAAGGGGCTCGCCGTCCAGGTGGAGGCGAACACCGAGATTCTCGGAATTCAGTACACGGGCGACGATCCGAAGCAGGCGCAAAGACTGGCGCAGGGATTCGCCGAGTCCTACGTCGAGTATCGCCGGAACAGAGCCCTCGACGTCATAACGGGAGAGAAGACCCAGTTGATTGCGGCGATCTCGAATACGAGGAAGCAGATCGCCGGGCTAGGCAAGAGGGCGGTGAAGGCGTCGCCCGCCAAGCAAGCGCAGCTTTCGGCGCAGGTGAACGTGTACCAGGCGAAGTTGACGGCCCTCCAACAGCAATTGCTTGACCTTCAGCCGAGCCCCGAGGAAACGCGCGGCGGTGAGATCGTGCAGCCCGCGGTGGTGCCGACGGCACCGTCGGGACCGAACCACGCGCAGGCGGTCGTCTTATCGCTCGTGGTGGGACTCGCCCTTGGTGTGGGAGTCGTGTTCCTGCGGGAGAGAATGGACAAACGCCTTCGCGGGGGACAGGAGCTCGAGGAGCAACTCGGGGCGCCCCTCCTTGCCGTCGTCCCGCATTTCGGGGGGCTAAAGCGGAAGCAGCGGCCTCAACTGGTCGCGTTGGAGGAGCCGCAGTCCGGGGCGGCCGAGGCATACCGCACTTTGCGTACGAACTTGAAGTACGTGGGACGCGGTTGGGATGTCGGGCTGCTCTCGGTGACGAGCCCTCTGCCCGGCGAAGGCAAGACGACGACCGTCGCCAACTTCGCGGTCGCGATGGCCCAAACCGGTAATCGTGTCATCGCCGTGTCGTGCGACCTCCGCCGCCCGGCGCTCCATCGGTTCTTCGGGGCCGGGAACGAGATAGGCGTGACGACTCTGTTGACGGGCAAAGCGCGGCTGGTCGACGCGATTCAGCAAACGCCGATGAGCAACCTACGGCTGCTTGCCACGGGACCCGTTCTCGGAAACCCCGCGGAACTCGTCGAGTCGGAAGAGATGCACGACCTGCTCCGCGACCTGCGAACGGTCGCGGACTTCGTGATCGTTGACACACCTCCGCTGCTCGCTGTGGCGGACGCCCTGCCTTTGGCGTCCCAGTCCGACGGAGTCCTGATCGTTGCCGAGGCAACGAGCACGTCCCGCGATGCTCTGGCTCGAGTTAAACAACAGCTGGACCAGGTACAGGCGACGGTAGTCGGAGCCGTCTTCAACAACTTCGACCCCTCGAGGACGAGGTACGACGGTTCCTACTACGGGCACTACCGGTACCGCTACAGGTATACGGAAGACGGAGAGAAGCAGCGCGTGAAGGATGGGGAACGGCGAAGCGAGAAGTCGCACGCTGATCCGCTTCAAGCGCTGGAGGATCCCAAAGGTCGCTGAGCCCCGTGGGAACCGCAGTTCGCCGCCGTGAGAGTGATTGCCGGCTCGGCAAAGGGCACGAGACTATCCCCGGTACCCCGTGGGACCCGCCCCGTTTCGGATCGTGCACGCGAGGGCGTCTTCTCCAGCCTCGGAGCCGGGGTTGAGGAAAAGAGTGTGCTCGACCTCTACGCCGGCACGGGCGCAATGGGCGTCGAGGCCCTGTCGCGGGGCGCGGTGGCCGCAACTTTCGTCGAGCGTGAAAGCCGCGCCGTTCGGACCATCGAATCCAACCTGGACCTGACCGGGCTTCAAGACGTGTCCTCGGTCGTGAGAAAGCCGGTCCTCGAGTACCTGGGTGAGAAGCCCTCGAAGGCCGGCATCGCGTTCCTGGATCCGCCCTACGACGCCGGCCCTTTCGAACTCGACGAGGCGCTTTCGATGCTGGCGTCGGGGTGGCTCGGGCCCGGCTGGACCGTGGTGCTAACCAGGCCAACGGGGGGTTACATGCCTGTAGTTCCTGTAGACTGGCGTGTCGCCAGGCGCCTCGTTTACGGCGACACCCTCATCGTTCTCTATCGGGAGGTCTGATGGGCCTGACCGCCCTGTGTCCGGGGACCTTCGACCCCGTTACGAACGGCCACTTGGACATCATCGTTCGTGCAAGCCGGCACTTCGAATCGGTAGTGGTCGCGTTGCTCGAGAACCCGGCCAAGGAACCGTTGTTCGGTGTTGAGGAGCGGATTGCGATGCTCAAGTCGGCTGTGGCCGACCTGGAGAACGTGGAGATCGACACCTTTTCAGGGTTGTTGGTCGATTTCGCGAAGAAGCGCGACAACCAGGTGATCGTGAAGGGTCTGCGAGCCGTATCGGACTTCGACTACGAGCTGCAGATGGCGCAGATGAACCATCGCCTCGGCGAGGTAGAGACCTTCTTCATCTCCACCAGCCCTAAGTGGTCGTACCTTTCCTCTTCTCTCGTGCGGGAGGTCGCAACTTACGGCGGCGACGTTACGGGACTCGTTCCGCCATTCGTGAAGGACCGGCTGGCCGAGAAGCTCGGAAAGGGAGGGTCCTGACTTTGGATCTCGCGGCGCGGATCGAGCAGCTGGAGGCGCTGGTGCAGGAGGCCAAGTCGATGCCGTTGTCGTCCTCGGTGCTGATGAACCAGGACGAGTTGCTCGAACTGGTCAAGGAAATGCGGGAAGCGCTTCCGGAAGAGATCAAACAGGCGCGTTGGGTAGTCCGCGACAGAGAGGAACTCCTTTCGAAGGCCCGGGAGGAATCAGAGGCGATGGTCGAGGACGCGGCCCAGGAGCAGCTGCGTATGGCGTCGCGTGAGTCGATCGTTCAGCGGGCGAAGGAAGAGGCCGAGCGTCTCGTCGAGGAGGCGCAGGAAGGCGCCCGAAAAGTGCGCCTGGAGGCCGAGGACTACGTGGACGGAAAGCTTGCCCAGTTCGAAATCGTGATGGTCCGAATAATGCAGAACCTGGAGAAGATCCAAAAGGCCATGGGGCGAACCGTGTCCCAGGTAGAGCAAGGGCGTGAGAAGTTGCGCGGACCTGCCGGTCACCCGGCGGGGATCTTGGCTCCCGACGAAGTTGAGGAAGACGAGACTGCGTCGCCTTTCGCCGTGGAAGAGGAGGAGGAGTGATGCGCCCCGTGGATGCCCGCGAGCTGGTGGGACGCCCTGGGTCCGTGCGTTCCGTGACCGTCGCCGAACCCGTCGACGGTTTGGAGACCGGCCTTGCTTCCATGCCCGGTGATGTCCGCGCGCGCCTCGACATGGAGGGCGTCGAGGATGGAGTCGTCGCCCAGGGCATGCTCGAGGGCGCGATGACCCTGACATGTGCCCGATGCCTGAAGACCTTCGAGCAAAGCTTCGTTTCGGAGGTGCGCGAAACCTTCGCCCTTCGTGCCGGGGACGACGAATATCCGGTGTCCGGCGACGGTGAAATAGATCTCGAGCCAATGGTGCGCGACGCGGTGATCCTGGCGATGCCCTTCTCGCCGCTGTGCCGCCCCGATTGCTTGGGCCTTTGCGCGCGGTGCGGAGGAGATCGCAACCTCGGTGAGTGCACTTGCCCGCCTGAAGAGCGCGACTCGCGATGGGCGGCCCTGGACCAATTGATCGACTGACGGGGAGGGAACCGTGGCGACACCGAAAAGAAAGAAGAGCAGAGCAAGAAGCAGGCAACGGGCGGCGAACTGGAAGGCCGAGCCCGCGGCCTTCGCCGAATGCCCGCAGTGCCACCAGCCGAAGCTTCCGCACAGGGTCTGCGAGAACTGCGGATATTACGCGGGCAGGCAGGCGGTCGAGGTCGAATAGGGACGTGGATCTCGGCGAGGCGCTCGGCGTCCGATTCAAGGACCCGGCGCTGGCCCGCATCGCTCTCACCCACAGGTCGTTCGCGTTCGAGAATGACCTGCCGGAGACGAACGAGCGTCTCGAGTTCCTCGGAGATGCCGTTCTCGGGGTCGTGGTGACCGACATGGCGTTCGTCAGGTTCCCCGAGCTCAACGAAGGCGAGCTCGCGAAGCTCCGCGCCGCGACCGTGAACATGTCCACGCTTGCGGACGTGGCGCGCGAGTTGAGGTTGGGCGAACTAGTTCTTCTCGGCAAAGGGGAGGAGATGAGTGGGGGCCGTGACAAGCCGAGCATTCTCGCCGATTCGCTCGAGGCCGTCCTGGGAGCCGTTTACGTGGACGGGGGCTTAGATGCGGCCGAACCGCTTATCCGCCGTCTGTTCGAACCTCGGATAGTGGCGTATGCGCGCGGCGAAGGGGACCGGGATTACAAGACCAGCCTGCAGGAGCGCGCTTCGCAATATACGGGCTCCCTGCCCGAATACCGGATCGCCGAACGGGGGCCCGACCACCAGAAGGAATTCACCGCGACGGTGTTTGTCGACGGTGAGGAGTTCGGCCGCGGCGTCGGGCGGTCGAAGAAGGAGGCCGAGCAGCAGGCAGCTCAAGAGGCTTTCCGGAAACTGACCTCCCGCGCCGAGAGGAGCGGCTAGCCGTGGAACTGCCTGAGGTCGAAGTCGTAAAGCGCGACCTCGAGCGTGACGTCGTGGGCCGGCGCATCAAGGACGTGGAAGTACGGCCTTCGAGGAACGCGAAACGCGCCATTCGGAGGCACAAGCTCCGCAAGGAGTTCGCCTCGCGCCTGGAGGGTCACAAGATCACGAGGGTCGGCCGGCGCGGGAAGTACGTCTTGTTCTATCTCGACTCCGATGACGTTCTGGTCGTGCACTTCGGGATGAGCGGACAGCTTTTGCGAGGCACCAAGCGCATGCCGGCGCAAACGCACACGCACGTCGTTATCACCTTCCAGCAGGGAGGCGATATGCGGTTCATCGACCCGCGAACCTTCGGCGAGATGTTCGTTTCGGAGGCCGACGAACTCGGGAAGGTCAAGGAGCTTGCTCATCTGGCAATCGATCCTCTGGAGAATTCGTTCACCTGGCCGGCGTTCGGCGAGTTGATGGCCAACAAAGCCCAGAAACTGAAGACCATGCTCATGGATCAGAAGTTTCTGTCCGGGCTCGGAAATATCTATTCGGACGAGATCCTTTTTGCCGCCGGACTGCGCTACGACCGCAAGTCGGACACCCTTTCGTCCCAGGAGGTAAGGCGCCTCTACCGCGCCATTCAGGAGATCGTTCAGGATGCGATCCGATACAGGGGAACATCCCTGGCCGACGAAGCGTATGTGGATCTGTTCGGCAAGCCCGGTGAGTTCCAAGACGAACTCAAGGTCTACGGCAGGGCGGGGTTGCCGTGCCGCAGGTGCCGGACTCCTATCCAGGTCGTGAAACTGTCGGGCCGGAGCTCGTACTTCTGCCCGCAGTGCCAGAGCTGATTGGGCCTGTCAGGCTCCTGGGCCTAGGTTCGGCGGCGTCTATCCGATAGCGATCATTCGCTCGATCGGTTCGCGCGCACGATCGGCGATCTCCACGGGAACTTTGACCTCGTAGACGCCTTCGCGCAACGAGCGAAGCAGTTTCTCGGGCGTTATCTGCTTCATGTACTGACAAACTGCGCCCCTGTTGGCCTCGAGCCAGTCGCCTTCGGGGTTCTCTTTTCGGAGTCGGTGAAGGATCCCTGTCTCGGTCGCGACGATGAACTTGCCGCCCGGCTCCTCACGGCTGTGGCGAATCATCTGGCCGGTCGACATGATCCTCGTTCGTTCCTCGGGCAGTTCGCCCTGGGACGCGAGGTAGAGCATCGCGCTCGCGCAGCCACATTCGGGGTGTATGAGTAGTTCGGCGTCCGGGTTTTCGTTTGCCAGCCGTTTGATCTCCTGCGGGCCGATGCCGGCGTGGACGTGGCACTCGCCCATCCAGATCTCCATCTTTCGCCCGGTTACGCGCTGGACGTGCTCGCCTAAGAACATGTCCGGCAAGAAGAGGATCTCCTTGTCGTCGGGGATCGTCTCGACAACCGCTGCCGCGTTCGACGACGTGCAGACCAGGTCGCATTCGGCCTTCACCTCGGCCGTCGTATTGATGTAGGCGACGACGACGGCCCCCGGATGTTCGGCCTTCCAGGCTCGCAGCTGTTCCGCGTCGATCGTCGCTGCAAGCGAGCACCCGGCGGCAAGGTCGGGAATGAAGACGGTCTTGTCCGGGCATAGGATCGACGCGGTCTCGGCCATGAAGTGCACCCCGCAGAAGAAGATCTCGCGCGCGTCGGTTTCCGCGGCCTTCCTGGACAGCTCCAGCGAATCGCCCACGAAGTGCGCCGCATCCTGGATCCAGGGCACCTGATAGTTGTGGGCGACTATGAGGGCGTTTCGCTCTTCGGCAAGGGTTCGCACTTCCTCGGCCCACGGCGCGTATTCAAGGAGTGCCTGCTCCTCCTCGAGCGTGCCGGAACCCACCCGCTTGGCCATACCCCAAGGATAGCCCTGCGGCGTCCGCACGCGCGGGCCAGCCTACAATTCGGGGTCGATGGATATTCCGGGGGACGCCAGGGAACTCATCCGCCGCGCGGTGACCGAGGATCTCGGCGGGGGCGGCGACGTAACTTCCCGGGCAATCGTGGTTCCGGACGCCGCTTGCCGGGGGGCCGTCCTGGTCAAGGCCGACGGAGTGATCGCCGGTACGGCCATATTTTCGGGTGTGTTTGCCGAGCTCGACCGGGCCATCTCGGTCGAATGGTCGGTAGCCGACGGGGACGCGGTAGGCGCAGGTGCGGAGATCGGCACGGTGATAGGTCCGGCCAGGCCGGTGCTGGCCGGCGAGCGGGTCGCATTGAACTTCCTGCAACACCTCTCTGGTGTCGCGACGCTCACGCGCAGGTATGTAGACGCCTGCGAGGGAACCGGATCGGTGGTTCTGTGCACGAGAAAGACTCTCCCCGGTCTTCGTTCGCTCGAGCGTCAAGCCGTTGAGTCGGGCGGAGGGATGCTGCATCGCGCCGGCCTCGATGACGGCGTCCTGATCAAGGACAACCACGTACGCCTTGCCGGCGGAGTGACCGCCGCGGTGAAGCGGGCCAAGGCGGGTGCGCCTCCCTCGATGGATGTGGAAGTCGAGGTCGAGTCGATCGAAGAGCTGGAGGAAGCCATCAAGGCCGGCGCCGGGGCCGTGTTGTTAGACAATCCTGATCTTGAGACCGTCAAGCGCGCTGTGGACGTCGTTGCCGGCCGGGTACCGCTGGAGGTCTCCGGCGGGATCACGTTAGATCGCATCAGAGAGATCGCGGCAGCCGGCCGGTTGCGAATATCCGTAGGGCGCATTACACACTCGGCTCCTGCTCTAGATGTCTCCCTCGAACTTCGCACCGCGTGAGACGCGTCCACGTTCATGCTTCCGGACTCGTGCAAGGCGTTTTCTACCGCGCGGAATGCGAACGAACTGCGCTCGCCCTGGGGCTCGGCGGCTGGGTGAGGAATCTTTCCGACGGCCGGGTCGAGATGGTGTTCGAGGGCCGCGAAGAGGCGGTCGCCGAGGCTCTCGAATGGTGCCGAAAGGGAACCAGATGGTCGAGGGTCGAACGAGTCGACGTCGCCGACGAGTCGCCGGAGGGTGAGACGAGGTTCAGTGTCCGATAGCCCGTCTGACCGGGAACTGGTTGTCCCGGCCGGTGCCATAGGAACGATCGTATTCGCGCACGGCAGTGGGAGCAGCCGCCACAGCCCGCGCAATGTAGCCGTCGCCGAGCGGTTGAATCGCGCGCGGCTCGCAACTCTTTTGATCGACCTGCTTACGCCGGAGGAAGCGGCGGATCGCTCGAAGGTATTCGACATCGCGCTTTTGGCGCGGCGATTGACGGAGGCAACGGGATCGGCGACCGGCCGTGCCGACCTCGGAGGGCTCCCCCTAGGCTACTTCGGGGCCAGCACCGGCGCTGCAGCGGCGCTGTGGGCGGCTGCGGAACTCGGCGATGAGATCGCAGCGATCGTTTCGAGGGGGGGCCGCCCGGATCTGGCCGTCGAGAGGCTCCCGGCGGTCGATGCACCGACCCTCCTGGTCGTCGGAAGCGAGGACCCGGAGGTTTTGGCATTGAACAGGGATGCGCTGCGTCACCTGCGCTGCGAGGCCGAATTGCGCATCGTTGCGGGGGCCACCCACCTGTTCGAGGAGCCGGGCGCGCTCGAAGAGGTCGGGCGGCTCGCAACGGAGTGGTTCGTGGGCCATTTCGAAAATCGGCGGCCCGGCCGGAATCACACGAAATCCATGCCCTAGGAAGGCCTGCTGTTAGCATCGTTTTCCGGAATGTTTCTTCGCTCTCTCACCCTCAAAGGCTTCAAGTCCTTCGCGGAGAAGACGTCCCTGGAGTTCGCTCCCGGCGTAAGCGTGATCGTCGGCCCGAACGGGTCGGGGAAGTCCAACCTGGTCGATGCCATCGCCTGGGTGCTCGGCGAGCAGGGGCCGAGGTCCCTGCGCGGCGGACAGATGGCCGATGTGATCTTCGCCGGGAGCCCGAAACGGCCGCCCCTCGGCATGGCCGAGGTCAACCTCGTGATCGACAACGAGGCGGGGAAGATCCCGGTCCCTATGAGCGAGCTCGAGATTTCCAGGACGATCTTCCGGTCGGGCGACTCCGAGTATCGGATCGGCGGAGAGATCGCTCGCCTGATGGACATCCAGGAGCTGCTGTCGGATAGCGGCATCGGCCGTGCGCTCCACACGGTCGTCGGGCAGGGGCAGCTCGAGGACGTCCTGACCTCTCGCCCCGAGGACCGGCGTCAGTACGTCGAGGAGGCGGCGGGCATAGCGAAGCATCGCCGTCGGAAGGAGCGGGCCCAGCGAAAGCTCGGTTCGTTGGAGCAGGATCTGCTTCGTCTGAAAGACGTTCTTGGGGAGTTGCGCCGGCAGCTAAAGCCCCTGAAACAGCAGGCCGAGGTCGCCCAGCGTCACGACCAGCTTCAGAGGGATGCGGACGATCTGTCCGTGCGTCTGGCCGCAGCGCGCCTTCGGGATCTCCGCGCAACGCGAGACGACAGGCGTCCCGCATGGGATGAGGGCCTCGAACGACGAAGGCAGGCGAAGGAGCGGATCGGGGAGCTGGACGCGAGCATCTCCGAGATGGCCGGCCGGAGGGAGAAGGCCACGCACGACCTCGCCGATGCGGAAGCTAGGTTGCAGGGCGCGCAGGTTGCACGCGCGTCCGCCGAGATTGCGGTGCGCGAAGCCGACAAGGAGGAGTCGGCGGCAAGGTCCAAACTCGCGACCGAGGCCGTGAGATCCGTCCGGCTTTCGGCCCTGGACGAGGAGATTGCAGCGGCGGAGGAGGGCCAGCGCGATACGCGTTCGGAGATCCAACTTCGCGAGACCGAGTTGCTTGAAAGCGAGCAGCGCTTCCGGGAGGCCGAGGCGAGAAGGCGGGAGGCAGAGGAGGAGCGCCGTCGCCTTGCCGAGGAAGCCGCTGCCCACCGTGCGGAGATGGAAACGCTTCGGCGGTCCCTTGCGGCCTACGAGCACGAACGTGAGCGCCTGGAGGAAACCCTGGCGGGCGTCCGCGAGCGGATCGATGCATCGGAGGCCGAGCGCGGCGAACTGGAGGGCACGATCGAGAGGCTCGACTCGGACGCGACTCCGCTTACCGAGCGGCGGTCGTCACTCGAGAAAGAGCGCGATTCCCTCCGTTCGGAAGAAGCGCGCCTCGCGGATGAAGCCCGGCGCCTGGAGTCCGGGCGCGATCTTCTCGAAGCCCGGCTGGGCGACTTGCAAGAGACCCCGGGCCGGAGGTTCGCGGAGCGCCACAAGGGTCGCGCGATCGGTCTGCTGGGGGACCTGATCAGCGTAGAAACGAAGCTCGAACCGGCACTTCGCGCGGCGCTCGGCCCGCTCGCCGACGCCGTCGTCTATCGAGACGAGGACGCGGCTATCGCGGATGCGCCCGGTGGTGAGGGCGCCTTGCTCGTCATTGCACGTGGCGAGCCACAGCAACCTTCCCTTTCCGAGGAGCGAAGCCTCCTCTCGGTCATCGACTCCGAACCGCGAGCCCGGGGTCTGGCGGCGGAGGTTCTAGCGGACGTGTATCTGGTCGCGAACCTCGACGAGGCCGTGGACAAGCACCGGAGACATCCGGAATCCGCCTTCGTCACCCAAGACGGAGCAGTCGTGGGGCCGATGTTCATACATACGGCGTCGGACCCGGTGGCCCGGCGAAAGGCACTGGCCGGCGAGCTGGGAAGCGTTCGCTCCGACCTGGAATCCGCTACGGACCGGCTCGCTTCGGTTCGTTCCCGGGTGGCGAAGCTTGAGGATGACGCAGTGGAGGTCTCGACGGATCTCGAACGGGCGGACATGGGCATCACCTCGGCCGCGGAACGCATGGCGCATGTCGAGTCCGATCTCGCGGCTGCCCGCAAGGAGGAAGAGTTCCTAACTCAGCGGCTGACCGGGCTGGACGACGCGGCCGATGCCTGGCGCAAGGCGCTTGCCGCCGCGGGGCCCGCACGCGAGGAACTCCCTGCAATGCCGCCCGAAGTCGAGGCGCCGATGGGAGCCCGAGTTGCGGTCGAGGCGCTGCGCAGGGAGGCCGCCGGCATAGACGCCCGGCTCGATCGGTTGCGCTCCGACCGCCGGGCGCTGTTGACGGAAACGCCGGACCTGCTCCGCGCAGCACTGGAAAACGCGGAGACGAAGAGACGAACGGCGGAGGCCGAGCTCCAGGAATCGGCCGAGGCCTACGAGCAGGCCTCCGGGGATCGGGATGCGGCTGCGGTCGCGGAGCGGGAAGGGACGGCGTCCGAAGCGGAAGCCAACCGCGAATGGCGCGACGCGGCTGCCGAACTCGAAAGGCTCCGAGAGGAATATGAGGAAGAGGATCGCGTACGGGGAGATCTCGAACGCCGCATCTCGGAAGCGGAGCGGCTCGTTCGCGAGGGTCACGGCAAGGACCCCGAAGAGGTGCTTTCGTCGCTGACCGACCAGGATTCGGTTCAGTCCCTGGAACGAAAGCAGGAGTTGGTTTCGCGCCGCATGGGGTTGCTGGGGCGTGTCAACCTCCTAGCCGGGGGCGAGTTCGAGGCGCTGCAGGAGCGCCACGATTTCCTTCAGCGAGAGATCGACGACGTGAAGAAGGCGCGCCGGGACTTGATGCACATCATTCACCGCGTGGACGAAGAGGTCGTCGCGCTCTTCGACTCCGCGTACGAAGACGTATCGAACGAATTCGAGCGGCTCTTCAAGTCGCTGTTCCCGGACGGCGAGGGACGCTTGGTTCTGACCGACCCGGCGAATCTGCTCGAGACCGGCATAGAGATCGAGGCGCGACCCGGGAGGAAACGCGTCAAGCGAATATCCCTGCTGTCGGGTGGGGAACGCGCGCTGACCGCGCTCTGTTTCCTGTTCTCGATCTTCAAGGCCCGCCCGAGCCCGTTCTATCTGCTCGACGAGGTCGAACCGGCTTTGGACGACGTGAACCTCCTGCGTTTTCTCGAGCTGATCAAGAACTTCGCCTCGGAGTCGCAAGTCATAATCGTCACGCACCAGAAACGGACCATGGAGGCCGCGAGCGTGATGTACGGCGTCTCTATGGGCAAGGACGGATTCTCCCGGGTCCTGGCTCAGAAGATGGAAGACACCGAACGGTCGGATACACCACCGACACCGGCGCCGGCACCGGCCGAGACGCCGGAATCCGAACCCGTCGGCTAGTTCCCTGTGGGACTGGGAGCCGGACTAAAGAAGCTCTTCGGCCACGGCGCTCCGACGGATGAGGACTGGCGCGAACTCGAGGAGCTGCTGGTGCTCGCCGATGCCGGCCCCGCGATGGCCGCCGCGATCGTCGAAAGGGTCCGCGGGCGCTACAAGAAGGATGACGACCCGGCGGAACTGGTGATCGAGGAGGTCGCGAATCTCTTCGGAGATACATCGTTGAATCTTCGTCCGGGCGAACTCTCCGTGGTAATGGTCGTCGGTGTGAACGGCTCGGGCAAGACCACCACGATCGGCAAGCTCGCAACGATGCTCGCGGCGGAGGGGAAGAAAGTAAGCCTCGCGGCGAGCGATACCTTCCGGGCCGCGGCGGGAGAGCAGCTGGAGGTTTGGGCAGATCGTGCAGGCGCCCACCTCGTGTCCCAGAAGCGGGGGGCGGACCCGGGAGCCGTCGCATTCGATGGGGTCGCCGCCGCGAGGGCCCGAGGGTCCGACGTGCTAATCGTCGACACCGCGGGCCGGATGCATACCCGGAAGCCGCTGATGGGAGAGCTCCAGAAGGTAAAGCGCGTGCTGGGAAAGGCGGCCGGACACGATCCGGACGAGGTGCTGCTGGTTCTCGACGCGACGACCGGCCAGAACGGGATCGCGCAGGCCAGGGCGTTCACCGAGTCGGTCGGGGTCACCGGCCTGGCGCTCGCGAAACTCGACGGCACGGCGAAGGGCGGGATCGTGCTGGCGGTCCGCGAGGAACTCGGCGTGCCGGTGAAGCTGATCGGCACCGGCGAAGGTCCCGACGACCTCGAAGTCTTCGATCCCGGCTCCTTCTCGCGCAGACTGCTGGTCTGAAGGCCTACGGTTGCCATCCCGAGGGAGCGTTTTAAATCGTTGATGAATTGTTGAGGTTTCGTAACGAAATGAAGTTGACCTCGCGGGCCCCCCCCCGGGTAAGGTCGGCCGAGTGTGGCGATAAGGGGGTGGCCATGTCGCGGAACACCTTGTATCTCGTGACCATCGTGTGCGTTAGCTTGCTGGTGGCTGCCCTGGTAGGGCCGGGGACCGGATTGGCCTCGCACGTGCACTGCCAGGGGAAACCGGTGGACCACCAGTTCCTCGGAGGACCGGGGGCCAATGTATTTTTCGGAACCGGCGGAGCCGACGTGATGGCCGGACAAGGCGGCGATGACTTCATTCAAGGGGGCGGTGGGGCCGATACTATTTGCGGCAATGACGGGCGGGATGATCTCGACGGTGAGACCGGTCAGGACGAGCTGAACGGCGGGCTGGACGGCGACTTCTCGATAGCGGGTGGCGACGCAATCGACGAGATCCACGGGGGCCAGGGCGGGGACGATATCGACGGAGGCCCCAACGCAGATACGAACGTCAATGGCGATGATGGTCCGGACGACATCTTCGGGGGTGGCGGTAACGACGACCTGTCTGGACAGGCCGACAACGACGATATCTTCGGTGAGGCCGATAATGACACGGCTCGCGGCGGCGCGGGAACCGACACGTGCGTTGCCGAGAGCGAGTTTAACTGCGAGAACTAGGTTGCTTACAGAAGGGAGTTGCAAATGGGCACAGCGTCCCTGACTCTCACGGGTAGACGCACGAAGATTGCGGTGTTGACGGCTGTCGTCCTGGCCGCGGCGGTAGCGCTCGCTGCAACCGCGCAGGAGGAGGAACAGGGTGGCTGGGACGGTGGCCCTGTCACCGTCTATTCGCCTCCCGAGGATGCGATCGCAGTGCTCGGCGCCGAGATAGATGAGGTCAAGGCTGACCTTGATGCGCTGAGCAAGGAGCCGCCGATTCTTGAGGTTCGAGCGAGGGAGGATTACCTGAACAGCAGATTGGATTTTCTGAACCTCCGTTTGGCGGAGCAGTGTAGCCAGGTTTCCGACTCCAGGCCGGAGGCTTGCCCGTAACCAGTTGTCGATCCGAAAGTTGTTGCCGGTAGCCAGCGTACGATCTGGGATAGCTGCGCACTTCTGGGGATCAAGGCGCCGTGCCACTGTGATAATGCTTGATCTTCGCCAACACTAGCCGAAGACCCGGGGGCGACTGCTACGATCCGTCCCTGATGACGGCCGATGTCCTGATCGTCGAGGATCACGCGAGTATGCGCGAGGCCATGCGTGCCGTTCTCGAGCAAGAGGGTTTCGAGATACGCGAGGCGGCCGACGGCGACGCCGCGAAATCGCGCATCGAGGACCGGACGCCCGACCTCATCTTCCTCGACCTCAACATCCCCGGAACCAGTGGAGAGGACCTGCTTCAGTGGGTGAAGCAGGATCCGGGTCGCTCGACAGCCCGCGTGATCATCGTTACCGCCACGGGTGATGAAGGTAAGGAGCAGGTTATCGAGCTGGGTGCGGATGCGTACTTCACGAAGCCGTTCAGCCCGCTCGCCTTGCTCCGGACGGTTGAAGAGGTGCTCGGGCCGTCGGCCAAGTAACCTCTCATCGATGTTCGATTCGCTCACGAACCGGCTGAACTCGGTTTTCTCGAAACTCAAGAAGCGGGGGAAGCTTCACCCGAAGCAGGTGGACAAAGCCGTCGCAGAGATACGCGCGGCGCTCCTCGAAGCCGATGTCGCCGTGGAGGTGGCCGACGACTTCCTCCAGCGCGTTCGCGATCGTGCGCTCTCGGAAGAGGTAATGAAGAGCCTCACCCCCGCGCAGCAGGTGGTAAAGGTCGTTCGTGATGAACTCGAGACGACGCTCGGAGAACACGTTCCGTTCGTGCTCCCCGGAACGAACCCGGCGGTCGTCATGATGGCGGGAGTCCAGGGCTCCGGGAAGACCACGGCTTCCGCGAAACTTGCCGTGTGGGCAAGGGAGAAGGGGAAACACCCGTTGTTGGTTGCGGCGGACCTTCAGAGGCCGGCCGCCGTCGAACAACTCTTTACTTTGGGTGAGGAGACCGGGATCCCGGTCGTGGCTGATGGCGACGATTCCGTCGCCGTCGCCGGGAATGCCGTGAAGCACGCGTCCTCTCAGGGGTTGGACGTCGTCATCGTGGACACGGCGGGGCGGCTCCATGTGGACGAGGGCATGATGCGCGAGGCCCGGATGGTGAAGGAAGCGTCCGGCGCGCAGATGATCCTCATGGCTTGCGACTCGCTGACCGGCCAGGACGCCATCGTTCAGGCGCGCGCGTTCCTGGATGAAGTCGACACGACGGGGTTCATCCTTACGAAGCTCGACGGCGACGCCCGCGGCGGCGCGGCTCTTTCGATCACGGCGGTAACCGGACGCCCGGTGTTCTTCGTCGGAACCGGGGAGAAGCCGGAAGACCTAGAGCCGTTTCATCCCGACCGAATAGCCTCCCGGATCCTCGGCATGGGCGACGTCCTATCGCTGGTCGAGAAGGCCGAAAAAGAGGTGGATTCCCAGGAAGCTCGCGAGTCGGCCGAACGAATGCTCTCGGCGCAGTTCACGCTCGAGGATTTTCTCGTTCAGATGCGGGAGATGAAGAAGCTGGGCCCGCTCCAGGACCTTCTGGCGATGCTTCCCGGAATTCCCGGAGGCGGGCAGCTTAAGGACCTCGAGGTGGACGAGCGCGAGCTGGATCGCACGGAGGCCATGATCCTTTCCATGACCGCCGAGGAGCGGCGCGACCCGAGTATCATCAGCGGGAGCCGCCGCCTGCGGATAGCTCGCGGGTCCGGCATGAGCACCCAAGATGTGAACGGCCTGCTCAAGCAGTTCGAGCAAGCCAAGAAGATGATGAAGCAGCTCGGGAAGGGCATGCCGAAGGGTCTGCCCAAGATCCCCGGGCTCACTTAGGAGAGCCGATGGTAAGGATCAGGCTTCGCAGGATGGGCAAGAAGAAGCAGCCGCACTTTCGCGTGGTCGTTACCGACCAGCGAAGCCCTCGCGACGGCCGGTTCATCGAGAACATCGGCAAGTACCACCCCCGCGAGGATCCATCGCTGATCGAGATCGATGAGGAGCGCGCCCTCAAGTGGTTGCGCGTCGGCGCCCAGCCGAGCCAGTCCGTGCAGAACCTCCTTCGCAAGACCGGCATTTGGGAGAAATTCGAGTCGGCGAGCAAGGAACCCGCGGCCCCGTGAAGGAAGTACTCGAGTTCGTCGCCCAGCAACTGGTCGATGAGCCCGATGAGGTCGAGGTCGAGGAGATCCCGGGAGACCGCGGCGTCATGCTCAGGCTCAAAGTCGCGCCCGACGACATGGGGAAGGTCATCGGCAAGGGTGGCCGAACCGCGCGCGCGATTCGCACGCTCATGAAGACGGCCGCGGCCAGGGAGGGCCTTCACGCCCGGGTCGACATCGTCGAGGAGTGAGCGAAGAGCCGGCGATCACGGTCGGCAAGATCACTCGCGCGCACGGAATCAAAGGTGAGGTCTCCGTTCTGGTCCTCTCTGAGAACCCCGATCGATTCGTACCCGACTCCGTTGTTAGCACCCGTGACGGGAGAAGCCTTAGCGTGGAGAGCACGCGCGAGAACCGTGGGCGATTGCTGGTGAAGTTCAAGGAGATATCGCACAGAGGCGAGGCGCAGAGGTTCCACGGCGAATACCTGGTCGTGCCGGCGTCGGAACTCGCCGAGTTGCCTGAAGGTTCCTACTGGCCGCATCAGATCATCGGGTGCGAAGTACTGAGGGAAGACGGGCGGTCGCTGGGGACCGTCACCGAAATCATTCGAACGGAGGCCAACGACGTTTGGGTCGCGAAATCCGGCGACGCGGAAACCTTGATCCCGGCCCTCGACGACGTAGTCGAATCGGTAGATCCCGCCACGAGGCGTATTGTGGTCGAAAGGATCCCCGGTCTCACCGCTGACGCGAACGAATAGCCGCCGCTGCTAGCCTCCCGGCATGCGCGTCGACATCTTGACCATCTTTCCCGACATCTTCGAGTCGCCTTTGAAGGCAAGCTTGCTCGGCAAAGCCCTAGAAGCTGGAACCGTAGACGTTCGCGTTCACGACATCCGTGACCACGCGGCCGACAAGCATCGCCAGGCCGACGACGAACCGTTCGGAGGCGGGCCCGGGATGGTCTTGAAACCCGGGCCGGTGTTCGAGGCAGTCGAATCGCTGGGCGAGGGGGACAAGCGTGCCATCGTGCTCTCACCTGCGGGCCGACGCTTCGATCAGAATCTGGCCCGCGAACTTTCGAAGGAGCAATGGCTGATCCTGATCGCCGGGCGCTACGAGGGAATCGACGAGCGGGTCGTGGAGGGCTTGCCGGCGGAGGAGATCTCGATCGGCGACTACGTCCTAGCGGGCGGTGAGATACCGGCCTTGGTGGTGCTGGAGGCCGTGACCAGGCTTGTTCCGGGTGTGATCGGCAGCGAGGAATCCCTCGAGAGGGAGTCCTTCGAGGACGGGACGCTCGATCATCCTCATTACACGCGCCCAAGGGAGTTCCGGGGATTGCGTGTTCCGGACGAGCTCCTCTCGGGCGACCACGCCGAGATCGAGCGGTGGCGTCGGGATGCCGCCCGGGAGAAGACGCGCAGGAACCGCCCCGACCTGCTGCAGTAAGACGTCTCAATGCCCGGTGCTATGATCGGTGTCCCGCCATGAACAAGACTGATCTCGTCGAAAAAGCATTTCTGCGCGACGACCTGCCCGAGTTTCGACCCGGTGACCAGGTGAAGGTTCACGTTCGCGTAGTTGAGGCCGGGCGCGAGCGCGTCCAGGTCTTCGAAGGTGTCGTTATCCGCCGGCAAGGGGGCGGACTCCGCGAGACGTTCACGGTTCGCAAGGTCTCGTTCGGCGTAGGCGTCGAGCGCACCTTTCCAGTGCACTCGCCCACCATTGCGAAGATCGAGATCGTGCAAAAGGGCAAGGTTCGGCGCGCGAAGCTCTATTACCTGCGCGAGAGGCGCGGCAAGAGCGCGCGGATCCGCGAAAGGCGCGAGGATGAAGCCCGTATGCAGGAGACCGTGCCCGACGAAGAGGAAAGCGGTGACGAGGCGGAGGACTCCTAGGTGTCCGAGCCCGCGTCCTCCGGCCCCGGGGGGCCGGTAGTCGTCTCCAAGCCCGAAATCGGCCGCGAGGACAGACGCAAGAAGGAATCCAAGGGGAAGTTCGCGTTTCTTCGCGAGATCCCGGTTCTTATCATCCTGGCTCTTGCCCTCGCCCTTCTCATCAAGACCTTCCTCGTCCAGGCGTTCTACATCCCGTCCGCGTCGATGGAGCCGACGCTCATGACGGGAGACAGAGTGCTGGTCAACAAGGTGATCTACCGGTTACACGACCCCAGCAGGGGCGACATCATCGTGTTCGAGGATCCAAATCCGGGTCCGGAACCGGACCGCAACCCACTGGAAGCCTTTTTGAAATGGCTGTCTCAGGGTCTCGGTTTCTCGCGTTCCCCCGAAGAGGACTTCATCAAACGGGTCATGGGGCTTCCCGGCGAGTCGATCGAGGGAAGAGACGGAGCGGTCTGGGTAGACGGCGAGAGGGTCGATGAGCCGTACCTAAACGGTGTCAAAACCAGCGACTTCGAAGCCGTGACCGTCCCGGAGGGGGAGCTCTTCGTGATGGGTGATAACAGGAGTAACTCGAACGACTCGAGGTTCATGGGTACGATTCCCATCGACAGGGTCGTTGGGAAGGCGTTCGTGAAGATATGGCCCCCATCACGGATAGGGTGGCTTTAGACCTCGACAGGTACGAGCGCGGCTTACGCAACCAGGGGTTCCGTCTCATCGCGGGAGTTGATGAGGCCGGGCGCGGCGCGTGGGCCGGGCCGATGTTCGCGGCGGCCGTCATCCTTTCGGAAGGGTTCGATCTCGAGGGGCTTGGCGACTCGAAGGCCCTGACCAGGAAGCAACGCGAGGAGTGTTATGTACGCCTGGCGGCTGATGCCCTGGCCGTAACCGTGTGCCGGGCGATGCCCTCACGGATAGACAGGCAAGGGCTGCATCGCTGCAATCTGGCGCTTCTCCGGCAGGCCGTTCGAAGGCTGGCGACCAAACCCGATTACGTGCTGTGCGATGGCTGGCCGCTCGGGATGCGCGACCTTCCGACGCTTTCGATCAAGAAGGGAGATGCGGTAACGGCTTCGGTCGCCGCCGCGTCGATCGTGGCGAAGGTCGAGCGCGATCGCATGATGGACCGGTATCATCGGCGCTTTCCCGATTTCGGATTCGACCGCAACCGGGGGTATGGGACCGAGGAGCACCGAGTGGCGCTGGCGCGTTTTGGCCCGACGCCAATTCACCGGCTGTCGTTTCGCAGCGTGGGGCAGCCGGAGTTGCCACTTGAAGGTCATAATGGGACCGAGGAGGCGCGGGAGTGAGCGAAGAGGATCTCGAGCAGTACGAAGCAGACATGGAGATGGCGCTATACCGGGAGTACCGGGACGTGCTTCCGATGTTCTCCTTCGTGGTCGAGACCGAGCGCCGTTTCTATCTTGCCAACAAGGTTGACGTCATCCGGGAGGACGCCGGGCGGCTCGAGCTGGAGCTAACCGACGCGTGGGTATGGGACGTCTATCGAACCTCGCGCTTCGCGAACCGCGTGCGCGTCATTACGGCGCGCGACGTCAACATCGAAGAGCTTTCTAAGAAGGACATCCCCGAACCCCCGATTTCACCCAACTAGCGCGGCGATCGTGTCACTGGGCCCGGCTAGGGTCCGAACATGCGCACGGACAAGCGTTTGGACGTGGGACGGGCAGGCGAGGATGCCGCGCTCGATAGATACCGCGGGTCGGGTTACGCCCTCCTTGCTCGGAACTGGCGCCGGCCGGCCGGCGAACTCGATCTGGTCGTCGCTAAATCCGGAGTGATCGTGTTCTGCGAGGTTAAGACACGTAGCGGAGTGTCTTTCGGCGGCGGATACGAGGCCGTGACCGCGACGAAACGAAAAAAGGTGCGCCAGTTGGCGGAGCTCTTCCTGTTGGAAAGCAAGGTCCCCTCGAGGTCTGTGCGGTTCGATGTCGCGAGTGTCTTGATGGTGAGCGAAGAGCCGCAAGTCGAGCTATTCGAAGACGCTTTCTAGAAACGCTAGTGTCACTGCCTCGCGATAGCGTCGCGAACCAGATGTACGGTCGAGTGATCGGTGTCGCGGTTGTAGGAGTTCGCGGACACCCGGTCACCGTCGAGGCTCATATTGGGCGCGGCCTCCCCTCGCTAAGCCTCACGGGGTTGCCGGGTGCCTCGGTCCAGGACGCCCGCGAACGAGTCCGCCCTGCCGTCGAAAGCTCCGGTCTCGAATGGCCGCTTCGCCGAGTCGTGGTGAACCTCTCACCGGTAAACCTCAGGAAGGAAGGCCCTGGCCTGGACCTGCCGATAGCCATGGGGGTTCTCGCAGCAACGGCGCAAGTCAAACCCGAACTGCTCGAGAGCTACGCATTCGCCGGCGAGTTGTCGTTACGCGGCGCTTTGATGCCGACTCCGGGGATACTCACGGTTGCCCTGGCCGCATCGAACAGAGGGCTCAGTGGCATCGTGGTGCCGGAGGCAAACGCCGAAGAGGCCGCGTTGGTAGAAGGCCTTCGGGTGATCGGCGCTTCTTCCCTGACTCGCGTGGTCGAGTTTCTCAAGGGGGAATGGGATCCGCCCGCCGTCCCGAAAAGTGATCGTGTGGCAGCCGTCGATGCCGGCGTCGACTTCGCCGAGGTGCGAGGCCAAGCGCCGGCGCGGCGAGCGCTCGAGGTAGCTGCCGCCGGCGGTCACAACGTGCTCATGGTCGGATCCCCGGGGGCCGGCAAGACGATGTTGGCGCGGCGTCTGGCAACGATCCTGCCGGAACCCATGCGGGACGAAGCGTTGGAGGTGACGCAGCTTCACTCCGTTGCGGGCCTGTTGCCCGGCTCGGGACTCGTTACGAGACGCCCCTTTCGGGCACCTCATCACTCGATCTCCATGACGGGGCTGCTCGGGGGTGGCAGTGCCGGTTACCTGCGCCCCGGGGAGGTCTCACTCGCTCACAACGGAGTTCTCTTCCTCGACGAGTTGAACGAGTTCCGCCGGGATGCACTCGAGGGTCTCCGCCAGCCCCTGGAGGATGGGCGGGTAGTTGTAACAAGGACCAGCGGTTCGATCGAATTCCCCGCGCGTTTCACACTTGTCGCCGCAGCCAACCCTTGCCCATGCGGATTCGATGGTGATCCGCGGAGGGCTTGCCAGTGTCTACCCCAGAGAGCGCACGCATACCGGCAGAGACTTTCCGGTCCGCTGCTCGACCGGATAGACATTCGACTCACCGTTCCGCGGTTGTCGAAAGGTGAGCTGCTCGGAGAATCCCTCGGTGAGGCCTCCTCGCTGATCCGTGAGCGGGTGGAATCGGCCAGGCAAAGACAGCGGCGGCGCTACGGGGCGACCGGCGTCTTGTGCAACGCGCAGGTCCCGGGCCCGAGGGCCCGGCGTGAAGCAGCCTTGTCGACGGATGCCGAGGAACTGCTGGCGAACGCGGTCGAAGCCCTGCAGCTGACCGGGCGCGGATTCGATCGGGCGCTCAAGGTCGCCAGGACCGTAGCGGATCTCGAGGGTCGGTCGTCTGTCTCTTCGCAGCACCTGGCGGAGGCTCTCTCTTACCGAGCCGGAGCCGGGGAAAACGGCCGTGGCGGGTAACCGCGGTGAGTGGCCCGCCGGATTTGTGCAGGGACAGCGGAATCGGCGTGCCCTCCTTGTGCTTGCGTCCCTCCTTGGCTTGACGCCGCGAAGGCTGCTGGACCTCGCGCGCCGAGTGGGAAGCGCCGATGCATGTCTTGCCGAGGTGCGGGCCGGGCGAGCGGGGAGCGACGCCGACCGTGAGTTCGCACGCAAAATCGACGCGTCCGAACTCGAGGCCGCGCTCAACGCCTGCGGCGCGAGGTTTGTCGTCCCCGGGATGAACGAGTACTTGCGAGGACTCGAGGAATTGTCCGATCCGCCGGCTGCACTGTTCGTTCGCGGAGCTCCACTCGATGACTTGACCGAGTCGGTGTCGATGGTCGGAGCGAGGAACTGCTCGCCCGCGGGACGGGACGCTGCCCGTCAGATCGGGCGCGGACTAGCCTCGGCGGGTGTTTGCGTCGTGAGCGGCGGCGCCCGTGGAATCGACTCGGCGTCGCACGAGGGCGCACTGGCCGCGGCGGGTCCGACGTTGGCGGTTCTCGGGTCGGGAATCGACGTTGCCTATCCGCAACGAAACAGAAAGCTGCTGGCGGACATCGAGGCGCACGGTTCCGTCGTCAGTGAGTATCCGCCGGGAGTGCCCGCGGAGCCCTTTCGTTTTCCTGCGCGAAATAGGATCGTGGCCGCATTGGGCGGGGCCTTGGTCGTCGTGGAGGGGGCCGAGGGGAGCGGCTCGCTCATTACGGCCGATCATGCGCTCGAGCTCGGTCGAACCGTTTTCGCGGTTCCGGGTCCCGTCACGAGTCCGCTTGCGCAGGTTCCGCTCGCGTTGATTCGTGAAGGCGCGGTCCTGATACGGGATTCGAACGATCTCCTTCAGGATCTCGGGTACGAAGCCAGAGCCGCATCGCGGGCGGTGGCCGGCTTGACGCTCGCGGAAGAAGCGGCACTCGACTCGGTCGCGGGAGCGACGCTTCCCGAGGATGTGGCACGCGAGACGGGACTCGAGGTTCCCGAAGCGGTTTCCTTGTTGCTTCGGCTCGAAATGAAGGGATTGATCAGAAGCATCGGCGGGAGGTACGAGCGGCGAACGCTCGGCGAATAGGGCTATTCGCGAGCCTGCAAGCTTGCACGCCGGCAGCCCTGTGGTACAAGGGAACCAAGGCCGCGAAAGGAATTTCCCCGTGCCGTCGCGCAGGAAGTCCACCCACACCGACGATGCCCTTATCGATGCGTTCGCCGACCACCTCGCGCTCGAGAGGCGATTGTCGGCAAACACCGTGGCCGCTTACCGCAGGGACTTGACACTACTCTCCGATTTCCTCGCCCGGTCGAAGACGACACTCGATTCGGTCGACTACCAGCTCCTCCGGCGTTTTCTCGCGCAACAGTCGACGAGGGGTTACTCGCGGGCCTCAATCGCCAGGCGCGTCGCTTCACTTCGCGCGTTCTTCAAGTGGGCCAAGGCCCGGGGACACACGGATGCGGATCCCGCGTCCAAGCTCGGCCGTCCCAAGACCGCCTCGCGACTCCCCGGCGTCCTTCGCGCCAAAGAGGCTGCAGCGCTCGTAGAGGCAGCGGACCCCGACGCGGGGGACGCGGTATCGTTGCGTGACCGGGCGATTCTTGAACTGCTTTACGGCTGCGGACTCAGGGTCGGTGAGGTTTGTTCCCTCACCCCGGAGCGCGTGGACTTGGACCGAGGAAGAGTGATCGTAAAGGGTAAGGGCGACAAGGAACGGGAGCTGCCACTGTCCGATTTCGCGCAGCAGGCACTTGACGCCTACATGCACCGAGGCAGGCCCGTGATGGCTCGCGAGGGTTCCCACGACCTGTTCTTCAACAAGCGTCGCAAGAGGATGTCCGAACGCGACGTTCGCGCGATGATCGATCGCTATCGCGAACGGGAAATGCCCGACCGCAAGGTGAGTCCGCACACTCTCCGGCATTCGTTCGCCACTCATCTACTCGAAGGCGGCGCCGACATACGCGTCGTTCAGGAACTTCTGGGACATGCGAGCCTTGCGACGACGCAGCGCTATACCCACGTTTCTCGAGACAGACTGTTCTCCGTCTATCGTCGCAGTCATCCGAGGGCGTAGATGGCTTCCACGGCGAAGAAAACCGCGAAGCGTGGGGACAAGAAGAGCAAGCAGCCGAAGAAGACAGCCACTAAAAGTAAGACGGCGCCGGAAGCTCCCGACCCGGCCACCCTCGAGCTGGATGCCCTCTGGCGCGAGTTCAAGGACCGGGGCGAGGCTTCGTCGCGAGAGCGGCTGATCCTTCACTACGCCCCGCTCGTCAAATTCGTCGCCAGCCGAGTTGCCACCGGCCTGCCATCGAGCATCGAGCAGGCCGACCTTGCCTCATATGGGATGTTCGGATTGATCGACGCGCTCGACAAGTTCGATGCCGAAAGGGGATTCAAATTCGAGACCTACGCCATCCCGCGGATCAAGGGAGCGATCATCGACGAACTGCGCGCGATGGATTGGGTCCCACGGTCGGTTCGGTTCAAAGCCCGGGAGATAGAGAAGGCCTACGCGGAGATCGAGACCCGGGAGAAGCGCCAGCCTACCGAGGGTGAAGTGGCTCAGCGCCTCGGCGTGAGCGTCACCGAGCTTCACGACACGATCAGCCAGGTGTCCTTCGTCTCGGTTTTGGCGCTGGACGAGGCGCTCGCCGGGGGCGGTGACCGAGACGAGCGCCTTTCGCTTCTCGACACGCTTGCCGATGCGCATGTTGCCGATCCGGCAACCGGGGTGGAGGACCAGGAGACGCGCGTTGCGCTCGCCGGAGCGATTAATTCGTTGAGCGAGCGAGAGAAAATCGTCCTGACGCTGTACTACTTCGAAGGCCTGACGCTGGCGGAGATCGGCGAGACGCTCGGCGTGACCGAGTCGCGAATCTGCCAGATACACACGAAAGCCGTCGGCGAACTTCGCACAAACCTTGTTGGGCTCGTCGAGTAACCCTGCGGTGTGATTCAAATCACTGCGTGGGCATAGCGACCGGATTAACGTCGCCCCGACATGACACGAATATTCTCGGCACTGCTGGCGGGCTTACTGGCGTTCGCCGTCGCTGCGCCGGCGTCGGGCACACCGGCCTTCGGCGGCTACGACTGGCCTGTGGAAGGCCCGGTAATCGGTGCCTTCGACTCGCCGGATTCGCCGTTCTCAGCCGGGCACAGGGGCATAGACATCGCGGTTCCGTCCGGAACCGAAGTGTTGGCTCCGTCACCCGGCAAGGTCGCATTCGCGGGGCCCGTGGCCGGGTCGCTCTTCGTCTCCGTCGATCACCCCGACGGAGTGAGAACGACCTACTCATGGCTGTCTTCCGTCGCGGTGCGCCGCGGGCAGGAGGTTGGGACGGGCGACGTGCTCGCCTTGACCGGGTGGGGGCACGCGGCCTCGTCCACACCTCACCTTCATTTCGGAGCCCGCTATGGAGGCGAATACATCGATCCGCTCTCGCTCTTGAATGAGATCGGGGTCTCGGGATTCATCCGGCTGGCTCCCATGCCCGCTTAGGTGCGCTCCCGGCGCCTAGAATGGGCGCCCTTGCGAAACAGTCTCCGTCTCTGGCTCTTCTCCGCCGCGATCGCGGTAATGGTGGCCGTACCGATCCGGGTGGCCGCCCATACCGGAGAGTCGTGGAGCCAGTTCCAGGGCGGGCCGACTCATGCGGCCTTCGAACAGGACTCTCCGGAGCCCCCGTACGAGACCGCCTGGACCTACCAACCCGGAGGAGATGAGACCGCGGGACTCTCCACGCCCGTGGTGGTCGGGCACATCGCCGCAGCCATTACTTCGAAGACGGTGATTGCGCTCGACCTCGAATCGGGGGAGGAACTTTGGAGCGAACCCCGCGTGGAAGGCCCGATAACCCCTCCGGCAACGGGAGTCCTCGGATTGCGCAGGGTCATCGTCTTCACCGAGGGGGAGGGCGAGGAAACGGTTCTCGCCGCGATGGACTTGGACGAGCGCAAGCGCCTCTGGAAATCGCCGATCGGAGCCCATGCGAACGGGGTAACCGTCGAGGGCGATGTGGTGGCGGTCGGCATGGAGGACGGGACGCTTAGCGCGTTCGAATTGGAATCCGGAAACAAGCGTTGGGATCTCGACGCCGGCAATGGCGCAATTCGAACCCCTCCGGCCGCCGCCAACGGGGTCGTCTACGCGGCGGTCGGCAACGGCACGGCCGGAGAGTCGGCGATCGTTGCAGTAGACATGGCTACCGGCGAGAAGCGCTGGAGCTTCGATCCGGGCTTGGGAGCACTTCCTTCCGGCTTGACGCTCGCCGAGGGGCGAGTCGTCGCCGGCTTCTTCGACCAAACCGTGCGCTCCCTCGACGCCTCTAACGGCGCCGAGCAGTGGCAGGTTCGAATCCGGGCACCGGTATGGTTCCTGTCCTCCCCGGCTGCGGCGCAAGGAGATTTCCTGGTTGCCGACATCTCGGGGGGGCTCTACAAACTTGATGGGGGGTCCGGCCGGCGGGAATGGGATTTTCAGTTCAACCCGTCGGGGTCGGGCGCCGTCCAGGGAGCACCCGCCGTGTCCGGCGGCTACGTGCTGCTCGGATTGCAGGACGGAAGGATTGCCGCCGTGGACTTGGACACCGGGCACCAGGTCTGGGAGACGAGCACCGGATCTGGCGGAGTCTTTCCGTTCGCGCTTTCTCCGGAGGCAGTTCTAGCCGCGAAGCAAGGCGGAAGAGGCGCGCGCGGGGGGCTGATAGCTCTCCGACACGATCCAGCGGGATCTCTGAGCCAGATTGAATCCCCCTCGAAGCTAGAGTTCGGACGGGCGCTCGTGGCCTACGCGGAGGCGTTCGCTCTTGTGTTCGCCGTCTTCTTCCTGTTGTTCCGCGTGGCGGGCTCGCGCATTCTTCCCGAGCGGCCCGACGGCGAGGACGAAGAAATGGACGTGACCGAATGACCAAGAAGCGCCGAAAGAGACGGCCGGCAGCGACGGATGATTCCGCGGCATCCGGAGACAGGCAGACGATCCCGGTCGCCAAAGGATTCGGCGCGCCTTCGGTCTTCCCGCCGCTGGGGCCCACACTCGCGCGAGGCTTCGCGGCGGTAACTATCCCGCCCGTTTTGCTGGCGCTTCCGCTGCTGATTGTCCTCGGCGTGTGGCTCGCCTTGCTCGCGCTCGGTGTCGAGTTGTTCAGGCCGCAGATGGCTTACGCGCTGGGCATCCCTCCGTTGGGTTCGGCCTTCGACCTCAGCGCTACGCGAGACATCTTCGGTCTCTCCACCATCGGAATCCTCGGGATCCTCGGTTTCACGCTCGTTCGGGCGATCGTCTGGGCGGTGTTGGTCGGGATGGTGGATGAGGCACTGGAGTATCGGTCGGTGTCCATGGTGGGGGTCCTGCGCGGACTGCGGGCCTTCTGGGCCGTCCTGTTCTATGACTACGTCAGCGTCGGCATCCTGTTGTTCGGAAACGTGATCCTTCCGAGTCTCCTAGGGCCGACCTCGCTCTTGTTCGTTCAGGCCGTGCTCGTCGGTGGCCTTTTCTTCTTCACTTTCGCCCCCATCGCGGCTGTGCGATTGGGTCTATCGGCACGCGAATCGATTTCCCGGTCGGTCCGCGCGGCCCGCCTTCCGGGGTGGCCGCGCCACCTGCTCATGGCGGTTCTTTATTTCTTCCTCTTTTGGTACGCGGCCGGACTCATCGTCCCCAACCCCGGTGACCTGATCGCCACGCCGAGTCTTGCGATGTGGGTCTACGTCCTCGTTGCCACCTACGTCCACATGGGTTTCCTCGGGGGGTTCGCGTATCGCTGGAGGCAGGTCGAGGATCTCGTCCCGGAACAAGCCGCGAGGAGACGGCCAAGGCGCGCATAACCGCAGGTGGGCGAGCCTTTGAGACTGTGCTGCTAGACTCCATCCGCCGGCGCTTTGCGCCGAGCTCGCACGTTCGGGGACCGGCCTCGAGGTCCCGACTGGGTCGAGGCAGGGATGAACCGAGCGGAGGAGAAACCGGAGGGAGAAGCATTGGCAGTCGTTACTCGCCGTGAGCTGCTTGAGGCCGGAATTCATTTCGGCCATCAAACCCGCCGGTGGAACCCGAAGATGGGTCCCTACCTGTACGGAGAACGCTCCGGCATCTACATCATCGATCTCGAACAGAGCCTTTCAGGACTGCAGGAAGCCGCCAGATTCGCAACCGATCTCGCCCGCCGCGGTGGGGTGATCCTGTTCGTCGGCACGAAGAAGCAGGCGCAAGAAGTGGTGGAGGAGCAAGCCAAGCGGGTGGGTATGCCATTTGTGAACACTCGCTGGCTGGGCGGGATGTTGACGAACTTCCAGACGATCTCCCGCCGGCTGGTTCGCCTCCGTGAGCTTCGTGAGATGGAACGCGGCGGCGCGCTCGAGTATTTGCCCAAGAAAGAAGTTCTCCGGCTTCGCCACGAGAAGGAGAAGCTCGAGCGAAATCTTGGAGGAATCCAGGATCTGGAGCGGCTGCCCGATGCGATCTTCGTGATCGACACCAAGAAGGAGCACATCGCAGTCGGCGAGGCGAGAAAACTCGGCCTCCCCGTTATCGCGATAGTGGACACGAATTGCGATCCCGACGAGGTTGACTACGTGATTCCCGGAAACGACGACGCTATCCGGTCTGTTTCGCTGGTGACCCGAGTGCTTGCAGACGCGATCGAGGCCGGGAGCGACTCCATGCCTCTTCAGGAGGCCGACGAGGCCGGAGTGGAATTCGAACCCGAAGCGCAAGCCCAGCCTCTCGCAGAGGAAGCAACCGTGGCTCCCCAGCTCGAGGAACCCGCGGCTGTGTCGACCGACCCCGGGAAGGCGGACGAGCAGGTCGGATGAGCGAAGAGATCTCCGCGGACCAGGTCAAGGCCCTGCGCGAACGGACCGGGGCCGGAATGATGGACTGCAAGAAGGCGCTCGCCGAGGCGGGCGGCGACATGGAGCGAGCGGTAGAGATCCTTCGTGAGAAGGGCCTGGCGTCGGCGAAGAAGCGCGCCGGTCGTTCGGCGAACCAGGGGAGGATCGAGAGCTACGTTCACTTCAACAACACCGTCGGGGTTCTGGTGGAGGTGAACTCCGAGACCGACTTCGTCGCGAACACGGACGAGTTTCGCGACCTAGCCAGGGACATCGCAATTCACATCGCAAGCCTGAATCCGGGATGGGTTTCGCGCGAGGACGTTCCGTCCGGTGTGATCGACTCGGAGAGACACATCTATGAGGTGCAGGCGAAGGAGTCCGGAAAGCCCGAGAACGTGCTCCCCAAGATCGTCGAGGGCAAACTCGAGGGGTTCTTCAAGGAGAACGTGTTGCTCGACCAGCCATTCGTCAAAGACGACAAGCGTTCGGTCGCCCAGCTCGTCGACGAGGTCTCCGCCAAGGTCGGGGAGAAGGTTGCCGTGCGCAGGTTCGTCCGGTACAAGCTTGGTGAGGACGACGAGCAGGGGCATGCGGATGGGTGAGACCGGTCCAGGGGACGGTGGCCCGCAAGCCCCGATCTACGGCCGGGTTCTTCTAAAGCTTTCGGGCGACGCGTTCTCCCCTTCCGACCGCGAGTTCGGCATTTCTACGGAAGCAACCGGCTTGCTGGCACGCGAGTTGAAAGAGGTCATCGAACTAGGGGTTCAGACCGCCGTAGTCGTGGGGGGCGGAAACATCTTCCGGGGCCGCCAAGCTCCCGGGATCGACCGGGCACGCGCCGACTACATGGGGATGCTGGCAACTGTGATGAACGCGCTCGCCCTGCAGGACGCTCTGGAGCAAATAGGGATCCATACGCGCGTGCAGACCGCGATCCACATGGGGCAGGTCGCGGAGCCGTACGTCCCCCTGAGAGCCATCCGTCACCTGGACAAGGGTCGCGTCGTGATCTTCGCGGCGGGGATAGGCGCGCCTTTCTTCTCCACGGACACCACGGCGGCGCAACGTGCACTGGAAATAAAAGCCGAGGCGATCCTAAAAGGAACCAAGGTCGACGGGGTCTACAGTGCGGACCCGTACGATGACCCCAACGCCAAGCGCTTCGACCGGATCGAATACATCGAGGTCCTTCGCAAGGGCTACCAGGTGATGGACGCGACCGCGATTTCTCTATGCATGGAGAACGCCCTCCCGATTATCGTCTTCGATTTTCGTGACGAGGGGAACATAAGGCGCGCGCTGCTCGGCGAACACATCGGAACTCTCGTTCACGGGGCTGTGTCGTGACGGTCGAGGCTTCCCTCGCCGACGCAGACCACAAGATGAAGGTTGCCGTCTCCGTGGTCGGCGACGAACTGGCCGGCATTCGTACGGGACGCGCGAGCCCCAACCTGCTGTCCCGCATCACCGTCGACTATTACGGGACACAGGTTCCGATGAACCAATTGGCCTCCTTCGCGGTCCCAGAACCGCGAATGCTCGTAATCACGCCGTTCGATCGCAACGCGATCGCCGCGATGGAGAAGGCCCTCCAGACCTCTGATCTCGGCATTACGCCCTCGAACGACGGAAACCTGATCCGACTGAGTTTCCCTCCTCTCACCGAGGAACGCCGAAAAGAGCTGATCAAAGTGGTCCACCAGCGGTGCGAGGATGGGCGCGTGGCCGTGCGCAACGTGCGCAGGCACCATAAAGAAGAGCTCGAAAAGCTTGAGCGGGCCCACACAATCTCCGAAGATGATCTCCGACGAGCCGAGAAGGAGCTCCAAAGACTGACCGATCAGTATGTGGCCGAGATCGACGAAGCTCTCGGTCACAAGGAGAAAGAACTCATGGAGGTCTAGTGGCCGGCGAAGAAGGCGAGGGCCGCGAGAAGGAAGGCGAGGACCTCTTCGAGGATCTCGACAAGTTCTTCGCGCCCATCCAGAACGTCGACTGGCCCGAGCCGTCGGACTCCGAAGAGGGGGCCGACGCAGGGGCTCAGCCGGAAAGCCCATCGGCCGAGCCGGAGGCAGAGGCGAAACCAGAACCGGAACCGGCAAGTCCTTCCGCCGAGGAGCTGCCCGACGTGGAGACGCCCGTGACGGAGCAGGTGTCCTTGCCGGAGTCGGAGGAACCGAGCGCAGACTCCAACTTGCCGGAGGAAGTCGCGGCGGCCGACGAGACCGAGGACGCGGAGTTCGACGAGCGTGACTTCCGCGCCCCTCCGCCCGAGTACACGGGGCTCCCGGCCGAGGAGAGCGCGGATGAAGGCGTGGAGGTCGTTGCCGAAATCGAAGAGGACGTCGCCCCCGCGGCCGCCCAGTCGGAGGAGCCGGAACAAGTCGTCGAGGTTAGCGTCGAAGCGACACCCGAAGAGGTCGAGGCGGCAGCCGAGCGCTTCGCGGAGTCGGTTCGTCAAAGCCCGGCGGAGGTCGAAGAGGAAATCCTCGCGGACCTCGACGAAGACGAACCTTCGACCGAGGCGATCCGCGTGGATGCGAGCGACACGATGACCGGGCCCAGCTGGCAGGAGCCTACGTCGGAGGAAGTTGCGGGGATCCCGACACCCGGCGCGCCGGGCGGCCGTGATGTTCCGGCCGCGTTCCTAACGGGACTGGTTCTGGGTGCGGTTGCGCTCGGGACCCTGTTTTGGCACAAGGCGGTGTTCGCCGTTTTTGCGAGCGCCGTCGTGTTGCTGGCTCAGGGCGAGCTGTACGGAGCCATGCGGCGCCAGCGTCGCAATCCCGCGACCTTGCTCGGACTCATCTTCGGTGCCCTGATCCTGGCGGGGGCGTATCTCAAGGGCGAGGCCGCGGTGCTCTCGATGATGGCGCTCTCGGTCGTGTTCGCGTTCCTTTGGGAGATGGCGACCCCTTCGCGTGGCCGGAAGAACGTGATGGTGAATGTGTCGCTCACTATCTTCGGAATCGCCTACGTGCCCTTCCTGGCAGCCTTCGCCCTGGTGGTCTTGGCGGCGCCAACCGGACGCGCGCTCGTCCTGGCGTTTCTCGGTTTGACCTTCGCCTACGACACCGTGGCGTTCGCCGTCGGCTCGCTTTGGGGAGATCACGCCATCGCTCCGAGTATCAGCCCGAAGAAGTCCGTGGAAGGACTCGTCGGCGCGACCTTGGTGGTGGCGATCCTTTCGATGGCCGCCGTCTCCCAGATCCAGGGGATCGATCCGGCCGGAGCCGCCGGATTGGCAGTGGTCGTAGCGATCCTGGCCCCTTTGGGGGATCTTGCGGAGTCCTTGCTCAAGCGGGATCTGGGTGTGAAGGACATGGGGAGCATCCTTCCGGGCCATGGAGGCGTGCTGGACCGAATAGATTCCATCTTGTTTGTGGCGCCGGGGGCGCTTATCTTGTTCCGAATCCTTCTCGGCTAATTCGCCGAGATTCCCCAAGGCTGTCGCCGTTTTTGAGCACAGCGGGGTAACCTGGGAATGATGCGCTCGATCGTGATCCTCGGTTCGACCGGGTCCGTGGGGACACAGGCCCTGGACGTTGTTCGCCACGAACCCGACCGCTTCCGCGTAGTCGGGTTGTCGGCCGGCGCCAACCACGATCTGCTGATCGGCCAGGTCCGGGAGTTCGTTCCTCCGATGGTCGCGATCGCCGACGAGCAAGCCGCGCAGAATCTCAGGGAAAGCCTGGGAGAGGTGAAGGGCGTCGAGATCATTTCGGGACCGGACGCCGCGGAGGGACTCGCACGTGATTGCGACGCCGACATCGTGCTGAACGCGATGGTCGGTTACGCGGGCCTGGCACCAACGCTTGCCGCGCTCCAAACCGGAAAGAGCGTTGCGCTTGCGAACAAAGAAAGTCTGGTGGTCGGCGGCGATCTCGTGATGGATCTCGTCAAGGGCGAACCGGAACGCCTGATTCCCGTTGACTCCGAGCATGCGGCGATCGCGCAATGTCTGCGCGGCGAACGCAGGGAAGATGTAAAGCGAATCGTCCTGACGGGTTCGGGCGGTCCGTTCCGCGGATGGTCGCGAAGCGAGCTTGCGCGCGCGTCGGCGAAGGAAGCGCTGGCGCATCCCGTTTGGCAGATGGGTCCGAAGATAACTATCGACTCTGCGACTCTGATGAACAAGGGTTTCGAAGTGATAGAAGCCCACTACATGTTCGACATCCCGTTCTCGAACATCCACGTCGTCGTTCATCCTGAAGGGATCGTTCACGGAATGGTGGAGTTCATGGACGGAAGCATCATCGCTCAACTGGCCTCGCCGGACATGAGGCTCCCGATTCAACTGGCGCTCGGTTGGCCCGACCGGCTCCCGTCGGGGGTCGGTCCCGTTCCCTTTGCCGACCCGGGTAGCAAGCTCACCTTTGAGCCGCTTGATCGGGAGGTCTTTCCGGCAGTCGATCTCGCATACCGCGTAGGAGAACTAGGTGCCACCTTCCCGGCGGTCGTGAACGCGGCCAACGAAGTCGCCGTCGCAGCTTTCCTCGAAGGCAGGATTCCCCTAACGCAGATCGTCGAGGTCGTCTCGGCTCTGGTTGACGAGCACGACGCGCCCTCGGTCGTCTCGGTGGTCAATCTCGAAAGGGCCGACGCGTGGGCCCGGGGACGCGCCACCGAGATCATCGGCTCCGACTAGCCGCCCTCGATGTCCGGAGCCCTCGGCCAGGTCTCTTTCTTCCTCGCGATCATCCTGGTGATCCTCATTCACGAGGCGGCGCACTTCGCCGCCGCAAAGGCATTCGGTATCAAGGTCGAGGAATTCTTCCTGGGATTCGGACCAAGGCTGTGGTCGTTTCGCAAGGGCGAGACCGAGTACGGGGTAAAACTGCTCCCGGCGGGCGGATACGTGCGAATCGCCGGAATGAACCCGTTCACTGAGCCGGATGCCGAGGACCTGCCGCGTACCTTCGGCGCCAAGCCGATCTGGCAGCGCGCCGTGGTTATTGCCGTGGGTCCGGCCACGCACTTCGTGCTCGCCTTCTTGCTGGTGGCCGCATGGCTCGGGCTCGTAGGGGAGCCCACCCGCTTCGCTCCGTTCGTTAGCGCTGTGGCGCAAGAAATGGACGGCGAGCCTTCTCCGGCCGCCGTGGCCGGCGTGCGGCCGGGCGACGAGGTGGTTGCCGTCGACGGTCGCGCGATGGATCAGATCGAGTTCGTGGAGTACACGCGGCAGCATGTGGGCCAGGAGGTCACGCTGCAGCTCGAACGCGGCGGTCGGAAGCTGGAGGTGACCGCGACACCGGTGCTGGCAGGTCCGGAGGGCGACCGGGTCGGCCGGCTAGGCGTTGTACTTACACCCGGAACCGTTCTTACGCGAGAGAGAGCGGGCTTCCTGGCGGCGATCGCGGGCGGTGCTCGATGGGTCGGGAGGTACACAGGGTTAGTAGTCGAGGGAATCGGTCGGGCGTTTGGACCCGAGGGCATCGGGAGGATCTTCCATCTGTTGACGTCGGACACCGAGAGAAACGTGGAAGACCCGGTGAGCATCATCGGCGGAGCGCGAATCGCCGGCCAAGTGGCAGAGGGCGGCAATTTCGGGGACGTTCTGTTTCTATTCGCGGGGTTCAACCTCTTCGTTGGGTTCTTGAACCTGTTGCCGGTGCTCCCCTTCGACGGAGGGCACCTCGCGGTCCTTGCCGTCGAGAAGGTCCGGAAGAGGAAAGTCGACATGCGCAAGTTGATGCCGTTCTCGGCCGTGGTCGCCAGCCTTCTTTTTGCCTACATGCTGGCGATCGTCTACTTAGACATCGTCAATCCGGTTCCGAACGTGTTGCCTTAGCCCATGTCATAAGTTCTCAACAACTGTGCCGATCGCCTCTTCGATCCGGGAACTACGATGAGGGCGATGAGCGAACAGACCGTCCTCGTCGTCGACGATGAGGAGGCCATCGCCGAAGCGGTCCGGGCGCGTCTGGAGAGCGAGGGCTATCGAGTTCTCGTGGCCGGAGACGGGCCGAGGGCCATCGAGATCGCGGGGGAGGAAAAGCCCGACCTCGTCGTGCTCGACCTGATGCTCCCCGGAATGGACGGCCTGGAGGTTTGCAAGGAGATTCAGCGCAGGGAATGGGTTCCCGTGTTGATGCTTACTGCAAGGACCGAGGAAACGGACAAGATCGCCGGATTCGCGGTTGGGGCCGACGACTATCTGACCAAGCCCTTCTCCCTTCGCGAACTGGCCGTTCGCGTAAGAGCGATCCTTCGTCGCGCCGACCGCATGCGTTCTTCGCCCCCGGGGGGAGAGTTGGAGCGGGGATCCATGATGGTCGACCCCGCCAAGCGCCGGGTCACGGTGGCGGATCGGGAGATTCCGCTAACACCATTGGAATTCGACATCCTGATCACGCTCGTGCGCGAACCAGGGGTGGTGTTCACTAGGGAGCAGCTTATGGATCGTGTCTGGGGGTACAGGGACTACGCCGGGGGGCGCGTGGTCGACTCCCACGTAGCAAGGATCCGCCGCAAGCTTGGAGACGATGGAGGCGAGCCGCGCCACATCAAGACGGTCCACGGAGTCGGCTATTCGTTCTCGGAGGATGGTTAGCGTGCGGCCGCTCGACAGGCTCCCTACCATCCGCGCGAAGCTCGGATCGACGATCGTCTTCGCCGTGGCGGCGACGATCGTGCTCGTCTATTTCCTGGTCGGCTACGCGCTGCGCAACTCACCGCGTGATTCACAAGTGCTGGAGATGCTCACGCTCGCCCGCCGCGCCGCGGAGGGAAAGCTCAGCGTTCCAAAGGACACTTCGATCGTCGTCCTTTCGTCGGACGGAACTCAAGAACTGATCGGCCGCGACTTCGGAGTAGAGCCTCCCGTATTCACTGACGACGCGGCGCACTGGGGTGTGACCGAGGACCTCGTATTCGCCTCGGTCCCCAAGTTCTCAGGAGGGAAGGCAACGGGCACGGTCTACGTCATGCGTCCGGCTCCCGGCGAGGGGTTAGGCGACCGGCTCGGCGCGACGTTCGCTTTCCTGCGGAGCCAGTGGTTGAAGCTTCTGGTTGCCGGCCTGGTTGCAGCGGTAATAGCCCTGGGCTTGGCCCGTCTTCTCGCGCGCGGCATGACGAAGCCCCTTCGCGACATGGCACAGGCCGCACGCAAGCTCGAAACCGGCGACTACAGCCAGCGAGTTCAGACGGCCTCTCGCGACGAGGTCGGCCAGCTCGCCGCCGCATTCAACAGGATGAGTGCCGAACTCGAGAGCCTGGAACAGTTGCGCCGCGATGTCGTGGCGAACGTTTCGCATGAGTTGAAGACGCCGATATCAGCCCTGCGCGCGCATCTCGAGAACGTTCTCGACGGAGTCGAGGACCCGGATCCTCAGACGCTGCAGGTGATGCTGCAACAGTCCGAACGGCTGGGCCGGCTGGTGGATCAACTACTGGAACTCTCGCGGTTGGAATCCGGCGATTTGCCGCTTTGTCCGGCCGAGGTTGAGGTTGGGCCCCTCGTATCGAACGTTCTCTCCGAAGTGGAGGTCACGCGAAGCAACGGGGTTGCGGTCGACAACAAAGTGCCGTCGGAGCTGCCTGCAGTGTGGGCCGATCCGGAGCGCCTCCATCAGGTGCTCTTCAATCTGCTCGACAATGCGGTACGGTTCACGCCGCCCGGTGGAGAGGTGACGGTGTCCGCCGCCAGGGTGAACGGCCGATGCGAGGTCACGGTCGCCGACACGGGCCCCGGCATTCCCCCCGAGCACCTTCCCCGCTTGTTCGAGCGCTTTTACCGAGTGGACCCGGCCAGATCTCGAGAGGACGGCGGAACGGGGATCGGCCTGGCGATCGCGCGCTCGGTAGTGGAGGCACACGGGGGCCGCATAAGAGCGGAGAGCGAGGAAGGAAAGGGAACTAGGTTCACGTTCGATCTGCCTGTTGCCCCGGGGAGGGACGAGTGAAGTCGAAGACGCTCACGATTGAGCAAACGCCGCGGGAGCGGTATTCCTTCCTCGACCTGACCGACGAACTGCGGCGCGCGGTGAAGGATTCCGGCGTGACCGAGGGAGCCGCAGTGGTGTACTGCCCGCACACCACTTGCGGTCTCCTGATCAACGAGTGGGAAGACGGCGCCATGGAGGACTTCCGGCGAAGGCTGCGCGAGCTCGTTCCGGAGGGGATCTACTATGCGCACGACGACCTCGAGCGCCGCACCCAGAACCTGGACGAGGTGCACGAGCGCCAGAACGGCCACTCTCACGTCAAAGTCATGCTTCTCTCCGCCACCTCCCACACGGTTCCCGTTTCCGCGGGCGAACCGCTGCTTGGCAAGTGGCAGCGTTTGATGCTGGTCGAGATGGACGATCCAAAACCGCGAGAGGTCATCTTTCACGTATTCGGCGACTAGGTAGGCTGGAAGCGAGAATGCTCGCAACCAGACGACCTTCGCGAAAGATCAAGATCGGCTCAGTCGAAGTCGGCGGGGATGCCCCTATCAGCGTCCAGTCGATGACGACGACCAAGACGGCGGATGTGAATGCCACGCTTCAGCAGATGGCGGCGTTGGTGGCCACGGGATGCGAGATCGTGCGCGTCGCCGTTCCGCATTGGGAGGATGCGCGGGCGCTCAAGGAGATAGCGGAACACGCAACGATTCCCGTAATTGCCGACATCCACTTCCAATGGAAGTACGCGATGGCTGCCTTGGAAGCGGGTATTCATGGGCTTCGAATCAACCCCGGCAACATCAAGTATCAGGACAAGGTTCGCTTGATAGCTCGCGAGGCCAAGGCCCGGGGCGTTCCGATTCGTATCGGCGTGAACGCGGGCTCGCTGGAAAAGGATCTCCTGGAACGGTACGGCTCGCCGACGCCCGAAGCGCTTGTGGAGAGTGCCATGAACGAGGCGCGAATCCTCGAGGAAGAGGACTTCTTCGACATCAAGATCTCCGTGAAACACTCGAACCCGCGCGTGATGATCGAGGCTTACCGGCAACTGGCTGAGAAATGCGAATACCCTCTGCACCTGGGCGTGACCGAGGCCGGACCGATGCCGCTGGGAGGAGTCAAGAGCGCGGTCGGCATCGGTGCGCTGCTCGCGGAAGGAATCGGCGACACGATCCGTGTATCGCTGACGGACGACCCGGTCGAGGAAGTGAAGATCGGGACCGCGATCCTCCAATCCCTCGGGTTGCGCAAACGCGGTCTAGACCTTGTGGCTTGTCCGTCGTGCGGGCGAGCCGAGGTAGATGTCTTGGGACTGACCAAGGCGGTGAACGAGGCTTTGGAGAAGGAGGGGTTCAAGGAGCCGATGCGCGTGGCCGTTATGGGCTGTGTCGTGAACGGCCCCGGCGAGGCGAGGGAAGCCGACCTCGGCATCGCCGCCGGCAAGGGACAGGGATTCCTTATCGTCGAGGGGGAAGTCCGAGACAAGATCGAGGAGAAGGATTTCGTCCCGGCGTTGATCGCCGAGGCGAAGAAGCTAGCGGCCTCAAGGAGCGCTGGCCCCTAGCCGGTTCTCCGGACGAAGTGGTAGGCGACCGTATGGCCGCGATAGGTGAGTGGAATCATGTCGGTCTCGGCGGGAAAGATCGTTCCGTCCTTTCGAATTCCTCGAAAGCGAAAAGTAGCCGGGTACGCCAGAGGCACGATTCGATTCCAGTAGTTGTAAGAGAACATTCCTCGATCTTCTTCCGTGACAAAGGATTCGAGGAACGTGGGTGCTGCCCGCCATTCCTCTACGGTCGTGCCGAACATCTCAGCCAGCTTCTCGTTGCACGTCTTGTGCTGCTCGTCGATCCAGATGTAGACACCATCGGGGCTGCTCTCGAAGATCGGCGCGAGATGCCCGGCAAGTTCGTCGAGCGCTTGGGTGTGGTCGTCAGTCATAGTTCCTCCCCTGCTTGGATCGGGAAGCCTAACGCGAAGCGGTCAGCCGCAGAAAATTCTCGACGACGCGGGGGCCTTCCGGCGTGAGGATCGATTCCGGGTGGAACTGCACTCCGTACCGGGGCAACTGCTTGTGTTGCACGGCCATCACCAACCCGTCCTCGGTCGTCGCGGTTACTTCCAGCTCATCCGGGACTTCGTCTCTGATCACGACAAGCGAGTGGTATCGCCCTCCTTCGAATGGGCTCGGAAGTCCCTCCAGGATCCCCGTGCCCTCGTGGTAGATCTGCGACGCCTTCCCGTGTACCGGCACCGGTCCGCGGTCCACACGGCCTCCGAAACCGACGCCTATCGCTTGGTGGCCGAGACACACACCGAGGAGCGGTGTTTCCGCGGGTAACTCGCCGAGCAGGTCGACCATGCATCCAGCGTCCTCGGGCTTGCCGGGTCCGGGCGAGAGGATCACCGCCTCCGGTTTCATCGCCACGAGCTCGTTCGGTGGCCTCTCGTCCGAACGCACGACGACGGTCTCGCGCCCGAGGCTTTCCACGAGCTGTACGAGGTTGTAGACGAAGGAGTCGTAGTGGTCGACGACTAGGATCAACGCGCGCCTCCCTCGGCCGCCGCCAGCAGGGCCGAGGCTTTCGCCTTGCTCTCGGCGAGCTCAGCCTCCGGATCGGAGTCGGCAACCACTCCCGCTCCCGTCTGAACGTGCGCGACGCCGTCAACGGCCACGGCGGTTCGGATCGTGATGCAAAAGTCCATGTCGCCTGAGAAGTTCAGATAGCCGACCGCGCCTGCATAGGGGCCGCGCGCCGTGGGCTCCTCGTCGGCGATGATCTCCATTGCCCGGCGCTTAGGCGCGCCCGTGACCGTCCCCGCAGGGAATGTAACCGCGAGAGCATCCAGCGGATGACGGCCGTCGGCCAGTTCCCCTTCTACTGTGCTGACGATGTGCATCACCCGCGAGAAGCGTTCGACGACCATAAGTTCGCTTGGGCGAATCGTCCCCGGCGTGCACACGCGCCCGAGATCGTTTCGCGCCAGGTCCACGAGCATTGCGTGTTCGGCTTGCTCCTTCGGATCCGCGAGCAGTTCCTTCTCGAGCAGCGCGTCTTCCTCCGGCGTCGCGCCGCGCGGCCGCGTGCCGGCGATTGGGCGCGTAATCACATCGCGGCCCTCGACACGAACGAGCGGCTCCGGCGACGACCCCGCGAGTTCCATCCCCAGCATCCGCACGAAGAACATGTACGGCGCCGGGTTCGTCACGCGCAATCGGCGGTAGATCGGCATACCCCCGCCGGCTGCCGGGAAAGACACCCGCCGCGACGGCACGCCTTGGAAGATGTCGCCGGCGAGGATGTGCTCCTTCATTCGTGCCACGATCTCGCGGTAGCGCTCGTCGGACATGTTCACGGTCAGCCCTGTCTCCGGTTGGTCGGCAAGCGGTTCGATAGGCGGGGGATCCGCCGAGCGAACGCGTTCCTCCAGCTCCTCGAGGGCCGCGACAGCCTCCCCGTACGGAGTTGAGGCCGGGACGTGGGCGACCAGCACCATGCGCTGCAGCCAGTGATCGAACACCACCGCCCTATCGATCACCTGAAAACCGATCGGGGGACAGAACGAATCGCCGGACGGATGCGGATGGCCATCCAGCAACTCCGCTGCCTCGTACGCGAGGAAACCGACCAACCCCCCGGTAAGCGGTGGAAGCTCGGAAATGCGGGGCGCCCTAAGCGATCCCGCAATCCGTTTCAGCCCTTCGATTGCGTCACCCGGTGTGTTGGACGCGTCGAAGGGAAGGGGGCGAGCGACGTCCTGAATGCCGAGCCCGTTCTCGTTCACCAACACCAGCGCTGCGGGGTCGCCGGCGACGAACGAGTACCGGCCCCATCGCTCCGATCGTTCGACGCTCTCGAGCAGCACGCCGGGCCCGTCGGCCGCGAGTGAAGGAAATACACCCACAGGTGTCGAGACGTCGGCCAGCAACTCCGCCCAAACGGGAACGAGCGGCCACTCTCTCGCGAGGGCCGCGAACTCGTCGCCTTCCGGCCGAACTCTGAGACGATCCTTCATTCGTTCACTCCTGCATACAAAAAAGGCCCCGGGAATGTGCCCGGAGCCGTCGGTCGTGAGTATGTGCTCAGACGCGAGGCAGCGCCGGGCTCGAAGAGCCCCAGGCCCAGCGCCAGCCGTTTCGTCCTGAACTCATGTAGCCATGATTGTCCACGCAGGGCGGCCCCAGCGTCAACGTTTCAGCAGTGCGCAAACCCTGCCGATTGTGAGGTCGAAGGACCATCGATGGGTAGACTCGCGTTCGCGTGCCGGGAAGGACCCTAGGTTGAGAGAAGCTCGAGGGATCGGGGGGCGCCGCGTACGCTTCGTGCTCGGCGTGGCCGCGGTCGCGCTCGTCGCGTTTGCCGCATCCCTGAAGCCGGTGACCGACCGGGAGGTGGCCTCCCGTGCCCCGGGGGACGGATTCGGGGCCGAAGGCAACGAGCAGCTGACCGCGAACTCGGGCCCGGATGTGGTGAAGGCGGTCCGCCACGACGTCTCCGAGCCGCTGCGGCGCATCGAGCCCGAGGAACCGCCGCCCGGACCCCCGGTGCGTATCTCGATGCCCGAGTCGGAGCTTCGCGAGGCCGAAGCGGCTCCGGCCGCCGGGACCGACCAGGACCCCGTGGTTCAGGCGGCGGCCCCGGTCGCGGCGCAAATGCCTGCTCCGGACGGTTCCTTCCCGGGGATCGGCCAGGCCGACAACAACGATCTCGGCATAACGGTCGTTCCGCCCGACACGAACGGCGACGTGGGGCCCAATCACTACGTTCAATTCGTCAATCTGGCACTGGCCGTATGGACGAAGGACGGGACTCTCGTCTACGGACCGGTTACGGGGAACACGATCTGGTCTGGGTTCGGCGGACTGTGCGAATCGCAGAATCACGGTGACCCGACCGTCGTCTACGATCATCTCGCCGACAGATGGGTTGTCTCGCGCTTCGCGTTCCAGAGTATTTCGCCCTCGATAAGCCCGCCGGGATACGAATGCGTCGCGGTCTCGCAAACCTCGAATCCCACGGGAGCTTGGAATCGGTACGCGTTCCTTATCACCAACAGCACGAACTACCACGACTACCCGAAGCTTGGTGTTTGGCCCGACGGCTACTACTTGAGCTACAACCTGTTCAACGCTTCGTCCGGCAGCTTCGCCGGACAGGGTGTAGCTGCGCTCGAAAGGGACCGCATGCTGAACGGACTATCGGCCGAGATGGTGAGTTTCACCGTCTCCGACGGAACGCTTGCCGGCATGCTGCCCTCCGATTTCGACGGGCCGGCCCCGCCGGCCGGTGCGCCGGCGTACTTCGCACAGATGGACGACGACATCTTCGGGTACCCGCAGGACCAGCTCGAGATCTGGGAGTTCCACGTCGACTGGGATACGACTTCTAACACGACTTTCACACTGGGGTCGACGGCACCGACGGCGGCTTTCGACTCAATCCTATGCACGAGCGCGAACTGCATTACGCAGCCGGACACGGCGCAAAAACTGGATGGACTGTCGGACCGGCTGATGTACAGGCTCCAGTACAGGAACTTTGGGACGCACGAAACCCTCGTCGTAAACCAAACGGTTGATGCCAACGGGGCTGGAAGGGCCGGTGTTCGCTGGTATCAGCTCGTAAGCACCGCCGGCTCGTGGTCGGTCGATCAGCAGGGGACATACTCGCCGGACACCAATCATCGCTGGATGGGAAGCGCGGCGATGGACGGCGCCGGCAACCTCGCGGTCGGGTACAGCGCGAGCGGCTCGTCGCTGGAGCCGGCCGTTCGATACGCGGGAAGGCTGGCTTCCGATCCGCCGAACACGCTGGCGCAGGGAGAGGCAACGCTGATCGCCGGAGGCGGGCATCAAACCCTCAATTCCGGACGATGGGGCGACTACAGCTCCATGTCGGTAGACCCGGGGGACGACTGCACGTTCTGGTACACGCAGGAGCACTACTCGGGTACCAGCCAGTCCGGCTGGTCGACGCGCATCGGCTCGTTCAGCTTCCCCGGCTGTTCCGGCGGAGGTGGCCCGGACACGGCCGCGCCGACGGGTCTTGCAGTGACGAATCCGTCCGCGGCTTTCACGAAGCAGTCATCATTCCCGGTTTCCTGGACGGCGATCGACCCGGGAAGCGGCGTAGCTTCGTTCGACGTGCGCGTCAGGGAGGCTCCGTTTGACGGCGACTTCGGCCCGTGGACCCTCTGGCTGGACGACACTCCGTCCACGGGCGCGGACTTCGGCGGGGAGCCAGGTAACACCTACTGCTTCGAGGTGTCCGCAACGGACAACTCGCTGAACACCTCGGGATTCAGCACGGACACATGCACCTCGATCCCACTGGACGATCGGGCGCTGGTCCCGTCCGGATCGTGGTCGCGGTTCAACGGATCGGGTCACTACCTGGGTACCTTCAGTCGGTCTCGCTCGAAGGGGTCCGTGCTCTCGCTGGCCGATGTTCATGCAAAAGAGCTGGCGATTGTCGTTGCGAGGTGCCCGTCCTGTGGAAAGATCAAGGTGTTCTGGAGGGGAATGCTCCTCAAGAGGATCAACTTGTACAGCCCCGTCGTGAGGAAGAACCTGACCGTCGCTTTGGGGGAGTTCGCCGGCATGCAAATCGGAAAGATCCGAGTGCGAAACATAACCGCAGGCAAGCCGGTCCGCATAGACGGCTTGGGGGTCGGCAACGCTTAATACCTCACTCGCCCGGCGGGCCGTGCGGGTTTCGCTGGGCCTCGCCCTTTTCGTCACGCCGCTCGCCGTGCCGGCCTTCGGTTCGACCGCGCCTGCCGTCGGCGAAGGACACTTCGTCGTTGATCTCTCGGAGCCTCAGCGGTTCGAAGGAAACGGCATCGCTCGTGCGCCGAGAAGCCTCTTGCCGGTTGAGGAACTCGACGATCGTCGTCCCATTCGCCGGGACAACCCTTCCACGATCACCGGGAGGCGAACGATCGAACCGTCGATGCCCGCCTCCGTCACGGGATTCGACGGTATCCCGAATCTTGCCGGTGTTACGCCAGGCGACCCGACCGGAGCCGCCGGCGACTCTCACGTTCTCAGCGCTGTCAACGTGCATTTCGAACTGTTCGACCTCGCGGGCGTCTCGGAACTGGGTCCCTCTCATTTGAAGTCCCTCTTTCCCGGCGTTCCTGGAGGCGCGACGGACCCGAAGGTCGTGTACGACTCCTACACCGACACATTCGTTCTGTCGTTCGTTGCGATCAGCGGCAGGAAAGAGAGATCCACGCTGATCCTCGTCGCGATTCCGGATTCCACGGCAGCCGACACCGCCACTTGGTGCGGTAGCCGCCTGAACGGTGACCAGCGGCGCAGGGACGGGAGGCAGTTCGCCGACTATCCGGCTCTCGGTCTCGACGAGGAACGCGTGTACCTGACGTCCAACCAGTTCGATTTCGGCTCGAAGCAGGCTTATCGAGGTGCGCAGATCTTGGCTTTCAAGAAGTCGAACCTTTACAACTGCTCTGAACCACTCAGCTTCCGGAAGTTCACGGGGAAGAAGACGCAACTGCCGGACGGACGGCTGACGTTCACGATTCAGCCCGCCGTGACGGTGGGAGCGACGCCGGATGCCGGGTATCTACTTAGCTTTGAGTGGCGCTGTGGCAACGTCACGTGCAGCGGCCGGGAGGTGACGGTTTGGGCCGTCACGGAGGGGGGAGGGTCGCTCAACCTATCGAGGAAAGTGATGTCCGTCGGCAGAGCCGCTCTCGCCCCGGCCGGAACCCAGCAGGGGGGCAGCGTCGGCGCCTCGAACACTTGGTGGGACACCGGCGATCTCAGGCTCACCACCGCGTTCTACGACGCCGACTTGGATCGGGTTTACGGGGCTCATGCGGTATTCAGGGACTTGGATGCTGCCGGAGACAACTACGTCGAATCCGTCGTTCGTTGGTACGAGGTAGCACCGGGCATGCCGATCGGCTCATCCTCCGCCCCGCGCAAGGGATACATCGGGACCGGCCGCACGGATGCAGGCTGGCCGGCCGTCGCAACCGACGGAGACGGGAACCTTTTCGCGACCTACAGCAGGGCGAGCGCAGTCCCCGGTTTCGCCGAGTATCTGTCCTCGTACGCAGCAACCGTCCCGCCGGCGGTGACGGCGTTCGACGGATTACTGCTCCTGGAAGCCGGGGATGCGCGATATGAGTACGGCCCCGGTCCCGAGCGGTGGGGCGACTACAACGCAATGACGCGCGACCCCGCCGACCCCTCCCAGATGTGGGCGTTCAATCAGATCCCAGAGAGAGGTGGCGGTGTGACGAGCGATTTCCTACAGGTCATCGACGAAATCACGTTCGTCTGAGCCGGGCCATCCCTTATCCTGAGCCGCAATGCGTTTCTCCCGTCTCTTCGCGCGAACCTTGCGAGATGCCCCGGCCGATGCCGAGGCACCCTCTCACCAGCTCCTCGTCCGCGCCGCCTACATTCGCCAGCTGATCTCGGGCATCTACACGTTCCTGCCGCTCGGCCTCAAAACGCTGCGAAAGACTGAGGCGATCGTTCGCGAGGAAATGAACGCTGCAGGTGCTCAAGAGTTGCTCATGCCGATAGTGCTTCCATCGGAACCGTGGAAGATCACCGGCCGATGGCAGGCGTATGCGGCCGAGCAGTTGATGTTTACGCTCAAGGATCGCGCCGGGCGGGAGCTGGGCCTCGGTCCGACGCACGAAGAGATCGTCACGCCTCTCGTAGCGGCGGAGTTCGAGTCGTACAGGGACCTTCCGGTCAACCTGTATCAGATCCAGTGGAAGTACCGCGACGAGGCGCGCCCCCGTTCCGGGCTCCTTCGATCCCGCGAGTTCCTCATGAAGGACGCCTACTCGTTCGACCGGGATGTCGAAGGCCTGAAGGAGTCGTACGCGTCGATGGTTGAGGCGTACAATCGCGTCTTCGACAGGTGCGGTCTCACCTACAGGGTCGTTGAAGCGGATCCGGGGTTGATAGGCGGCGACGTAAACCACGAATTCATGGCTCCGGCCGAAGTCGGCGAGGATCTGTTCGTTCGATGCACGAACTGCGACTATGCGGCGAACCTGGAAGCGGCCTCGGCGGCCGAGCCGGGTGCTCGCGAGGGAGGACAGGAAGATCTCGCCGTCGTCGAGACGCCGGGGCGGGCAACGGTCAAGGGAGTGACGGAGTTTCTGGGGGTCGATCCGAAGGCCCTGTTGAAATCCCTTGCATTCGAAGTCGACGGCAAGCCCGTGCTGGCCCTAGTGCCGGGCGACCGGGAATTGAACGAGACGAAGCTTCGTCGCGCTCTCGCACCGGGAGAAGTGCGAATGCTCGACGACGACGATTTCCAAAAGCACGGAATGATCAAGGGCTTCGTAGGGCCTCAGGATCTCGAAGGTGTTCAGATCGTCGCCGACCACCGTGTGCGTTCCCGTGCAGCGTGGGTTACCGGGGCAAACAAGTTGGATCACCACGCAACCGGAGTCGTCGACGGGCGCGACTTCGCGGTAGACCGTTATGAGGATCTCGCGACGGTCGCCGAGGGCGACCCATGCCCTCGCTGTGGGGGCTCGCTCGAGATCGGGCGTTCCATCGAGGTCGGTCACACCTTTCAGCTGGGCACGCGTTATTCCGAAGCTCTCAAAGCGACCTTCGTGGACGAAGACGGTAGTGAGCAGCCGTTCGTCATGGGTTGCTACGGCATCGGAGTATCGCGCGTGGTGGCGGCTGCGGCGGAGCAGCACTCGGATGACAAGGGCCTCGCTTGGCCGAAGGCGCTTGCTCCGTACCAGGTGGTCGTGATCGTTGTGAACGGGGACGACGAGCGAGTGGTGGCCGAGGCCGAACGCGTTTACACGGAACTCGGAGCGAGGGGAGTCGAGGTGGTCTTGGACGATCGCGAGGCGGCAGCGGGGGTGAAGTTCAACGATGCCGACCTGATGGGGTTCCCCGTGCAGGTTGCTGTCGGAAAGCGGGGCATCAAGAGCGGAACCGCCGACCTAAAGCGCCGGTCGACGGGTGATCGAAGCGATGCACCGCTCCCCGGCGTCACCGCCGCAGTTCTCGAGTTGCTGGAGTCGCTGGCCTAGGTGCTAGGCTCGCGGCGTGACGGAGAAGGTTCGCGCGGCGCTTCGCGATTTCGTGAAGATCCATCCCGAGGTCGAGGGTGTCCTGCAGCGCGTCGGGCTGGCGACGTGGGATCTCGTCCTCGTCGACGTGAACGGCAACTGGATCCGCGACGTGTTCTCATCTGAAGAGATAGCGGGGTTAGCCTGCAGTGAACTCGGAATCCCCATGAACCGGGGCTGGAACCCCCGCCTCACCCGCCGGATGAACGAACGCGACCACTGGAATCTCCCCGGCGGACAGCGCCGGGCTCTCTAGCCTTTCGGCGGAACCCGTCAACCGCGGCGGCGCTATACTTTGTTCCAGAAGAAGAGGCTTTTCCGAAAGTGGGCTTGGGCCCACTTTCTTTTTCGAGGGGCCAAATCGCCCTTCAGGCAGGGTTCGACTCGGCCGGAAGGTGCGGTGGGAAGACGAGATGGACGTGGAGGCGCTGGTCCGGCCGCTTGTCGAGTCGTCCGGGCTGGAACTCGTGGAGGTCACGCTGCGCAAGGAGGGTGGCCGCCGAGTCCTTAGAGTGACCGTCGACCGGGAGGGTGGCGTGGATCTGGACACCATCGCGGCGGCGTCCGAGCGCATCTCCCGCAGGCTGGATATCGAGGAAGTCTCCCCCGGACCCTATTCGCTGGAAGTCAGTTCCCCGGGGATCGAGCGCCCGCTCCGGTCCGCCACGGACTTTGAGCGCAAGGTGGGAGAGAAGGTAAGGGTGAAAGTCCTCTCGCCGGAGCCGGCAACTTTCATGGGCAGGCTGATCGTCGCGGATGCCGAAGGCATAGTCGTCGATGCAGAAAGCGGCGAAGTTCGTATCACTTACGGCGACGTCGCGTCCGCGCGAACGGTTTTCGAGTGGGGTGGAAAGCACAAATGAATGCAGAGCTGATCGCAGCTTTGAGAGAACTCGAGAGGGAGAAGGGGATCGCTTTCGAGACGATTCTCGGCGGCCTCGAGGAGGCTCTCGCGTCCGCGTACAAAACGTGGTGGCACCAACAGCACCCGGATCTCGATGAAGAGATGTTCGACGTTCGCGTGAAGCTCGACCCGGAGAGCGGGGAGATGCAGGTGTGGGTCATCACGCTCGACGAGGAAGGCACCCCGCTGAAGGAGGAGCCTGCTGATGTCGGCGACGAGTTCAAGGGCCGTATCGGCGCCCAGACGGCGAAGCAGGTCATCTACCAAAAACTTCGTGACGCCGAGCGCGAGATGACCTATGAGGAATTCGCCGGGCGCGAGGGTGACATCGTCACGGGAATCATCCAGCAGGACTCCCACAAGTACACGCTTCTGGACCTCGGCAAGGTCGAGGCGCTCCTGCCGATGGCCGAGCAAGTGCCGTCCGAGCCCTACCGGCACGGCGAACGGCTCAAGGCGTACATCACCGAGGTGCGGCGCACGAGCAAGGGTCCGCAGATCGTTGTGTCGCGTACGCATCCAGGCTTGCTCAGGAAGATGTTCGAACTCGAGGTGCCCGAGATCGAGGAGGGCATAGTCGAGATCAAGGAAGTTGCGCGCGAGCCCGGCCATCGTTCGAAGATTGCGGTCTCATCCAACGAGCCCGGTGTGGACCCGGTTGGTGCGTGCGTGGGGGCGAAGGGCGCGCGCGTGCGAATGGTCGTAAACGAGCTTCGAGGGGAAAAGATCGACGTCGTCCCCTGGAGCGAAGACGCGCCTAACTTCGTGGCGAACGCCCTTCAGCCGGCAAAGGTGAAAGAGGTTCGGATCGACGAGGAGACGCAGACTGCGCTCGTCATCGTCCCCGACTACCAACTGTCACTCGCCATCGGAAAGGAAGGGCAGAACGCGAGGCTGGCCGCGCGCCTAACGGGATGGCGTATAGACATCAAGAGCGAGACCCAGTTCGCGGAGGAACAGCGCGCGAGCAAGGCGGCCGCCGCCGACGCCGCGGCCCCGCAGGCCGAAGCCGACGAGCCAGAATCTGTCGAGGCCAAGGCGAAATCCGCCGAGGCCGAGTCCAAACCCGACGAGCCCGAGTCGAAACCCGAGTCAGCCGGGACCGGGCCCGAGGAGGGTTCGGGCGCATCGGAACCTGCGCCCGCCGAGGAGACGGCCGGGAAGTAGAACGCGGTGAAGGCCGGCATGCCCGTGCGGACTTGCGTTGGCTGCCGCGCAACGGCAGCCAAGGACGATCTGCTACGCCTCGTGAAGTCGCCGGTGGGTGTGGCTCGCGTGGATCAGGGTGGCAAGAGCCCGGGGCGGGGGGCTTACCTTCATCGGATTGAGGAGTGCATCGAGGCGGCCTTCGAGCGAGGGGCGCTCGCTCGAGCGTTGCGGGTCTCTGTCGCGGAAGCCGCTAGGCTACGTGAAGAGCTGAAAAGGACAAGATGAGAGTTCACGAACTGGCGAAAGAGCTGGGCGTCACGAGCAAGGACATCATCGGGGCGCTCGAGGAGATGGGGCTGGGCGGACGCACCGCGTCGTCCTCGGTGCCGGAAGAGGCCGTGCCGAGGCTGCGAGCCTCCGGAGGGAAGGCGATCCCCGGCGCGAAGCCGCGGCGGGCTACCGAGGAGCCTGTTCCTAAGAGAAAGCCGAAGCCGAAGCCGAAGCCCAAGGTCGTGGCGAAGCCCGAGCCGGCCAAACCTGTGTTGGAAGCCGTTCCCGACCTCGAGCAGTCGGCCGAGCCGGAGCAACCGGCGTCGCCCGTGTCGGTTGCCGAAACCCTGCCGGTCTTGAGGATCCCGCACGGAGCTACGGCACAGGACCTCGCCGATCGCACGAGCCGGACCGCCGCCGAGGTCGTCAAACTGCTTTTGGACCTCGGGGAGATGGTGACCGCGTCGCAGTCGCTTTCCGACGAAGCGCTGTCGATGGTGGCCGCCGAACTCGGTTACGAGGTCGACTACGTCGGCGTCGGCGACGAGAGCCAACCCGAGGAGGAAGAGGAAGTCGACGAAAGCCGGCTTAGGCCCCGGCCGCCGGTCGTCACCGTAATGGGTCATGTCGACCATGGGAAGACATTGCTGCTCGACTCCATCCGCAAGACGGACGTTGCCGCCGGGGAGTTCGGGGGGATCACGCAGCATATCGGGGCTTATCAGGTTCACGCGAATGGCCGGGAGATCACGTTCATCGACACGCCGGGTCACGAGGCGTTCACCGCTATGCGCGCCCGCGGCGCGAAGGTGACCGACATCGCCGTGCTGGTGGTTGCCGCCGATGACGGCGTCATGCCTCAGACGGTCGAGGCTCTCGATCACGCCAAGGCGGCCGGCGTGTCCGTCGTGGTTGCCGTCAACAAGGTCGACAAAGAAGAGGCCGACCCGCAGCGAGTGCGCCAGCAACTGGTCGAGCGCGAACTCGTCCCCGTGGAATGGGGCGGCAACGTGGAGTTCGTGGACGTGTCGGCCAAGACGGGCCAAGGGCTCGACAAGCTCCTCGAGACTCTCTTGCTCGAGTCCGAGTTGAAGGACTTAAAGGCCGACCCGGACGGACCCTCCCGGGGTGTGGTCGTTGAAGCCCATTTGGACAAGGGGCGGGGGCCGGTCGCAACGCTCCTCGTGCAAAGGGGAACCTTGGAGGCCGGCGACGCTCTCGTCTGCGGAACGCATTGGGCGAAGGTCCGGGCTCTCCACGACGAGAACGGCAACCCCGTTGCGGTCGCAGGACCGGGTAAGCCGGTTCAGACCCTCGGCTGGTCCGCGGTCCCGAACGCAGGAGAGGAATTCCGGGAGGTCAAAGACGAGCGGGAGGCGAGGCACCTCGCGCAGGAGCGAGAGGCGAAGTCGCGCGCAGCCGATCTCGTGTCCGACCGCCCCGCCGGACTGGCCGACTTGATCGCCTTGACACGTGAGGCGGAGATCACCGACCTAAACGTGATTCTGAAGGGCGACACGCAAGGATCTGTGGAAGCCCTCGCCGACGCTCTGAAAAAGCTGCCGCAGGACGAGGTCCGGGTTCGGGTCGTTCACCGCGGTGTGGGGGCGATAAACGAGAGCGACGTAACACTGGCGAAGGCTTCTCAGGCCGTGGTCGTCGGTTTCAACGTGCGTCCAGAGCCCAAGGCGCGAGATCTGGCAGACGAGGAGGGCGTCGATCTGCGCCTGCACCGGGTGATCTACGAAGCGATCGACGAGGTTCGCAAGGCCGTTTCGGGGATGCTCACGCCCGGCGAGGAGGAAGCGGAGCTGGCCCGTGTGGAGGTGCGTGCCACCTTCCGCGTACCCAGGGTTGGGGTCGCGGCCGGCTCCTACGTAACCAAGGGGACCGTGCAGCGCAACGCCCGCGCGCGAGTCGTCCGAGACGGGGCGGTTGTGTACGACGGAAAGATCGCGACGCTTCGCCGGTTCAAAGACGACGTCAAGGAGGTGGCCGAGGGCTTCGAGTGCGGAATCGGGCTCGAGAACTTCCAGGACGTCAAGGAGGGCGACGTGATCGAGGTGTACGAGGTTCGAGAGGTCCCACGGTCGCTGTAGCCCACGGAGTGAGTGGTGCTCGTCGCGCTTACCGAGTTCGATCTTCGAATCCCAGACTGCGGTTCGCTGAAGGAGAAGCGGCACGTGGTCAAGGTGCTGACGGCTGCATTGAGGAAGAAGTTCAACGTGTCGGTTGCGGAGGTCGATCACCACGATCTGTGGCAGCGCACGACTATCGCCGTTTCCGCGGTTTCCGGTCAATCGTTTCACCTGAAGAAAGTGATGCACGAGGTGGAGAGATTCGTAGAACGCCAGCCCGGTGTCGAGATGATCGACGCGGACCGCTCCCTTCTCTCACCCGATGACTGAGGGCGGAAGGACCGCGCGCGTATCGGAGGAATTCCGGGAGGTTCTCGCTGAGGAGATCCAGCGGCTGAAGGACCCCCGCGTGGGGTTCGTGACGGTCACGGGAGTGAAGGTCACTGCAGATCTAAGGAAGGCCAGGGTGTTCTACACGGTGTATGGAGACGAGAAAGCTAAGGCCGGGACGCGCGCCGCGCTTCGGTCGGCTCGGTCTCACCTGCGTTCCGTCCTGGGCCACGAGGTCCGGCTGAAGTTCCTTCCCGAGTTGGAGTTCGAAGAGGACCGGGCGATGGAGAAGGCGCAACGGATAGAGGAGTTGCTGAAGGAGGTGTCGCCCGATCAGCCTGAATGACGATCTGACCCGGGCGGCGGAATTGCTGGAGAAGTCATCGGAGCTAGCGCTCGCGTGTCACGTGAACCCGGATCCCGACGCGCTTGGTTCGATGCTCGGGCTGGCTGCCTTTCTGGATGCCCGGGGCAAGAAAACCGTCTGTTCCTTCGGGAACGACCCCTTCGCCGTCCCGCGGTGGGCCTCGCTCCTTTCGGATTCGGCCTCCCTAGTCGAACCCAAGCTCTTCCCGAAGTCACCCGATGTGCTACTGACCCTCGACACGGCGTCGCTCGACCGGCTCGGTTCCCTGGCGGGCAGGGTCGCGAAAGCGAGGGAAGTCGTATGGATCGACCACCATGTGAGTAATGAGGGACTCGGCACCGTCCCCGTCATCGATCCAAAAGCATCGTCCACTGCCGAGATCGTCTTCCGATTGATGAAGGTGATGGGGGGAACGGTCCCTCCGGACGCGGCCGCTTCTCTTTACGCAGGTCTCATAACGGATACGGGGAGGTTCCAGTACGAAAGCGTCACCGCCGAGACCCTCGAGCTGGCTGCGGAGCTGAGATCTTATCCGTTCGATCACGCCCGGCTGGCACAAGCTCTCTATGAGGACAACTCGCTTTCGTATCTGGCCGCGCTCGGAACCGCCCTTCGTCGGGTTACTTTCGTGCCGGAATTCGAACTGGCTTGGACTTACCTGACGCAGGCCGATCTGGCGGACGCAGGCGTGGGCCCGAGCGAGACCGACGACCTTATTGACGTCGTGCGCACTGCCCGTGAGGCGGATGTCGCGGTCGTCATGAAGCAGCAACGAGACGGCCGATTCAAGGTGAGCATGCGTTCGCGCGGAGCCAACGACGTCGCCGCGGCTGCGGCCGCGTTCGGCGGCGGAGGGCACAGGTTGGCCGCCGGATATACATCCGATACCGGGGTCGAAGAGACGGTCCGCCGTCTCGCCGAAGAGCTGGGACGCGCGAAGGGCCGATGAGCGCCCCCGAAGGCGTGTTGGCGGTCGACAAACCCGCCGGGTTGACCTCTCACGACGCAGTCGATGTGATTCGGCGATCTCTGGGTACTCGCAAGGTTGGACATGCAGGGACGCTCGACCCTATGGCTACGGGCTTGCTTCTCGTCGGTGTGGGCAGGGCGACGCGGCTGCTTCGCTACCTTTCCGGACTCGACAAGCGCTACGAGGGAACCGCGAGGCTCGGCGAGGAAACGGACACCCTCGATGCCGATGGAGGGCTCGTGAGAACCGCAGAGGTGACCGCGACGCAGGCGGACCTGGACCGGGTTGTGGCTACTTTCGTGGGCGAGTCGCGCCAGACGCCGCCGGCGTTCTCGGCGGTCAAGGTAGGTGGGCGCCCGTTATACCGGTCGGCTCGCCGCGGCGAATCGGTGGAGACGAAGGCGCGTGTTGTTCGCGTAAAGACATTCGAGGTGAACTCGTTCGATGGGCGTGATTTCGATTTCACCGTCACCTGCTCCGGCGGCACGTACGTGCGAGCGCTCGTAGCCGACGTCGGCGGTGCCCTCGGGTGCGGCGCCCACCTCATTAGACTGATGCGAACCGCCATCGGGCCCTTCTCCCTGGCGGACGCCGTGGCCCTCGACTCGCTGGAGGATCCGATGCCGGCCGAGCGCGCCGTGGCCCACTTGCCGCGCGTCGAATTGTCCGAGGACGAAGCTGCGGCAGCTCGCAACGGCCGTGCGCTCGGACCGGCCGGCATCGACGAACCGTACGGCGTCTACGACCCCGGCGGACGGCTCGTCGGCATCTATCGCGACGATCTCGCCAAGGCGGTGCCGGAGATGATCCTTCCAACACCTGGGGTCGGGTAGTCTCGCGCCCATGGAGATCGTGCGCGGCGTAGAATCCTTGCCGCTCGATCGCGGGCCCCAGGTTGCAACCGTCGGGTTCTTCGACGGAGTTCACGTCGGCCATCAACGGGTCATTGGACGCACCGTCGAGGTCGCGCGCGAGAAACGCCTTCCGCCGGTCGCCGTGACCTTCAACCGTCACCCGCGCGAAATCCTGACTCCCGGCAAGGAACCGAGACTGCTCACCACCACCGAACGCAAAGCGAAGCTGATCGAAGCCTTGGGCGTCGAGATTCTCGTGATCCTTGAATTCACCGAGGAGTTCTCGAAGTGGAGCCCGAAGGAATTCGCGAGGCGCGTTCTCGTTGAAGGATTGCAAGTCGAACATGCCGTCGTGGGAGCGAACTTCACTTTCGGGCACAAAGCCATGGGAACGGTCGAGGTCTTGAAGGAGCTCGGGACCGAACTCGGATTCGCGGTCGAAGGCGTGGAACTGCTCCAGCTGGACGGTCGCCGCGTGTCTTCCTCTTCAATCCGCGACGCCTTGTCGGAAGGAAGTCTCGATTGGCCGGAGCGCGCGCTCGGGCGCAGGTATGCGGTGGACGGGGAAGTCGTCTCGGGCCACGGCCGCGGAGATGGGCTCGGTTACCCGACGGCGAACCTGCGGACCTGGCCTCGCTTGCTCCTGCCCGGTAACGGGATATATGCGGGACGGGCCTCCGTCGGCGGCGCCACCTACGCGGCCGCGATCGACGTAGGAACGAACCCAACCTTCGGTGTTGAGCCGCTTCACGTAGAGGCTTTCCTGCTCGACTTCGAAGGTGATCTCCGCGGCGAACGGCTGGACGTCGAGTTCTGGGCGCGGCTCCGGGACGAGGTGAAGTTCGACTCACCCGAGGAACTGACACGACAGATCGCGGACGATGTGGAGCGAACCCGGGCCATCGCCGCGCCGACGTCCGCCCGGTGAAGGGGAACGGTCCTCCGGTCTCATTTCGAGTGCTCGTCGGGATCCTCGCCGCGCTGGGAGTGATCGTCGTTTGGGTCAGCCTTTCTACCGGGGGGGATAGGGAAACTCCGCCGGGGAAGGAGCAACCGCGAGCGGGCGAGCAACCGAAACCCCCGGCGCTCCCTCCTTGCCGGCAAGGGGAAGACCCGGCCGTAGACAGCGCGGAAGCCGACTGGCAGCGCACGTTGGTGGACGATCGTTTCGCATTGCCAAAGGACTACGAGCCTTCCGATCTCGTGCCGGTGAGCGCCGCAAGATTCGAAGGAGACTTCCGAGTCCGCCGTCTGATGCTGGGGGATCTTGAGGCGCTCGGAGACGCCGCCGCCAAGGCGGGCAACCCCCTCGGCATCGTTGCCGCATATCGCTCGTTCGACGAACAGGCGTCGCTGTACGAACGCCGCGAGGGAACACCCGAGCAAGCCAGGACCGCGCGCCCGGGTCATTCGGAGCATCAACTAGGAACTGGGATCGACTTCGCGACCAAAGGAGAGACCGACGTCACGCGCGCGTGGGCGGCCGATCCGGCTGGGGAATGGATGGCCGGGCACGCGCACGAGTTCGGTTTCGTCCTGAGCTTCCCCAAAGGCGCGACGCGCAAGACATGCTTCGGATACGAGCCTTGGCATTTCCGGTATTTCGGCCCTGAGCTGGCTGCGAGGATCCACGAGAGCGGCCTGACGACGCGCGAGTTCCTATGGACCAATCGGACGGGCACTCCGGTCTCTCCCGCGCCGAGTCCGTCGCACGAGGGATCCCGGAAAGAACCGCGCAAGAGGAAGCTGGTTATCCACGGCGCCGGCGACGTAAACGTGGACCCCAACTACGTCACTACCTTCGGCTCGAATGGGTACGGCTACGCGTGGTCGGGTCTAGGCGGGCTTTTCAAACGCGACGACCTCACCGTTGTGAATCTGGAGTGCCCTGTGAGTGACAAGGGCCAGATCGTCAAGAAGGAGTTCAATTTCCGATGCGATCCGGCGGCGCTACCTGCGATGCGCCAGGCCGGAGTCGATGTGGCGAACCAAGGCAACAATCACGCATACGACTTCGGTGAGGACGCGTTGGTCGATAGCCTGAGGAACCTGGAGCGCGCGAGGGTTTCGCCGGTTGGTGCCGGCCGCGACGAGGAAGACGCGCTTCGCCCGGCGATCTTCGAGGAGAAGGGCTGGAGGATCGCCGTGCTCGGATTCGGCAACGTCGTCGAGCCGTACCCCCTGGCGGTGGCGGCGGCCGATCATCCGGGAGTGGCCGCCGGGCACGACGTGAACGCGATGACTAAGGCCATCCGCGATGCGAAACGCTCTGCGGATCTCGTGATCGTCACGATCCACTGGGGAATCGAGCTGCACACGCAGCCCGAGGGATATCAAGTCGTGATGGGGCACAAATTCGTCAAGGCGGGCGCCGACGTGATCTTCGGCCACCATGCCCATCGGCTTCAGCCGCTCGATCACTACAAGGGCAAACCGATCTTCTGGGGCCTGGGGAACTTCGTTTGGCCGGATCACTCGGCCGAAGGCTCCGCCACGGCGGTCGGCGAAGTAACCGTCATGCCGAACGGCCGGTTGAAGGGAAAGCTCCTTCCGGCCACGATCGTCGAGGACGGCCACCCGGTCCTTAACTGAAGACCGCCGGGAGGCCTGTGGTAGCCTTTGTCCAACTTCGAATGGCTTCCGAGACGCAGACAAAATCCCAGGTCATCGCCGATTTTCGGCGTGAGGACAACGACACCGGGTCTCCCGAGGTCCAGGTCGCCGTCCTCACGAGACGCATAGGCGAACTGACCGAACACCTCAAGAACCACAAGAAGGATCACCATTCCCGCCGCGGGCTCCTACAGATGGTCGGGCGCAGGCGGCGGCTTTTGGAATATCTGAAGCGTGAAGACATCCAGCGTTATCGCGAGCTGATTCAAAGACTCGGCTTGCGCCGCTAGGAGGGATGCGAACGAGCGAAGACGAAACACGACCTACAAGAAGAGGAGCCGGGGTCAGTTATCAGTAGCGAGCTTCCGAGCCATCGGAGGCCCACCACTGAGAACTGGCCACCCCAAAGCTCCTCGCGCAAGGCTCCAATCGGAGCCGAAGGAGGAGAAGACCAGTGGTCACAACAGCCACGAAGACAATCGGATCAACCGAACTCACCCTGGAAACGGGGAAGCTCGCAAAACTCGCCGATGGCGCAGTAGTCGTAACACTCGGCGAGACGCAGATACTCGCGACCTGTACGAGCGGCAAGCCTCGCGAGGGGATCGACTTCTTCCCATTGACCGTAGATGTGGAAGAACGAATGTACGCGGCAGGCAAGATCCCCGGCAGTTTCTTCCGCCGCGAGGGCCGGCCTTCCGAGACGGCAATACTCACCGCACGTTTGACCGACCGCCCGCTGAGGCCGACCTTCAAGGAGGGGTTCCGCGACGAAGTGCAGGTCGTGATCACCGTTCTCTCGGTCGACCACAGCAACCCTTACGACGTCCCGGGAATCAACGGTGCGAGCGTAGCCACGATGATCGCAGGATTGCCGTTCGACGGACCCATCGCCGCCGCCCGCGTCGCGAACATCGGCGGTGAGTGGAAGATCAATCCGACCTATCAGGATCTCGATCTGGCTACTTTCGACGTGGTCGTCGCCGGACGCCGCAACGAACAGGGCGGTATCGACATCCTCATGGTCGAGGGCGAAGCACCCGACAACGCCTGGGAACTCATCCAGGACGGTGCGGCCCAGCCGACAGAAGAGATCGTCGCCGACGGTCTCGAGGCGGCCAAAGGTGCGATCGCGGAAATTATCGACTTCCAGCTCGAATTCCTTTCGAAGCTGGAAATCGAACAGGAGCCCTTCGAACCGCAGCCGCTCTACGAAGACGAGGTCAAGCAAGCGGTGGAGGCCTTCGCGGGCCCCAGGCTCGCGGACGCCCTCGTTCCCGACAAGAAACAGCGGGAGGCGAATCTCGACACGTTGAAGGAAGAGCTGACGGCCCATCTCGCAGAACTCTGGGGAGAAGAAGTAGCGGCCAAGAGAGCCGGCCAAGCGAAGGCCGCGTTGAAGGACCGTCAGAAGCAGGTAATGCGGAAGCGGGTGGTCGAGGACGGAGTCCGGCTCGACGGGCGCAAACCCGACGAGATCCGCCAGCTTTCCTCGGATGTCGGGATCATTGGGCGGGCGCACGGTTCGGCGCTCTTCGAGCGCGGGGACACCCAAGTGCTGAACGTGACGACGCTCGGGATGCTTCGCATGAACCAGATGATCGACACTCTGGATCCCGAGGACAGCAAACGCTACATCCACCACTACAACTTCCCGCCGTTCTCGACTGGGGAGACCGGCCGCATCGGCAGTCCCCGCAGAAGGGAGATCGGTCACGGTGCGCTCGCGGAGAGGGCACTCGAGGCAGTCGTTCCGGGCGAAGAGGAGTTCCCCTACACGCTCAGGCTCGTTTCGGACGTGCTTTCGTCGAACGGCTCCACGTCAATGGCGAGCGTCTGTGCATCCACCCTGTCGTTGATGGATGCCGGCGTTCCGCTCAAGGCGCCGGTGGCGGGCATCGCCATGGGACTGATCGCGGAGGGCGGCGAATATGTGACCCTCACCGACATCCTAGGAGCGGAAGACGCGCTGGGGGATATGGACTTCAAGGTCGCCGGTACGCGCGACTTCGTGACGGCGATCCAACTCGACATGAAGGTGACCGGACTGCCGGCCGAGGCCCTGTCTCAGGCGCTCAAACAGGCGCGTGAGGCGAGGCTAACGATCCTGGACTCCATGGCCGGCACGCTTGCCGGACCTCGCGAGGCTGTGTCGCCCAAGGCCCCGGCCATCGTGATCAAGGAGATCCCCGTGGACAAGATCGGCGAGGTCATCGGCCCGAAGGGCAAGGTCATCAACGAGATCATCGCTACGACGGGTGCGGACATCGACATCCAGGACGACGGAAGGATCTTCATCGGTGCCCACGACGGGGAAAGTGCGGAGAAGGCCATCAACATCATCGAGGAGATAATCAACCCGCGCATGCCGGCGGTTGGAGACAGGTTCGACGGCACCGTCGTGAAGACGACGACATTCGGGGCGTTCGTCAACCTGACGCCGGGCCGCGACGGCCTCGTGCACATCTCGAAGCTGGGGAAGGGCGAACGGCTCTCGCGCGTCGAGGACGCCGTCAAGATGGGCGACAAACTCGAGGTGGAAGTCCAGGAGATCGACCCGATGGGCAAGATCAGCCTCAAGCCCGTCGGCGACGAGTGGCTCACGCCCGAGGGGAAGGAACCTGAGGAAGCTCCGCGGCGCGACCGGGGCGATCGTGGTGACCGTGGAGACCGAGGCGGCCGCGACAGCGAGCGCCGTCCAAGGGATCGCGACCGAAGGCGTGACCGCGACCGGGGCTCGCGCGACTGACGCGGCCTCGTGGGCATCGAGCGAACCGATTTCAACTCCGGGCTTCGGGTTGTAACAGAGAGGATGCCGGGCGTGCGCTCGGTTACCTTCGGCGTCTGGGTCGCGACCGGATCGCGTGACGAGCGCCCCCAGATCGGGGGCGCGTCGCATTTCCTCGAACATCTCCTCTTCAAGGGAACGAAGCGCCGAAGCGCACAAGACATAGCCCAGGCCTTCGACGCAGTGGGAGGCGATCTGAACGCCTTCACCGCAAAGGAGACCACCTGCTTCTATGCGCGGGTCATCGACAAGCACTTGCCGATGGCGGTCGAGCACATGTGCGACATGATCGAGAACTCGCTTCTGCGATCGGCGGATCTCGAGGCGGAGCGGCAGGTGATCCTCGAGGAAATCAACATGCACGAGGACACCCCCGACGACCTGATCCACGATGTCCTCAACGAAGCCCTCTGGCCCGATCATCCCCTGGGGCGCCCAGTGCTGGGTACAGTCGACTCGATCTCCGCGATGACGCGCGAGCAGGTAAGGCGTTTCTACAAGCAGCACTACAAGCCGGCGAACCTTCTGGTCGTTGCGGCGGGGAACATGAAGCACGAGCGTGTAATCGAGCTATTGCGGTCCGAGATGGACACGGGTCGCGCAATTCGCCGAAGCTCGCCGGACCGGTCGCTGCGTTCAGCGGGACGTCCTCCGCGGCCTCACCCCTCGCGCGTCGTCCGTCGAAGGCCAACGGAGCAGGCACACCTCTGTCTCGGAACGAACGGCTTGGCTCGCTCGGATCCGGATAGGTTCGCGTTCGGGGTTGTGAACGCCGCGGTCGGCGGCGGGATGTCCTCTAGGCTCTTCCAGGAGATAAGGGAGAAGCGCGGTTTGGCCTATTCGGTGTATTCCTATCACCAGATGTTCGCCGAGGCCGGGCTCTTCGCGGTTTACGCCGGAACGACGCCGGCCAAAGCCAAGGAGGTGCTGGGACTCATCGAGCGAGAACTTACCGACGTATCCGCGAACGGTCTCAGCGATGAAGAGTTAGAGCGGGGGAAGGGTCACATGAAAGGCTCCCTCGTGCTTTCGGTGGAGGACACCATGGGACGAATGTCCCGGCTCGGGCGCTCGGAGATAGCGCACGGGGAGATCCTCACGGTCGATGAGGTGCTGAAACGCATCGCATCCGTCACGGCGGAAGACGCGGCCCGGTCGGCCGCCCGGGTCATCAATCAGCCGGGGGCGCTGGCTGTAATCGGTCCGTTCGAACAGGACGCGTTCGCGGATGCAGGCGTAGGATCCGCGGCCGCCCATCATGGAGGTCACCCGTGATTCGCGTTGGGGTGTTTGGTGCCGGAGGCCGCATGGGAAGCACCGTTTGCGCGGCGGTGGCCGACGCGCCCGATATGGAACTCGTCGCGGCCGTCGATCCGGCTCACGCCGGCGAACGAACGGGAAGCGTGACCGTCGCGGAAGGGCCGCAAGCGATCCTTGACTCGAAAGCCGACGTGGCGGTCGACTTTACGCAGCCGGACGTGGTCATGGACGATATCCGGTGGGCTATCTCCAACGGGATTCACATCGTCGTGGGAACCACGGGCATAACGGAGCAAGATTTCGAAGAGATTCGCGGGCTGGCCCAAGGGAAGGACTCGAATGTCTTCGTCGCGCCGAACTTCGCCATCGGGGCGGTGCTCGCCCAACGTTTGGCTGCTCAGGCCGCCGCTCACTTCCCTGCCGTAGAGATCATCGAGCTACACCACGACGGGAAGGCCGACGCTCCGTCCGGGACTTCGCTGGCCGCCGCGCGCGCGATCGCCGAGAAGAGGGGGGACGAGTACCGGGGTCCGGAGAAGGAATCGCTTGAAGGCGCGCGGGGAGGAGACGCCGAAGGCATTCGAATCCATTCCGTACGGCTGCCCGGGCTTGTCGCTCACCAGGAGATCATCCTGGGCGGACCAGGCCAGACACTGTCGATCCGCCACGACTCCATGGACCGAACCTCGTTCATGCCCGGCGTTCTAATGGCAATCGACGCAGTTCGGGATCGGCCGGGCCTTACGGTGGGGTTGGACGCCCTGCTGGAGGAATAGCGTCATCACGGCTCCCCGCGCGGTATCGTGGTCCGCCGTGACCCGAACGAAACCCCGATTGAAACTGGGCCTGGTGCTCGCCGCCGCCCTTCTTCTGGCCGCCGCCTGTAACGGGAAGGCCACGCCTACCCCCAAACCGGCCTTGCCGTCGAGCCCCAGTCCGTCGCCGGTGGGGGAGAAGGGCGATTACTCCTATAACGACTACGGGATTAGCGCGACCCTAACCCCCGACGGTGACTCTTGGGACTTCGAGATCCAGAACAAGACAGGACAGGGGATCGCGAAACCGGGGATTTACGTTCTCGACGCGCGGGACGGGCAAAGAATCGACGCCACGGTCGAGGGGTCAGCGCCGATGAACACCGGCCAGTCCAAGGAGTACACGGTGACTTTCCCGCCCGAGTTCGATCCGAAGAACGTGGGGCTGGTCCTTCTCCAGATCGGCAGCGCAGACTGGGGCGCCTTCGCGCCTCCTCTCCTCTAGGCACGAAATCCTGGGAGACTGTGCGCGAAAACCCTTGAAGTAAGTGATATCTCGCGCGACAATGGGTACCTTCTCTTCCCCGACCCAAGGAGCAGGTTTGCGCAGTCTCGGCCCGAGGACCTCGGGCTTCGGCATTCTCTTCGCGCTGTTGTTCGCGCTGAGCCTGTTTGCCGCCCCCGTTAGGGCCCAGGAGGCCTCTCCGCCGGCCGACGACGCGGACGTTCAGCCTCCGATCATGCCGGACTCGCCGTTCCGCGAGACGGCAGATTCCGAGCTGACGAACGCCAAGAGCGGGGGCTGCTTCGGCCACACAGCCACCAAGCGTGGCACGCGCAAGGACGATCTCCTCAAGGGAACCAACGGCGTGGATGTAATCGTCGGGCGCAGGGGCAACGACATCATCCAGGGGCTCGGGGCCGGCGACTTCCTCTGTGGCAACCAGGGAAAGGACCGGATCTTTGGGGACGAGGGCAACGACCACATCAACGGGGGTCAGAGCGGCGATGTGATGATGGGCGGCCCGAGCTCGGACGACATAAGGGGATCCAGGGGCGAAGACGTTGGCTTCGGTGAAGCCGGATTCGATCACATGCAGGGCGGTTCGGAAGACGACACGCTCACCGGTGGCCCCGATGCGGACACGCTGTACGGCGACTCGAACGGCGACACGCTCGACGGCAGCGAGGGTGAAGATCTTCTCTTCGGGGGGATCGGCATCGACACGCTGAGCGGCGGACCCGGCAACGACCAGATGGACGGCGCCGATGGGAACGACACTTTCATCGGCGGCGAGGGGGACGACAGCATGACCGGCGGTAGCGGTTCGAACACCTTCTCCGGCGAGGCGGGCAACGACACGATGTTCGGTGGGGACGGTCCGGACTTCATGTTCGGCAACGATGGGGCCGATACCGAGCACGGGCGTGCGGGAATTGATTGCATGAGCGGCGGCGTCGGTAACGACACCATGAACGGCGAAGAGGGCGCCGACACGATGGCCGGGAACGAGGGTGTCGACACCATGCGCGGCGGGCCGGCCTTCGATTTCATCGACGGGGCTGGAGCCACGGATAGGTGCGCATTCTCGGTCAACGCGGAGGAGGAGGACGTCTTCAACCAGCTCGACGGAAACCAGGACGACGCCCTTTGCATCAATGGCATATTGACGAACTGCCTGGCGGCCTTCGTCCTAACAATCACCGACATCGTCGGCGACGGCAGCGTGGAGTCCAGCACTGCCGACGTATTCGGCGACTTCATCAGCTGCGACAGCGAGCTCGAGGGGACGTGTTCCGGAGTGTTCGCCGACGGCGATGACGTCGACCTGGAGGCCATCGAGGGCGATGACCTGTTCGATCACTGGGGCGACGACGCAACCTCGTGCGGCTCGAATCCCATGTGCACGATCACGATGGACGAGAACAAGAACGTGACGGCAACCTTCGGTGAGGCTGCCACTCTGGACGTCACTCTGGGTGGCACCGCCTCGGGCACCGCCGTAGTGAACATTGATCCGCCGAATCAGGATTGCTCGAACGCCACGCCGGCGAATTGTACGGAGACATACGTGTCCGGTGAGGAAGTGACCCTGACCATAACCAACCCGGCGGCACCTAGCTCAACTAGTTGGGTGGTTCCGGGCGGCGCGACGGAGGTAAACGGCTGCGCCAATAATGACCTCTTCTGTGTGATAGAAGTCGACAGTGACGTAACCGTGACGGTCAACGTTAATACCTAGTCTGCCGAAGCCTTGCTTGGCGGCTCCGACTGTCCCGCCTCGCGGCGCGCAACCACGAACAGCAGATCCGACAGCCGGTTCAGGTAACTCACGACTTCTTCGTTTAGCTCTCGGCCCGACTCTCGAAGCCCGATGACACGGCGCTCCGCGCGCCTTATCGTACTTCGGGCAATATCCAGCACCGCCGAGACCTGGTTTGCGCCCGGGACGATGAACTCCTTCGGAAGCGGGTGCTCGGCCACGATCTGGTCTATTCGAGCCTCCAACGATTCGACCATTTGTTCTGTAACGAGCGAGACGCCCGGCTCGAGCTTGGCCCTCTGTTTCGGATTGGCGGACAAGTCGGCGCCCACGACGAATAGTTCGCGCTGCAAGTCGAGGATCTCTTCTTTCACGGCCGAGTCGGTAGCAAGCGCCCTTGCCAGCCCGAGCACGGCCACCGCCTCGTCCGTCGTTCCGTAAGCCTCGGTTACGAGGTCCGACTTCGAGATCCGTCCCCCGTAGAAGAGTCCGGTTGTTCCGTCGTCGCCTGTCTTGGTGTAGATCCTCACCGGGCTAGGATAGCGGTGGCCACACAGGCCCAAAGGAGGACACATGCCGGGCACGTTCGGAGCCGTTGCGACCGCCATGGCCACGCCTTTCGCAGATGACGGCGCGCTGGACGCTCAAGGCGCACGGCGGCTCGCCGCGCACCTTTTCGACCACGGTACCGACACGGTCGTGGCTGCAGGGACGACCGGCGAATCGCCCACTCTCACCCACGACGAGAAGAGGACCCTCTGGGAAGCCGTCCGCGAGGTCGCGAGCGAGAAGGGCAAGAAGCTCGTTTGCGGAACCGGGACCTACGACACGAGGGAGTCGATCGAGCTAACTGAAATCGCGACCCACATCGGAGCCGATGGCGTCCTCGTCGTCACTCCTTATTACAACAAGCCCCCGCAGCGTGCGCTCGTCGAGCACTTCCGAATGGTCGCGGAATCAACGGACCGCCCGGTGATCGTCTACAACATCCCCGGACGAACCGGAACCCGGATCGAACACCCGACCCTGCTAAAGCTGGCCGAGGTTCCGAACATCGCCGCCGTGAAGGACTCAACGGGGGACCTGGACGGCATTGCGAAGCTCCTGCGGGAGGCGCCGGACGGCTTCCAGGTGTATTCCGGGGACGACTGGGCGACTTTCGGCTACGTTTGCTTGGGGGCCGTCGGTGTCGTATCGGTCGCTTCGCATTTCGTCGGTGATCGGATAGGCGAAATGGTCAGACAGATCGAGGGCGGCGACGTCGCGTCGGCGCGGAAAATGCATCAGGATCTGTCGCCCCTTTATTCGGCCCTGTTCTGTACGACGAGTCCCATCCCTCTCAAAGCGGGCCTCGAGATGGCCGGCCTGCCGGGCGGACCGCTCCGGCCGCCGCTTTTTGCCGCGACCGAGGATGAGAGCGAGATCGTAAGAAGGGCCTTGGCCGATGCCGGGGTCCTCTAGCCCCACGCGCCTCGTCTTCCTGGGGGGCGTGGGCGAGGTGGGTCGAAACATGGCTTGCCTCGAGATCGACGGCCGAATCCTGATCGTCGACGCGGGACTCTCGTTTCCACATACGGAAATGCCGGGGATCGACCTCGTCCTTCCCGACTTCGAGTACCTGAGGCAGAACGCGGACAGGCTCGAGGCCGTGGTGCTCACCCACGGGCACGAGGATCACATCGGATCCGTTCCTTACCTCCTGCGCGAGTTCGAATTGCCGGTCTACGGAACCGCGTTCACGCTCGCGCTTCTGGAAGGCAAACTCGACGAACACGAAGTTCGCGACAAAACCGACCTGAGAACCATCGAGGCCGGAGGGGCCGCAAGCGTCGGCCCGTTCTCGATGCGTTTCATCCAGGTGACCCACAGCATCCCGGACGGGGTCGCCGTCGCGTTCGACACTCCCCAGGGGACCATCATCCACTCGGGCGATTTCAAGCTGGATCAAACGCCGCTCGACGGACGAGCGACCGACTTGCAAGCTCTTGCCGAAGAAGCGCGCGGCGGCGTCCACCTCTTCCTCTCGGATTCGACGAACGCCGAGGACACCGGATCTGTCCCGAGCGAGCGTGCGGTCGGCCCCGTCATTCGCGACATCATCGCGGGGGCTCCGCGCCTCGTCGTCGTCGCGTGTTTCGCGAGCCACATCCATCGGATACAGCAAGTCGTGAACGCGGCACGGGAATGCCACCGCATGGTCGCGCTGGTCGGGCGCTCGATGCACAGAAGCGTCGGCGCCGCGCGGGAACTGGGGATACTGAACCTCCCCGAGGAAGACCTCGTTGCTGTTGAGGACCTCGGTCGTCTTGACCCGGCGAACGTGGTGATCGTGTCGACGGGCAGCCAGGGCGAGCCGCTGTCCGCGCTGTCGCTGATGGCGGCCCGGGAGCACAAGTGGGTCAAGCTTCAGCCGGACGACACGGTCGTTCTCTCCTCTTCGCTCATCCCGGGCAACGAGCCTGCCATCCACCGCGTGGTCGACGGCCTGTATCGAACGGGAGCCGACGTGTATCACGTTCCGGCGGCTCCCGTGCACGTCTCCGGCCACGGCGCCTCGGAGGAACTCCAGTTCATGCTGAATCTGGTGAAACCCCTCTGGTTCGTGCCGATTCACGGCGAGCGGCGTCACCTGGCTCATCACGCCCGCCTCGCGCGCGAGGTCGGGATCCCCACGGATCACATCATCGTCGCCGAGGACGGCGACGTCCTCGAGATCGGGGACGAGGTCAAGATCACCGGGCAGGCCCCCGCCGGGATGACCTTCGTAGACGGACTGGGGATCGGTGACGTAGGCCCCGAGGTGCTCAGGGACAGAAGGAAGCTCTCCGACGACGGGATCGTGGTTGTTCTGGTCGCCGTGGACGCTCACCACGGCCAGGTCGTGGCCGGCCCCGACCTGGTAAATCGTGGATTCGTGCACGAGGAGACCTCGGCGGACATCCTTGAAGAGGCCAGGAATCGCGTCATGCTTTCCCTGAAGGAATCATCCGCCGACGAGGTCATCGACCGGACCGTGCTCCAGCAGACGATCCGTCGGACCCTCGGTAAGTACTTCTGGGAAGTCACGGAGCGAAAGCCGGTGATAGTGCCGGTGATCATGGAGGTCTAGTGACGACGAAGACGAAGCGCAAGACGGCTCGAAAGCCGAAACGCGTGCCGGTGTCAAAACACCTGGCGCCTTGGGCCGCTGATGCCGCAGGGATAGGCCTCGTCGTCCTGGCGATCCTCGCCGCGCTGGCCCTTTGGTTCGAGGCCGCCGGCCCGGTCGGTGGGGCGATCGCCGCCGTCGTGCGTGGAACGGTCGGCGTCCTTGCAGTTGCGTTCCCGGTTCTGGCGCTCTACTGGGGATTCCTTCTGATTCGCGGAACTTCGGAAGAGGTTCGCGTTCGAATGTTCATCGGCTTCGCGATCCTGTTGGCCGGTGCGCTTGGGATCGTGTCGCTGCTGCGCGGGAACCCGAGCCCGGCCGACGGCTATCAGGCGGTGCGCGACGCCGGTGGCTTCACCGGTGCCGTTGCGGCATATCCGCTATCGAGAGTCGTCTCCGCCGTCGGCGCCGGCATCATCTGCGGCGGGTTGTCGCTCCTCGGACTGTTGATCTTCACGGGAACACCCTTCAGCGCGCTTTGGGAACGGCTGCGCGAGGCCGCGGAGCGCGCGATACCGGATGACGAGACGGAGAACGGGAAGGTCGAAGAATCGGCACCGCGCCGCGTGGTGCGCGCCGAGGTAAGCGAACCTTCAGTCGTGTCGGTCGAGATGCCCGAACCCGAACCCGAACCCCAGCCGCAACCCGCTCCCCGTCCCAAGCGCAGGCAGGACGGTTACGCGCTTCCGCCCCTCGACCTCCTAAGGACCGCACCGGCCGCCGCGGCCTCGGGCATGGACGAGGAACACACCATGGAATCGCTCGAGCGGACCTTCGAGACCTTCGGCGTCCCGGCCAGCGTGCCCACGGCCCACCGTGGCCCCACGGTGACCCTCTACGAGGTCGAGGTCGAGGCCGGAACGAAGGTGAACCGCGTGCTTTCGCTGGCCGACGACATCGCTTATGCGCTGGCCACACCGGACGTGCGCATCATCGCACCGATCCCGGGACGATCCGCGATCGGAGTGGAGGTTCCCAACAAGCAACGCGACTTCGTGATGCTCGGGGACGTCCTTCGCTCGAAGCAGGCAAAGGACGGCCACCCGATGGCGGCGGGTCTCGGGAAAGACGTGCACGGGCAAGCCGTGATGATCAATCTCGCCGAGATGCCGCACCTTCTGATCGCCGGCGCGACGGGCGCGGGCAAGTCGTCGCTCATCAACACCTTTGTTACCTCGATCCTGATGCGCGCGACGCCCGACGACGTGCGGCTGGTCTTGGTGGATCCGAAGCGCGTGGAGCTGTCGCACTTCGCAGACATTCCGCACCTCATCTCGCCGATCATCGTTCAACCGAAGCGCGCGGCCGAGGCACTCGGCTGGGTAGTTCGCGAGATGGAGATGCGTTACGAGACGCTCGCGGCCGCGGGGATGCGCGACCTGGTCTCGTACAGGCGGGCTCTCTCCGAAGGCCGCCTCAGGATCCCGCCGGGCCACGAGGACAAGTTCGGGGACATTCCCTACCTGCTAGTCGTGATCGACGAGCTTGCCGACCTGATGATGGTTGCGCCGCGCGACGTCGAGGATGCGATCTGCCGGATAGCGCAGATGGCGCGCGCCGTCGGCATCCACCTCGTTGTCGCGACGCAACGCCCCTCGGTCGATGTGGTGACCGGACTGATCAAGGCGAACATCCCGTCGCGCATCGCATTCATGACCGCTTCGCAGGCGGACTCTCGCGTGATCCTCGACACCGGCGGCGCCGAGAAGCTTGTGGGGCACGGCGACATGCTGTTCCTTCCTTCGTCCGGATCGAAGCCGACCCGGATCCAAGGCGCATGGGTGACGGAGAAGGAGATCGCCGGTGTCGCGGAATGGGTTCGTAACCAGCGCGAGACCGACTACCAGTCGGGGGTAGAGGGCTTCGTAAAGCCTCCTTCCGAGACGAGCGAAGGGGGCGGCTCCGGTGACGACGAGCTGCTCGAGCAGGCGATGGAGCTCGTGATCCGATCTCAGCTGGGGTCGACCTCGATGCTGCAACGGAAGCTGAAGGTTGGCTTCGCCCGGGCCGGCCGCTTGATGGACCTTCTCGAGGAACGAGGCGTCGTCGGACCTTCGATCGGCTCCAAGGCCCGGGACGTGCTGATCACGGCCGAGGAGTGGGAGGAATCCCGCTCCCGCTCGGCCTGAAGCCGAAACCCCCTCGCTGCCTATAATCGGCGGACCCGATCCAGGAGGCCCGCATTGCCCGGACCGATCATCGGGATCGGCCCCGCTCTCAAGAAGGCCCGCGTTCATCGCGGCAAGAGCGTCGAGGAAGCCGCCCGAGACACGAAGATCAGGGCCGAGTACCTGACGGCCCTCGAACGCGAGTCGTTCGAAGCGCTCCTCGGCGACGTCTATGTCCGTGGGTTCCTTCGTTCCTATTCGCAATACCTGGGACTGGACGCGGACAAGGTCGTAACCGCGTATACGAAGAGCGTCGGGGAGCCCGAGCCGTCGCTGCCGCCGCCCGAGGCGATGCGGAGCGAACAGCCTTCTCACGCGAGACCGCTGCAGGGAACGCACCGAAGCAGCTGGATTCTCGCCGGGGCGGTTGCCGCAACGCTGCTGATCCTCGCCGGGGCCGCCGGGCTCCTTTCCCGGCGGGAGTCGACACCGGCACCGGTCAACTTGCCCGAGCCGGCGCCCTCCGCGGCGCCTCTGACTCCAAAGGTCACCATTGCACTTCTCGCGCAACGCGAGGTAAGTGCAACGGTCGTGACGGACGGGGTCGAGGAGTATCGCGATGTCTTGGTGCCCGGGGAGGCTCGTTCGTTCACCGCCAACGAGGAACTGTCGGTCGTGTTGGGTCGGGGAGGCGTCGTGGATATCACGGTGAACGGCAAGGATCTCGGCACACCCGGAAACCAAGACGAACCCTACACGCGGACGTTCACGGCACCCTCCGACGCGCAATCGCCGTCGCCCGCGCCGTCGCCGACCGCGCCCGTCGCATGAAACCGTTCGGATCCTGGCCCAACACGATCTCCGTTTTTCGCATTGCCCTGGTCCCCGTGTTGCTCGCCCTGCTGCTCACCGACAGCCGGACCGCCCACTACGTCGCCGCGGCGGTATTCGTCGTTGCGGCCGCGACAGACGTGCTCGACGGCTACCTTGCACGGCGCCACAAGATGACGACGGTCACCGGGCAGTGGCTCGACCCGCTCTCCGACAAGTTGCTGGTGCTGGCGCCGATACTTCTGTTGACAGTGCAGGGCGAGTTCCCGATTTGGGGAACGATAATTATCGTGGTGCGAGAGGTTGCGGTGTCCGGCTTGCGGCTTTACGTGGGAAACCGGCGAGCGTCGATGCCGGCATCGGATATCGCCAAGGCCAAGACCGTTAGTCAAACACTCGCCATCACTCTCTACCTCCTCCCGGGCGTGCCCACGGGGATCCGCATCGGCGTGCTCATCCTCGCGGTGGCGCTCACCGTGTACTCAGGTATCGATTACTTCCTTCGGGTGCGTTCGGTGATCGGGGCCACCAAATGAGGGCGGAGATCGTGGGGATCGGCACGGAGATCCTCCTCGGCCAGATCCCTAATTCGAATGCCCAGTGGATGTCGGAGCGCCTGGCGGAGATCGGCGTCGATGTTCTGCACCACCAGGTGGTCGGGGACAACGTGGACCGGATCGCGGAGGCGTTCGGCCTCGCTATGTCCCGGGCGGACGTGGTGATCTCTACCGGCGGCCTGGGACCCACGCAGGACGACATCACCCGCGAGGGTCTGGCCGGGGCCCTCGGGGTAGGCATGAAGCGGCACCCCGAGATCGAGGATTTTCTGCGCGCGAAGTTCGAGCGAATCAGGCGAGAGATGCCGGAATCGAATCTCGTCCAGGCGAACGTGCCCGAAACCTGCAGATACATACTTCCCGATCGCGGGACGGCCCCGGGGCTCGCTTGCGAAGGGGACGGCGTTCGCGTGTACGCGGTTCCGGGAGTCCCGGCCGAGATGAAGGAGATGATGGAGGGAACCATCCTCCCGGAGCTTCGCGAGATGACGGGCGCGGCGATCGTTTCGCGAGTGATCCGCTCGACGGGAATCGCCGAGGCGAAGGTGGGCGAACTTCTGGCGGACTTGTTCGAATCGAGCTCGAACCCGACCGTCGCGTATCTCGCGTCGTCCGGTGAGGTCAAGGTTCGCTTGACGGCCAAGGCGGCGACGGTTGCCGAGGCCGAGGCGCTGATCGCCCCCGTGGTCGACGAGATCGTCGGGCGGCTGGGCGATTTCGTTTTCACGACGAGCAACGAAGAACTGGAGGAGGCGTTGGGAAGGCTGCTTCGCGAAGCGGGCCGAAACCTGGCCTGCGCCGAGTCGCTTACCGGGGGGAGCGTCGCGACGAGGATCACTTCCGTACCGGGCGCGTCGGATTATTTCGTGGGTTCGGCCGTTTGCTACACGGCGGACGCGAAGGAATCGGTGCTCGGAGTTTCGGCCGAAACGATCCGGGAAGCCGGAACGGTGAGCGAGGCGTGCGCCCGGGAGATGGCCGCGGGAGCGCGCAAGTTGTTCGGCAGCAGCCTCGCGGTTTCGCTGACCGGCGCGGCCGGCCCCGAAGGTCACGCCGGCAAGGAGCCGGGGCATGTTTGGATCGCGCTTGAAGGTGACGATGTGCAGCACGCGCGCGGATTTCGCGCTCCGGGCGACCGCGCGCAAGTCAGGCGATGGGCGGAGCAGGCCGCTCTCGATCTCGTCCGTCTGCATCTGGAGGGGCGGCCGCTCCCGGACTGATGGCGAGGGATCGTGCGTCCCGGCCGGAAGCCAAACCGCTTCGCCTCTTCGTCGCGGTCGAGATCCCGGAAGTTATTCGCGAGGAGCTCTCTGTTGCAGTCGCTCCGTTGCGCGAGCGGTGGCCGAAGGCGAAGTGGGTTCCGCAGCAGAATCAGCACGTGACGGTGAAGTTCTTGGGAAGGACTTGGCCGCGGTTGCAAGAGTGGGTGACGAAGACCGTCGAGGAGGTGGCGTCCGGCTCGAAGCCTTTCGAATCGAGGGTAACCGGGCTCGGGACCTTCCCCGGAGGCAAACGCACGCGGGTGCTGTGGGCCGGGCTCGAAGACGCATCGGGCCGGTTCGCGGACTTGGCTGCGATGCTCGATGCCGCGCTCTCGCGCGAGTTCAAACCCGAGGAGCGAAGGTTCACTCCTCATTTGACGGTGGCCCGCTTCAATCCGCCGGAGGAGCCGGGCGACGCACTCGACGGCATGGATTTCCAAAGCGAGCCGTTCACGGTTGATCGCCTGGTTCTGTACCGAAGCCACTTGCAGCGCCCCGCCCCTGTCTACGAGCCTCTCAAGGCGTTCCCGCTCGCGGGTCCTTGACCTCGAACACCTGTTCGATTAGCCTCTCGATTTGAGCCACGGAACCACAAGGGTGTAATTTATGTCGTAACCCCTAGGTAGGGTTCGCCCACAGGCAGGCTCCAGGGGAAAGGGAGGCAGGGATGGACCGGGACAAGATGCTCGACGTTGCCCTCACGCAGATCGAGAAGCAGTACGGGAAGGGGGCCGTCATGCGTCTCGGTGAGCACGCCGGCATGAACGGCGTCTCGGTGATACCCACCGGCTCGCTGGCACTGGACATCGCGCTCGGAGTGGGCGGTATCCCCAAAGGCCGAGTGGTCGAAGTCTTCGGGCCGGAAGGCTCGGGCAAGACCACCGTTTGTCTTCACATCATCGCCGAATGCCAGCGGCAGGGCGGCATCGCGGCTTTCGTGGACGCCGAGCATGCGCTCGATCCCACCTACGCGCAGACCCTCGGTGTGAACATCGAGGAGTTGCTCGTCTCCCAGCCCGACTCGGGAGAGCAGGCGCTCGAGATCGGCGACCTGTTGGTGCGCTCGGGTGCTTTGGACTTGGTAGTCGTCGACTCGGTAGCCGCTCTCGTTCCGCGCGCCGAGATCGAAGGCGAGATGGGCGACGCGCACGTCGGTTTGCAGGCCCGCTTGATGTCTCAGGCGATGCGCAAGCTCTCCGGCAGCCTCTCGCGGTTCGAGACCACCGCGATTTTCATCAACCAGCTTCGCGAGAAGATCGGAATCATGTTCGGAAATCCGGAGGTAACGCCGGGAGGCCGCGCGCTCAAGTTCTACTCGTCGGTGCGCCTCGACGTCCGCAAGGTCGAAAACCTGAAGGACGGTACGGAGGTCGTCGGTTCGCGCACGCGCGTGAAGGTCGTGAAGAACAAGGTTGCGCCGCCGTTCCGCCTGTGCGAGTTCGACATCATCTACGGCAAGGGCATCTCCAAGGAGGGCGGCCTCCTCGACGTAGGAATCGACATCGAGATCGTGAAGAAGAACGGCGCGTGGTTCACCTACGAGGACGAGCAGCTTGGACAAGGGAAAGAGAATGCACGCCAGTTCCTGGCCGAGCATCAGGAGATGGCCTTGGAGATCGACCGTCGCATCAGAGAGGCCGTCGGACTGACCTCGTTCGGGAAAGAAGGGGAAGAAGTCCCCGATGTCGTGATCTCCGAGAAGGAAGAGAAGCCGAAGGCCAAGCCCAAGGCACCGGCCGCCACGCCGCGAGACGGCGGTGAGCCGGCAGCCAAGGCCGCGGAGAGTTTGAAGGGCCGTGAGGCCGCCGGTGCACCGGCGAGCTAAGGGGAAGGGCTTGTCCGGCGCGCGGCGGTCTCACGCTAATGGTTCAACGGAAGGCGACTCCCCAACCAAGAGGCGCGGACTCAGCCTGCATGACCGGGCTTTGCGATTCCTGGCGGTCCGCCCGAGGAGCCGCAGAGAGGTCCGTGACCGGCTTCGCAAGGCGGGGTTCGATCCCGAGGACATCGAGGGTGAGATCGAGCGGCTCGAAGCCGCCGGCCTGCTGGACGACGATCGGTTCGCCAGGGACTACGCGGAGCATCTGGTAGGCAACAAGGGAGTCGGGCGGCGGGCCTTGGCCTCGTCCCTATTCGCCAAGGGGATAGACAAAGAGACGATCGATGCGGTCGCGGGGGAGATGGGCGGAGACGAGGAGGAAAGAGCCGAGGAACTTGCCCGCTCGAGGGTGAGCCGTCTGTCAGGCCTCGACCCGGCCGCAGCCCACAGGAGGCTGATGGGATTCTTGGCCCGCCGTGGGTACGACGCGTCGGTTTGTCGCAGGGCCGCCTCGAAGGCCTTAGAGGTCTCCGACCAGGGCTTTCGTTAGCTTTCCTTGCGCTGAACGACCGGCGGTCGTAGATTGTGTGAAAGAGGCTTCATCGGAAACCTGACTGGTCGACAAAGTGCTAACTGAAACCGAAAGATACGGGAGAAGGACGAAAGAACCGCGTGGAGGGCCGCTAGCACCTTCGCGCCCCTAGTGTCTTAACGCACCCTGCCGAGCAGTGGACCCGAAGTGCCTCTGCTTGGCTTTCCTTTTTTTGGAGGTAGTGATGATCGAGGCACTTATCGGGATCGCGGCGCTGCTCGTGGGCGTCGGCATCGGTTTCCTGGTGCGCCAGCAGCTCGTGTCTTCCCGGGTTCAGAGTTCGGAGCTTCGGGCCCAGAAGCTGATCTTGGACGCGGAGCGGGAGGCGGAGGCGCAGGTCGGCCGCGCAAAAGCGGATGTCAAGGAGGAAGTCGCCTCCATGCGAACCGAGGTCGAGGCAGAGGTTCGCACGCGGCGGGAGGAAGTGAGACGCCGCGAACAGGGCCTCTCACAGAAGGAGGACGGGCTGGATCGCAAGCTCGCCGAGGTGGAGAAGCGTGAGACCGGAGCGGACAAGCTTGAGAAAGAGTACGAGCGAAAGCAACGCGAGCTCGACCAAGGGCTGGAGCGTCATCGCCACGAGCTCGAGCGCATAGCGCAGATGACCGCCCAGGAGGCGAAGGACGCCCTCATGGGGAAGATCGTTGAGGAAGCGAAACGCCAGGCGATGGGGACCGTCCGGGAGCTGGAACAGCGGGCTCGCGAAGAGGGCGAGGAACGCGCCAGGAAGATCGTCACGATCGCAATTCAGCGGGTCGCCTCCGAGCAGACTTCGGAGTCGACCGTTTCGGTGTTCACGCTTCCTTCGGAAGATATGAAAGGCCGGATCATCGGCAGGGAGGGCCGGAACATAAGGGCGTTCGAGTCACTGACCGGGGTCAACTTGATAATCGACGACACGCCGGAGGCCGTCGTGCTCTCCTGCTTCGACCCTGTTCGCCGGGAGATCGGGCGCCTGACATTGGAAAAGCTCGTTGCCGACGGACGCATCCAGCCTGCCCGAATCGAGGAGATGTACGAGCGTTCTCAAAGGGAGATCGCGGAAGAGGTGAAGAAGGCCGGAGAGGCTGCTCTGCTCGAGGTCGGAATCACCGACGCGCACCCGGAAATGGTCAAGGTCCTGGGGCAACTCCAGTACAGGACTTCGTATGGGCAGAACGTGCTGAAGCATCTGGTCGAATCCGCGCACATCGCGGCGGGCTTGGCATCGGAACTCGGGCTGGACCCCGAACTGCCGAAGCGATGCGCCCTGATGCACGACATCGGCAAGGCGCTTACGCATGAAGTCGAGGGCTCGCACGCCATCATCGGCGCGGAACTGGCGAGGCGGCTGAACGAGCCGCCCGAAGTTGTCCATGCGATCGAATCGCACCACGGCGAGGTCGAGCAACGCACGATCGAAGCTGTGCTTGCCCAAACGGCCGACGCGATCTCCGGCGGACGACCGGGCGCCCGGCGAGAGAGCCTCGAAACCTACGTCAAGAGGCTGGAGAGGCTGGAGGAGATCTGCGATTCGTATGAGGGCGTGGAGAAGACCTTCGCCATGCAGGCCGGCCGGGAGGTTCGCGTGCTGGTGAAGCCGGAGGACGTTGACGACGTGGCCGCCCAGGTGCTCGCGCGCGACATCGCGAAGCAAGTTGAGGAGGAGCTTCAATATCCCGGCCAGATCCGCGTCACCGTGGTTCGCGAAACGCGCGCGGTCGAGTACGCAAAGTAAAGCCTGCCTCGCGACTGCTGGTAGATTCGATTCGTGAGCGGCCGCTATCTGCTTCGCACCTTCGGGTGCCAGATGAACGAGCACGACTCCGAGCGCATCGCCGGATTGCTCGAAGCGGACGGGTATTCCCCCACGAAGGATGCCGAGGACGCCGAGGTCGTCGTCTTCAATACATGTGCGATCCGTGAGAACGCCGACAATCGCCTTTACGGCAACCTTGGCCACCTCCGGCCACTGAAGGAAAAGAACCCCCGACTAAGGATCGTGGTCGCCGGATGTCTGGCTCAAAAAGACCAGGGGACTATTCAAGAGCGCGCACCTTGGGTGGATGTCGTCGTCGGGACTCATGCTCTCCCGGGCTTGCTCGACCTCCTGCACCGAGCCGATCGCGACGGTCCGCAGATGGACGTTGAGGAGTACACCGAGGCCTTCCCGTCGGCTCTCCCGGCTAAGCGCGAGGTAGGTCATCACGCCTGGGTCTCGATCGCGATGGGTTGCGACAACCGGTGCACCTTCTGCATTGTTCCGTTGGTTCGTGGGCCCCAGCAGTCCCGGTCCGTCGGGGACATACTTTCGGAAGTCCGGTCGCTGGCAGACCGGGGCGTAGTCGAGATCACCCTCTTGGGGCAAAACGTGAACACGTTCGGCCGCGACCTGAGCGTCCCGGGGTCGTCGCGAACGCCTCAATTCGCCGCGCTCCTCCGGCTGCTCGATGAAATCGAGGGGATAAGGCGCATAAGGTTCACCAGCCCGCATCCGCACGACTTCACTCCCGATGTGATCGAAGCCATGGCCGAATGTGAGTCCGTCTGCGAACACATTCACTTCCCCTTGCAGTCCGGCTCCGACGAGATCCTTCGCCGGATGAAACGGTCGTACAGGGCGGAGCGGTACCTCGGATGGCTCGAAAGGATCAGGGATGCGATTCCCGGTATCGCCGTAACCACCGACATCATCGTCGGGTTCCCCGGTGAGACCGAACGTGACTTCGAGGACACGCTGGATGTGGTCAGAATCGCCCGCTTCGACTCGGCCTTCACATTCCAGTATTCGCCCCGTCCCGGTACGCCTGCGGCGTCATTCCCCGGACAGGTCTCGCCCGACGAGGTGCAGGAACGTTTCGAGAGGCTCGTCGCCCTTCAAGAAGAGGTCTCGATGGCAAACAACCGGGAACTGGTCGGTAGCTCGCCAGAGGTACTTGTCGAGGGACCGGGGCGAAAAGGCGGAACTCAGGGAAGGACTCGCACGAACAAGGTCGTCCACTTCGACGGAGCAGCCCAAATGGGCGAATTCGTGGATGTGCGGATTGTCGATGCACATCCCCACCACCTCGGAGGCGAACTCGTGAGGGAGCTCGCCTTCTTGCCATGACCACCGGCGCGAGCCCGCTGATCGCGCTCGTGGGGCCCACCGCTTCGGGCAAGTCTCAGGCTGGGATCGCCCTTGCGGAACTCCTCGATGCGGAGGTCGTGTCCGCCGATTCGATGCTTGTATACCGGGGCATGGACATAGGAACGGCGAAGCCCACCCTCGACGATCGCAGCAGAGTGCCCCATCACCTCATCGACGTAGTCGAGCCGAGAGAGGCTTTCTCCGTTGCCATCTATCAGGAGCTCGCGGCCGAGTCGTTGGAGGGAATCGCAACGCGGGGAAGCCGCCCGTTGATCGTCGGGGGCTCCGGCTTGTACTTCCGCGCAGTCGCCGACGGGTTGGAGTTTCCGGGGACGGATTCTTCCACGCGCCGCGATCTCGAGACCGAGGCGCGTGCCGGGCCGGGCCGGCTGCACGACCGGTTGCGAAGCGTGGACCCGGACGCGGCCGGAAAGATCGAGCCGGCAAACGTTCGCCGAACTGTAAGGGCGCTAGAAGTGGCAGCGGTCACCGGCCGCCCGTTCTCTTCGTTCGCCGGCGATTGGCAGCGGTTCCCCGGGGAGCGCGTTCGCGTGGCGGGAGTTTTCATGTCCCCGGAGGTAAGGTCGGACAGGATCGAGTCGCGCGTGCGCCAGATGCTCGACTCCGGCCTCGTGGAGGAAGTCTCCGGACTGGTGGACGAAGGGCTCGGCGAATGGCTCACCGCCAGCCAGGCCATCGGGTACGCTGAGATTGCGCTGTATCTACAAGGTGTGCTCACCCTCGAGGAAGCGGCGAGCAGAACCGTGAAGCGAACGAAGTCGCTGGCGCGGCGCCAGCTCGCCTGGTTCCGTCGCGATCCAAGGATTCACTGGTTCGAGGCGGGATCCGAGGGCGCCGGCACCTTCGTCGATCGAATCGCGGAGTACCTGGCAGATGGATGAACTGAGTTTCGCTAAATACCACGGAACCGGAAACGACTTCGTCATGATCGAGGACTTGGGCGACCAGGTGGCCCTCAACCCCTCTCTTATCGCCGGCGTGTGCCACCGGGGGTTCGGTGTTGGCGCCGACGGCCTTATCCGCGTGACGAAATCCGCCGAGGCCGACTTCTTCATGGACTACTACAACGCGGACGGAAGCACGGCCGAGATGTGCGGCAACGGGATCAGATGCCTAGGAAAACTCGTCTACGAGAGGGGCCTGACGCACGAGACCGAATTGGACGTGGAGACACGCGCCGGGATCAGGCACCTCTCACTGCACACGCGCGGCGACGAGGTCGAAACGGTGACCGTGGACATGGGCGCGCCGGCGTTCGAGAAAGCTTCGATCCCCATGATGGGCCCGGCGTGGGAGAAGTTCCTCCAGCAGCCACTCGAGATCGAGGGCGTGACGTTCAAGGCGTCGGCGGTCTCTATGGGCAATCCTCACCTGGTGCTGTTCGTCGAGGGTGAGCCGATAGCCGTCGACGTGCAGCGCCTGGGCCCCCGGCTCGAGCAACACGAGCTTTTTCCGGAGCGAACGAACGTCGAATTCGTTGTACCGGACGGCGATGCCCTTGTGGCGCGCGTCTGGGAGCGCGGGATCGGGGAGACGATGGCCTGTGGGACCGGGGCGTGCGCCGTGGTCGTGGCCGCGTCGGAAGCCGGGATCTCGCCCCGGCGGGCGGATGTTCGCTTCCACGGCGGAACGCTTGACGTCGACTGGCGCTCCGACGGACGGGTTTTCCTGACCGGGCCGGCGGTTCGCGTGTTCGAAGGGCGCCTCGACCCGGCATCGATGGGCGAGAGGCTCGAATCGTGAAGGTAGCGCGGCGTATAGAGTCGCTGCCGCCTTACCTTTTCGCAGAACTCGACAAGAAACTCGCAGCGAAGCGCGCAGAAGGCGTGGACGTCATCTCCTTGGGGGTGGGCGATCCCGACCTTCCGACACCGGAACACATCGTCGAGGCGATGCGTGCTGCCGTCCGGGACGCGGGGACGCATCAGTACCCGTCGTACTACGGCAGCCCCGAGTTCCGCGGCGCGGTGGCCCGGTGGTACGCGGGGCGCTTCGGCGTGACGCTCGACCCTGAAACCGAGGTCCTAACCCTCATTGGATCGAAGGAGGGTCTCGGTCACCTGTCGTTCGCCTTCCTCGATCCCGGCGACGAGGCCCTGGTTCCGGATCCGGGGTATCCCGTGTACGGGGTCAGCGCGCGACTTGCAGGTGGGACTCCCGTATCGCTGCCGATGCCCGAGGAGCGAGGCTTCCTTCCCGACCTCGACGCCGCACCGGTTTCAGATCGAACGCGAATGCTGTGGCTGAACTTCCCAAGCAACCCGACGGCCGCGGTAGCGGACATGGACACGCTCGAGCGATCCGTTGGTTTTGCCCGCGACAACCGTTTGCTTCTGGCCCACGACGCCGCCTATTCGGAGATCACATTCGATGGGTACGTTGCACCATCCGTTCTGCAGGTGCCCGGCGCGTCGGAGGTAGCAGTCGAGTTCGGCTCGTTGTCGAAGTTCTACAACATGACCGGATGGCGCATCGGGTTCTGTGTCGGCAACGCGGATGTACTGCGCGCGCTCTCCGTGGTCAAGACGAACCTGGACTCGGGTGTTTTCACCGCCGTTCAACGAGCGGGCGTAGCCGCGTTGGAGGGACCACAGGACCACCTGGAGGAGCTCAGGGCCACCTATCAGCGGCGGCGGGATATCGTGATCGCGGCCTTGAACGAAGCGGGCTGGGATCTAAAACCGCCGCTTGGCTCGATCTACATTTGGCTTCCCACGCCCGAGGGCAAGACCTCGACGGAATTCGCCGACTTCCTTCTCGACGAGGCGGGCGTCTTCGTCGCGCCGGGAGTCGGCTACGGGGCCGGAGGAGAGGGATTCGTGCGCATCTCCCTGACGATCTCGGACGACCTCCTTGCAGAGGCGATGGACAGGATCGCGCGGGCGATCGGCGGCTGATGTCGAAGTCCCGGCGAAGGAGTCCTCGCGAGACGGCCGAGTCGCCGCTTTCGGACACCTGGCGGCCGAGGATCCAAGAGAGGGCCGTTCTGGTGGGCGTCGGGCCGGGGATAGAGGAGAGGGACCTGGATGAGCTCTCGGCGCTCGCCAGCACTGCGGGCGCGGAGCCGGTGTCTCGCGTCGTGCAGAGCCGTTCCAAGGCCAGCCCATCAACCTACGTCGGCAAAGGGAAAATGGATGAGCTCCATAACGCGATTCACGGCAACGGTGCCGACGCAGCGATCTTCGATGCGGAGCTAACGCCCGGCCAGCTTCGCACTCTGGAGGAACGTCTGGGGGTCAAGGTGGTCGATCGCACAGCGCTGATCCTGGACATCTTCGCGATCCACGCGAAGTCACGAGAAGGCAAGACGCAAGTGGAACTCGCGCAGCTCAACTACCTGTTGCCGCGCCTTCGCGGCTGGGGCGAGGCCATGTCCCGGCTCGGCGGCGGCATCGGTACCCGCGGACCCGGCGAGACGAAGCTCGAGGTGGACCGCCAGCACATCCAGCGGCGCATCGCGAAGCTGCGACGCGACATCGGCGACCTCTCCCGAACGCGCCGCGTAAAGCGTTCGCGGCGTGAGGAGTCGGGCGCTCCGCAGATCGCTCTCGCCGGCTACACGAACTCCGGAAAGTCGACTCTTATGAACGCTGTGACCGAGGCCGGAGTCACGGTGGCAGATCAACTCTTCGCCACCCTGGACCCGACGACGCGGCGAATCAAACTTCCTTCAGGACGAGCCGCGACCATTTCGGACACGGTCGGATTCGTAGGGATGCTGCCTCACGAACTGGTCGAGGCCTTCCGGTCGACGCTGGAGGAAGTGACGACGGCATCCCTCATCGTGCATGTCGCGGACGCGTCGTCGGACTTCGTCGAGGAACAGGTGAACGCGGTGCGCGAGGTTTTGGGGGAGATCGGTGCGGCGGCGATTCCGGAGGTCCTCGCGCTGAACAAGAGCGATGTCCTCTCGGAAGCGGACCGCGCCCGGCTCACCCGGCGTTTCCCGCGCGGGGTTCTGATTTCCGCCCTAAGGGGTGACGGCCTGGAGGAACTCACCCAACGGATACAGGCAGCGGTCCCCGCTTTTCCGATCGAGGTTCAATTGCTGATCCCCTACGGCCGGGACGACTTCGTCGCGCGTCTCCATCGCGAAGCGGAGGTAGAGGAGATGCGAAGCGAGCCCGAGGGGACGTTATTGAGGGTTCATGTGGGGGAGCGGCTCTTCCAGGCGGTGAAGGAATTCGTCGTAGAGCCCGAGCCGGGTCGCGCACCGGCCGGTTAGCCCCTGGGCGGGGTCCCTATGGTCCAGAGCTTCTCGTCGTCCCAGGCGCCCGTGATCACCGTGTCCGGGTCCTGGCCGCGCTTGGTTGCGATTCGAAGAGCCAGCAATTGCAGGCGGACGGTCAGCGGGATCTGCGCGAGCAGGTTCGGAAGATCTGCGTTCTCGCGCACGCGGGAGACGGGGATCCCGGAGCCCTGCGCGGCGCGCCCAAGTGAATCGAGGAAACCGGCCCCATCGTCGGGGGGCTCGAGCAGCAGCAATTGGTCCGACGCGTTAAGCGGAACCGCGCTTCCATGCAAAAGGTATTCGGCGTCGTAACCCTCGGCTGGAAATCGCGCGGCCTCGCGGACTTTTAGCGCGCCTTCCCGGGCGGTTACGGATGCCGCACCCACTCCGGACAGAACCAATAGCCTTTTGGGGATTGGGATATCTTCGGTGCCCGGCGTGTCTAGCGCGATCCGGACCGCGTGCGGTACGCCCCCGATGACTTCATCGGACCAGCTTTTAGCGCCAAGGGAGGCGGCAAGCCGCGCGAGGAGCAGCAAGGTGGTGGTGTAGCTCACCGTGTAAGTCTCGGACTGCTCCTTGAGTACCGTCCCGATGGCATCGGGGAGCGGGCCGTCCTTGCGGCTAATGGAGAGCGTGGACAGGCCCTCGGCCGCAGCCCGCGCACGCGAAGCGAGCGCGAAGGCCGTCTGGGCCGTGTGGGTGATGATGATCGCTGCGTCGCCCGCTCGAAGCGGTGGTTCCTCGATGGCGAAATGCATCGCGGGGATTGCGTGCGCGTCGACGCCGGCTTGACGAAACATGCGCGCCCCGAGTTCGGCCGCGTGCTGGCTGGTGCCGGTCCCTATGAGCCACAGGCGCTGCCAAGTCGCGACCTTTTGCACCGCGTCGGTGATGTCCAGTTCGACGATTCGCTGCAAGGATTCGGGCTGCGCGCGGATCGCGCTTTCGAGTGCCGTCGTCACGCCGGCGAGACTAGAGCTTTCGGAGAACCGCCGTCACCTTGCCGAGGATGCTTCCCTCCGACATCTCGATGGGTGCCATCGCGGGGTTCTCTGGGATTAGCAGAACCCTTCCGGACTGCCTTCGCAATCTCTTGACCGTGGCCTCATCCTCGGCGGGTCCCGGGACCAGGGCCGCGACGATGTCGCCGTCCTGCGCGTCGTCCTGGCGCCGAACGACGACGACGTCCCCGTCCATGATGCCCGCCCCGATCATTGAGTCGCCGGCGACGCGAAGCGCGAAGTGGTCGGATTCCGATGCGAAGTCCTTGGGTACCGCGAGATAGTCCTCGGTGTTCTCGGCGGCCAGGACCGGCGATCCGGCCGCGATTCTGCCCACGAGCGGCACGGCGACGGCTTCGGCCTCCGATCGCTCCGCCAGCCCGATTGCGCGCGGCTTGGTGGGATCCCTGTGGATGAGGCCTTTCCCCTCGAGCGTCCGAAGCTGGCTGTGGACGCTGGACGAGGACGTCAGCCCGACCGCCTCGCCTATCTCGCGAACCGTAGGCGGGTAGCCGCGCCGGCGGACCGTCACCTGGATGAAATCGATGATCTTTCGCTGCCTGGAGGTGAGATCGTCCATGGAGCGGACGCTAGCACGAACGTCTCCTCGAGGCAAACACATGTTCGGTTTCGTGCTTGACATCGAACTGGCGTTCGATAGAGTGGGCCAATGAAGCGAACAGGTGTTCGATGGGGCCGGATAGCCCTCATCCTAGCCACAGTCGCAGTCCTTGTGCCTGCTGCCGCTGCTGCCGGCGAAGGCGAGGATCACCACCCTGCGCCGAGTGTCTACGTCGTGCAGCAGGGAGATACGGTGTGGTCGATCGCCTCGCAGATGGCCGGGCCCGAAGAGGATCCCCGCCCTCTGGTGGAGGCGATAGGCCGGAGGAACCGTCTCGAGTCGGGCGCCATCGTCCCCGGACAAGAGCTGCGAATTCCCGCCTAGCTGGCACATGTCGTTGACTGCGCACCCCTTGGCACCAGATATTGTGGTGGGGGGGGTGCGAGATGCGCTGTCAGTGGTGCGGCAAGGACGACGACCGGGTAGTCGACTCCCGGCTCGTCGACGCCGGAGGAGCGGTTCGCAGGCGGCGCGAGTGCCGTTCCTGCGGGCGCCGCTACACGACGTTCGAGCGGGTGGAGGACATCGGGCTGATGGTGGCGAAAAGGGGCGGCGACAGGCATGCCTACGACCGCGAAAAAGTGGTCGCCGGAATTCAGAAAGCCATCAAGAATCGGCCGGTAAACGAGGATCAGGTCGCGAGGATCGCGGAGCACGTCGAGCAACGGCTGCGTAGGAAGGGCCCGGAGGTGACCAGCCAGGACGTCGGGGTCGAGGTGCTGCGCCAGCTCGGTAAGGTCGATCAGGTGGCCTATCTCCGGTTCGCGAGTGTGTACAAGGACTTCCAGGGGCTGACCGACTTCGAAAGGGAGCTCGGGGTACTGCAGAAGAAGGAGCCGGCGAAGGGCCGGCGCTCCTGAGATACTATATGTAGTGGGTCGATGTCCGGCTTACCACAAGATATTCCACGGACGGTCTTGACGGCGAGGCGCCCCGCGGGCAGAATCACAGGGCCGTAATTCGAGGCAAAGAGCAAAGGGGGTTCCAGGTGGCGACTAGGGAAAGGGATGTTCGGGCTTCCCGCGGAGGGCTGAGGTTCTCGAGGTTCAACACCAAGGAGGGCACGCATCCCTTCGACGTCGTCGAATGGGAAACCCGCGACGCCGTCATCCCGAACTTCAAAGAGGGTGGCAATGCCTTCGAGCAGAAGGACGTCGAATTCCCGAAGAATTGGTCGCAAAACGCGACGAACATCGTTGCTCAGAAGTACTTCAGGGGACCCCTCGGAACTCCGGAGCGCGAATCGAGCGTGCGCCAGCTCGTGAGCCGCGTCGTCGACACGATTCGCGGCTGGGGCGTGAAGGACGGCTACTTCGAGAACGAACGGGACGCCGAGATCTTTGCCGAAGAGCTGAGCCACCTTCTCGTTACGCAGAAGGCGTCGTTCAATTCGCCGGTCTGGTTCAACGTCGGCGTTCCCAACACGCCACAACAGTGTTCGGCGTGCTTCATTCTCGCCGTCGACGACACAATGAGTTCCATCCTCAACTGGTACGTGGAGGAAGGAACGATCTTCAAGGGCGGATCGGGTTCGGGGATCAACCTTTCCGCGATTCGTTCCTCGAAAGAGGAGCTTGCCGGCGGGGGCACCGCGTCCGGTCCCGTCTCGTTCATGCGGGGCGCCGATGCGTCGGCCGGAACGATCAAGTCCGGCGGCAAGACCAGGCGCGCGGCGAAGATGGTCGTCCTGAATGTGGATCATCCCGACGTCCAGGACTTCATCTGGTGCAAGGCGCGCGAGGAACGAAAGGCGCGAATCCTTCGCGACGCCGGCTTGGACATGGATCTCGACGGCAAGGACTCGTACTCGATCCAGTATCAGAACGCGAACAACTCGGTCCGGGTGACCGACGAGTTCATGAAGGCGTATTCAGACGACAGGGATTGGCAGCTGAAATCCGTCAAGAGCGACGAGGTCGTCGATACTATTCGGGCGCGGGATCTGATGCGGGACGTCGCGCAGGCTGCCTGGGAATGTGCCGACCCCGGGATGCAGTACGACACGACGATCAACGAATGGCATACATGCCCGGCGAGCGGGCGCATCAACGCCTCGAACCCCTGCTCCGAGTACATGCATCTGGACAACTCAGCTTGCAACTTGGCGTCGCTGAACCTGCTCAAGTTCCTGGACGAGGGCGGAAACTTCGACATTCCGGCCTTCAAGCACGCCGTTGAGATCGTGTTCACCGCGCAGGAGATCATCGTCGGCAACTCGAGTTATCCGACGGAGAAAATCGAACGGAACGCGAAGAGCTTCCGCCAGCTGGGCATCGGATACGCGAACCTCGGGGCGCTCCTGATGGCCAGGGGATTGCCGTACGACTCCGACGCCGGCAGGGCATGGGCGGGAGCGATCACGGCAATCATGACGGGGCATTCCTATGCGACCAGCGCGAAGATCGCCGAGAAGGTTGGACCGTTTGCCGGTTTCTCGCCCAACCAGGATCCGATGCTGCGCGTGATGCGGAAGCACCGGGAGGCCGTGGACGAAGTAGATTCCGAGCTGATTCCGGAGGGGCTCCTGACGGCCGCACGAAGCGTGTGGGACGAGGCCGTCGCCCTCGGTGAAGCGCACGGTTACCGCAATGCGCAAGCCAGCGTCCTGGCGCCTACGGGCACGATCGGCTTGATGATGGATTGCGACACCACGGGCATCGAGCCCGACCTGGCGCTCGTGAAGAGCAAGAAGCTGGTCGGCGGCGGGACCATGCGGATCGTGAACCAGACCGTTAACAGGGCACTTCGCAGGCTCGGCTACGACGAAGCTCAGGCGGCGGACATCGTGAACTACGTCGCGGAACACAACTCGGTCGCGGACGCGCCTCACCTGAGCCCGGAGCACTACCCGATCTTCGACACATCCATGGGGGAGCAGGCCATCCAGTACATGGGCCACGTTCGGATGATGGGGGCCGTGCAGCCCTTCATTTCCGGTGCCATCTCCAAGACCGTGAACATGCCTGAGGAAGTCACGGTCGAGGAGGTCGAGCAACTCTTCATCGAGGGCTGGAAGCTCGGGCTCAAGGCCGTCGCCATATATAGGAACAATTGCAAGGTCGCACAGCCGCTTTCGGCGGAGAAGAGGACGGTCCAGGCGGTTCCGGGAACGCTGCCGGAGCCGGTTCGTCGCCGCCTTCCGCAGTCCAGGCCCTCGAAGACCATTTCGTTCCAGGTCGGGGAGTCCGAGGGATACGTGACCGCGGGCGAGTACCCAGACGACGGAATAGGGGAGATTTTCCTGAAGGTGTCCAAGCAGGGCTCGACCCTCTCGGGGGTCATGGACGCGTTCGCCATCGCGGTATCGCTCGGGCTGCAATACGGGGTCCCGCTGGAGGCTTTCGTCTCGAAGTTCATCAACATGAAGTTCGAGCCCTCCGGGATGTCGAAGGACTCGGATATCCGCTTCGCATCCTCGCTGGTGGATTACGTTTTCCGGCGCTTGGCCCTCGACTACCTGCCTCCGGAGACCCGAGAGGCGCTCGGGATCAAGAGCATCGAGGAGCGCAAGGAGATTGCGAAGAAGCCGGAAGAAAAGGACGAGGAAAAGGATGGAGCGGAGAAGCCGTTCGAGCCGGTGCCCGGGCAAGAGGTTCTGGAGATAGTCGAGCGTCCGAGCGCCCAAGTGGCGGATGCACCTCTGTGCTACGCGTGCGGATCGAAGATGCAGCCGGCCGGTTCCTGCTACGTGTGCTCGAGTTGCGGGGCCACGAGCGGCTGCTCCTAAGGGCGGAAGCGGCCTGATGCGGCTGCCCGTCAGGAGGATCGACCCGGAGGCGGAGCTTCCTTCTTATGCGCATTCCGGAGACGCCGGACTCGATCTCGCTTCGATGATCGACATAGACCTCGGACCCGGTGAGCGCGGCTCGGTGCCCACAGGCATAGCCGTCGCGATCCCGGAAGGCCACGCCGGCCTCGTACTGCCTCGTTCGGGGCTGGCGTCACGAAACGGGCTCACCTTGGCGAATTCCCCCGGCCTGATCGACTCCGGCTACCGGGGAGAAATTGTGTGCTCTTTGGTGAACCTTGACCGCCACCGCACGGTTCGCATCCAGCGGGGGAGCCGCATCGCCCAGCTGGTCGTCGTGGCCGTCACCGGAGCGAAGCCGGAATGGGAGGACGAGCTGCCGGCCTCAGAACGCGGCTCCGGCGGTTTCGGCTCGACCGGCGGTTGAACGCTTCAGCCACGGCTTCTAGACTCGAAGGAGGCGCGCTCGCGCCAATGCGGACGTGGCTCAGTTGGTAGAGCACCACCTTGCCAAGGTGGGGGTCGCGGGTTCGAATCCCGTCGTCCGCTCTAAGGCCTGACACCGTGCCCGTGCCGACCTAGACTTCCCGGGTTCGGCGGGGTGGCCGAGTGGTTAGGCAGGGGTCTGCAAAACCCCGTACAGCGGTTCAATTCCGCTCCCCGCCTCTTCGCGTCACGCGATCCCGCGGTCGGGGTCCGGCGCCGGATCAATACAATCTGTCGGACGGGCGGTTAGCTCAGGGGGAGAGCGCTTCCTTGACGCGGAAGAGGTCAGAGGTTCAAATCCTCTACCGCCCACTTAGGAGGGTGAATGGGAACGGATGATCAGGATGGAAACGAGGCTGTGTCCTTCGGGTTCGCCGCATTGCTGGTCGTCGCGATCGTCGCCGCGATCGCGGGGGGCGTGGCCGGTTCCGTCATAACCCGGGCGGTCCAAAAGCCCGAGGTGACGCCGAGTCCCGTCCTGCCGTCGCCTACGCCCAGGCCCGAAATCTCGCTGGATCTCGGGGAAACGGCGACGACGTCGCGCGGTAACAAAGTCACCGTCGAGTCGATCAAGTCCGGGATCGAACTCCCCAACACCCCGAAGGGCCAGACCTTCTCACGCGCACGAGCCCGCTACTGCGTCGGTGACAAGGACATCAGTGTTGCCGTCGGGATAGTTGCCAGGCTGTTCAGCGTCGAATTGGCAGATGAATCCGAATCGGCGGTGGCGCCGGGAGTACCGAAGCCGGACCTTCTGGATCAGGCGACGAACATCATTGGCCGCGGACGCTGCGGGGTCGGTGACGTGTACTTCCTGCATCCGGAAGGGGTGCCTGTAACCAACGTGGTCTTCAAGGGGTACTCCGTAGTGAAGTGGGAGGTACCCGCCTAGATCACCTGGCGGTCTCGCGCTCTTTGGCAGTCGTCGCGCAAAGGCAGGACGTCCGGCTCTCGGGGCTCCTGGGAGAAGTCGAAGTGCTGAGTGAGGTTGTTGGCCTCTCGATCCCGGTCCGTCAGCTGTCCCAGCCCCCAGTTGTCCTCGACGAAGCGCAGGACCGACGAGAATTCTCCCGGTTCGTGGTCGATGAAACCCTTCTTCGCGTAAGGGGAAATTACCATCAGGGGAGCTCGGAACCCAAGACCGAACCTGTCGATTTGCTTCGGTGCTACGTGATCGTAGAAGCCTCCCCAGTCGTCCCAGGTGATGAAGATGGCCGTGTCCTTCCACATGTCGCTCTCCATTACTGAGTTGATCACCTGGGTGGACCAATTCTCGCCATCGCAGAGGTTCACATCGGGGTGGTCCGAGTAGAGGAACCGAGGAGTAACCCATGTTACGGGTGGAAGCCGGTTCTCTTCGATGTCGGAAACCAACTGATCGACCGGAAAAAGCCTCTTCTCCCACTGGTCGGTCTCTCGGATATGGCGAATCGCGTCGTAGGCCGACCAGATGTATCCGTCCTGTCTGCTGGTGGCGGCGTAGGAAGCCCACGGTATCCCGGCCTCGTTCATCTCGTCCCCCAGGGTCCTGATGTCGAAACAGGGATGGACCTGCTTGACGGTGCCGGCACGCGTTTCCACGCCCACCTTGGTCGAGATGGGCGCATCGCAGCCCCATGATTTTTGGAACCCTCGCTGCTGCCTTCGCTGGACCCCTTGGGCCGTCTCGGTGGGATTGTCATGCGTGCCGGCGGATTGCGCGGCAATGGAGAACAAGTGATTCGGAAAGGAGGGTCCCAGCGCGGAAGTGAAGAAGTTGTCGGCGAGCGTGAAGGTCTCGGCCCAGTGCCAGTAGTTGGGGATGTCCTCGGGGGAAGCGCGCGAGTAGGCCTCCGCCCGCTTGTAGTCGGAGATCTTGCAGTCGGGCGAAAACACGACTTTCAGAGGAACAGGGCGCTCCCTGAGATCGGGCTGTTGCACGCACGCAAAACCGTCCATTTTCCCCTTGTTCCACGAACGCAGAGCCATCGGGTAGTCGTGCAGCAGGTCGGTCGGGATTATCTGGCGCAGGCAAGGCCTCAGCTCGACTTTCTCGCCCATGAGGCGCCCGGTGGTCGATCCGTTGGCACCCGGGAAGACGGCGAAGAAATTGTCGAAAGTGCGGTTTTCCTTCATGAGGAAGACAACATGCTTGATGGGCCATTGGGTCTGGAACTGCTCGGCGTCGACCTCGGGCGGGCGGCGACCGGACACCTTCGTCTCGATTGGTATGTCGTGGATCCGGCCGACCACGCACGGCCCCTCGGGTACAGGGGCCCTCCCGGACTCCCCACCGCCACAGGAGGTTGCCAGCAGCAGAAGGGCTACCGCAACTGAAACCATCTTCGTAGCCACCGGTTGTCCTTCGGTAGGAAACGGTCGGCCAGTGTAGTCGAACCGCATTCGGTCGCAGCAACCAGCTGTTCGAGTGACAGGACTAGTTCGTTCGGATGTCCCAATGGGGCTCCGTTCGGGCTATATCTCTTGGCAAAGGACCATTTCGTTCGCGCCATTAAAGATGACTCGTTTCGGCGCCGAATAACTGATCGAGTAAGGGTAAATTGGGTGTCGAGAGATTCGCGCCCACGAAACAGGAGGGTCGGAGAATGCACGTTAAGGGATTGAGGAAGGCGATCGTTCCGCTGGCGGTCGGGCTTGTCTTCGTGTTCGCCGCGCCGGCGTTCGCGATTATCACTTGGGATCCTGCGTCAAACGCCACGCGAGTAATGAACCGGCCCAAGACTTGTAATAGCTCAGGGGGTTGCACCGTGTCGGGCAAGTCTTGGCTCGACGGACCGCCGGCTACTGCCGTATCCAATAACGGATCCACCAACTACTTGCATTCCACCTGGACCACCGACGCTCCCTCAGGCGACTACAACAACGGAACGATCCCCGACTACACCTCCGGTTGTTCGACTGAGGTCGATCCGGTATTGGGCGCCGGAGGCTACTGCTCGGGCGTCTACTACTCCCGGGCGAACACTTCGACATTGTTCCCGACCGCGGCTGCGGGTTCCTTGGGTACCTGGACCGACCTGGTCCGCCTAAACTCGCGCACGACCCACGCCGACCGCTTCTCGGTCGCCGCGAGCGGACAGTACGTGCACGCGATATTCGGAACTACGGTCGGCTACTACTACGCTCAGTGTTCTACCGACCCCCGCCCGCTCTTCTACCGCCGGAACACCAGCTACGGGTCTTCGGCAAGCTGGGATGCGGCGGTCTCGCTGGAATCGGCCAGCTTCAAAGTCGACTATCCCTCCATCCAATCGTTCGGCAGCAACGTGTACATCATCTACACGAACGCTGACACCGGCGACATCCGTTTCGCCCTCAGCACGAACGACGGGGGAACCTGGTCCATCAAGACGATAGGCCACACGACTCGCATCTACGACGCCGGTCTGGACGGCTGCCCGCCGGCACCGACGGCTGAAGGCGGGTACGGCGGGGCTGCGGTCGCCGGCAACGGGACTCATGTGATCGCCGGATGGATTACCAATCCGTCCGGTCGTGCGGTCGCCAAGATCTCCACGAACAACGGGTCCACCTTTGGTCAAACCAACATCCTGGCCAGGCAGGGAGCAATTGGGATGTACGACGCATCGCTCATGGGCGCCGCTGCAGACACGGACGGCGTCGGAACCGGCAGGGCCGCGATCGTGTGGACTACCGACGCAGACCGCGTGAACACAGGCCTGCCTCGGGGCATATACGCGAGGTTCTGGCTCGAGTCGAGCGGTTGGGCGCCCAGACGGCTCATAGCATGCATCGACACGACTGGGCCGTGCGGCAGTGCCGCTCTCAACCACGGGACGAGCTATGACTCCGCGTACTCCCCGAGTATTGCGATGTACGGCACGAGCGGGGCCGCCGTGGCGTGGAGCTCGTGCGAAAGAGGCGGCACGTGCGACGGAAGCGGAAATCCCGGAACGGGTAACGACATTCATCTGATCTACAAGGAGACCGGAACGAACGGAGCCACATGGTGGAACGGGAGCTGTGTGTCGGCAGCAGCGGATGGTGCCTGCGGGCAGCCGCACTACCGGAACCTGGCCACCCGGGATACCCAAGGGGGCCTTCCCGCTGCCGACGACAGGTCCGTGAACGACTGGGCCTCGCTGGTGTTCGACCTGCCGGGTGACTCCAGCACGGGCTGCAGCCAGGCGACCTCGGCAGGGGGCCGCACGACTCCGGTCTCGGGTTGTGCCCGGTACGTGAACTTCATGACCAGGAACGAGAACTACACGCTCTACGAGATCCAGTACGCGATCGGAGCGACTGGGGCACCCCTGCCCTAGGTTTGCCGACCCGCGCAGAACTCAAGGGGCGACCCGCCTGAGAAGGC
>JBBDHU010000006.1:0-96243 GCA_040880705.1 Actinomycetota bacterium | reverse complement strand
GGGGGGTCGCTTCTTTTTCGGACACCGATCCCTAGTCACCGGGCACCACCTCCGCGCCTTGGCCGACCCCCCGGCCTTTCCTCATTCGTGCCTGGATCGTGCCTGACTCACGCTCCCCGCCGTCACCACGGCTGGCAGGGGGGGTCGATCGGACTAGGAGGAATTGACCAAACGGACTAGGACCTATATGGTTCTCGGGAATTTACGCGCCCCTGGAAATGAGGAGGGTGGGAGATGCGTGCACGCGGGATGAGAAGGGCCATGGTTCCCTTCGCAATCGCTCTTGTAATCGCCGTCGCGGCCCCGGCCTGGGCGGAGATCAACTGGTCTCCGGAGAACCCCGCGACCCGGGTGGCGAACCGGACCCGGACATGCAACTCGGCGGATCACGCAACATGTACGGATTCGGGCAAGTCGTGGGTAAACGGTCCGCCGGCCACCGCCGTTTCGAACGACGGCTCTACCAACTACCTCCACTCCTACTGGGTTACCGATAACCCCAGCGGAGACACCAGCAATGGAGTTGTCGACTACGGCGGAAATCCCAATCCTTGGGGCGAGCCACTACCGGGAGACTGTACGCTCGACGATGACCCGGTCGTCGGTCCGGGCGGCTACTGTTCCGGTGCTTACTACGCTCGGGTCAACACGTCCACCATCTACCCCGTCACCGGCACGGCCACTGCAACGGGGGATGCCGGAGCATGGAGTGACCTGTTCAGGCTATCGCCGCGCGACACTCACGCCGACAGGACGGCTCTCGGGGCGAGCGGGCAGTTCGTACATGCCATCTACGCCGAGCAGCTCGGCTACTACTACTACATGTGCACCAAGGATCCGCGGCCTCTGTTCTACAGACGCAATACCAGCTTCGGAGCCTCGGCCAGCTGGGAAGCGGCCGTAGCGTTGACGCCCGCGAGCACCCGGGTCGATTACGCAACCATGTACGTTTCCGGAGCCAACGTCTATGTGCTTTACACGGACTCGGCGACCGGGGACATCCGTCTCACCCAGAGCGCCAACGACGGCGGAACCTGGTCCGCCCTAAAGACGATCGGCCACACGAGCGCGGTCTACGACAACGGGGCGGGGTTCGATTGCGCCGCCCTCGGTGACCCAGCGTTCCAAAGCGAAGATCCTCCGTCCAAGGAGGGATTCTCGGGCAGGGCGGCGATCGCGGGGAACGGAACGCAGGTGATTGCCGGCTGGGTGCAGAATGCGTCGGGCCGTACCGTGGCCAAGATCTCGACGAACAACGGATCCTCGTTCGGGCAGACGCAGGTTCTGACAAAGGCTGGGGGCGCCAGCGGTTTCTCCTCGACGGCGGATTGCCCGACCGGAGTTGCGAGCGCCTGCAGTCCGACCGTCCTCAACGCAGCCGCCGACACGGACGGTGCTGGCACCGGACGTGTGGCGATCGCGTGGGTCAACGACCAGGGAGGCTCCGGCGCAGGGGCTCCGGCAGGCGTGTACGCGAGGTTCTGGCTGGAATCCAGCGGCTGGGGTCCGGCCCGCCTCATAGCCTGCATGAGCCCGACGGCGGGCGATTGCACGGCGCAGCACGGGAGCCTGTACGAGTCGGGTTACAGTCCGGGGATCTCGATGTACGGGACGACCGGCGCCGCCGTGGCTTGGACCGCGTGTACCTTCTCGGATGAGGACTGCGACGAGGATTCCAACTGGAACCTCAACTACAAGGAGACCGGCAACAACGGTGGCCGGTGGTGGAACGGTAACTGCGTGTCCAACGCGAACGACTACGGCGGGGTCGGTACCGGGTGTACGGCCGGCACCACTCTGACCAACGCGGCGGACAACAACCCCGGCTACCCGAACTTCCGTGTGCTTGCCAACACCGGAAGTGGCACCGGGTTCGCCGCCAGGGAGAACAACGAGTTCGCGACCATCGCATTCGATGTGCCGGGAGACTCGGCCACGGGTTGCGCGCAGGTAACCTCCGCAGCCGGGCGCACGACTCCCGTTGCGGGCTGCGCCAGGTACGTGAACTTCCTGTCCAGGAACGACGCGTACACGACGTTCGCGTTGCAATACGCGATCGGTGTGAACGTCGTACCAATGCCGTAATCAGGCACGGGACACAGCACTACGGACGGCTCGCCTTCGGGCGGGCCGTTCGTCTTTTCCGGGCCCGGGCGCGGTAGCATTCCATCCGCGGGCGCGTAGCTCAGCGGGAGAGCGCTTGCTTCACACGCAAGAGGTCGTAGGTTCAAATCCTGCCGCGCCCACCAACTATCATTCCCACATGCCGCGCCTGACGCTTCCCGATGCGAGCACCGTCGAGCTGGCCGAAGGCGAGCCCGTGGGGTCTGCCCTGCCGCCCGGTTCTACCGCCGCGCGGGTGGACGGCAAGTTCGTGGACCTGTCGTTCGTCCCTGGGGCGGACGCGAAAGTGGAACCCGTGGGCCCCGCTGATCCCGACGGCTTGCACGTCCTTCGTCACTCGGCCGCTCACGTGCTGGCCCAGGCCGTTTGCAAGTTGATTCCGGAGGCCAAGTACGCGATCGGGCCGCCGATCGAGGACGGCTTTTGCTACGACTTCGAGCTGCCCGAGGCGCTGACGCCCGACGACCTGCCGCGCATAGAGGATGCGATGCGCGAGATCGTGGCGTCCGACCAGCCTTTCTCGCGGGCGGAAGTGGGCCGCAACGAGGCGCTCGAGCTCTTCGCGGCCCAGCCGTTCAAGCGGGAGATCATCGAGGACCTGGACGAAGCCGAAGGGGCCACCGGCGAGCGCGTCGTGGTTTATCGCAATGACGGGTGGGCCGACCTCTGTCTCGGCCCGCATTTGCCCTCAACGGGGCGCCTGGGCGCCTTCAAGCTCCTCTCCGTGGCCGGCGCGTACTGGAGAGGCGACGAGAGCCGGCCGATGCTCACGCGGATCTACGGCACCGCCTGGCCTTCGCAAGAGGAGCTTGACGACTATCTGCATCGGCTGGAGGAGGCCGAACGCCGCGATCATCGAAGGCTGGGCCGCCAGCTCGACCTGTTCTCGTTTCCTCCGGAACTCGGCACCGGGCTCGCCGTGTGGCATCAGCGCGGCGGGATATTTCGCAAGCAGCTCGAGGACTACGTCCGCAACATCCACTTGGAACGCGGCTACGAGATGGTCCAGAGCCCTCACATCGCCCGGGGAAAGCTCTGGGAGACATCCGGGCACCTGGCGAAGTTCCGCGAGCTGATGTACCCAGCCATGGAGGACGAGGGCACGGAGTACTTCGTAAAGCCGATGAACTGTCCTTTCCACGTGCTCGTCTACAAGTCCAAGACCCGTTCGTACAGGGACCTTCCGATGCGTCTCTCGGAACTGGGAACCGTCTACCGGCACGAACGCGCCGGTGTCGTGCACGGCCTGTTGCGAGCCCGTGGCTTCACCCAGGACGATTCGCACATCATCTGTAGCGAGGACCAACTCGTCGAGGAACTGCTCGGCGTCTTCGACTTGACCCTCGAGATCCAGCGCACCTTCGGGTTCGCCGATCCCGTGGTTGCCTTGTCCACCAAGCCGGGCGAAGCGATCGGCGACGAGGCGATGTGGGCTCGCGCGATCGACGCACTAAGGGCTGCGCTTGATCGCAGCGGCCTCGCGTACGAGGTAGCCGAAGGAGAGGGCGCATTCTACGGGCCCAAGGTCGACTTCCATTTCCGGGATGCGATCGGAAGGCTCTGGCAGCTCACCACGATCCAGTGCGACTTCGCGCTGCCCGAGCGATTCGACATGGAGTACACGGGTGAGGACAACGAACGACACCGGCCGGTGATGGTTCACCGCGCGATCCTTGGCTCGCTCGAGCGCTTCAGCGGGGTGCTGATCGAGCACTATGCCGGCGACTTCCCACTCTGGCTGGCGCCCGAGCAGGTCCGCCTGGTCCCGGTGGCCGATCGACACTTCGAGCACGCGCAGGGACTTGCGGTGCGGCTTCGCGACGCCGGGCTGCGGGTGGGCATAGACGAGAGCAAAGAAACGGTAGGCAAGAAGGTCCGCGAGGCCCAGGTCATGAAGATCCCGTACACGCTGGTGGTCGGCGACAAGGAGGCCGAATCGGGCGACGTGTCGGTCCGGGATCGCGACGGCAACGAGACTCGCGGCGTTTCGTTCGACGAGTTCGTGCGGCGGGTGTCCGACGAGGCATCGACGCGTTCGCTGGAGTCCTCGAGCTTCTAGATGGAACGCCTCTGGAGTCCATGGCGCATGGAATACATCCTCGGCGCGCGCGAGGGCGCGGGGGAATGCCTGTTCTGCGAACTTCTTCCGAAAGACGACACGGAGGCCATGATCCTGAAACGCGGAGAACATGCCTTCGTGGTGATGAACCTGTATCCGTACAACCCGGGACACTTGATGGTGGCGCCGGCCCGCCACGTCGGACGGCTGGACGAACTATCGCGCGACGAGCTCCTGTCGATGGGGCTGCTCATGCAAGACGGAGCCCGCGCCGTCGAGGAGGAGATGAATCCGGACGGCTTCAACCTCGGCATGAACGTCGGCCGCGTCGCAGGTGCCGGGGTACTTGGTCACCTGCACTGGCACGTCGTGCCGCGCTGGAACGGCGACTCGAACTTCATGTCGGTCACGGGCGCGACGCGGACGCTGCCGGAACTTGTCGAAGATACCTATAAGAAGCTCAAGCCGCGATTCGAGTAATCCTCGGCTTCAGCCGGTGTTCTGCAGTCCGGCCGCCACGCCATTGACCGTAAGTTGCACCAACCGGCTTGTTTGCGCGGCGGAGTCCGCGTCCGGGATCCCGTCACGGATCTCGCGAAGGAACCTCACCTGGAGGAAGGACAGGGCGTCGATGTAAGGATTTCTCAGCTCGATGTCACGACGCAAGCGCGGCTCCTCCGCGAGGAGGTGGGAATGGCCGGTCACGGCCAGCACCAGTTCCACCGTGCGGCGATACTCGTCTTCGATCAACGCGGCGAGTTCGGGCCGGTCGCCCAATCCGAAGTAAAGCTGAGCGATCGGCATGTCTGCTTTGATCAACGAGAGCTCGGCATTCTCCAGCAGCGATGTGAAGAAAGGCCAGTCCGTGTACATGGCCCGAAGCTCATCCATACCGCCGTTCTCCTTGGCCACCGCCTGCAGGCCGGCGCCCAGGCCGTACCAGCCCGGGAGGTTGCAGCGGCTCTGGGCCCAGGCGAAGACCCACGGTATGGCGCGAAGGGACTCGAAATCCCCGAATCCGCCGCGGCTCGCCGGGCGGGATCCGATAGGCAGACGCCCGATCTCGTCTATGGGAGTCGTTGCCAGGAAGAAGTCGACGAATCCCTCGCCCTCCACCAGCTCCTTGTAAGCGCGCATCGACTCCTTGGCCATCCGGGCCGCGGCCGGCTCGTGGCGCTTCACCGCGTCTCCCTTCGATTCCGAAGTGGACGTGGACGCGAGGAGCACCGCGTTCGTCACCTGCTCCAGATGGCGCTGCGCTATCTGGGGGTTCGAATAACGCGCGAAGGTCACCTCGCCCTGCTCCGTGACCTTGAACCTGCCGGCCACGGACCCGGGGGCCTGGGCCCAGATTGCCCGGTTGGTCGGCCCGCCTCCGCGGCCGAGGGCTCCGCCGCGCCCGTGGAACAGCGTCAGTTCTATGTTGCGGCCGTTCGCCCACTCCGCCAGTTCGGCCTGCGTCTTGTAGAGACGGATGTTCGTCGCAAGGACGCCGACCTCCTTCGCCGAGTCCGAGTAGCCGAGCATCACCTCCAGCCGGCGCCCGCGGGACTCGAGCCATGCGTCGGCGCCCTGCAGCTCGAACAGCTCGTCGAGGATGTCGGGCGCCCGCTCGAGTTCGTCCCAGGATTCGAACAACGGGACGACGTCAAGGGCCAGGGAGCCGTCGGGGACGGCCAGTCGCGCGAGTGCCCTCACCGCCACCACGTCGGCCGCGGTCCGGGTGAAACTGACGACGAAGCGGTGGCAACCCTCGGGGCCGTACCGGCGCTGCACTTCCAGCATTGCCCGGAACGTCTCGAGCACGTCGAGAGACCGATCGCTGAGCGGCGCCGTCCCCCTGGACCATCCCTCGATCGCAAGCCGGTTCAACTCATGGGCATCGTCCGGAGCCGCGGGAAGGAGCTCCCGGACGGTCGCCTGGAGTACCTCGGCATGCTGGCGGACCTCCAGGGACGCCAGGTGAAATCCGAAGGTCTCCGCTTGCCACACCAGATGTTGCAGCTCGCCGAACGCGAGCCGGGGTGCGCCGGCTTCGTCGAGCGAACGCTGGACGAGCCTGAGGTCGTCGAGAAGCTCCTCGGGTTCCCCGTACCTGCCGGGATCGTCGCCGCGGGTGGCGGCTATCCGCTCCGCAACCAATAAAAGCATGCGGCGGTGCGGCTGATCGGCCATCCGTTCCCTAAGCGCCGCAGCCGCTTCGGGAAACACATGCTCTTCGTCGTCGAGCACCTTGAGCAGTTCGTCGTTTGCAGGTGCGTCGCCGGCCGACGCGCCCATTGCCTTGCTCACGGTCCTGCAGCCGGATTCCAGCCCGCGTAACACGTGGTCGGCTTGGATCCCGACCGCGTCGATCGTGGTCTCCGGCGTGACGGATGGATTGCCGTCGCGATCGCCGCCGACCCAGCTTCCCCAGCGAATGAACGCGCGAAACGCCGGCCGACGCTCACCCGGGTTTCCGGGCTCGAGCGCATGATCGAGCGCTCTGTAGACGGCCGGCGTGACGCCGAAGATGGATTCGTCGAAAAGGGCCATGACGGCACGGACTTCGTCCAAAGGCGTCGGCTTCTGCGGACGAAGCTGATCCGTCCTCCAGAGGATGGCGACCTCCTCGAGGAGGCGGCGCTGGATCTCCGTCTCCTCGGAAATGGTGAGCCGGGGATCGTCGAGTCTCGCGATTTGCGCGGCGATCCGGTTCAGGGCCTCGACGACCGCGCGACGGCGGGCCTCGGTCGGGTGCGCGGTGAGGACGGGAGTCACTTCGAGGCGCCGTAGCAGGCGGCTGAGTGCCTCGTCCCCTTCCCATTCCCGCACGGTCCGAACCGCCTCCGCAACAGAATCGTGCAATGGGTCCTCTTCGCGCCCGCGCTCGCGGAGGTCGTGCACGCGATGATGCTCCTCCGCCAGGTTCACCAGTTGGAAGTAGATCGTGAACGCCCGAGCTACCTGCTCCGCTCGCTCGAGGTCGAGGGCGGACACGATATCGACGACCGCTTGCCGGTTCGCCTCCACGGGATCTTCGCGAAGCGCAACGGTAGCCCGCCGCACGCTCTCCACCGCGGCAACGAGCTCGGGTCCCCCTGCCTCCTCGAGGACCCTCAGAAGCGCCGACTCCAGAAGCCGCATCTCGCGGCGCAGGAGCGACGGAAGCTCGCGTTCCACGGTGGGGCGCTCGGTCATCCCGAGATTCTAGGCGGCGAGCGAGCCTACTTCTTGGCTTCCTCTTTGGCCTTGCGGGCGTCCTCGATGGTCTTTTCGGCCAGGTGCTGGGGGACCGGCTCGTAGTGGGAGAACTTCATGCCGAACATTCCCCGGCCGCCCGTCATCGAGCGAAGCTCGATCGCGTAACGGGCGACCTCGGACTGAGGGACCATCGCCTTCACCCTTTGCTTGCCGGCCCCCGACGGCTCCATCCCGAGGATCTTGCCCCGCTTGGAATTCAGGTCGCCCATGACGTCTCCGGCTTGCGAATCCGGCACCACGACCTCGAGTTCAACGATCGGTTCGAGGAGGTTCACTCCCGCCTTCTCGGAGGCATCCTTGAGGGCCATGGCTCCGGCGATCTGGAATGCGATGTCCGAGGAATCGACAGGATGGTGTTTGCCGTCGACGAGTGTGACCCTTAGGTCGACCATCGGGTAGCCGGCTACGACTCCGTCGGTCAGCGCCTTGACGATGCCTTTCTCGACGGAGCCGATGAACTGGTGCGGGATCACGCCGCCCACGATCTTGTTGACGAACTCGAACTCTCCACCGCGAGGGAGCGGCTCGACTTCGATCATGCAGACTCCGAATTGCCCGTGGCCGCCGGTCTGCTTCACGTACCGGCCCTGCCCCTTGGCCGGCTTGGCCAGTGTTTCCTTGTAGGGGATCTGGGCGGGGCGGCTGGTCACCTCGACGCCGAACTTGCGTTTCATCCTGTCGATCATTACCTCGAGGTGCGCTTCGCCCATCCCGTACATGACGGTCTCGTGCGTCTCGCCGGATCGTTCGACGCGGAAGGTCGGGTCCTCCTCGCGGAGCTTCGAGAGTGCCGTCGAGAGCTTGTCCTCGTCGCCTTTGGTCTTCGGCTCGACCGCGAACGCGAGCAGGGGTTCCGGGAGCTTGATCGGAGGGAGGACGGCGCCGTCGGCCTTCGTCGAGAACGTATCCCCGGTGGTGGTGTGTGCGAGCTTCGCGACGGCCCCGATGTCGCCGGCGACCACCTCGGATACGTTCTCGTGATCCTTGCCCTTCAGGACGAATAGCTGGCCCACGCGTTCGTCGGTCCCCTTCGTCGCGTTGTGAACTGCGGTGTCTGGCCGGACTCTTCCCGAGTGGACCCTGAACATCGTTATGTGTCCCACATACGGATCGGACACGGTCTTGAAGACGAGTGCAGTCAACGGGCCCTCCGGATCGGGGGCGCGATCCTCCTCGTCACCGGACTTGGTCTTGACCTTGACGGGCGGACGGTCGAGCGGGGACGGGGCCACGTCGGCGATGAACTTGACGAGCCGGTCCGCTCCGATCGGCTTGGCCGCCGAGGCGATCAGCACCGGTGCGGTACGAGCTTCCGCGAACCCTTTCCTCAGCCCGGCGACGACCTCGTCCTCCGTGAGTTCGCCCTCCTCGAGGTACTTCTCCAGGAGCGTGTCGTCGGCTTCGGCAACCGCCTCGGTCAAGCGCTCGCGATGCGGGTCGGCCTTTCCGGCCACGTCGTCCGGCCATTCGCCTTCTTGGCCCGCCGCACCCGATTCGTACCGATACGCCTTGCGCGAAAGGAGATCGGCTATCCCCTCGAAATCGTGCTCCTCGCCCAGCGGGAACTGCAGCGGCGCGACCTGCGTTCCGAATGATTGCACCAGGGAATCGAGCGTTCGCTCGAATGAGGCGCGTTCCCTATCGAGCTTGTTGATGACGATGAGCCTCGGCAAACCGGCCTGTGCGGCCAGCTCCCACGCGACCTCCGTTTGAACCTCAACCCCGTCGACCGCCGAAACGACGATGGCGACGGCGTCCGCCGCGCCCATCCCGGATTGCAGGTCCCCGGCGAAGTCCGCGTAGCCCGGGGCGTCGAGCACGTTGATCTTCACGCCGTTCGACTCGACCGGCGCCATCGCAAGCGAAACGCTGATGCCTTTCTTTATCTCCTCGGGATCGTGGTCGGACACCGTGTTGCCGTCCTCCACCTTGCCCATGCGTGTTATGGCTCCCGTCGAGAAGAGCATCGCTTCGAGAAGCGTGGTTTTTCCGGCGCCGCCGTGACCGGCAAGCAGGATGTTTCGGATCTGGGCCGGCTCGTAGGTCTTCACGGTGGAGCGTGATTCTAGCGCGACGGCCGCGCGCGCTCGGAGGGTGGCTGCTACGCTCCGCGAGTGATGCAAACGCCCGCCGGCGCGACGCATCCGAGACCGCTTGTGGGCCTTCTGCTCGCCGGCGCTACGGGGCTGATCGGGGCGGCGACCTGGCTCGTCCTGGCCGACATGCACCTCGCCGCCGGGGCTTGTGCCGCGGGAGCCGGGGGGTTCCTGCTGGCCCTTTCGGGCGTTCGTTCGGGGGCAACCGAGCGATTCCTCGATTCCACCGTGGACCGGGTTTTTGACGGCTGCATCCTGGGGGCCATCGCATGGTCCACGCGGAGGTCCGACTTGGCCGCGGCCACCGGCGCTTTGGTCGCCTTGGGGGCCTCCTTCCTGGCCGCGTACGTGGCCGCCAAGGGCAAGGCTCTCGGCTACGGCATCGAGTCCGGACGGCTCAACCGTGCAGTCCGATACGCGCTCGTTTCCGTCGGTCTCATGACCGGCTGGATTTCGGCGTCCCTCTGGGCCCTCGTTGCCATGTCGGCGGGAACGGCGGTGGTCAGGGCGAGCCACGTAGTCAAGGAAGAGCGAGCATGAGCGAATCCCTGAAGGAGCGCCTCGCCTACTGGACGTACGCTGGGGCAGAACGCGCCGCCGAGCTGCTTCCAGTGCGGGCGGGCCGGAGGATATTCGAGTTAGGCGGCCGGCTCGCTTACCGTTTGATGGGCGGTGCGCGCTCGACCGTTGCGGGCAATTTCTCGCGAGTTCTGGGAAGCCCTGCCGACTCGGAAGCCGTCCAGGCGACAACGCGTGAGGCGTTCAGACTCTACGCTCGATACTGGTACGAGACGTTCAGGCTGCGGGTGACCCCTCGCGAGGAGTTCGATAAGCGCATGTCCTACGAGGGGCTGGAACACTTCGAGGAAGCGCTGTCGAAAGGCAACGGCGTAATCGCGGTACTGCCGCACATGGGGAACTGGGATGCGGCCGGGCATTGGCTCGCGCTTGCCGGATATCAGGTCGTCTCGGTGGCCGAGGAGTTGAAGCCCGAGCGGTTGCTCGAGCTGTTCAAGAGGCATCGTGAAGAGCTCGGCGTCACGATCCTCACGCTGTCCTCCAACGGCCACGTCGGCAAGCGGCTGGCCGAGTACTTGAACGACAACTGGATCGTCGCGCTCATTGCGGATCGCGACCTGTCCGGACGCGGAGTCGAGGTTGAGATGTTCGGAGGCAAACGAACGCTCCCCGCCGGTCCGGCATTGCTGTCGGTCACGACGGGAGCGCCGATCCTGGTTTGCCCCGTGTACACGACCGACGAAGGCTGGTTCTGCCGGGCCAGCGCTCCGATCGAATTCGAGCGGACGGGCAACACGCGAGACGACGTTCGCGCCGCGACGCGAAAGATGGCCGAAGAGTTCGAACGCGCCATCGCAGCGCACCCCGTCGACTGGCACATGTTCCAGCCGGCCTGGTGAGGGTCCTCCTGGCCTGCCCGTACGATTGGGACGCCCCCGGTGGTGTCCAGACGCACATCCGGCAACTGGCGAGGGAACTGATATCCCGCGGTCACGAGATCTCGGTCGTCGCCCCCGGCCGCGGCCGCGCTCGAGAAAGGTGGGCGCATTTCGTCGCCCGGCCGTTTCGGATCCCGTATCGCGGCACGATAGCCCCGATCGGGCCGTCCCCGTACTCGACTCGTGCGATCAAAAGGGAGATCGAGTGGTTCAAACCCGATCTCGTTCACGCCCACGAGCCTCTCGTTCCCAGCACCGCCATGTACGCAACGCTTGGGTCGCCGGTGCCGGTCGTAGCCACCTTCCACGCGTTCGCGGAGCGATCGATGCTTCTCTCCGTAGCCGCTCCACTCCTTCGGCCGGTCTGGCGGCGGCTGTCGTCCCGTGTGGCCGTCTCGCAAGCCGCCGCGAAGTTCGTATCCGGCCCGTTCGCGCCCGAGCCTCGCGTAGTTCCGAACGGCGTCGATGTGAGGATGTTCGCGAACGCCGAGCCGGCGGGAGACCTCCCTCCGGGCCGGCGGCTTCTGTGGGTAAACAGGCTAGACCCCCAAAAGGGGTTTCAAGTCGCCCTTGAGGCTTTCCGAAGGCTCTCCGATTCGCATCCAGACCTGTCGTTCGTGGTGGCCGGGGACGGACCCGATCGGAACGAGGTAAGGAGCCTCCCGGGTGAGGTTTCCCGCCGCGTGGTGATGCTCGGCAACGTTCGCCACGAGGATCTGCCGTCGTATTACGCGGCGGCCGACGCCTTCGTCGCGCCGGCGCTCGGACAGGAGAGCTTCGGAATAGTTCTCCTGGAAGCGATGGCGGCGGGAGTTCCCGTTGTTGCGAGCGATATCGAGGGGCTCAGGGAGGTGGTTCGCGACGGAGAAACGGGCAAGCTCGTGTCACGGGGCGACCCGGCCGCCCTCGCGGACGCCGTTGATTCGATCCTGTCCGACGGCGCCACCGCGGCGCGGCTGACGGAGGCCGGGAGACGGCGCGCGGACGAATTCGACTGGGCCGTCGTAGCCGGGAAGCTGGAGGACGTCTATCGCGAAGCCGCAGGCTAAGATGAGTTCGTGACAGCCCTTTGGATCGCTCTCGGGATCCTGGTGGTCTTGCTTCTGGCCGGGATCTTCCTCTTCAACCGGCTGGTGAGCCTTCGAAACCGGGTGGACAACGGATGGTCGCAGATAGACGTTCAGCTTCGCCGGCGGTACGACCTGATCCCGAACCTGGTTGAGACCGTGAAGGGCTACGCGTCGCACGAGCGACAGCTATTCGAGTCCGTTACGCGCGCGCGGGCGGCCGCCGAGTCGGCTCAGGGCGTGGACACGCAGGCGAAGGCTGAGAATCAGGTGACGGCGGGACTTCGCCAGCTGATGGCCGTGGCCGAGAACTACCCGGACCTGAAGGCGAATCAGAACTTCCTATCCCTACAGGAGGAGCTGTCGGGGACGGAATCCAAGATCGCGTACTCGAGGCAGTTCTACAACGATCAAGTCATGCGTCTCAACACGGCGATTCAGTCCTTCCCCTCGAATCTAGTGGCGAGCATGTTTCGATTCACCCCCCGGGACTTCTTCGAGATAGAGGAGCCGGCCGCTCGCGGACCGGTTGCCGTGGAGACCACCTAGCGCTTGTACGAGCAGATCGCGCGGAACCGGCGTAAGACGATCCTTCTGATCCTCGCTTCCTTCGTGTTCCTCGGCGCCGTCGGTTATGCACTCGGCTTTTTCTTTTATTCGCCGGCCGAGGGACTCGTCTGGATGGTGATCGGCCTCGTCATCGCAGGCGTCCAATCGTTCATATCGCTTCGGTATGGGGACAAAATCGTCCTGAGGTCGGCGCGGGCCGTTCCCGTGAAGCCTGAGGACAACCCTCGGCTGGACAACATCGTCGAGGGGCTGTCGATCGCCGCGGGCATCCCGAAGCCCAAGGTGTACCTGGTTCCCGAGAGCGCGCCGAACGCGTTCGCCACGGGGCGTGACCCCGAGCATTCGTCGATTGCGGTAACGCAAGGCCTGCTCGATTCGATGAACCGCGTGGAGCTCGAGGGCGTGGTGGCGCACGAGCTTGCGCACGTCCAGGACCGGGACATGCTCGTCGGGACCGTCGTCGCAACTCTCGTCGGGGCGGTCGTGTTGATTTCCGAATTCTTCCTGAGATGGATGTTCTGGGGAGGGATCGGGGGCAGGCGCGGGAGCGACAACCGCGGCGGCGGCGCCGAGGGAATCTTCTTCTTGATAGGGATCGTGCTCATGATCGCGGCTCCGATCGCCGCGACGGCGATTCAGCTTGCCGTCTCGCGCCGGCGAGAGTACCTCGCCGACGCCCAGGGAGCGATGCTTACCAGGTACCCGCCGGGCCTGGCGGCAGCGCTCCGAAAGATCGCTGCAAGCCCGACCGCGATGCGATCGGCGAACAATGCCACGGCCCACCTGTGGCTTTCTCAACCTTCACGTCTTCAAGGGGAGAAGACCGGATTCATGGAGAAGTTGTTCTCCACTCATCCACCTATCCAGGAACGGATCAGGATTCTTGAGGAGATGTGATAGTTGGTGAGAGGTCGGTACTTCGCCCGTAGCATCGCGTAGTCTGTTCCCTCCCGCCCCACGCTGAAGATCCTTAGAAGGAGGTTCCTCGTTTGGCCGTAACGCGCCGCGGTAAGACCCTCATTGCGATCGTGGTGATCCTCGTCGTCGGCGCCGGGGCGGTCGCCGTTCTGGCGCTCACCGGTAACGCTCCGGAGATCGTGAAGGAGGCGCTGCCCGGCGACCAGGGAGAGGAAGCGCCGCCTGCATGTCCCCTTACGGGTCTGCCGGCACCGGGAGGGGCAGTCCCAGAGCGGCCCGCGCTCGCCATCAAAGTGGAGAACGCTCCTGAAGCCAGGCCGCAATACGGGCTCGATACCGCCGACATCGTCTACGAAGAGCCCGTCGAAGGGGGGGTCACGCGGTTCATCGTGATCTACCAATGCGCGGATGCGAAGCGCGTGGAACCCGTCCGCAGCGCCCGGACGAGCGACCCCGCGATCCTGCTGCAGTACGGACAGCCCGCGTTCGGGTACGCCGATGCCGCGGGGTACGTCCAAAAGGCGGTTCAGCGAAACAAGGCGATCTTGGATCTCAATTGGAAGAAGCTGCCGGAGGCTTATCACGAGGACTCCTCGAGGGAAGCCCCCCACCACCTGTACACGAGTACGAAGGAGCTGTGGCGGGTCGCGCAACGCAGGAACCTTCCCGTACCCGAGCCCGTTTTCGAGTACTCGGAGGAATTCCCGGACGTGAAGGCTCGGAAGGTTCGACAGGTTCATCTGTACTTCTCCGACTTCAGCGATGTGTACTGGAAATGGAGAGCTGACGCGTGGATGCGCTCGCATGACGGCGTGGCCCACAAGCTGGCGGGGGCGGGGCCGGTTCAGGCCGACAACGTTCTCGTTCAGATCGTGAAGCTCAAGAACACGGGCCGGAAGGACGTCGTGGGCACCATCGTCCCGGAGGTGCAGTCGATCGGCTCGGGGAAGGCCTACCTCTTGCGCGACGGCCGGATGATCATCGGCAAGTGGGAGAGGAAATCAGAGGCGGACGTGACGACATTCCTCACCAGGACCGGCGATACCTTCTTGCTCAAGCCGGGCAACACCTGGATCGAGCTATATCCGGCCGACAGGCCGAAGGTCGAGGTCTAAGCGGTCGGCACCCCTCACCGGCCTGGCGGTAAACTCGCTCTGTGAGCCACGAGGAGGCATCCATGGAGCGGGACACCGGAACCTTCCGGGTCAAATCCGGCCTGGCGGAGATGCTGAAAGGCGGCGTCATCATGGACGTGACGACCGCCGAACAGGCCAAGATCGCCGAGGACGCTGGCGCCTGCGCGGTGATGGCGTTGGAGCGCGTACCGGCGGACATCCGTAAGGAGGGCGGCGTCGCGCGAATGGCCGACGCGACCAAGGTCGAGGAGATCATTGCGTCGGTGACGGTCCCGGTCATGGCCAAAGCCAGGATCGGCCACTTCGTCGAAGCCCAGATCCTTCAGTCACTGGGTGTCGACTACATCGACGAGTCCGAAGTGCTGACGCCGGCGGACGAGGAGTTCCACATCGACAAGTGGGCATTCACCGTGCCCTTTGTCTGTGGCGCGCGAAACCTGGGAGAGGCCCTTCGCCGGATAGCCGAGGGCGCGGCGATGATTCGGACCAAAGGGGAGGCCGGTACCGGCAACGTCGTCGAGGCCGTTCGCCACCAGCGAACGATGCTCCGCGAGATGAGCGAGCTCACAACGCTTCGTCCCGAGCAATACGTGACGAAGGCGAAGGACCTGGGTGCTCCCGCCGACTTGGTGAAGCTGGTCGCCGGGACCGGAAAGCTCCCGGTCGTCAATTTCGCCGCCGGCGGGCTCGCAACTCCCGCGGATGCGGCACTGATGATGCAGCTCGGAGTCGACGGCGTCTTCGTCGGGTCGGGGATCTTCAAGTCCGAAGACCCGGCGCCACGCGCTCGAGCGATCGTCGAGGCGACCACGAACTTCAACGACCCCGACATCCTTGCCAAGATCTCGCATGGACTCGGCGAGCCGATGCCGGGCCTCGAGATCAAGGACATCGGCGAGGAGAACCTCCTCCAGAGCCGCGGCTGGTAATGAAGGCCGGCGTCCTCGCGATTCAGGGCGACTTCCGGGAGCACGGCGAAGCTTTGTCGGCTGCAGGAGCAACTCCCGTTGAGGTTCGCACGCTCCGGGACTTTGACGAAGTGGAGTGCCTTGTGATTCCCGGCGGTGAGTCCACGACGATTTCGAAACTGGCGGACATCGCCGGCTTGACCGGCCCCATTCGTGACCGCGCGAAGGAGGGAATGCCGGTGTTCGGCACCTGCGCGGGGATGATCGTAATGGCGGAGCGTGTCCTCGACGGCGACCCGTTGCTCTCACTGATGGACGTGACGGTAAGGAGAAACGCATACGGCAGGCAGGTGGATTCGTTCGAAGCAGACGTTCGAGTCGAAGGAATCGAGAACGCGATCCGGGGGGTGTTCATCCGAGCCCCGTGGGTAGAGGATGTGGGCGAAGGCGTGACTGTGCTGGCCCGACACGACGAGCGGCCCGTCGTCCTCGAGCAGGGAAACCTGCTGGCGGCGTCGTTTCATCCCGAGCTCGTGGGCGAAATTCGGCTCCACGACTACTTCTTGTCGAAGGTCTAGTGATGTCCGGACACTCCAAGTGGAGCTCGATCAAGCGCAAGAAGGGCGCGGCCGACGCGAAGCGGGGCCGGATGTACTCGAAGCTGCTGCGGGCGATCGAGGTTGCCGCGCGCGAAGGCGGCGGCAGCATCGAGGGAAACATGACTCTGGCTTCCGCGGTCGAGAAGGCGCGCGACTACTCGGTGCCGAACGACAACATCGATCGCGCGATCAAACGGGGGAGCGGCAATGAGGGCGGGGCCAAATACGAGGAGGTCCACTACGAGGGCTACGCGCCCGGGGGCGTGGCCCTGTTCGTCGAAGCTCTCACCGACAACCGCAACCGCACCGCGCAAGAGGTTCGGCACGCCTTCGAACGCCTCGGCGGAAACATGGGGGATCCCGGCAGCACGGCGTGGATGTTCTGGCGTAAGGGAGTGATCCTGGTGGACAAAGATGCCGCACCCGACGAAGACAAGCTCATGGAGATCGTGCTGGAGGCCGGAGCCGAGGACCTGGCGGACTCCGAGGGCCAGTGGGAGATCACAACCGGGCCCGAGGCCCTCCGGCGGGTGCGCGAGGCGCTCGAGACCGCCGGTGTCCCGGCGGCTTCGGCCGAACTCACGATGGCGCCCCAGTCGACGGTTCCGGTCGACGGAGCCGAGGCCCGTAAAGTGCTGGCTCTGATCGAGGCGCTCGAAGAGAACGACGACGTGCAGGCCGTCCACGCGAATTTCGACATCCCGGACGAGGTTTTGGTCCAAGCGGGGTAAATTACGCTGGTGTAATTGCCCGGGCCCGTCCCTGGCCCTAGACTTAGGGAACATATGTTCGATGGGTGTGTTCTAGGCGTGGATCCGGGCCTGGCATCGGCCGGCCTGGCCTCCGTCGGCCCCGACTCCGGTCAGCTGAGCGTGCTCTGGGCCGAGACCGTCAGGACCCCCTCGGGCCTCGCGGAGGAGAAGCGTCTGCGAAAGGTCTACGGCGCCGTTCGCGAGGCGATCTCAGATCATCGTCCGGCGGCGGTCGCGGTCGAGCGCCTCATGTGGGGAAAGAACGTGGGCAGCGCCATGGCCGTGGCAAGGGCGTCGGGCGTCATCCTTCTCGCTGCTGCCGACGCAGGCGTGCCCATACACGAATACGCCCCGCTTGAGGTGAAGATGGCGGCTACCGGCGTCGGCAACGCCGGTAAGGCCGACGTACGAAGGTCGTTGTCGAGGCTCCACGGGGTTCATGGGATCCCGACTGACCCCGACGCGGCCGACGCCGCGGCGATCGCGTTCTGTCACTTGCAACAGTCGCGCCTCAGGGAGGCAGCCGCAAGATGATCTCCCTCCTGGAAGGAAGGATCGCCGAGAAGTCTGCCGACCGGGTCGTCGTTTCGGTCGCCGGAGCCGGGTACGAGGCCCTTGTCCCCGCCGCGAGCATCTCGAAGCTTCCGGCGGTTGGAAAGAACGCGAAGCTGTACACGCGGCTTCACATCCGCGACGACTCCATGATCCTCTACGGGTTCGCGTCGGCGGACGAGCGCGCGCTGTTCGACCTCATCGTCAAGGTCAACGGCGTCGGGCCGAAGTTCGCGCTGGCGATCCTGTCGGTCCTTTCGCCCGATGCCTTTCGTAAGGCGGTTGCGTCCGGGGATGTCGATGCGCTCACGGTGGTACCGGGGATCGGCAAGAAAGTTGCGAACCGCATCCTGTTGGATCTGAAGGACAAACTTGGCGGTGCCGCGGAGGTTCTGCCGGCCGGGCCGTTGGCGGAAGTTCGTGAGGCGCTGCTTGCGCTCGGCTTGACGCCTCAGGAGGCCCGCGAGGCGATGGCGTCCCTTGGTGCCGACAACGGCCAATCGGACCGGCCCGTCGAGGAAATGCTTCGCGATGCGCTTCAGGAGGTCGGACGCGTATGAAGCGGGAACGAGTTGTGGAGCCGGTCGTCGTCGAGGACGAGACGGAGTTCGACGATGCCGCGCTACGGCCCAAGACGCTCGGGGAGTTCGTCGGACAGGCGCGAATCAAGGAGCAGCTTGAGCTGTTGATAGAAGGCGCGAGCAATCGCGGCGATCAGGTTGACCATCTGCTTTTCTCCGGACCACCGGGACTCGGTAAGACGACGCTGGCGGGGATCGTGGCGGCCGAGATGAGAGTCGGAATGCGGCCCACTTCGGGCCCGGCGCTCGAGCGCCCAGGCGACCTGGCCGCGATCCTTACGAACCTCGAGCAAGGTGACGTTCTCTTTGTGGACGAGGTCCACCGCATGCCGAAGGCCGTGGAAGAGGTGCTCTACCCCGCGCTCGAGGACTTCAAGCTGGATGTCGTCATAGGTAAAGGACCGTCGGCTCGTAGCATCCGCCTCGACCTGCCGCGCTTCACGATGGTGGCGGCGACTACCCGGCCCGGACTGATCGCGCTCGCGCTTCGAGAGCGGTTCGGGTTCTCTCCCCGGCTCGACTACTACTCCGTCGAGGACCTTGAAACGATCGCGAAGCGTTCCGCCGGGATCCTCGCGGTGGTCCTGGACGACGAGGGCGCGGCCGAGATCGCCCGGCGTTCGCGCGGAACGCCCCGGATCGTGAACCGGCTGCTCAGACGAGTTCGAGATGTGGCCCAGGTGCGCGGCGACGGCGCCATCACCGGCGATGTGGCCCGCGAGGGCCTCGAGCTCTTCGAGGTGGACGAGGAGGGCCTCGACAAGCTGGACATCCGGATCCTCGAGGCAATCGTCACTAAGTTCGGAGGCGGGCCGGTCGGGCTCTCCACGCTTGCGGCGGCGGTAGGTGAGGAAGCAGACACCATCGAGGATGTGTACGAGCCGTTCCTCCTCCAGCTGGGCTTCCTGCAGCGAACGCCCCGTGGGCGGGTGGCCACCGAGCGTGCCTACCGGCATCTCGGTTCCGAGGTCGAGGACGCCCTGCCCCTCCCGTAGCCCCAGCCTGTATCCTGCCCGAACATGATCGAATTCCTCACGCTCGTCGCCCAGGAAAAACAGTCTCAAGGTGGGGGACTCACGATGTTCCTGCCCCTTGTCCTGATGGGCGTTTTCTTCTACTTCGTGTTCATCCGGCCTCAACAGAGGCGAACGCGCTCACAGCGGGAAATGCTGTCGGAACTCTCCGTTGGCGACGAAGTACTGACGGTCGGGGGCATCCTCGGCACGATCGACAGGCTGGACGACGATGAGGTGACGGTTGAGATCGCGCCGGGCACTAGCATTCGCGTCGTCCGAAGCGCGATTGCTCGCCGGCTCGTCGAGGAGGACGAGCCAGAGGATGAAGAGGAGGCCGGCCGAACGCCGTGAGGGAGACGGCCGAACCGGCGCCCCGGGGCGACCACCTCACTATCGAGTGGATCCAAGAGCAGCCGGAACTCTCGATGTTCATCTCGTCCGCAGATCACGTCATGGAAGGTCTTGGGTACACCGAACACGGGTTCCGGCACGCGAACCTCGTGGGTCGAATCTCGTTCAACGTTCTGCATCGTCTCGACTTCGACGACCACACGGCGACCTTGGGGGCGGTCGCCGGCTACTTGCACGACGTCGGCAACATGGCGACTCGCGAGATGCACCCGCAAACCGGCTCGTTGCTCGTCTACAACGCGCTTCGCGATCAGATCGGCGTTGAGGATCTCGCGACGATCGTGTCGGCCGTCGCGAACCACGAAGAGGACCAGGGGTCCGGCGTGTCCCCGGTGGCTGCGGCCGTGATCCTGGCCGACAAGTCCGACGTTCACCGGAGCCGCGTCAGGAAGAAGCAGACGATCAAGATGGACATCCACGACCGGGTGAACTACGCGGCCGAGCAGTCGTTCCTGCGTGTCGACGCGAAGGCGAAGACGATAACCCTCGAGCTGACCGTGGACACGAAGATCAGCAGGGTGATGGAGTACTTCGAGATCTTCCTTCACCGAATGACGATGTGCCGCCGCGCCGCCGAGAAACTGGGTTGTGACTTCCACCTGACCATCAACGGGAGCGAGCTTCTTTGAAACCGGTCCGAGGCCTGGTTGCATCGCTCGTCTTCATGGGAGTCCTGGTGGGGCTCGCGTTGAGCGGGTTCGTCGCGGGTGTTCGGCCCGTACTCGGACTCGATCTGGAGGGGGGCGTGCGAGTGGTGCTGACCGCCCCGTCCGGGACAGATCGCGAAGTCATGGAGCGCGCCCTGGAGAACATCCGCAGCAGGATCGATGCGCTGGGTGTCGCCGAGCCCGAACTGTTCGTGACCGGAAACAACATCGAGGCGCAGATCCCCGGATTGGCGCGAGGGACGATCACCGAGCGCGACGGGCAGTTCTGCGTCATCAGCTCCGCCGATAAGAACCTGGGGTGCGAGGACAGTCGCGAGGAGGCCGAAGCCCTGGTGCAGGCCACCGGCCAGGAACGCCTGATCGAGTTGATCGGCACCACGGCGAGGCTCGAGCAACGCCAAGTTCTCGAGGAGATCCCGGGGCCACAACCCGGCGAGGAACCGATCAAGCAGTGGGAGGAAGTGCCGGTCACGTGCGCGGGGGAAGCCGAGCAGCTGACGCCGGAGTGTTCATTCTCGGCGTTGTCCAAGAAAGAGGTCGCCTACCTCGGCTGCGGAACCGCGGCATCGGCTTGCGAGCCTGGGACACCGGAGGCCAACACCAAGTTCAGGCTCGGGCCCGTTGAGATAACGGGGGACGCGATCCAGAAGGCAACCGCGGTCTTCCAGGGAGCCGGGCAGACGGGAGGTCCCACAGGGTGGAGCATCAGCTTCTCTCTCACGAAGGAAGGTTCGGCAGAGTTCGGTGAGGTAACGCGCAAGCTGGTCGGAGAGCAGCTCGCGATCATCCTCGACCAGCAGGTGATAAGCGCGCCTCGTGTGGAGAGCGCGATCACCGGAGGTTCGGGGGAGATCACAGGGAGTTTCACCGAACAAGAGGCAAAGGATCTGGCTACCGTGCTCAACGCGGGTGCGCTTCCGGTGCAGCTCACGAAATCCCAGGTCGAAACCGTTAGCGCGACGCTCGGAAAGGAGTCGCTGAACCAAGGACTGATCGCCGGCATCGCCGGGTTGGTGTTGCTGGCCGCCTACCTTGCCTTCTACTACCGGCTTCTCGGGATCGTGACCTGGTTCGGCATGGCGATCTGGGGGATCCTGTCGCTCGGGCTCATTTCGTTCCTGGGCCGGGTTGCCGGCTACAGCCTGACGCTGGCCGGCGTCGCGGGACTCATCGTTTCGCTCGGCGTCACGGCCGACTCATACATTGTTTTCTACGAACGATTGAAGGACGAGGTCCGGCGCGGCAGGAGCGTCAGGTCGGCCGTCGTGCCGGCTTTCTCCCATGCATGGGGCACGATCATCGCCGCCGACATCGTGACGATCCTCGCCGCGGCCGTGCTGTATTTGGTCGCTATCTCATCGGTTCGCGGGTTCGCCCTCACGCTCGGCCTGGCCACCGGGCTCGACATGCTGGTCGTCTACTTCTTCAAGCGTCCCCTCGTGTTCCTGCTCGCACGGAGTGAGCGCCTCACGAATATGCGAGGCTTCGGCCTCACCAGTGGCGTCGCGGCCGCCCCGGTGAAGGCGGGAACCGCGGTGCCGGAGGCGTCCGCATGAGCGTCTCCACGGCGATCGCCACCTTCCGGGGCAATCGAGTTCCGCATTTCAAGCTCGTCGAACACAAACGTAGGTGGTTCGCATTCTCGGGGTTGCTGATCGCAATCTCGCTCTTCGGAATCTTCTTCAAGCATCTCAACCTGTCGATCGACTTCGAGGGCGGGGCCTTGCTCCAGTACGAGAACCAGACCGGCGTCACGACGGAAGACGTGCGCACAACGATGGCGGAGTTCGGCCGCGGGGACGCGGAGGTGCAGGTTATCGGCGGCACCCAGGTGTCCGTTCGCACGACGACCCTGAACCCCATGTCCGAGGAACAGCGGGGGTCGATGATCGACGCCCTTGCGACGCAGGCCGGTGTGTCCCCCGATGAGATCAACCGACAGGACGTGGGCCCGACCTGGGGGGAACAGATCTCGCGAAAGGCTTTGCAGGCCCTGATCGTGTTCCTGGTCCTGGTGACGGGATACATCGCTTTGCGTTTCGAGTGGAAGATGGCGTTGGCGGCACAGGCTGCCTTGTTCCACGACCTGATAGTCACGGCGGGTGTCTACGCGTTGGTTGGGCGAGAGGTGACGCCAGAGACGGTGATCGCGATCCTCACGATCCTCGGTTATTCGCTATACGACACAGTCGTCATCTTCGACCGAATCAAGGAGAATGCCGGCTCGGCGGCGCTCGTTGCAAAGGAGGGGTATTCGAACGTAGTCAACCTCTCTTTGAACGAAACCCTGATGCGTTCCCTGAACACCTCCTTAGCGACGGCGTTGCCGGTGCTGGCGCTGCTGCTGTTCGGCGGGGAGACTCTCAAGGACTTCGCGTTTGCGCTGCTCGTCGGCCTGCTGCTCGGGGCGTACTCCTCGATATTCCTCGCGGCGCCCCTGGTTGCATTGCTCAAGGAACGCGAGCCCAAGTACCGTCAGATGCGACTCCGGGCCGCCGCGCGCGATGCTGCCGGCAAGGGCCCGGCACACCGTGAACCCGCCGTGGCTGGAGCCGTCGCATCGGAACGGCCCTCTCTCGTCGCCGTCCCGGGAGGCGGTTCATCCGAGAGTTCGAAGGCGAAGAAAAAGAAGAAGAGGAAGACCACGGCCGCCAAACGCCGCAGGAGATAACAGTGGACGTCGAGCAACTGAAATCTCTTATCCGGGACGTGCCGGACTTTCCCGAGCCGGGAATCGTATTCAAGGACATCACGCCCCTGCTCGCCCACGAGTCGGCCTTCTCGCAGGTTATCGATCTGATCGTGGTGCACTTCGGGCGCGGCAACGTCGACAAGGTGGTCGGTATCGAGGCGCGCGGATTCATCCTGGCGGCTCCGGTCGCCTATCACTTCGGAGCGGGATTCGTGCCGGTGCGCAAGCAAGGCAAGTTGCCGTGGGACTCGCACTCGGAGGAGTACTCGCTGGAATACGGAACGGCAACGCTAGAGATCCACCAGGACGCGATCAAGCCCGGCGAGAGGGTGGTCATCGTGGACGACGTCCTCGCCACCGGAGGCACGGCCAGGGCGACCGCGACGCTGGTTGAGCGCTCGGGGGGAAAGGTGACCGGGATTGCATGTCCGCTCGAGCTGACGTTCCTGAACGGCAGGGAGAAGATCACCGGGTATCCCTTTTTTTCTCTCCTGCAGTACTGAGCCCGCCTCCCGGTCCATGAATCTCCGCTTCCGCTTCCCTGCTGGCTAGACTTGTTCCAAGGAGGCGCTCGTGGACGGCCCGGAGCAGGTAAAGACCGAGAGACGAGGCGGGCTGCTCGCGCGCCTTCGCCCGGGTGAAGCTCCCCCCGCCGGCCTAGAAGGCTTGCTGCAGGAGGTCAAGTCGTACAACGCCAAAGCGGACCTGAAGCAGCTCCAGCGTGCCTTCGAGTTCGCTCAAACGCACCACGAGGGACAGAAGAGGATGTCCGGCGAGGACTTCATCGAGCATCCCCTCGCCGTCGCGAACATCCTTGCGGGTCTCGGCCTCGACACCACGACCCTGGCCGCGGCGTTGCTGCACGACGCCGTCGAGGACACCGACCTCACGCTGGAACAGCTCGAGCGCGAGTTCGGCGGCGAGGTAGCCCAGATCGTCGACGGGCTGACGAAACTCGACCGGATCGAGTTCCACTCCCGCGAGGAAGCTCAGGCCGAGAACGTTCGCAAGATGATCGTCGCGATGGCCCGCGACATCCGGGTGTTGCTTATCAAGCTCGCCGATCGCCTGCACAACATGCGAACGCTCTCGAGCATGCCTCAGGAGCATCAGCAGAAGAAGGCCGCCGAGACGCTCGAGATCTACGCGCCGCTCGCTCACCGGCTGGGCCTGGATCGGATCAAGTGGGAGCTAGAAGACCTCTCGTTCAAGACCATGCACCCCGGGCCTTATAGGGAGATCGCGGCGCTCGTGGAAAAGCGCCGTGGCGAGCGCCAGATCTACCTGGAGAAGGTGGAGGCGCAGGCGCAGAAGAAGCTTGAAGAGGTGGGCCTGAAGTCGGACGTCCAGGGCCGGCCGAAACACCTGTATTCGATCTACGAAAAGATGGTGTTGCGCGGCAAGGATTTCGACGAGATCTACGATCTGGTCGGTTTGCGCATCCTTGTCGAGTCCGTGCGGGATTGCTACGCGGCGCTCGGTGCGATCCATTCCCTGTGGAAGCCGATGCCGGGCCGGTTCAAGGACTACATCGCGATGCCCAAGTTCAACATGTATCAATCGCTGCACACGAGTGTCGTTGGTCCCGGCGGCAGCCCGCTCGAGATACAGATCCGTTCGAACGACATGCACCGGACCGCGGAGTTCGGGATCGCCGCGCACTGGCGTTACAAGGAGGGAAAGAAGTCCAAGGAAGCCGCGGACGACGTTGCCTGGCTCGGCCAGATGATGGAGTGGCTGAAGGACATGCAGGACCCCCGGGAGTTCATGGAGGGCCTGAAGATCGATCTTTACGGAGGCCAGGTCTTCGTCTTTACGCCGAAGGGCGACGTTGTGAACCTTCCGGCAGGAGCTACCCCTGTCGACTTCGCCTACTCGATCCACACGGAGGTCGGTGCGCGCACGATCGGCGCGAAGGTCGGCGGCAAGCTCGTTCCCCTCGACTACAAGTTGCGCACGGGGGACACGGTGGACATCCTCACTTCGAAGGCGCAAGACGCCGCGCCCTCGCAGGACTGGCTGAGGTTCGTTGTGTCGCCCCGAGCCCGCAGCAAGATCCGCCGGCACTTCTCGCGCGAGCGGCGCGAGGACATGATGGACGAGGGGCGCGACCTAGTTCACCGAGCCCTTCGCAAGCAGAACTTGCCGCTCAAACGTCTGGCGACCGAGGAAGCGATCGCCGCGGTTGCGAACGACCTCAAGTATCCGAACATCGACTCGTTCTACGTGGCTATCGGTGAGGGCCACGTGTCTCCACAGTCGGTCGTCGCGCGGCTCGCTCGCGCCACTTCGGAAGAGCCGCAGGAGGAGACAGAGGACGTGCCCCTCGCCCGGCCGGTCAAGCTAGACCGAGACTCGGCCAAGTCCGTTGTGGTCGAGGGCTCCAGCGACGTGTGGGTGAAGCTCGCGCGGTGCTGCACCCCGGTGCCGGGCGACGAGATCATGGGCTTCGTCACGCAGGGCCAGGGTGTCTCTGTACATCGCGTTAAGTGCCCTAACGCCAAAGCCCTGTCACGCCATTCGGAAAGGCTCATCAGCGTCTCTTGGGCGCCGGGCAAGCCCACATCCTTCGTCGTATCCATCCAAGTCGAAGCGCTGGACCGCCACCGGCTGCTCGGCGACGTGGCCACCGTGCTCTCCGACAACCACGTGAGCATCCTTTCCGCGTCGACTGCGGTGGGAAAGGATCGCGTCGCGACGCTGCGATTCACCTTCGAGCTTGCGGATATCGCGCATCTATCGAGCGTGCTTGCTTCGGTGAAGAAGGTGGAGAACGTCTACGACGCCTATCGCGTCGTCCCGACCGGCTGACTCCTGGTGCGCATAGTTCTTCAGCGAGTCTCTCGCGCGTCGGTGAGAGTCCAAGGCGAAACCATTCAGGAAATCGGCGGCGGCTTGGTGCTTCTCGTCGGTGCCGGAAAGGATGATCGCGAAGGAGAGGTCGACCGGCTTGCCGAGAAGATCGCCGGGTTGCGGATATTCGAGGACGGCGACGGCAAGATGAATCTGGCTCTCGGCGATGCCGGGGGAGAGGTTCTGTTGATCCCGAACTTCACCTTGTACGGAGACGTTCGAAGGGGGCGAAGGCCCTCCTGGGATTCTGCCGCTGCCCCCGACGTGGCGTTCGAACGTGTTGAGGCGCTGGCCTCGGCACTGGAAGAGCGTGGGGTCCCGGTACGCCGGGGGGCGTTTCGCGAGCACATGGAGGTGGAGCTTCTCAACGACGGCCCCGTGACGCTGGTCCTCGACGGGAGTGAGCTCGTCCGTTCCTAGGGCCCTGAGCCTGCCACGGCTAAGATGCCTCCATGTACGCCGATGCGTTCTCGGACAACCCCTTCTCGACGAATTGCTGGCTCGTCTCGGCCGAAGCCAGCGACGAAGCGGTGGTCGTCGATCCGGGGTTCGAACCCGGCCGGATCCGCGACATGCTGGGAGCGGCCGGCAAGAAGCCCGTCGCCGTCCTCGCGACCCACGGGCACTTCGACCACATCGGCATGGCCGGCGACTTCTGCGGCGACGATCTCCCCCTCTACATTCATACCTACGACGAGCTGGCGCTGACGGATCCGGCTGCGTGGGGCGCCGCCTTCATCGTGGAACCCCCGGCGGCCGTGAAGGACGTCAGAACCGTGACCGAGGGAGACGTCCTCGAGTTCGCGGGGTTCAGGATCGAGGTTGCGCACACGCCCGGTCACACGCCCGGGAGTGTTTGCTATCTCACGGACGGCTTCGTCTGCGCAGGAGACCTCGTATTCGCCGGATCGATAGGCCGCTCTGACCTGCCGAACTCCTCGCCCGAAGACATGGAGAAGAGCCTCCGCCGGTTCCTCACCTGGGACGACAACCTCGACGTCTTCACGGGGCACGGACCGAAGACGACAATCGGCCGCGAACGATCGACCAACCCCTTCCTATTGGGGCTCTAGGTGGAACTCGATCCTCCACGGGGGACGACGGACCTGTTTCCTCCCGAATCCGATGCGATGCTCGCGCTCTATCAAGATGCGCACCAACTCGCGAACCGATTCGGCTATCGGTATTTGGAGACGCCTGCCTTCGAACACACCGAACTTTTCGCGCGTACCTCGGGCGAAGGCTCGGATGTCGTCACCAAGGAGATGTACACCTTCGAGGACAAGGGCGGGCGGTCGCTGACTCTGAGGCCGGAGGGGACTGCGCCGGTGACGCGCGCGTATCTCGAGCGGCGACAAGACCTTCCGACCCCGTTCAAGGCCTACTACGTGGCGCCGATGTGGCGGCACGGCCGTCCGCAAGCCGGGCGCCTCAGGGAATTCAGGCATTTCGGCATCGAGGTTATCGGGACCGATGCGCCGGGTGCGGACGTCGAAGCCATGGTCGTCGGGGACAAGTTCCTTCGCGGGCGTGGCCTGACGAAACTCAAGCTGTTCGTCAACTCGGTCGGCGACAAGGAGTGCCGCCCCGCCTATCGAGAGCTGCTTGTTGCATTTCTAAGGGATCACGAGGACAAGCTCTGCAAGGACTCCAGGGCGCGAATCGACACGAATCCGCTTCGGGTGTTCGACTGCAAAGAGGAAACCTGCCGTGCTGTCATGCGGGACGCGCCCCTGATACCGGATCATCTTTGTGAATCGTGCCGTGATCACTTCATTTCCGTGCAAGCCGGACTGAAATTCGAAGGCTTGGCGTTCGAACACGATCCTCGCCTCGTTCGCGGGCTCGACTACTACACGCGCACTGCATTCGAGTTCGTTTCGGAGGTGCTCAACCCTGCACAAGCCACGGTTTGCGGCGGGGGGCGCTACGACGGGTTGGCCGAGGAGCTCGGCGGCGAGCCCACACCAGGAATCGGGTTCGGCCTTGGTCTCGATCGGACACTACTGGCACTTGACGAGGAAGGCGCGGGGCTTCCATCCGCCCGGGGGGCGGCGTGCTTCGTCGTTCGCATTGGAGACAAGGCCGAGCAAGTCGCCCGAGAATTGCTCGGCGATCTTCGTGCCGCGGGGGTAGCCGCATCGGCGTCATTCGAGGACCGGCCGTTGAAGGCGCAGCTCAAGATGGCGAACAGCAGCGGCGCGCGCTATGCGGCGATTATCGGTGAGAAGGAGTTGGCGGCGAAGCAGGTGACCCTCAAGCGCCTTTCGGACGGGCAACAGGAAACGGTCGCGTTGAGCGAGGCGGTGAAGTGGATTACCGAACGGGCCTGAGGACCCACGCATGCGGCGAGCTCCGAAAGGAGCACGCGGGTGACGACGTAGTTCTCTGCGGATGGGTGGCGCGCGACCGGGACCACGGCGGAGTGACGTTCATCGACCTGCGAGATCGCACCGGCCTCGTGCAGCTCGTCTTCCACCCGGAAGAGCAACCGGAGGCGCATGCTGCAGCCGCCGAACTCAAGCCCGAATCTGTTGCGCGGGTTAAGGGACGCGTTCGCGAGCGGCCCGAGGGCACGGTGAATCCAGACCTTCCCACCGGTGAGATCGAGGTCGTCGTGGGGGAAATCGAAACGCTGAGCCTCGCGGCGACGCCCCCGTTCCCCGTCGAGGACCGCGTGGAGGCGGAAGAAGGACTGCGTCTTAGGTACAGGTACCTAGACCTGCGCCGCCCGGAGATGACGCGCGTGTTCGTGCTGCGAAGCCGGGTGAACAATGTGATTCGCGATTATCTCGAGTCGAGGGGTTTCATCGAGATCGAGACGCCTTTCCTGACGCGAAGCACCCCTGAGGGAGCGCGGGACTTCCTCGTTCCGTCGCGGCTCTCCAAAGGCTCGTTCTACGCGCTTCCGCAGTCGCCTCAGCTTTTCAAGCAGATCCTCATGGTCGCGGGCTTCGACAGGTACTTCCAGATCGTCCGCTGTTTCCGCGACGAGGCCTTTCGCGCGGATCGCCAGCCCGAGTTCACCCAGCTCGACCTCGAGATGTCGTTCGTAACCGAAGAGGATATCTACGCGCTGATCGAAGGCCTGATGGCGGAGGTCTTCAGGAAGACCATCGGCGTCGAAATCTCCATTCCGTTCCCTCGCGTCCCCTACGCGGACGCGATCGGCAGGTACGGGAGCGACAAGCCCGATCTTCGATACGGAATGGAGCTGGCGGAACTGGGGCCGGTGTTCGAAGGGACGGGGTTCAGGGCTTTCGCGTCCGCGATGGAATCGGGAGGGGTCGTCAAAGGCTTCGCAGTGCCGGGCGGGGCGGCCCTCTCGAGAAACGAACTTGACGGCCTCGTAGAGGAAGCGAAACGCAGAGGGGCGGCCGGGCTCGTCTGGGCCGTCTGCGAGGCGGACGGAATCAAATCGCCGGTCGAGAAGCATCTCTCCGATGCCGAAGTGAAGGGACTGCGTGATGCGACGGGAGCTAACGAAGGCGACCTCATCCTGATCGTCGCCGACCGGCCCGATCGGACCGCGGTCGCCCTCGACGGCCTAAGACGTCTGATGGCGGCCCGCATGGGGATGATTCCCGAAGGTGAATGGAGCTTCGCGTGGATCGTCGACCCGCCGATGTTCGAATGGAGCGAGGAGGAAAAACACTGGGTCTACGCTCACCACCCGTTCACCGCCCCGGCCGGGGACGACCTCGCGCCCGAGACCGCGAAGGCGCGAGCCTACGACCTCGTCTTGAACGGCTACGAACTCTCGACGGGCAGTATCCGGATCAGCGATCCCGAGATTCAGCGCCGCGTCTTCGAGGTCCTCGGATTGACGAGGGAGGAGATCGACGAGAAGTTCGGGTTCCTCCTGGACGCGTTTCGCTTCGGGGTTCCGCCTCACGGTGGAATCGCACCGGGACTCGACCGGCTCGTCATGCTGCTGGCCGGCAAGGACAACCTGCGCGACGTGATCGCGTTCCCGAAGACGCAGTCCGGATCCGACCCGCTCACGGGTGCACCGGCGCCCGTGGACGAGGAACAGCTCCGCGAGCTGGGCATCCTGAAGATGGAAACGCCCGAGGAAGAGTAGCCTTCCGGTCGTGGCCGAAGTCCCGCTCGCGACCCGGATGCGACCGCGAACCTTCGAGGAGTTCGCAGGTCAGCACCATCTCATCGGTGCCGGAAGGACGCTTACCCAGCTCCTCGAATCCGGGCACCTGCCTTCCCTGATCCTTTGGGGTCCGGCCGGAACAGGCAAGACAACCTTGGCTTATCTCCTTGCGGATGCGGTCGGCTCCGAGCTGCAACAGCTCTCCGCCGTGGCGTCCGGGGTCGCCGACGCCAGAAAGATCATGGAGCGCGCGAAGGGCGGGATGTTCCGAACGGTGTTGTTCGTCGACGAGGTCCACAGGTGGAGCAAGGCTCAACAGGATGTGCTTCTGCCCGCCGTTGAGGAGGGGACGATCACTCTCATCGGGGCCACGACGGAGAATCCCTACTTCTCTCTCGTGACGCCCCTTCTTTCGAGATGCCTGCTTCTTCGGCTCGAGCCGCTCGACGGCGACGACATTCGCGCGATCTTGAAGCGGGCGCTCGACGACCGTGATCTCGGCCTTGGCGGCGAGGGCGTCGAGGTCGGCGACGAGGCGCTTGATCATCTCATCGAGATCGCCGGCGGTGACGCGCGGATCGCCCTTACCGGGCTGGAGGCCTCGGTGCTTGCCACGAAGGCCGCCGGAGAGAAGAGCGTGACCCTGGAACGCGCCGCCGACGCGGTTCAGAAGAAGGCGATCGTCTATGACCGCCAGGGCGACGCGCACTACGACGTGATCTCGGCGTTCATCAAGTCCATCCGTGGATCCGATCCCGACGCGGCGCTGTTCTGGCTCGCGCGGATGCTGGAGGCGGGGGAGGATCCTCGCTACATAGCCAGACGAATCGTCGTGCACGCCTCCGAGGACGTCGGGCTTGCCGATCCGCGGGCGTTATTGGTTGCAACGGCGGCGGCGCACGCCGTCGAGTACGTGGGGCTTCCCGAAGCCAGCCTCAATCTGGCCGAGGCCGTCCTTTATCTGGCGCGAGCGCCGAAATCGAATAGCGTGTACACCGCGTTGAGCAGGGCCCAGGCCGATGCCCGCTCGAGCGAGCCGGTGCCGCTTCACCTTCGCGATTCGCACTATCCGGGCGCCGAGAAGCTCGGGCACGGCAAGGGATACAAGTACCCCCACGACTACCCGGGGCACACGGTCGAGCAGAAATATCGTCCGGAGCGTTACGAGGGAAAACGCTATTACGAGCCCTCCGACCAGGGCGAAGAGGCGGAATAGAGACCCTCGGACGGTATGATTCGGCGCGAGCCGATCAAGAGCCGATCAAAGGAGAAACCTTGACGAACGGCATAGCGGCGGTTTCCGCCGGAGGAGTCGCCGCCATAATCCTTGCCGCCTTCTGGGCTGTGCTGGTTTTGTTCCTCTGCGTCGTCCTCCTCAATGTGTTCCGCGTGCTGGAGAGCATCAAGGAGCTGATCGACGGTGTGAAGGACGAGACCGTTCCCATGCTGGGCGAAGTGAAGACCTCCGTCACGAAGGTCAACCGTGAACTCGACCGCGTCGACGTCATCATGGAATCGGCCGGAAAGATGACGAAGTCCGCCGAGCGGCTCACCGGCGTCGTCGAGCAGGCGGTATCGAGTCCGCTGGTCAAGCTGATCGCGTTCGGTGCCGGAGCCTCCAAGGCCGTCAAGAAGTTCACCGGTAACCCCAAGAAATGAGACGAATCTTCTGGCTGGCGCTCGGTTTGGGTGCCGGTGCCACGGGTGCGGTGATGGCGTCGCGCTGGATGAAGCGCCAGACGCAGAAGATGGCGCCGTCCCACATAGCTCGCAGCGCCGGCGAGAACCTCGTCGACCTCAGCAAGAAGGTCGCGGAGTCCATGCAGGAAGGGCGTCGCGCGATGGAGGACCGAGAGCGCGAGATCCGGGAGAACGCGCGACTAGACTAGCCGCGTGGACGGCCCGCAGATCCGCGAACGTTTTCTTGCGTTCTTCGAGGAACGCGGCCACAAACGCGTCCCGTCCTCATCGCTGATTCCGGACGATCGTAGCCTGTTGCTAACGACGGCGGGCATGGTTCAGTTCAAACCGTACTTTCTGGGGCTGGCAGACCCCCCGTATCCGCGTGCGGCGTCGGTTCAGAAGTCGTTTCGAACGACAGACATCGACAACGTCGGCCATACCGCACGGCATCTGACCTTCTTCGAGATGCTCGGCAACTTTTCTTTCGGCGACTACTTCAAGAAGGAGTCGATCTCGTGGGGCTGGGAGCTCGTGACCGAAGGCTACGGGATAGATCCCGACCGAATCTGGGTCTCCGTGTTCGAGGAGGACGGTGAAGCCGCCCGGATCTGGGCCGACGAGATCGGTTTGTCCGCCGATCGGATCGTCAAGAGGGGGAAGAAGGACAACTTCTGGAGCATGGGTGTTGCCGGCCCTTGTGGGCCGTCTTCCGAGATCTTCGTCGATCGCGGATCGGAGTTCGGACCCAACGGTGGCCCGGCGGTGGACGAGGAACGTTTCCTTGAGATCTGGAACCACGTCTTCATGCAATACGAGTGCGACGACGACATTAACGTCGTCGGTGACCTGGCGAGGACGGGTGTGGACACCGGCGCGAGTGTGGAACGGATAGCGGTCGTGTCGCAGAACGTTGCGTCCGTTTTCGAGACCGATCTCCTCCGCCCGATGCTCTCCGCGGGCGAGGAGCTGTCGGGCGTGTCGTACGGCGACGGCGAGAGGACCGATGTCTCTCTTCGGATCCTCGCCGATCACGGACGAGCAGCCACCTTCCTCATAGCCGACGGCGTACTGCCGTCGAACGAGGGGCGGGGTTACGTGCTCCGGCGCATGCTCAGGCGGCTCGTCAGCCACGCTCGCAGGCTCGGGATCGAGAAGCCCCTGACCGGCCGCCTCGTCGACGTGACGGTCGAAACCCTGGGGGACGCCTATCCGGAGTTGCGCGAGAACCAGGAGTTCGCGAAGCAGGTCGCGGCCTCCGAGGAGGAGCGGTTCGCCGCAACACTGCGACAGGGCATGACGTTGTTCGAATCGAGCAAGGCGGAGGCGAAGAAAGGCGTCCTGTCCGGCGATGCGGCGTTCAAACTCCACGACACCCACGGTTTTCCTGTTGAGCTGACCATGGAACTCGCGGCCGAGGAAGGATTGGAGATCGACCGCGACCGTTTCGAAGAACTGATGCAAGAGCAACGCACGCGAGCGCAGGCGGCCGCGAAGAAGGGAGACTTCGCGGAGGAAGGTCTTGCCGAGAGCGTGGCGCGTGCCGGTGCAACGGAGTTCATCGGCTACGAGAAACTAGAGGCCGACACGCGGATCGTGGGACTGATCGCACCCTCGGAGGTTGTCCAGGAAGGAGAAGAGGTCCGCGTCCTGCTGGATCCGACTCCTTTCTATGCCGAGGGCGGAGGCCAGGTCGGAGACACCGGGATCATTCGAACCGAAACGGGGTCGATTCGAGTGGCCGACACGCAGCCCACACCCGGTGGGGCAATCGTCCACATCGGCGTGGTCGAGTCGGGCGAGGTTAGCGACGGGGCCGAAGCACACGCGGAGGTCGACCCAGAGCGCAGGGCGGCCACGGCGCGTTCGCACACCGCGACACACGTCGTCCACTGGACCCTTCGCCATCTTCTCGGAGAGCATGCGAGGCAGGCGGGCTCGCTGGTTGCACCCGGGCGCCTTCGTTTCGACTTCACCCACCACTCCGCGGTGCCGGCGGAACAGCTGGAGGAAGCCGAATACACCGCCAATACGCGCCTTGCGGCCGACGACCCCGTGCGCGCGTACGAGACGACGATGGAGTACGCGAAAGCGGAGGGCGCGATCGCTCTTTTCGGCGAGAAGTACGGTGATCTCGTCCGAGTTGTCGAAGTCGGCGACTATTCCCGGGAATTGTGCGGAGGCACGCACGTTCCGCACACGGGAAAGGTCGCCGTCGTGCGCGTCCTCGGGGAGAGCAGCATCGGGTCGGGTCTGCGCCGGATCGAGGCGCTGGTGGGGCCGGACGCCCTCAAAGAAGTGAACCTCGAACGGCGGCTCCTGCAGGAGGTGGTTCGGGAACTGGGCGCAGGGGATCCGGCAGCCGCGCCCGAACGGGCGCGCAAATTGGTCGAACGTCTCAAGCAGCTCGAGAGCGCTCAAGGAAAGCTTCAAAAGGAGCAGGTCTCCGGCTTGTCGGAGCATGTAGCCGCGCGGCATTCGGTGGTCGCCGGCGTCCGCTTGGTGAACTCGCTTCAGGAGGGTGACGCCGACCAGCTAAGGGCACTGGCCCAGGAAGCCGTCGGCAGGCTCGAGGGCGAGGAGGGCGCGGCGGTCGTACTCGGAAGCGCCGAGGACGGAAGGGCGCTGCTCGTTGCGGCCTTAAGCAAGAACCTGGTCTCTCGGGGTGTCAACGCGCCGCAGCTTCTCGAGCCGGCGGCGAAGGCAGTGGGTGGAGGGGCCGGCGGCAAACCTACGCTGGCGTTTGCCGGCGGCAAGAACGCGGCGGCCGTGGAGGATGCCCTCGCCGGGATTCCCCGACGCCTGGAAGAACTGCTCGAGGGTGGCTGAGAGCGGACGGATCCTAGGGCTCGACCTCGGCGACGCGAGGATAGGGGTGGCCATCTCGGATCCGGAAAATACGTTCGCGGTTCCATTCGGGACGATCCCGACCGGTCCGCCGGACGACATGCGCTCTATCGCGAGGATCGCGGAAGAGAATGGAGTTTCGGAAGTTGTGGTTGGACACCCGTTGTCGATGTCGGGAGCGGCCGGACCCAGAGCGCGCATGGCCGAGGAGTTCGCCGGCGCCCTTCGATCGTTTCTCGGTATCACGGTGACGCTGCACGACGAGCGTCTGTCCACGGTGGAGGCCGAACGGACTCTCTCGGCTGCCGGTGCCGGCGGGCGAAGGAGGAGGCGCGTCGTCGATCGATCCGCGGCCACGGTGATCCTTCAGTCCTTCCTCGACTCCCGGAGCTAACTCCCGTCGCGCGGCGGCGGCTCGGCGTAACTCCTGAAGGACGGGTATCCTCCACCCTCGAATGCTGTTCGACTCCGGACCACAGAACCCTTCCCCCGTTACGCGTAAGGTCCCCGCGCCACGAAAACGCGTCGGACTGAAGCTGACCGCAGCGGTGGTGGCGATCGTCCTTGTCGGCGGAGGTGCAGCGGCCGTCGGTTACTACCAATGGTGCAAAGGGGCTTCTGGTGCCAGCGACCCCGTTCAATTCAAGATTCCGAATGGGGCGACCGGGGGAGAGGTGATCTCCGCGTTGCACGCGGAAGGCGTCATCCGCTGCGATGCCGTCGCCCGGTTCCAAGCGGGATCGCGCGAGGACGCATCTTCCATGGTTGCCGGACGCTACGAGCTGACCACCAACATGACGCTCGACGAGGCTCTTGCGGTGCTGGCCGAAGGCCCCTTCCAAAGGAAGCCCGTCACGATCACGATCCCGGAGGGTTATCGGCTCTCGGAGATCGCCACGCAGGCTTCGCGAGATTTGGGAATCCCTCCCGTCAAGTTCGTTGAGTCGGCCGAGAGCGGGAGGTACTCCATGTCTCCATACCTGCCCGAGGGAACGCCGACCCTGGAGGGGTTCCTATTTCCGAAGACGTACGAGTTCTTCCGCGGCGAGGCCGAAGCCACCGACGTGATCGACCGGATGCTCGAGCAGTTCGAAAGCGAGGTGAACGGCCTGAACTGGGACCGGTCCGAGGGGTTCGGCGTGACGCCGTACGAGGCGGTGATCGTTGCGTCCATGGTCGAACGCGAGGCCCGCCTTCCGGCAGAGCGCCCGAAGATAGCAGCCGTCATCTACAACCGCCTTCAAAAGGGGATCAAGCTTGGCATCGACGCCACCGTCCAATACATCGACCCCGATCCGTCCAACGGGTTGACGCAATCGGACCTGGCGATCGACAGCCAGTACAACACCCGCGTCAATAAAGGGCTGCCGCCGACCCCGATCGCCAATCCCGGCCTCGCGTCGATCAAGGCCGCGCTCGATCCCGCGTCCACGGATGCCATGTACTTCGTCCTCTGTGGTGAGGACGGGCACCACGAGTTCACGGAGACCTATGGCGAGTTCCTCCAGAAGAAGGCACAGTGCCTGGGATGACCGCCGCTCTCGAGTGGCCGGAACCGGACGTAGACGAGAACCTGCTGGGAGTGATCGGCTGGCCGGTCGAGCACAGTCTTTCCCCCGTCATACACACGGCTGCATTCGAGGATCTCGGCATGCGCGGATGGCGTTACGTTCACCTGCCCGTGCAACCGGGCGGCATGGCGGCCGCAGCCGAGCGCCTGGTCTCCAAGGGTTATAGGGGGGCGAACGTAACGATGCCCCACAAGGAATCGGCCTTCGAGCTGTCCCTCCCGGTGGACGATGACGTGACCCGGCTTCGAGCGGTGAACACGCTCGTCGTCGACGCGGCGACGTCGCAGATCACCGGCCACAATACGGACGTGCAAGGGTTCGAGGAATTCCTGGGCTATGAGGCGGGATTCGATCCTCGCGGCAAGACCGCGCTCATCTTCGGTGCCGGTGGGGCTGCGCGCGCTTGCGCGTTGTCGCTTGCCCGTTCCGGGGCCGGGACCATAGTTGTCGCCGCGCGAGATCCGTCCAAGGCGGATGCGCTTCGCGAGACGGTGTCCAACTTTCCGGCCGAGCTTCGCGTCGTCGCCTGGGGAGAAGCGGGAGACGAGGAAGCGAACCTCGTCCTCAACGCCACACCAGTCGGCTCCGATGGCAGCCGGGTGCCATTGCCGCGCCTTGGTTCCGAAACTGTCGCAGTGGACCTCGTCTATTCGCGCGCCGTAACACCGATGCTGGAGTCGGCACGGGCGGCCGGTGCTCCGGCCTTTGGAGGCCTGGGGCTGCTGGTCCGTCAGGCAGCCTTGTCGTTCGAGCTTTGGACCGGGCGGGCCCCCTCCCTGGAGGCCATGCGTGCTGCCGCGGAGGACGCCGCCGGGGCTGCTTGACCTACACGCGTGTGCCTGTACGCTCAAGTCACGGGGGGATTCCTCCGATCTCTCGGGTAAACCTCCTATGGATATCGATTTCGCTTCGCTCGCCGCGCGAATAGCCGGGGACGTGGGCGGCCTCGAGGGCTGCATCATTGTGTCCCGCGACGGCTTGGTCTTGGGCGCCCACCCCGAGGACGCCGAAAGCCGGCTGCGCCCGGCGTGGCTTCGATTCAACGGCCTGGGTGAAGTCGAGAAGGGATTCGTCGAATTCAGCGGGGAGACCTGGGTGTTCGTGCACCGCGGGCCCTATGCCGCCTTCGCCGTCTGCAACCCGAGCCTTCGCCCCGGTCTATTGATGGAGGAGATGGAGCAGGGGTTGCTGACCGCGGAGGAGGCTCGAACGCGCGGCCGCGAGGGCGCCGCCACGGCGCCTGAGAGCCAGGAAGCTCCGCGGAGCAAGCCGAGAGCGCCACTGCATCCGGAGGCCAAGCCTGCCGCCCCTGCGCCGGCCCCCGCAACGCAAGGCGCGCAGTCCTCGGGTCAAGCGGAGACGACAGCCGTTCCTTCTCAACAGCCGCCGGCCGAGCAAGCCAAGCAAGCCAAGCAAGCTGAGCAAACCGAGCCCGCCTCTAAGGAAGAGCCGCCCCCGGAGCTGATAGAGGACGATCCGGGAGACGTGGATCGCGTGCTACTCGCTCAGGAATTCTCGAAGCTGCTGGAAGAGAGCGGGTACGACGACGAGGAGGAGCCGTGATCCGACCCCAATGGCCCAGCTAAAGAAGACCAAGCAACTCGGCGAGATCCTTGTCGAGCAGGGCCTGATCACATCCGAGCAGTTGCAGCAGGCACTCGACGAGGGGAAACGGTCCGGCAAGCTCCTGGGACGGGTGCTGATCGACCTTGGATTGATCCGCGAGGCCGACTTGGTACGCGCTCTCGCGGCTCAGGTGGGACTCGAGTTCGTGGACCTAACCGAGTTCAAGATCGAGCCGTCCGCCACCACCCTTCTTCCGGAGTCGGTCTCGCGGCGCTACCGAGCCCTGCCGATCGGCGAACGCGACGGCAAGCTCCTTGTTGCGATGTCGGACCCGGCCAACGTCTATGCGCTGGACGACATTCGAATCATCACCGGTCGCGACGTCCAGCCGGTCGTCTCAACCGCGGCCGACATCGACATGGCCCTGCGCAGGTTCTCCGGTTTGGACCAGCAGGTGGAAGAGCTGGCAGAGGAAGTTGCGGAGGGCGCCGAGGTCGAATCCGGCGGCTTCGAACAACAGGAGAAGGAGAGCGACGAAGCCCCGATCATCAAGCTCGTCAACGCGATCATGAGTCAGGCCGTGGGCGACCGGGCATCCGACGTGCACATAGAGCCGACGGAGAAAGACGTTCGCATCCGTTTCCGGGTGGACGGCGTGCTGCACGAGGTGATGCATTCGCCGAAGAGGATCCAGGGAGGTTTGATCAGCCGGCTAAAGGTCATGGCGGAGATGGACATCGCCGAGAAACGCATCCCGCAGGACGGCAGGATCGCGATGCGGATCGCGGGAAAGTCGCTCGATCTCCGAGTCGTCTCCCTGCCCACGGTCCACGGGGAGAAGATGGTCCTTCGAATCCTGGACAAGAGTTCGGCGTTGCTGCGTCTCGAGGATCTGGGGTTTATCGAGTCGGCGTACAAACGTTACGAGACGGCTTTCAGCAAACCGTATGGGGCCATCTTGGTAACCGGACCTACCGGGGCGGGAAAGTCCACCACGCTCTACGCGACCTTGAACATCCTGAACAGCGTCGAGCGAAACATCATGACGATCGAGGATCCCGTCGAATACAGGCTCAAGGGCATAAATCAGGTACAGGTGTTCAACCAAGCGGGCTTGACCTTCCCGCGCGCCCTGCGCTCGGTACTCCGCAATTCGCCCGACGTGATCCTTGTCGGGGAGATCCGGGACAAGGAGACGGCGCTGATCGCCGTCGAGTCGGCGCTTACCGGCCACCTGGTTCTCTCGTCGCTTCACACAAACGACGCTCCCTCGGCGATTACGCGTCTGGTCGAGATGGAAGTCGAGACTTTCCTGGTCGCATCGGCCATCGACTGCGTCGTGGCACAGCGTCTTGCCCGCAAGCTCTGTGACAAATGCAAAGAGGCGTACGAACCCGACGAGATCGCGCTGGAGGCCGCCGGATATCCGGAGGATCAGTGGGGTGAGGTAAAGGAGCTATTCCGTCCCGTGGGATGCTCGTCTTGTGCGTCGACGGGATATCGAGGCCGGATCGGGCTCTACGAAGTGATGCTTGTCTCCGAGGAGATCGAACGGCTCACCGTCGAGCATGCTGCTTCAGACGAGCTTAGGCGGATGGCCATCGAACAGGGCATGATGACCCTTCGGGACGACGGTCTCTCTAAGGCGCGCATGGGCCAAACATCGATCGAGGACGTGCTGAGGGTCGTGGTGTGAGCCATGGCTGAAGCCGAAATCCTCCAGCCCCGAAAGAAATCCAAGCAACTCGGCGAAATCCTGGTCGAGCAGGGCCTGATCACCGAGGCGCAGTTGCAGCAGGCTCTCGACGAACACAAGCGCGTCGGCAAGCTCTTGGGCCGGGTACTCATCGACATGGGGCTCGTCACCGAACGTGACCTCGTTCGTGCGCTTGCTGCGCAGGTCGGGCTCGAGTTCGTGGACCTGGGGGAGTTCCAGATCGAACCTTCGTCGACGGCTCTGCTTCCGGAGGCGGTCGCCCGGCGCTACCGCGCGCTTCCGATCGGGGAGAGGGACGGAAAGCTTCTCGTTGCTATGTCCGATCCCGCAAACGTCTATGCCATGGACGACATCCGCATCATCACGGGCCGTGAGGTGGAGCCGGTTGTGGCTACCGCCGCCGACGTCGACCAGGCGATCAGGAAGTTTGCCGGCTTGGACCACGCCGCCGAGGACCTGGCCGAGGAGGCCGCCCTCGAAAAGGAGGACGAGGGAGAAGAGATCTCAGCCGGCGGTCCCATGGCCGTTGAGGAGGCCCCGATCGTCAAGCTGGTTCAGGCGATCATCAAGCAAGCCGCCAGCGATCGCGCGTCGGATATCCACGTCGAGCCGACCGAGCGCGACGTTCGCGTTCGCTTCCGCGTGGACGGCGTCCTTCACGAGGTGATGCATTCGCCGAAGAAGATCCAGGCCGGGTTGATCAGCCGGCTGAAGGTGATGGCCGACATGAACATCGCGGAGACCCGCCTTCCCCAGGACGGACGCATGAGCGTCCGTGTGCTGGGAAGGGCGCTCGACCTCAGGATCGCGACGCTCCCCACGGTGCACGGCGAACGCGTCCTGATCAGGGTCCTCGACAAGTCGTCCGGCCTTCCCCCGCTCGCGGATCTGGGGTTCAGCGAAGCTTCCTACAAGATATTCGAGGAATCCTTCCGAAAGCCCTACGGCGCCGTCCTAGTTTGCGGCCCGACGGGAGCCGGTAAGACCACGTCCATGTACGCGACGCTCGCGATCATTAACTCCGCGGAGAAGAACGTGATCACGGTGGAGGACCCCGTGGAGTACCGGATCAAGGGTGTGAACCAGATCCAGATCCTCCCGCAGGCCGGGCTCACATTTGCCAGTTCCTTGCGGGCCATCTTGCGCGCCGACCCAGACATCATCCTGATCGGCGAGATCCGCGACCGTGAGACGGCGGTAATCGCGGCGGAATCCGCACTTACCGGCCACTTGGTTCTCTCTTCCATGCACACGAACGACGCAGCGTCCGCGGTGAGCAGGCTGATCGAAATGGGAATCGAGCCGTTCCTGGTTGCCTCAGCGCTGGACTGCGTGCTCGCCCAGCGCCTGGCCAGGAAACTCTGCGAGAAATGCAGGGAGGCGTACGAACCGGATACCGCGGAGCTTGCGGAAGCAGGCTATCCTGAATACCAGTGGCAGGAGATTAAGGAACTCTTCCGGCCTGTTGGATGCTCTGCCTGCTCGAAAACGGGCTACATCGGCCGGGTAGGAGTATTCGAGGTGATGCCGGTGACCGAAGCTATCGAGCGACTTACGGTGGAGCGAGCATCCTCCACGCGAATCGCGGCGTCCGCGATCGAAGCGGGAATGACGACGCTGCGAGAGGACGGCCTGGAGAAGGCGAAGCAGGGCATTACTTCGATCCAGGAAATCCTGAGGGTGGTGGTCTAGATGGCGCAAGTCGAAGCTCCACCGGGTTCTCCCGGCGGCGGCGGGGGCGACGAGGATGCACAGATCCCGATTCCCGAACTACTGGAAATCGTTCTCGAGCGCGGCGCGTCCGACCTGCACATAACGGCAGGGTCTCCGCCTGTCATCCGGCTTCACGGCGATCTGGTGAAGCTCGATCAGTATCCGGTTCTCTCACCCCGGGGCCTTCAAGGGATGATCTACGCGATCCTTCCGCAACGCCATAGGGAGAAACTCGAGCAGGAGCTCGAGCTCGACATGTCCTACACGCTTCCCGGCAAGGCCCGGTTCCGAGTGAACGTGTACTGGCAGAGGGACTCACTCGGCGCGGCGCTCAGGCTGATCCCGTTCGACATAAAGAGCACCGACGATCTCGGACTGCCGCAGATCGTCCAGGAGCTTGCGAGGTATCCGCGAGGGTTCATAGTCGTCACCGGCCCGACCGGCTCGGGCAAGTCGACGAGCCTGGCCGCGATGGTCGATCAGATCAACAAGGAACGCGCCTGCCACATCATGACGGTCGAGGATCCAATCGAGTTCCTGCACAAGCATCAAACGGCGATCGTCAACCAGCGAGAGGTGGGCGCCGATACCCATGGTTTCGGCGAAGCGCTGAAACACGTCCTGCGTCAGGATCCGGACGTGATCCTGGTCGGCGAGATGCGCGACCTCGAGACGATCCAGACCGCGATCACCGCCGCAGAGACCGGTCACCTGGTGTTCGCGACGCTTCACACGCAGGATGCGCCCCAGACGATCGACCGAATCATCGACGTGTTTCCTTCGCATCAGCAGCAGCAGATCAGGGTTCAGCTCTCGACCACGCTTCAGGGAGTGATGACCCAGCAGCTGCTTCAAACGCCGGACGGTCACGGGCGTGTCGTCGGCTGCGAGGTGCTGGTGGCGACCTCGGCCGTCCGCAACCTCATCCGAGAGGGAAAGGTGCACCAGATCTACTCGGTGATGCAGGCCGGCGGGCGCTACGGGATGACGACTATGGATCAGTCGCTTGCGACGCTCGTGAAGACGGGACGGATCAATCACGCGCTCGCGCTCGAACGCTGCCACGACCCCGAGGAACTGACCAGGCTGGTCGGCGGAGGCGGGGGTGTGACCCCGGCGCCGGCAACCGGAACCGGCGGCGGCGGAATGGCAATGGGGGGAGCCATGGGAGGCGGCGGTGCCTGAAACCTTCGCTTACAAGGCGCGAGACCCCCAGGGCAAAGTCGTAACGGGCGAACTTCAGGCCGACAACGAAGCGCTGGTCGTCCAAAGGCTTCGCGAGATGGCCTACGTTCCTATGGAGGTCACGAAGAAGACCGCCGGCCTCCAGCGCGAACTCACGCTTCGCCCCGGCAAGGTCAAGCTCAAGGTCATGTCGGTGTTCTCCCGGCAGTTCGCCACCATGGTGAACTCCGGGCTCCCGATCCTTCGAGCGCTCGCCATCCTCTCCGAACAGACGGAGAGCACCGAACTATCCAAGCGGCTTATCGAAGTAAGGCTCGACGTCGAGCAGGGCGCTTCGCTCTCCGCCGCTATGGCCAAGCACCCCAAGATATTCGACAACCTTTACATCTCGATGATCAAGGCCGGAGAAACTGGCGGTGTCTTGGACTCGGTCCTGCTTCGTCTCGCCGACCAGATCGAGAAGGAAGTGTCCCTTCGCCAGCGGATCAAGTCGGCCATGACATACCCGGTTGTCGTGCTCGCCATGGTCTCGCTGATCTTGATCGCGATGCTGGTGTTCATCGTTCCGCAGTTCGAGGGGATCTACGAGGACCTAGGGGGTCAGCTGCCACTGCCGACCAGACTCCTGCTTTCCGTGTCCAAGATTCTGAGGACCTATTGGTATATGGCGGCCCTGGCGACGTTTGCAGCCGTATACGCGCTGCGCAGATACAAGAAGACGGAGTCGGGGCGGGAGGTACTCGACCGGATCAAGCTCCGTATTCCCGTATTCGGACCGCTGTTCCGAAAGACCGCGCTGTCTCGGTTCGCGAGCACCCTCGGAACGCTCCTGCGTTCGGGCGTCCCCATTCTTCAGGCGCTGGAGATCACGGCCGAGACCGTGAACAACAAGGTGCTGTCCAATGCGGTCAGCGACGTGCAGACGAGCGTGCGAGAGGGAGAGAGCATCGCCAAGCCGCTTTCGACGCACCCTGTGTTCCCACCCATGGTTGTGCAGATGCTCGCCGTAGGTGAGGAAACCGGTGCCGTGGACACGATGCTCGAGAAGGTTGCCAGCTTCTACGACGACGAGGTGACGGCGGCGGTTGACTCCCTGACCTCACTGATCGAGCCTCTGATGATCGCCGTCATCGGCGGGGCGGTCGGGATGGCCGTTGTTGCCCTGTACATGCCGATGTTCAACATCATTAACCTCATCAAGTAGGTACCCTGAGCTAGTCATTCCGGGTAGCCCGAAAATCCGGTCACGCGGGACTCCAGAGTTGCCTCCTAAAGGACGACACTTTCCTTGGACGCATAGACCATGGGGGTCTGTGCCCGAGCAGGAAAGGAGGGGGTCCATGGACCAGCGCCTCAAGGATCGGCGCGGGTCGGAAGAGGGGTTTACCCTTATCGAGCTGATGGTGGTCGTATTGATCATCGGTATCTTGATTGCCATCGCTCTGCCGACCTTCCTAGGAGCCCGGGAGCGTGCGCAGGACAGGGGCACGCAGTCGAATCTGAGGAACGGACTGGCTGCGGCCAAGACGTTCTTCACCGACAGTGATTCCTACACCGGGTTCAACAACACGGCGGCAGCCGCCATCGAGCCGTCCCTAACATGGACGGATGCATCTGACCCGTCACCCGACCGCGACGAGGTTTCGATCCAGGTCGCCAACGGAGCGGATGTCGTGATGAATGGGTTCAGTCGCACTGCGGTGTACTTCTGCATCGCCGATGAGGCTGATGGAGCAGGGACCGGCTTCGGTGCCGGTACCACCTCGGCCCTGACGAACACCGTCGCCGAGTGCAACGCGTCTGCTGGCTTCCCGCCGGCGCCGTAACAAGAGCTCACAAGGCGGTTCACGAGACCGCCGCGAGAGTGGAGTTGGGAGGGGCGGCCCGCATCAGGGCCGCCCTCTCCTTACTCCCGGAGTGACGGGTTAGTCCTCGACTCCGGGACTCTCCGATTCGAGCGTTGCGGTGGTCTCGAAGACCGCGGGAAGGCAAGATGCGAACGATAAGCGGTTCCCAACACGACCGGCGGCGAGAGGGCGGCTTTACCCTCATCGAGCTGATGGTCGTCGTCCTGATACTGGGCGTCTTGATCGCCATCGCGTTGCCCGTTTTCCTCGGGGCGCGTGAGCGTGCCTCGCATCGAGCGGCGCATTCGAACCTTCGGAACGGCATAGCGGCGGCGAAGATCTACTTCACAGACAACCAGAGCTACGCCGGCTTCGACACTGCCGGTATACCGAGTGGGATCGAACCCGGCATCGATTGGGTGGTCGTCGACGGCCCGTCCAGCATCGGCAGGGTTACGATCAACCTCGCCTCCCCGGGTGAGGTCGTCATGAGCACGGTGAGCACGGTGGGGGACCCCTTCTGTATAGGCGGTGATGCGGCCGCCGGCGTAGGCAGCGGCGGCGTCGTCCGAGGCAGCATCGATGCAGCCGGTGCGACCGCGGTTACGGATTGCACGGGGGCGCAGTGGTAGTGCTGTAGGCCGTTTAGCCCACACAGCCTGACGCACGGACGGCTGCGTCGGCTTGCGCTTGGCAGTCTCAAGGCCGTGCCTCGATGTGCCGAAAACTACCTAGTGGCACCAATCCGACTGGGATAATGACGCCGTGGATCAAGTAGGGCTCTTCCAGCGCTTTTACCGGAATCTTCACCGCGATCAAGGTGGCTTCACCGTTATCGAGACCATGGTGGGCTTGCTGATCCTGTTCATCGCGGTGATGGCAACCGCGTATACGGCCACCGTGGGATTTCGTTACGCGGCCCTCGCCCGCCAGCGGCAGGCCGCCAACAGCGAGAGCACCTCGGTAATGGAGCAGGTCCGGGCCCTTGCCTTCGACACCGTTGCCGAGGGAATGAGGGAGTCGGACGTCCAGGCGAACGCCTCGGAGGATTCGAATATCGGCACGAGCAGCTGCCCGAACGGCTCCAATTACTGCGTGACGATCCCGGGGACGAACGACGTCGAATCGATCATCACCAGCAGCACCCAGGCCGTTTCCCCCTTGTACCCCTACGAGGGTCAGATCAGCTCGGACGTGGGTACGGACTTCGCGAGGAAAGTCTATGTGTCCGACTACGAGAATGCCGGCGATGCGTATCGAGTGACGGTCGTGGTCGATTGGGATCAATCGGCCGTCGAAGGTGCCGAGGATGAAGTGGTTCTGACGTCGGTGTTTGCGAACACCTCGGGTGGGTGTCTCGGAACGAGCACACATCCGTTCAGCGGTCCGTGTTCGACCTACCTCTACGGCCAGTCTCTGATCCCGGAGGGTTCGATCACGCTCAGCGGCACGATCGCCGGCGTTCCCGACTTCGAGAGCGCGACCGTCCTGCTGCCGACGGTAGCCGGCAACACCCAGAGCGAGCAGGTTCAGCTGGTTCAGGGGAAGGAGCGCAGTTCGGGCGTGGAGCTCACTTCGACGGCGTCCGACGATGTCGAGGATTTCGGGCTGGTAACTCTCGCAACCCAGTCCGACAACGACCAGGGACTGCCCGACCTTCCGTACGACAAGAAGACGCTTTCCGCGAACGGCCCCGACGCCACCGGCGATGTGCAGGTCGGCAGCTCGAGCGGCCCCCATCTGCACGCGATGAAATCGTCCGCTGACAGCACGGGGGACTCGGCCAGTACCATCAACGCCGCGACTGCCAGCGGTGCGGGCCAGGCCTGCGGCACCCAAACCGATAACCAGGCGTGCTCGTACGCGTCTTCCCAAAACGGCCCGATCACGCTGCAGCTTCATCTCTACAAGGGTTCGACGGATCTCGGTAGCTGTGACCTGGTGCGCGTCGCTTCGGCGCCGACCGCAAGCTCGGCGAGCATCGACCGCACCGGGGATTCGTCGAACACCAGCAACAACCCGAATGTAGTCTCCACGACGACGCGGACATTCGGGGCGGTCACCATCGGTTGTCTCCCGGCCAACATCAGCGTCTTCCCGACCGGTTGGGGCGGTACCAGCTCGGTGGGCGGCGGATCGGGCTTCCTCGTCAGGATCGCCGACGGTTACACGCAGGGCAACTCGAACTGTCCGGTCGTGACCAGGGCGGGGTACGGAGTGTCGGCGGCTTCGGTCGGAGGCCGGTCGAACTCGGGCACCAACTCGTGCAGCAACGCGAACGCGCCGAAGGTGCACTACTGGGACGGGTCGTCCGTCTCGGCGGGCTCCTACTCGTCCCATTCGCACTCGGGGTCGGGATCGTACACGCAGCCCGACGCATCGCCGGCCGCCCAGTTCGGTGCGACCCGCCTCGTCTACACGCCGTCGAGCGGTCCAGCCTCCGGATGCACATTCACGCAGCGGATAGTGTCCGGGACGACGGTGGTGTCGGGGGCTTCCACCGCTTCCAACACCGGGTCCTCGCCCATCTCCGATTCGACGGCGACCTTCGTGGCGCCACTCGACGGCACCTTCCAGTTCACGGTGACCTGTCCGACCGAGGGGACACTGGTGGACCTGAATATCGACTCCGACCTCGGGACGATGAAGGCTTCCGCGAATTACTCGCCGCCGCCGTCGTGAGCCGGGCGGTGGCAGCCCCCGGGGTGCGCGACGAACGCGGGATGACCCTTCCCGAGTTGCTGGTTGGGATGACCCTCCTCGTGGCCGTAATGTCCATCGTGTTCACCGTTCTGGCGAGCGTGCAGGAGGGCTACGAGGACCAATCGAAGCGTTCGATCAACAACGATCAGATGCGGCTTGCCATCGAGCAGATCGACAAAGAGATCCGGTCGGCCAACGCGTTTACGGTCACCACATCGGCCTGGGTCGCCGACACGACTCAGCCTGTCGAGGGGACGAACCTCGTCGTGTACACCCAAACATCGGCCGACACGCGGGAGGGCGGGTTCAGCTGTGTGCAATGGCGGGTTCAGGGCGGAGAGCTGCAGAGCCGTCGCTGGCCGCTCAATTGGGAGTCGGACGCCGACGAGTTGATAACGGGTTGGCGTGAAGTGGCCAGCAGCGTGATCGTCGACCCGGTGACGTACGCCAACGGGACTTACTTCTCGATCCCGAGCAACGTGGGGTACGGCGACCGGCTCCTCAGGACGCAAGTCGTCGTCAACTCCTCGTCCGACCTGAACGAGACGAGCAACCTGAAACAGACGAGGGACATCGCCGGCCGCAACGTGCAATTCCTTTCGTCTGACGATTCGAACGTCTGCATGGATAATCTGCCGCCCGCGTAGCCATATGACTAGGGGGTCAAGGTGCTGATCAGGATCCGCGAGGAGCGGGGCATCGCGCTGATCACGGTGCTGCTGGTGCTCATGGTGTTCGTTTCGCTGTCGCTGGCGGCCGTGCAGCTCGTCGCGCACAACGCGGAGTCGAGCGCATTCCAGCGCAAGCGGGACCAGGCGCTGCAGGCCTCGGAGGCCGGGCTTGACTCGTACATCCAGCACCTCAGGACGGCAACCGGCACCGCGGTCTGTCCTTCCACAGCCGCGGTCGAGCTTTCCCAGACGCCGACGGTGGAGTACACCGTTGACGTTGCGATATACGACGTGACGGGGGCCAAGATCGGGTGCACCAACCCCGCATACGCGGGAACGCCCCGGGCCGAATCCGCGGTCGTCACGGTGAGCGGGACGGTCGGCTCCGGCGAAAACACCCCGCAAACGGCTACACGGCGGCTGCAGGCCCGGCTCGTGCTCAATCCGGTGAACACGATCGACAAGGCGCTCGTGGGCAACAACGAGCTGATCATCCAGGGCAATGCCGACATAGTCAGACACCAGCTCTTCCCCGACGCCGACCTGTACACGAACGGAGACCTCGACATCACTTCGTCCGGTATGAGCGTCGAGGGCAGCGTCTACTCGCAAGGGAACATCGACTTCCAGGGATGCGTGCAGGGCGACATGTGGGCAAACGGGTACGTAGACGCCGGGACCGGATACATCGGCATGACCTGCGATGGAAGTTCGGGCTACGCGAATCTGGGGGAGGTCACTTCGTCTACATCCTTCGTCGACTTCCAGGGCACCTGGAGCAACGGAGTGTGCACGGCGGGAACGACCTTCTCCTCGGGCGGGTCGGCCAGATGCAACGCTTTCGGAGGCGGGCCCTACACCTCGGCCCCCGATGTGGTTCAGAACAGCCCGCAGGGACCTCCGCCCTCGTATGCTTTCCCTCAGATCTCGGCGGCGAGCATCATCGCCGACCTTCAAACCGAGGGATACACGCTGAACACCTTCGCGGACTGCCCCACGGCCCAGGCCTTCATCCTGGGCGAACCCGTGGGAAACCAGATCATCCGTATCACGCCGGCCTGCGCGCTGTTGTTCGGCAACAACACTCAGGTGGACATGCGCGGCAATTATGCCATCGTGATGGACGGCTCCTTCGCGACCGAGAACCAGAACGACTGGCTGACCACCGCCGGGTCCTGCCAGGACGACGCGGTGCTGTATCCGGGGAACCGGTGCATGCTTCATGTGATCCGGCCCTACGACGCGGCTCTCGACTGCGGGTCTCAGCCGGTATCCACGGCATCCGCACCCGGCACATACGGCATAGCCACTTCCAACAACACGGATTGGAGCGGAATCAACTTCTTCCTCTACACCCAGTGCGATATAACCCTGCAGAATCAGGGAAGCGATGGCTACGGCCAGGCGATCGGCGGCTGGACCCAGGTGACGAACAATTTCAACCTGAACTTCTATCCGATCTTCGTGCCGGGCCTCACCTCCGGCTTCGCCAGCTCGGTGAGTTACGTCAGGGAGATCTGAGCCCTCGGAACGAGGAACCGGTAGGGTCTTGCGACGATGATTCCGCTGGTCTTCGCCTTGTTCGGATTGGTGATCGGCTCCTTTCTGACGGTCGTCATGTATCGCCTTCCGCGGAAAGAGTCCATCGTTTCCCCTCGATCACGGTGCCCTTCGTGCGGGAAGACGATCCCCGCCTCGCAGAACATCCCGGTCGTCTCGTGGCTGCTTCTTCGAGGCCGATGCGCCAACTGCGGCGAGCGGATCTCACCGAAGTACCCACTGATCGAACTCGCGACCGCGGCGCTTTTCGCCGGGGCTGCCCTGAGATTCGACTACTCGATCTACGTCGCTCTGGTAATGGCGCTCTTCCTTGCGGTGATGCTGGCCGTGTCGATAATCGACATCGATCACGGGATCATTCCCAACCGGATCATCTATCCGGCTCTTCCCGCCTTCGCGGTGCTCGAGGCGATCGGGTGGGTCATGGGGGACCTCGACTTCGTCCGGAGCGTAATCGGGTTCCTCGCATACGGCGGGTTCCTGCTGATCGTGGCACTGATCGCGCCCAGGGCCATGGGCATGGGGGATGTGAAGCTCGTGGCCCTGATCGGACTCGTGCTGGGGGGCCTGGGCCTGAGATTCGTCTGGGTTGCGGCCGCCGCCGGGGTATTCGCGGGTGGGATTGGGGGGATCGGGGCCCTGCTGGCCGGTCGCGGCCGCAAGCAGACCATGCCTTTCGGCCCCTATCTCGCCGCCGGAGCCGCCATATCCGCCTTCGCGGGGGCCGAGATCTCCCGCGCCTATCTGAACCTCCTCACCTAGCCGGATTAGGCTCCTGAGCAGGGATTTTGGCGCTCTCCCGCCTGCCTTTCTTGTTTCTAGGGGATATGTTTGACTCGAAGTGTGGCTGTTGTTACGTTGCGGGACACCTGTTGCTTCCGGATGGATCTGTTGCGTCCGGAATACGTCTGTAAAGGAGAGGTGTTGATCGTGGCGCCGCCCAGTCCGGGAGGGCTGTCGTCGGTGCCGAGGAGGTGCGCGGCCCAGTGAGCAAACGACAGATCGCGGGGGACCGGCTACTCACCGTCGGTGAGGTGGCCGGGCTCATGCGCGTTTCGAACATGACGGTCTACCGGCTGATCAAAGGTGGCCAGCTGGCGGCCCTCAGGGTAGGCAAGAACTACAGGATCAGGGAGTCCGACGTGAACACCTATCTGTCGGAGAGGTCGGTTCGGGTGGAGGGTCGCTAGTGGCCGGCTCTCGGATCGGACTCGACATCGGTTCCACCGCCGCCCGCGCGGCGGAGGTGAGGCTGGGAGGCGACGCCGCGTCGCTGGTCCGCGCCGCCCAAGTACCCCTGCCGCCGGGGTCGGTCGAGGCCGGGGAGATTCGCGAGCCCGCAGCCGTGGGCGAGGCGTTGCGCGAGCTCTGGGGCCGCGGCGGGTTCCGGAGCAAGCAGGTTCACATGGGCGTGGGCAACCAAAGGGTCGTCGTCCGCGAGGTTGCCCTTCCATATCTCCCGGAGAAGGAACTCAGGGAGACCCTCGGATACCAAGTGCAGGAATTCATTCCGATCGCCGTCGAGGAAGCGGTTCTCGATTTCGACACCCTCGGCGAGTTCGAACACGAGGGAAAGCGGATGCTTCGCCTCCTGCTCGTCGCCGCCCACCGCGCGATGGTCGGGACCGTCGTGGACGCGACCGGCGCCGCCAAGCTTCAGCTCGTCGGGCTCGACCTCAACCCGTTCGCCGTCGTGCGTTCGGTCGGAACCGTCGACGGTGATATCGAGACGGAGGCCGAGGGTGAGGAAGCCGTCGTCGACGTTGGCGCGCATGTCACGAACATCTGCGTTCACGACAGGGGCGTGACGAGGTTCGTGCGAATCCTCCCGTCGGGCGGCCGCGACGTAACGGTCGCGATAGCCCGCGCAATGAATGTCAGTGACGAGGACGCGGAAAGGCTCAAGCGAGGCGAGGAAACCGAGGGCGGACACAGCGTCGAGGACGCCCGCAAGGTTGCGATGGGACGAGCGGCGAGCTTCGTCGACGAAATCCGTTCGTCACTTCAGTTCTACACGGCGCAAACGCCCGGAACCAAGATCGGCCGTGTCTTAGTCACCGGCGGGGGGTCGAAGCTCGAGGGTCTGTTGGAGATGTTCCAGGAGCGTCTGCCGGCCCCGGTTGAGCGCGGGAGACCGCTGACGAAGATCCGGTCCGAATTGAACCTGACCGAAGAGGCCCTGGCGGAAGCCGAACCGGTTCTGGCGGTCGCCCTGGGTCTCGCCCTTCCCGGGAGGCACCAGTGAGCCAGGTGAACCTTCTTCCCCCTGAGATCCGCGAGGCGCTCAAATCGCGGCGACTCGCGGTCCTCGTCGGCATGGCCGGCGCAGCCGTCCTCGCCCTGCTGATACTGCTCTACTTCGTCTTCAGCGCAAGCGTTGCGAGCGTGCGCCAGGACATTGCCGCCCAGGAGTCGATCAACGCGGATCTCGAGGGAAGGCGCGCGGAACTCCTCCCCTTCGAGGATCTGCAGAATCGTCTAGACGCCGTCCAAACGCTGATCGGAACCGCGCTTCAGAACGAGGTGGCTTGGTCGGGGATTCTCAGCGACGTCCAATTTGCCCTGCCCGGACAGATGTTCCTAACGAGCCTCACCGGGGATGTTTCCTCCGAGGCAGCGGCAGAGGTCGTGGTGGGCACGCCCGACACGGGAGTCATCGGATCCCTCACCTTTACCGGCACTTCGGCCGGAACCTCCCCTCTGGCGAGGTGGCTCGGCCGCCTCGTCGAGGTCCGGGGCTGGGAGAACTCCTGGCTCTCAACTGTTACGGAGACCGCTGAACTCAGCAGGATCTACGACTTCACTTCCTCGGTGGATCTGACCAACGACGTGCTGACCGAGAGGGGCCGTGGAGCTCCCGAGGAAACGGGGTTGGGGACGTGAGCAAGCGCGCGCCGCTGATCGTGGCGATAGTCTCCGGGGTCCTGGTTCTCCTTGTTCTGCTGTTCGTCGTGATGCCCAAGCGCTCCGAGATCGGCAAGGCGAGTCAGGAGCTGGATCAGGCAAAGAGCACTACCGAGGAACTGGAGTCGGAAATCGCCAGGCTTCAGGAGCTGAAAGCGAACGCGCCGATAGCCGAGCGAAAAATCCAGGACCTCAAGACGCTGATTCCGCCGACGGCCGACGCCCCCGGGCTCTTCCGCTTGCTGCAGCTCGCGGCAGACCGGGCCGTCGTGGACGTGTTCTCCGTGACGGTGGACGCACCGAGCGAAGCCACCGGAGTCGAGTTCTCGTCCATCGGACTGAGCATCACCGTCAACGGAGACTTCTTCGCGCTGAACCGATATCTGTTCCGGCTGGAACACTTGCCGCGCGCGGTGAAGGTGATGAACGTGACCATGACTCCACTGGGCGAATACCCGTCCTTGCAGATGGTGATGGGCGCGGAGACCTACACGACGGACACGAGTACGGGTCCCGGCTCCCAGCCCGGACCCCAAAACAACATTACGGGCGGTACGGGTTCGTCGCTGACGTCGCCCGCTCCGGAGGGAGGGTAGGCCTTGGCGCTCTCACCCGGCGATAAGCGAGCGCTAATCATCCTTGGGGGGGTCGTGGGTGTCGCCGCTCTCGCCTGGCTTTTCTTCCTGCGTGGGGGAGGCGCCGAGGAATCAACACCGGTCGCGGCGCCCGAGAGGGGCGGCACCGAGACGGTCACCACCGGTCCCGCGACTCCCACCCCGACCTTCACGCCGACGCTCCCGCCTCCGCCCTCCCTGGCGATCCCCGTGATCCCGAATCGCGACCCGTTCTCCCCCGTAATCGGGAGTCCGTCACCGGGCGCGGAGACCAGCCCGAGCCCGACGACCAGCGACGGTGACGGCGGCGGTGGTGGCGGTGGCGGCGGATCGCAGACCGACACGAAGCAGGACCACGGAAACACCGTGACGCTGCTCAACGTCAAGAATCCACAGGGGCAGCTGCAGGTGAACGTGAAGGTCAATGCGGAACGCTTCCAGAACCTGGAGGTCGGCGACCCGTTCTTCGATGGCGCTTACAAGGTCTCCCAGATCACGGATCCATGTGCGACGTTCCAGTACCAGAGTGCCCCCAAGAAGAAGGCCACCGGCGACAAGTTCACGCTCTGCGCCGACTAGACGCATGAACGGCCGCCGTGCCTGGCCGGACCGGCTTCTTATAGTGGAAGAGCGATGCTGAGACTCCTTACGGCCGGCGAATCACACGGGAAAGGGCTTGTCGCCGTGCTTGAGGGGCTCCCCGCAGGTGTCCCGATCACACCGAAGGAGCTCGAGGGTGAGCTTGCTCGCCGGCGGCGCGGCTACGGCAGAAGCGGCCGCCAGAAGATGGAGGCGGACCATTTCGAAATGCTGGCGGGTGTCCGGCACGGCCGGACGCTGGGAAGTCCGGTGGCGGTCACGATCGACAATGTCGAGTTCGAGGACAAGTACTCCTCGATCATGGGGGTCGAAGGGGAGATCGATCCGAAGGACAAGATGACGCGCCCCCGGCCGGGGCACGCGGATCTTGCCGGCATGATCAAGTACGGCTTCGACGATCTTCGCAACGTTCTCGAGCGCGCCAGCGCCCGTGAGACAACGGCGCGAGTCGCCGCTGGCGCGTTTTGCAAGGCCCTCCTAGCCGAGCTCGACATTCGAATCGTTTCGCATGTGGTTCGGATCGGGAAGGTTGCGGCGCGCGGTCGAACGCCGCAACCCGAGGATTTGGAGGGAATCGACGCGTCTCCGGTTCGCTGCTCGGACGCGGCCGCGGCGGAGAAGATGGTCGAAGAGATCGACGCCGCCCGGAAGGAAAAGGACACATTGGGCGGAGTCTTCGAGATCGTGGCGCACGGTGTCCCCACCGGACTCGGCTCCCACGTCCACTACGACCGCAAGCTCGACGCGCGGCTTGCGCTCGGCTTGATGAGCATCCAATCGGTGAAGGGGGTCGAGGTCGGGGACGGGTTCGCCTCGGCCGCCAGGCGGGGCTCGAAGGCGCATGACGAGATCGTGTTGCGCGAGGGGGAACTGTCGAGGAAGACCGACCGCGCGGGGGGGATCGAGGGCGGCATGAGCACGGGGCAGCCGATTCGCGTCCGGGCCGCCATGAAGCCGTTTTCCAGCTTGCCGCAGCCTCTCGAGACCGTGGACGTCGGGACGGGCGAGGCAGCAGTGGCCATCACGCAACGCACCGATGTATGCGCGGTGCCGGCGGGAGCGATCGTGGGGGAGGCCGCGGTGGCGCTGGTCCTGGCAGATGCGGCACTCGCAAAGTTTGGCGGAGATTCCATTACGGAAACGCGCCGAAACCTCGAGGCGTTCGTCGCTGCAATCCCGTGAACGTCTACCTCGTCGGCATGCCTGGCTCGGGCAAGTCGTCGGTCGGCCGCGCGATCGGAAAGAGGTTATCGGTGCCCTTCGTCGACTTGGACGAGGAGGTCGAGACGGCGGCGGGGATGTCTGTAGCCGAGGTGTTCGAGCAAGAAGGAGAGGCCCGCTTTCGCGAACTCGAGCGCGAAGCTCTTTCGCGGATCTCGGCGCGCAACCGCGCGGTGGTGGCTTGCGGGGGAGGGATCGTGCTGGATGCCGACAACCGTACCCTCTTGAGAGCGAGCGGGAAGGTCGTATGGCTCGATGCACCGACCGAAATACTTCGCGAGCGTATTGTTCTCGGCGCCGACCGCCCCTTGCTGCGGGAAGCTGGGGACCTCGATCGACTCCGGCTGGAAAGGGATCCTTACTACAGGGAGATCGCAGACGCGATGGTTGATGCGTCCGGCGATCCGTTGTCGGTCGCCCAAAAGGTCGTGGAGGTCCTGCGATGAGGACTATTACGGTCGGTTTGCCCGGCGGCTCGTACGAAGTCGTCGTAGGTACCGGGGTCCTCGAAGAGGCAAACACACATCTTCCACTGCTGCTCGACGCCGAGCGAGCCTTCGTGGTGACCGACCGGCAGGTAGCCGAGCATTGGTTCGAAGGGCTGGACAAGGGGTTGCGCGGGCGGGGGCTGCAGCCGGTGATGCTGGGCGTGCCGGAGGGCGAGGAGGCGAAGGCATTGCCGGTGGCCGAAGCGGTTTATCAACAGCTCGCCGTGCAGGAAGCGCACCGCGATGACCTGATTGTTGCGCTGGGCGGCGGGGCCATAGGGGACCTCGCGGGATTCGTAGCGGCGACCTACATGCGCGGCCTGCCACTCGTCCAGGTTCCGACCACGCTCACCGCGCAGGTCGACGCCGCCATCGGCGGAAAGACGGCAGTGAACTTGCCCGAGGGGAAGAACCTCGTCGGCGCGTATCACCAGCCGGTTGCCGTCCTGGCAGACGTCGCGACGCTGGCGACGCTGCCGGACCGGGAGTTCCGCTCCGGTCTGGCCGAGGTGGCGAAATATGCGCTCGCGCTCGACGCCGAGTTGCTTGCGCGGCTGGAGAAGGACGCTTCGGCCCTGCTCGCGCGCGATCCCGCTTCGCTGGAGGAGGTCGTGAGCAGGTGCGCGACGGCCAAGGCGCGGATCGTGGAATCCGACGAGCGCGACTCCGGTCGCAGGCTCATCCTGAACTACGGACACACCCTCGGGCATGCGTTGGAGCGGCTCGATTCATTCGCCGGACGGTCTCACGGTGAGGCCGTTGCCCTTGGCATGGTCTTCGCGGCGCGCCTATCGGAAGGGTTGGGAATCGGCTCGGAGGAATTGGTCGCGCGGCACCAGCGCCTTCTTTCGGCTCTGGGCCTCGAGCACCGGGCGAACCTTCCGCCGGCGGACGAAGTGCTGGGCGCATTTCGTATGGACAAGAAGTACCGGGGTGGGGTGCGCTTCGTTCTTCTCGAGGATATCGGCAAGGCCCGGGTGGTCGAGAACGTAAGCGATGACTTGATTCGCGAGAAGCTGAACGAAATGGGAGCCGCGGGATGAGAGTGCTCTTCTTGTTCGGACCGAACTTGGGAGCCCTGGGGCAGCGCGACCCCGAGGTTTACGGATCGAAGACGCTCGAGCAAATAATGGGCGAGGTCGAAAAGCACGGGCTGGAGCTGGGCCACGATGTCACCTGGCGCCAGTCCGATCACGAGGGCGACCTCGTCGGGTGGCTCCTGGGCGCGAAGGCGGAAGGCATCGAAGCGGTTGCCGTCAACCCCGGAGCCCTCACGCACTACTCGTATGCGCTCCGCGACGCAGTCGAGTCAAGCGAACTGCCCGTACTCGAGGTCCACATGTCCAACATCTATTCCCGCGAAGAGTTCCGGCGCTACTCGGTCATCTCGCCCGCTTGCAAGATCGTGATCGCGGGTGCGGGCGACGGTGGGTATCATCTGGCGCTGGAGGCCCTTTCGTGGATTACGCCTTAAGAAGAGACAGCGTTGCTGCGCGTCTGCCCGAGTTGGGTGTCGACGCGCTGTTGGTCACCCATCTGCCGAACGTTCGCTATCTAACCGGCTTCACGGGTTCCAATGGACAGGTCCTGGTCGCACCGAGCGAGGGCGTGTTTTTCACGGACGGACGCTACACAGAGCAATCGCGACGCGAGGTACCGGACCTCGAGCGGATCATCTATTCGAAGGACTTCCCGGAGGTTCTGGCGGCTGCCGGCAAGCGGGTTGGGGCCGGCGAGATCGGTTTCGAGGCGCATCACGTCACCTACAAGACGTTCGAGGAGATCTCGAAGGCTGTTTCCCTTAGGCCGGTTGGAGACGAATTGGGAAGGATCCGCTGGACGAAGGATGCCGACGAGCTGGCGCTTATCGCTCGCGCGCAGGAGATCACCGACAAGGCTCTGGAAAATTTGCTTACCACGCTCTCCGAGGGGATGACCGAGCGGGAGGCGGCTCGAGTGCTGGACCGAGCTATGGAGGATCTCGGCGCCGAAGCCACTGCGTTCGAAACGATCGCGGCCTTCGGGGAAAATACGGCCGAGCCCCATCATTCTCCGACCGGCCGGCCGCTGAAAGCCGGCGACATCATCAAGCTGGACTTCGGCGCCCTATACGAGGGTTATCACTCCGACATGACCAGAACGATGGTCTTAGGCGAGCCTCCGCAGGAGCTCACCGCGATCTTCGAGGTCGTAAAGGCGTCCCAGGAGGCCGGAATAGCCGCGGTTCGTGCGGGGATCTCCGGCGGTGAGGCCGATGCTGCCGCCCGGCGGGTGATAGAGGATGCGGGCTACGGCGAGTGTTTCTCCCACGGCCTGGGTCACGGAGTGGGTCTCGAGATCCACGAAGGGCCGACCCTTCGCAGCGGCGGTTCGGACGTCATTCCGGCAGGGGCGGTCGTGACCGTCGAGCCCGGCATCTACGTGAGCGGCCTCGGAGGGGTTCGGATCGAGGACATCGTCGAGGTGCTCGACGGCGGATGCAAGCCGCTACCTTCCTCCACCAAGGAGCTGGTCGTCCTTTGAGTGTTTCCACCAACGCACTCAAGAACGGAATGACCCTGCAACTGGACGGGACGCTGTTTTCGATAATCGAGTTCCAGCACGTGAAGCCGGGGAAGGGTGGAGCGTTCGTCCGAACGAAGCTGCGCAACCTGAAGTCGGGGGCCGTGGTCGAGCGCACCTTCAGGGCCGACGAGAAGGTGGGCCTCGCGATCCTGGACCGGCGGGAGATGCAATACCTGTATGCGGAAGACGACTCGTTCGTCTTCATGGACCTGCAGACGTACGAGCAGCTTCACGTGCCGGCGGAAGTCGCTCGTGATTCGGGCCGGTACCTGTCGGACGGCCAGACCGCAACCGTCGCGGTCCACGAAGGCAATCCGATCTCCGTCGAACTGCCCGCCGCAGTTTCTCTCGCCGTGTCGAAAACCGATCCCGGTGTGAAGGGCGATCGCGTGAGTGGCGCGATGAAGCCGGCCACCCTTGAAACCGGGATCGTCGTCCAGGTTCCCCTGTTCGTGGAAGAAGGCGACCGCTTAAAGATCGACACCCGAAGCGGCGAGTACCTGGAACGCGGCAAGTAGCGCCGATGTCGTCGAGGCGAAAGGCCCGGCGCCGTGCGCTGGAGATCCTCTTTCGATCCGATCTCGCGGGAGTCGCGCCGTCGGTCACACCGGTGGAGGAACAGTATGCCGACGAGTTCACGCGCGAACTCGTAGAGGGGGTCGAGGAACGCCTTTCGGAACTCGACCAGGCGATCGGATCCCATGCGGAAGGTTGGACGGTGGCGAGGATGGCAGCCGTGGACCGGACGGTCCTTCGGCTGGCGGTCTACGAACTGAAGTATCGTCCGGACGTCCCCGAAGCCGTAGCCATAAACGAGGCCGTCGAAGCGGCGAAAGAACTGTCGACGGACGAGTCGGGAAGGTTCGTCAACGGCATCCTGGGGCAGATCGCCCGCGACGCCGCCGGTTAGGCCTAACCCTGTTTCTGCTCCTCGGGCTCGGAGGGTGGCGAACCGTCGTCTTCGGAGTTTGCGTCCGCCATGCCCTTCTTGAACTCCTTGGAGGAACGCCCGAGCGACCGCGCCATCTCGGGGAGCTTCTTGGCGCCGAACAAGAGCAAGACGATCACGAGAATGATGATGAGCTCGGGGGCTCCGAACGTGTAGCCGAGCATCCGCGTCTCCTTACTATTCGTTACCCCTAGTGTATGCTGCGCGCGAGCCTTTCGCACGAAGGAGAGAGCATGCGCCCCCTGCTTCGGCGCCTTGCCCCATTGCTGGCGTGTCTCCTCGTCCTCGCAGGCAACCCTGCGTATTCCGCGCGAACTTTCAGGGAACGCCCGCTGTCACCGGGTCACAACGACTGGGAACCCGCCGTAGCTGCAGACGACCGCGGGAACGTCTATGTGGCGACCACGCGGTTCGGTGCGGAACCTGAGTGCGGGGACTGCCCGAAGCCCAAGATCGTCTACAAGGTGTCCTCCGACAGCGGCGAGACGTGGAGCAATCCCAAACCTATCTGCGTGTGCAAAGGCGCTAGATGGCAATACGACCCCGTCATGGCGACCGACGACGGCGGCCGTGTTTACTTCACCTGGTTGGAACGCCGTGCGAACTGGCGAATCCGCTTTGCCCGCTCCGACGACTTCGGGGAGAGCTGGACTGAACCGAAGACGGTTAGCCTTCCGGTCGAGTGGGGCGACAAGCCTTGGATCGGCGTCTCCGGGGACGGGAAGAGCGTATTCATCACCTTTAACGGTATGCCGCACGGCGCCCCCTGGGGCGTTGCATCCCAAGACGGCGGCGATTCCTGGACAAAGCCTCACCGTCTGCCTTGGCGTCCGTCCGGCCAACGATATTTCTTCGCCGCCGGGGTGACGGTTCTTCCCGACGGCACGGCGCTCACTTCGCAGGAGTCCTATCACAAGGGGACTTACAAACAACCCGGGCCGATCGTCCTGTACGTGTACCGGTCGGCCGACGGGCAGAAATGGGAGCCGGTGACGGTCGAACGCGCACCCCGCGGACGAGATTGCCCCGATTTCGCCGGTTGCGGAGCGGGGTTCCTCTCCCCACAGATGGCCCTCGACTCCGACGATGAGGGAAACGCCTACATTCTCTACAACGCCGCCGATCGCCCGCTCGGTCCTGCGCGTGCCTTTTTCCGATCCTCTTCCGACGGCGGCCTCACTTGGTCGAATCCGGTGGATGTGTCGCTTGCTGATGACGCCGCGGACCACAACTTCCCGATGCTGACGGCCGTGGGCAAAGGCGACGTCCGAGTTGGCTGGATGGACAATCGTGGCGGCGCATGGAATACGTGGATGCGCCGTTCCACCGACGGCGGGAATAGCTGGGACAGCGAGATCCGGGTGTCCGATCGCCCCGACGGCGCACCCTACAAGACGGCCGACGGCTTCCATTTCCCGTATGGCGATTACGGCCAGATGACGACGGGCGAGGATGGGGCGACTTGGCTCGCTTGGGGCGAGGCCTTCAGCTACACGGGTCCCGGGGGCACGTGGTTCGCTCGAATCGACCATTGAGCGGTTGATGGTCTCGAGGCGGTAGCCTAAGCTGTAGCAGGGAACTTCCCCTTTAAGTCCGGTCCAGTGAGGCCGGGAAGGGAGCAGAGGATGTTCCAGACGTGTGCCCTGTCGCGAGAGCGGCCGGGCATTTCCTTTTGATGGCCGCCCGCCTGATGGACGAGTCGGAGATTCGCAGGTCGGTCACCCGAATCGCCCACGAGATCCTCGAGCGGAACAAGGGCGCCTCGGAAGTCGTGCTGGTCGGCATTGCGGCCCGCGGCGACGACCTAGCGCGGCGTCTTGCGGCCGAGATCGAGCGGATCGAGGGAACGAAGGTCCCGGTAGGGGTACTCGACATAACCTTCTATAGGGACGACATCGGCTTGCGCCACGATGCGCCTGAGGTGCACGAGACTCGTATCGACTTCGACGTTACCCGGCGAACGGTGATCCTCGTGGACGACGTTCTGTACACGGGCAGGACCATTCGCGCTGCGATGGATGCCCTCGTGGATTTCGGACGCCCGATAGCGATCCAGCTGGCGGTGCTCGTGGACCGGGGCCACCGCGAGCTTCCGATCCGCGCCGACTACGTAGGAAAGAACGTTCCGACTAGAAAGAACGAACAGGTCAGAGTTGCGCTGTCCGAGGTGGACGGCGAGGACGCCGTCGTCATGGAGGAGCCGGCATGATCAAGCACTTGCTGTCGATGACTCAGCTGTCGCGCGAGGACGTCGTTCGAGTCCTCGACACGGCCGATTCGTTCCGGGAAATAGGAACGAGAATCGTCAAGAAGGTCCCCGCCTTGCGCGGCCGGACCGTGGTCAACTTATTCTTCGAGAATTCCACTCGAACACGAATCTCCTTCGAGCTGGCCGCGAAACGGTTGTCTGCCGACGTGATCAATTTCAGCTCTTCCGGATCCTCTACGGCGAAAGGGGAGAGTCTGAAGGACACGGCCCTTACGCTCGAGGCGATGGGTGCCGACGCCATCGTCGTGCGCCATTCCGCCTCGGGATCCCCACAAGCTCTTACGAAGTGGGTCTCGGCGAGCATAGTGAACGCGGGCGACGGCATGCACGAACACCCGACCCAAGCTTTGCTCGACCTGTACACGATCCGTGAGCGCTTCGAGCGAATCGAGGGGCTCCGGGTCGCGATAGTCGGCGACGTCATGCACTCGCGAGTGGCCCGGTCCCTGACGCTCGGACTCTCCCTAATGGATGCGCAGGTGACGCTGGTCGGCCCACCCACGCTCATCCCGCCGACCGCCCCTGCGTGGGGTGCCGGGGTGTCGCACGATCTCGACGAGGTCCTGCCGAAGGCGGACGTCTGCTACGTGCTGAGGATCCAGCAGGAGAGGCAGCGGCGCCAGTTCTTCCCGAGCCTGCGTGAGTACGCGCGGTTCTATGGGCTCTCCGGCCGCCGGGTCGATGCCCTTCCCGAGAACGCGATGATCATGCATCCCGGTCCGATGAACCGGGGCGTGGAGATAGCTTCCGGCGTCGCCGATTTGCCGCAATCGGTGATCAACGAACAGGTCACGAACGGTATCGCGGTGAGAATGTCCCTTCTCTACCTGATGCTGGCGGACGCTGATGCCTAGCCGGCTCGTCCTTCGCGCGGCGCGCGTGGTCGATCCGGCGTCGGGTCGCGACGAGAGGACGGATCTGCTGATCGAAGACGAGACGATTGCCTCGTTGGAAGCGGGCGCGTCGGCTCCCAAGGGCAAGGATATCGACTGCGACGGGCTGGTTGTGGCTCCCGGGCTCGTCGACCTTCATGCGCACCTTCGTGAGCCGGGCGGCGAACAGCGGGAAACCATCGAGACCGGTTCGTGCGCGGCCGCGGCGGGCGGGTTCACTGCGGTCGTCGCGATGGCCAATACGGATCCCGTCGCGGATAACGCTGCGGTCGTGCAGGAGGTGCTCTCGCTAGCGGAAAAGGCGGGTCGCTGCGACGTCTTCTCGGCGGGAGCGATCACTCGCGGCCTCAAGGGTGAGGAGCTTGCCGAGATCGGGGAGATGGCGGAACAGGGCGTCCGGATCTTCAGCGACGACGGGAAGTGCGTAGACGATGCACAGCTCCTTCGACTGGCGCTCGAGTACGCGAAGGCTTTCGACGTGATCATCGCGGAACATTGCGAGGATTCGGAATTGGCGCGAGGGTGGCAAATGCACGAAGGGCATACCTCCTCACTGCTGGGACTGAACGGTGTTCCTTCGGAAGCGGAGGATGTGATCGTCTCACGCGACATCTCCTTGGCGCGGCTGACGGGCGGGAGGCTTCACATCTTGCACCTGTCGTCGGCGAGGTCGGCCGAGGAGGTCCGAAGGGCTAAGGGCGACGGCACACGGGTCACTTCCGAGGTAACTCCTCACCACCTGGTATTCACCGACGAGGATCTCGCCGGCTACGACACGAATCTGAAGGTCAATCCGCCGCTTCGCTCACCGGAGGATCGCGACGCGCTCCGACGAGCGGTGGCCGACGGGACGGTGGACGCGATCGCAACGGATCATGCACCGAGGGCCGCGGAGGAGAAGGAGGTCGAGTTCGACGCTGCGGGGCCGGGAAGCATCGGGCTGGAGACGGCCCTGGCAGCCGGCATAACCGAACTCGTGGAGCCCGGGATTCTCACCATGACCCGTTTGATTGAAAGCTTGTCGGTTGCCCCCGCCGGAATCCTGGGTGCGTCGGAGCACGGCGGTCCCATCGAGCCGGGCCGGCCGGCGAACCTGGTCGTGTTCGATCCCGAAGCGGCTTGGGATGTGCGTCCTCCGTTCGCGTCGATGAGCGAGAACTCGGCGTTTCTCGGGCGGACCCTTCGCGGCCGTGTGGTTCACACGCTGCTGCGCGGGGAGTTCACCCACAGAGATGGGCGCCCCGCAAGATGAGCGCGCGCAATACGGGACCCAAGACCCTCCTGGCTCTGGAGGATGGGGCGGTCTACGAGGGGAAGGGATTCGGAGCTCCCGGAGAGATCTTCGGGGAAGTCGTGTTCAACACGGCGATGTCCGGCTACCAGGAGGTTCTGACCGACCCGTCGTACGCCGGACAGATCGTCGTCATGACCTATCCGCATCAAGGGAACTACGGGACCAACCGAGAGGATCCGGAGTCGGAATCCGTGATGGTCTCGGGCTTCGCGGTTCGCGAGGCATCCCGGCGCCCTTCGAGCTGGCGTTCGGAGAGGACGTTGTCCGGCGAGCTGGAGGACGCGGGCGTCGTCGGGATACAGGGGATCGACACCCGCAGCTTGACCCTTCGGATCAGAGAGCGCGGCGCGATGCGCAGCGGTGTGTCCACAGAGGATCTCGATCCGGATTCCTTGGTTTCCAGGGTGCAAGGGACACCGGGAATGGAGGGGGCCGACCTGGCGAAGACCGTTACCGCTCCCGAGCCCTACGGGGCGTCGGAGCTCGTCGGACCGGCGTCCGCGGAATCAGGCCGAGTCTTCAAGATCGCCGCGGTCGACTTCGGGATGAAGCGGAACATCCTGCGGCGTTTGGCGGCGTCGGGATGTGAGGCGACGGTCTATCCGGCCGAGACGCCCGCCGGCGAAATCCTTTCGGGAAACCCCGACGGCGTGTTCCTATCGAACGGACCCGGAGATCCGGCCGCGACCAAATACGGGATCAACTTGTCCAAGGAGCTCCTGGGCAAGGTTCCGATCTTCGGGATCTGTCTCGGCCACCAATTGTTGGGCCTGGCGCTGGGGGGAACGACGTACAAGCTGAAGTTCGGACACCGAGGAGCCAACCAGCCCGTGAAGAATCTCCGTGGTGGCCGTGTCGAAGTCACATCTCACAATCACGGGTTCGCCGTTGACCCCGAGGGCTGGGCTCGGGGATCGACGCGACCGTCGTCCCCGCCGAATGAGATCCCTGTGGTTGAAACGCAGTTCGGGGCGGCGGAGTTGACTCACTGGAACCTGAACGACGGGACGCTGGAGGGGCTTCGATGCCTGGACGTCCCGGCATTCTCCGTTCAGTACCACCCGGAGGCGGCGCCGGGACCCCACGACTCCCGCTATCTGTTCGAGGAGTTCAGGAAGTTGATGGGCGATGCCTAAGCGCACCGATATCAGTTCGCTGCTGGTCATCGGCTCCGGCCCGATAGTCATCGGGCAGGCGTGCGAGTTCGACTACTCGGGAACCCAGGCGTGCCGGGTCCTGAGGCGTGAGGGCTATCGGGTGGTGCTCGTCAACTCCAACCCGGCGACGATCATGACCGACCCCGAGTTCGCCGACGCTACCTACATCGAGCCGTTGGAACCGGATTCGGTGAAGGCCGTGATCGAACGCGAGCGCCCCGATGCGCTGCTGCCCACGATCGGCGGTCAGACGGGGCTGAACGTTGCCGTGGCCCTGGCCGAGTCGGGAGTCCTTGAAGAGAACGGCGTTCGGCTGATAGGCGCCGGCCTCGAGGCGATACGCCGCGCGGAGGATCGGAGCGGTTTTCAGCGAACGATGGCGGAGGCCGGCTTGCCGCTGCCACGGGCCGGAACGGCCACATCGGTGGAGACGGCACTCCGGATCGCCGAAGAGGTCGGATATCCGGTGATTGTCAGGCCTTCGTTCATGCTCGGGGGAGGCGGAAGCGGGTTTGCGCACGACCCGGGGTCGTTGGAGATGCTCGTGCGCAGAAGCCTCCTCTCCAGCCCGGTGGGGGAGGTGCTGATCGAGGAATCGCTCGAGGGTTGGAAGGAGTTCGAGCTGGAGGTGATGCGGGACGGTGCCGACAACGCGGTCGTGATCTGTTCCATAGAGAACGTGGATCCGATGGGGGTCCATACCGGAGACTCGATCACCGTTGCACCGTCTCAGACGCTCACCGACCGTGAGTACCAGCAGATGCGGGATTACGCCCTTGCGTGTATACGCGCGATAGGCGTGGAAACCGGCGGCTCGAACATCCAGTTCGCCGTGAATCCCGCGGACGGAAGGACGGTGTTGATCGAAATGAACCCTCGCGTCTCCCGTTCGTCCGCGCTGGCATCAAAGGCGACGGGGTTTCCGATCGCGAAGGTGGCAGCACTGCTCGCCGTGGGGTACCGGCTGGACGAGATCACGAACGACATAACCGGCGAAACGCCCGCGGCGTTCGAGCCGGCCCTGGACTACGTAGTCGTTAAGGTCCCGAGGTTCGCATTCGAGAAGTTCCCGGAGGCCGACACCCGTCTGACGACCACCATGAAGTCCGTCGGGGAGGTAATGGCCATCGGCCGGACCTTCAAGGAGGCGTTGGGCAAGGCTTGGCGCTCCCTCGAGAGGCCGGGCATGGATCTGGGTGCGGACTACGCGGCGGCCGCCACGGTGAGCGGATCGAGCGACACCTCGTTGATCCAAGGGCTGGCGACGGCGACGGAACACAGGCTGCAGCTCGTCGAAAGGGCTTTGTTGGAGGGGCATTCCGTCGACGTCGTGGCCGATGCCTCGAAGATCGATCCCTGGTTCGTGGATCAGATCTCTGAAGTCGTTGCCGATGCGGAAGCGCTTCGCGGTAAACGGCTGGGCGACATAGACCGGGACCAGATGCTGGAGGCGAAGCGCCTGGGAATCTCCGATGCGAGGATCGCGCTGCTGACTGGCGACGAAGAGCCGGCGGTTCGCAGGCGCCGTTCAAAGCTCGGCGTGCAGCCGGTATTCAAGACCGTAGACACATGCGGCGGGGAATTCCCGGCCCGCACTCCCTACCACTATTCGACCTACGAGGAGGAAACGGAGGTTCGTTCGGGTGAGCGGCCTCGTGTGGTGATTGCAGGTGCCGGGCCCAATCGTATCGGACAGGGGATCGAGTTCGACTACGCCTGTGTTCACGCGGCGTTTGCCTTGCACGACGCGGGATATGAGGCCGTAATGGTGAACTGCAATCCCGAGACGGTGTCGACCGACTACGACACGAGCGACCGTCTCTACTTCGAGCCGTTGACCGAAGAGGACGTGCTCGCGGTTTGTGGAGCCGAGCAGCCGATCGGGGTGATCGTTCAACTCGGCGGGCAGACGCCCCTCAAGCTCGCGCATACCTTGGAGGAGGAGGGCTACCGCATTCTGGGCACGCGCCCCGAGGCGATTGACCTTGCCGAGGACCGAGGCAAGTTCGCCACTGTGCTCGCGGAACTCGGGATCCCGGCGCCTATGCACGGCGAGGCTCGAAACCTTGAAGAGGCCGGGAAGATCGCGGCGTCCGTCGGGTTTCCCGTCGTGGTCCGGCCTTCCTACGTCCTGGGAGGCCGGGCCATGGAGATCGTGTACGGAGAGGACGAACTCGAGCAGTTCGTCACCACTGCCGCTGAAGCCTCGCCCGACCATCCGGTCCTGATAGACAGGTTCCTCGAGGGCGCGATCGAGGTCGACGTCGATGCCGTGTCAGACGGTGAAGAGGTCGTGATAGGTGCCGTCATGGAACACATCGAGGAGGCCGGTGTGCACTCGGGAGATTCATCGTGCGTCATCCCGCCTCCGACCCTGTCGGACTCGGAGCTGGATGTGATCGAGGACATAGTCTGGAAGCTGGCCAAGCGTCTCGGGGTTCGCGGACTCCTTAACCTGCAGTTGGCCGTGAAGGACGAGCGTATTTGGGTCCTCGAGATGAACCCTAGAGCGTCTCGAACGGTTCCCTTCGTCTCCAAGGCAACCGGCGTTCCGCTGGCGAAGATCGCGACGCTGGTGATGATCGGAAGAACCTTGGCCGACTTGCGGAAGGAAGGGATGATCCCGGAGGATCCCGCTCACTATCGTCATCTGAGCCACGTTTCCGTCAAAGCCGCCGTGCTCCCGTTCGGCCGGTTCCGAGGCGCCGACACGGTGCTCGGTCCGGAAATGAAGTCCACCGGCGAAGTTATGGGAGTGGATACGGATTCCGGATTCGCCCTGGCGAAAGCCCTGGTTTCGAGTGGTTCCTCTCTTCCCAGTTCGGGAAATGTGTTTGTGTCCGTGTCCAATCGCGACAAGAGGGCGATACTTTTTCCCGCGAAAAGGCTGGCCGACCTTGGATTCCGTCTGCTGGCGACCGGAGGCACCGCCGCCGTCCTGTCGCGCGCCGGCATCTCGGTCGAGCGCGTCGCCAAGGTCTCAGAGGGAGAACCCAATGTCGTGGACCTGATCCGCGAGCGAAAAGTCGATCTGGTGATCAACACGCCGTACGGGAGGGGCCCCAGGACCGACGGGTACTACATCAGGACGGCAGCGGCGACGGCCGGAATCCCTTGCGTCACAACACTTCCAGGTGTGATGGCATCTGTGCGGGGAATAGAAGCGCTTAGGGGCGACGCTTCGCCGCCGCGTTCGATTCAAGAGTATCTTTCGGTGCCTCGCAACGGCAGGTCCGAAAACCGGACGGATCGAAGCCCCAGCCGAACTGCATCGTCCGCGGGTGGCGAGAAGTGAAGCGGGTTCGCGCGGAAGTGCTTCAGAGCCGCCGTCTCGGCGCGTATCACACGATCACTCTCGTGGCGCCGGAAGTGGCGGAGAACGCCAGGCCGGGACAATTTCTGCAGGTTGCAGTGCCTCCCGGCCGGGACTTTCTTCTTCGCAGGCCTTTTTGGATCCATAAGGCGTCCCGGCAGGGGGGTTGGTCGGGGACGCTCGAGTTCTCGTTCGATCCATTGGATGAAGGGACCGAGTGGCTGGCGGAAATAGACGCTCACGAGTTCCTCGACGTCATTGGTCCGCTGGGGCGGGGCTTTGCCTTCCCGAAGAATCGGAACAACTGCCTGCTCGTCTCCGAGGGATACGCGGCCGGTCAGTTGTATTTCCTGGCTGAGGAACTTAAGGGCCTCGGCAAGAGAATCGACATGATCCTTGCTGCGCCCAGTCAGGAGCAGGTGTTCAAGCCGATAGAGGCGAAGCGTCTTTCACAAACGATATCCATCGTGACCGGCGAGGGAGGCGTCGCGCAGGGTGCCCGTGTGTCCGCCGCGCTTCCCGAAACGATTGAGCGCTGCGGGTCGAACGTTGTTTACGCGGCCGGACCGGCATCGGTGCTGCGCGCCGTGGCCGAGTATTGCCGGAAGAAGCAGATCCCGTCTCAGGTTGCCGTTGAGGAACGCATGGCGTGCGGATGGGGCCAGTGCTTTACCTGCGTGGTTCCCGTTTCCCACAAGGAGGGAAGCGGTTTCGAGTACTTGAGATCCTGCGTCGACGGCCCGGTATTCAACTCAACGAGAGTTCTTTGGGACAAGCTGCCCCGAGACCAGGAACCTGTGGCAGGCAAGGTCAAGTGAGTCCGAGCCTGGCAGTGGACGTCGGCGGGGTGCGGCTCGCGACGCCCGTGATGAACGCGGCCGGTTGTCTTCGGGACGTGAAGAACGTAGCGGGCGTAACCGATCTTCGACGGCTCGGGGCGATCGTGACCACCAGCGTGACCCTGTGGCCGGTGCAAGGGTCTCCTCTTCCGCGCGCGGCCGAGACCCCTTCCGGCCTCCTCTCATCGGTGGGGTTGCAAAACCCCGGTGTGGAGGAGTTCGTGGTTCGCGACTTGCCGTCGCTGACGAAACTCGGGGTTCCGATCATCGCCTCCGTTGCGGGAACCAGCGTCGAGGAGTTCGTCCGCGTGGCCACCGCAGTGCAGGATGCCCCCGGCGTGGTGGCGATCGAGACGAACCTTGCCTGTCCGAACGAGGAGCGTGGCGGAGGATTGTTTGCCCATCGGCCCGACCACGCGGCGGAGGCGTCGGGTGCCGTCGCCAGACTGTCGCGTGTGCCGGTGTTTGCGAAGCTCTCCGTCGACGTTTCGGACCTGCCCGACATCGCCTCGGCATGTGTCGAAGCTGGAGCGGACGGGGTCACGCTCATAAACAGCGTGCAGGCGATGGCTGTGGACTCCTCCGAAATGGCGCCGAAGCTCGGATCGGTACTTGGCGGACTCTCGGGGCCGGCGATCCGGCCCCTCGCCGTGCGGGCCGTGTATCAAGTTTCCCGCGTGCTCCCCGGAATTCCGATAATCGGTGTCGGAGGCGTGACTCGTGCGCGGGATGCGATCGAGCTGTTGCTGGCCGGGGCAAGCGCGGTTCAAGTAGGGACCGCGATGCTCGCGAACCCATCGGCTCCGCAGGAGATAACCGACGGGATCGCGCAGTTTCTCGAGGAGGCCGGTGTCGCGAACCCGTCGGAGCTACGGGGAAGGATCAAGCTGTCCCAGACCGACGGAGCCTGACCTGCGGCCCCCGCCGGACAACCCTTTGATCGTGGCGCTGGACGTCTCCGGCCTCGACGAGGCGGAGCATCTCGCCGGGGTGCTGTCGGGAACCGTGGGTTTGGTCAAGGTGGGGCTCGAGCTCTTTTCCGCCTATGGACCGGACTCGGTCCGCGGCGTTTCGCGTTACGCGCCGGTCTTCCTCGATCTCAAACTTCACGACATCCCCACCACCGTGGCCAGGGCCGCCCGTAACGCATCGATGCTGGGTATTCATATGCTCACCGTTCATGCCCTTGGGGGGGCGGAGATGGTCTCGGCCGCCGTGAGAGGCGCGGATGAGGGGGCCGGCGAAACTGGAGCTCCACCACCATTAGTCGTCGCCGTGACGGTGTTATCGAGCCTCGGGGGCGAGTCGCTCGCCTCTCCTGCGTCGCTGGCTTTCGAGGCGATCGCGGCCGGGGCCGCCGGAGCGGTGGTGTCGGGGGAGGACGTTGAATCGGTCCGTGAGGCCGTGGGAGAGGAGGCCTGCCTCGTGGTTCCCGGAGTACGTCCCTCGGGGAGCGGCTCCAACGATCACGCCCGCGTTCTCACGCCGGGTGAGGCTGCCGAGGCGGGTGCCGATTACCTGGTGGTCGGTCGTCCGATCACAGGATCCCCGGATCCTGCGGCGGCCGCTCGCGCGATCTTGACGGAGCTTCGATGACGCTGCTTTGCTCGCGGCCGAACTGCTCGCGTATAATCGCGCCCCCTGGACTTTAAGGAGTACGCGATGCCGCTACCCACTCTTTCTCCCGAACAACGACAGCAGGCCCTAGCGAAAGCGGCCGAGGCCCGAAAGAAGCGGGCGGTTCTCAAAGGAGAACTCAAGGCCGGAAAGCTGAGCTTGAAGGACGTGTTGTCGCGACAAGGCGATGACACCGTCGGAAAGATGAGAGTGTCGACGGTCTTGGAATCCCTTCCCGGGGTCGGCAAAGTCCGCGCGGGAAAGATCATGGGGAACCTGAACATCTCGGTCAGCCGTCGTATTCGCGGACTTGGCGCGAAGCAGCGCGACGCGCTACTGGCCGAGTTCGCGAAGAAGTAGCCGCCACGGCTTCGCGCCGCGGCAAACTATTCGTAGTCTCCGGACCGTCAGGCGTAGGCAAGGGAAGCGTCGTTCGCCGTCTGCTCGAGACCGTCCCTGATATTTATCTATCCGTATCCACCACCACACGAGAGCCTCGACCCGGAGAGGTAGACGGGCGCGACTACGAATTCGTCGACGAAACTGCGTTCGACCGTTCCGTCGAGGACGAAAACTTCCTCGAGTGGGCCGACGTTTACGGCCATCGCTACGGCACGCGGTCGAAGCCGGTGAAGGAGGCGATGCGAAGGGGATTGAACGTCATCCTGGAGATCGATACGCAGGGGGCCGATACCGTCCGCGCGAACGTGCCGGACGCGATCACGATCTTCCTGGTTCCGCCGTCGAAGGAGGAACTGGCACGGCGCCTTCGCGAGCGCGGCACGGAAGACGAGGGCGAACTGGAGTTACGGCTTGCCGACGCCGAACGCGAGATGTCCCAGGCCGGGGAATTCGACCACGTGGTGGAAAACGACGACCTGCAACGGGCTTCGGCCGAGGTCGCGGTTATAATCGAAGGGCATGGGCGTGAGGCGCCCGACGCACGAAAGGACCCCTGATGATCGACCAACCGAGGATCGACGACCTCCTCAAGCACGTCGATTCCAAGTACTCGCTCGTGATCCTTGCCGCCAAGCGCGCGCGGGAGATCAATTCCTACTACAACCAGCTCGGCGAGGGCCGCGGGGAGTTCGTCCCGCCGCTCATCGAGACCGGAGGCCTGCGCAACAAGCCCCTTTCGATCTCCCTCCAGGAGATCGCCGAGGAAAAGGTGAGCTATGAGCGGCCCGAGGGAGTCGGAATCAAGTAGCGCTCTCGCCGGCCGCAGGGTCCTCCTTGCCGTCAGCGGGGGCATAGCCGCCTACAAGTCTTGCGAACTCGTCCGTTCGATGGTCAAGTCCGGGGCCAGGGTCCAGGTGGTCATGACGAAGGCCGCGACGCGCTTCGTCGGGCCGGATACCTTCGCGGCGCTGTCGGGTAACCCGGTTCAAACCGATCTATTCGAGAATCCCGAAGAGGTGCTGCACGTCCGGCTGGCCGGCGAAGCCGATGTCGCGATAGTGGCGCCGGCGACGGCAAACGTTCTCGCGAAAATGGCCCTCGGGTTCGCCGACGACCTCGTGACCTCGACGCTGCTCGAAGTGAAGGCGCCCGTCGTCGTGGCGCCGGCGATGCACACCGGCATGTATCAGAACGCTGCGACTCAGGAGAACCTCCGAATCCTGTCCGACAGGGGGATCCGCATCGTCGGCCCGGAAGCAGGTCCTCTTGCGGCCGGCGACGAGGGGATCGGCCGTATGGCTGACGTGAGTGACATCCTCGCCGCAACAAACGACGCGCTCTCGCTCGGTAGAGAACTCTCGGGCTCCCACATCCTTGTGTCCGCGGGCGCGACGTGGGAACCGCTCGACCCCGTTCGCTTCATTGGGAACAGGTCGTCGGGCAAGATGGGAATCGCGATCGCCTCTGAAGCTGTTTCCAGAGGGGCCGTCGTCACCCTCGTCCTGGGGCCGTCGACCGAAAAGCCGCCGCCGGAGATGGAGACGATAAGTGTTACCTCCTCCCAGGAGATGAGCGACGCGATGATCGGGCGTTTCGACAGCTCGGACGCGGTCGTCATGGCGGCCGCCGTTGCCGACTTCCGGCCGGACCGGCCCGCGGATTCCAAGCTCAAGAAGGAGAACGGCGTGCCGGAGATTCGGCTGGTTCCTACCCCGGACATCCTGCGGGAGCTTTCAGCGCGAAGGCGCGGGCAAGTACTCGTGGGTTTCGCTGCGGAGACGGAGGAACTGGAAAGGGCCGGCCGCGAAAAGCTGGAATCGAAGGGCCTGGATGCCATCGTCGTGAACGAGGTGGGGCGTGAGGGTACGGGGTTCGGATCCGAGACGAATCACGCGCTGATCCTGACTCGCGCCGGGGAGGACGCAGGTCTTCGCATGTGGTCGAAGCAGGAGCTTGCTGTCGCAGTCTGCGACAGGTTGGCGAAGCTCCTGGCCCGGTAGGCGTGGCGTCGCCGCCCGCGGCTATAATCCGGCGGTCATGACGGACGAATACCTCTTCAGCTCCGAATCGGTTACCGAGGGGCACCCAGACAAGCTGGCGGACCAGATCTCCGACGCCGTCCTCGACGCGATCATCGCCCAGGACCCCGTGGCACGAGTGGCTTGCGAGACGCTGATCACTACGGGAATCGTGATCGTGGCCGGCGAGATAACCACCGAGGCATACGCCGACATCGCATCGATCGTCAGGGACACGGTGGTCGACGTCGGGTACACGGATGCCCGCTTCGGCATCGACGGCTACACCTGTGGCGTCATTACGGCCATCCAGGAGCAGTCCCCCGATATCGCGCTTGGCGTTCTCGACGCGAGAGAGCACAAGGAAGGTTCCAGTGACGATTTCGACACTATCGGAGCGGGCGATCAAGGGATGATGTTCGGCTACGCCTGCCGAGAGACCGAGGATCTGATGCCCGTTCCGATTGCCATGGCGCACGCCCTGTCGCGTCGCCTCATGGATGTCAGGAAGGCGGGGGTGATCCCGTATCTTCGGCCCGACGGCAAGAGCCAAGTGTCCATCCTCTACGAAGGCGGCGCGCCGGTCCGTGTGGAAAACGTCTTGATCTCGGCGCAGCACCGCGAGGAGGTCGACGTCGAGACCCTACTGGCGCCCGACGTCGAGGAAGAGGTGATCAAGCCGGTCTTACGAGAGTTCCCCGAACTCGATACGCAGTCTCCGAGGACGATGGTCAACCCCACCGGCCGTTTCGAGGTCGGCGGTCCGAAGGCCGACACGGGACTCACCGGGCGCAAGATCATCGTTGACAGCTACGGCGGCATGGCCCCGCACGGGGGCGGTTGTTTCTCGGGGAAGGACCCGACCAAGGTTGATCGCTCAGCCGCTTACATGGCGCGGTACGTGGCCAAGAATGTCGTCGCGGCCGGGGCGGCCGATCGTTTCCAGCTGCAGCTCGCGTACGCCATCGGCACGGCGCACCCGGTCTCGATCGCGGTCGACACGTTCGGTACCGAACACGTGGATCCGTCGCGGATCGCGTCCACCGTGCGCGAGGCTTTCGATTTCCGTCCGGCGGCCATCATCGAGAAGCTGGATCTGCGCAGGCCCATCTACAAGGAGACCGCCGTGTACGGTCACTTCGGGCGGAAGGGCTTCCCCTGGGAGGAGACCGACCGCGCCGACGAGCTCCGAAGCGCCCTTAACTAGCCTCTCCGGTCCGGTCGCTGTCTGTGTCGACCGCCCCGTCCTTTCGCTCGACCGGCCGTTCACCTACGAACTCCCGGAGGAGCTGGGCGCCGGAGTAGGCTCGCTGATCTCGGTTCCCTTTCACGGGAGGCAGACGAAGGGCTGGATTCTCGGCCCGACCGACGACGTTCCGGACAAAATCCTGCCCGTTACAAAGGTGCACTCAGCGGTGCGTTTTTTCGACGAGCGAATGCTCCAGCTGTTGATGTGGGTCTCGGAACGCTACGTTGCTCCGCTTGCTTCCGTTATTACGCGAAGTCATCCGCCAAGAGTCGTCTCTGAGGAGTCTGACTTGAAGGACGGACGGGTTCGCCCGGGCGTCGTCGAGGCGCAACGCGAGGATTCCCATCCGCGCGCTGCGACCGAGCAGCTCGGGCCGGACCCGTCCGCCCCCCAAGGCCTGGTTCTTGCTGCGTATCGGAATGGGGAACCTCTGCTCGAGGTAATCAGCGGTGGACAAGGCGCGTTCGTTCTGAGGCCGGCGCCGCAACACGAGGTCGATGCAGCAGTTGAAACCATTCGGACCTGTATAGATGGTGGCAGGGCGGCGATCCTGCTCGTCCCCGAGGCCGAGCCGCTTCCGGCAACCGCCGCAGCGGCGAAGGAGGAATTCGGTGAACGCGCCGCGCTTTTCGTCGGAGGGGACCGGCGCGAGCGATACCGATTGTGGCTTGAGATCAAGGCCGGGAAATACGCCTGTGTGATCGGCACCGGCCCGGCGGTGTTCGCGCCGGCTCCCGATCTAGGCTTGATATTCGTTTCGCGTGAAAGTCACGCGCGTCATCGCGAGGATCGCTCCCCGTACTATCACGTTCGCGATGTAGCGGTGGCTCGCAGCCGCATCGGGAGAGGATCGGTGGTGCTGTCGGCTTTCTGTCCCACGGCCGAGGCGGCGGCGCTGGGCATTACCGAAGTGTCACCCTCACGCCGCTCCTGGCCGCCGGTGGAGGTTGTTCCGCCCGGAACCGAGGGCCGCGCGCCGCGGCTTGTCGCGGAACTGAAGAGGTCCAAAAGCGCCTTCCTTTTCGAACCGATTCGCGGCTACGGCGTCGCGCGATTCTGCAAGCGATGCAGCGAGCCGGCTGCGTGCTCGGAATGCGGCGGCCTGCTGCGGGCGGAGGCCGGCCGAGTTATCTGCGCCGTCTGTGGCGCCCGAGGGAAGTGCGCGAACTGCGGCTCCGAGGGGTTCGGTGTTCGAAAGGGAGGTGTCGAGAGGGCCGCCGAATGGGCCCGGAGCATCACTGGGAGGCCGGTGAGGCACATAGCCGGCGACGAGCCTCCTCCCGGCAGAGACGAGATCACGATCGGGGGAACCGATGCCGTCAAGGACGTGGGGCCGCTCGAACTAGACGTCGTAGGCATACTCGATGCCGACGTGGGACTCAAACGGCCGGGGATCGGAGCCGTTGAGCGCGCGCTCGCCGTTTGGATGGAAGCGTCGGCATGGGCGTCACAGGAGGGCCGCGTGATTCTTCAGACTCGACACCCGGCCGACGCCGCCGTCCAATCGCTGGTTGCCGGGAACCCTGAACGCTTTCACCGAGCCGAACTGGCCCGTCGCAAGGAGGCCGGATTCCCGGCCGGGTTCCCCGTGTTTCGCGTAATCGGAAGGCAACGCGTTCGAGAGGAGATAGAGCGGCTGAAGCCCCTCACGCTTCTGGCGACATCGGCCGGCGAGCAAACGATATGCTTGGTAACCGTTCGCCCCGAGGATGTCGAATCCTTCGGCCGCGCGATGCGTTCCCTTTCGGATGTGGTCGATCGGGTGGAGGCCGAGCCGCACCTTTGAGTCGAAAAGACGAGCAATCGCCCGTGACCGTCCCGCCGATGCGAATCTTCGGCGACCCGGTGCTGCGCGAACGGGCAAGGGAGGTGGAGCGATTCGACGACCCCCTCGCCAAGCTTGCCGAGGATCTGCTCCTAGCGATGCGGGAGTACGTCGGCGTCGGTGTCGCCGGGAATCAGATCGGCGCGCTGAGCCGCATCTTCGTCTACGACGACGGAACAGGTCCGAGATGGTTGGTCAATCCGGAGATAGTCGAGCAGACGGGTGAACAGGAACTGGATGAGGGGTGTCTCTCGATCCCCGGCCTCTACTTCCCGGTGAAACGGTCGATGCACGTGGTGGCGAAGGGGTACGACTTGAAGGGAGAACCGGTCACCGTTGAGGGGGAAGAGTTGCTCGCGCGGATCCTGCAACACGAGACCGACCACTTGGACGGGATGTTGTTTGCCGACCGCCTTTCGTCCAAGCACCGGCGCGAAATGATGAAGCAGATGCGCGAGCGGGATCTCGGCGCGGAGGCTCCCCGGGGCCAAACCCTCTAGGCTTCGAACCGTGAGGGTCGTATTCCTGGGCAGCGACGCTTGGTCGGTGCCGTCCCTCGAGGCACTTTCCGGCGTTGAACTCGTTGTGACCCGCGCTCCCAGACCGGCGGGAAGGGGATCGGTCCTGACTCCGACTTCTGTAGCGGAGGCGGCCAGGACGTTGCGCCTCCCGCTCGCGGAGGTGGACACGGTCAAGGAGGGCGAGGGGTTCGACCGAATCGTTGCGGCCGAACCGGAGGTTCTTGCCGTAGTCGCTTACGGAGAGATCCTGACCATGCACGTCCTGAGGGTGCCGACGGTGGGGTCGGTGAACCTGCACTTCTCGTTGCTGCCGGAGTTTCGCGGCGCGGCGCCCGTTCAGCGAGCCCTGATGTCGGGACACGCGGGAACCGGAGTTTCGACGATCCTGATGGATGAGGGTATGGACTCGGGACCGATTCTCATGCAGCGCGAGGAAGACATCCTTCCGAACGATGACGCCGGTTCCCTAGGAGGGCGCCTGGCCGGCATAGGTGCGGATCTTCTCGTCGAAACACTCGATCGGCTCGCGGCGCGCGAGTTGGTCCCACGGCCCCAGGACGAGCGCGAGGCCTCGTTCGCGCCCAAGATCTCAGCGGCGGAACGGCTGATCGATTGGACGGAGGATGCGCAGTCGGTCGTGCGGCGAGTGCGTGCTCTGGCACCGAGCCCCGGGGCGTCGGCTCGGTTCAGGGACGACGTGTTGAAGATACTTCGCGCCGAACCGGCGGAAGTCTCGGGGCGGCCGGGTGAGGTGCTTTCGGCGGGAAAGGATGGCTTCGTCGTGGGTGCCGGCAGCGGCGCGGTACGCCCTCTAGAGGTTGCGCCTGCCGGACGCAAGCACATGAGCGCTGAGGAGTTCGTGCGAGGCTTCCGGCCGGCGCAGGGTGAAAGCCTTGTGGGGTAGCCCTCGCGTACAATCGCCCGAATGGGCAAACTCGCAGCCTCCATCCTTTCGGCCGATTTCGGGCACCTGGCCGACGAGGTGAAGAAAGTGGAGCCTCATGCCGATGTCATTCACGTCGACGTAATGGATGCTCACTTCGTACCCCCGCTCACGATCGGCCCGGTCGTCGTGGAGTCGCTTCGGCCGGTGACCGGCTTGCCGCTCCATTGCCACCTCATGATCGAACGCCCTGAGCGGTTGTTCGACGACTTCGCCTCCGCGGGCACGAACATGGTGACCTGCCACTTGGAGGCGTTGGACGATCCCGCGCCCGTGCTCCGAAAAGCGAGCGATCTGGGGATGCGCGCCGGACTTGCCGTCAATCCCGATACCCCGGTGGATGGTGCATTCCCGTATCTCGACGATCTCGACAACCTGATCGTGATGAGCGTTCACCCGGGGTGGGCGGGGCAAGCGTTCATCCCTGAGGTACTCGAGAAGATCGAATCGGCCCGCGCGGAAATCGAGCGACGTGGTCTCTCCGTCGATGTCGAGGTTGACGGCGGGATAGACCCGGCAACGGGGCGAAGGTGTATCGAGGCCGGAGCCTCGGTGCTTGCCGCAGCATCGTCCATCTTCAAGGCGCCGAACCCGGCGGAAGCCGCGCGCGAGCTCGCGGCCGTCGCGAGGGGGAACTGACGGTGGCCGAAACGATTCTGGTCGTAGACGACGACCCGGACATCGCGCGATTCGTCGAGGTCAACCTGCGGTCCGCCGGCTACGAGGTATCGGTGGCCTCCGATGGCGAGGAAGCCCTCGACCAGGCGAAGACGATCCGGCCCGACCTGATCCTGCTCGACGTCATGATGCCGCGCATCGACGGCTTCGAGGTGGCGCAGCGGGTGCGTCGGAACCCGCAGACGGCCAATACCTCGATAATCATGCTGACCGCGAAAGCCCTGTCGACGGACAAGGTGCTCGGACTGACGGCCGGCGCCGACGATTACATCATCAAGCCGTTCGACCCGATCGAACTTCTGGCGCGCGTCAAGGGAACTCTCCGCCGCGCACGCGAGATGCGGAATCTCTCACCGCTCACTGGACTTCCGGGCAACATCCGTATCCAAGAGGAGATCGAACGAATGGTCCAGGACGGAAAGCCGTTTTCCGTCCTCTACAACGACCTCGACAACTTCAAGGCATACAACGACCACAAGGGGTTCGTGAACGGAGACCGGCTGATCCAAGCCACGGCGCGGATCATCCAGGACGCCGTTCTCGAGTTCACCGGACCCGAAGGCTTCGTTGGCCACGTCGGGGGGGACGACTTCGTTGCGGTAGCGGGACCGGAGGTGTCCGAGGAGATCGCGAGAAGGATCGTCGAGCGATTCAACGAGGAGATCAAGGATTTCTACGAACAGGAGGACCTCGATCGCGGGTACGTGGAGGTTGAGGATCGAAGGGGCGAGATGCAGAAGATCCCCCTGGTTTCCATATCGATCGGCATCGCGAGCACCGATCGGCGGAAGTTCTCCCACTACGTCGAGGCCGTCAACGTCGCGACCGAGATGAAGCAATATGCAAAGCGTGACGTCGGGTCCTCCTACGCGGTCGACCGCCGCATGGTGGAGGGGCAGGAGGGATCCACCGAATAAGGCCTGTTCGGGGCCTGTTCCCGGCCGTATACTGAGGGTGTAACTCGTCTTCGGGGCGGGGTGGAAACCCCCACCGGCGGTGAAAGTCCGCGACCCCCTTGCGTCCGGTAAGGGGTTGACCCGGCGAAACTCCGGGACCGACCGTTACAGTCGGGATGGAAGAGGACGGGTGATGCTCGGCGCCGCTTCGCGCGCGCCCTCTCACCCCACCCCCGCACCGGGAAAGGTTCGTCGTGGACGAAACCTACATGCGGAGGGCGCTCGAGCTGGCGGAGCTTGGGCGGGGTCTCGTTTCTCCCAACCCGCTGGTCGGAGCTGTCGTCGTGTCGGGCAGCGAGATCGTCGGGGAGGGTTACCACGAAGGCGCGGGGAAACCTCATGGCGAGGTGATCGCGATCCAAGCGGCCGGCAACCGGTCGCGCGGAGCGACGCTTTACGTCACGCTCGAGCCTTGCAATCACTTCGGCCGAACTCCTCCGTGCACCGACGCAATCCTTAGTGCCGGGATCGCCCGAGTCGTCGCCGCCATACCGGATCCGAACCCCGCCGTTGACGGGGGAGGCATGGCGAAGCTCGGGGAGGGCGGTGTCGAGGTTGTTTCAGACGTTCTCCCGATCGAGGCGACCAGGCAGAACGAAAGCTTTCTGAAGTTCGTCTCCACCGGGCGGCCGTTCGTAACCTTGAAACTCGCCGCAACCCTCGACGGGAAGATCGCGGCGCGCGACGGCTCTTCCACCTGGATCACCAGTGATGAGGCGCGAGCCGACGTGCACAGGTTGCGCGGGGCGTCGGACGCAATCGTTGCCGGATCCGGCACCGTCCTCGCCGACGACCCCCGGTTGACGGTTCGCGACCCGGACTATCGGGGGACACCCGCGTTGAGAGTCGTGGCGGATGCTCGCGGGCGGGTTTCGAATACGGCCGGTGTCTTCGACGGAACGGCCCCGACACTGGTTGCCACGACCGATGCGTCGGACGCGGATCGTCGCGAGTCTTGGGCAAGCAAGGGGGCGGATGTGGTCATTTGCCGGCCGGGTCCCGACGGAGGCGTTGACCTCGTGGATCTCCTCGCCGCCCTCGGGGGACGAGGAATCCAGTCCGCGTTGCTGGAGGGGGGCTCCACGCTGGCCTTTGCCGCCGTTCGGGAGGGCATCGTCGACAAGCTCTTCCTTTACCTGGCTCCGAAGCTTCTCGGAGGATCGGATGCCCCCGGGATTCTCGGAGGCAAGGGGTTTACGACTCTGCAAGATGCCCGTGAGGTCGAGATCACCAAAGTCGATCGTGTGGGACCGGACCTGAGATTGGAGGCCTATGTTCACCGGGATAGTTGAGGAGCGGGGAACTATTCGCTCCAATGGTGGCGCGCTCTTGGTCGTCGGGTGCCAGACGGTGACCGAGGACTCGGCCGTCGGATCGTCGGTGTCCGTCAACGGAGTTTGTCTAACGGTCGTCGGGCGCGATGCCGATTCGCTTGCCTTCGACATCACCGAGGAGACCATGTCCCGCACCGCCCTCGGGAGACTTCATGAAGGTGATCCCGTGAATCTCGAGCGCCCGGTGACACTAGCAACGCGGCTCGGCGGGCACCTCGTGCAGGGCCATGTGGACGGGATCGGCATCATCGAGGCGGTCGAGCTTCAGGAAGCCGGCGCTACCCTGCGGATTCGCGCCGCGACGGACCTCCTTCGATATGCGGTCGCGAAGGGTTCGATCGCGGTGGACGGAGTGAGCCTCACGGTCGCGACCTTAGGCGACGCCGAGTTCTCTATCGCATTGATCCCGCACACGCTTGCCGTCACGACCCTGGGGGACACGAAGCCGGGAGACGAAGTGAACCTGGAAGTCGACCTGATTTCCAAGTACGTGGAGAGGCTGTCGACGAACGGAGCGAGTAATGGCTGAGGAAGTCCTGGACAGGTCGGTCTTCTCGGGCATAGAGGAAGCGATCGAGGACGTTCGCGATGGAAAGATCGTGATCGTCGTGGACGACGCCGACCGGGAGAACGAGGGCGACTTCATCATGGCCGCCGAGAAGGTCACGCCGGAGGCGGTCAACTTCATGGTTACCCACGGCAGGGGGATCGTCTGCCTGCCTTGTGCCGGTTGGCGGCTCGACGAGCTCCGAATCCCACTGATGGTCTCGCGAAACGAGGAGAGCCACGGGACGGCCTTTGCGGTCTCCATCGACGTACGCGGCCGCACCACGACGGGAACGAGCGCCTTCGACCGCGCGGCGACGGCCAAAGCCGTGACGGAATCGGACACGCGGCCCGAGGACATCCATATGCCGGGACACGTGTTCCCGCTGCGTGCACAAGAGGGCGGTGTGCTCAAACGCGCCGGTCATACGGAAGCCGCGATCGACCTCGCGCGTTTCGCCGGGATGTTCCCAGCCGGGGTTCTCTGCGAGGTCATGAACGAGGACGGCTCGATGGCCCGGCTCTCCGACCTCACGCGAGTCGCAATGGAGCACGATCTCAAGATGATCTCGATCGCCGACTTGATCGAGTTTCGTCGCAAGCGGGAGAAGCTAATCAAGAGGGTCGCGGAGGCGGAAATACCGACTCCCTACGGGGACTTCCGGTCGGCCGCTTACGAAAGCGTCGTCGACGGGCGGGTTCACGTCGCGTTGGTGCTCGGTGAGGTTGGGGACGGCAGCGAGATTCTCGTGCGAGTCCACTCCGAGTGCCTGACCGGTGATGTCTTCAGCTCACTCAGATGCGACTGCGGCCAGCAGCTCGAGCGCGCGCTAGGGCGGGTCGCGGAGGAAGGCCGCGGTGTGATCCTTTACATCCGCGGTCACGAGGGGCGCGCGATCGGACTTACACACAAGCTGCGCGCCTACCGCCTTCAAGAGGAAGGAAGGGACACGGTGGAGGCGAACGAAGAGCTGGGGTTCCCACCGGACCCGCGGGACTACGGAATCGGCGCGCAGATCCTGTTCGATTTGGGAGTGCGGTCGATGCGCCTCCTGACGAACAATCCGTCGAAGCGCGCAGGGCTGGAGGGGTACGGCCTGTCGATCGCCGAGAGGGTGCCGCTCGAAACCAGTCCAACGGAGGAGAACATCGAGTACTTGAGGACCAAGCGCGAAAAGCTCGGCCACCTCCTGGAGAACCTTGAGAGGACAGGAGACGGACGGGAGGTGCCTCAGTGAGGGTTTTCGAGGGAGGAGAGGGTCCACCGGAATCCGGGCGCTTCGCGATCGTAGCGGGCCGTTTCAACGGGATCGTCGTGAACAAGCTGGTCGAGGGCGCGTCTTCCGGTCTCGCCAAACACGGCGTCGGCGAGAACGACGTCGATCTGATTTGGGTACCCGGGGCGTTCGAGATACCCCTTGTGGCGAGAGAGCTGGCTGCCGGCGGCGGCTACGCGGCCGTCATCTGCCTCGGAGCCGTGATCCGGGGCGAGACCGCGCACTTCGAGTACGTGTCGGCCGAGGCGGCGCGAGGAATCGAGCGAGCCGGAATGGACACGGGGGTTCCCGTGATCTTCGGGGTACTCACGACGGAGACCATCGAGCAGGCAATGGACCGAGCCGGCGGCGACCACGGGAACAGGGGATGGGATGCCGCCCTCGCCGCGATGGACATGGCCCGGCTGATGGAGCGGCTTTCGAAGGAGGGGTTGCGATGATCGTCGACAAGCCATGGGGAAAGGTCACGACGTTCTCGCTCAACCAGCCGTCTTCGGTTCGACTTATCACGATTGAGCCGGGCGGCGTCACGAGTGAGCATTACCACCAGCTCCGAGACGAGATGTGGATCGTCTTGGATGCAGGCCTCGTCGTGCAGATAGGGAACCGGACCGTGGAGGCCGGCCCCGGCGAGGAGTTCGTGGTGGCGGCCGAAGAACCGCACCGTATCTCCAACCGCGGCGAGAAGCGCGGGCGAGTACTCGAGATCGCTCACGGTTACACGACCGAGGACGACACGTTTCGTTTGCAGGACGATTACGGGCGCCGGCTCGATCCAATTTGGTAGAACTCGTTGCCTCCGCAAAGCGTGCATGCTAGGCTCCGGCCGTTTTTGGGCAATGAGGGTGAGTTGTCAACACAGGGGACCGTCAAGTGGTTCAGCAACGAGAAGGGCTATGGGTTCCTCGAGCGTGCGGACGGTGAGGACGTGTTCGTGCACTTCTCCGCCGTTGAGGGAGACGGCTACCGGACTCTCCAGGGCCAAGAGGTCGAGTTCGAAATCGTCGACGGGCCGAGGGGCAAGCAAGCCGCGAACGTTCGCACGCGGGTGGCTGATCGGCGAGAAGGCTGATCTCGACAGCGTCCGCGCCGACACCTATACTGTCCTCTGGATGGCAGGCATTCCCCATATTGGAATCCCAAGCGCCGGCGAAGAAGTCGGTGCTTTGTTATTGAGTGGAGGTGATGCGGGGTATCGGTTGACCCGCGGATAAACGGGAGGATCAGGGCCTCGGAGGTGCGCCTCGTGGGGCCCGACGGGTCGCAGATCGGGATAGTTCCGGTCGAGGACGCCCTTCAGCGAGCTGAGTCTCTCGACCTCGATCTCGTGGAAGTGGCGCCTCAAGCGGCGCCGCCGGTATGCCGGATCATGGACTACGGCAAGTTCAAATACGAACGTGACATCCGCCAGAAGGAAGCTCGGAAGAAGCAGTCACGGGTCGAGGTTAAGGAAATCAAGTTTCGCCCCAAGATCGACCCCCACGACTACGGCACGAAGAAGGGTCACGTCGAGCGTTTCCTGAAAGCGGGCGCCCGCGTAAAGGTCACGATCATGTTTCGTGGGCGCGAGATGGCCCACACCGAGCTGGGTCAGAAGATCTTGAATAGACTGGTGGAGGACCTGAAGGAAGTGGCCGTCGTAGAGACGCAGCCCAAGCTGGACGGCCGAAACATGATCATGGTGATCGCTCCGACGAAGAAGCAGGTTGCCACCCAGCAAGGATGATGGAATGCCGAAGATGAAGACCCACAGAGGAGCGGCGAAGCGATTCCGGATAACGCGGAACGGCAAGGTGCTGCACCGAAAGGCGACCGGCAACCACATGCTCCGCAAGAAGAGGGGCAGCCGCCGCCGCCGTGTCGAGGGTATGTCCGAGGTGGCCGGTGAGAAGAACACGATCCGTCGAATGCTGGGGAAGTAGATGGCCAGGGTAAAACGCGCGGTTCATGGACGGAAAAAGCGCAACGAAGTCATGCGCGCGGCGAAGGGTTATCGAGGCGCACGTTCTCGAAGGCCTCGGGTTGCCAAGGAGCAGCTGCTGCACTCCGGCGTCTACTCTTACCGGGACCGAAGGGACAAGAAAGCACAGTTCAGAAGACTCTGGATCACGCGCATCGGCGCGGCAGCGAGACAGAACGGCACTTCTTACTCCAGGTTGATCAGAGGGTTGAAGGGAGCCGGAATCGAACTCGACCGAAAGATTCTCGCCGATATCGCAGTGCGTGACCCCTCCGCGTTTCGCAACCTGGTCGAGGCGTCGAGGGCGGCAAACGACTAACAATTCGCCACCCCCCGGCGAGCATCCATGATCACTTCAGTTCGTAACGCGAAGATCGCGGACGCCGTGAAGTTGAAAAAGCGCGCGATGCGCGATCGTGCCGGGAAGTTCCTCGTCGAAGGTGCGAAGACGGTAGGCGAGGCGCTCGGGTCGGGTGCTCCGATCGAGGTGCTCTTCCACACCGATACAGCCGATCCTCTTGCCGAGCGGGCGCGCGCCGCAGGAATCCCCGTCGAGCAGGTGACCGAGGAAGTCATGGGGAAACTGGCATCCACCGTGACGCCACAAGGGGTGGTCGCGGTTTCTGGATTCGTGGATATATCACTCGACGATTTTCCTTCCAATCCGGCGAGCGTGGCGGTTCTAAGTGAGGGACGCGATCCCGGCAACGCGGGAACGATCCTGCGGTCGGCCGACGCCGCCGGCTCCGGGGGGGTCGTCTTCGGTTCCGAGTCGGTGGACGTATACAACCCCAAGACGGTGCGCGCCTCGGCCGGCTCGCTGTTTCATCTGCCCTTCGTCCGCAACGCATTGGTGAAGGACGCCTTGGTGGCGCTTCGCAAGCGAGGTGCGAAGATCTATGCGGCAAGCGCCGAAGGGAGCCTTGATCTCTTCTCCGCCGATCTCTCGGGCCTGGTGGCCTTCGTGTTCGGCAACGAGGCCCGGGGGCTCCCCAAGGAAATCGAGGACCTGACCGATGCCACACTCCGGGTTCCTCTTGCGGGGCGGGCGGAGTCGCTCAACCTGGCCGCGGCCGCAACCCTTTGCCTGTTCGAGCATGCGCGAGCTGCCGAACGTGGTCCGCGAGACATCCTTGAAAACGTCATCGCGGGCGCGGCACACGACATCCGGTCACCTGTGGCTGCGACCAAGAACTTCGCGTTCGCGATGCTGGCCGGGAATCCGGATGAGGCGGAGCGCGAAGCCATGCTCCAAGGCATTGTCCTCGACTCGGACCGCCTGGACACCACTCTACGGATGCTGGTGGATGCGGCCGGAGTGGTCGGCGGGCGCCTGGAACTTCAACCCGAGCGCGTGCGGCTGGCGGAGCTGATCGAGAAGATCGTCGAATTCTCTCGCCAGGACCCAGACCACCCAGAGATCTCATGGATGGGCGAGGACCTGGAGGTCTTCGCCGACCCGAGCCGGCTGCGCAACACGATCCTTGCTTTTATCGAGGCGGAGGTTTGGTTCGCGCACGAGGATCCGATCGAGATCCGAGCCGGCAGGGAGGACGCCGGTTATTGGGTCGAGACGTTTCGGCTCGGCACGAGGCTGACAAAGGCGAACAGCGACATGCTGTTCCGTCCTAGGCGCCCCGGTTCCGGAGGCGGCGGCAAGATCGGACTTTTCGTGGCCAAGGGTATTGCCGAGTCGGTTGGCGGCGAAGTGTCCGCGGAGGTCGAGCAAGGCTTGCGTTTGCGCCTGCGGATGCCGGAACCGGTCGGGAAGGCCACGACGGTCTAACCGGCTCGACCTTCATTGCTAGACTCCGCTGCCATGGACGCGCGCGAAGCTCTTTCGATCCTCGATCAAGAGCTGGAACGCGGGCTCGCGCTGATTTCGGAAGCCGTTGCGGCGAGTGATCTGGACGCGGCACAGGTCTCCCTTCTGGGCCGGAAGTCGAATTGGTCGGTCGTGCAGCGGTCACTGGCGAAACTTCCCGTCGAAGACAAGAGGGCCGTCGGCAAGCGATCGAACGAAGTGAAGTCCGAACTGGAGCGTGCCGTCGGCACCCGCCGGGAGGAACTTGCCGCTGCCGCAATGGCCAAGTTGGGCGAAACCGACCGGATAGACGTCTCACTGCCCGGCAGGCGCCGCCGGCAAGGTTCGCTTCATCCTTTGGCGATCACCGAACGAGACGTCGTGGACACGTTCCTTCGGATGGGATACCGAGTAGCGGAGGGGCCCGAGATCGAAACCGACTGGTACAACTTCACCGCACTCAACATCCCGCCAGATCATCCCGCGCGAACGATGAAGGACACCCTCTATGTGGACGTACCGGGCCACGAGGACCTCCTGCTCAGGACCGAGACCTCAGCCGTGCAGATTCACACGATGGAGTCGCAACCCCCGCCCGTATACATAGTGTCGCCCGGGCGCGTGTACCGCAGGGAGGACGTAGACGCGTCGCACTCGTCGGTGTTCCACCAGGTGGAAGGCTTGGCAGTCGACGAGGGGATCACTTTCGCCGACCTAAAGGGGACCCTCGAGGCGTTTGCGCGTGAGATTTTCGGCCCGGAGCAGCGCGTGCGCCTGATCCCTTCGTATTTTCCCTTTGTGGAACCCGGCGCGCAGGTGGACATCTCCTGTTTCAAATGCGACGGATCGGGCTGCGAGGTATGCACGAGCGGTTGGATCGAGATGCTCGGGGCCGGGATGGTTCATCCGAAGGTGCTCGAGAACGTCGGATACGACTCCGAGCGGTTCACGGGGTTTGCCTTCGGCATGGGACTCGAACGAATCACGATGGTCCGATACGGAATCCCCGACATCCGGCTGTTCTTCGAGGGGGATGTTCGGTTCCTCGAACAGTTCGCGAGCGCCGGATGAAAGTCGTCCTTTCTTGGCTTCGCGAGTTCTGCCCCGTGGAGCTTCAGGCCGAGGAGCTGGCCGAAGCCCTGACCGCCGTAGGCGTGAAGGTTGAGGAGGTACTTCGGCCCTGGGAGGGTTTGGACGGTGTGGTCGCCGCCCGGGTGATCGAAGTTGGCGACCATCCGGACTCCGACAAACTGTGCGTCGCGCGGGTCGGGACGGGAGCCGCCGAGGCCACGGTCGTAGTCGGCGTAAGAAACATCAAGGCTGGCGACCTCGTGCCCTACGCGCCGCCCGGCGCGCGCGTGCCGATACTTCCAGAGCCGCTGGGCGCCAAGAAGCTGCGGGGCGTCGAGTCACAGGGGATGCTCTGCTCGCCCCGTGAGCTAAACGTCGCCGACGTCCACACGGGGATCATGATCCTGCCGGAGGACACGCCGCTGGGAACCGACGTGGGGGGCCACTTCGGGCTGGAGGACGCGGTTCTCGACATCGAGATCGAGCCGAACCGTCCCGATCTAATGTCGGTGATCGGAGTCGCGCGGGAGGCCGCGGCCCTGACCGGGACCCCGCTTCAGATGCGGGAAGCGGAGATCCAGGAATCGGACGAGAACGCGAGCGAGGCGGCGGCGGTGGAAGTGCAGGATCCCAAGCGCTGTCCTCACTACCTGGCGCGCGTTATCCGAGGCGTCACGGTCGGGGCTTCGCCGATTGCCGCTCAGGCGAGGCTGACGGCCTCCGGCATGCGTCCCATTTCGAATGTAGTCGACGCGACCAACTACGCGTTGCTCGAGATGGGGCATCCACTGCACCCCTTCGACCTCCCGCTTCTCGAAGGTGCGACGATCGTCGTGCGCCGAGCCGCAGAGGGCGAGAAGCTAACGACGCTCGACGGCGAGGAACGGATGCTGTCGGCCGAGGACCTCGTGATCGCCGACAGGGCCAGGGGGGTGGCGATCGCGGGCGTGATGGGCTCCGCGAACGCGGAGGTATCGAACGGGACCGAAGAAGTACTGCTGGAGAGCGCGTACTTCGAGCGCACTGGAATCCTAAGGACGGCGCGGCGGTTGGGGCTTCAGACAGAGGCGTCGATGCGCTTCGAGCGCGGCGCCGACCCGGAAGCCGTACCGCGCGCCGCCGACCGGGCGGCGGAGCTCATCGTTCGTTGGTCGGGCGGGGTGATCCTGGCGGGCGTGGCCGAGCAGGGTGGGATCTCCGAGCGGCGACGGATCGTCGTCCGGCCGGACCGCGCAGCTGAGATCCTCGGTGAAGAGGTCGGCGCCGACGAGATCGAGCGGCGTCTGAACGCGCTGTTCTTTTCCACGACACGGGAGAACGGGACCATCGCGGCCGAGATCCCGGGGTTTCGCGTGGACATGGAACGGGAGATCGACCTCGTGGAGGAGATCGCGCGGGCGAACCGCGGATACGAGCGCGTCGCCTCATCCCTCCCGGCCGTACGCCAAGCGGGCGGGATGCCCCCCGAGTATTCGTTTCGCCGGCGCTTGTGCGAGCTTCTCGTCCGCGAGGGCTACCGGGAGATCCGGTCCTTCTCGTTCGCTTCACAGGCCGACCTCGATCTGATGGAGGATCCACCGGAGCGGGCCGTCCGCATCGCCAACCCCTTGTCGGCGGAGGAGGGGTTCTTGAGAACGCGGCTCTCTCCCGGTCTGCTCCGCGCTCTCCGGCACAATCGTGCGCGCCTCGTTGATTCGGCCGCCCTATTCGAGGTGGGAACGGTGTTTCGCGCGGGCGACCCCGTGGAGGAACTCCAGAAAGCCGGGTTCGCGCTCACCGGTCAAGCCTCGGAAGGATGGGCGGAGGAAACACGCGAGTTCGACTTCTTCGACGCGAAGGGAACACTCGAAGCGCTCCTCGAAGGCCTGGGCGTCGAGGATCACCGGTTGGGGGCGGCGGCGCCGATGCCGTTCCACCCCGGCCGGTCTGCCGAGATCGAGGTCGCCGGCCATCACGCAGGGACCATCGGGGAGATTCATCCTTCAGTCGCGGAGAGATTCGATCTCGACGGGCGGGTTGCAGTGTGCGTTCTGTCGTTCGCAGAGCTTCGGGCGGGGGCCATGCAAGGAAACGCATTTCACGGCGTTTCGCGTTTTCCTCCCGCAAGGCGCGACCTAGCCTTCATCGTCGACGAGTCCGCTCCAGCGGGGGACGTTCACGAATCATTGACAGGCGCGGCGGGCGAGCTCTTCGGCTCGGCCGTCCTGTTCGATGTCTTCTCTGGCGAGCCGGTGCCGGCGGGAAAGCGAAGCCTCGCCTTCGCCGTCGAGTTCCGCGCCCCGGACAGGACGCTCACGGATGAGGAGGTCGATGCGGCCGTCGCCGAAATCGCCGCGCGCCTGGTGGCGGACTTCGGCGCCCAGCTCCGAACCGGCTAGCGCCGGGATACACTCCCGGCGTGAGCAGAGATTTCCTCTCAATGAACGATCTATCCCCGCCGGAGACCTACCGGCTGCTGGATCTCGCCTCCGTAATCAAAGCCACACCTTCCGACTACGCTCGCAAGCTGGAGGGCCTGTCGGTCGCGATGGTCTTCGAGAAACCCTCCACCCGGACGCGGGTCTCGTTCGAGGTTGCGGTCCGCGCCTGCGGCGGGAATGCGTCTGTGCTCTCCGGGGGGGAGCTGCAGCTCGGACGCGGCGAGACGATCGAGGACACCGGCCGTGTGCTCTCTCGCTACGTGGACGCCATCATCGTGCGAACCTTCGAGCAGGAACGGCTCGAGGCGCTGGCGAGTGCCTCCGATGCACCCGTGATCAACGCCCTGTCGGATTTTGAGCACCCGTGCCAGGTGCTGGCCGACTTGCTGACGATCCAGGAGAAGAAGGGGCGCCTCGAGGGTTTGCTGCTGGCTTATCTCGGCGACGGAAACAACGTGGCGAACTCGCTGTTGCTGGGCGGGGCGATGATGGGATTGCACGTGCGCGCCGCAACTCCACCGGGGTTCGAGCCGATCCCTCAAGTGGTCGAGCGAGCCGGGGAAATAGCCAGGATGACAAACGGTTCGGTAGAGGTGATGAACGATCCCGTGAAGGCGACCGAGGGGGCAGACGTCCTTTATACGGACGTCTGGGCGAGCATGGGCCAGGAGGAGGAAGCCGACGAGCGGTCGCTGGTGTTCCCTCCCTACCAGCTGGACCAGGCCGCGGTCGAACGCGCCGGCGACGACGTCATCGTCATGCACTGTCTGCCGGCACATCGCGGGGAGGAGATAACCGACGAGGTGATCGACGGACCCCACTCCATAGTCTGGGACCAGGCCGAGAACCGCCTGCACACGGCCAAGGCGCTTCTCCTCTGGGTATTCGGAATCGAGTAGTGGCCAGGGCTAACGACGAAGTCGAGGCCCTCTTATACGAGTACACCGAGCTCCTCTCCATTTTGTCCGAAGACAGGTTCAAGCCCCGCGCGTACGAGAAGGCCGCGCGCGCGGTCGGTGGCCACCCGGACGACATCTCCGGTTTCGATGTGGAACGACTGATGGGGATCCCAACCGTTGGGAAGTCGATAGCGGAGAAGATTCACGAGTATTTGAGCACCGGGGAGATCAAGGCCTTGGAGGAGCTCCGCTCGGAGATCCCCGACGGCGTTCGAAAGCTCATGGCGGTCCCGGGCCTAGGCCCGAAGAAGGCCGTACTCCTCTATAAGGACCTCGGGGTCGAATCCGTCGAGGACCTGAAGGCCGCGATCGAGGAGGGTCGCCTATCCGGCCTGAAGGGCTTCGGGAAGAAAACGGAGGAGAACATCCTGCGCGGCCTCCAAAACGTGCGTCGGGCCGGTGATCGCGTGCGGCTCGGCGAAGCACTGGACTTGGCGGAGGAGATGCTCGCCCGCCTCTCGGCACTCCGCGAGGTGAAACGCACGGAGTACGCGGGATCGCTCCGGCGAATGTGCGAGACGATCGGCGACATCGATTTGCTTGTCGCGAGCGAGAAGCCCGGCCCGGTGATGGAAGCGTTCACCTCCTTGCCCCGGGTCGACCGGGTCCTGGGAAGTGGCGAGACAAAGGCGTCGATCGTGACTACGAAGGGGATGCAGATCGATCTCCGTGTGGTCACTCCGGATGTGTGGGGAGCCGCTCTCCAGTACTTCACGGGTTCTAAGGCTCACAACGTGAGGGTTCGCGAGATCGCCGTTCGAAAGGGCCTGAAGCTCTCCGAGTACGGACTCTTCCAGGCGAAGTCGGGCAAACTGATCGTCGCGGAGACGGAGGAGGATGTCTACGGAGAGCTGGGGCTCCCTTGGATTCCGCCGACCCTTCGTGAGGATCGCGGGGAGATCGAAGCCGCGCTCGCCGGGGAGCTCCCGAGTGTGATCGAGCTCAAACAAATGAAAGGCGACCTGCACACCCACACGAACCTCACCGACGGTCTCGCCCCTCTGGAGAAGATGCTCGAGGCTGCGGCCGGCCTAAAGTACAAGTACTACGCCGTCACGGATCACGCGCCGGATCTGGCGATGCAGAGAATGACCGACGAAAAGATGCTCGCCCAGCGAAGACAGCTTCGTTCGCTGGCGTCCAAGCACGAGATGACACTGCTGCACGGCTCGGAGCTGAATATCGGTCCGGAAGGAAGCGTGGATTGGCCGGGGGAGTTCCTATCGGGATTCGACGTCCTGGTCGCCTCCGTGCACTCGCACTTCAACCAGTCCAAGGATGAAATGACCAGGCGGATCGTCACGGCGATGGAGAACCCTTTCGTCAACGTGATCGGCCATCCCACGGCCAGGCGCATAGGGAAGCGCCCGCCCATCGAATTCGACCTCGACGAGGTGTTCAAGGCGGCCGCTCGTACCGGCACGGCCCTCGAGGTCAACTCGTATCCGGAACGGCTGGATTTGAAGGACGAGCACGTCCTGTGGGCGAAGCGGCGGGGCGTGAAGTTCGCGATAGACACCGATGCGCATTCGCCGGTGCACCTCTCGTTCATGCGGTACGGGGTAGCCACAGGCCAGCGCGGATGGTTGACAAAGGACGACGTAATCAACGCCTGGCCCCTGGCAAAGCTACGAAAGTTCCTTCGGAAGGCCGGACAGGATTGACCGGCTCGCGCCGAAGACTAGGGCGGAGGTTTTTCGCGCGGCCGGCGGTCGAGGTCGCGCCGGATTTGCTCGGCCGCCTGCTCGTTAGGGAGATGTCGTCAGGGCGCAGGCTTTCCGGACGGATAGTCGAGACGGAGGCCTACGAACAGTCCGACCCCGCCAGCCACTCGTATCGGGGACGAACCGAGCGTAACGGCGTGATGTTCGGCGGCCCCGGACTCCTGTACGTGTATTTCACGTACGGGATGCACTTTTGCATGAACGTCGTCACCGGACCCGAGGGTGTTGGTAGCGCGGTCCTGCTTCGGGCTGTCGAACCGCTCGATGGCATCGATTTGATGGCAAGGAGGCGTTCGACGCGTGACCTGCGTCTTCTCTGCGCAGGCCCCGCGAGGATGTGCCAGGCGTTCGGCGTCGCGCGCCGCCAGAACGGTTTGGACCTAGTGGCCGGAAGCGAGATGCACATCGAAGCGGGGATCCCGGCTCAAGAGACGGACATCGCGGCCGGATCCAGAGTGGGCGTCAGAGACGGGGTGGGGCGCGATTGGCGCTTTCGACTGCGAGACGACGAGTTCGTTTCGAGAGCGAGGCCCGGGATGCCCGCTACGCGGACGCCACGGTGAGCTTGACCGTGTTGTTCCAGGGACTCTCTTCCCCGGCGGCGGGTTCCTGGGCGATCACCGTGTTCTTCGGGTCGTCGGCCTTTTTCTCCTCGAGCTTCACTTCGGTGAAGCCTGCATCCTTGAGGTCGGTCGTTGCCTGGCCCTTGGGCAGACCTATCACCGAGGGAATTTCGAAAGACTCGTAGATCGTCGGCTGGGCACACACCCTGCTCGGTTGTGTGCCGGAGACGAAGGAGTCACGGTCGATGACCGTCGGAGGCGTGTACTTGTTGGGCAGGCATCCTCGGGTCTCATCCACCTTGACGTGTACGTAACGAACGTGGGGTCCGGGGAACTTTCCCTTCTTCGAGGCAGCCCGGGACATGAACGAATGCCAGATCTGAGCGGGCCAGGTGCCCCCGTAGACGGTGCCGATGCGCGTACAGCACATCGACTTCTGCTTCGTCGGGTAACCGACCCAAACCGCGGCCGTCAGGTTGGGCGTTGAACCGATGAACCAAGCATCCGAATAGTTCTGCGCCGTGCCCGTCTTCCCGAACTCCTGGACGTTTGACAGCGCGGCGGCCGTGCCGGTTCCCTGCGAGACCACCTTCTCCAGGATCGTCCTAGCACGATAGGCGATCTTCGGGTCCACGACCTGCTTGGAATCCGCGTCCGCGCTGAATATCGGTCTGCCCTCCGAATCCTCGATATTGCGTATCGCGACCGGATTGACGTGTGCTCCTCCCGTCGCGAGAGTCCCGATCGCGGATGCCATCTCCAGTGTGTTGACTTCGTTCGATCCGAGAACGGCTGAGGGAACGGCCAACAGAGGGGTGTCGGGCGCGCTCGCGATCGTGCAGCAGCGAATGCCCATCTCCTCCGCTACCTTCACTGACTTCTCGGGCCCGACGTCCATGATGATCTGCGCGTAGACCGTGTTCACGGAGTTGATCGTCGCCTGCTCGATGGTCAGCCTTCCGTACTGGCCGCCCTCCGCGTTCACCACATGCCAGGGCTTCGAGTACTTGCCTTGCCTGATCGTGATAGGCGAAGCGCCGCTGTAGGTCTTGCTCGGCTTGAGGCCCGATTCGAGCGCCGCGACCAACGTGAACGGCTTGAAGGACGACCCCGCCTGACGCCCGGTGCTTCCTCCCGTCGCCAGGTTCACCTTCGCCAGTTTGTCGTTTCGCAGGAACCAGCCGCGCCCGCCGACCATCGCCTTGATCTCGCCCGTGTTCGGATCGAGCGCGGTGAGCGCACCGTAGGGGTCGCTTCTGTTGCTCAGAATCCGGTCGACGGATTGTTCCGCGACACGCTGGATCTGCGGGTCGAGCGTGGTGTGGATCCGCAGCCCGCCGTTGAACAGCAAGTCGTAGCGGTCCTCGTAGGTTTTCCCGAATCGATCGTTGTTGAGGAACCAGCGCTTCACGTAGTCGACGAAATACGGCGCCTCGTACTGTTCCTCCCGGCGGTCCGGATGCAGGGCCATCGTCGCTTCGCTCGCTCGCTGAAACTCCTTTTGGTCGATGTAGTCGAGATCGAGCATGGTGCCTAGGACCACGTTTCTTCGCTGCCGGGCCCGCTTGCGGTGATTCAGGGGCGAGTAGTCGCTCGGCGCTCGTATCAGGCCGGCGATCAAGGCAGCTTCCTGCAGGTTCAACTGCCTAGGTTGCTTCGAGAAATAGGTTTCGGCGGCGGCCTTGATGCCGTATGCGCCCTCGCCCAAGTAGACCGTGTTGAGATAGCGGGCAAGGATCTGTTCCTTCGAGAACTCCTGCTCGAGCTGCCATGCCAGAGCGGCCTCGTTGAACTTCCTCGACAGGGTTCGTTCGGGGTCCAGGTACGCATTCTTGACGTACTGCTCCGTAATGGTCGACCCGCCCTGGACTATCGCACCGGCCTGCGCGTTCTGATAGGTGGCGCGCATGACCGCCTTGAGATCGATACCCCGATGGTCGTAGAAGCGACGATCCTCGATCGCCACGACCGCGTCCCGGACTTCTTGGGGGATCTTCTTGTATGGGACTACCTCCCGGTTCTGCTCCGCGTGAAACGCGGTGATGACGCGGCCGTCGGCGTCGTAAAGAAAGGACGTCTGGGCGAGTGGCGCAGCCTTTGCTTGCTCCTTCTCTAGGTCGGGCAGCGCCTTGCAAGCCTGTCCCACTAAAGCGAGGAAGACTAAGAGAGCGGGGAAGCGCCGGGGCCGCGCGATCATCGCCGGTCCATGATAACCCGGGGTCCGCTGATAGCATCGCAACCCGATGGCGGAAGACGCGCGGGCTAGGCTGCTGGCAGGGACTGCCGAAGTCATCCCCTCCGGGGACCTCGATGCGAAGCTCCGCCTCGGACGCCCGCTTCGCGTGAAGCTAGGCATCGATCCTTCCAGACCCGATCTGCACCTCGGCCACGCGGTAGCGCTTCGAAAGCTTCGCCAGTTTCAAGATCTCGGCCACATCGCGGTGTTGATCATCGGTGACTTCACCGGACGGGTCGGCGATCCGTCCGGGCAATCTGACACACGGCCGTTCCTAACCGAAGACGAGATCGAAGCTAACGCGCGAACTTATCTCGACCAGGCCGGATTGGTGCTGGACATGGAGGCGGCGGAAGTTCGACGTAATTCCGAATGGCTCGAGCCGATGGGAATGTCCGACATCTTGCGTCTCACGTCGAACTACACGGTCGCCAGGATGCTCGAACGCGACGATTTCGAAGCGAGGTACCGGGACGGCCGGCCGATCAGTGTCGTGGAGTTTCTCTATCCCTTGATGCAGGCCATGGACTCGGTTGCGATCGAGGCGGATATCGAGATGGGCGGAACCGATCAGCGTTTCAACTTGCTCGTCGGACGCGACATCCAGAGAGCGTACGGACAGGAACCGCAGCTCATACTTACCGTTCCGTTGCTGGAAGGAACCGACGGCAACCGAAAGATGTCGAAGTCCTTCGACAACTACGTGGCTCTCACTGATCCTCCCGACGAGATGTTCGGCAAGCTCATGCGGATCCCCGACGATTTGATCTCGAAGTACTTGGCGCTGCTTACCGATTTGGAATCGGACGAATCGCTCCCTCCGGTGGAAGCAAAGCGCCGGCTGGCACGCGAGATCGTTGACGAATTCCACGGCCCGGGAAGCGGTGCGGACGCCGAGCAACGCTTCCTTCAGGTGCATAGGGAGCATGAGATTCCCGATGACGTCGAGGAGAAGGCCATTCCTCCGGACGTCGTGCAGGACGGGAAGGTGTGGCTACCGCGTTTGCTCTCGGCGCTCGGGCTTGCATCCTCGAACTCCGAAGCGCGACGGTTGATAGAACAGGGCGGGGTTCGTGTCGACGGCCGGGCGGTGTCGGATGCCGACTCCGAGTTCGGCCCGGGCGACCTGACGGGCAAGGTACTCCAGGTTGGACGGCGAAAGTTCCTGCGGCTGAGCTGACCCTCCGGCCGGAACCATTGCCGTGACCTGCGGTTTTGGTGAACCCCAGGCTCGCGATGCTACTATCTAGCTGCAAACGACCCCCTTCGAGGCGGCCGGGCCTGCCCGGCCGTTTTCCCTGCGGGGCCTTCGCACCTTGAGAACTGAACAGTGTGCCAACAACAAGCCAGTGCGTTCCCGTCAAACGGGTCCGTGCCTCGTGCATGGATTTGAATGGCGGTTAGTACACACGAAACAAATCCAAAACCCCGAACTTCGGTTCGGGGGACAGGATCGAAATCACTACGGAGAGTTTGATCCTGGCTCAGGACGAACGCTGGCGGCGTGCTTAACACATGCAAGTCGAGCGAGAAGCCCGGGGCTTGCTCCGGGTGGAAAGCGGCGAACGGGTGAGTAACACGTGGGCAACCTGCCCCAGACTCTGGGATAACTCCGGGAAACCGGGGCTAATACCGGATACTCTCGCGACCCCACATGAGGTTGCGAGGAAAGCTCCGGCGGTCTGGGATGGGCCCGCGGCCTATCAGCTTGTTGGTGGGGTAACGGCCCACCAAGGCTTCGACGGGTAGCTGGCGTGAGAGCGTGACCAGCCACACTGGGACTGAGACACGGCCCAGACTCCTACGGGAGGCAGCAGTGGGGAATATTGCGCAATGGGCGAAAGCCTGACGCAGCGACGCCGCGTGCGGGATGAAGGCCCTCGGGTTGTAAACCGCTTTCGGCAGGGACGAAGCGAAAGTGACGGTACCTGCAGAAGAAGGTCCGGCTAACTACGTGCCAGCAGCCGCGGTAAGACGTAGGGACCGAGCGTTGTCCGGATTTATTGGGCGTAAAGCGCGCGCAGGCGGCCGTGCAAGTCGGATGTGAAAATCCGGGGCTCAACCCCGGACGTGCATTCGAAACTGCTCGGCTTGAGGCAGGTAGGGGAGATTGGAATTCCTGGTGTAGCGGTGAAATGCGCAGATATCAGGAGGAACACCGGTGGCG
>JBBDHU010000005.1:0-3427 GCA_040880705.1 Actinomycetota bacterium | reverse complement strand
CGCCCCCCCCTTTCCCTTTGTGCCTGGAAAGGCCTTATGGCGCTTATCCAATTGACAGGCACGGCTCGTGACTAGTAGCTTTATTGGTTGCGGCCCAATGGGGCCGCCTTGCCATGCGATCCATTGGGACCCCAAGGGCGAGCCAGCGTTTTCGCGTGCGTCCTGGGAGGTCTGACCCGGAGGTCGGGCTTTTTGACGGGTACTGGCAACAAGAGCGTGATGCAGAAAAGAGAGCTATGCCCACGGTGCAACAGTTGGTCAAGAACGGGCGAAAGCGCCCGCGGGGCAAGACGAAGAGCCCGGCTCTTCGAAACTCCCCGCAGCGGCGCGGTGTCTGCACGCGCGTTTACACCGCAACACCCAAGAAGCCGAACTCCGCTCTTCGCAAGGTAGCGCGCGTCCGTCTCACGACGGGCGTCGAGGTCACCGCTTACATCCCCGGCATAGGCCACAACCTGCAGGAACACTCGATCGTGCTGGTGCGCGGTGGCCGCGTAAAGGACATGCCGGGCGTTCGCTACAAGATCGTTCGGGCAGCGCTTGATACCGCCGGCGTTCGCGACCGTAAGAAGGCGCGGTCCAAGTACGGCACGAAGCGCGGAGAGTAGACCATGCCGCGCAAAGGGCAGGCAGCTAAACGAGACGTTGAGCCCGATCCCGTCTATCAGAACCCGCTGGTCACGCAATTGATCAACAAGGTGCTGAGGGACGGCAAGAAGAGCCTTGCCGAGCGAAGCGTGTACAAGGCACTCGAGCAGATCAGCGAGCGAACGTCGAACGACCCGGTGATCACACTGAAGAAGGCGGTTGAGAACGCGCGGCCGTTGCTGGAGGTTCGTTCGCGGCGCGTCGGTGGTGCGACTTACCAGGTACCGGTGGAGGTGCGGCCGGGCCGTGGCACGACGCTGGCACTTCGATGGCTCGTGTCGTTCTCGCGAGCGCGGAAGGAACACTCGATGGCGGAGCGTTTGGTCGGGGAGATCATGGACGCCTCGATCGGCCAGGGTTCATCCGTGAAGCGGCGGGAGGACCTTCACAAGATGGCGGAGGCGAACAAGGCATTCGCTCATTACAGATGGTGATCGAAGAGGAACACCGTGCCGGGCTCGAGGGCCCGGCGTTTTACGGAGGGGTGAGCTAGATGGCCACCCCGGCGAGGAAGTTGAAAGTGGCAGAGGCAGCGGAACAAGCCAAGGGTCGTGAAACCGGAGGGCCGAACAAGGGCCTGGTTATCCGGGAGTACCCGCTCGCCCGGACGCGGAACATCGGGATCATGGCGCACATCGACGCCGGCAAGACGACGACGACCGAGCGCATCCTCTATTACACGGGCAAGGCCTACAAGCTTGGGGAGGTTCACGAGGGCACCGCGCAGATGGACTGGATGGTCCAGGAGAAGGAGCGCGGGATCACGATCACCTCGGCGGCCACAACGTGCGTCTGGAAGGACCACTGGGTAAACATCATCGACACGCCCGGCCACGTTGATTTCACGGTCGAGGTCGAACGGTCCCTTCGAGTACTCGATGGGGCCGTCGCTGTTTTCGACGCCGTCGCGGGCGTCGAGCCACAGACCGAGACGGTTTGGCGCCAGGCCGACCGCTATCACGTTCCCCGGATCTGCTTCGTGAACAAGATGGACCGCACCGGCGCCGATTTCGACCGCACCGTCGGCATGATGGTCGACCGGCTTCACGCCACGCCCCTGGTCATTCAGCTGCCTTGGGGGAGCGAGGCGCAATTCCAGGGTGTAATCGACCTGGTCGAGATGAAGGGCCTCCACTGGGTGGACGAGAAGGGCGAGGAGTGGGAGACCGTGGAGATCCCGGCCGAGCTCCGCGAGGTGGCCGAGAAGGCCCATCACGACCTATTCGAGAAGCTCGCCGACCACGACGAGTCGCTTATGGAGAAGTTCGTCCACGAGGAGGAAGCCCCCCCCGACGAGCTCCGCCGGGCCATCCGGCGGGCGACTCTCGCCAACGAAGGGGTGCCCGTCCTTTGCGGGTCGGCGTTCAAGAACAAGGCGATCCAGCCGCTTCTCGACGCGATCGTCGCCTACCTGCCTTCTCCCCTCGACGTTCCGCCGGTCCAGGGACACGCGCCCGACGGCGAACCGGCGGTGCGAAAGCCCGACGATACGGAGCCCTTCTCCGCGCTCGCTTTCAAGATCATGTCCGATCCGCACGTAGGCAAGTTGACGTACCTCCGCGTGTATTCGGGAGTGCTTCGTAGCGGCTCGCACATCCTGAATTCCACGAAAGACCGCAAGGAACGCGTCGGCCGGATCCTGCAGATGCACGCGAACCATCGCGAGGACATGGAAGCCGCATTCACCGGTGACATCGTCGCGGTCGTCGGACTGAAGCACACGGCCACGGGCGATACCCTCGCCGACCCCTCGGACCCGATCATCCTCGAGAACATCATCTTCCCGACACCCGTCGTCGCGGTTGCGGTTGAACCCAAGACGAAGGCGGACCAAGACAAGCTCGGCGAATCACTTGCGAAGCTGTCGGACGAGGATCCGACCTTCGTCGTGAAGTTCGACGAGGAGACCGGCCAGACGATCATCTCCGGGATGGGGGAACTCCATCTGGAGGTCCTGATCGACCGTTTGATCCGCGAGTTCAATGTGGGCGCGAACATCGGCAAGCCGCAAGTTGCATATCGCGAGACCGTTCGCAAGGCAGTTCACAAGGTCGAGGGCAAGTACGTGAGGCAAACCGGCGGCCGCGGCCAGTACGGGCACGTCTACATCGATCTCGAGCCGCTTCCCGGCGGCGAATTCGAGTTCATCGACAAGGTCGTGGGCGGGTCGATCCCGCGCGAGTACATCGGCGTGGTCGACCAAGGTATCCAGGAAGCCTGCGAATCCGGGGTCCTGGCCGGCTATCCGCTCGTGGACATTCGCGTGACGCTTGTCGACGGCTCGTATCACGAGGTCGATTCCTCCGAGATCGCCTTCAAGATCGCCGGACAGATGGCGTTGAAGTCGGCGGCTCAGAAGGCGAGCCCCGTCTTGCTCGAGCCCGTCATGGAGTTCGAGATCCTCACGCCGGAGGAGTTCATGGGCGACGTGATGGGCGACGTAACCGCGCGCCGGGGTCGGATCGAGCACATCGAGGAGCGAGGTGCCATGCGTGCGATTCGCGTGTTCGTGCCGCTGGCCGAGCTATTCGGTTACGCGACCGAGCTTCGGTCCCGTACTCAGGGACGCGCGTCGCACACGCCCATGCAGCTGAAGGCGTATGAGGGAGTTCCCGCCGGCATCGCGAAAGAGATCGTCGCGCGGGTTAGAGGCGAGTAGACAAGGAGAAGGGGATGTCGAAGAAGAAGTTCGAGCGCACCAAGCCGCACGTGAACATAGGCACCATCGGCCACATCGACCACGGCAAGACCACCCTTACTGCTGCGATCACCAAGGTGC
>JBBDHU010000004.1:188126-364883 GCA_040880705.1 Actinomycetota bacterium | reverse complement strand
TGAACGTGGAACGATGTCGCGAGACAGGTGTGAACGATGTCGTGCGACATGACACCATTTTCGATCGGCGATTCGAACCTCCACGCGGGGGTCGTTCCTAATGTTCCGAACCCAATCGGATTTCTCGCGGGCTCCCGAGAGCATGTAGATGCAGTCGTTCTCGACCGCGAACCAAATCTCGATCTCGTGAGGACGCCCGGTCTGGCGTCCCCGGGTCGTGATGTAGCAGTAGTCCTCAGCCGCGAGGTCCGGTTCCGGGGCTAGCGCGTCGCCCAGAAAACCAACCCCGCTATCACGACGACCGCGATGATGAGCAATGCCAGGTCGGCGCCCTTGACCTTCCCCGGCTGCTTTACGTTGAAGCCCACGATCAGCCCGGCCGGGACCCGCCGCTAAGCGCTCCCAGGTAACCATCTATCTCGGACAGCACCGAATCCCGGTCCAGCTCGAACCACGGATGCAACTCCGCCAACTTCTCGAGCGCATTCTCCAAGGTCTCCCCCGCCGATTGCGCCATCTTCAATTGGTCGACCATGACGGCCGCATAATCCTTCTGGAAGGACTTGCCGCACCACGGGCAGTGCCCGCCGTTCTCGAAGAGTTGGTCGACGAGGAACTCCCTCGTGCAGAAAAGACAGGTTCCCTTGATCTTCACACCGGCTCCTTCACGAGATCCAACACTTTGTCCGCCAGTTCGAACGGGTCCACGGGCTTGACGAACCACGCGTCCGCACCCGACCACTTGGCCAGCCACGTATCCTGCGGCCGGTCGAGCAGAATCACGATCGTACCCGGGAAGGGATTCTCGCGGTTTCGAAGGTCCCTCGCCAGGGCGAACGCACCCGCATGCGAAGCGATCTCATCGGCAACCACGAGATCAAAGTGCTCCCGCCGGCCGGCTTCGATACCGTCGAGGCCGCTTTCCACCTCGACGAATTCCAAGTCGTCATGCGCTTGCCGCTTCAGACTTCCCACGGTCAAACGCATCATTTCGCGAGACTTCGGGTCGGGGGAGACGAGGAGGATTCTCACGCACAGGATTCTATCCCCCGCTTGCTGGGCCGGTCACCGCCGTGATCTTGACACCGGGCCGCGGGCGGCCATACCGTCCGCCCTGGATTCAAAGCGGGAGGGAAATATGGAAAGGATCTCGCGCGCGTGGCCGGCCGAGTTCATCGCAACCTTTGCGCTCGTCTTCATCGGAGCCGGGGCCGTGGTGATGTCGGTCGACGGACTCGGGGGCGACCTTTTGGGCGTTGCGATCGCCCACGGGCTGACGCTGGCGATCATGGTCACCGCGACGGCACACCTCTCCGGGGGACATGTGAATCCGGCGGTCACTATCGGGCTTTGGGTGACTGGAAGGGTGGAAAGCGCGCGTGCCGTCTGTTACATCCTCGCCCAGCTGGCCGGGGGTGCGGCCGGCGCACTCGCCCTGAAGCTCCTGCTGCCCGAGAAACTGACGGAGGCCGGCGGATTGGGGACTCCGGTAGTCAACCACTCCCTGGGCATGAGCGACGGTGCGGCCGTGGGACTCGAAGCCGTCCTTACTTTCTTCCTCGTGTTCACGGTTTACGCGACCGCTGCGGACGAGAGGGGGCCGGCCGGGCGGTTGGGCGGCTTCGCCATCGGGCTCGTTCTCACGATCGACATCTTGGTCGGTGGGCCGCTCACCGGCGCTGCGATGAACCCGGCGAGGGCTTTCGGCCCCGAACTGGTTTCCGGCACATGGACCGGCTGGTGGGTCTACTGGGTCGGGCCGATCATCGGCGGCCTCGTTGCCGGGCTCGTCTATTGGCTGGTATTCCTGCGACAACGCGAGGATATGGGCGTGGAAGTCATCGAGAGTTGAGGGCCGAAGGGCCCGCAGCTAGAACTTCGGTTTCGCAGTTGGCCCGCGCCAGGGATAACCAATGGTGTGCTGCCAGCAATTCGGCCCGGGGTTATAGCTGGACAGCTTCACTTGGCAGACCTTGCAAAGACGGTCATTCACGGAATGATTCTCGGGCTCGCGAGGTTGCGGCCTGTTGGGTGCCTCAGGTGCCTGCTTAGCCATGGGAAGACCTCAACTAGTATCCCCGGCTCGGGGGGCATCATCATACCGACGGGTTATTCGCATGTCTACCTGCGGTTATTGGGCGACGGAGGGCTGAGTGGAGAGCCGGATCTACTTCGATCACGGGTCCTCGGCGCCGCTGCGCGCCGAGGCGAGGACGGCGATCGAATCAACTCTGGACACAACAGGCGATCCCCTTGGACTGCACACCGATTCACGCCGGGTTCGAAGGATCCTCGAGGAGGCACGCTCGGAAGTAGCGGAGCGCCTTTTCGCCCAGCCCGACGAGATCGCGTTCACCTCCGGGGGAACGGAGTCCGTCGCACTTGGCATTCGAGGCGCCGCGATCGCCCGAAGGGAATCCGGAGACCGGGTGGTAGTCAGCGCCGTGGAGCATCCTTCTGTGCTGGGAGCGGCTCGATCGTTGGCGCAGGAAGGATTCATGTCGGTGAGCGTCGGGGTGGACCCGGACGGCCGGATCGACCTGGAACGCCTCGCATCGGAGATCCGAAATCCCGGCACGGTCCTGGCCAGCGTTCAGCACGCGAACCACGAGGTCGGAACCATGCAGGCGGTGGCCGAAGCCGCTCAGTTGTGCCGGGAGGCCGGGGTCATCTTCCACACGGACGCGTGCCAGACGACCGGCAAGTTGCCTCTCGACGCCACGGCCCTGGGGGCCGACCTGCTCTCGATCTCGGCCCACAAGTTCGGTGGTCCTTCGGGAGCGGGGGCGCTTTACGTGCGCCGGGGCGTCGCGCTCTCGGGTTTCCCGCCCGGGGACGACCGCGAGAGGCGTCGCAGGGCGGGCATGGAAAACGTAGCCGGGGTAGCCGGCATGGCCGCGGCATTGTCGTCGGCCATGCACGAGCTGCCCGACCAGGCAGCCAAGCAATGGTCGCTCACCGAAAGGCTTCGACTGGGCATTGAGGCGGTCGACGGTGCAACCGTCCACGGTCATCCCACGCAGCGTGTCCCCCACCTGGTCGGATTCTCCGTCTCGGGTCTTGATCCGGAGGTTCTGCTCATGTCACTGGACGAAAAGGGCTTCGAGGTCGGAGGCGGATCGGTAGCTTCTGGGATGGCACACGAGGCGTCGCCCGTGCTGGAAGCGATGGGCGTCCCGCACACGGTCTCGACCCGCATCGGAGTCGGCCCCTCGAGCCGGGAGGAAGGCGTCGAACGCTTCCTCGAGATGCTTCCCGGCCTGGTCGCGGAGCTTCGGCAAATGGCCGACAGTTCAGCGGAAACCCTCTCCCGCCTGCGCGAGGAGTCCGAACCGGCCTAGGCGACTTCCCATGTGTCGCCGGCTCGCAACAGGCCGGAGAGGTCACCTTCGCCGAGCTTCTCAGTGGTCTGTTCGATCTGTTCATCCATCGCTTCGCCGTAGACGGTTCGCTGCTCCTCCCGAAATACGCCGATGCATGTGGGCTCCGTCGGGCCACGAGACAGATGCGTCAGCGCGAACGCCAGCGACGGCCGCCCGTGAACGTCGTGGACAACGATCCGCTCCTTCGGCGTTTCGGCCGTCTCTGTGATTACCAGCCGCCCGTTGTCCCCAACGGAGACGCACTTCGTGCCCTCGTCGAAGATGATGGGCTCCCCATGGTTGAGCCGGATCTGGTTGTGAACTCCCTCCTTCTTGTCACGCAGAACGTCGAATGCCCCGTCGTTGAAGACATTGCAGTTCTGATAGATCTCGATGAAAGCCGAGCCCTTGTGCGCGACCGCCTGCCGAAGGACGTCGGTGAGGTGCTGCCGGTCGTTATCCACCGTTCGCGCGACAAACGATGCTTCGGCCCCGAGCGCCAGGGCGACGGGGTCGAACGGGTGGTCCAGGGACCCGAACGGCGTGGACTTCGTGACCTTGCCCTCCTCACTGGTGGGCGAGTACTGGCCTTTCGTCAGTCCGTAGATCTGGTTGTTGAACATGAGGATCTTGATGTTCACGTTTCGACGCAGCGCGTGGATCAAATGATTACCCCCGATCGACAGCGCATCGCCGTCCCCCGTCACCACCCAAACGGACAGGTCGGGCCGGGTTACCGCGAGCCCGGTCGCCAGCGCCGTCGCCCGTCCGTGGATACCGTGCACTCCGTAGGTGTCCATGTAGTAAACGAAGCGCCCGGCACAGCCAATTCCCGAGACGAATACGAGGTTCTCGGGCGGGATCCCGAGTTCGGGCATGTAGGTCTGAACTGCCGCGAGGATCGCGTAGTCGCCGCAGCCCGGGCACCATCGAACCTCCTGGTCGCTGGTGAAGTGCTTCTTCGAAAGCGCCGGCACGGCCTGTTTGCCTCCCACGACCGAGGGCTTGGCGTGGCCGTTCCCCGCGTCGCTCATCCCAGCACCTGCCTTATCTCGGCCTCGAGCTCGTCGGCGAATATCGGGAGCCCTTGAACCTTCGTAAAACTGTGGGTATCGATCAGGAACTCCGCGCGAATGATCCTCGACAACTGGCCCATGTTCATCTCGGGGACCAGCACGGTCTTGTACGAACGCAAAACGTCGCCGGTGTTCTTCGGAAGGGGGTTCAAGTGGTACAGGTGCGCCGTCGCGATCTTCAGCCCGTCCGCACGAACGCGGCGCGCCGCGGCGCGGATCGTGCCGTGGGTGGATCCCCACCCGAGGACGAGTACTTCGGCGCCGTCGTCGTGATCCACTTCGAGAGCCGGGATGTCCGATGCGATCCTCTCGATGCGCTCGGCACGCAGGTGGGTCATGCGCTCGTGGTTCACCGGGTCGTAACTGATGTCCCCTGTTACGTCCTCCTTCTCGAGCCCGCCGATTCGATGCTCCATGCCGACGGTGCCGGGAAGAGCCCACACACGCGCCAAGTTCTCGTCGCGGACATAGGGTTGGAAGATCTCACCTTCCCGGAGCCCTCCGACGAACTTCGGGTCGATCTTTGGAAGCGCGTCGGTGTCGGGCAACAGCCAGGGCTCCGAGGAGTTCGCTAGGAAGGTGTCGGTCAGCAAGATGACGGGGGTGCGGTACTTGATCGCGATGCGTGCCGCTTCGAACGCCGCGTCGAAGCATTTCGCCGGGGAGTACGCCGCAACTATCGGGAGCGGAGACTCGCCGTGGCGGCCGTACATCGCCATAAGAAGATCCGATTGCTCGGTTTTCGTCGGCATTCCCGTCGACGGCCCGGCTCGCTGCACGTCCACGATCAAGAGAGGCAGCTCAAGCGCAACGGCAAGGCCGATGGTCTCCGACTTCAGATCCATGCCCGGTCCGCTCGAGCCGGTTACGCCCAGGTAGCCGCCGAAGGAAGCGCCGAGCGACATGTTCGCCGCAGCTATCTCGTCTTCTGCCTGGACGGTGCGAACACCGAAGTTCTTCCTCTTCGCAAGCTCGTGCAGCAGCTCGGACGCCGGCGTGATCGGGTAGCTCGCGTAGAAGAGAGGGAGGCCGCTCTTCACGCTGGCGGCGATCAGGCCCCAGGCCGTCGCGACGTCCCCCGCTATGTTTCGATACAGACCGGGTTTTGCCGGCGCCGCCGGAACCGTGTACGACTGAGCGAATAGCTCGGTCGTCTCGCCGAAGTTGTAGCCCGCCTTGAAAGCCGCGACGTTCGCGTCTCTGATCGTCGGGTCCGATGCGAATTTGCTCTCGATCCACTTTATGGTTACCTCCGTCGGACGACCGAACATCCACGAAACCAGTCCCAGCGCGAACATGTTCTTCGCCCGCTCGGCATCCTTCTTGGATACGCCCAGTGGCTCAGTCGCTCGCAGGGTGATAGTCGTCATCGGCACGCGGTAGACGCGGTAGGGCTCGAGCGTTCCGTCGTCGAGTGGGTTGGTCTTGTAGCCGGCCTTCTCGAGGTTGCGCTCCAAGAAGGAGTCCTCGTTCACGATCACGATCCCGCCCTTGCGAAGGAACGGCAGGTTGACTTTGAGGGCGGCAGGATTTAGGGCCACGAGGACGTTCGGGTGGTCCCCCGGGGTAGTGATGTCCTCGGAGGCGAAGTGGATCTGAAAGGCGGAAACCCCCGCGAGGGTCCCGGCCGGGGCACGGATCTCGGCCGGAAAGTCGGGGAGCGTCGCCAGGTCGTTTCCGGTGATCGCGGTCGCGTTCGTGAACCGCTCTCCCGTCAGTTGGATTCCGTCGCCGGAGTCGCCCGCAAATCGGACTACTACGTCTTGTTTCTCTTCTACTGTTTTCGTCATAGGCGTTTCACTTCCATGGTATCGGCTGATAGAGGTAAGAACTTTGGAACCGCTAGATTTGGGCGTATGCGGATGCTTCGGCTCGGATCGAGCGGTCCAGAGGTCTCGGTAATCGGCTTCGGGGCCTGGGAGGCGGGCGGAAAGGGCTGGGGGAAGAACCCGCCCGACGAGGAGGTCATCTCGGCCATCCATGCCGCGATCGACGCCGGCGTCAACTGGATCGACACGGCCGAGATCTACGGCGGAGGAGCGTCCGAGAAGCTCGTCGGACGCGCGCTCGATCGGCGCCGGAGTGAGATGTTGATCGCGACGAAGGTTGCGCCGAGGGGCGACGGCACCGGGTTCCGCGCCAAAGACGTAAGGCGAGCCGTCGAGGGCAGCCTTCACCGGCTACGAACCGACTACATCGACCTGTACCAGCTCCACTGGCCCGACGCCGGCGTCCCGATCGAGGAAACCTGGACCGCGATGGCGGAGCTTGCCGACCGGGGCGTCGTTCGTTCGATCGGAGTGTCGAACTTCGGCAGGCGCCTGATCGAGAGCTGCGAGCGGATCCGGCACGTGGATTCGAGCCAACCGCACTTCTCGTTGCTCCATCCTAAGAACCGCGACCTGATCCGGTGGTGCGGGGAGCGCGGCATCGGAGTTGTGCCCTACAGCCCGCTGGGGTGCGGCCTGCTGAGCGGCGCGATAACGGCGGAGACGAAGTTCGCTCGAAACGACTGGCGTAACGGGACGCTTTGGGAATCCGAGCTGTACGACCAGTTCTTCGCCCCAGGAAGGATCGAGCAGAGCCTCTCTGTTGCGAAGGGATTGCGCGCGATCGCCGCGCGCACGGGAGCGACGATGTCGCAGCTCGCTTTGGCATGGAATTTGGCGCAACCCGGCGTGACCTCACCGATCGCGGGGACACGCAACGCCGACCACATCCGGGAGGACGCCGGCGCGGCAGACTTAGTCCTCGACGACGAGACCCTTTCGGAGATCGAAAATCTGATCGAGCTCGCGCCGAAGGGCGACGAGGCCGACTAGCGCTTCCCGAGCTTCTCGTCCAGATAACGGCGGATGTCGCGGTTGACGTCCTCCATCGGAGCCAGGTAACCGGTCTCGAAAGCCCTGGACTCCATGCCCCGCTGAACCGATTCGCAGATGCGCCAGTCCTGGCGGTTGACCATGTCCCAGAACTCGACCGCATCGGATGGATCGAACGAAGACTTTTCAATCTCGCTGGGGTGGAACAGCCAGTCACAGACGATCGTCGTGTCGTTCGCTCCGTCGGGCCACAGGGTGAATGCGGCGACGTGGTCCGCGGACAGACTCAGCATGAGGTTCGGATACGAAAGCTCGCCCTTGTGGCGTGTTCGCTCCTCCTCGGTCAGTCCGGGGAAGGGCGCGCGGTCGCTCGTGCCGGTGAAAGTGAAGGTGAAGGCGCCTTCACGATGAGGAACGCCTTCATCCCAATCGAGGTTTGCGCCGCCTCCTTCGGCGAAGGCAGGAACGAGCTCGCAAAGCTCGGGATGCACGGTCCCGCAGTGGTAGCACTCGTTGTAGTTCTCGAGGATCACCTTCCAGTTCGCCCGAATCTTGTAGACCATGCGGGCACCGGAGCGAAGTTCTGTAAGCGGATACCTTTCGACGCGTTCCGGGATCGGACCGAGTTGGTCGTGGAGAGCGGGCGCCTGCTTCGGAGTCAGGTTGAGGAAGACGAATCCCCCCCAGGTCTCGGCGCCGACCGCATAGAGGGAGAAATCGGCCTTGTTCAGCGCCCCCGGTAGGAACGGCGCGCCGCGCAGGTCCCCCTCCAGGCCGTAGGTCCACGCGTGATACGGGCAGCGGATCCAGTTTCCTTCCGTTGAGCCGGACGGGCGTACGCTGACGGAGCCCTCGCCGCCGCAACGCGCCGGTTTATCCCACTTCAGTTGCGAGCCGCGGTGCCTGCACACGTTGTAGAACGCGCGAAGCTCCCCCGTTTTCGTGCGGGTGATCAGGATGCTCTCGCCGGCAACATCGAGAACGAGATAGTCCCGTGGGTTCGGGACCTCCTCTTCCCGAGCGACGCAGAACCATTCGTGGGCGAAGATTCGCTCCTTCTCGACGGTGAAGTGTTCCTCCGACACGTAGTGGTCGCGCGGCAGGCTCTTCTCGAGCGTCCGTTGGTCGGGAACCTCGACTCTCGACGCCTCTGCTTGCACGGCCCCTCTATCCCGTCGGCGCCGGCAGTTCCCGCAGCCTCGCGCCCGCCGGGTCGTAGGGCGGCTCCGGGAGCACCCGCGCACTTCGTGGTTCGCCCACCACGAAAACGGTCAGCTCGGGGTCTTTCGCCGCAACATCTCGATCCAGATATGCAAGTGCAAGACTCTTTCCCACGTGGTGGCCGTACGCACCCGAAGTCACGAACCCGACGCGCTGTTCCCCGATCCACACCCCGTCGTCTTGTGCCGCGTCCGCATCCCCGGCATCGACATCGAGGACGACGAGCGTTTGGTCTGATCCCGCGCCACGCTCGCGTTCGGCAGCCTCCCGTCCGATGAACTCGCCTTTGTCGAACGCGACATAACGCTTCAGGTAGGACATCCCGGGCGTGTAGTCCTGGCGGAACTCGGCGGACCAGATCCCGTAGCCTTTCTCGAGGCGAAGGCTGTCGACCGCCCGGTCGCCGATGAGCCGTAACCCGCGGTGCTCACCCCTGTCGCGCAGCTGCTGCAGAAGCGTCCGTTGTTCGCCCGACGGGACGACGATCTCGTATCCGAGCTCGCCCGTCAGTGAGATCCTGCCGACGACGGCCCCGGCGATTCCGACGTCCATCTCGCGGACTCCCATGAACGGAAATGCTTCATTCGAGACGTCGTCCGCCGTGAGCCGCTCGAGGATCTCGCGCGACGCCGGACCCGAGATAGAAAACCCCATCCACTCGTCCGTGATGTTCCGCAGCTCGACGCCGCCCGGTGGAAGGTGCTGATGGAACCAACGCATGTGCCAGTCCTGCAAGTAGTACGAGCCGGTCAGCCAGAATCGGTCCTCGGCCAGCTTCGCAACGGATAGGTCGCCCATCAGCCTCCCCGCCGGCCCGAGCATCGGTGCCAGTCTTATGCGCCCGGCCTCCGGGATACGGGATGCAAGCAGGTGGTCGAGCCACGCCTCGGCCCCCGGTCCCGTGACTTCGTAGCGCGCGTACTGCGCGATCTCATAGGCGCCGGCCGCCGAACGCACCGCTTCGACCTCCTTCGCTACGATCGGCTCCGCGTTCGATCGTCCGAGGGTCCAGTTCTCCTCGAAGTCCGGCGCCGGGGCGAAATACAGGGGGACTTCCAGTCCCCAGTTAACGGTGAACTGCCCTCCGGCATCGCGGAACTCGTCGTAGCACGGAGTCGTCTTCAGAGGCCGCCCTGCGGGAAGTTCCTCGTTCGGAAAGGCCATGACGAAACGCCGCGCATAGAACTGCGCGGTCGTCTCGCGCAGGTAAGTGTCGTTCGAGGCGTACGAACCGAACCGCGTAACATCCATGCCGAAAACGTCGTAGGCCGGGTCGCCGTCGACGATCCAGTTCGCGACGGCAAGCCCGATCCCCGCGCATTGCGAGAACCCCGACATGCATCCGCACGCGGCCCAGTAGTTCGGAATTCCGTCGACGGGTCCGACCAACGGATTACCGTCGGGGGTAAAGGTGAACGCGCCGTTCACCCACCGCTTTATCCCGACATCTTGAAGAGCCGGGAAGCGCTTGAAGCCGATCGACAGCTCCGGCATGATCCGATCGATCTCCTCCGGGAAGAGTTCCATCCCGAAGTCCCAATCGGCGCCCTCCATCATCCAGTGACGAGGGTTGGTCTCGTACACGCCGAGCAACACGCCGTTGCCCTCGCGCTGGAGGTAGGTGAACCCCTCCAGGTCGGTGACGGCGGCCATCATCCCGTCGATCGCAGCGACCTCCGGCACGTCGTCCGTCACGAGGTAGTGGTGGACCATAGGCGTGAGCGGGTGATCGACGCCGACCATCCGGCCGACCCTTCGCGCCCATAGGCCTCCCGCGTTCACGATGTGCTCCGCGGTGATCCTTCCCTTCTCGGTCTCCAGCTGCCACTCCCCACGCGGAAGCTGCGTCAGCGCAAGCACCCTGTTTTGCTGGATGACCTCTGCGCCGCGCTTGGTTGCCGCTTCGGCGTACGCGTACGTCGCGCCGTTTGGATCAAGGTTCCCTTCGTCTGGATCGAATAGCGCTCCCTCGAGGCCGGTCGGGTCGATGATCGGAACCATCTCTGCCGCCTCTTCTGGCGACAGCAGGTAGGCCTCGGCATCCATAGTTCGCAGCCACGCCAGCTCCGACTTCAGGTATTGCCAACGTTCCGGAGTGCCGGCGAGTTCCACGCCTCCCGACATCTTCAGACCAACGCTTCGGCCGCTCTCTTTCTCGACCTGGGGGTAAAGCTCGATCGTGTACCTCTGCAGCGCCGCGATCCTGGTGTCCGCGTTGATCGCATGGAAACCGCCGGCCGCATGCCAAGTCGAGCCCGCGGTTAGCTGATCGCGTTCGATCACGGCGACATCCGTCAGGCCGCGCAGCGTGAGGTGATAGGCGACGCTGGTGCCGACGATTCCCCCGCCGATCACCACGACCTGGTAGCGGTCCTTCATTCTCCGACCGCCCGGTTGCGCCGCGAGGCTCTCATCATGTATCGTGACCCCTGGTCAGGATTCTCCGTTGTTCGTGGCAGTTGTAGCACAAAGCCGCATCTCAGGCCACAGAAAGCGGCAGGACTGCCGAACTGACTCGAGGTTACGATGAGCACGATCCGAACCGAGGCGAAGCGACAGCAGATGGTCGACACCGCAGTGCGGTTCTTCGCCGAGTACGGCTACCAGGGCGCCAAGGTCGACGACATGGCCTCGGAACTCGGCGTCGCCAAAGGTTCGTTCTTCCAATACTTCGGGAGTAAGGAAGGTCTCTTCTTCGAGGCCTACCAGAAGGCCGTGTCGACACTTCCCGCGTGGCTCGATGCGCCGGAAGCCACCAAGAAGAAGGGCTTCTTCCACACCCTTCGATACTGGCTCGAGAAGACCGAGCACATGATCCGGGAGGACTGGATACCGTATCGAATCGCGCTAATCGGAAACTACGGCACCGATCTAAGTCTGAAGCGCGAGATCAACCGCTTCCTGGCCAAGGATCCTTACGGAACGGGGGCGTTCGTGGACTTCGGTATCGAAAGAAACGAAGTCCGTTCGGATGTGGACCGCGAGATGATCGTCTCCATGCTTGACTGGCTAACGGAACGATTCCAGGACGCATTGCTTACCGATGAGCTCGACCCCGGCCTGTTTCACAAGCGCGGCGACACCGAGCAAAAACGAAAGCAACGGATCGAGCAGTTCGTCGAGCTCATAAAGAGCGCCATCGGCGCCAGAAGTAGCTAGTCCGGTTCGTAAGCCAGGTTGGGCCTGAGCCAGCGTTCGGTTTCCGTCACGGACTGGCCCTTGCGGCGCGCGTAGTCTTCGATCTGATCCTTGCCGATACGGCCGACGTTGAAGAATCGCGATTCGGGATGAGCCAGATACAGGCCGGCAACAGCAGCCGTCGGGAGCATCGCGTAGCCGGAGGTCAATTCCAGTCCGACATCTCTCGCCCCCAGCAGTTCGAATAGCGTTTCTTTCTCCGTGTGGTCGGGACATGCCGGGTAGCCGTATGCGGGACGGATCCCGCGGAATCTCTCCTTGATCAGTTCTTCCTTTGAGAGTTCCTCGTCGGGCACGTACCACGCCAGGCGCACCTGTTGGTGCAGGTACTCGGCGAACGCCTCGGCAAGGCGGTCGGCGAGCGCCTTAACCATGATCGCGTTGTAGTCGTCCAGGTCGGCCTCGTATCTCTTTGCGAGATCCTCTACGCCGATCCCCGCCGTCACCGCGAACGCTCCTAGGTGATCGCTCAACCCCGAGTCCGCCGGTGCGATGAAATCGGCCAGCGAACGGTTCGGACGGTCGTCGTCGTGCTGCGTCTGCTGGCGAAGCATCCGGAAGACCTCACCGTTCTCCAGAACGATGTCGTCGCCGTCGGCCTGAGCCGGCCAGAACCCGTACACACCCTTCGCCTCGAGTGAACCCGCCGCGATGATCTGATCCAGCAGCTCGTTCCCGTTCTCGAACAGCTCCCGCGCGGCCGCGCCGTGGTCGGGGTGATCGAGGATCTGCGGGTAACGCCCCTTCAGCTCCCAAGCCGTGAAGAAGAAGGTCCAGTCGATGTATTCGCGAAGAGTGGAAAGCTCCGGCTCGACGCTCTTCACCCCGGCGAACGGAGGCTCCGGGAGGTCCCCCGCGCGCCACTCGATCCGCGTTCGATTCTCGAGCGCTTTGCGGTACGGCAACAGCGGCGTCTTCTCCTTCTCAGCGTGCAGCAGCCGCAATCGTTCCTGATCCTTGCGGTTGTCCTCGTCGAGTTTCTTCTTACGGTCGCCGTCGAGCAGGTCGGAAACGACACCCACCACTCGCGACGCGTCGACCACGTGAACCACGGGCTGTTCGTACTCGGGCGCGATCCTCACCGCCGTGTGCTGGCGGGAAGTCGTGGCCCCCCCGATCAAAAGCGGAAGGCTCAGCTCGCGCCGTTTCATCTCCTTCGCGACGCCAACCATCTCCGTCAGCGACGGCGTGATAAGCCCGGAACATCCGACGATGTCGACCTTCTCCTCGAGCGCGGTGTCCAGCAGGACGTCGGCCGGCACCATCACGCCCAGGTCGATCACCTCATAGTTGTTGCAGCCGAGGACGACCCCTACGATGCTCTTGCCGATGTCGTGCACGTCGCCCTTCACCGTGCACAGCACGACGCGCCCCTGTGGTTCGCCGACAGTGCCGAGCCGCACCTTCTCCTCCTCCATGTACGGTTCGAGATAGGCCACGGCCTTCTTCATCGCCCGCGCGCTCTTCACGACCTGAGGCAGGAACATCTTCCCGGCGCCGAAAAGGTCGCCCACGATCTGCATGCCCTTCATGAGCGGCCCCTCGATCACGTCGAGCGGGCGCTCGTAGCTCCGGCGCGCCTCCTCGCTGTCCTCCTCGATGTAATCGACGATTCCGTGGACCAGCGCGTGACTCAGGCGCTCCTCCACGGGCAACTCGCGCCAGGAGAGGTCCAGCTGCTTCTTCACGCCCTCGCCCTTGAACGACTCGCCGAACTCGACCATCCGCTCGGTCGCGTCCTCACGGCGGTTGAAGATGATGTCCTCGACGCGCTCGAGCAGATCGGGCGGGATGTCGTCGTAGACCATGATCTGGCCCGCGTTAAGGATCGCCATGTCGAGACCGGCTTGGATCGCGTGATAAAGGAACGCTGAGTGGATCGCCTGACGTATCGGGTCGTTGCCACGGAACGAGAACGAAAGGTTCGACACGCCGCCTGAGACCTTCGACCCCGGGCAGCGCTTTTTGATTTCGCGCGCAGCCTCGATGAACGCCTTCGCGTACTCGTTGTGTTCCTCGATGCCGGTCGCGGTCGCCAGGATATTTGGGTCGAAGATGATGTCGCCCGGCGCGTAACCCGCATTCTCGGTCAGGAGCTTGTAGGCGCGTTCGCTGATCTCGACCTTTCGATCGACGGTGGCGGCCTGGCCCTCTTCGTCGAACGCCATCACCACGACGCCCGCGCCGTAACGCTTGATCCTGCGCGCGACCTCGAGGAACTTCTCCTCGCCTTCCTTCAGCGAGATCGAGTTCACTACGCCCTTGCCCTGTACGCACTTCAGCCCGGCCTCGATCACCTCGAAGCGCGAGGAGTCGATCATCACCGGGACCTTCGCTATCTCGGGTTCGGTGGCGATGTAGTTCAGGAACGTCGTCATCGCCTCTTCGCCGTCGAGCAAGTCGGCGTCCATGTTTACATCGATCATGTTGGCGCCGTTACGAACCTGTTGCATCGCGACCTCGACGGCCGCCTGCCAGTCGCCCGACTCGACCAGGCCCTTGAACACCGAAGACCCCGTCACGTTCTGGCGCTCGCCGATCACGACGAAGCCGGTGTCGGGGCGGATGACGAACGGCTCGAGCCCGCTGTACTCCGGATACTCCCTGCCGGAATCAGGAATCTCGCGCGCAGGGACGCCCTCCACCGATTCGCGGATCATTCGGATGGTTTCGGGAGTCGTTCCGCAACACCCGCCGAGCATGTTCGCGAGTCCGCTCTCGGCGAATTCGCGAAGCAGGCCGCTCGTGTGCTCGGGCGTCTCGTCGTAGCCGCCGAAGGCGTTCGGCAGCCCCGCGTTCGGATAACAGGTGGTGTACACGGGAGCGACCTTGGAAAGGGCCTCCAGGTAGGGGCGCATCTCCTCCGCGCCGAGCGCGCAGTTCACGCCGACGCTGAAGGCGTCCGCATGCTCGACCGAGTACCAGAAGGCCTCGATCGTCTGACCGGAGAGCGTGCGGCCGCTGCGATCTGTGATCGTCACGCTGATCATCAAAGGAAGGTCCGGTGCAACATCCTTGACCGCCGCGATCGCGGCCTTCGCGTTCAGGGTGTCGAAGATCGTCTCGATCAAAAGCAGGTCGATTCCGCCGTCCACCAGCGCACGGATCTGTTCAGCGTAGGCCTCGGCCACCGCATCGAAGGTCGTGGTTCGGAAGCTCGGGTCGTTCACATCCGGGGAGATCGAAAGAGTGGAGCTGGTAGGTCCGATCGCCCCGGCGGCGAACTTGTCCGGGTACTCCGACGCCACCTTCTTTGCCAGTTCGGCTCCGGCCTTCGCCATGTCGTAGACCGCGCCTTCCAGCTGGTAATCGGCTTGCGACACCGCGGTCGAGTTGAAGGTGTTCGTCTCGATGATGTCTGCGCCGGCCTCCGCGTAGGAGCGGTGGATCTCCTCGATGACATCCGGACGTGTGAGGTTCAGTAAGTCGTTGTCCCCGCGAAGCTCCTTCGTATGGTCCTTGAAACGCTCGCCGCGGAAGTCCTCCTCGGAAAGCTCACGCGCCTGAATCTCGGTGGCCATCGCGCCGTCGATGACCAAGATGCGCTGAGCCAGAAGCTCTTCCAGGCGAGCCTTAACGTCGTTGGTCATAGGCATCAATCGTACCTTTGAGAATGGCGAAATGACCTTCGGTCACAAGAGGAGGGTCGAGTTGAGGCGCTTAGTGGAACGAGTGCCCGCAGGCGCAGGTGCCGGTGGCGACCGGGTTGTCGATCGTGAAGCCGGACGCCTCGAGGCTGTCGACGAAGTCGATCTTGGCCTCGGATACATAAGGAGCGCTCATCTTGTCGACGACGAGCTTCACTCCGAACTGCTCGATCGTTACGTCCTTCTCGGTCACCTGGTCGTCCAGGTACATGGCGTAACGAAGGCCCGAGCAGCCGCCCGGTTGCACCGCCACCCGAAGAGCGATGTCCTCGCGGCCCTCCTGTTGGAGCAGTTCCTTCACCTTGCCGGCAGCCGACTCGGTGAGGGCGATCATCTTCTGGGTGGTCTTCTCAGGTGCCTGCATGCCTACATTCTACCCGGGTTCAGGCAGGAATCCGATCCTGCGAGTGCAGTTTCAGGGGGCCTCGCGAGAGGCCCCAGCCTCCGCGGCCAGCTCCTCCAGGGCGGCCCGGGCGTCCTCCATCGCCCGGTCCAGCCCGAAGCGTTCGGCCATAGAGAGGAGTTCGAGGTCGTCAGGCTGCACCTCCGCGCGGCCGGCGAGGACGGCCACGGCGATCCCCGCCCGACGGGTGGCCTCGACCACGCCCATCGCGGTCTTGCCCCTGAGCGACTGCGCGTCGAAGGAGCCTTCGCCGGTTATTACCAGGTCCAATCCCGCGATGCGTTCCTGGAAACCGACCGCTTCCATCACGACTTCGATTCCCGGGCGAAGCCGGGCACCGGCGAAAGCGATCAGACCGCCACCCAAACCACCGGCGGCACCCGCGCCCGGCGTCTCCCGGATGTCGATCCCGATGTCCTGATGGAGCACTGCGGCGTAATGGCCTAGTGCGCGATCCAACAGCACGACATCGTTCGGCGAAGCGCCCTTCTGCGGTCCGTACACGGCCGATGCCCCGTTCGGCCCGACCAACGGGTTGTCGACGTCACAGGCCACTAGGAAGGATGCGCCCCGGATGCGCGGATCGACCGAAGAGACGTCGATGTGCGCGAGCCGAAGGAGCTCCTCTCCGCCGGGGCCGATCTCCGCGCCCTCGGCATCGAGCAGCCGCGCCCCTATCGCCTGGGCCATCCCCGCACCGCCGTCGTTGGTGGCACTGCCGCCTATGCACACGATGAAAGAGGAGGGCCCGTGTTCGGCGGCCGCGAGAATCAGCTCGCCCGTCCCACGCGTGGAAGCGCGAAGGGGATTCCTGCGCCGCTCGGGAACGAGCGCGAGCCCGGACGCGCGCGTCATCTCGACCACGGCGGTTGATACGCCGTCAGAAGGAACGATGCCGTACTCGGCGTCTACCGGATCCCCGAGTGGGCCGGACACACGAGCGGTCTTGCGCTCGCCCCCCAAGGCGGCCACAAGGGCTTCCAGGGTTCCCTCTCCCCCATCGGCCATCGGGACTTGCTCGATCTCGTCGCCGGGCCGCGCTCGCATCCATCCCGCCGCGATCGCCCGAGCGGCCTCTTCGGCCGAGAGGGTCCCTTTGAACTTGTCGGGGGCAACGAGAACGCGCACGGCGCTGAGGGTACAATCCCGCCGCGATGGCCGCTGCACCCTTCGACCGCGAGACCCTTCTCGGAGAGGCTCGATTCGAGCGCGAGGCCCTCGGCCGTACGGTCCAGTACGCGAACCCGGCGCGCTGGGAAGATCCGAGCCCTTGCGAGGGATGGCGGAACCGGGACGTCCTTGCGCATCTGGCTTCCGACGAGGGCATAGCCTCGGCTCTTCTCGCCAAAGAGGCAACTCCCGAGTTCGACGAATTCGTAAACGGCGGCGGTTCCATCGAGGACGACACGTACAACAACTGGGCCGTGGATCGCAGGAGAGAGCTTCCGTTCCGCGAGATCGCGATGGAATGGGGCCGGGCCGCCGACAAGTTCATGGTCCAGGCAGCGAAGGTTCCCGAAGAGGAATGGCGGTCCCGCACCGTGAAGTGGTTCGGCGACGACTGGACGATCGCCGACTTCGTGCAATCCGAGATGGCCGAGTGGTGGAGCCACGGCGAGGACATCCGAGCGGGCGTCGACCTTGCGCCGAGGATCGAGCACTGGCCCATCTATGCGGTCAACGACCTATCGATAAGGATCCTGCCCCAGATCCTGGCCGGCACGGGACGCTCCTACTCGGGAAAGAGCGTGAAGCTGGCTCTGGTGGCGGCGGGCGGCGGCACCTGGCACCAATCGCTTACGCCGGACGTGGAGCCCGCAGAAACGAAGCCTCCCGACGTGGTAATCGACGGGAACGCTCACTCGTTCGCCATGGTGGCGGAGCAGAAAGTCTCGGCCGACTACTTCTTGGACAACGGCGACATCGTTATCGGAGGCGAGGAGTGGATCGCCTTCGACATCCTCGAGAACCTCAAACCCTGGCTGTAGTTCGGTTCTCCTAAAGGTGACTATGGAAGAACTGGCTTATCTCCCCGCTTCCGAGGCCCTACGGATGTTTCGCTCGCGCGAGCTTTCGCCCGTCGAGTTGATGCGGGCCGTGATCGAAAGAACCGAAGCCGTCGAGCCGGCGATCAACGCGTTCACAGAGACGCGTTTCGATCGAGCAATTGAACAAGCCCGCGAGGCCGAGAATCGGTACGCGCATCCATCGGCGGAGATCCGATCTATTGAAGGCCTGCCGGTTGCCCTCAAAGAGAAGGTGGCGGTCGATGGCTGGAGCGCTCAATGGGGGTCGCTCATCTATAAGGACAACGTCGCCACCCACACGGCGCCGATCGCCGAGCGGATCTTCGGAGCCGGGGGGATCGTCCACGCGCGAACGACCACTCCCGAGTTCTCCATCGCGGACTTCACCCAGTCGCGTCTGTGGGGAGTAACACGCAACCCGTGGAATCTCGAATGGGCAGTGGGGGGTTCCTCCGGCGGATCCGCCGCCTCCCTCGCCGCGGGGATTTCCGCCCTGGCCAGCGGTTCGGACATCGGCGGATCTATCCGGACGCCGGCCGCATTCTGCGGAATCGTCGGGTACAAACCGCCACGCGGGCGAGTTCCCGTAGACCCCCCTTACAACCTTGACGCGTACCGTCACGACGGCCCGATGGCCCGGACGGTGGCCGATGCGGCCCTTTTCCTCAATGCGATCTGCGGACGCCATCCCCGCGACGCCGTATCGCTTCCGGCCATCGAGCTGCCGTCCCAATTCGAAGGGAACGCGTCGAGGCTGAAGATCGGACTGTTCCTCCACCCGGCCGACCGTCCCATAGACGCGGACGTGGAACGAGAAGCCAGAGCGGCTGCCGGCTCGCTGGCGGAAGCCGGCGCGGAGGTGGAAGAGGTCGAATGTCCTTGGAAAGGCGCGGAAGCAGACCGCGCAGCGATGATCCACTGGGCCTCGATCTGGGCGGAGCCGATGGCCGCGGATTTGGCCAAGCACCGCGAACTCCTGTGCGACTACACGATCGACTTCGTCGAGGACTGCATTCGATTAGTGGAGGAATCGAGCTTCTACGACGGGCTGGAGATGGAAGCCGCGCTCTGGGAACCCGTAGGCAAGCTCTTCGAAAGGTTCGACATCTTGATCTGTCCGACCGTCACGACCCGCGGGCTGGTCGCAGGGGAAAGCTATGTCGACCGCACCTTGGAGATCGGGGGAGTCCAGACCCCTGCAGGCGATTGGGGATACCTCATGGTCCACCCGTTCAACATCTTCAGCGCATGTCCGGTCCTTGCCGTGCCGGCCGGGATGGCCGACAACGGAATCCCGACCGGGGTCCAACTCATCGGACGCCCGTACGACGACGAGACGGTCTTTCGTGCGGGAGCCGCACTCGAGCATGTAAGGCCCTGGCTGGACATGCCGGAAAGGCGCCCGCGGATCGATGGGTCGGTAAGGCCTTCCTAGACTCGGCGCGAAATCTGAAGGCGCATCAGCTTTCGAGGCTGCGCGCCGAAACGGTACTTGTAGCTCAAATCCCCCTTGAGCATGTCGAATACCCGGCAGCGCCCGTCGATCGCTTCTTTGATCAACTCTCCCACCAAGACCATTCCCGGCGAGAGCGCACGCCAGCTGTGGTCGTATGCGGAGTTGTACAGATAGAACGTCCCACGGAACTGGAACCCAATGGCACCGGCGATTCGGCGACCCTTCGACTCGATGAACGCCAGCCGAAACACGTCGTCGGGCAAGAACGCCTCGCCCAGGCGCCGGAAGAAGATCTCCATCCCCGGCTGCATGAACTTCCCCTTCGGCCCCTCGCTCGAGAGGTGCAATTGGACGAACAGGTTGAGGTCGGTGGCCAGAGTCACTTCATTCGAATACACGACCCGATAGCCGCCGGCGTCGCTCGCCAGCTTCCGTTCCTTCCGCCGCAGCTCGTGGCGGAGCTTGGCCGGCAACCCCTCTAGGTATTCGTCGAACGAACCGGGCAGATCGATGCGCGGCGCGACGTCGATGTCCTCGACTTGAGCCCAAAGACCTTGCGCCACAGCCGCTTCCTGCAACGAGCGCAGCCACGGCGACTCTTCCGGCATCCCGCGAAGATCGGCCAGCGCCCAGTCGTCACGAGACGCCAGCGTTGCCAGCAGCTCCTTGGCCACGGCGTCGCGTTCGTCCGGCGACGCGACCGGTCCCATGTAGTCCGTGACCTCGGTCCCGCCCAGGAACCTCAGAGTGGATCCCGCCCGCTCGAACGCAGCGGCGCCCACGATAGAGTTGGATTGTTCGGCGAAAGACAAGAGGAGCTTGCCGTCGCCCCCGAACTCCTCCCAGTAGAGCTTCAGGTATCCGGGTGTGTGGAAGAAGGTTCCCGACGGGTCTGCTTCCACCAACTTACTCCAGTCGCGGCGCACGAAGTCGCGGCCGTCGTCCGAGAGCGTGATTTTCACGGGTTCACAGATCCAAGACGAAAAGGCTGTTGTGGTAGGTCTTCAAGGTCGGCCACATCGCACGGTAGGTATCCGAATATACGATCGAGAGATCGCGGGATTTGAAGAGCTTGAGCCACTTGTCGGTGCTTCGAAAGGTGAACGGCGTGGGCACGCCATGGCGCCAGTTCAGCACGCGGTCCCAGAACATGTTGAAGTACAGATCAACGCGGGACTCCGGGGTGTCCTCCAGGATGATCAGCCGCCGTCGAGCGATCCGGATCGCCTCGTCGAGCAAAACCTCCTGGTCCGTCCATTCGTCCATATGATGGAACACGAAGAGCAACATCACTACGTCGAACGAATCGTCCGCGACCGGGACCCTCAATGGATCTCGTTGTGTGATGAAAGGCAAGGTCTTCTCGAGATTCCTGTACTTGACCAGATCGGTAAGTGTTGGAACGACACCCGTGTTCTCCTTGAGCCACCGGCTCATGTAGCCGGTTCCGGCTCCCAGGTCCAGGAGCGTCTGGCCGCGTCCCAGATGGGGGGCGATCCTCCGTCCCACGTCGTTCTCCCGCAGGAACACGAGAGAACCCGGGCTAGGCCGAGTGGGGAGCCGCGCCGGCCGCCTGCCCGGCGCCGTCGAGCGCCTCCTGCAGGACGTCCCAGGCAAGGACGGCGCACTTCACGCGGATCGGGTACTTAACAACGCCCTTGAGTGCCAGCAGTTCCCCGAACTCCTCCTCGTCGGGCTCGACCTCGCCGGCCATCATGCCGCGGAAGTCCCTGGTCAGACCCTTCGCTCCGGCCTCGTCCTTCCCCTTTATGGACTCAGTCATCATCGAGGCCGACGCCTGGGAGATGGAACATCCCTGGCCCTCGAAAGTCACTTCGGTGATCTTCCCGTCTTCGAGGTGCGCGTGCACGGTAATTTCGTCACCACAGAGTGGGTTGTTACGCGAGCAGGTCAGCTCGGCCCCGGGAAGCTCTTTCTTGTTCCGCGGGTTCTTATAGTGATCGAGGATCACTTCCTTATATAGATCGTCGAGTGCCACTTCCCTCCCCTTTTTCGGCGCAGTCTATCCGAAGACGTCTTCGGCCTTGGCCAGGGCCTCGACGAGCGTGTCCACCTCGTCGGTCGTGTTGTAGAGATAGAACGACGCCCGCGTCGTGGCCGGCACGTCGAACCGGCGCATAAGGATCTGCGCGCAATGATGGCCGGCGCGAACCGACACGCCCTCGGCGTTCAGGACCTCGGCTAGGTCGTGCGGGTGCACGTCTTTGTATGCGAACGAGACGGCGCCACCGCGAACGGCCGGGTCGACGGGTCCGATGATCCGGGCACCGGCGGCCTGCAGTCTTTCCAAGGCGTACGCCGTAACCGATTCCTCGTGGGCGCGAACCGAATCCATCCCCAGTGCTTCCAGGTAGTCGATGGCCGCACCCAGGCCCACCTCTTGCGCGATGTTCATTGTTCCGGCTTCGAACTTCCAGGGGATGTCGTTCCAGGTTGCGTGGTCGTGATAGACCTCGCGGATCATCTCGCCGCCGCCGAGGAACGGGTCCATCTCCTCGAGCAGCTCCGGTTTCGCATAGAGTCCGCCCGATGCCGTAGGACCGAGCATCTTGTGGCCTGAGATCGTGAGGAAGTCACAATCCAGCTCCGCCACGTTCACGGTGGCGTGCGGCACCAGCTGAGCGCCGTCGATCAGGATCTTCGCCCCGACCGCGTGGGCGGCTTCAACAAGCTCGGCCACGGGGTTGAGGGTGCCGAGTACGTTCGACATCCCAGTGACGGAGAAAATCTTGGTCTTTTCCGTAAGCAGCGAGTCGAGGTTCGATAGATCCAGCAGGCCGTCGTCGGTGACGGGTATGTAAACGAGTTTGGCGCCGGTCGCGCTCGCCGCGAGCTGCCACGGGATGATATTCGAATGGTGCTCCATCTCGGTTATCAGGATCTCGTCGCCTTCCTTCAGGAACTTCCGCCCCCAGGAATGCGCGACCAGGTTCACCGACTCCGTCGTTCCGCGATTGAAGACGATAGCCTCGGGGCCCGGCGCTCCGACGAATGCGGCAAGCTTTGCCCTAGCGCCCTCGTACAGCTCGGTGGCCTCGGCGGCCAGTTCGTACACGCCCCGGTGGACGTTCGCGTTGTGCTCCCTATAGAAGGAATCGAGGGCGTCGATCACCTGCTGCGGCTTCTGCGAGGTCGCGGCCGAGTCCAGGTACACAAGCGGCTTGCCGTCGAACCTCCGCGAAAGGATCGGGAAGTCGGCGCGGACGCGTTCGACTTCGAGCCCCGCGAAATGCTGTTGCTCGACGGCCATGCTCCTCACTCCTTCTTGGATGCCGCGGCGACGGGCTCCTCGATTCCCAGCTCCGCTCGAACCCCTTCGTAGCCTTTCTCCTCGAGCTCGAGCGCCAGCTCCTTGCCGCCTTCCTTTACGATCCGCCCGTCCATCATCACGTGGACGAAGTCGGGCGTGACGTAGTTCAGGATCCGCTGGTAGTGGGTGATGAGCAGGACGCCCAGGTCCGGCCCGATCAGCGCTTGGATACCCTCGGCCACGGACTTTAGCGAGTCGATGTCGAGGCCGGAATCGGTCTCGTCGAGGATCGCGATCTTGGGCTCCAGAACCGCGAGCTGAAGGATCTCGACCTTCTTCTTCTCGCCGCCGGAGAACCCTTGGTTCACGTAACGGGCGACCATCGAGTCCTCCACGCCCAGCGCGTCCATCTTCGCTTTCATGTGCTTGCGGAACGCCAGCGCCGGCATCTGCTCGCCCTTGACGGACTGGTAAGCGGTCCGAAGGAAGTTCGTAACCGATACTCCGGGCACCTCGGTCGGGTACTGGAACGCCAGGAAGAGCCCGCGCTGCGCGCGCTGGTCCGGCAAGAGCTTGAGAATGTTCTCGCCCTCGAACTTCACCTCGCCGGCCGTGACCACATAGCCGGGGCGTCCCATGACGACGTTGGCCAGGGTGGACTTGCCGGAACCGTTCGGCCCCATAACGGCGTGGACCTCGCCCTGCTTCACGGTGAGGTCTATGCCCTTCAGGATCTCCTTGCCTTCGACCTCGGCCGTCAGGCCCTGGATCTCCAGGGTCGCGGGCTTCTCGTTGCTCATTCGTTCACCTCTATCACTACGTCGTCGCCCTTCACCTTCACGGTATACGCCGGAACGGGAAGCGTCGCGGGGAGGGTCTTCGGGTTCCCGGTATTGAGGTCGAAGGTCGAGCCGTGGCGGGGGCACTCGATGGTCTCGAAATCGGTATCGACTTCGCCTTCGTGCAGGTAGGCCTGAGCATGCGAACAGATGTCCCCGACTGCGCGAAACCCCTCATCACCGAGGTTGACCACGCAGATCTCGCGCCCGTTAACGACGAAGCGCCGGGGCTCTCCCACCGGTATTTCGCTTGTCTTGGCAACGACATGCTCACTCACCCGCCAACTCGTCCTCGATCGCGTCCTCGAGGCTCCTGCGAACCTCCTCGAGGGTCACCTTGTCCAAGACCTCCTGGAAGAAACCGAAGACGATCAGCCTTTCGGCCTCCTTCAGGGGGATCCCCCTGCTCTGGCAGTAGAACAACTCGTCCTCGTCCACCGGGCCGTCGCTCGCCGCGTGCCCGCAACGAACGTCGTTAGCCTCGATCTCTAGGTTCGGGATCGAAGCGGCCTTGGCCTTGTCGGACAGAACGATGTTTCGCACCGTCTGAAACGCGTTGGTCTTTTGCGCGTCGGGCCGGACGTGCACCCAGCCGGAGTAAACGGCTTGCGACCGGCCCTTCAGCGCTCCTTTGTAGAGCATGTTGCTGGCGCAGTTAGGAGCCTCGTGGTCCTGCAGCGTCCGGTGGTCGTAGTGCTGTCCTTCGTCCGCGAAGTAGAGGCCGAGCATCTCGCTGAAGGCGCCGGGCTGCGCCATGACGCTCTCGGCCTCGCTTCGAGAGAGCGAGGCACCGAAGGAAACACTGAGCGAACGCACCTCGGCGTCGCGATCGATACGAGCGCGCTGAACGGCGAGGTGCTGCACCCCGTCGCCCCAGTCTTGCAGGGACACGTAGCGCACGCGGGAGGCCGGGCCGGCATAGATCTCCACAACTGTGTCCGACAACGCTCGTTCCAATCGCGGGGAAACCATGCGGTCGATGAAGGTCACCTCCGAATCCTCTTCCGCGACTATCAAGGTATGCGGGAAAACGGCAGCCCCCTCGGCATCCATATAAGTCAACGTCTGCAGCGGCAGTCGCACCTGCACGCCGCGCGGCACATAGAGGAACGTTCCGCCCGAGCGGAATGCTCCGTGCAACGCAATGAACTTGCTCCGCGAAGTCGGAACGAGCGCGTGAAGCCTCTCCCGGATCAGATCGGGGTAGTCCAGCGCGGCCTTGTCGAGGTCGGTGAAGACCACGCCGTCTTCCTTCGCGGAGGGATCCAGGTGGGAAACCATCTCGGTCGAGTTGTGCTGGATCCTGAGTCCCGCCCGGTCGCCGACATCTCCTGCCGCCTCTAAGATCGCGGCCGGAACCTCGTCGAGGTTCGACGCGTGACCCCCTTCCACGAAAGGCGTGAACCCGAAGTCGAATTCGGATAGGTCGGTGTAACGCCACTCCTCGGTTTCCTGGGACGGGATCGGAAGCGCGGCGAACTCTTCCAGGGAATCGGTTCTCAACTCGGAGACGAACGGCGTGGAGTCTGGGAGGCGGGCGAGCGTCTCCTTGTCGAACCCGGCGGCAGTCGCGGTTTCCACCGGACTAGCCGACCGAGCCCTCCATCTGAAGCTCGACCAGGCGGTTCAGCTCGACCGCGTATTCCATCGGAAGCTCGCGGGTGATCGGCTCGATGAAGCCGTTCACGATCATCGCGGTCGCTTCCGCCTCGGAAAGACCGCGGCTCATCAGGTAGAAGAGCTGGTCCTCGCCGATCTTCGAGACGCTGGCCTCGTGAGCGAGCGCGGCGCTGTCCTCCTCGACCTCGATGTACGGGTAGGTATCGGAACGCGAGTCCTCGTCCAGGATCAGCGCGTCACAGCGAACGGTCGACTTGGCGTGTTCGGCCTCGGGCTCGACGCGGACCAGGCCGCGGTAGCCGGTGCGCCCGCCGTCCTTCGAGACGGACTTCGAGTTGATCACGCTGGTCGTGTACGGCGCCGCGTGGATCGCCTTGCCGCCGGCGTCGGTGTGCATTCCCTTGCCGGCGTAAGCCACGGACAAAACCTCACCGCGCGCGCCCTTCCCCAGCAGGTAGATCGACGGGTACTTCATCGTCACCTTCGAGCCGATGTTGCCGTCGATCCATTCCATGACGGCGTCCTCGTACGCGGCCGCGCGCTTCGTCACCAGGTTGTAGACGTTCGTCGACCAGTTCTGAATGGTCGTGTATCGCACGCGTGATCCCGGCTTGGCGATGATCTCGACCACAGCCGAGTGGAGCGAGTCGCTCGTGTAGATCGGCGCCGAGCAACCCTCGACGTAGTGCACGTACGAACCCTCGTCGGCGATGATCAGCGTTCGCTCGAACTGGCCCATGTTCTCGGCGTTGATGCGGAAGTAGGCCTGCAGTGGGATGTCCACGTGTACGCCCGGAGGGACGTAGATGAACGAGCCGCCCGACCAAACCGCGGAGTTAAGCGCCGCGAACTTGTTGTCGTTCGGGGGAATGATCGTCCCGAAGTACTCCTTGACGATGTCGGGGTGGTCGCGAAGGGCGGAGTCCATGTCGGTGAACAACACGCCCATCTGGTCCAGCTCGTCCTTGATCTTGTGATAGACGACCTCGGACTCGTACTGAGCCGAAACGCCGCCCAGGTACTTCTTCTCTGCCTCGGGGATGCCGAGCTTGTCCCAGGTCCCGCGGATGTCGTCCGGCAGGTCCTCCCAGGACTTGGCCTGCTCCTCGGTCGGCTTGATGTAGTAGTAGATGTTCTCGAAGTCGATGTCGGAAAGGTCGGCGCCCCACCAAGGCATCGGCCGGTTGCGGAAATGCTTCAGGGCCTTCAGGCGGAACTTGCGCATCCAGTCGGGCTCGTTCTTGCGCTCGGAGATCTCCTCGACGACCTTCTCGGACAGGCCCCTCTTGGGTTCGAAGACGGAATGCTTGGAGTCCTTCCAATCGAACCGATAGCCCTTGTCGAGCTCTCGAAGGTGTTCTTCCTGAGAAACGGCCATATTCCGTCCTTACCCACATGGTGCGGGCCCTCAAGCACAGGATACCCGCCGCTACGCACAAAGTCTATCGGGTAGGTCGGATTTAGGCACCATCAGGGCACAGCCAGCTAGAGCCTCCAGTCTCAAGTTCGGTTTCACGGAGTCGATAAGGGGCTGAAAGGGAATAGAGGGGGTTGCTGTAACCCGTGGGGTCTAGTCGGCCTACAAAGCTTCGGCGCGCAATGCGCCGGCTTTCCGTAGCGCCCAAAATCGGGGTTCCGCTCGTCATGGTTACGGTCGTTGTGGCGGCGCTGTTCGGCCTGAACCAGATCGCCGAAACCAAGGCGCGGCTGAACGAGACCTACGTCACCGATGCCCAGGGCTTGGGCCGGGTGGTCGCAAACGAGTATCGCGGCTTGAATGGCGACCGGGCCACGCTTACCGGAGAGCTGCAGGATCTCGTCCTCAATCATCCGACCCTCGAGAGGGTCCGGCTGTTCCGAACTCACCCGTCCGGAGTCTGGGCAAGCACGGACGTGAGCGATCTCGACCTCAAGGTGGCAGGGCCGGAATACAGCGTCGACACGGTTAGCCAGCGAGACGTCGAGATCGAGGGGGTGCCGCGCCTCGAGACGATCGTTCCGAACATGCTCGGCAACGGCGTCGTGTCGATGGGCTTCTACTACTCGCTGGACCAGCGCGACGAGGCCATCGCCACGGTGACCCGGCGGACCGCGATCGCGGGGGTAGCCGCCGTCGCCCTCGAGTTCCTCGTCCTCTTCCCCATGTTCTATTTCCTCGTGTTGCGGCGGGTGCGGCACCTCGGCAAGGCAGCCGGCGCCGTCGCCGAGGGTGATTTCTCCGTGAGGCTTCCGGACGACTTCGATGAAACCGGAAGGGACGAGCTGGCAAACGTCGCGCGCGAATTCGACCGCATGATTTCGACGGTTTCCTCGCGAACCAAACAGCAGGGCGCCGTCGCGCAACTCGGACAGCACGCATTGGCCGGTAAAGACCTGAACGAGCTGCTCGACGAGACCGCGGCGGTTATCGCCGCGCTGCTCGATGTCGAGTACTCGGAGATCCTGGAACTGACCGACGGAGACGCGCTCGTACTGCGAGCCGGGATGGGATGGCACCAGGGCGCTGTGGGGTTCGCGGCCTTGAACCCCGGCCGCGAGTCGCACGCCGGCTACACGCTGGTCGTCGACGAGCCCGTGGTGATCGAGAACCTTGCGGAGGAGAAGCGCTTCGCTCCCACTCCCCTGTTGATCGAGCACCGGGTCGTCGCGGGGATCGACGTTCCCATTCCGGGGCAGGAACGCCACTTCGGGGTGATCGGCGTCCACACCACGCGAGAACGCGTGTTCACGACGGACGACATCAACTTCCTGCAGGCCGCAGCCAATGTGCTTGCGGCCGGCATCGAGCGCAAGCGCTCCGAGGAACAGGTGGCGTTCATGGCGCATCACGACGAGCTCACGGGATTGCCGAACCGTGCGATGTTCGAGGAACTCCTGGACATGGCGCTGGCCCGCGCCCGGCGAAACGACATGGCGTCGTCCGTGCTTTTCCTGGACATAGACAACTTCAAGCTGGTGAACGACAGCTTGGGACACGAGGCCGGCGACGAGCTGCTCGGGCAGATCGCGATTCGCTTGCGCGAAGCGACCCGGGACACCGATCTCGTTGCGCGCCAGGGCGGTGACGAATTCCTGGTGCTGCTCGCCGACATCGAAACCAGCGGGGCTAGCCAGGACGTCGAGGGCGCGCTGATGGTCGCCGAATCCGTGATCACCCGCATCCAGCAGGAGCTGGAGGCCCCGTTCCTTTTGCGGGACACGGAGGTCTACGTGACCGTGAGCATCGGGGTGAGCATGTTCCCCGCCTACGCCAACGACGGCCGCACGCTTCTCAAGAACGCCGACACCGCCATGTACCGGAGCAAGAAAGCGGGCCCGGGCGGCTACGTCGTGTACTCGACAGAGGTCGGCGATCCTCTCGGCAAGCTTTCCCTCACAACGCGCCTTCGAAAGGCTGTGGAAGGCGACCACCTGGTCCTTCACTACCAGCCGATCCTCGACTTGAAGACCCTTCAGATAGTCGGCGTCGAAGCTTTGCTTCGCTGGCAGGACCCGACACAGGGAATGATCCCTCCGGGTGAGTTCATCCCGCTCGCCGAGGAGATCGGCTTAATCGGAGCCATAGGCGAGTGGGTCATAGACGACATGTGCAAGCAGGCGCGTTCATGGCGCGACGACGGGCTGGAAATCGAGATGTCGTTCAACCTCTCGCCGCGCCAGCTGTGGCAACCGGACCTCGTTACGAAGATCCTCGGCTATCTCGAGAAATCGAGCGTTCCCCCCGAGCAAGTGATAATCGAGATCACCGAATCCGCGGCCATGACGGATCCCGACCGCACGCAGCAGATCCTCTGGGATCTCCACGGCCGGGGGCTCCGGCTTGCGATCGACGACTTCGGAACCGGATACTCGTCGCTATCGCGGCTGAAGCACATGCCGGTGTCGACACTGAAGATCGACCGGTCGTTCGTCATGGACATTCCTCAGGACCCGGATGCCGGGTCAATGGTCACGGCCGTAATCCAGCTGGCGCATTCCCTGGGGATGACCTCGCTCGCCGAGGGCATCGAAACCGACGAGCAATGGCGGTTCCTTGTCGAACAGGGTTGCCAGCACGGGCAGGGCTTCTACTTCTCCCGCCCGGTGCCGGCCGACGAGATCATCGCCCTGCATCGCCGTAACGGCATGAACCTGGCCCAGGAGATCTCCAGGGACTGACCGGGGTTACCCTGCCGGGCTACTCGCCCTTCTCGACCGGCGCTCCCACAAGGCTTCCGTACTCGGTCCACGAACCGTCGTAGTTCTTCGCGTTCTGGTAGCCGAGCAATTCGGTCAGCGCAAACCAGGTGTGAGAGGACCGCTCGCCGATGCGGCAATAGGCGATCACTTCCTTGTCGGGTGTGATGCCCTTCTCCTCGTAGATTTTCTTCAGCTCGTCGGCCGACTTGAAAGTGCCGTCCTCATTGGCCGCCTCGAGCCAGGGGATGTTCGCCGCGCCGGGAATGTGCCCCGGAACCTGTGATTGCTCTTGCGGCAGGTGATCAGGTGCCAGCTTCTCCCCCCGGTATTCCTCCGGCGAACGCACGTCTATCAAGGCGGCGTCGCCGAGTTTGCTGATCACCTCGTCGCGGAACGCGCGGATCTCCGGGCGGGACTTTCCCTCGGCCTTTATGGAGGTCGCCGGGTAGGACGGGATCTCAGACGTCATCTCGCGGCTCTCCAGTTCCCACTTCTTGCGTCCGCCGTTGAGGAGCTTCACGTTGTCGAAACCCAGGTACTTGAGGATCCAGTAGGCGTACGCGGCGAACCAGTTGTTGTTGCCGCCGTAGAGGACGGCGGTCGTGTCCTCGTCCACTCCGGCCTGCTGGAGAAGCTTCGAAAGCCCTCCCTGGTCGATGTAATCGCGCCCGACCGGTTTGTGCAGGTCGGTTTTCCAGTTCCAGCCGACGGCGCCGGGAATGTGGTTCTTCTCGTACGCGGTTGAGTCCTCATCCACCTCGAGGATTCGCACCTTCGGGTCGTTCAGGTGCTCCTCCAGCCAATCGGGCTCGACCAGAGCGTCGGGGTTCTTGTAGTCGGTCATGCGGATCACTCCTTCCGTGTCCAGAACGACAAAGATGCACTACACGCGGTAACAAACGCAAATCTCACGGCGTGGTTCAAACGACGCCGAGAGCGGCCTTCGCCTCGTCGGACATCAGCTCGGGGGTCCAAGGCGGCCTCAGCACCATCTCGACCTCGGATCCCTTGAATCCCGGGAGCTTCGCGAGTCCCTCGTTGATCTGCGCTTCGATGAGGGGCCCGATCGGGCAGCCCATAGTCGTCAGCGTGTAGGTGATGTGAACGACGCCGTCGTCGATCTGCACGCTGTAGACGAGCCCGAGGTCGACGATGTTGATCCCGAGCTCCGGGTCGAAAACGGTCTTGAGCTGCTCGAGCACGCCCTCCTTGGTCAGCTCGCCGTTAGCGGGCTGTTCCGAGGCGTCGGGTTCGCGTTCCTGTTCGGCCATCTCAAGCCCTATTCTAGAGGCGATTCCGACTCTTTCCCTGGGGGGCGGCAAAGAGATTGACCATGCGTGTGTTGATCGCGGACGACCATCCTGTCACGCGAGACGGCTTGCGGACCGCGCTCTCGATGGCGGCCGACGTCGAGATAGTCGGAGAGGCATCGACCGGAGAGCAGGCTATCGACCTGGCGGCCGACTCGAAGCCCCAGATCGTCTTCATGGACGTGCACATGCCCGGCATGGGAGGGATCGAGGCCGCACGGGCGATCGTCAAGTCCAACCCCGACACGAAGGTGATCCTATTCACGGTCGACGAGACGCGCTCGGCCCTCGCCGAGGCGATCCAAGCAGGGGTCTCCGGCTACTTGTTGAAGGACTCGAACGCCGCGGAGATCGTGAACGCCGCAAGGCTCGCGATCGAAGGGAAGGCGGTCATCCACCCCAAGCTGACTCGGGCTTTCATAGACGAGGTTCAATCGGCGGAGCAGCGGGCAAAGGAGGCGCCACTCTCCCAGCGCGAGACGGAGATCTTGCAGCGCGTGGCATACGGCGGTACGACCAAGAGCGTCGCTCAGGAGCTCGAGATCTCGCCGCATACGGTTAAGACACACTTGGAGCGCATCTTCGAAAAGCTCGGAGCTAACGACCGCGCGCAGGCCGTCGCAATCGCGATTCGCAGAGGTTTGGTCGAATAACCCTGGAGCATCGGTCGACGATGCGATAGAGTCGCCGCGAACCAAATATGGCGTGTCGTGCAGGCGAAGCCGGTCAAAGTCCGGCGCTGTCCCGCAACTGTAGGTCCGCCAACCCGGCGGGCGAGCCAGGCCGCCCTCGCGACGCGAGCCGAGGGAACTCTCGTGGCAGGGGGGACCCGGCCGCCGGACTCCCGTCCGCCGAACCGGACCCTTCGCCCAGAAGGGTCCTTCTCAGTTGGGGCGCGCGGACGCCCGGAAAGGAGTCGGCATGCATGTGCTTCGGAGGGCCGCCGTGATGGTTGCGGTCGCTTCCCTTCTGGTTGCATCACCGGCAAGCTCCGCTCTTACGAACCCGGAGCGCGCACGGAGAGCCGTCGGATACCTTGCCTCGCAACAGGAACCGAATGGGTCGATCCCGGCCTTCTCTCCTGTCGGTTCCACGGCCGATGCGGTCCTTTCGATGGTTGCCGCAAATCGCGGAGATAGGAACATCAGGCGGGCGCTCAACTACCTCGACCGGCAGGTTCGCCAGAGCAATGTCACCGGCATAGGGCTCACAGCGAAGGTCGCTATGGCTGCCTTCGCCGGCGGAAGGAACCCTCGAGACTTCGGCGGCGAGAATCTGATCTTCGCGATTCGCTCCTCTGAAGAGCAGGACGGTCGATACGGCGTCACGACACCCGTGTTCGACGATGCCTTGGCGATGCTCGCGCTGGAGGCGGTCGGCGTTAGCCCCTCCTCGAGCGCGCGGGACTGGTTGCTGGACGCCCAGTGCACAGACGGTGGCTGGCAATTCGACGAACCGAGCGCCGTCACCGATGACCAGCACTGCCACGACACCCTCTCCCCCGGAACCGACTTCTTCGACTCCGACACGAACACCACGGCCCTCGCGACGATGGCGCTCATCGAAGCCGGCTCCGCGCCACCCGATGTCGATCCATTCGTGTTCTTCGTCGACATCCGCGACTCGCAGTTCCGCGGCTGGGGTTACACGTGGGGGTTCGATACGACGGACGCGAATTCCACGGCGCTCGTGATCCAGGCGTACGCGGCGGACGGGCGCGAACTGCCGATGGGCGCCATGGCGGCACTCAAGGCGCTTCAGTACTCGAGATGCGGCGCATTCGCGTACTCGTGGATGGGCAACGGCATGGGCGGGTTCGCACGAACCGGACCCGACACGGGAGCCACGATCGGCGGAATCCTCGGGCTCCTACGGCGACCGTTCCCGGTGGCTCGCCGCAACGTCACGAGAGATGCCCCCGAGGTTCAGCCGTGTCCTTAGTAGTTCGGCGCATCCGCCGGCTCGCCCTTTCCGTTGCGATAGCCGTGTCGGCGCTGGCGCCATCAACGCTGGCGGCCGAAACCGCTTGCGCCGCAACGGCTCAGCGGGCAGTGCTGGTTATTGATGCCGGTGGGCAATCGTTGCGCTACTGCGTGGCGATGTCGTCGGGGTCGGTCTCAGGACTCGATCTCATCAAGCTGGCCGGCGCCCAATACGGGCTTCAATACCGGCTCGGCTTCGGTGGTCAAGCCGTCTGCCAGCTCGCCGGCCTGGGCCCGGCGTCGGGCGATTGCTTCGGCGACTATCCGGACTTCTGGGGGTACTGGAGAGGCACCGGCGGCGGATGGTCGTGGTCGGGCGCGGGCGCCGGATCGACCGTCGTGCAATCGGGAGACATAGAGGGATGGTCGTGGGGAAGCGGCGACGGGGGCTCCGGTCACCCCGAGCCCCCGGCTACCGATTTCGGCGAAGTGTGTACCGGAGTGCCCGGAGGGTCCGGGCAGGGAGACGAGTTGGGTGACTCCTCCACCTCGGTGCCGGGATCGGGTGTCGGGCCGACGCCGGAAGAGACCCGCGAACGGCATCGTCAAAAACGAGAAGAGCGAAGGAAGGAACGAAAGGCGGACCGGCGGGATGAGCGGCGAGACGATCGAAGGGACGACCGCCGGCGCGAACGCCGGCGCGAACGCCGGCGGGACGAGGAGCCGATCCCGCTCGGCAACGAAAACGCGGTCGTGACTCAGCCGCAAGCTTTGGGCGACGGATCTCAAAGCGACTCCTCTCCGGGCCCACCTGCGGGCGCCCTCCTCGCTATCGCGGCCGTCGTGGCGCTGACGGCGGGAGGATTCCTCATCAAGCGGAGGCGCGAATGATGCATCCGGGCGCGTGGATTATTTGGGCGACTTGCGCAGGACTCGTCGCTTTCACCACGACGAACCCCTTCTACCTCCTGCCGCTCGCCGCGGTCGCATGGCTCGTCTATGCGACCCACTCGGCGCCGGGCCCGCTGGCGCGCTCATTCCGACTATTCCTTCTGTTCGCCATAGCCACGGTCGTAATCAGAACCTCCCTGGTCCTGTTCGGGACGATCGACTTGTCCAACACCGTGTTCGCGGCACTCGAGGGACTTCGGCTCGGAGTGCTCCTCGTGGTCTTCGGAACGTTCAATTCGGTGACGGATCCGTTCGGCGTACTTCGCCTCGCCCCGCGACGGTTCCAGGAACCGGCGCTCGCTGCCGCTCTCGCGTTGTCGATCGCGCCGAGAACGATCTCCGCCGTGGGACGAGTTCGTGAAGCACAGCAACTTCGCGGAATTAGAGTCGCGAGGTGGCGGACGCTTCCGGCTCTTGCGATTCCCGTCCTCGAGACTGGAATGGAGGAGGCCGTGACCCTGGCCGAGAGCATGGACTCGCGCGGCCACGGCCGGGGTCGCAGGACCCGCTACAGGCCCCAGCCGGTGACTTTCCCCTCGGTCGCGACAGTCGCGGCGGGACTTGTCTCGGTTGTGATTTTTCTAACCGCTGCGTTTCGCGAATGGGGCGGGCTTTTCCCATCGACGTCACCGCTTCAATGGCCGGAGGCTTCGCCGGTCCTGATCGCCGCCCTCCTCCTGCTGGCAGTACCGGCGCTCTTCCCTCGGACATCTAGCCGATGACCGACGCCATTAGCTACGACGGAGTCACATTCCACTATCCGGATACCTCCCGCCCGGCGCTAGAAAACGTTTCGATAGGAATCCCCGACGGTTCGTTCACACTCGTGACAGGTTCCACGGGATCGGGCAAGTCGACTCTGCTACGCGCAGCGAACGGACTCGTTCCGCACTTCACCGGCGGGATCTTCTCCGGGTCGGTCTCGGCCGGAGGACGGAACACGCTGGATACCGCCCCGCGGGATCTGGCCGGGACGATCGCGTACGTTCCCCAGGACCCGGTTGCCTCCTTCGTTCTGGACAGGGTCGAGGACGAGCTGGCCTACGGAATGGAGAACCTCGGCATTCCCCCGGGGCAGATGCGCCGCAGGGTCGAGGAAACGCTCGACCTTCTGGACATCGAATCGCTGCGCGGTCGAAGCGTCAGGGCTATCTCAGGCGGAGAGCGCCAGCGAGTGGCGATCGCGGCGGCCATGGCGGCCGGACCAAGCACCCTGATCCTCGACGAACCCACCAGCCAGCTCGACCCACAGGGCGCAGAGGACGTGCTGGCCGCCCTCCAGCGGCTGGTTCACGACCACGGCATGACGGTTCTGCTCGCCGAACATCGCCTCGAGCGAGTCGCAGGCTTCGCCGACTTCGCCGTTGGTTGCTCCGAAGGCCGTGTCCGGATCGGCCCCCCATCGGAAATCGTCGGGGAAGCCGGACCGCCGGTCGCGCGGCTCGGACGGCTCGTCGGCTGGGAACCATTGCCGCTGACCGTCAGGGAAGCCCGGGCGAGCGCCGAACGTCTCGATCTCGGAGCCCCCGCGACGCAGCCATCGCCGGCGCCGGGCGACCCGATGGTGGAAGCCCGCGGCCTGTCTGCCGGCTACGGCCGAACGGAGGTCTTACACGACATATCCCTTCGAGTATCGGAAGGCGAGGTGGTGGCGGTGATGGGAAGAAACGGCGCCGGAAAGACGACGCTGCTCCGTTGCCTTGCCGGCGTTCACGCTCCCTCCGAAGGCTCGGTCGGATTGCGGGGTTCGTCCCCCCGCCCCGGAGTCGACTCCGCGCTCTGCCCACAGGAGCCGGAATCGATCCTATTCAGCGACACAGTCGAGAACGAGGTGCGAGCAACGCTTCGAGCGAGAGGGCGCGCGGAGACACCGGCGGATGCACTCGGGCTCCTCGGCATCACACGGTTCGCCACCCGTCACCCGCGAGATCTGTCGGCCGGCGAGCGTCTCCTCGTCGCAGCGGCTGCGGTGATCGCTTCCGGCGCACCTCTCCTCTTGCTCGACGAACCGACGAAGGGCCTCGATCCGGAATCCAAGGGGCGTCTGGCCGGTTTCCTCCGCGCGTTCGCCGCGTCCGGCCGCGCCGCGATCTTCGCAACCCACGATGTGGAGCTGGCGGCATCCGTCGCCTCGCGCGTAGTCATGCTGGCCGGTGGCGAGATCATCGCCGACGGCGATCCGGCGACGGTCCTCGGCGATTCGAAAGTCTTCGCGCCGCAGATGACTCGGGTCTTCGGTCCCGGGTGGCTGACCCCAGAGCAGGTGGCAAGGGCGGCATCGGCATGACGAAGAGCCGGATCCGGATCTACGTGCTGGTAGCCCTCAACATGTTCGGTGCTCTCGCTTTCTTCTGGCCCTTCGTACTCCCGGCCGGGATAGGTAGCGAAGCCGCACACGACGCGGATGCGCCTTTCATCCTCCTTGGATTGCTGGCGCTGTTGGGGGGACTCCTCTTCGTGGAACTCGGCCGCCACGGCATGGGCCCCAAGGTCGTCGCGCTCATCGGCGTCCTGGGGGCGGCGATGGTGGCTCTTCGGCTCCCGGGATTCATCGCCGGCTTCTCGGCGATGTTCATCATCGTGCTCGTCGCCGGCAACGCTTTCGGTCCGGGATTCGGATTTCTTCTGGGGGCCGTGGGCATGTTCGCGTCGGGGTTGTTCGTCGGCGGCCTCGGGCCGTGGCTTCCGTTCCAGATGGTTGCCGTCGGTTGGATGGGAATGGGCGCAGGACTCCTGCCCAAACAGCCTCAGCGCTCGCGAATCCTCTGGCTCGCGGCATACGGGTTCGTGACCGGGTACGTCTTCGGAGCAATCATGAACTTGTGGACGTGGCCTTTCCTCACCGCAGGAACTGAGATCAGCTGGTCCCCCGGCGCAGGAACGGTAGAGAACCTCCGCCATTACTTCACCTTTTATGCCGCGACCTCGTTCGTTTGGGACACGTTCCGCGCCATCGGGAACGCGGCGATGGTGCTCATCCTCGGGAAGCCGTTGCTATCCGCGCTGGATCGAGCGGCGCGTCGTATGAACCTGCAAGTAGCTCCCAGCTCTTGAGCGCGCCGCCGGCACAGGCACGCGATCCATCGGGATCGAAGCGGGCGCTACTATGGCCACGGCGAAGGGAACCGGAGAATGGGCGACGAGTCCTACGACCTAGTTGTGCTCGGCGGAGGCCCCGGCGGTTACGCATGTGCCATGCGCGCGGCCGAGCTGGGTAAGCGCGTCGCTCTAATCGAAAAGGACCCGAGACTAGGCGGGACTTGTCTCCTTCGCGGCTGCATTCCGACGAAGGCGCTCCTTCGTTCCGCCGAAGTGCTCGACTACGTCCGGCGTTCGGAAGAATGGGGCGTCAAAGCTTCCGGCGAACCCGATTGGGAAGGGATCCGCGCCTATCAGTCGAAGATCGTCGACAAGCTCGTGACCGGTCTGACCGGCATCGTCAAAAGCCGAAAGATCGAGGTGATCCAGGGAGAAGGCAGGCTGCGTCCGGGACCACAGATCGAGGTCGACGGGCGAACGATCCAAGCCGCCGACGTCGTCCTCGCAACCGGTTCGTTCCCAAAGATGTTGCCCGACGTGCAGATCAGCGAACGGGTGGTGACCAGCGACCAGGCGCTGACGCTCGAGTTCCTCCCGGCATCGGCCGTCGTCGTCGGCGCCGGCGCGGTCGGGCTGGAGTTCGCCTCTTTCTACCGCTCGATGGGCGCCGAGGTGACGATCCTAGAGGCCGACTCGCGGCTTGCCCCCCTTGAAGACGAGGAAATGTCGAAGGAGCTTGCCCGCGCTTTTCGAAGGCGCGGTATCCAGTCGAAGACGGGAGTCTCGGTCGACGGAGTCGCCGACCGAGGCGACCACGTCGAGGTCGCCTACCGCGACGGCGCGGCAACGACCGCGATCAAGTCCGAACTCTGCCTCATCGCCGTCGGGCGGGGTCCCATGTCCGACGGGATCGGTTACGAAGAGACGGGCGTCGAACTCGATCGGGTGTTCGTGAAGGTGAACGGAACCCTAGCCACAACCGTTCCTCATGTTTGGGCCATCGGCGACGTTGCGTCCACCCCGTTGCAGTTCGCGCACGTGGCGTTCGCGGAGGGAATCTCCGTGGCCGAGCGAACCGCAGGCCTCGACCCCGCCGAGATCGACTACGTGGGCGTACCGAGGGTGACCTTCTGTACGCCGGAGGTCGCCTCGGTGGGCCTTACCGAGGCACAGGCGCTCGAACGCGGATACTTGCTGGAAGTGGAAAGGTTCAGCCTTCAGGGATTAGGAAAGGCGAACATCATCGGCGAGGGAGGCATGACCAAGCTGATCGCCGAGAAGGACGGACCGATGCTGGGAATCCACATGATCGGACCGCGCGTGACCGACCTGATCTCTGAGGCGATGTTGACGACGAATTGGGAGGCCTTGCCCGTGGACATCGCCACGCTCATCCATCCTCATCCGACGATGGGCGAAGCCATCGGCGAAGCTGCCCTCGCCCTCGCCGGCAAGCCCTTGCACACGGCGTAGATATGGCGACCAAGGAAACGACGAAGCTCGGCGCCGCCGGCCTCTCCGACGAGCAGCTACGAGAGATCCTTTACTACCTGATGCTCTGCCGCTACTTCGATGAGCGCATGGAGGCCATGTACCGCCAGGGGCGGCTTCCCGGCGCCATCTACTCGGGACGGGGGCAGGAGGGAACGCACGTCGGATCCGTGTACGCATTGCAGCCCGAGGATGCCCTTCTGACCACTCATCGCGATCTGAGCGCGCAACTAACGAAGGGCATGGATCTCAAACGAACCATGGCGCAGTTCTGGGGCAAGATCGACGGTTACACGCGAGGCCGCGACGGCAACAGCCACATCGGCGACTGGAGCGGCGCCAAGACTTTCGCGGTCGTTTCGATGCTCCCGGATGCTTATCCGGTCGCGTCCGGAGTGGCGCTGGCATTCAAGAGGAAGAGCGAGCCGCACGTAGCGCTGGCGATTTGCGGTGAGGGCGCAACCTCGAACGGCCGATGGCACGAGGCTCTCAACGTGTCGGCGATCCACCGCCTGCCGGCGGTTTGGATCGTGAACAACAACCGGTGGGCTTACTCCACGCCGAACCAACTGGAGTTCCCGGTTCCGACCGTGGCGGAGCGCGGCCCCGCGTACGGGATGCCGGGTAAGCGTGTAGACGGGTCGGACGTCCTCGAGGTTTACTCCGCGGTCAAGGAAGCGGTGGAAAGGGCGCGAGGCGGCGAAGGCCCGAGCCTGATCGAGTCTGTGTCGCTTCGCTGGCGAGGTCACGCCGGACACGACGCCGCCAAATACGTGCCTTCGGACATGCTCGACGAGCACATCAAAAACAAGGACCCCGTGCAGAGATTCCGCGAGCGAATGCTGGCCGACGGCGTCGTGGACGAGGCCGCACTCGACGAGATCCAGGAACGCATAGAAAAGGAGTTCCAAGAGGGATACGAATTCGCACAGTCTTCGCCTTTCCCGGTGCCGGAGGATCTAACTAGGGGGATCTTCACAGACGACGGGTATTGGTCCTCCGAGCCGAGCCGCGAGGGCGGGACCGGCTGATGGCGGAAAAGAAGATGGAATCCGGGGCAGCCGGCCACGGCAACGAGCCGCGCGGCAAACGTACCGACGCGGGAGAGGCGACATACCTGATCGCGATCGCGGAAGCCCTCTGGGAGGAGATGGAACGCGACGAGAGCGTCTACATGCTCGGTGAGGACATCGGTGTTTATGGGGGCGCATTCAAGGTCACGGAGGGTTTCATTGAACGTTTCGGATCCGAGCGTGTCATGGACACTCCGATCTGCGAGGAAACCATCATGGGAATGTCCGTCGGCTCGGCCATGGAGGGGCTCCGACCGGTTGCCGAGGTCCAATACGCCGATTTCATCGCGAACGGATTCGACGAACTCGTGAACGTCGCCGGCAAGTACCACTACCGCACCGGTGTGCCACTCCCGATGGTGGTTCGCGGGCCGTCCGGAGGTGGCGTCCGGGCAAGCAACTTCCACTCCCAGAACCCCGAACCGTGGTTCGCACATTCGCCGGGCTTCAAGGTCATCTGCCCGGCTTTTCCTTCCGATGCTAAGGGCCTGCTGAAGTCGGCGATCCGCGACGACAATCCATGCATCTTCTTCGAGCACAAGTGGATCTACCGGCGCATCAAGGAGGTCGTGTCCAACGACCCCGACTTGCTGGTGCCGATAGGAAAGGCGAAGGTGCAGCGCGAGGGAACCGACGCCTCCATCATCACTTATGGCGCAATGGTGCACCGCGCGCTCGACGCAGCCGAGGAACTCTCACACGAGGGCATTTCGGTCGAGGTCGTCGACCTGCGAACCATCACACCTTTGGATAAGGAAACGATCATCGGATCCGTCGCAAAGACTAGCCGGGTACTCGTGCTTTACGAATCGCTCAGATTCCTCGGTGCCGGGGCCGAGGTTGCTGCGACCATCGCCGAGGAGGCATTCGAATCACTGGATGCTCCGGTGATGCGCCTGGCGCCGCCGAACGTTCCGGTTCCGTTCTCCCCTGCCTTGGAGGACGCATTCATTCCTGAAGCTCCCGGTGTGGTCGAGGCGGTCAAGAAACTGACGGAATGGTGAGTCGTTGAAGATCAAGATGCCGCAGCTCGGCGAGACGGTCCTAGAAGGAACGATCCTGAAGTGGCTGAAGAAGGAGGGCGACAGGGTCGAGGAGGACGAGCCCTTGTTCGAGATCTCGACCGACAAGGTGGACACCGAGGTCCCTTCACCTGCCGCCGGAATCGTCACCAAGATCCTGGTGCCCGAAGGCGAAACCGTATCTGTCGGCACCGATCTGGCGGAGGTAAACGGAGGGGACGGCGCGGAAACGCCCTCGCCGGCGGCCGGCGCCGCGCAGATCACCGGAAGCGGAGATGTGCCGGCACCGGCGCCGGCCGCGCCTTCGCGATCGGCAGAGCCGAAGACTGACGCGGAAGGGCAGGTGCTCTCCCCTATCGTTCGGCGGTTGGTCAAGGAACACGGTGTCGACCTTTCCCAGGTCACTCCCACGGGGGCGGGCGGCCGAGTCACGAAAAAGGACGTCGAGAAGTACCTGGCCGAACGCGGACCGGCAACGCCCGGCGGCCCGGTCAGCGGGCCAGCCCCCGGCGCCAAGGGCCGCGAGGAAGTCGTCCCCGTTTCCCACATTCGAAAGCAGATCGCCGAGCACATGCACAGGAGTCTTCAGGTCTCGGCAAGGGCATGGAACATGGTCGAGGTCGAAATGGAGAACGTCGTCAGAGTTCGCGAACAGGCCAAGACAAGTTTTCGCGAACGGGAGGGCTTCGGTCTCACCTATATGCCGTTCCTTTCACGCGCGGTTTGCGCCGCGCTACTTGAGTTCCCACATGTGAACGCCGAGCTTCGCGGCGAGGAGCTGGTGCTGCGCAAGTACGTGAACTTGGGGGTTGCCGTTTCCTATGACGAAGGATTGATCGTTCCCGTAGTCAAGGACGCCGACGCCATGAGCCTCGTCGAACTCGGCAGATCCATTCACGACCTGGCGACTCGCGCGCGGGCCAAGCAGCTGAAGCCCGACGAGGTTCACGGCGGCACCTTCACCATCACGAACCCTGGCCCGTTCGGCTCGGAGATGAGCGTCCCGATAATCAACCAGCCGGAATCCGCGATTCTCGCGTTCGACGCCGTGGTCAAACGGCCGGTCGTGGTCGAAGACGCGATCGCCGCACATCACACCGTGTTCCTATCCATGTCGTGGGACCACCGCGTGATCGACGGCGCGATGGCTTCGCAATTCCTCTCGAAGATCCGCGAGCACCTGCAGACCTGGGATTTCGCGGAGGACCTGGGCTCGTGACGGGCTGGCTGATCCGCCACGAGAGGCCCGTCGCATACGGCGACGCCTTCGCGGAGATGCACGACCTAGCAGATCGAAGGCTCGAGGGCGATGCACCTGACACCCTGTTATTGCTCGAACACCCTCCGGTCTTCACCGCAGGTCGAAGGTCCAAGCCGGAGCACCTCCTTTGGAACGAGACCGACCTGCGGGAGCGCGGGGCGACGGTGGTCGAAGCCGACCGCGGCGGGAGCTTTACCTTCCACGGGCCGGGCCAGCTCGTCGGGTATCCGATCCTGGACCTCGGGGCAAGCCCCGATGTGCCGTCTTACCTGCGCAACCTGGAGGAGGTAGTAATCCGGGCGGCCGCGGACCTGGGCGTCGAGCTGAACCGCAACCCGATGCAAACAGGCGTGTGGGCCGGCGACCAGAAGGTCTGCGCGATAGGCATCAAGTTGATGCGTGCCCGAATCACACTGCACGGCTTCGCGATCAATTGCGACACCGACCTCGCGTGGTTCCAGGGCATCGTGGCTTGCGGCCTCCCCGACGCCGGAGTCACCTCGCTTTCCCGGCTCGCGGGGCGCAAAATCACCGTTGGCGAGACGGCTGGGCCGATTGCGACGCGATTCCAGGAAGTCTTCGGAGTGAATCTCTTTGCACCTCGATGGGAACTTGGAGCCCCGGGCCTGGCCGTCTAGCCGAACAGGGTGGACGCCAGCTTGGCGCGGTACTCCTTCGTAAGTGGATGGTCGTCCCCTAGTACTGCGAAAAGGTCGAGCATCGCCTCGCGCGCGCTCGGATCGTCGCCCAGGGCGCCAAGCATGCCGTCGAGTGCCTCCTTGTATCGCTCGCGCGCGGCCAGCCTCTTCGCGGAAGCAAGCGTTCCGGGCCCTTCGACGTTCTTCCAGTCCGCCACGCGAATCTGTGCCGCGACCCGCTCCGCCGCTGTATCCGGGAGCAGCGGCGCAATCAACACGCGCGCCTCCTCCAGTTCGTTGCGCTGAATAAGCAATTGCGCCAGCCCCAAGCGCGCGTCGCGGTTTTCGGGGTCGGACTCAAGCGCTTTCCTGAATGCTCGCTCCGCACCCGCGGCGTCGCCCCCTTGGAGATCCTCTTGCGCGCGCGTCGCGGCATCATCGGCTTCACTCGGAAGTATGCCGCGGAGCCATGCCGACACGACGTGCTCGGGAACTGCCCCCAGGAACTGGTCGACAACTTTCCCTCTCGAAAACGCCATGACGGTCGGAATGCTCTGGATTCCGAACCGACCGGAAGTCCTGGGGTTTGCGTCGGTATCCATCTTCGCCAGGAGGAAGGCTCCTTTGTGTTCCGCAGCAAGCTTCTCGAGCACCGGGGACAGGGCCCGGCAAGGCATGCACCAGTCGGCCCAGAAGTCCACGACGACTGGACGCCCATTCGATTCCTCGATGACCGCGCGCTCGAAATTGGAGTCGGTGACATCCACGACTACCTCCACGGCCTCGCTGCCGGCACTCACACAACCCAGCGTAGCCGCGATCGGCGCTGCCACGAGGCCGGGCGTGCCTGTGGCTCCCGCCCGGGCGGAAGCGGGCCGGACGCAGGAAAGAGGGCGGATAATAGGCGCAAGAGTCTTCCCATGGGGGTACGCGGCGAATGTCGCGGCATACAGATCCATCGAAGCCCGCAGCGGGACGCGACGTGACGGAGCCGCCGCGCCCCCAAGACACGCCCGCCCCGAATCTGCAGGCGATGGACCTGATTCAAGACCTCGATGCGGTGGTGTGGGAGGCAAACCCGAAGACCCTTCGCTTCTCGTTCGTAAGCAAGCGCGCGGAGGACATCTTCGGCTTCCCATTGGATAGATGGTTGAACGAACCGGGGTTCTTCGCCGGGCGAATCCATCCGAGTGACCGCAAGCGGGTTGTGAACGACTACCGCGCGGCGGTCCGGGAAGGCGACGACCATTCGTTCGAATACCGCGTCCTGGCCGCCGACGGGAGGATCGTGTGGGTTCGCGACCGCGTACGGGTATCCCGGGATGCGACAGGGCGCCCGACCAGTCTTCGGGGAGTGATGGTCGATGCGACCGCTCGCAAGGAGGCAGAGGAGGCCCTTCGCGAAAGCGAGGACAGGTATAGGCGCCTCGTCGAGGAGTCCCCCGACGCAATCCTGGTCCACGTCGACGGCAAGTTCGTGTTCGCAAACGAGTCGGCGGCAAGGTTGCTCGGCGCCGCATCGCCGGAGAAGCTCATCGGTCTCGAAGCGATGCAAATAGTGCATCCCGACTTTCACGACGCCGTCCGGGCGCGGATCGAGGCCGAGGAGCAGGGCCGGTCGGTGCCGCTCCTGGAAGAGAAGTTCGTCCGCCTCGACGGAAATGTGCTCGACGTGGAGGTCGCCGGGCTTCCGGCAACCTACAAGGGAAAAGCCGGCGGGCAGATCGTCGTTCGCGACATCACGAAGCGCAAGGACGCGGAGGAACAGCTTCACGGCACCCAGGCCAAGTACCGCGCCCTGGTCGAATCGATCCCGGCCATTCTCTACATCGACATCCCCTCGCGCGGCAGCCAGACCACCATCTACGTCAGCCCACAGATCGAAACGATGCTCGGCTTGAAACAGGACGCCTACAAGAACGACCCCTGGTTCTGGCATCACCAGATCCATCCCGAGGACAAGGACCGCGCCCTCGCCACATACCACCGGGGCGTCGAGTCGGGGCGGCCGTTCAGCCTCGAGTACAGGATCGTTACGCCCGACGAACGCATCGTCTGGATCCGCGACGAGGCCGTCGTCTTGGAGGACGAGGAAGGCAGCGCCATGGTGCAGGGCGCGATGTTCGACATCTCCGAGTATCGCCTGGCGGAGCAAGCGCTCAAGCGCCGCGACGCCATCCTCGAGGCCGTGGATTTCGCCGCGGAGCGATTCCTGGGCACTCCCGCCTGGGAGGAAACCATCGACGAGGTGCTTCGGCGGATCGGCGAAGCGACGACCGCAAGCCGCGTCTACATATTCGAGAACTTCACTGCCGAGGACGGCTCCCTGAGACACCGCCAGATCCACGAATGGGCGGCCGAGGGCATCGCGCCCCAGATAGACAATCCCGAGCTCAAGGACATCGGATGGATAGAGGATGGCTGGGACGACGAGATGCGGATCCTCTCCTCCGGCGGGATCGTCAACGGCCCGGTGTCGGAACGCCCCGAATCGGAGCGCGTCCTCTTGGAGAAGCAACAGGTTCGCTCCCTGCTCAGCGTGCCGGTCTTCGTCGAGGGCGAGTGGTGGGGCTTCGCCGGCTTCGACGACTGCCTCACCGAGCGGACCTGGTCGACGGCAGAGGTGGAGGCGCTGAAGACGGCCGCGGGGACCCTGGGGGCGGCAGTCCAGCGTCGCCGCACCGAGACCGTGCTGAGGGAGACCGAGGCCAAGTACCGTGCGATCGTCGAGCAGATCCCCGCCGTTCTTTACGTGGACGAACCGTCGGATGAATGGATGACCTCCTACATCAGCCCCCAGCTACAAACGATGCTCGGCATCTCGCCGGCCGACTGGGTCGCCGACCCGGAGCTCTGGTACAAGCACCTGCACCCCGACGACCGGGATCGCGCGTACGAGACCTACCGCGCCGGCGTCGCCGAGGGCGAGCCGTTCAGCTTCGAGTACAGGATGATCACGCCGAAAGGGATGTTCTGGATTCGCGACGAGGCGATCGTTCTCAAAGACGGGGCCAAGACCCTCGTCCAGGGCGTGATGTTCGATATCACCGAGCGAAAAAAGGCGGAGGAGGCCCTTCTAGAGAGCGAGGGCCGGGAGCGAGAGGCGGCACGGGAGCTTCGCTCACTGAACGAGATGAAGAACACTTTCCTGGCGGCGGTCTCGCACGAGATGCGCAGTCCGCTCACCTCGGTCCTCGGGCTGTCGCTAACGCTGGAACAGCAGCCGGACCTCCCTTCTGAAGAACGCGCCGACCTCATCGAACGCCTATCGTCCAACGCTCGCAAGCTTCAGGATCTGCTCACGAACCTGCTTGATCTCGACCGGTTGAGCCGCGGCGTGATTACTCCGCAGCGGCGCCCAACCGATATCGGCGCATTGGCGCGGCGAGCCCTGGAGAACGTCGATCACCTGGACGGCAGAAAGGTGACCGTGCAGGCGGACGACATCGTGGCTTACCTGGACGGGCCGAAAGTCGAACGCATCGTGGAGAACCTTCTCGTGAACGCGGCGCGACACACCGCACCCGATACGGCCGTTTGGTTGAACGCCCGCGCGGAGAACGGTGGTGTTCTGATCACGGTGGAGGACGACGGGCCCGGCATTCCCCCCGAGATCAGCGAGGAGATCTTCGAGCCGTTCCGTCAGGGCCCCAACCCGAGCCCGCACAATCCGGGGACGGGCATCGGTCTCGCGCTGGTCAGGCGATTCGCCGAACTTCACGGCGGGCGGGCATGGGTGGAACCGGGAAAGAAAGGCGGAGCGGCATTCCACGTCTACCTTCCCGACGACTCTCCCGAGGAGCATCGCCCGGCCGGATAGACTGCCCTCGTGCCAGGCACCGATCACAACCCGCACAATCGCCGACTCCACATCCCGCTCGTTCCCTCGTCCGTCGGTTGCGCGCAGGTCCAGCGCGCGCCACGGCCCGAGTGGCTGAAGATTCGCGCCCGGACCGGCCCCAACTACGCGGAACTGAAGAACATCATGCGAACCCAGGAACTCCACACTGTCTGCGAGGAGGCGGCCTGTCCGAACATCTTCGAATGCTGGGAGGACAAGGAGGCGACCTTCCTGGTTCTGGGAGACCGGTGTACCCGCCGATGCGGCTTCTGCGACGTGATGACCGCAAAGCCCGACCCCGTGGACGAACTGGAACCGCGACGGATCTCCGACGCCGTCGTCTCCATGGGATTGAGATACGTGGTGTTGACCGGAGTCGCCCGCGACGATCTTCCCGACGGCGGAGCGCGCATCTGGGCCGAGTGCATAAGAACCCTTCGCGAATCGGTTCCCGGTTGCGGCATCGAGATCCTTCCCACCGACTTTCGCGGGAACGAGCGCTCCATCGCAACGGTGATCAAAGCGGAGCCGGACGTTTTCGCGCACAACCTGGAGACCGTGAGACGGCTTCATCCGCGCATCCGGCCGGCGTTCGACTACAACCGCTCCCTCGAGACGCTCATGGTCGCCAAGCGGGTACGGCCGGTTCAACCTACGAAGTCCAACATGATCCTCGGAATGGGGGAACGGCCCGAGGAGGTCGAGGAGTCGATGCGGGATCTGATCCAATCGGGATGCGACATGCTGACGATCGGCCAGTATCTGCAACCCTCGGCCATGCACCTCCCCGTCGACCGATGGGTAACGCCCGAGGAATTCAAGGAACACGAGACAACCGGACGGTCACTCGGGTTCGCCCACGTCGAATCCGGCCCCCTCGTTCGCTCGTCCTATCGCGCCGGACGGCAGTTCCGCGCGGCTATGGAGAAGCTGGAAGCAGCAGGCTGAGAAGGAAAGAGGAGCCGGCCTGTAAGCCGGATTCTGTAGCCGCTTGCGCGGCCGGCGGCCATCTCTCTCGGCGCCTCTCGGCACTGCGGGACCTCGCGGCCCTCGTGCGGCCTACCCGGGAACTCGGACGGGCCGTCCTCGAACGCTCCCTGCTTGGCCTTGCTCCGGGTGGGGCTTGCCTAGCCGGCGCGGTCGCCCGCGCCGCTGGTGAGCTCTTACCTCACCGTTTCACCCTTGCCCCTCGCGGGGCGGTCTGCTCTCTGTTGCGCTGTCCGCGAGGTCACCCCCGCCTGGGTGTTACCCAGCACCCTGCCCTCGGAGTCCGGACTTTCCTCGAGCTTCCGCCCGCGGCCGCCCGGCCGGCTCCTCTCTTATCAAGTATAGGTCGCGGTTTCGCAGCTCTTCGAACCGCCGCGTGCCTATAATCGATTCAACCCATGCAGCGCATTCCCGTCGTTCTCCTCTTCGTTTTCCTACTCGCCTCCTGTACGCAGGCGGGGACGACTCTCGACCCTCTGCCTCAAGGGCCGCTGAGCGGGCCTGTGCTCACGCTGGAACTGTCGACCGCGCGTCAGGCGATCGTCGACTTCCTGCACGCGTATGCGGATGCGGCCGATGACGACGCGAAATCGCTGAAAAACGTCGTCGCCGAGGGGCCCCTAACGCACTGGGCGAAGTGGCTTGCCGTGCAGAACGAGAACCTCCCCGGGCAGCACACGGGAGCTGTAGCTATAGAGGACATCTCATTCGTCGAATTCGCATCCAGCGAAAACGGCCCCTTGATTGCTCGCTTTCGAATCAAGGCGCAGGTTGTTCAGACCTACGTGCCGGTGAACGGCGATCCTCGCCAGGCCGGCCACGACTTCAACGGCTTCATGGAGCTGGCCCAGCGCGGTCAGGGAGAATGGGTCGTACTCGACGTCACGAGGGACGGCGCCTCGCTCGCCGGGGCGGTCGGCAAGTTCCCCGACGCCGAGCAAATCCATAGCGGCGTCACCGTTCGTCTTGACAGCATGTTCCGGTTTCCCTCCGTGTGGGAGTTCAACTTCCGGGTGAAGAACGACAGCGGCTCTCGCGCAGGTGTGAACGCCCTCACCACTTTCCTCGACGAACCGGGGAATGCATCCGGAGCCGGTCCCCCCGTCGATGCGGAGTGGGCGAGCCCCAGCCTGTCCGCGATTCCATCGGGGGGAACTCGAACGGGAATCGTGAATTTCCCCGCACAACCCGATATGGGACCAAAACTAAATGTGTTGATCACTTTTCGCATCGGGGGAAGGACGGTCAGCTTCTTCTTTCCGGTAGATCTGCGTCCGCCGCCGGCATCGCCCAGCCCCTCAGTAGGCGTATCTCCTGCTCCGTCTTCGGCCGGCTAGCCGGACTCGCCTGCCAGCCAGGAATCCACACCTCGGTTTGCCAATTTATCTGCAGCGGCGTTGAGTTCGCGAGGCACGTGCGCGAACTCAACCGACTCGAATCGCCGCCCCAGCTCGCGTACCTTCTCGTGCAGCTCCCTGAGCTTCTCGTTCTTCACCTTGAAGTTCCCCGACACCTGTTCCACGAGCAGGCGGCTGTCGGAGCGAACCAGCACCCGCCCGGCGCCGAGCTCGGCGGCACGGGTCAGGCCGTCGATAACCGCCGTGTACTCGGCGACGTTGTTGGTCGCCTCGCCGATCCCACGGCCGATCTCGTCGAGGACCTTGCCGTCGGCGGAAGTGATAACGACACCGACACCTGCGGGTCCGGGGTTGCCACGGGCCGCGCCGTCACAGGAGACGATCAGGTGAAGATCAGGATCCTGCGGCAGTATTCACACCTCTTCACGCCTTCGCTCTTCTTCAGACGGTCCAGCTCCATGGCCGAGAGCTTCTGATGACACCCCTGGCACACGCCGTCGACCAGCGCCGCAGCACCGACTCCTTTTTTCTGACGGCGAAGGTCTTCGTACAACTCGAGGAGATCGGGGTCGATCGCAGCCGCCAATTCCGCTCGCGCCTTCGCCTTCTCCTCCAGAGTCGAGGCGATCTCCTCCAGCTCCCTCGCCGCGTCTCCGCCCGTTGTATCCAGCGTGGTGCGCGCCTTCGCAGCTTCGGACTCTGCCGAACTGATCCTTCCTTCGAGGTTCTCCCGCTTCTCCATTTGCTCGAGCAATTGGTCTTCGATACGGCCCCGGCGAGACTTCAAGCCGCCAACCTCGGCCTGGATGGACTCGAGCTCCTTGGCGTTCGTCACGGAGCCGTCGAAGAGCCGCTTTTCCTCGGCCTGCTGCTTCAGGGAAAGGGACTCGATCTCAGCGTCGAGACGAGTCTGCTCCCTTTCGACCGAGTCGAGGGCCAGCCGGAGCTCCCCCACTTCGTTATCGGCTTCCTCGGCACGAATCCTCGCGGCACGAAGCTCCTCTCCGGCCTCGAGCTCGCGCCGGCGGGCCTCCAACCGGTCGATCGACGAATCCGTCTGCTGCAGCTCGAGCAGGCCCTCCGTTCCGTTCATCGTTTCCAAGGATCGGTCCTGTTCGTCGATAGGGCAATCTCGGCGTCCGGGGATCCAGCCCCTTTCAGCCGTGCGGCAAGGTCCTCGACCCACGGCCACTCCGTCGCGAAGTGGCCCGCGTCCACGACCGCCAGCCCCGCCGCGCGGGCCTCGAGGGCCTCGTGATGTTTCACGTCGCCCGTAACGTACGCATCAAATCCGGTGCCGGCGAGCGCCGGAATGAGCGATGCTCCGGAGCCGCCGCAAACCGCTACCGCCGAGACCTCGGCCTCGGGGTCCCCGGCGAGGCGCGCGCTCCCACCAAGCGTTTCCTCGCATCGCGATCTTAGGTCCCCGGCAGTTACCGGCTCGGCAAGCGAGCCTCCCCTCCCAAGGCCTACGGCGCCTCGCGGCGGCCGTTGCAGTTCGTAGACGTCGTATGCCGCTTCCTCGTAGGGGTGAGCCTCCAGCAACGCATCGACGACGCCCGCGAGACGCTCGTGCGGAACCGCCAGCTCCACGCGATCCTCCTCCACCTCGTTGACGTCCTGCTTCTCCCCCCTGTCGGGGCTCGCTTCCGGACCCGGGCGAAACGTTCCCGTTCCCCGCACTCGAAACGAGCAGACATCGTAGTTCCCTATGACGCCTGCACCAGCTTTGGCCATCGCTTCGATGACGGCGCTCGTCGCCTCGATGGGAACGAACGTGACTACCTTCGAGCGCCCGGCGGCGCTCGACGGCACCAGAGGGCCTCCCACCGCCACGCCGATGCGCTCCGCCAGCGCGTCCGAAACGCCGGGCGAGGCGACGTCTGCGTTCGTGTGACATGCGACTACCGCTATTTCCGCCTTCAACGCCTCGGCAACGGCAGCGGCGACAGGCCGGCCGAGGTCAAGGCTGGACAGGGGCTCGAAGACGAGCGGGTGGTGCACGATGATCAATTGCGCACCGCGATCCTTGGCTTCGAGGATTACCTCGATCGCAGGATCGAGGGCGATGAGGACCCGGTCGACCGATGCCGCCCGGTCTCCGGCCTGCAACCCGGGGTTGTCCCAGGGCTCGGCCCAGGCCGGCGGGAACATTGCATCGAGGAGCGAGATCCAGTCGCCGACCGTTGCCACCCGCGAAGATTCCCACAAAGCCGGAAACGGCGCGACGCTAGGCCGACCAGTCCTCGAACATTCCCTCTCGAGGCCTCGAGGGGTCGGGCAGGTAGGCGGCCGCCCTCTCGTGTCGAACCAGAAGCGCGGGCCCTCCGAAGTCATCCACCGTGGCTTCCGTCTCCAGGTTCCCGGCCGTGATCCCGTCGAACATCTCGGCCACCTCGACGAGGAAAGCTCCGTCGATTTCCGCGCGCATGTGATGAGCCATGCACACCGTGTGAACCTCGGAGGACAGTTCGGCCAGATGTGCCGCGGATGCCGAGAAGTCCTCCAGGTCGGACTCGATCTCGTGCGCCCATACGCGTCCCGTATTCACTGCGTCGCCGGTGAACAGGTATCCCTCGCGCTGAAGCAGCAATGACACACTGTCCGGCGTGTGCCCCGGGGTGTGCACGACCTCGGCGGTCCTCCCCCCAAGCTCGAACTTGTCGCCGTCCGACAAAACGCGCGTGGGCTTCACAGGATCGATCCGCCAGGAATCCGGAGCGAAGCCGGCAGGAAGATCCCGAAGCCACTCGTCGGGCGTGAAGAATCTGAAGTATTCCTGATCCGTCGGAAGTTGCTCACGAAACGCGCTCAAGTACTTGGGAAGCCCATCGAGGTACTTCCCAAGCGCTTTCGGGGGCGTTTGCCTTCCGAGACGGTCGACGCCGGCAGCGTGAATAGCAATCCGCTCGAACTCGGCATCCCCGCCGATATGATCGAAGTGTCCGTGGGTGTTGACGACCTCGAGCGGGCGATCGGTCAAACGCCGGCAGGTTTCCGCCATGCTGAAAATACCGAGCCCCGCGTCGATCAGCAGGGCCGCGTCGTTGCCCTCCACCAGCCAGGAATTGACGTGGCCAGGTTCAGCGATCCTCCAAAGACCCGAGGCGATTCGGCGAACGGAGAACCAGTCCATCTAGATCGAGACGCCCGCCTCCGGCGCATCACCTATGTATACGCCTCCGTCTAGCGGCGGGGCACGATAGCTGGACAGGAACTTCTCCACGGTTGCCGCATCCGGCCCGTCGCATAGTTGAACGTGATGCCAGGCCACAAGGGCCATCTTGCTTCCGGCGGGCAGCACCCCGGCCTCACCTTCGCTCGGATAGTCGTAGGGCGCCATGACCACGTGATCCTGGTTGGCGGACACCAATTGCTTGACCCGGTCCAGCTCGGGGCCGCCGGTTGTCGGCGCGAACCAAACGGCCACCGCCCCGTGCTCGAGGGAGTGGATGATCGCGTAGACGTCCGGTGGCGAGTCATAGACGCCCGCCGGGAGCGGGGCCGGCGCATGGGGACCCGATGCGGGGGGAACCGACGCATAGGTCGACAGGCGAGGCGCCGCGCCCAGGTCTACATGCGTGGCGTCCTCGTCCGCTTGCGGGTAGGGACCGACGGTCTGCACGGGCCCACAGCTGCCGGTCTTGGAACCGGCCGGCGACTCCGAGAATTGGGGCAGGTCCGGGAGCGGCCTCTGCTTCGGCTTCTCCGCGCACGACGAAACGAGGGCGGCCGCCAGTCCCAATATCGTGGCCCCGCTGACGAACTTCGAAAACCCCATGGGCGCAGGATACGCGCTCGCATGAAGGCTTTCGCACACCCCGGTGGGACACTATCGGGTCTATGACCCGTCCCAAGCCTTGAACAGGGGGGCGCGCACGCACCGAGCGTCGGTGGTCACGCTGGCTATTTTCGTTTATCTGGCAGCGAATGTGCCCCAGGCTCAATCGGCCGACCCTCGGCCGAATGTCGTGCTCGTGATAACGGACGATCAGGACATCCCCACCCTGGCCGCCATGCCCAAACTCCAGGAGCTCGTTGCCGACGAGGGAGTGACGTTTACCAGCGCTTTCGCGGTCAATTCCCTGTGCTGCCCCAGCCGCGCATCCATCTTTACCGGAAATTTCAGCCACACCCACCGTGTGTACGGGAATGTCTTCGCCCAGTTGGGTGGATGGCGGGCCTTCTACGAGAACGGCAACGAGGACAAGACCATTGCAAAGGTCCTCGACGACGCCGGGTATCACACTGGATTGGTCGGCAAGTACCTGAATGAGTACGACATATCGGGCGACGTGACGGGCATTCCCAACTACATCCCTCCGGGCTGGGACGAATGGAACGCCTTCTACGAGGACAACGCCCGCTTCTATGACTACGACCTAAACGAGAACGGCACAATCGTGGCTTACGGGTCCGAGCCCGGTGATTACAGCGGCGACGTCTTGAACACGAAATCCACGGACTTCATCGCCGGCGCTCCGGATGAACAGCCTCTCTTTCTCGTGTACTCGCCCAACGCGCCGCACGGGCCCTACACGCCTTCACCCGAATACGAGGACGCGTCGACAGGAATCGACTGGAAGTGGTCGCCCGCCTTCAACGAAAAGGACGTCTCGGACAAACCCGGATACATTCGCAGGCTCCCTCGTCTTCGCGAAAACCAGGTGGACAGATTCGAGAGGCTGCGCGAAGCGGCAGCCGTCTCGCTGATGACCGTCGACGACGGCATCGAGGCCATGGTCGAGTCTCTCGAGGCGGACGACAGGCTGGAGAACACGATGATCATAGTGATGGGAGACAACGCCTTCTCGTGGGGCGATCACCGCTGGGTCTACAAGATCGCGCCGTACGAGAGTTCGATAAAGATCCCGTTCATCATCAGATTCCCTCCCTCGTTTCCCGCAGCAACAGAGGAATCAGCGCTGGTCGCAAACGTGGACATCGCCCCGACGATCGCCGATGTGTCGGGTGTCGCTCTGGACGCGGACGGCGAAAGCCTGCTGCCCCTCGTGACCGGCGATGTCGAGGCCCTTCGAGACGCATTACTGATCGAGCATCGTGGACTTGGGCCAACCTTGGATGTTGCCGGCGACGTGCCGAGCTTTTGTGCCATTCGAACCAACAACGCTTTGTTCGTTCGGTATACGGGAGGATTCGAGGAGCTGTACCGCCTGCAGCGGGATCCTTTCGAGTTGGAGAACCGTGCACCAGATGCCAAACGGCACGCCAGAACCTTTCGCAAACAGACGCGCGAGCTTTGCGAACCTCTTCCCCCCGGAATGAACCCTTTCTGACAGGCACGGCGTCGTGGATCGTCGGGTGCGCGGGGGGCGCGGCCTGCTGGCACAGGTCTAGCCGGCCGAGATCTCGCCTGACTCAGGCGATCCGGACCAGCCTTTCCTCGTCGACATCCGCGACGAAGACGTCATCCTCGGCGCTCTCGCGCATCGCATCGCGCGGAACGAGAATCGAAGGTGCATCTCCCGGCGTGGCGCGACCATGCGATACCTCGTAGCTCGTCTTGCCGGTCCGAAGACCGACGACGACGTCCTTCACATGCCCGAGGTTCGTGCCTCCACCAGTCACGACCTTGCTGCCGAGCGCCGGGGAGTCGACCGGCGTCCGAAGCGTGCCTCGGAAAGCGGCCAGCGAAGCGGGAACGGCCGAGCGCAACTTCCTCACCCACCTCGATGGCTGCATCGATCTGGCCGGGCGCAACAGCGCGGGCTCATCCGAGCAGCAACGAACCTCAACGGCGTCGTTCGGCCCTCTCAACAGCATCGATATTGGCATTTTCGTCATTGTGATCTCCTCCTAGGCAGCCCTATGCGAAAAACCGGGCGCACAAGGGGCATAAAAAGAACCGCGACTGATGTCGCGGCCTTCCGTTCTCCGGTCAGCTGTTCTCTTACGAAACTATAGGCCAAATGGCCTACTGTCAACGACGCTGGTCCCGCCGCGTCATGGCACCGCCTCCGTGCGAACGACGAGGTCCATGTCCAAGAGCCGGCCGTAGATCTTGTTGTCGCGGTATGCGGGCCACCAGTCGTACAAGAGCGACTGCAGCGGCTGCCACATGCCGACCCAGCCGACGATCGACGAGCCCTCGACCAGCAACCTCGTGAAGGGTTTCGTCAGCACCGTGACGTTCCCCAGGAAGATGGACAAGGAGAGACAACCAAAGAGAAGCAGTACGGCCGGGATCAGCTCGAGCAGCCCCTCGCGCCTCAACGAGGAGATCACCTCCGCATTCCGGCGGATGTTGGCACGGCAAAAGTCTTCAACGAGCTTGCGGAGCGTTCCCTCGGAGGCGCCCTCGCGGGCGGTCTCGTCGGGAAGCATCACCGTGACCCTGACTCTCGCGGGCAACCTGTGAGCCCGAAGTGAAGTCATGATCTGATCCATTCCAGCCTGTGGATCGAGCCTGCCCTTCGCCAGATCCACATGAGGAGCCGCGAACAGGTCCTCCACCCGATCCAACCGCACCGTCAACTCGCGTTCGGCCACACTCATCCTGGTCCCTCCCATCGCCGGGCGTACCGGCGGCACGCTAGCACGGAGGGTTCTGTTCGGACTCGAATGCTCCGCCCTCAACAGGATCGCCAGCGCTTGCGGGAGAAGGGATTCACCAAGTCGATTGTGAGGACTGCAACTAGGCTTCATGCTTCCTGAGTGCAGAACTCTGGCGAGCTTCTGAGGCGTTCGTTCCACCGAGCCGTTTTCGTTGCCGCCGGTATTTACAACATGGCCTGGGGGCTGTATTCGGTGGTCAACCCGCAATGGCTGTTCGAGTTCGCCGGCATGCAGCCGTCCAACCGGCCGCAGATCTTCGCGACGCTCGGAATGGTTGTCGGGCTTTACGGCATCGTCTACTTGGAGGTCGCCCGCGTCCCGGAACGAGGCTGGGTTCTTGCTGCCGTCGGACTGGCCGGCAAGATCCTGGGGCCGATCGGCCTGCTCTATCTGATCATTTCGGGAACCTGGCCCGCCAAAACGATCATCATCGCAGTCACAAATGACTTCATCTGGTGGATTCCCTTCGCGCTCTACCTGCGCGACGCATGGCCTGCTTTTCGGCGGGACCTCGAACCGCTCAGGTGATGCTCAGGCAGCACCAGGAAGCGTCGTCATAACCTTGGATCCACCGGTTCGCTCTCGAGCGCCAGCACGCCGAACACGCACTCATGAACGCGGTACAGAGGCTCGTTTCGGGCGAAGCGCTCCAGCGCTTCCACGCCGAGCGCGAACTCCCGAACCGCAAGCGAGCGCTTTCGCGCCAGCCCTCGCGAACGAAGACGCTCGAGGTTGGGCGGGGCCGTGTATTCAGGTCCGTAGATGATGCGAAGGTACTCGCGACCGCGCACCTTTATCCCGGGTTGGGCCAGTCCCTTCCGTCCTTGGACGATTGCCTCATTCGGCTTGACCACCATGCCCTCGCCGCCCGTATTGGTCAGCTCCGTCCACCAACGCACGCTGTCCGCTTGGCTTTCCTGGTCCATCACATCGACGACACGGTAGCCGGTGGGTCGAAATAGCTCATCGTCTGCCGAACACAAACCCCCCAGTGTTTCCATTTGCCAAGTGTGTTCGCGTTCGACGAAGGTCTTCCCCTCGCCTGCGAGAATCTGGAACGGCGCCAGCTTGATGTCTCGAATCGACGCGACCGGCCAAGCGTAACGTCCGTAAGCCTCCACAAAGCCGGCCACCATCTCAGCCCTGTCGCGTGATCGATCTAGGATCGCCCGAACTCCCATACCTCGGGTCGCAGCGCCCTCCAACATCTCTACGGCGGCCTTCACGCCGGCCGTCCCGGCGGCCCCTACGGCTGCATATTGGGTTCGAAGGAGTTCCTCGGCCTTCGCCGACCAGGGGAGCAACTCGCAATCGAACGCCAGCCAGTCGGTATCCAGGCTCTCCCACAGGCCGGCCGAGTCCACCGCCGCCAGAACACGTTCGAGAAATTCGTCGCGCAACTCGGGATCCGTCAGGAACTCCCGGCCAGTACGCGTGAAGGCCATACCGAAGTTCTGCCCGTCCCCGCCGAACCGGCGCTCGGCCGTCTCCGGCGACCGGCACACCACCACGATCGCGCGCGAACCCATGTGCTTTTCCTCGCACACCACGTTGGTAATGCCTTCGCGACGGAACTCGTCGAACGCTTGCTGAGGATGCTCGAGCAAATCACCTTCATCCGTCGTCGCCGCGGGTGCCATCGTGGGTGGGAGGTAGATCAGCCATCGTGGATCGATGGCGAAACGGCTCATGACCTCCAGGGCCGCTGACGCATTCGCCTCCGGAATGGTTGTCCTCCCGTTCAATCTCGTCTCGATGCCACGACGTCCCAGTACGTCCTCGATGTCGAGCCCTTCCCTCGGACGCTCACTCTCAGTTCGCTCCGCCCCATCTCCTTCCGCGTGAAAGGGTTTGACCGGCTCGTAGTAGGTCGCACGCGCGGGAACGGATACCACCTCACGCTCGGGGTAACGCAGCGCCGTGAGCCGGCCGCCGAAGACACATCCCGTATCGAGGCAGATCGTGTTGTTAATCCATTCGGTATCGGGGGTCGGCGTGTGTCCGTACACGACCATCGCCTTGCCCCGATACTCGCTCGCCCAAGGGAAACGCACGGGCAATCCGAACTCGTCCGTCTCCCCGGTGGTTTCGCCGTACAAGGCGAAAGAGCGAACCGCGCCGGAGGCGCGCCCTTGCATCTCCTCACGCATCCCGGCGTGCGCCACGACGAGATGACCGTCGTCGAGGACGAAATGGCTGATAAGGCCGTCCAGGAAATCGCGAACCTCCTCGGAGAAAGCGGGCGGTTCGGCCTTCAGCTGCTCCAGGGTCTCCCCCAGGCCGTGAGTGACCTGGACGTCCCTGCCTTTCAGCGCCCGAACGAGTTTGTTCTCGTGATTTCCCGGAACGCAGACCGCCTGCCCCGAAGAGACCATGTTCATCACGAGGCGAAGGACGCCGGGGCTGTCCGGACCGCGATCGACGAGATCCCCCAGGAACACAGCTTTCCGCGATCCGGGATGGCTGGCTGTGTGGGCTAGAGTGTCCACCTCCCAGCCCATTTCGCCGAGAAGCTCAACCAACTCCTCGAAACAGCCGTGGACATCGCCGATGATGTCGAAGGGGCCGTGCTCTGCGGCGCGATTGGTCCAAGACGGCTCGCGCTCGATCTCGACCGCTTCAACCTCCTCGACAGAGCGCAATACGAAGACCCTCCTGAACCCCTCCCTTTCGAGGCTTCGGAGCGAACGCCGAAGCTGCGAGTGTTGCCGCCGAATTACTTGGGATCCGAAGTTGCGGTCGGGCCGGCTGACGTTTCTGTCGATGCACACCTTCTCCGGAACATCGAATACGACTGCCACCGGCAGGACATGGTGATCGCGCGCGAGCTGAACAAGAGGCTTGCGCGAGTCCTGCTGCACGTTCGTCGCGTCGACGACCGTCAGCTTCCCGAGCTCCAAGCGCGTGGCCGCAATGAAGTTGAGGACCTTGAAGGCCTCGGCCGTGACGCTCTGGTCGTTCTCGTCGTCTCCGACAAGAGCTCTGCAGAAATCCGATGAGAGCACTTCGGTCTTCCCGAAATGCCGAGCCGCGAAAGTCGATTTTCCGGAACCGCTGGCGCCTACAAGCACCACGAGCGAGAGTTCGGGAACCTTGATGTTCATAGTGAGAACACCGCCATCTGAGTCGGCGAACCGACCCCGGGATCCTCCTCACCGACGGGCATGAACTGAACCGCGTACCGGTTCTCCCCTGCGACTCGTGTCGCCCAGTCGCGGAACTCTTCGCGCGTCCACTCGAACCGGTGATCGCGATGCCGGAGCGAACCGGTGGCGATCCCCTCGAAGCGCACGTTGTACTCCAGATTGGGTGTAGTGAGGATCACGGTCTGAGGCTTCGCTTCCGCGAAGACCGTGCGTTCGAAGGCTCCAAGGCGCGCCGGATCGAGGTGTTCGATCACCTCCATGACGACCGCAGCGTCGAAACCCGAAAGTCGAGCGTCGCGATAGGTAAGCGACCCTTGAATCAGCCGGATCCGCTCGCGCTGCTTTGGCGACATCTGATCGAGGCGCAGCCGGCGTTCGGCCCGACCCAAGATGCGCGCGGAGACGTCAAAACCTACGATTTCGGTGATGCCTCCTTCTTTCAGCAGCTCCCGGAGAAGAAGCCCGCTGCCGCAACCGAGGTCCAGGACGCGTGCTGCGCCGGATGAGTGAAGCGCTGCAAGGACCGAGCCGATGCGCTGGTCGCGCAGGCTGACTTGCTCCTCCATCGCGGCCTCCGCACGATCATGGGAATCCGCGGTCTCCTCTACTCCCGCCTGGTCCTCCTCTAGAAGGCGAGCGAGGGCCTCGCGGGCAAGCTGCTTCTGATGTCGTAGATACCTATCTGTGATCAGCTCGCGTTCTGGGTGGGCCTGGAGCCAGTCGCCACCTTTCGCCAGCAGCTTCTCTATCTCGTCGCGGGACACCCAGTAATGCTTGTCGTCGTCCAGGACCGGCAGGAGCACGTAAAGGTGGTTCAAGAGATCGCGCAAACGGAGGGAGGCCGATAACCGAACGTCCATGTAGGAACTGTCCCCCCACTGGGGAAAGCGCTGGTCAAGGGGAATCGCGGACGCTGCTACCCGATAGCCCAGCGGTTCGAACAGTTTCCGAAGCAAGTCTTCTCCCCCCCTGCACGGGAGGACCGGAACGCGAGCTTCCAGTGGGAGTTCTGCCTCTGCCAGCTCCGGCCGATCATCACTGCGGCCGCTCATCGCGGTTCCGAAGAGCTTCGCGATGGCCGTGCTCATCATGGAGGAGGCCGCGTAGGGCCTGTCGTTTACGTACTGCGCTAGGGCAAAGGCTTCGCCCTTACCCTTCTTTCCACGAACGAGGGCAATCGGATCAACCTCGAGCAGCAGAGCCGCAGTGCATCGCTCGGGAGCGGCCTCGGGGTAGAAGACATGCGCCGCGCCGACGGCAAGTTGAACCGATCGGACGTTCCCCGGATTCTTGTGGAGCAGGTACCCGAGGTCGGTAGCCGGCTCGTGCGTGGTTGAGATCGTGAGAAGCACGAAGGAAACAGTACAGAGGTGTGGGCGCTGGAGGATTTGAACCTCCGACCTCCGCCTTGTAAGGAAGGGACGAAGCGGCAGGTCAGGGGGTTTCCGCGCTTGAGAGGGAACCTCAGGAGTCCATGTGAGTTCCTACCAGTCCACACCAGTTGTTACGCAGGTGTTATGCGGGACGGGACGAGTCAAGGCGAGGGACCGCTCACCACGGGCTGCCATGACAGGTGCGCTTGCGGATGAAGATGCTCGGTCAGCTTGCGCTTGTCGCTGCCGTCGGCGTCCATCACCCAAACATCGACGTCCTTCGTCGTGTAGTCCCCGGAGACGAACGCGATCTTGCTCCCGTCCGGGGACCATGTCGGAGCCGTCTGGGAGCCCCGCATGCCTCTTGTGAGTCGAGTGCGATCCGTCCCCTCGACACCAACAACTTGTATTCCGTTTCCCACGAAGGCAATCCTCTCCCCGTCCGGCGCCCAGGCAGGCGCCGATCCTCCCGAAGGTGCAAGGAGTGTCTTGCCATTACCGTCCGCATTCATGACTACGAGATCGTTCACGTGTCGATACGCGATCCTTGACCCGTCTGGAGACCAGGCCGGTTCGGAATCGTAGCCGTACTCGTCGGTCAGGTTCGTCAGGTTCGAGCCGCCAATGTCGACCGAGAAGATGTCTGAACCGGGGCGCTTGAGTCCCTTGAACGCAATCTTGTTTCCGTCCGGGGACCATGCGGCCTCCCCGCCCTCGGCGTCGACGAGCCTTCCCGTCTTCGTGCCGTCGGCGTTCACAGCCCGAATGACGTGCCCGTTAGGCGGCCCCTGGAAGCTGATACTGGTGCCGTCGGGAGACCAACTCAGCTGACGGGCATTTGATCTTGGAGGCGTCAACTGGTGAGGATCGGTCCCGTCCCGATTCATCACAATGATGCTGAGCCTACGCATGCCACTCCTTGCGGCCTGCAGGAAAGCGATCTTCGTGCCGTCAGGTGACCAGACGGGATCGACACCCGGGCCAAGAGTGCGCGGGTCCCTCCCCTCCACATCGACGACGTAGATCTCCCCCCCACTCGCAAACGCAATAAGTCCGTTCTTCACCCGACTCGCTTCCGCGGTGTTCGGCCGATGCTCCGGTGCCACTTCCGAGCAGGCAGACATTGCTAGCGCAATAGCAAGCAGGGACGCCAGGTGTGTCATCAGTCGGAAGGTCGAAAGGCGAGCATCGATTTCCGCTCATGTTCGTAATCGTTCACCAGGATCAAAAAAGCCTGGCCAGCGGAGATAGGCTCCAACACAGACGCGGCTAACTTGCGCCGGGTCACCTCGTGCCATCGGTCGTCGCCACGATCGAATAGAACCAGGAACCCGCAGTAGTTCCCGAAGATGTGTCCGTTGACTCCGATGCTTTCGGGCACGCACTCTGATTCGCCGAGCGGAACGTCCTGCAGTGGCCGCCATCGATCGCGTCGAGGATCGTAGGCGGCCGATCCGTGTTGCGCATCCCAAGCCACCATCTCGCGACCGTCCCAGGCTGCCGCGTCCGCCCCCGGAGACAACCCGGAGTCCGGAATGATCCTCCAGGAATCCTTCCTCGGGTCGTAGGCCGCGCCAATAGCCGAGTCCGTCTCAGGGATACGCCCACGCCGAAGCGCCGCCCCGAAGACAATCATCTCTCGCCCGGTCCAAACGGCGGTCGCGTCGGTGAGTTCGATCGGGGCACTGGCGATTCGACGCCAGGAGTCGCTGCGAGGATCGTAGGCCGCGCCGTCTCGCGGGCGCTGGTTCTTCACTTGGAAACCAGTGCCCCATACGATCAGCTCGCGCTCGGTCCACACCGAAAGAGGAACCCGGGGCGAAAGCGGCGCACGAGGAAGCATCCGCCACTGATCACTCTTGGGGTCGTAGGCGGCGCCGTCACGGTAGGTCCCCGGCTTCCCGTGACTCCAGGTCCCGTCGAACCCGCCCCAGACCAGCAGCTCCGATCCGGTCCACGCCACGGCCGGCGATGACCTGGCGGCGAGCGGCGACGAGGGAAGCGAAGCCCAAGACCCGCTCCGGGCATCGAACACGTAGCCGGCGTTCTTGGGCGACTTGTCACTTGAGCCTGTGTAGACGTACCCGCCCCACACAAGGAGCTTGGAGCCGGTCCAGGCGGTCGCCGCACCGCTGCGGGCTTCGGGCGGGGCCGGGAGCCGCGTCCAGCCCGATCCCAGCTTCACGCGTGAGTCTTTCCCCGGTGAGTCGAGGGATCGGTCGTTTGCCGCCGGTGATCTCGGAGAGCTCTTCGGCGAACACCCCACCAGCACCACGAGCAGGGCAAGCGAGAGCAGGCGAGCAAGGTTCCTCACGAGGATAAGACTGCAATCGAGGAGCAGGGGTTCGGTGTTCGTGGGCGCTGGAGGATTTGAACCTCCGACCTCCGCCTTGTAAGGGCGGCGCTCTCCCAGCTGAGCTAAGCGCCCGTCGTATCGCCGACGGTCTCTCCCTGCATGTGCCCGCACTGGCGGCACACGACGTGACCGAGCATCGCAGAGAGTCTCGTCGCACCGCATTCTTCGCAGCGATCGAGCACCTCGGCCCAGTCTGGGCGGCCCTCCTGACACTCGGGGCAGATCAGTACCTGCAGGCCGCCGGCCACCCCGCGCACCCAGGGCCGGTCTTTCTTCCCCGGGTCATAGGTGGGCCGGCCGCACAGGTGGCAGCTCGGGCTGGGATCTCTGAGCACTGCGGAGGGACTCTCCTATTCGGCTTACGCACAAAAGCATAGAACGCCGGGCCCCGCTGTGCCCGAATCCACGGGGGTTCAGTTCGGCGGCCAGGCAGCCGAAATAGAGACGGAGGACCTAAGACGAACGGAGGCGAAGGGTGAACTCCCGGACTGAGGCCCCAATCGAGGCCGGGGGCTAGTATGCGACCGATGGAGGCTGAGTCCCGTTCCGGTGACCCGGTTCTGGAGGCCGTTGGCTACGCGGCGGAACAGTTCCTCACCACGGATTCCTGGGAACCCCGAATCGACGACGTCCTCGCCAGGCTGGGGCAAGCAGTGGGAGTCAGCCGCGTCTACGTCTACCGAAACAGCACGGGCGAGGATGGCAAACGCCTCATGACGCAAGTCTTCGAATGGTGTGCGCCGGGAGTGATGGCGACCCTCGGGAACGAAGTGACCATCGACTTCGCCTACGAGAACGGGTTCCAACGGCTCGAGAAACTTCTCGGCGCCGGCGAACCCGTCTACGGCCTCACCACCGAGTTCCCCGAATCCGAACAGGAGGACCTCAAGGCCGAGGGCATCCTCTCGACGGCCTCGGTTCCCGTCTTCGCCGGCCAGGAATGGTGGGGATACCTCGGCTTCGACGACACCGAGACCGAGCGCGACTGGACCAAGGAAGAGATCAACGCGCTCGAAGCCGCCGCCGGTACTCTCGGCACCGCCGTCTTTAGGACCGTCGTGGAAGAGCAGCTTCGAAACACCGAGCAGCAACTGTACGAGGCCGAACAGAAGTTCCAGGCGCTCGTCGAAAGAATCCCGGCGGTCCTTTACATAGATCCGCCCGACGAGGATGCGCAAACCATCTACGTGAGCCCACAGATCAATGACATCCTCGGCATAACGCCCGAGGAGTACATCGGGAACCCCGACGTTTGGTACGAGTTGCTACACCCGGACGACCTCAAGCGCGCCGAGGCCGAATACGAGTCGTTCCTGGAGACCGGCCAGCCCGACAGCTCTGACTACCGGTACGTGCGCCGTGACAAGAAAACCGTCTGGGTTCACGACACCAGCACGACGATTCGCGACAAGGACGGCAAACCGATCCTCGTCCAGGGTGTCATGTTCGATGTCACCGAGCAGAAGGAAGCCGAACTTCAGCTCCGCGAGGCCGAGGCCAAGTACCGGGCGCTCCTCGAGAAGATTCCGGCGGTCACCTACCTCGACCCGATCGACGAGAACGAGTCGTCCGTGTACGTGAGTCCTCAAGTCGAGACGATCCTCGGCTGCACACCCGAGGAATGGCTCGCCAACACTCAATGGTGGAGCAACCACATTCACCCGGACGACGCGGACGCGGTGTGGGAAACGTACTCCAGGCACCGCGAGAACGCCGAGCCGCTGGCCCACGAATACCGCATGGTTCGCGACGACGGCAGAACGGTGTGGATCCGCGAGGAAGCGCAGATCCTTCGAAACGAAGACGGCGAGCCGTGGCTCATCCAGGGACTGATGCACGACGTCACGGAACAGAAGGAGGCCGAACAGAAGATCTCCTACATGGCCTACCACGACCGTCTCACCGATCTTCCGAACAGGGCCATGTTCGAGGAGCACTTGGATCTTGCGCTCGCGCGCGCGCAGCGGAGCGAGATGGCGATCGCAGTGCTCTTTATGGATCTCGACAACTTCAAGCTGCTGAACGACAGCCTCGGCCATGCGGCCGGGGACGAACTGCTTCGCCAGATGTCCGACCGTCTGAAGGAGGCGACCCGGGAGACCGACCTCGTCGCCAGGCAGGGCGGGGACGAGTTCCTCGTTCTGCTCGCCGACATCGAGATGTCTGCCGACGGGGGCGGCGAGGGCAACAACAACGCGTACATCGTCGCCGAGGCGGTCGCGAGCCGCGTTCACGAGGCGCTCAAGCCCGCGTTCAACCTCGGCGGCGGTTCGGAGTTCTACACCTCTGCGAGCATCGGGATCAGCGTGTGCCCGCTCGATGCATCCGACGGCGCGGGTCTTCTGAAAAACGCGGACGCGGCCATGTATAGAAGCAAGAAGGCCGGTCCCGGCTCCTATGTAATCCACACGCGCGAGGCTGCAGACGCTTCGAACCAGCTGACCTTCACGAACCGCCTTCGAAAGGCAGTCGAACGCCAGCACTGGCTCCTCTACTACCAGCCGCTGGTGGACCTGAAGAAGGGCGAGTTGGTCGGCCTCGAGGCGCTCGTGCGCTGGCGAGACCCGAACGGAGGGATCATCCGCCCGGGAGAGTTCATCCCCCTCGCCGAGGAAATCGACTTGATCGACGCGATAGGCGACTGGGTTCTCGAGGAGCTTTGCCGCCAGGTCGAACTCTGGAAGGTCGAGGGACTCGACGTAGACGTCAGCTTCAACTTGTCGCCGCGCCAGCTCAGGCATCCCGAGCTGCCCGACCACATTCTGCCGTTTCTCCAGCAGCGAGACGTAAACCCGGCGCGAATCATCATGGAGGTCACCGAATCCACCGCGATGACCGACCCGGAGCGAACTCAGAAGGTCCTATGGCAGCTTCATGCGCAGGGTCTGCGCCTGGCGATCGACGACTTCGGTACTGGGTCCTCATCCTTGTCCCGGCTAAAGCACCTTCCGATCGACATCCTCAAGGTCGATCAGTCCTTCATCAGAGACATTCCCGAGGACGAGAACGCGGGGAGCATGGTCACGGCGATCATCGATCTCGCTCGTGGGTTGAAGATCACTTCCTTGGCTGAGGGAATCGAGACGATGGAGCAGTGGAGGTTCCTGACCGAGGCCGGCTGCGAGCTGGGGCAGGGCTACTTGTTCAGCAGGCCTGTACCCGCCGCGGAGATATCGGCCCGTTTCCAAAAGGACGGCCTTCAGGTGATTGAGCAGCGCCCCCAAGGCTGAATCGCCCCGGATCCCTGCTGTAAGCTCCGCCCCATGTCTGCCCGCCGGGTGTTCGTTCGCCTCGCGATTGCCTCGGGAATGGTCCTCTCTACCCTGTCGTTCGGACAAGGATCGGCCGGTGCCAGCGCCGCAGAGGGCTCATGGGAAGCGCCGCAGGAGATGGGCATCGTCGCAATCCACGCCGTGCTGCTTCACAACGGCAAGGTCCTGATGATGGACCGCCCGTCCGAGACGCAAAACAGCCCGGTCACTCTGTGGGATCCGGGCGTTCCGCTCGGTCCGGGCGCGTTCACCGACCTCAGCCAGGTCACCGGCCACAAGTTCTTCTGCGCCGGGCATTCGCAACTGCCGGACGGGCGAATCTTCATCTCGGGAGGCAACAGCACCGGCCGGGGAGGCGTGAACAAGACCGCTGTGTTCGACCCCTCGGACGACAGCTTCACACCCGGCATGAACATGGCGCGGAAGCGCTATTACCCCACGAACGTCCCCCTGGCCAACGGCAAGACGCTGATCTTTTCGGGATGGCGTGACAACGACCACAAGACACCGACGGTCGAGCGATACAACCCGGCGAATGGAAACATCACCCGGCTCCCGAGATCGGCGAACAAGCTGCTGGGGTTGTATCCGCGGATGCATCTGCTTCCCGGGGGGAACATCTTCTGGTCGGGGGACGAGTACGCGGACGAGGAACCGATGACGGCGATGTTCAATCCCGCCACGAATAGGTGGCGCTTCGTGGACGATTTCAACTCCAACCGCCGCTACGACGCCCCTGCAGTACTAATGCCGAGCTTGGACGAGATCATCGTACCCGGCGGCACCCGCTCGCGATTCCAAAAACGTGCCAACGCGATGGCGAGCGTGGAGATGATCGATCTCGGCGCCGCCGATCCGCAGTGGAAAACGATCGCTCCGCTCAACATCGCCAGGATCCATGCGAACGCCGTCCTCCTGCCCGACGAGAAGATCTTCGTGGTCGGGGGCGGGGCACAGAACCTGTACGACGCGCCGATTCACACCCCCGAGATGTACGACCCCGCAACCGGGATGTGGACGGAGATGGCCGACCACGTCGGAAACCGTTCGCACCACTCGACTTCCCTGCTTCTCCCCGACGGACGGGTAATGCTTGCCGGAAGCGACGACGGAGGGCCGAACGAGACGACGCTGGAGGTCTACTCGCCGCCTTACCTCTTCAAGGCGGGAACCAGACCCGTGATCGACGGCGGAACGACCACCACGGCGGGTTACGGAGACCCCATCACCATCAATACCGGGGAGGCCGCCACCATAGATGACGTAGTTCTCATGCGGCCGGGCGCGGTCACTCACGGGAACGACATGGAACAACGATTGCTGAACCTGAACGTGACCGCGGAGACGGCCGGATCCCTTACGGCAATGGCACCCGCCAATGGGAACGTCGCGCCGCCCGGCTACTACATGTTGTTCATCCTCGACGGCGGGGTCCCGTCGGAAGCCTCGTGGGTGCTTCTCTCATAAACCGGGCGCTTCCCGCGCTCGTCCTTTTCCTTTCCCTGATTGCGCAGCCGATGGCGGCTCCACCGGCCACCGCCGACCCAGCAGACGTGGGCGAATGGGAGGAACCGATCGAGGTCGGCGTGATCGGGATCCATGCGATCCTGCTGCCCACGGGGAAAGTTCTCCTCTATTCGGTTCCCGAGGAACTCGTCTCGAGCCCGGCCCGGATTTGGGACCCGGAAACAGACACGACCACGGATGTCAGCATTCCTCTCCAGCGAAGACTGTTCTGCACAGGCCATTCGATTCTCGCGGACGGGAGGCCCTTCCTAACCGGCGGCCAGGCAAGGCCCCGGCACGGCGTCACCGACACTGACTTCCTCGATCCACAGGCCGAAACCTGGACGCCCGGCCCCGGCATGAGCCGAAAGCGCTATTACCCGACCAACGTTACGCTGGGCGACGGCCGGGTCCTCATCTTCGGCGGCCAGCGAGACAACGACTTCACGCAGCGCAGCGTCGAGCTTTACGAGCCGTCGTCGAACACGATCGAGATGTTGCCGAGATCGGCGAACCGCGTGCTCGGCCTCTACCCCAGAATCCATCTTCTTCCCGGGGGCAGGCTCTTCTGGTCCGGCGAGCAGTATGCCGACGAGGAGCCCGTGACGGCCTTCTTCAATGTGAACACTTCGAGGTGGAAAGAACTCGGGGATTTCAAGGCAAACCGACGTTTCGAGGCACCGGCCGTGCTCCTTCCGGGGCTGCGCGAGATCCTTGTCCCCGGGGGAGGTCGCGCGTTTGTGCAGAGACAGGCGAACGGCATGACCTCGTCCGAGATCATCGATTTTGGAGCGCCGAATCCCAGGTGGCAATACACGGCTCCGATGAACCTCCCCCGCGGACATCACAACGCGGTCCTCCTGCCGGACGGAACGGTACTGGTCGTGGGCGGCGCGGAGCACGGCCCTTACAAAGATCCGGTCAAGGAAGCGGAGATCTTCGACCCGGAAACCGGGACATGGGAGATCATGGCTGCACAACAGGCCCCTCGGGCACATCATTCAACCGCGTTGTTGCTTCCGGACGGACGGGTTATGACCGCCGGGCAGAACGAGGAAGACGAAGGCTTCGCCGAAACAGTCGAGATCTTCTCCCCGCCGTATTTGCACAAAGGAACTCCGCGCCCCCTGATCGCATCGGCGCCGACGGATGTCGAGTACGGGGACCCCCTTCCGATAACGACGGACGAGGCTCTCGACATCGAACGCGTCGCGCTGGTGAGGCCCGGCGCCGTGACGCACGCCAACGACATGGAACAGCGCTATGTGGACCTGGATTTCGAGACCGCCGCCGGGGTCGTGAACGCCGAGGTTCCGAGCAATCCGAACGTCGCTCCGCCGGGCTACTACATGCTGTTCATCGTGGATAGCGAGGGAGTTCCCTCTGAAGCCGCCTGGGTTCAGGTCGCATAGGAAGGAAACATTGGTCCGGCACCTCGCGAGGTCGCCTTCGCTTGGCAGATCTATGCCCGAGGTTTTGCTCTGGCCATCGGTAACGAGTAGCTTCCATCCTGGCAGGCACAAGGGGGCATGCGATGTTCGGCACCAAGAGGCTCGAGGAAGAAAATAGGGTGCTACGGGAGCAATTAGCCGCCACGGGCGCCATGGACAGATTCGCGATCGCGGCTGAGATCGACCGCCTCAAGAGTGCGCTTTCCTCGCTCCGTTCGGAACAGGCAGGTCTGCAATCGCAAATCATCGAGACTGGGGAGTTAGCGATCCTCCAAGAGGTCGGGGTCTACCAATACCGGCATCCTCTCGATGACGCAGAAGGCTACAAGAACGAACTCGCCAGGCTTCGTGATCAGATCAGAAGCATGGTCAAGAAGGACGGTGGCGCGGTGTTAGCGAATCAGGATTGGTTGGTCAACAATTCCAAGGTCGAAGGGCGCAGGATGGTGCGTGACTTCTCCAAGCTTCTCCTCCGCGCCTATAACAACGAGGCAGACAATTGCGTGCGCACACTGAAGGCATATGCGCTAGACGCATCTATTAAGCGACTTAACAAGTCTCGGGAAACAATTGCGCGCTTGGGCCGGACGATGAGTATCAGCATCTCGGACCATTACCATCGGGTTCGTGTCAAGGAGCTCGAGCTAACAGCGGACTACTTAGCCAAGGCTCAGGAGGGAAAGGAAGCTCAACGGGCGGAGCGTGATCGACTCCGAGAGGAACAGGTAGCTCAACGGGAGATTGCTCGGGAGCAGGAGAGGCTTGCTAAGGAACAAGCCCACTACACCGCAGCCATCGCGGCTTTGCGAGCGAAGGGAGATATAGCGGCAGCCGCAGAGGCTGAGTTGAGGCACGGCGAGATTTCCGAGGCCCTCGAAGGACTAATTGCACGCGCAGCCAACACGCGCGCAGGGTACGTCTATGTCATCTCCAATATTGGATCGCTCGGGACCGACATAGTGAAAATCGGGATGACTCGGAGGCTAGAACCGCTGGATCGGGTCAGGGAGCTTGGCGACGCTTCCGTTCCTTTTCGCTACGACGTGCACGCCTTGATTTTCAGCGACGATGCAGTATCGCTGGAGGCGAGTCTTCATCAGGCGTATGCCGACCGCCGAGTGAACTTGGTCAACCTTCACCGGGAGTTCTTCTATGCACAGCCGGCCGAAGTGAAGGGACGGCTTAAGGAATTTGCAGGCGACGTCCTCCAGTTTGTTGACGTACCCGAGGCTGTGGAGTGGCGCCAGAGTGCCTCGGCGCGTCCTACGTCTGTCGCAGAGTCGCGGAGTGTTGATAAAGCGGCCGGGCCGGTGGCCTCGTTCGACCCTTCGAGCGCACATACCTAAGTACTGCAGCGCTGCGCGGCAATTCAGATCTGGAGGGCTTCCGCGTACAACTCCTTCAGAAGCTGTGGGGTCAACAGGATTCGCCGAGTATCAAACACATGAGTGACGTTGTCCCTCATGAATTGGCGATGCTTTCGGAAATCATGCTCCTGCAGGCCATGGAGGTTGTCCCTTGACCCGAATGGATAGTTGTGCACAGTCTTGTTGGGGACGAACCTGTACAAGACCCAGGCGATTCGGCCATCGACGTCCTCAAGAACGATGTTCGCCGCTATTCGCTCCGGATAATGCCTACCCTTAAGTGTGACTTCTCCCCAGGCCAGCGCCCCATCATCCGTGTCGTCCGGCATTAGGCCTGAAACCGTTTTCACTATGATGGTCACTTCAGCAAATGCGCCCCGAATTTCAATGACAGAGGCTTCCCAGCCATAGTCCACATTTGAAATGGCCTGCGCGATAGCTTCGCCTGCCTGATTCAGTATTTCTTGGAGGTCCGCTGAGCCTTGCTCCCTGGCACGATTCTTCTCGTCCATCGCTGCCCTCTCTACAGAATCGGCAGCCGCCTCGACCGCTACCTCCCCTTCATGAGCAAGAGCGAGGCGGGCCAACTGACCTCCATCACTCGAGTCGTCGGCAGCCAAGATTTGCCGTAGCTGTTCCTCCACCGCCCTTGCGTCCTCAGGACGGCCGCCCGGCGACTTCGCCAGGAGACGCAGCAAGAGTCGCGCAAGGATTGGGGGTACTTCTGTGATTGGATCCGGTGTCACTTCGAGATGTTGACGTCGATACTCGTCCCGATCGGGGCCTGGAAACGGTTTACTTCCCGTCACGAGTTCGATCCCCATGCAGCCAAGTGAATACAGATCCGTCCTGAAGGTCGGACTCTCCCCTCTCCATGTCTCCGGCGCACAGTATGGATCCGTGCCCCATCCCACAAACGTTGGATCCTGCGTCCCTAGTTCAGCATCTCTCGCTATTCCGAAATCAGACAACTTCCAATGACCCTCATGTCGCAATACGTTGTCCGGTTTTAGATCCCGGTGAATAACCGAGGCCTGATGGAGCTCCCGTAGTCCTGTCGTCAATTGGATGAGAATCTCAAGAGCTTGTTGGGGGTTGATGGAACCTTGCGGAAGCAAGTCTGTTAGTTGACTCTTCGCAAGATCCATGACGAGGAGAATTTCCGTATCTGTTTCGGATACGTCCAGAACGCGGATTAGATGCTTCGCGTCTACATCGCGGAGCTTCTCCGCAATGTCCTTCTCGCGGCGCCGTAGGCGACGAGAATCCACCCCCGCACCCAAGGGCACGCGCTTAACCGCTACTGGATCTCCCGACTCGGAGCGTCCCTTGAAGACTTTGAACTGGCTTTCGCCGATCAATTCATCGGTGAGAACCCACTTGCCGCCCCAATCGCCATCGAACGGGAAATCCGCCATCCAAGCTCCTTTATCCGTGGAGGTCTTCGGGAAATCTCAACATTTGCTCTGGCTTCTCAACAAGTAGCCCCTGCCGATCAGCCTTGGATGCGCTCACGCCGGATGAGGGAGAACCTTTCGTGCTCCCGACCTTTCATGGAGTCTCCCAGCAACGGTCCTGACTAGTGCCAGGGGCTAGCCGTCTTGTCTTCGACCTCAGTCCGACTCGTTCTTGTCTTGGGACTCGCCTGCTGCGGTCGACTCCTCCGCCGCCGCGCGTGCTCGGATCTCATCCTCAAGTCCCTCTTGCTGGAGCCGGGACAAAAACTCGCGACCGTAAAGCGACACCCGGACCATATCTGTGCCTCTAATCGCGCCAGGATTTGGATGCTCGGCCAATCCCGCCGACGACAACGAGGCCATCGCGGCGGCAAGAACAGCCTCATTGGCTGGCCAATCCTTCGTTACCTGATCGAGGTAAACGAGTACCTCCTTTCCTGACTGGGTTGCTTCCTGCGGGCCTCCGATGATCGCCAATACCCTAACGTCCACAGTGTCAATCTCCCCCGCTGTACGAACGAATCTCGCCTCAATGTCGGCCGCTGCATCATCCTGCAGGGCCCGAACTACCGCACGCGCCAAGAGGAGTCGCTTCGACCGAAGGTCCGACTCGACAACCCCGCGAACCGCGCTAGCTACCACTTGCGCAATTGATTCATTGTCCGCAAGGCGTTCTTTGATGGCATCCTCGTCGAAACCAGCCTCCTCGACGTGCGTCGACAACTCTCTGAGTCGCGTCCAAGCGTGCTCAGCAAATGGTCCGACCAGCGCCGCAGCTACCGCGCCTGCCGGCCCGAACACGTCCGATACCATCGCTGCGATTGCCCCAAGGGCTGCCGCCTGGCCGGCGAGGGCTAGCTCCTCCCGCCGCTCGCTCTTCGGATTCTCACGCCTCATGCTCGTCGGGTTCTCACCTTGTGGATCACAGAGTCAAGGATAGTTGACCCTCGGAGCGCGGCTTCGATGCCTCTAATCGGAATAGACTCGTACGGAAAGTCGACCCGCTGGAGCATCGAGCCAACCACCGCTGAGCTTGGCGCTTACAGTTCCGACAACCGCTCACGGGTCACCGGACAGACCGAAACTGGTCAAGACAAGGAGACAGAAAATGCCTCTTGCCTTGCTCTAATCTCCTCCCCCCGTCTCGAGATCAACTACAGGAATCAGAACCTGACCGTCCTCTTCGTAGAAGGCGTGGGGGAACCCCCCCGCGTCCAGCATCCCCTGGACCTTTGCCGTGGAATAGCCCACATGTTCAGCCGCCTGGGTAACCGTCAGCGCCGGGTAAAGCGCATCGATTTCGTTGGCTGGCTGGTCCCTGCCGCAGAACCTGCACACGACGGCCTCACCCTTGATGTACTCGGCGCAATAGCGACACTTGGCCATCCCCCGGCGGGCCCTTTCGAACTCGATGCTCTCCTCGTCCGGCTTCAATGCAAGCGACAGAGGAAGGGCCACGATGAAGAGTAGGAACCCGAGGAACCACCAAGGAAAGAACTCCCGGCCTTTGTTGTTCGCTATCGTCGCGGGGATGAATGCGAGCGACGCCGCGATGAGCAGGACGATAAGCAGCTGCATGAGGTCAACATATCTCCTTTGGCACACCCAAATCGTTCTGCCTTTGCGACCTTCACGAGGGCCCAAGCTGAGGGCGACGCCAGCGTCCCTGACCAAGCCCTGTGACAGCGAGATTGGGACCTCTTCGCCAGGGGTCTCGGATCGGTGGGGCGGGCAGGACTCGAACCTGCGACCAACGGATTATGAGTCCGCCGCTCTAACCAACTGAGCTACCGCCCCGGCCGGGGGGAAGCTTACTTCCTAGGCCGTTCGTCCATCTTGCGGTTTCCGTCACCCGGCCCGTACCCTGGCCTGCCATGGCGCGAACACCGGTCGGACGGATGCTCAACGGCCTCGTTGCGCTCGACCACGAGTCGCGCCGGACCGGAATCCCACCCGACGAGCTGGACGACATGCGGGCCGAGCGCTCGCCCGGTGGACCGCCGGTAGGCCGCCGGGACTTCCTGAGGAAAGCCGCCAAGTCCGGCGCCGCCCTAGCAGCGGCTCCCGCCCTGGCCGCCGCGCTGGCCGCCTGCTCAAAGCGATCCTCCGAGGGTCAGCCGGAGATCGTGATCGTGGGTGCCGGCCTGTCCGGGATGACCGCGGCTTTCCGGCTCATGAAAGCCGGCCATCGATCCACGATTTACGAAGCCGCCGACAGGCTGACCGGCCGATCCTGGACGCTTCGCAACTTCTTCGACAACGAGCAGTACGTTGAGCACGGTGGCGAGTTCATAAACTCGGACCACGAAGCAATCATCGACCTTGCCACGATCGAGCTGCTTCTGGACCTCGACGACCTGTGGGTGCCTTGGCCTGCCCACACGCAATCCATCTATCACTTCAACGGCCGCCGCTACGATCGCCACCAAGCGTTCCTCGACTACCAGCAAGTTCACCCGGCGCTTAGACACGACTTACACGCCGCGCCTTGGCCTCCTCTTTGGGACAAACCTCATTCGAAGGAGGAGCAACGCTTGGACAACATGTCCCTCGAGGAATGGATCGATAAGAACGTCCCCGGCGGGTTGCGCTCGGACTTCGGCAAACTCGTCGCGGTCGCGTACACGGGCGAGTACGCGCTCGATCCCGGCGACCAGAGCGCGCTCAACCTCATGTATGAGATGGGCTATTCGCCGAAGAGCCGGATGCAACTCTACGGGGACCAGGATTATCGCTTCCAGATAGAGGGCGGGAACGACCAAGTCGTGACGGAGATCGCCAAGAAGCTCCCGGAGGGTTCGACCGTCCTCGAATCCCCACTAGTGGCCATCACCAAGAACTCGGACGACACCGTCACCTGCACCTTCGACCAGTCGGGCAGTACGGTGGATGTGAAGGCCGACAAGGTCATCCTTTGCCTTCCGTTTCGAACCCTTCAGAACGTCGACTTCTCTAAGGCGGGATTCGAACCGCTCAAGGTCCGCTGCATAAACGAGTTCGGGATGGGAACGAACGCGAAGGTTCACATGCAGTTCGGAAAGAGGTTTTGGTACGGCCAAGGAAACAACGGAGTGACTCTTTCGGACACCGGATACGAGAGCACTTGGGAAGAGGACATGGGGAAACTGAAGGGTCCCGGGACGCTCGTGAGCTACACGGGTGGATCTGCCGGCACTTCCTTCGGGGATTCCGCACCCCACGCCGCCACACCCGAGGAGATAAGCGGGAGGGTTCTCGGACAGCTGGACCCGGTCTTCCCGGGCGCCAAGCAACGCTGGAACGGCAAGTCCTACCTCGACTACTGGGCGAAGGATCCATGGCACTTCGGCTCGTACGCCTGCTACAAGCCGGGACAGTGGACGGAGTTCCTCGGCTACCAAAAGGTCCCCCAGGGAAACATCCACTTCGCCGGCGAGCACACATCCGTCGAATGGCAAGGATTCCTGAACGGCGCGGTGGAATCCGGGAATCGCGCCGCACGGGAGATCATCGACTCGATCGGATAACTCCTGCCCTGACCGGGGATATAGTTCGAAGCCCATGGGCCGGGACAACTGGAGCGTCGGATCCGTTCCCTCGATCTCCTTCCGAAAGAGACGCCCTCCGCGGCGAACCTTCGGTCTCATCGTGCTTGCACTCACCGCAATCGTGATCATCGTGCTGATTTGGGCTTTCGCCGCCGGATCCGATCTAACCCCCGTCGCTTCGCCGAGTCCTTCGGCTTCCATCAGCCCGCCCTCTCCCACCGCAGACGAGCAACCGGTTGAGGCGCCACACTTCAAGAACACCAAGGCTCCGAGCGAGTCCGAGAAGGAACGCACGCTGGAGCGGCTGATGTCCTACAACGCACCCATACTTTGCGGTGCCGGCAAGCTTCCGCTGGTTGCGCTGACCTTCGATGACGGACCCGGAGAATTCACCCCCTACACGATCGACACGCTTCGGTCGGCTCGCGCGCCGGCGACATTCTTCGTTGTGGGCCGGATGTTCGGGCCCAGGTCGACGCAAAAGCTCGTGCAGCGGGAGGCTCAGTTGGGAGAAGTCGGAAACCACACTTGGACGCACGCCGCGCTGGCGGGCGCCTCGAAGGGGGAGCTCAAGCGCGAGGTGGACAGGACCTCCAAGGCGATCGAACGCGCCACCGGCGAGCCGCCCTTGCTCTTCCGCCCGCCTATGGGCTCACGGGATTCGGCCCTGGATCGCTACATCTCGTCGAACGGAATGCTCGAGGTCCTCTGGAGCTTGGAGACACGCGATTCGCTCGGCGCGAACACGGAACAGATCCTTAGAAATGTCAACAAGGGACTCAGCGCGGGGGACATCATCCTCATGCACGAGAATCGAGGAACGACGCGCGCCGCCTTGCCGGAGATCCTCAATATGATCTACCTAAAGGAACTACAGCCGGTGACCGTGACGGATCTGCTGGCCCTCGACCCGCCGACGAGGAACCAGGTCAACAAGCGAGACTGCTGATGCGGCGCTACCTTTTCACTTGCCCGGCGATTCTCGTCATCGCGCTTGCGATTCTGTCCGGGCCTGTCTCGTCCGGCGGCGCGCTCGAGTGTGGGGAATGGCGCTGGGGCGTGAAGACACTGTCCGATCCCGACGCTTCCAAGGTGGATTTCGACGCCAAGCGGATGAATGTGAGGGAGTTGCTCGAACTCTCGCCGCCCGGCTCTCTCTCGTCGGACACACCCCGGTTGGACGGGATCGAATTCGAGACGATCAAGATCCGCGCGCGGCTGATCACGGCCTCACTTTCCGCGAATCACGACGTCCACCTGGTGATCTCGACGAAGACGCGGCCCTACAACAGGATGATTGTGGAGTTTCCTCACCCCGACTGCCCGGGCGCGAGCAAGTCCTTCCATAGGGACGCGATGGTACGCGCGCGCCGCCAGATCCTCCGAGAGTGCGAATCGATCGAGCACAGCTTTGAGCCACTCGAGGGCAAGGCAACCATTACCGGCGTGGGTTTCTTCGACTCGGTTCACGGCCAGAGGGGCGTCGCGCCCAACGGCATCGAGCTTCATCCCGCCCTGCGATTCCGCGGCGATTGCCGGATGAAGTCCTGAGGCTCCGGGGGTGGGACTCGAACCCACAACCTACGGATTAACAGTCCGCCGCTCTACCAATTGAGCTACCCCGGATCGCGGGCTAGTGTAACAACGGCCAAAACGGGGGGTGCTCATGAGAGGCAGGATGCTGCCGATTGCAGCGGCGGGAGTCGTGATTGCCAGTGTAGTTTTCCTGCTTCTCCCCTTTCAAAATGGAACCGACCGGATCACGGTCTCCTGCGGGAACTCGTTCTCGGCTATCACGGCGGTCGGCAACAAGGAGTCCTTAGAGATAGTCGAGGGCTTCGAGTCCCTCGAGGGAGCCTCAGCGGCTCAGGTGAGCGCCGAGTTGAGCAATGCGGCCGATGCGTGCCAGGACACTGCACGTACTCGCATGGCTGCCGTGATGGTTCTGATTTTCGCGACCGCAGGCCTTGTAATCGCCGGTCGCGGCAAGCGGGTGGCCCTGAGTGACGAACAACGGCAGCGTGCCGAGCGGAGCCGAATGCTGACCATAGCGGCGACGACCGTTTTGATCCTGGCAATCGCCTGGGTCGTTTCGCTCCAGCTCGACTGGCCCGACTAAACGGACCTCGCCGGTTTCCTACTCCAGGTAGTCGCGGAGCTTTTGGGAACGCGAGGGATGGCGAAGCTTAGATAGCGTCTTCGATTCGATCTGGCGGATGCGCTCACGGGTGACGCCGAACTCGCGGCCTACTTCCTCGAGCGTTCGCGGATGTCCGTCGAGCAAGCCGAAGCGAAGCTGGATGACCTTCTTCTCGCGCTCGTGGAGCGTATGCAGCACAGATTCGAGCTGCTCCTGCAGGAGGATGAAACTGGCCGCGTCGACCGGCACGACGGCGTCGGAGTCCTCGATGAAGTCCCCGAGATGGGAGTCCTCCTCCTCGCCGATAGGCGTCTCGAGCGAGACCGGCTCTTGGGAGACCTTGAGTATCTCGCGGACCTTCTCGGCGGGGATTCCCATCTGCTCCCCGATCTCCTCCGGGAGAGGCTCCCGGCCGAGGTCCTGGAGCAGCTGGCGCTGGACCCGAACCAGCTTGTTGATCGTCTCGACCATATGTACGGGGATGCGGATCGTTCTCGCTTGGTCGGCGATGGCGCGTGTGATCGCCTGACGGATCCACCAGGTGGCGTAGGTCGAGAACTTGTAACCCTTCGAATAGTCGAACTTCTCCACGGCACGGATGAGTCCCAGATTTCCCTCTTGAATGAGATCGAGGAACAACATCCCGCGGCCCACATAGCGCTTCGCGATCGAAACGACAAGCCTTAGGTTCGCCTCGATCAACTTCTTCTTGGCCAACTGTCCGTCGCGTTCGACCCGGCGAAGGAAGTCGATCAGCTCGTTTCGCGTCTTCGGGCGGTAGGACTTCTTGGCGCGGTCGCGGCCGATGCCCTCCACCTTGCCGAACTTGTCGAGCTGGTGTTCCCGGATTGCGACGACGTGTTCGACCAGCCGCTTGAGCTTCTTCTGGTCGGCCTTGTCCTGGTCGTAGATCATGCGATGGAGCTCGGTCGCGAACTCCCCCGCCTCGATTCGCCTGGCGAGATCGACCTCTTGCGCGGCCGTCAGCAGCGGAACCTTGCCGATTTCCTTCAGGTACATCCGGACGGGATCGTTTGTCGGCGCCTTGAGCGCGTCGTCCTCGCGAACCGCCGCGGCGACCGGGGCTTCGGCTATGTCCTCGCCGGGTACCTCGATGATCTCGATGCCTTCGTGGCGCAAGAAGTCGGCCACATCCGTCAGGAATTCCTCTACCTGTTCTGGAGTAAGGTCCTCAACCGGCAGTTCCTCGATGAGATCGTCCGAGGTGACGAACCCGCGCTCTCGGCCACGAGCGGCAATCGCTTCCTTCGCTTCCTCGAGGCCGAGTTCCGGAGCTACCTTGGCCACACGCGTTCCTCGAAGGCGAAATTCATTGCGCCCGAAGTGTACGAGAGAAGACGCTTCATCGACCCGGGGACCTTCAGTCCCCGACCACCTGTTCGCGTAGGCGCCGCAGATCGCCGTCCAGCCCGATGAGCTCCTGGAACACCCCGTCGTATTCGGGATCGCTCGTGGGGTTCATCTTCTGAAGCCGCCTGCGAAGCGCGCCGCTGCGGCGTTGAAGCATCAACTCCTGCAGCTTCCCCCACACGCCCTCCGCATACTCGCGGGTTGCGTCACCGTCCAGCGGCTCCAGCGCGAGCGCGGAGAGAGACTGCGCGAGACGGTCGTCGGCCCCCTTTGCCACCTCCGCTCGGATGTTCCCCCCGCTGTCCTTCAGCAACACGAACAGTTTGCGATTCTGAGCCGATTGGAAGTGTTCCTCAGAGAGCTTCCCCATCAAGACGCCGTATGTATCGGCATCCCGCGCCAAGAACTTCAACATCTCGCGCTCCGTCCGTTCCTCCACCGACACTCTCTTCGGACGAGTCGCGATCTCGGGAGCCGGCCCTGCGGCCGCAGTCTTCTGGTCGAGCTTCATCAGGACCGATGAGTCCCCGACGCCCGCAAGCTCCGCGAGCATGTGCGCGTACTCCTGGCGCCTCACCGGATCCTGCAGACCTGCCACCACCGGCATCGCCGCATCGACGGCTCGGGTCTGGCCTTCAACGCTGGAGAGGTCGAAACGCCCAACACTTCGTTTGATCATGTACTCCGCGAGCGGCAGCGCACCGCGCGACAGCTCGCGAAACGCCTCTGCTCCCCGCGCATTCACGAAGTCGGCGGGATCGGCGCCCTCCGGAAGGATGAGTACCACGGGCTGGACGGCGAACTGCTCATGGAACGAGAACGCCCGTTCGGCCGCACGAGCCCCGGCCTCGTCGGAATCGAACGCAAGAACCGCTCTTTGCGCGAACCTCGACAACAGCCTGAAGTGGCCCTCAGATAACGCGGTCCCGCAGGTCGCGACGGCTTCCTCAATGCCTCCCTTAGCGAGCGCGATGACGTCGGTGTAGCCCTCGACGACGAAGGCCTCCCCCGACCTGGTGATCGCGCCCTTCGCGCCGTTGAGGTTGTAAAGCATCTCGCCTTTTCGGTACACGGGGGTCTCGGGAGAGTTCAGATACTTCGCGAGCTTCGAGTCGCTCGAGGGGAGGATCCTCGCGCCGATTCCGACTGCGCGGCCGGAAAGATCCCTGACGGGAAACACGATGCGCTCGCGAAAGCGATCCCGCATCGTGCCGTCCGCATCCTTTACCACCAGACCCGCCTCGAGCATGATCTCGGGCGAGAGCTTCGTTCGAAGATTCCTCAGCAGGAAGTCGGAGGCGCCGGGAGCGAAACCGATCTCGAACCTCTCGGCCGTTTCCTTGTCCATGCCGCGTTCGGTCAAGTAATTCCGCGCTTCCTCCGAGGATCCGTCGTTCTTCAGAGTCTCGTGATAGAGCTTCGCCGCTTCCTCGTTCGCCCGGTAGAGCGTTTGGCGCCGCGAGGCCTCGCGTTTGTCGGCCGGGCTCTCGCCCTCGTATCGAAGGGTTACCCCGGCGTCTTTCGCGAGCCTCTCAACCGCCTCGGGGAAGGTGAGGTTCTCCACGGCTTCGAGGAATCGGACGGCGTCTCCTCCCGCACCGCATCCGAAGCAGTAGTAGACGCCCTTGCTCGGGGAGACGGAGAAGGAAGGAGTCTTCTCGGTGTGGAAGGGGCAGAGGCCGACGAAAGAGTCGTGGCCGGCTTTCTTGAGCGTCAGGTACTCGGAGACGATCTTGACCAAGTCGGTCCGCTCACGGACCGACTCGATGTCCTCCGCCCTGATTCTTCCTGCCACCTATAGCAACCAGCTCTGGGGAAGGAAGAGTTGTTCGTAAGTCCGGAGAGCATATCGATCCGTCATGCCGGCGATGTAGTCGGCGATGCGGGTCGCTTCGTCCCCCGGGGCGTGATGGTACTCCTCCGGGACCTCCTTGGGGTGGTCGAGGTAGTGAGAGAACAGCGCCCGGACGAGCCGGATGGCCTTGTCCTGCTCGGCCTGCGCGTCCTCGCGCAGGTAGACGCTCTCGAACATGAAGTCCCTGAGCGTGTCGAGCGCCCGGAAGATCGGCTCGGTCAAGCGGATCTCGTTCGACTGGGCGCTCGTTTCGACCAAGTCGTTGACGAGCGTGTCGATTCGCTGCCCGTGAGTTCCTCCCAGAACCTCGACGACCTCGGCCGGTAGCTGGTCCTGGTCCAACACGCCGGCCCGGATGGCGTCGTCGATGTCGTGGTTCACGTATGCGATCCGGTCGGCGAATCGCGCCACCTGCGCCTCGGGCGTGGCGGGCGAAGGCATCGACCAGGTGTGATTGAGAATCCCGTCGCGAACCTCCCAAGTGAGGTTCAGGCCCCGTCCGTCCTTCTCCAAGTGATCGACTATCCGCAGGCTTTGCTCGTTGTGGCGAAAATCCCGTCCGAGGAAAGGTGACAACGCCTGCTCCCCGAGATGCCCGAATGGAGTGTGCCCGAGGTCGTGGCCGAGGCCGATCGCCTCGGTCAAGTCTTCGTTCAGCCGAAGCGCCCTTGCCGCCGTCCTTCCGATCTGGGTGACCTCGAGCGTATGGGTGAGCCGGACCCTGTAGTGGTCGCCCTCGGGAGCCAGGAATACCTGGGTTTTGTGTTTCAGCCGGCGAAAAGCCTTGGAATGGACGATACGGTCGCGATCCTGCTGAAAGGCCGTACGAAGCTTGTCCGGTTGCTCTTCTCGCTCCCGGCCTTTCGAATGAGCCGACAAGGTTGCGCGCTCCGAGAGCGTCTGCTGCTCGATCTCTTCGGTCCGCTCCCTGGGAGTTCCCACGTCGATCCAAGGTAGCACGGGCCAAGGACGCGGCCGCGGCGGATCAGGCGCCGAACAATCTGTAGTAAAGGTACGCGAAGGTCTCCCGGGCGTACCCGGGCAAACGGGTCTCCTGCGAACTCGCGGCCGAATGCCAGGTCGCGGACGCGTACGCGCGGATACCGAGGTCGGATGCCATCCGCCTGATCCTGAGGTTGTGCCACGGATCCGAAACGAGGAAGGCGCTGTCCAGTCTGTTCGTGTTCATGTACGAGGCCGCGGCGCGGAGACTTTCGAGCGTCGTCTGTCCCTTGGGGATGGCTGCGACGACCACCTCCGGAACCCCCTGTTCGATCAGGTAGGAGCGCCCGGCGATCGCCTCCGTGAACTCCTCCTCGGGCTGGCCCGCGCCCACGACGAGGATTCGCGGCGCGCGTCCGTCCGAGTAGAGCAGCTTCGCATGATCGAGTCGCGCCCGGAACACGGGGGACGGCTCTCCCCGGTATTGCGCGGCGCCGAGCACCACGATCACATCCGTCCGGTCGACCCTGCTCGCATCGTCGGTGTGCGCGGCGCGCCAAACGGCGAAGGCCGTGGCGCCGATGAGAGCGAGCGGGATCGCGAGGATCACGAGGACGGCGACCAGAACACGGCGCCGGTTGACGCTCACGGCCTCAATCTAGCACCGGGTTCTTAGTGTCCCAGTGCAATTACCCCGCTTTGATCCAGGACGCGCAGGAACTCCGTTCGCGAGAATCCGTTTCCGGTAACCGTCCGTGGCGAACACGAGGCGGCGCCGGACCACACGAAGACCCAATCGGATCCCTCGCCGAGCAGCGTTCCGGGCTCACCGGTGACGACGAAGAACTCCCCAGATTTCGGGAATCCCTCCGCGAACTCTCCCGGGATCCCCGAGGTGAAGTGAATCCTCCTTTCGCGGTCCGAATACGAAAACCTCACGCCAACCGGGTCGGTGCCCTCGACCTCCACCTGATTCTCCAGTTCGAACGAGCCCGGGGGCCTGAACTCGATCTCGCATTTGCCGGGATCCGAGCGATCGGTGACCGGTCCGCGAACACCCTGGCTTGAACACGCGGTAAGGATGAGCAGGACGGCCGCCGCAAGCAACAAAGCGGCCGTCCGAGAACTCACCTTCACTCTTCCTCCGGGGCCGACGCCGGAACCGGTCCGGTGAGCGGACCCGTTCCGTCCGGGTTTCCCTCCTGGCCGAGGCCCGCGTAGGCCCAGCCTCGATTGACGAACCGCGGGGTGATGTGAGGATTAACCCCGGCGATGCGTGCAATCTCGGCGAAGTCCTCGGCGCCTTCGCGAGTACGAAATGCCGAGACCAGGGCCCACCCTCCACTTCCGGGGATCTCATCCGCCAGTCCCATGAACTGTCCCATCTGCACCGGGTAGAAGCCCTGCACATCGCCGAAGGAGAACTGTTCGTTCGCGGTTTCGGCTTCCTCCCGGCTGCCGTAGACACCCGCAACGACGAGCAGCAGCCGCTCTTCTTGCCCGAGGTCCTCGGGAACCGACGGAACGGATGGATCAGTTAGCGCCGGAGGAAGCGCGACGATGCCGGGCGAACCGCCTGCCACGGACTGCACGAGTACCGCCGCCAGTCCTCCGACGAGGCCCAGCACAACCAGAGTGGTTATCAAACGCTTCATCTCCCTATCCCCTTTCAATCAGTAGTTGTCGGCGTACTGAAAGTGCATCGCGTCGCCGAAAGACTTGCCCCACACCCAACGGTGATTCGTCCAGATGCCGGAATGTTCGAAGTTCACATGACTGTGATAGTGCCCGACGTGTTCATGAGCGGACGACACGTCGACCGCAATTCCCCAGGCGTGTGTACTCCAGGTATGTGTACCGTGAATGTAGCGGCAGAAGTAGCCCCAGATTCCCGGCTTCACGAAGTTGTCCAGATGCCGGGTGTTGATGTGGCCCCATACGTCGTTGTCCAGGTTGGTCGAGCGCCCATCGTTGTCACGCACGATCGAAGTGCCCGAGCCTCCCAGCTTTCGATGGAATCGGAACTCGTAGACCTCACCGTTCGACGCGCGCCAGCGGTCCTTGTTCCAGTCCGCCGCATTGCTGCAGGGTTGCCCGAAGGTGTTGACGATCTGGTTGTAACCGGACGGCCGGTTCGGATAGTTGTAGTGAATGTCGTGCCAATTCCTGCCCGACCAGTGAGAGGCCAGGATGAGAGGCAGCGCCAGCGCGATCCCTGCGAGGACCAGGAATGCGCGCATGCGCTTGAGAGCTGACAACAAGGTCCACCTCCGTTCGTTCCTGGGGGAGGTGGGAAGCTGCGGCACGAAAGCCTAAACCTGCTGCCTTCCAAGGTGAATCACCAACTTGGGGGAATCCGCCGGGACTTCCGGGGGATATCCTCGGGTGATGATCAAGGTCGTCCGTTTGTCGCTGACCCCCGTCAAGTCGACGGTGCTCCACCATCCCGAGGAGATTCGCCTGGAGGAGTTCGGCGTCGCGGAGGACCGGCGTTTCTATCTGATCGATGAACGCGGCAAGCTGTTCAGCGGATTCAAGTACGGGCCCATGGTGAGGATCAGAGCCGAGTACGACGCCCTCGAGGAGAGGCTGACCCTGCACCTCCCCGGGGCAAGGGCGGTCGAGGGTGACGCGACTTCTACCGGCGAAGCGGTGACTACGAACTTCTGGGACAAACGCGAGTTACACGGGCAATTACTCGATGGACCGTTCAATGCCGCTCTATCCAAGTACGCGGACCGGCCGTTGAGGCTGGTTCGCTGCGACGGTCCGCGCAACGCAACCGACGTCCATCCGGTGACGATCATGTCGAGCGCGTCGGTGGAAGAGTTGCGTCGCCGCGCCGGCCGCGACGAACCCTTGGACGGGCGGCGCTTCCGGATGTTGATCGAAGTGGACGGCTGCGGTCCGCACGAGGAGGACACATGGGGCGGCAAGTCTGCCCGGGTCGGGGACGCAGTCATCCGCGTGTTGAAGCCGGTTCCGCGCTGCGTGGTCACAACTCAAAGCCCGGACACCGGCGTTAGGGACTTCAGCACGCTCAAACAACTGGCCTCATACAGAGGAATCACCAAAGAACGGGACATCAACTTCGGCGTTTATGCGGACGTCGTCGAGCCCGGCGTCATTCGAGTCGGCGACGAAATCGTCGTCTGACTACTTATCCGCGTCGGACTCTCCGACGGCGGCCTGGGCCGCCGCGAGGCGCGCGGTCTCGACCCTGAAGGGCGAGCAGGACACGTAGTCAAGTCCAAGCTCGTGGCAGAACACCACGGAAGCGGGATCCCCTCCGTGCTCGCCGCAGATGCCGAGATGCAAATTCGGGTTGCCCTTCTTGCCCTCCTCGACCGCGATTCGCATCAGCGCGCCGACGCCGGGCTTGTCCACGGTAACGAACGGGTTCGCCGGTACGAGCTTTCGCTGCTCGTACATTCCGACGAACTTGCCGATGTCGTCGCGCGAGAATCCCCACGCAGTCTGCGTGAGGTCATTTGTTCCGAATGAGAAGAAGTCCGCAACCTCGGCGATCTCGGCCGCCGTGACCGACGCGCGAGGCAGCTCGATCATCGTTCCGAATTCCACGTGCAAGTCCACGCCCTCGTCGGCAAGCACCTGCTTGGCAACCGGTTCCAACTCCGCGCGCATCTGGTCGAGCTCGGGCTTGGTCGCGACCAGCGGGATCATGATCTCGGGCCTGGGGTCCAGCCCCTCCTTCTTGAGCTCGGCCGCGGCCTCCACAATCGCACGTACCTGCAGCGCATAGAGTCCCGGCTTCACGATCCCGAGCCGGACCCCGCGAAGGCCGAGCATCGGGTTCGCCTCGTGCAGCTCGTTCACCTTCTGCAGCAACTTCTCCTTCTCGGGATCGCGGGTTCCGCGCTCCTCGTCGAGCGCAACCTCGACGGCCAACTCGACCTGGTTGGGCAAGAACTCGTGCAGCGGCGGATCCAGGAGGCGCACCGTCACCGGCAGCCCGTCCATCGCGCGAAGGATCCCGACGAAGTCCTCCCTTTGCAGCGGCTCGAGCACGTCGAGGGCCTGCTTCTCCTCCTCGGGCGTCTCGGCGAAGATCATCTTTCGAACGGCCTCGACGCGTTCCTCGCCGAGGAACATGTGCTCGGTCCTGCAGAGTCCGATCCCCTCGGCGCCCCGTTCGCGGGCGTTTGTCGATTGGTCGGGAGTGTCGGCATTCGCCCGCACGCGAAGGCGCCGCGCCTTGTCGGCGTGGGCCATGAGCCTGTCGAATGCCTTCCAGATCTTCTCCTTGCGGGCTGCTGCGTCCCCGCTTCGAGCCTTCTCCAGCAGCGATTCCTCGAGGGGAAGCTCCCCCAGGTACACGTTGCCCGTGAAGCCGTCGATCGTGATGACGTCTCCCTCTTTCACGAGCGTCCCATTCGCGGAGAAGGTTTTCGAGTCGAAGTCGATCTTGATCGCGTCGGCGCCGCACACCGCCGGGATGCCCTCTCCGCGGGCAACGACCGCGGCGTGGGAGTTGGTTCCCCCCGCGGAGGTGAGAATTCCCTGCGACGCGATCATCCCGTGATAGTCGTCCGGCGTAGTCTCCCGCCGAACGAGGATCACGCGCTCGCCGCGCTCGTGCCACTCGGCGGCGTCGTCGGCCGTGAACACGACCTTCCCTGTCGCCGCGCCGGGCGATGCATTCAAGCCGGTCGCGATGGCTTCTCCGGCCGCGCCACTCGAGATCACACGCTTGAACAACTCCTCCAGCCTGTTCGCGTCCACCCGCTGGATCGCCTCGTTCTCGTCGATCAGTCCTTCATCGAGCATGTCGAAGGCCATGACCCATTCGGCGAACGCCGTCCTCTTGCCGATGCGCGTTTGAAGGATCCAGAGCTTGGCTCGCTCGATCGTGAACTCGATGTCGCACATGTCGCGGTAGTGCTTCTCCAGGGTGTCCATGACCATTCGAAGACCGCCGTAGGACTCCTGGTCGATCCGCTCCAGCTCGGCGAGTGGCAACGTATTGCGAATCCCCGCCACGACGTCCTCACCTTGGGCGTTTGGGAGGTAGTCGCCGTAGGGTTGCTTCTCGCCGGTCGCCGGGTTGCGCGTGAAGGCCACGCCGGTGCCCGAATCCTCTCCGCGGTTTCCGAACACCATCGCGACGATGTTCACTGCAGTTCCGAGATCGTCGGGAATCTTGTTCTGGCGACGATAATCGATCGCCCGCTTGCCGTTCCAGGACTTGAATACGGCTTCTATCGCAAGTTTCATCTGTTCCCGTGGATCCTGGGGGAACTCGCTCCCAGTTTGCTTCTTGTAGATCTCCCGGAAGGTGGCCAGAACCTTTTGGAGGTCGTCGGCACCGAGATCGGTATCCTGGGCCCCCTCGAACTTCGCCGCCTTCGCCTCATCGAGCGCCTCCTCGAAGAGCTCGCCGGGAATGTCCATCACGATCTTTCCGAACATCTGCACGAACCTGCGATAGGAGTCGTACGCGAATCGCCAGTCGTCGCCGGTTTGCTTCACGAGGCCTTTGACCGAGTCATCGTTCAGGCCGAGGTTGAGCACCGTGTCCATCATTCCCGGCATCGAGAACTTCGCGCCGGAACGCACGGAGACGAGCAGAGGGTCCTCCGCGTCGCCCAGGGACTTGCCCATCGATGCCTCGAGCCTGCGCTGGTGCTCGTCGACCTCATCCATCAGTCCGTCGGGGAAGTCGCCTTTGGCGAGATAGGCGAGGCAGGCCTCCGTCGTGATCGTGTAGCCGGGAGGAACGGGAAGGCCGAGGTTCGTCATCTCCGCCAGGTTCGCGCCCTTGCCACCCAGCAGGGCCTTCATGTCCCTATTGCCTTCTTTGAAGTCGTAGACGTACTTGGTTCCCACATGTCCTCCCGGCAGGCAGAGGCTCTAGTTTACGGAACCGGCCCTAATCAGCGCATCCAGCGTCGGCTGATCCGAGGCGAAGAAGACCAGCGCGCGATCGCCGTGGGAGGATGCGACGGCGGCCTGGCCGGGTTCGAACCATTCGCGCATCGCCTCGGCGAACTCCGCGGCGTCGCCTGACGAATCCCACGCGGTAGTGAGCACAACGGCCACTTTTTCGCCGTCGGACCACGCCCGGTAGATGCCTCCGTCCCAGCCGGCCGCGGCCGCTTCCGCCTCGTCCGGCGGCAACCTCAGATCCAGAAGCGTCGAGAGCCACTGCTCCCCCACATCCTGAACGTCGATGTCCGACCAGTTGCCGCCCAGCCGGGGTCCGAGATCGGGGATGTCAGTCTCCTGTGGCTCGTCGCTCGGATATTTCTCCGGATGAAGGACCTGCTCGGATGTGACCGGCGGACTCCGGAGAGCCGCGTTCACCCCTTCGAACCCGTCCCGGCTCTGCAGCTCCGAGACGAACTCCAGTCCCTCGATGTAGGGCCAGATCGCCAATTCGACTAGAAACGGCGGCGCGTCTCCCGTCGATTGCGACGTCGCCACCGCCTCGCTTCCGAGCTCTAGTTGATCCGAAACGGAGAAGAAGCGCTGGACCACGAGCACCGTGCTCGCCTCGGCGCTTCCCTCGACCACCGCCGTTGCCGCGGCGACCGCATCGTCCTGGCACTTGCCGCTGAGCGCGTCGATGCGATCTAGATCGAAGTGCTGGTCGTCCAATGCGTGGGTCAGTTCGTGGGCGAGGATGTATCGCTCCAACGGGCTCGGATCGTTCGAGCCCAGGAAAAACAGTTCCTCCGTCTCGGGAATGTAGAAACCGACGACCTGCGACCCGAGCAGATCCAGGTGCGCATCGCGGAGATTCGTTCCTTCGGGGATCGCGCCAATCGTCTCCCACGCAAGGCCTCTGCGCCGAAGCGGACCGCGAGGCAGCTCTTGCTCGGCGAAGTTTCGAAGTTTCTCCGTCAGAGCCTCTCGTGACAGAGGATCCGCCTCCACCGGACGCAGGAATTCCAGCTCTCGAACCTGTTCCACTTGGTCCTGCGTCTCGGCGATCGCGGGCGGCACCTCGGAGGAGGAGCGGACAGGCGGTTGTTGATCCTTCGCCCGCCCTCCGGAGGGACAAAGCTGTAGCAGAGCCTCTTGGGCGCTTCCGCGTCCTTCCAGTTCCAGCGTCACGTTCGGCGAAGGAGACGAAGTCCGGGGCTGAACCTCTGCAGGGACTGCGCCGGGGTCCCGCAGCGAAAGGACCCGGAAGATCACGACGGCGCCGAAGATGGCGACCACCGTGAGCCCGGCGAGCCGCCGGGCTCGCTTGCTCACGCCTTGCGGGCTACGACGCTCGCGACGGCCAGCGCAATACCCACGACCGAAAGGACGATCGAAGCCCAGAAGAACTTCACGTTGAGATCGCGGTCGAGCGAGGTCACCGCCAGCAGCAACCCCGAAACGGCCAGCGCCGCGAAGGCAACGCCGTAGAGGCCGGCGCGTCCGCGGTTCACAGGCGCTCCTTCAGATACTCGACGAGGTTGTCGATGGGGAGCCGGTCCTGAGCCATTGAGTCTCTGTCTCGCACCGTCACCTGGCCGTCGTCGAGCGATTCGAAGTCCACCGTCACACAATACGGCGTCCCGACCTCATCCTGCCTGCGATAGCGGCGGCCGATCGAGCCGGCATCGTCGTAGTCGCACATCCATTCGGGTTTCACCAAGTCGAATACCCTCTTGGCCTCCGGGACGAGGGTCTCGTTACGAGAAAGCGGCAGCACGGCGACCTTCATCGGAGCCAGGTCCTTGTGAAGAGCAAGCAGGGTGCGCTTCTCGGTGCCACCCTTGGCCGCTGGAGCCTCCTCCACCCGAAAGGCATCGACCAGGAACGCGAGGGTCGCGCGGTCGGCCCCCGCTGCCGGCTCGATCACAAAGGGGAAATAGCGTTCCTCCTTCTCCTGGTCGAAGTACCTCAGGTCCTCGCCGGACGCTTCCGAGTGCCGCTTCAGATCGAAGTCGGTCCTGTTGGCTACTCCCTCCAGCTCCGACCAGCCGAACGGGAACTCGTACTCGACGTCGTAGGTGTCCTTCGCGTAGTGGGCAAGCTCGTCGGGCTCGTGGCGGCGAAGCCGGAGGTTCTCCTCCCGGATACCGAGGTCCGTGTACCAGGCGAATCGCTCCTTCACCCAGCGGTCGTGCCATTCCTCGTCGGTTCCGGGCTCGACGAAGAACTCCATCTCCATCTGCTCGAACTCCCGCGTTCGGAAGATGAAATTCCCGGGCGTGATCTCGTTGCGGAATGCCTTTCCAATCTGGGCGATCCCGAACGGCACCTTCTTTCTCGCCGTTTGCTGAACCGTCGCGAAGTCCACGAAGATCCCCTGCGCGGTTTCCGGACGCAGGTACGCGATATGCGCTTCGTCTTCGAGGGGGCCCATGTAGGTCTTGAACATCAAGTTGAACTTGCGCGGATCCGTCGAGGTCTGCTCTCCACAAAACGGGCACACGTAGCCGAGGACGGGGCCGAATTCAATCTCTGGAGTCTTCTCCGGCGGCAAAGGCTCGGGACTACCCTCCGGGCGAAAGCGCTTGTGGCAATATGCACACTCGACGAGCGGATCGGCGAACGATTCGACGTGCCCGCTCACCTCCCAGACTCGGGGAGACATGAGGATGGCTGCGTCGAGACCGACGATGTCGTCGCGGAGCTGAACCATCGAGCGCCACCACGCGTTCTTCACGTTTCGTTTCAGCTCGACGCCGACGGGCCCGTAATCCCAGGACGAGCGCAATCCACCGTAGATCTCGCTCGACTGGAAGACGATTCCCCGCCGCTTGGCGAGGGAGGTGATGGCCTCCATGAGATCGGCCATGCGAAGCTCCTTTCCCGGTCGCAGGCTGCGGCCGCTGGCGTGGGCACACCTTAACCCGATTTGTTCGCAAGGCTAAGGAACCGCACGGACTTGCCGATCATCTAGTACGTGAGGCGCACGGCCATGAGCCGGGATGGATACTTGCCAGTTTTGCGGAGCGAAGCTCCGCCCGGAGTTCACGTGGTGCCCTCAATGCCGCACCCCGATCTCTGAGACACGCACCGAAGCGGAACCGGGATCAGTTCCCTCGAGTCCCTCAGCTCTATACGTTTGCGGAAAATGTGGTGCGGACTTCCCCCCAGGCCGCTGGTGTCCCAACTGCCATGCTCTGGCATCCGAGGCCATGCTCGTCCACGGCGCTGCGCCGAATGAGGTCCGGGTTCCGGATTTGGAGGCGGACCAGGAATGGTCCCGCTGGCGCGCGGGAACCACCACTCTCGGACCGATAGGCCGAGTCCTGACGACATTGCCGGTTGTCGCTTTCGGCATCGGGGGCATCTTCCTGGTCAGGATCATTCCAATGCCCGCCTACGCCAGCTATTTCTTCCTGGCTCCCTACCTTGTGATCGCGTACCTGGTACTCAGATACATATGGGCACGCGACCGCGTCGTTACGAAGACCGGGAAGCAGAAACGGAGTGGTTAGCCGTGTCTAGTCGTCCACGCCGCCGAAGCGACGGGACCGTTTCTGGAAGTCACGAATCGCCTCGAACAAATGCTCGCGGTCGAAGTCGGGCCAAAGCACCGGCGTGAACCACATCTCGCTGTAGGCGCCCTGCCAAAGAAGGAAGTTGGAAATACGCTGCTCGCCGCTCGTCCGGATGATCAGATCGGGATCGGGCATGTCCGGATACTGCAGTCGCGACGAGATGCTCTCGGGCGTGATCCGACCGCCGCGCAACTTCCCGGCGTCGTGATCGGCGAGGAGCCGCTTCACGGCGTCGACCACCTCGTTGCGGCCGCCGTAGTTGAGCGCGACCGTGAGCGTCATCTTCCGATTCTGCCGAGTCAGGGCTTCGGCCTCTTCTATCTCTCTGAGGACCCCCCGTGGGAGCCGCCAGTCGCGCCGGCCCATGAAGCGAACGCGCACACCGAGATCGTTCAGCTCCTCCCGGCGTTCGTGCAACAACGTCCGGTTGAAGTTCATGAGGAATCGAACCTCGGCAGGCGGGCGCGCCCAGTTCTCGGTGGAGAAGGCGTAAACGGTCAGCCACTGGAGGCGCACGGCGAGGGCCCCATGGACCGTGTCGAACAGCGCGCGCTCGCCCTTCGTGTGACCCTCGGTACGCGGCAGGTTCCTTTGCTTGGCCCACCGGCCATTTCCGTCCATGACGATCGCGACGTGCTTGGGCACTTTGCGGCGGTCGATGTCGTCGAGGTAGCTCACTGCCCGAAGCTCCGTGCGAGCATCGGAAGACTGCGCATCCTGCGTTCCATGTAGTACTCGACGAAACCGTAGAGATGCGCGCGGGATTCGCGCCGAACGGCCTCCGGCGCCTCGACTTCACCCGCGGCGGGAAGATCGGCATCGGCCAGAGCCGCCAGGAAACCCAGTGCCTGTGGGGAAACTTCGACCGCGCCGTGCTCCGCGCAGGTAGAGCAGACGGCCCCGCCCTGAGAAGGTGAGAAGAATCCGGGATCCCGCGCGCCGCAGACGGCACATGCGGTGAGGCTCGGATGAAACCCCGACACCGAAAGGAGCTTCAGGAGAAACGACTCCGCCGCCGCCGCGGGATCGGCCGGCCCGGCGTCCAGGGCGCGAAGGCCGGAAAGCAACAGCATGAACAGCCGAACGTTGCGCTCGTGGTCCTCCGCGACCTTGTCGGTTGCCTCGAGCATCGCCTCTCCCGCTGCGAACAGGTTCAGGTTCGCGCGAAGCGACCCATGGGGCGCGATGATCTCCGCCTGCGTGACCGTGTCGAGATCGCCCCTGCCCCGATAGAGCATCAGCGAGACGTGGGTTGCCGGCTCGAGCCTCGCTCCGAACTTGCTCTTGGTCCGGCGAACACCTTTTGCGACGGCTCGAACCTTGCCGGATCCCTGGGTCATGATGGTGACGATCTTGTCGGCCTCGTCGAGCTTGCTCGCACGAAGTACTACGCCTTGTTCCTTATATAGAGGCATCGAGTGATCCTAGCGCCCGCGGTCGCGCATCGGTGTGACGATTCAGTGGGAATCGGCAGAACGAACGAGATCGTCGAGCAACGAGGAGGCACCGATCCGGAACAGGGCCGGTTTGGCCCAATCCGCTCCAAGGATCTGCGCGACAAGCTCTAGATAGTCTTCCGCCTGTCCCGCGGTCCGCACGCCGCCGGCAACCTTCACTCCTACCGCCCTACCCGTCTCGTCGCGAAATGCACGAACGGCCTCCATCACCGTTCTTGCGGCGGGCGTCGTTGCGCCGATCTCGAACTTCCCCGTCGAGGTCTTGATGAAGTCAGCCCCCGCGCCCATCGAAAGCCGCGCCGCCTCCGTTATCCGCTCCGACGAACCGAGACGCCCGGTCTCGAGGATCACCTTCACGGTTCGCCCTTCGCATGCCGCCTTCGAAGCCTCGATCTCAGCCGCGGCCCTACGCGGGTCCTCGAGCGCATCGGGAGCAAGCACCGCGTCGATCTCGTCGGCACCGGCAGCGATCGCCTTTCCGATCTCCTCTGCGCGCTTCTTCGCGGAGGTCAGCCCATCCGGGAACGCGGATACAGTCGCAACCAGAACATCACCTGCGCCCAGTTCGCGTTTCGCCAAGGGGACGAAGTGCGGATAGACGCACACCGCCGCAACCGGCGGGAGCCCCCCACCGGGTTCTGCCGCGCGAGCACACAGAGCGGCGATCCGTTCCTCGGTGTCGGTCTCCTCGAGAGAGGTCAAGTCGAGCGAACGGACGATACCGGCGATCCTCTCGTGGTTCACCTACGCATAGTGCCCTACGCGCACGACAAGGTCGCGTTCTCCAAAATCATCTTGTAGGCACCGAGATGCCCGAACCCGCCGTCCGGCTCATAGCTGAAGACTCCCGATGCGATTGCGTCTTCGCTCCAGCTCACGCCCTTCGCTTCCTCGACACACGGACCCGACAACCCGACGTCAACCCAAACCGTGGGCTCCATTGCCTGCGGAGGATATGACTCGGCGAATCCGCTCGTGAGGACGCTGACCTCGAATGAGGAGAGGTATCCCGTTGTGACGCGAACCTCTTGGCCGTCGAACGCGGCGGGATCCGCGACGAGATCCTGGATGGTGGACGCCGAAGCCTTCGAACAGGCCGGGACGGCCAGCGCCAGCACCACGAGGACGAGCGTTCGCTTCAACATGATCTTTGGACGCATCGCGCCGCCGGCGTGTTCCCTACTCGGACGCGGCCTCCGCCGCAGGTTCCTGCTCGGGCTCCTTGGTTACCAGCACTTTCGCGATTCGGCGGCCTTGGATCTTTTCGGCCCTGAACCGAAGACCGCGAAACGAAACCTCCTGGCCTTCCTCGGGTATGTCCCCGAGGATCCCCAGCATCAAGCCGCCGACCGTGTCCCATTCGTCGTGGGGCAGCTCGACGTCGAGCACCTCGTTCAACTCATCGATGGGAAGGCGGCCGTTGACCAGGTACCGCCCGTCCCCGACCGGTTCCATTTGCGGTTCCTCCCGGTCGTACTCATCGGTGATCTCGCCTACGAGCTCCTCCAAGAGATCCTCGAGCGTCACGAGGCCCGAGAGGGATCCGTGCTCGTCGTAGACCATCGCGATGTGGAACTTCTCGCGCTGCATCTGTTTCAGCAACTCCGCGGCCTTCTTGGACTCCGGAACCCAGTGCGCATCGCGAACGACATCGGCAAGCGGCATGTCGTTCTTTCCTTGGTGGAGGGCCTTCAGCACGTCCTTCGCGTAGGCGATCCCGACGATGTCGTCGAGATTCTCCTTGTAGACGGGAATCCGCGAGAACCCGTGTTGGAGCACGAGGGCCTGAACGTCTCTGAGCGACTTCGACGCGTCGACGGCGACGATGTCCGGGCGAGGGACCATGACTTCCCGGGCCACGGTGTCGCCGAACTCGAAGATCGAGTGGATGAGTTCCTTTTCTCCCTCCTCGATCACGCCCTCCTCGTGCCCGACCTCGGCCATAGAGCGGATGTCCTCCTCGGACACGAAGGGGCCTTCGTCTAGTCCCTTCCCTGGGAGAAGCACGTTGGAAAGCTTGATGATCAGCCGGGTCGGCGCGGCGAGCAGGCGGCCCAGGAACCATACGAGTGGTGAGAGGGCGAGCGCCATCCGGTCGTTGTGAAGTACACCGAAGGTCTTCGACATCGCCTCGACGATCAGAAAATAAAGGAGGGTGAACACGAAGGAAAGTAGCGTGACACCCAGGCCGCCGAAGGTTCGCTCGGCGAGGATCGCGACCAGGATCGCGGAGCCGTTCTGAACGAACATCACCGCGAAGTAGATGGAGTTGAGGTACTTGGGGGGATCGGCCTCGATCTGCTCGAGGATTTTCGCGTTGCGGCGCCCCTCCTCCGCCAGCGCAAGCGCGCGAACGCGGTTCATTCTCGTTAGCGCGGCCTCGGCCGTCGCGAGGATGGAGCCGAGTACCACCAGCACCGGGACCAGGGCCCAGAGCCAGATCAAGGAACTGCGACCCCCGTGTAGCGCTCCTGCCTCTCCCACATCGTTGCGCGATCGGCGTCGTCCTCGTGGTCGTAGCCCAGCAAATGAAGGATCCCGTGCACGAGCAGCAGGCGAAGTTCCGAACGAAGGTCGGAGTTGTTTCCCGCCGCGAACTCGGGCGCGATCACGACGTCGCCAAGAACCTGCGTCTCTTCCTCACGGGCATCCATCGGAAACGAGAGCACGTCCGTCGGTCCGGGCTCGCTCATGTACCTCTCGTGAAGCCCGGCCATCTCGTCGAGCGTAACGAACGAGACGGACAACTCCGCCTCCTGCCGACCTTCGGCCTTTAGACAGGATGTGGCGAGTTCCCTCAAGCCTTCTTCGTCAACCGGCATTTCCTGCCGGTTGGATAAGAGGACGTTCGTATCTAAGGGATCGTCGCTCATCTCGTGCAGGCCGGCCTATTCACCCGCCTGTGCCTTCCCCTCGGTGTGTCGTCTGTATGCCTCGACGATGTCCTGGACGATCTTGTGTCTGACCACGTCGCGAGCTCCGAGATTGATGAACTCGACCCCCTCGATGTCTTGGAGGATGTCGGCCACCTCGACCAGCCCGGAGCGCTGGCCCGGCGTGAGGTCCGTTTGGGTGACGTCTCCGTTCACGACTGCCTTTGAGCCGAATCCGAGACGGGTGAGGAACATCTTCATCTGCTCGGGGGATGTGTTCTGGGCCTCGTCGAGGATGATGAACGAATCGTTTAGCGTTCGCCCTCGCATGTAGGCGAGCGGCGCGACTTCCACGGTCCCTCGTTCCATCAATCGAGGAAGCGAATCGGCGTCCATCATTTCGTACAGCGCATCGTAGAGCGGCTTCATGTAAGGGTCGATCTTCTCGTAGAGGGTTCCCGGAAGGAATCCCAGACGCTCTCCCGCCTCGACCGCTGGGCGCGTGAGGATGATGCGAGACACCTCGTGATCCTCCAGAGCCTTGATCGCGGAGGCCACTGCCAGATAGCTCTTCCCCGTTCCCGCGGGGCCGATCGCAAATGTGAGGACGGCTCGGCGCAGAGCATCCACGTAACGCTTCTGACCCAGCGTCCGAGGTGCGATCAGTTTTCCTCGCCGGGTCAACAAGGCGTCGCCGAGAACCTCTGTCGGGCGCGGCCCCTCGGCCTTGATCAATTCGATCGTCTCCCCCACGGATGCGGGCGAGAGCGACTGGCCGTGTTCCAGAAGCGACAGGAGTTCCTCGAAGAGAAGCGCGACTCGTTCCGCTTCCTTAGAGGGACCGGAGATGGTGATCTCGTTCCCCCGGACCAGGACATCGGATTCGAACGCGGCCTCGACCAGCTTGAGTAGCTCGTCGCGCTCTCCGAGCAAGGCCACCATCGGCTGGCTGCCCGGGACCACGATCTTCACTTGTGTGCCGGCTTCCGCCAAGTGCGTCCTTCTGGGGCGGTGCCCCTTCCTCCCGCTAGAAAAGGGGCCGCATTCGCAGCCCCGAGAACGAAATTATACGCCGCCCCTGAACTGCCACTTGCAAGTCCCTATCCGGGCGGCCACGCCATCGGCCGGCCTCCGAGCAGGTGAAAGTGCAGGTGGTGAACACTTTGTCCGGCATCGGGACCGACATTCGACACGAGACGCCACCCGGACCTGTCCACTCCTTCCGCACGAGCAAGGTGCGCCGCCGCTTGGAACAGCTCGGCGAGCATGTCGGCGTGCTCGTCCGCGAGCTGCGTCATGGATTCGATGTGAACTTTCGGGATGATCAGGATGTGAGTCGGTGCCGCGGGATTCAGGTCTCTGAAGGCCACCACGTTGTCCGACGCGTGCACTACTTCGGCAGGCGCCTCGCGTGCGGCAATCTTGCAGAAGATGCACTCACCCACGGTGCAAGCCTAACTCGCGGGGCGACGGAGCGCGGCTCGGGTGACCTCTCCCTTCTCGGCGCTTTCCCCTCGAAGATCCGCAAAGTCCTGCAGAAGCTTGCGCGCGCTGCGATCCTTGCCCGACGGAGTCATGACTTTTAGATTCAAGAACAGATCTCCGGCGCCGCGTCGATTGAGATGCGGAACGCCGGCACCACGAACCCGAATGATCGTCCCCGACTGAGTTCCGGGACCAATCTTCAGTTGCTCCGTTCCGGCGAGGGTTTCGATTTCGAGCTCGGCACCAAGTGCCGCCTGCGTCATGGGAATCTCCAGATCGGCGTACAGATCCTGCCCGCGGCGTTCGAAGACATCGTGTGACGCCACCCGGAGGGCCACGTACAAGTCTCCCGGCCCGCCGCCGCCGCGCCCCACGTGGCCTGCGCCGGAGATTCGCAGCTCGAGCCCGTCGGAGACTCCGGGGGGAACCTCGATGGTTGCAACCTGGGGCTTGAGGACCCGTCCTTCTCCGTTGCACTCCTCGCAGCGTTCGGGTATCTCCTCCCCCGTGCCCTCGCAGGTCATGCAAGTGCGCGCCGTCATCACGGTCCCGAAGATGCTCTGCTGCACGTTTTGGACCTGCCCGCTACCCCCGCATCGGCTGCAGCGCGACGGCGATGTCCCCGGCTTGCACCCCGTTCCCGAGCACCGCCCGCATTTGCCATAGGACTCGATCTGCACCTCCTTCGTGACGCCGAAAGCGGCTTCCTCAAAGGAGAGTGAAAGCGCCAGGAGAAGGTTCTCGCCCGGACGAGAACGGGGGGCGCGGGCTTGCGGGCCTCGCCTCGCCGGCGCTCCGAAACCTCCCCCGAAAAAGAAATCGAGGATGTCTCCGAAGTCGCCGAAGGGGGCCTGCCCGGAAGCCCCACCCGACCCGAACATGTCGTACTGCTGTCGCTTGCCGGGATCCGAGAGGATCTCATAGGCGGCCGAGACCTGCTTGAAGTGCTCTTCGCTTCCGTCCGAACCGCTGACGTCGGGATGATGCTGCCGGGCAAGCTTTCGATACGCGCGCTTGATTTCCTCAGGGGACGCGTCTTGTCTCACCCCGAGCAGCGCATAGAGATCGGTCGGATCAGGCACTTTCGAACACCTCGGACAAAGTGTAGTGGCGGGACGGATACTGAGCGCGAAAGTGGCCGAATCCGGCGCGATCTTGTCTACTTGAGTCTCGTGACCCTCGCCAATCGCCGCCTGAGACTGGCTTCGTCGCTCGCGCTGCTAATTGCAGCCTCGGTCCTGGTGGCCCCTTCCCACTCCTCCACGCCATCGGCCAAGGCCGCTCCCGACGCACCGAGCGTCCTGTTCATCATCACCGACGACCAGCGGGCGGAGACGCTCCCTGCGATGGAAACGGTGACCAACGAGATCGTGGAGAAGGGCATCAACTTCAAGAAGGGATTCGTTTCGAATCCCCTTTGTTGCCCCAGCCGCGCAACCGCCCTCACCGGGGAGTATTCGCACACGAACGGCGTGTACCGAAACGGCCCGCCGTTCGGTGGCTGGGACGCTTTCGAACCGCACGAGACCTCGACGCTTGCTACCTGGCTTGACCCGACTCACGAGACCGGCCTGTTCGGTAAGTACTTCAATTCCTTCCGGACGGCCGGCGCAAACGGGCACGTCCCGGAGGGATGGGACCGGTTCGTGGCATTTCCGGCCCCGCACTACTACGACTATCAACTGAACATGGACGGGGTCGTCCAAGACTTCGGCAGCGCCCCGGCCGACTATTCGACGAACGTGATCGCGAACGAGGCCGTCGACTTCATCGAAGGCACAACCGAGCCCGTGTTCGTCTGGTTCGCCCCCTACGCGCCGCACAACCCCGCCACGCCGGCTCCCGGCGACCGGCACGATTTCGACGACCTGCCCAAGTGGCGTCCGCGGAACTACAACGAGGCCGACGTCTCGGACAAGCCCGGGTGGGTGCGTTCGATACCGCTCATGACTCGGGCCGACCAGCGGGCCCAGGACAAGTATCGGGAGCGTCAGTTCGAGTCGCTTCAGTCCGCCGACCGCGCGATCGCGGACATTCTCGGCGCGTTGCAGGACACGGGGAGGCTTTCGAACACGTTGATCGTCTACACCACCGACCAGGGTGTCGCGTGGGGGGAGCACCGCTGGGGCCACAGGAAAAAGGTGGCGTGGGAAGAGATCGTGCGCGTTCCTTTCGTGGTGCGCTTCGATCCCTTGATCACCCAGCCTCGCAGCGACCGCCACCTGGTGGTGAACATCGACTTCGCGCCGACGATCGTGGACCCTTTAGTCACGGACGTCGCAGCACCGCCGATGGACGGCACGAGCCTGGTTCCCCTCTTCGATGACCCCTCTTCACCCTGGAGGCGGGGATTCCTCCTCGAGTACAAGGAGAAGGATTCGGCCAAAAAACCAACACCCCCGACCTATTGCGGGATCCGAACACCAAGGTACACGTACGTTGACTATGACGTCGGCAAGAGCGAGCTTTACAACCTAGACAAGGATCCTTTCCAGCTTCACAACCTGATCGGAAAGCCGGGAGGCGCCGCGGTGGTCAGCACGCTGAAGCCGAAGCTCAACGCGTTATGCAGTCCGCCCCCGCCTTGACCGCTATCGCGGCCGGCCGAGCGAGGTAGCCAGTTCGGAGATTCGCCGGGCGACCGCACGTACTGTCGAGATCGCGGTTAGGTAGTCCATCCGCGTCGGGCCGACAATGCCGATGGTTCCGAGGGAAGTGTCACCGGCTCTATACGGCGCGGCAACGACGGACGCCTCCCACTGTCCGGTGGAGGGATGCTCACCGCCGATCATGACGGATAGATCCTCGGACGAAGCTGCCTCGCGCAGGAGCTGAAGCATTTCGGACTCTCGCTCGAGTGCCTCGATAAGCCGGTGAATGGTCTCGCGGTGCCACGCCTCGGCTTCACTCGCCAGGTTCGCGACACCCCCGACGAGCACGTGGTCGGTGCCTTCGCCCACGTTCAGTTCGCCGAACGCATCCGCGAGAACGGTCAGGAGCACCCGGTCGGGTTCCGAGGCCTCCAACGCCATCTGCAGGGCCCTTGCCTTTGCTTCTGCCACCGTAAGTCCGCCGAGGACCGAGGCAAGATTCCCGCTCAGCCCCGAAAGCAAGCGGTCGTCGAGACCGTCGGGCCGGTCCAGGACGCGCTTATCCACACGCCCGTGCTGCCCGACCACGAGAACCATGATCGCGGAGCCGATGCCGACCAACTCGACGTGGGCTACGCGCTCATCGGTGATGCTCGGCGGCAGCGCGAGTCCCGCGTATCGCGTCAACTTGGAGAGCAACTGAGTTGCGCCGCGAAGTGCCTCCTCCAAATCGAGAACGGTGGGAGCGAAGAAGTCCGTGATCGCGCGGCTCTGCGCCTGACCGAGCCTGCCGGCAGCGGGAAGTGAGTTGACGAACTCGCGATACGCGCGGTCCGTCGGGATTCGCCCGGCGGAAGTATGGGGATGGTCCAGGTACCCCAACTCCTCCAGGGCTGCCATCTCGTTTCGGATGGTGGCCGGGGAGACCCCAAGATCGTAGCCCTCTGCGATCGTCTGGCTGCCGACGGGCTCGCCCGTCCGAACGTACTCCTCGACTATCGCTCTCAGTACCCGGGCTTTTCTCTCGCCGAGCTCGTCCTGCTCCTCCATACCCCTACATTTAGCACTCCAACGGGCAGAGTGCTTGTCGCGACCTCGAGATTCTCACTTGTCCATGCGAAGGGCTGCGATAAAAGCCTCCTGAGGCACGTCCACGCGGCCGACGCGGCGCATTCGTTCCTTTCCGGCCTTCTGCTTCTCCAGGAGCTTGCGCTTCCTCGTGATGTCGCCCCCGTAGCACTTCGAAATGACGTCTTTCCTGACCGGTTTGACCGACTCGCGGGCGATGATCCGGGCTCCGATCGCCGCCTGGATCGCCACCTCGAAGAGCTGCCTCGGAATCAGTTCGCGAAGTCGAGCGGCCATGGCACGCCCGTATTGGTACGCCTTTTCCTTATGAACGACCGACGAGAATGCATCCACGGGTTCTCCTTGAAGGAGGATGTCGACGCGCACCAGGTTGGCCGGCTCGTATCCGGCGTACTCGTAGTCGAGCGAGGCATACCCTCGTGTCTTGGACTTCAACTGATCGAAGAAGTCGAAGATGATCTCGGCGAGCGGGAGCTTGTAGTGGATCTCAGCCCGTCCCGAGGAGACGTATCGGTGATCTAGCATCTCTCCGCGACGGCTCTGACAAAGTTCGAATATCGGGCCCAGGTACTCGGACGGAGTCACTATCGTCGCCACGACCATGGGTTCCTCCACGACGTCGTCGGGGCCAGGCTGCGGCATCTCGGAGGGATTGTGAACCACGATGGTTTCGTCCCCCCGGATCACGTGGAACTCGACGTTGGGCGCAGTCGCGATGAGCTGCAGTCCGAATTCACGCTCCAGCCTTTGCCTGACTATGTCCATGTGTAGCAACCCCAGGAATCCGCAACGGAATCCGAAGCCAAGGGCCTTGGACGACTCGGGCTCGAAGACCAGCGCGGCGTCGGAGAGCTTCAGTTTGTCGAGTGCATCCCTTAGTTCCGAGTAGTCTCCGCCTTCGGCAGGAAACAAGCCGCTCCAAACCATTGGTTTCGGCTCGCGATAGCCGGGCAGGGGCTCCGACGCACTCTCCTTGCCCGCAAGGGTCACGGTGTCTCCAACCTTCGCGAGGTGAACGTCCTTGACCCCGGTCACCAGGTACCCGACGTCTCCGGGCCCAAGCTCCGCGACCGGCGTCGGATCGGGCGCCATCACTCCCACTTCCTCGGCCTCCGACTCGACGCCGGCGGCCATCAAGCGAATCGCGGATCGCGAGCGTAGAACGCCGTCTGCCACGCGGATGTAGGCGATCACGCCCCTATACGGATCGAACATCGAGTCGAAGATCAGCGCCCGCGGCGGCTTCTGACGTTTTCCGGAAGGTGGGGGGACGTGCTCGATGACCGCCTCGAGGAGTTCCGGAACTCCGATGCCCTCCTTGGCTGATACGCGCAGGATTTCCTCGGGATCCACTTCGACCAGCTCCGCCAACGCGTTCACGACTTCTTCGGGATCGGCTTGGGGCAGGTCGATCTTGTTGACCGCGGGAATGATTCGCAAACCAGCCTCCTGAGCCAGATGAAGGTTGGCGAGAGTCTGTGCTTCGATCCCCTGGGCCGCGTCGACGAGGAGGATCGCGCCCTCGCAGGCGGCGAGCGAACGCGACACCTCGTAGGTGAAATCTACGTGGCCGGGCGTATCGATCAGATTCAGCTCGTAGGATCTGCCGTTCGTTTCGAATTGGAGCCGAACGGCCTGCGCCTTGATCGTGATTCCGCGCTCGCGCTCGAGGTCCATTCGATCGAGAAACTGCTCGCGCATGTCGCGTTCCGGAACGGTGTGGGTGAGCTCGAGCAGACGGTCGGCCAGCGTCGATTTGCCGTGGTCGATGTGCGCCACGATGCAGAAGTTCCGGATCAGATCCGTCTCTGTCACGAAGTAACCATCGTACGACTGGTAGAATCCGCGCCCGTGGCAAACATCAAGTCGCAGATCAAGCGAAACCGTCAGAACGAGCGCCGTCGCGAACGAAACAAGGCCGTGCGCTCGGAGCTGAAGACCGAGGCGAAAGCGGCCGTGACCGCTGCGTCGTCCGGTGACGTGGAGACCGCTGCGGCCCAGCTCCGCCGCGCGCTTCGTTCAATCGACAAGGCCGTGGCCGGGGGGACGCTTCACAAGCGCACCGCCGCGCGGCGCAAGTCCCGCCTCACGCGAGGTATTGCTACGCCTCAGCAACAGCCGTAACCACCACCGGCAGGACTACGTCTCCCGACCCGCCAGACTTCAGCAAGCGATCCGCATCGACGAGGCGATCGTGCAACCCCGTTAGTTCTTCCATGGTGAACTTGCGCGCCTGCTCGCGGTACCGTCTGGCCTGCCAGTCGAACCGAAGCCCGGCGGCGCGGGCCAGCTCATCCTGGGGCATTCGTTCGGGCAGCGCCTTGACTCTGATCAGGTCGCGCAGGCGGGCCGCGATCACACCGAGGACCATCAAGGGGTCCTCGCGGGATTCGAGAAGCGATCGAAGCGAGCGGATCGACTTAGGCAAGTTCTTGGCGAACGCCTGGTCGCACAAATCCCACACGCGCTGCTCGCCCAGTCCGCGAAACTGCGAGGCGACGAGCTCTCCGGTTACCCGTTGCCCGATGAACGCTGCTGCAAGCTGGTCCAGCGCCTGGTCGAGCGCGGCCGGATCGTCGCCGATGGTGGCGACCAACTCTCGCGCGGCGTCGGGCGCGATGGCCAGCTCCTTACGGGCCGCGCGCTCGAGAACCCATCCCGGCAGGTCCTTTCGGGCAACGCGGACGTCACGAACCTCGCCCGTTCCCCCGATCAGTTTCACGAGCGAGGCAGGCGCTTTGCCACGCTCGGGAACCTGCGCGGAGAGGATAAGGACGGCATCGGGCGAGGGATCCTCGAGGTAGGACTTCAACTCCCCAATCGCCGCATCCGGCAAGGATCGGCAGTCGTTCACCAGAAGCGCGCGTGTTTCGCCGAATAGGGATGGCGTTACCAAGTCGGAGGTTTCGCCGCCCTCCCATTCCGGCGCCTCGATCTCGGACGCCTGGGCGTCGCCGATCAGCCCCAACGCTTCCTCGCGCAAGAGGAACGGGTCCTCGCCCCACAAGAGCACAACGTTCGGTCGTGTCACGCCGCTGCGGATTCTACGAGAAGGCCCACATCCTCGAATCGAATCGTCACGTCGCCCAGCCTGTCGGTTCGAAGGACCCTGGCACCGGATTCCTCGAGCATCTCGAGCACCTCCGCCACCGGATGACCGTAGTCGTTCTCGCCGACGCTCACGACGGCTACCTCGGCGTCGGTCGCATCGAGGAATTCCTCTAGAGAGGTTCCCCCACCGTGGTGGGGAACCTTGAGAACCGGTGCCGCAAGCGGCGCTCCGTCCGCGAGCATCTCCTCCTGGGCAGGTTCTTCCGCGTCCCCGGTGAATAGAACGGTGTCCTCCAGATATGACAGGCGAATCACCAGCGAGTCGTTGTTCGGATCGGAGGCCGTCCCCTCGAAACAGGCCTCGGGAGAGAGCACCTCGAGACGAAGGTCCCCCACGCTGAGAATTTGGCCTGCACGCGGATGCCGCACGGGCAAGCCCTCCTGCTCTAACGCCTGCTCGAACTCACGGTAGTTAGGTGACGGCTCGTCGCACCCCGGCTCGAGGACGACGCCCACCGGGAAGCGGGCGAAAACCTCGATGAGACCGTCGATGTGATCGGCGTGTGCATGTGTCGCAACGACTGCATCCAGCCTTCGGACTCCGAGCGACGCGAGTTTGGTAGCGACCAGCTCCTCGTCCGGGCCTCCGTCGATAAGGATGTTCGCACCGCCGGGCGAGGTAACTAGGGCGCCGTCTCCTTGCCCGACGTCGAAGAAGCGAACGGCCAGCCCGGCCGGCGGCCCTGCTCGAAGCGCCGTGCCCCAAACGAAAACGGGCAGCAACAAGCCGAGCGAGACGACCACAACGCGGGGCGGACGGTGCCCGCGAACCCACCTGGCAATCCCGACCAGGACGACCGGGCCCAAGATCAAGGGAAGCCATCCACCCCCGGAAGTAATCGACGGTACGGGCGCGGTCGCCAAGCGATCGGCAAGGACCTGGAGGTATCGCATGGGGATCCAGGCGAGCTTCGCGAAAATCCATCCGAGTGGCGGGAGGACGAGCGCACAACCCGCGGCAGCCAGTCCGATCAGCAACGCGGGCGCGACGGCGGGAAATGCGAGGACGTTGGCGAGCAGCGTCACGCCCGGCACCCAATGAAAGTGGTAGAGCAGCACGGGAGTAACACCGGCCTGCGCTCCAAGAGTGGTCGCAACCGTGATCGCGAGTGCTTTCGGTAGGAAGGACAGCTTGGTCGAAAGGGGCGGCGCCAGGGAGACGATCCCCGTGGTCGCGGCGACCGACAGCCTGAAACCTATCGAGTCCGCCAGGAAAGGATCCAAGAGAAGGAGAAGCAATACCGTCGCCCCCAGGATCGAGGCCGCGTTTCGAGGACGCCCCAGCAATACGCCGAGGATCGTGAGCACAGCCATGAGCCCGGCACGCAAGACGGACGGCTCGCCGCCCGTCATGACGACGAAGAAGACGATGCTCGCAGCACCGAGGCCGAACCTGGCAGCCGGACGGAGCCGCAGCAGCAGAGCCAAGCCGAGAATCGGTCCGAGGATCATCGCAACGTTCTCCCCGGAAACCGCGAGATGGTGGCCAAGACCGGTTGCACGGAAGTCGCGCTCGATGGACGGATCGAGTCCGGAGGTGTCGCCGAGCGCGAGGCCCATCAGCAGCCCGGCTTCGCGTGGCGCGAACAAATTGGCGATGGAACGACCGAGAAGGTCGCGCGCGCCGGCGGCGAGGCGCACGAGCGGATTCGCGGCGGATCCGACGCGTTCGAATCGATCGATCCGGAGCACAACTGCGACTCCCCGGGACCGCAAATAGTCGCCGAAGCCGCCCGGTTCGATGGGGTCAAGCGAACCGAAGAGCTCTATCCGGTCGGTGCGGCGCGCGTCGGGCGGCCGGCCCGCTCCTTCGATCCAAGCGGCTTCGCGAAGCAACACACGTTTCCCCGACGACTCGACCGTCGTCACGCTTGCCAGGGCCGTCCATCCGAAAGGGCCGGGAGACGGATCCGTCCTCAAAGAACCCTCGATCCGGACACTCGAATGACCGAGGCCGACGAGATACGACCTCTCCAGAGCCTCGGCGCGGACTCCCGACCAGCCCCCGCCGATCAAGGCACAGGCGGCAAGCAGCATTCCCGCTCGAACCCACGAAGGCACCCCGGCCACTCGAAGAGGTGCCACCGATACAGCTTCGATCCTCGGGTCCGGCGCCGGGGCCAATCCGGCGGCCCCAAGGGGATCTCGACCCAGGGATCGGCCCGGGGATACAACCGCCGTCCCGACCAGCAACGCCAGACCGGCAAGCAAATGGATCGCGGGCGAGAATGGCAACGGGGAGCGAGCGGCGATCCCGGCCCAGACGGCCGCCGCTGCGGCCGGCAGGACCCAGGAACTCATACGGTCACGTCGTTGCGCATCTCCTCGAGCGTCGCAGGACCGATTCCGCTCACGTCCTCGAGCTCATCGACGGACTCGAAGGGGCCGTTCTCCTCACGGAAATCGATGATGCGTTCCGCCAACACCTCGCCTATGCCCGACAGGGACTCCAGCTCGGTTGCGTCGGCCGAATTCACGTTCACCTTGTCCGTCTCGGACGAGTCGCCCTCGCTCGCAGAAAGTTCCTCGTCCGAAAGCCGCTTGGGAATCGGCTCAGGGACCAGCACCTGCTCGCCGTCCGTGACCGGCGCGGCCAGATTGAGCCCCGTCAGCATCGCGCCCTTGCGCGCTCCCCCGGCCGATTCGAGAGCATCGATGACGCGGTCCCCTTCGCTCAGCTCGTAGACCCCAGGCCGGCGAACCCAGCCTGCGACGTCGACAACCAATAGAGGAGTCGGGGACGGAGACGCCGGTGAGGAAAGCGGGCGGGACTCGGCTCGGATTGCAACCCGCTGCGGAAGGGATCGGACGTACCAGAAGCCAGCTCCGGCGAGTGTCAATGCGACGATCGCAACCAGCCCGGTCAGTTCCCCCCGGGAGAGTGATGACAACCGGTCGCGAAACGATTCCCCCACGACAAACCTCCCGCCTCGGCGACGGAGGGAGGACCTCGGAACCTAGCGGAACGGAAACCGCCCGTCTGTGACCTTGATCACAGCACCCGGCGTCGGAAACTAAGAAGTGACGATGTTGGCGAGTCTCGGCGGCCGCACGATCACCCTGCTCACTTCCTTTTCCCCGACGGCGCGGCGAGCGTTCTCGGAGGCGAGGGCCAGCTCCCGTACCTCATCCTCCGCGGCGGCAGCGGCCACTTCGATCCGGTCGCGAACCTTCCCGTTAACCTGAACGACAAGGGTGACCCTGTCCTCTTCGACCAAAGCCGGTTCGAATTCCGGCCAAGCACCCGAATGCACGCTGGAGGTGTTCCCCAAGACCTCGCGCCAGAGCTCTTCGGCGATGAAAGGAGCCATCGGCGCGATCATCCGCACCAGCAAGGAAGCGGACTCGCCGGCGCTACCTCCGGCATCCAGGCTCCTGCGAATCTCGTTCGTGAGGGTCATGAGCTTGGCCACAGCCGTGTTGTAGGCGTGCCTTTCGTAGTCGGTGGTCACGACCTTGACGGTTCGGTGAGCGATTCGGCGAAGCTCCTCCGCGTCGGGACCGGATCCCTCTGAGGCCTCGTGCACGGCGCGCCAGACGCGGCCCAGCCAGCTCTTGACGCCCTCGGGCGAGACGTTTTGCCAGTCGACGTCGTCCTCGACCGGCCCGGCGAAGAGCATCGAGACGCGCAAGACGTCGGCCCCATGCTTGTTCAGCTCGTCCGCGAAGACGACGAGGTTCCCTCGGCTCTTGCTCATCGCGGATCCCTGCATGATCACCATGCCCTGATTGAGCAGCCTCGTAAAGGGCTCGCCGAAGGAGATCAAGCCGAGATCGCGGATCGCCTTGGTGAAAAAACGGGCGTATAGCAAATGGAGGATCGCGTGCGTTATGCCGCCCGTGTACTGGTCGACGGGCATCCACCGGCTCACCGCCGCGGGATCGAAGGGCCCTTCGTCGAATCTCGGGGAGCAATAGCGAAAGAAGTACCAAGACGAATCCACGAAGGTATCCATCGTGTCGGTATCACGCCTTGCCGGCTTTCCGCACTTCGGACACTCGACGTTTACGAAGCCCTCGTGACGGGCAAGCGGCGAATCACCTCCGGGCCTGAAGTCGACGTCATCGGGCAATAGCACCGGCAACTCGTCTTCCGGCACTGCGACCTCTCCGTGTTCCGGACAACGAATCATCGGTATCGGCGCGCCCCAATAGCGCTGACGAGATATCAGCCAGTCCCGCAGCCTGTAGGACACGGCACGTTTGCCGAGCCCTTTCTCCTCGAGCCAAGCAGTAACCTCATCAATACTGGCCGGCGAGGGCCGGCCGTCTAACGGGCCGGAATTCACCATGACTCCTTCGCCGGTCCAAGCCTCGGTAAGTTGGTCGCCTTCGGTTGGTCCCTCGGGTGGCTTGATTACGACCCTCACAGGAAGTCCGTTCTCGCGGGCGAACTCGAAGTCTCGCTGGTCGTGCGCCGGAACCGCCATGACTGCTCCGGTTCCGTACTCCATTAGAACGTAGGGGGCCACGAAGCAGGGGACCTCCTCTCCGTTCACGGGATTGACCACACGAACACCCAGCGACACACCCTCGCGGTTCTCCGCCTGCTCGCGGCTGGTGAGGGGCATCGCACGATACTTCTCCACCAACGCCCTTAGTTCGTGCGCGCGTCCACCGGCCTCGGCCAGCCTGGGAACCAGGGGGTGCTCCGGTGCGAACACGAAGAAAGTCACTCCCCAAAGGGTGTCTGGTCTGGTTGTGAACACCGGCACAGGGTCGCCGGTCTCGGCGACCCGAAAGAGGACTTCCGCGCCCTCGGATCGCCCGATCCAGTTGCGCTGCATGGTAAGCACGCGATCGGACCAGCCGCCTCGGAGTTCCTCCATGTCGTCGAGCAACTTCTCCGCGTAGTCGGTGATCCGGAGGAACCACTGCGTCAGATCCCTCCTCACAACCGGCGTGTCGCAGCGCTCGCAGAGACCGTTGATGACCTGTTCGTTGGCAAGAACCGTTTGATCCTTGGGACACCAGTTCGCCGGGGCGTTCTTGCGATAGGCAAGCCCTCGTTCAAAGAACTTGACGAACAACCACTGAGTCCATTTGTAGTAGTCCGGATCACAAGTGTTGAACTGCCGCGTCCAGTCGAACGAGACTCCGTATCTCTTGAACGAAGCACGCTGCTGCTCGATGTTCTCGTACGTCCATTCCTTGGGTGGGATGCCGCGCTGAATCGCCGCGTTCTCGGCTGGTAGCCCGAACGCGTCCCAGCCGATTGGATGCAGGACGTTGAACCCTTGCATCCACTTGTAACGGGCGATCACGTCGCCAATGGCGAATGCTTCTCCGTGTCCCATGTGAAGATCGCCCGACGGATAGGGAAACATGTCCAGCGCATAGAACTTCGGACGGCCGTCTTCCTCCTTGGCCGCCGTGTAGAGCCCTTCCTCTTCCCAGCGGGCCTGCCACTTGGGTTCGATCTCGTGCGGGTCGTATCGACGCATGTTCGCTATCGCAATCTTCGTAGTCGGAGCCTGCGGACGGCGCGAAACCGCAGGTCGATGAGCGTAACATTAGGGTACCGTGAGTGCAGCCGGGCGAGGCACCCTTGGCGGGCTCGGTTCCGGGGGTCGGGGGTCACGATGAGCGAAGAGTCCATGGAGACTCCCGAGCAACCGCGTGGCCCCGGCGACGATCTCTTCTCGAAGATCTTCCACGCGAGTTCCGACGGTTTCACGATCAGCGGACTGACCGATGGACGGATCTTCGAGGTCAACGACGCCTTCCTCCAAATATCCGGTTACGCCAGGGAAGAGGTACTAGGGAAGACGTCCATCGAGCTGAACCTATGGCGCGAGCCGGAGGACCGCAAAAGGCTTGTAAAGCGGCTGAAGAAGCAAGGCACGGTGGGCGGTGAGATGGCCCTTCGCGCCAAGTCGGGCGAGATGAGGCATGGCTTCTTCTCTGCGCGAACGGTCGAAATAGACGGCCGGCCGAACATCCTCGCCACCTTCAGGGATCAAACGGAGAGCGTTCTTGCCGACCTCGCCCTACGACAGAGCGGCGAGCGCTTCGATCTCGTAACGCGCGCAACGCAGGACGCCGTTTGGGACTGGGACGTAGTCAACGACCACATGTGGTGGAACGAAGGTTGTTACACACTGCTCGAGTTCGAACCCGGCAACGTTGTTCCCGGTAACGACGTATGGGCAGATCGTATTCACCCCGATGACCGGGAGCGCGTGTTCGACGCCTTTAATCGGGCCGTCGAGGGTAAAGACAACGCTTGGACAGCCGAGTACCGGCTGCTGCTTCCCAGCGGGAAGGTAACGATCGTCTTCGACAGGGGCCTGATCAGGAGAGGCGAGGACGGACGACCCACCCGGGTGCTGGGCACCCTCAACGACATCACCGAAAGGAAGCAAGCGGAAGAGCAACTGCGCGAGACGGAAGCCAAGTACCGCAATCTCGTAGAACGAATCCCCGCCGCGACTTACCTGGAACACGAGGACCCGGCGGCCGATCGTCTCCTTCGGATGGTTTACATGAGCCCGCAGATCGAATCGATCACGGGCTACGCGCCGGATGAGTACATCGAAGACGCCGTCTGGGAAAAGATCCTGCATCCCGATGATCGAAATAGAGTTCTGTCACAGGATCTCTCTTCAACGAAGACCGGGGAACCGTTCGCCACCGAGTACCGGCTAGTGCACCGCGACGGACGCACGGTCTGGGTTCACGACGAGGCGATCATCCTTCGCGACGAGGGGGGCGCACGATCGTGGCAGGGATTCATGATCGACATCACGGCGCGGAAGCTGGCGGAGCAGGAACTCTCATCCAGAGAGGCGGAACTCTCCGCGCTCGTGTCCGCAATGTCGGACGTGATACTGATCCTCGACAAGGACGGGCGGTATATGAAAATCCCGTCGACAAACCCCTCTCTTCTTTACCGGCCCGCCGATGACCTGATCGGCAAGACCCTGCACGAGATCTTCCCCGTCGAACAGGCCGACTATTTCCTCGCACAGATCCGCGCAGCGCTAGAAGGCGGCACAACCGTCCACTTCGAATACAGCTTGCCGATCGAGGAGCGCGAGGTCTGGTTCGCCGGCGCCGCCTCCCCGATGGCCGAGGACACGATCGTCTTGGTGGCCCGCGACATCACGCAGCGTAAGCAGGCTGAGGAACAGCTGAGCCAAGCCGAGAAGAGGTTTAGAACATTGATCGAGGAAAGCCCGGCCGTTACCTACATGGAAGAGTGGATCGATCCGGACGGGGTTCCGTCGGTAAGGCCGGATAACTACGTAAGCCCACAGATCGAAGCGATGCTCGGGTTCTCGGCAGAAGAGAGGATCAACGACACCGAGATGTGGCGAAGGCAGCTGCATCCCGAAGACCGCGAGATCGCGCTGACGCAGGATGCACACTCGAGCAGGACAGGAGAACCCTTCAAGCTCGAGTACCGGATGATCGCTCGAGACGGCAGCACCGTGTGGGTGCGGGACGAAGCCGTCCTCGTACGCGACGGCGGCGACAGGCCTTCCTACTGGCTCGGCGTCATGCAGGACATCACCGAGCGCAAGCGAGCAGAGGCTGAAGCGAGCGAATACGCCAAACGCCTGAACACGCTTCTCGGAATCGACAAAGCTATCCTCGCCGCGCAGTCGGCCGAGGAGATCGCGGTCACGGCACTCGGCCACATTCGCGCCTTGGCAGGGTGTGAGAGAGCGTCGGTCGTGGAGTTCGACAACGAGAAAAAGGAAATCTTGCTCCTGGCCGTCTCATCGGAGTTCGAGACGAAGCAGCCTGCCGGTTCGCGCTTCCCGATCGATCAGTTCCCCCTGGAAGAGTTGGTGGAAGGAAGAGTCCGTGTCGTGGAGGACCTGGCCGACGAGTCAAAACCCAGCTCCGCTTTGGACAGGTTGCGCGGAGAGGGATTGAACTCCGGCATGAACGTGCCTCTGGTCGCCGAGGGCGAACTGATCGGATCCTTGAACCTTCTCTCCACGCAGCCCGCGTACTTCACTCCCGAGCATCAAGATCTGGCCGCCGAGGCCGGCCAGATGCTGGCCGTCGCAATCCGCCAGGCGAGACTCCACGAACAGGTGGAGCAATACGCGAACGAGCTCGAGCAACGCCTCCGCGAGCTTCGGACGGCTCACGAAGAGCGGCGTGAGCTGCTGATACGCCTCGTTCGGGCACAAGAAACCGAACGCCAGAGGATCGCATCCGACATCCACGACGACTCGATCCAGAAGATGGCGGCGGTCGGCCTCCGCCTCGCGTCCCTACGAAAAGGCCTCGGGGAAGACAAACAGATCGACCACGTGAAACAGCTCGAGAGCATCGTCGAGCTGTCCATCTCGCGGCTTCGTCACCTGATGTTCGAACTGTGGCCTCCGGCCCTCGACAGGCACGGGCTGGCAGTCGCGGTCAAGACGGAACTCGACCAAACGGCCGTCGACACGGGACTCTCCTGCAGTTTCGAGGACCGGCTCGAGACCGAGCCACCCGTGGAGACCAGGACGATCGCATATCGCATCGTCCAGGAGGCCGTTGCCAATGTTCGTAAGCACGCCGAGGCATCGCGTCTCGACGTGATCCTCGAGTCGAAGGACGGCGGCATCGCCGTCAAGGTCAAGGACGACGGAAAGGGCTTTACTCCGTCGCGGGCCGAGGAGTCCCGGCCCGGACACCTCGGGCTATCCGCGATGCGCGAGCGGGCCGATATGGCCGGAGGATGGCTAAAGGTTGAGAGCACGCCGGCCGGCGGTACCCTCGTCGACTTCTGGCTGCCGGTCGAAAGCGGCGCGAGCTCTGCCCCTCCCTGACCGGTTCGGGTGCCCGGTTAAGCCAGCTCACGGTAAGCCGACATAACGTCGTCGTGAAGATTCTCCAGCGTGAAGGTCCGTCCGATCACGCCGGCGGCCTCCTTGCCCATCTTCGCCCGGCGATCAGCATCCAAGGCTAGTCTCTCGATCTCGGACGCCAGACGTTGGGCGGAGCCGGCGGGAACGAGCACGGCCGGTACACCCGCGCCGACCAAGTCACGGTTGCCGGGACGATCCGTCATCACCAGCGCGCATCCCGCTCCGCCGGCCTCGAGCGCCGAGTGAGGCATGCCCTCCCATAGGGACGTGTTGACGTAGAGATCGCTCGCCGCAACTGCCGGTCCGGGATCCGCGAGCCAGCCCGCCAGCCTCAAGCGATCGGAAAGGCCCTCGCGCGCCACGACGGCTTCGACTCGGGAAAGAAGCGGGCCGTCCCCCGCCATGATCGCGACTATTTGGGAGTCCGAGCGAATCAGGGAGATTGCGCGCGCGAAGGTCACCGGGTCCTTCTCAGGAGAGAACCGTCCCATCCATAACACCACCGTCGCGTCCTTCGGCAGGTGGAGCTGCCGCCTTGCAGCCTCGCGATCGACGGTGTCGCGCGACTCGAACGCAGGGCGAATGACCCGAACCTTTGACGAAAGCGCCAGCCTCTCCTCCACGATGGTCTTCGCGTCCGATGCCCCGGTCACGAGAACGAGATCTGCAGAACTCAAGACGAATCTGTTCAGGATGCGAACCAGAGGGCTTCGCGAACGGCGGATCGAATGGAGTCCCTGGATCGTGACAACGAATCTCGACCTGCGAATCCGGGCAGCGAGAAGCACGGCCGCGGCGGTCCTGACTCCTTGCGCATGCGCGATGGCCGGAGGACCTGCAAGCCTTCTTCCCACTTCCCTGGGAACGCGAAGCCATCCGCCGGCACGGTGAAGATCCTGGGGGTCTAGCGGCATCTCCTCCCACCGGACCTCCGAACCCAGCACCTCCCGGAGCATCCGAACGTGCACCGGCCCTCCACCTTCGTCGTCGGGATAGACCTGCAGCACACGGGGCTCGCTCACGTCCTGCGCGGCCCCCGGTCGAGGCGAACCGCAAGCGAAAGGGCGCCCGGCAGAGACATTGCCCGCATGGTCCAGCGAACGACGGGATTGTCGTCGGCACCCAGACTTTGCACCGCAACCTTATCGACGGCCCCGTCCTCCCCAGCCCTTGCAACCACCTCGCCTGCTGAGGTGCGAGCAAGCTGATACGCAACCAGCCCGCGCTCGACTGAAGTTAGATCGTTTCGGTCCCACACCCAATTGAACGTGCGCCTGCGATTCGCGCGCATCAGAGCCGTTCGCGAGGTGAGCGCCTGTGGGCGCCCGGCCGTCACACGAACCAGCGGCCTCCCGAGCACGACGATCGGAACTCCTTCGAACAGCATCCGAAGCCAAAGGTCAAGGTCCTTCAGCATTCCTTCGCGATAAGGAAAGCGCCGCCAGATCTCGGCTCGTACCAGCGCGTTCGCCTGCAGCCAGTTCTTTCGAACGAGCCCGGCGACGTCGCTTCGGTCGATCACGCGAGATGCCGCCGCTCGCGGCCATGCCGCGTCGGCCCCGCCGGGCCGGACCTTCACATAGTTCGAGATCACTGCCCCGCAGCCGGGGTTGTCGACTGCCGCGCGCGTGAAAGCCTGAAGCGCGCCCGGTTCCAGCTCGTCATCGGCGTCCAGGAACATGATGGATTCCCCCTTGGCCCGCGACGCTCCGGTATTCCTTGCGCCAGCGAGGCCCTGGTTGTGCTGGGCCACAACCGTTACTCCCTCGTGTCGGGCCGCCACGTCGGCCGTTCCATCCGTCGACCCATCGTCGACAACGATCACCTCGACCGGCGCCGGGTCCTGGTGAAGGGCCGACTCGATCGCCACCGCCACCCACTCCTCCTCGTTGAATGCGGGGATGACGACGGACACGGAGTGGACTTCGTTCACTTGCGCCCCCGAACCAAGATCTCCGAATCCGCGACCGTGGCTCGACCGCCTCTGACCGGGCGCCAGAGAAGAGATGATGCGAGCCACTTCCACCAGCGGAGGTGCCACGGCCGGCGAAGCGCGGCTCCGAACAGGTTCGCGGCGGCCGGACGCATGTTTCGGCTGGAGAAGTAGCCGAGACCAAGGGCACCTCGCACCTCCGCCGTCACGCGGCCGTCCTCGCGAAGCCGCCTCCCGGCATCGTCGAGCACTCGGAGGCTGGTGGCTCGCATGAGCTGCGGATTCCCTTGAAGACTCTCGCGCCGGATGAGCACGGCGACGAGTGGTTCCGCCAGTCTGGAAAACCGCATCCTTTCGGCGCAGCGCAACCACAGGTCCCAGTCCTCGGACACACGCAGCTCCTCGCGAAACCCGCCGACCGCGGCCAGATCTTCCTTTCTCATGACGACCGTGCTGGGATGAACGAAATTCTGGGCCAACAAGGCCGTAAGAACGTCCCCGGAGAATTTCCGCTCGTCTTCGGGAAACCGATCGAAGGTCCGGAAACCGCCCAGGCTTCTGCCGGTTTCGTCGGACAGCTCCACGTCCGAGTAGACAAGCAGGCCTTTCGCCAAAACCGGAAGCTGTTTTTCGAGCTTCGAGGCTTTCCACCGGTCGTCCGCGTCTATGAATGCAACGGCGGGTGCAGACGCCTCACTCACTCCCCGATTGCGGGCAGCCGCCAGCCCGCGGTTCTCCTGGCGAAGGTAGCGAACGCGAGGATCCTTCACTCCCAGGACCAACTCTCCCGTTGCGTCGGTCGAACCATCGTCTACGACGATCAGCTCGAGGCCGGAGAAGGTTTGTTTCAACACAGATCCGACGGCTTCCATGATGAAATGTTCGCCGTCGAGAACGGGCAGAACCACGGACACGGATGGACCCGTCACGGAGCCATCCCTGCCCTGCGGCAAAGCTCCGCGTAAAGCTCACCGGCCGCGGGCGGAACCGATCCCCGCGCTCGCGCCCGCGACAAATCGGGCTCGACGATTGAGCCGTCGAGCTCGCCTCCGGTTACCTCCTCCAGGCGTTCGATCCCGCTGCCGTCGGCCACCTGCCCGTAGTGAACGAACGTCCACTCGCCCGATTTCGAATGGACGTTCAAGATCCATTCGTACATACGGCTCCAGATCGACAACGCGCGCTCGTAAGTCATCCGCAGGTTGCGGAGGTAACGCTCGCCCTTGCACTCCCTTAGGATGCTGTCGGCCGTTCGATCCGGCTCCCGAAACACGCAAACGTAAGCGCAATCCTCGAGCAGCGGACGCCAAGCTTCGAGCGTGTAGCAAAACCTTGGATCCTTCAGGGCAAACGGCGTGTTGGCTACCCATGACTCCATACTGCGGCGCTGACGTTCGTCGGGCTCCGCGATCTTCGCGCCTGGGGACGGGGTCGCCAGCCAGAGCTGGCTCGGCGCCAAGCGCCGGTAGTGAAGAGCCTTGCCCACAAGGTTCGCGGGCCGCAACGCGACGGCGGGAGCAAGCAACTCCTCGTTGAGAACGTTGACCGGACGGGACTCGAACAGGCCCCGGGGGTTACCCTCCATGGCCGCCAACAAGTCCGGGCCCATGAAGAATCCGCTGCCGTGAAAGAGCCCGGCCACCATGCTCGTCCCGCTTCGCCCCGAGCCCAGGATGATGGCGCTCCGCCGCCCGGCAGCGCGCTGGCCGGACGAATGAGCGCCGCGATCACGGCGGGGAAGGCCGGGCGACGATACGCTCATGCCGGAGGCGGCGAACCCAACGCCGGAACGAGCGACCTTTGAGCCAGCGATCGATCGCTCTTTGTCACGAGTGGATCACGACCTACGGGGGATCCGAGCAGGTCGCGCAGCGGCTTGCGGAGACTCTGGATATCGACGACGTCTACACGTTCGCGGCGCGGCCGGAGCTGGCTCGCGAACTGTTTCCGAATCGGAAAGTTCACGCATACACTCTCGGGAAGACGGGCCGGGAACATTGGCAAAGACTCCTTCCCATTATGCCCCACGCTTGGTCCCGGCTCGACCTTAGCGCCTACGAAGTCGTGATAACGAGCTCGCATTCGTGCTCGAACGCGATTCGCGTTGCCCCGGGGACCGTTCACATCTCCTACTGCTACACGCCGATGCGCTACGCCTGGAACTGGCGTAGCGAGGTCGGCCGCTTGCCTTTCGCTCTTCGCCCCGCATGGCCTCCGATGGCCGCGATTCTCCGCCGTGCCGACCGGGCTTGGGCGCAGCGCGTAACGGCGTTCGTTGCCATCTCGAAACACGTGGCGTCCAGGATCCTGACCTTCTACGGCCGCGACGCCGAAGTCGTCTATCCACCCGTGGACACTTCTTATTGGACGCCCGAAGGGAACGAGCGGGGCGACTACTTCCTGTGTGCGGGGAGGCTGGTGGCCTACAAGCGAATCGATACGGCCGTCAGGGCGGCGGAGATGACGGGACAACGGCTCGTGGTAGCGGGCGACGGACCAGAGCTGCGCCGCCTGCAGCGTATGGCGGGAGATCGAACGGAATTCGTAGTTAACCCTTCTAACGAGGAACTGCGCAACCTGTATAGGCAGGCGCGAGCGCTCGTGTTCCCGGGGCTCGAGGACTTCGGCCTCACGATGATCGAGGCCCAGGCATGCGGAACGCCGGTGATCGCCTTCGGCGAGGGCGGCGCGGCGGAAGCCGTAGGCGACGGCGAGACGGGGACTCTTTACAGAGAGCCGACCGAGGTCGCACTCGCGGAGGCAATGCGAGGATTCGATCCGGACCGCTTCGACCCGGCCGCGATCCGTCGTCACGCCGAGCGCTTCGGCGTTCCGAGGTTCGAGAAGGAGATACGCGCCGTCGTTGACGACGCCGTCAATTAGGCCGCGTTTCGTCCGCGAAGGACTTCCGCCACCGTTCTGAGAAGGATCCGGCCGTCGAGCGTCAGCGACCAGTGTTCGATGTACCAATTGTCCGATTGGACGCGCGGCTCGAGTGGCGTATCTCCCCGAAGCCCGCGGACCTGCGCCAGCCCGGTGATCCCGGGACGAATGCGATGACGAAATCTGTACCAAGCGTTGCCGCCACTGAATTGGGTGACGAACAACGGCCGCTCGGGCCTGGGTCCGACCAAGCTCATGTCGCCTCGAAGCGCGTTCCAGAGCTGAGGTAGCTCGTCCAAGCTGAGCCTTCGAAGGATCCTTCCGGCAGGAGTGCGGCGCGGATCGTCTCTTTCGGCCCAAACCGGTCCGCTCTCCGTCTCCGCGCCATGCCGCATCGTCCTGAACTTCCACATCTTGAACACCTTGCCCTCGCGCCCGACACGCTGTTGCGAATAGAAAACGGGAGCCCCTGAGGTGATCAACACGGCAAGGGCAATGAACGCCATCGGAACCGCGAAGATCAGCAGCAAGAGGAATGACACGGCAAGATCGAAGGTCCTCTTCTCGAATGCTCGAAAACCGTTCAGGGCCGGAGGGGCCACCTTCATGATCGTGTGACCCGCGAGATTCCTCGTGGTCAGGCGGTCGGGAGCAACCTCCCTGACCGGAGACCGGACGAACACCGAGGAACCTGCCTGCCCGGCAAGGAGCACCAGGTGCCAGAAATCGTCGTGCTCTATGCCCGTCCCGTCGATGACGACGACGGGGGCGCCCATCCGCCGGAAGGCTCCATCTCTCTCGGGCGAGAGCGCCGGCCCCAGGTCGTCCGGATGGACGCGAGCGACGACGTCGAACTCGTCGGGGCTGGCATCGGCGTCCGTCAATACCGCGTCGCTTCCCGAAACGAGGATCGCCGGCCTGCGCAGGTGGCCCCGTTCACGCAGCCGGCCGATGGCCGCACCAACCGCGCGGCGCTCTACCGAGAGGAACAACAGCGACAAGCCCGCCACGAGGGCGAACCAGCCGCGCGAGACGGAAAAGAACTGGAACAGGAAGACCGCGATCGCGACGAGCGCGATCCCCTCAACGAGCGCACGGCGAACCCGGCGAAGCTCCGCACTCCCCGGCGCGAGCGTGTCCTCGTCGTACAGGCGATAAGTCGCCATCGCGCCAACGACGCCGGCGAGCCAGAGCCCCGACACCGCCAGGTGTGCCGCCAAATCGAAAGTCGCGTCGTGTAACTCGAGGACACCGAGTTCGAAACGCAGAACGAACGCCAGCCCTACGGCGGCGGCAAGGGCGGCCACATCCAACGCGACGCGCACCAGAAGCGTCAGCGGCGCGCCGAGGGAAGTCCTCTCGATCGGACGGCCTTCGCCGTCGGCTCGCAACTCGGGCGCCGGCCGGACTTCTCCGCCTGAGACTGCCACCTTCCCTCCTCGGGTCACCCTTGCACGGTTATCGACGCTATTGGTCGGGGACTGAATTATCGACCTCCGGCAGGGTCGATTCCGGGAGGACGCCCGTTTTGGCGAATTCGAGCGCGGCATCCGGGAGGCCGCCGGCGTCCCCTGGAAAGACCCTGAGCTGGTCCCGCAGCCAAGCGGCGGCCCCTTTCGGGTCGAAGACGAGGATGTCCACATCCACCGCGATCAACCGAACCCCGGGGTGCCATGGATGCGCAGCCACGGTTGCCGCGGCGATCTCCTTCGCCTCCGCGGCCGCTTGCTCGTCGCCGGCCCGGCCGTCGATCGCCAGATGGATAGCCAGCGCCTCGGCCGACGAAACCCGCGGAGGGGCGAGAGTCCGCGACAATCTAAGAGACCACTCAGAGTTGTAGCTGCGGCCCCATTGCTCGAACGCCGATGCAAAAAAGACCACCATCGAAAGAAGGATTCCGGCTCCCAGCAAGACCCCGATGCTGGTTCGCGCTATCGAGCGGCGGCCGGATTCATCCGCCGGTTCCGCAGGTGCGGCCGCGAGTCCGGCCGTGAGGAAAAGGAGCGGCGTCAACGCAACGTTCATCGGTTGAACCAGATGGAACGCGGCCAGGGCTGCGGCCGCGCCGGCAGCCCAGCCCGGCGGCGCCCTCCCGATGCGCCGGACCGTAACGACGATCAGAAAGGCGAACGCCGACAGCCCCACTATGCCGGAGGTAACGAGGGACTCCATCAGGATGTTGTGCGCGTCGCCGGCACTTCGATCGCCGTCTCCTACTTCCTCGGGCGTCGCGCTCGCGCTGTAAGCCCCCAGGGTGCTGCCGGGCCCCCAGCCGAGGACCGGGCGATCGATGGCCGCGCGAAAAAGAGCCTGATACATGAGGATCCGATTGCGGCCGGAAGAAGTGGTGAGTTGTCCGAACCGGCCGGCCGCGGAAAGTTCCGTGGTGCCGAAGATCGCTCCCGCACCCGTCCACACGCCCAGGGTCACGCCGACCACAAGGCCCACCACAGCACAGCGCCGCCGCAATTCCTTCGAACGCCAAATGATGACGGCCAGCCCGGCCGCCACAGCAACCCAGCCCGCTCGTTTCGTTGAGATGGCAAGCGACGACGAGACCACGATCAACGCGATTGCGAACAGCGCAGGGCGGCGCGGCGCGACACCTACGGCCGCCACCAGCGCTGCGGCGGCGAATCCCGCGAGGAAAACGGGATGGCCGAGCGTTGAGCCCTCGAGGTCGAGTTTGGGGAAGAGCGTTTCGAGAGGGGCCGGTGCGAAGCGCCACACGATCGCGACGACCGCCACTGCAACTCCCGTTCCGAAGAACCAAGAGGGGATCCGTCGCGCGACCTCGCGCGGGACCGACGCGCCGGCGACGAGGAGATATGCGCACGGACCGAGCAGGAGGAGGCCGGTCGCGAGATTTCTCACCCCTGCGGTGCTCCACCACCAGTCGACACCGAAGAGACCGGCCAGGGCCAGAACCGCGACCCAAACTGCCGCGGCGGTGGCGAGGCCGCGGTCCAGCGCAGGGCGAGCCGCCCAGATCATCAGGGTTCCGATGAGGAGCGTGACGACCTTGGGATCGACTAACGGCGACCGGCTCATCGGCATGAACACGAGCGGAGTAACGATGAAGACGAGGGCGAGGCCGGCCTCCATTCGCCGGCGCCTTTTTTCCTCCAGCGGATCGGCGGCCTCGGTCAGTTCGGCTGCCGGCGACAGTTTCATAGCGCGAACCGAATGATGCTGCTGTGCCAAAGCGTCGTGAGATCCTCCTCGAGGATCTTGTACCCGGCCTGAGAAACCATGGTTCGCATTCGCTCGGGGTCGTTTTCGGAAAAACCGTCGTTCTCGCGCGCCATGATCTTGGTCTTGTCCGAATACTGGATGACGACGTTGGCATCCGGCTTCAGAATAGGTCGCAAGTTCTTCAGATACTCCTCGATTACCGGTGCATCCAAATGTACGAAGCACCCGAAGCTGAACACGAAATCCACCGAGCCGGCAGGGATCCCCGGAAAGTTCGCGCCCTCGTTCTTGATCAACACGACATTGTCCGAACGAACACTCGCGCTTAGCTCGTCCAAGAGTTCCTGATGAGTGTCGACCGCATAGAGTCGCCGGCAGGCCAACAGATAGCGGGTCCAGCGCCCTCCGCCCGGCCCGATCTCGACGATGGTCGAATCCCCCGCGACGTACGGCAGAACGTACTTGTCCTTGACGAACTTAAGGGGAGGGACCTGATCGGGATCCCCCCACTCCATTCCGTAGATCGGCCGCCCGGCAAGCTCCTTCTTTATCGCGCGGTAGAGACGCCGGGGCAACCCGGCGGCTTTCTGCGATTCCTTGAGCATGTCGGTGTGCAGCGACGGATTGGAGTCAGGCACTCTCGTCTCCTCTAGCCGGCGAGTTCGGCAAGCAATTCGCCGTAGGCCCCGACATAGCGGTCAACGTCGGATTTGGCAGCCGGCACGGGAACCGTCGGCCCGGCGCCGGGAAGTGCCTCCCAAACGCCGCGGTTCGCCAGCCAGATCCGAACCGTACGGGTCAGCTCGTCGTCCGCGATCTCGAACGCTTCGGCACCGGTTCTCGGCCGGGGCCCGTACCACTGGCCCGAGCGAGGTCCGAGGCGGATCGGAGTCCAAGGCAACCCGCTGGACGCGATCGCCTTCTCGATCCCGTCGGCTAGGTCCGCGCCGAGCGCCGTCGTGTGTTCGTACGCCGACGGGACGAGGACCTCGCTCAGCGTGGCCTGGGCCGCTGCGGCCGACAACGCATTCCCGAACAGCGTGCCGCCGGTAGCGACGTTGCGACCGACGTCCAGTTCGGCACCCAGCTCCGCCGACACACCGTAAGCGCCCATAGGAACTCCCCCGGCCACCGCCTTCCCGATCGTGACGATGTCCGGACTAAGCCCCCATAGGCCCGTCGCGCCTCCGTATCCCACGACGTGTGTATGCGTCTCGTCGAGAGCGAGAAGAGTCCCGTACTCCCGTGTCAGGGCGCGAAGCGCGTCGTGCCACCCGGGCTCCGGCTCGAGCAGGTGGACGAAGTTGGTCATCGCGGGCTCCGTCAAGACCAGCGCAACGTCGCCGGGCTCAAGCGCGGCGCGCAGGATATCCGGGTCGTTGAACTGAGCGATGCGGACGCGGCCCGTGACGCCCTTTGACAGCCCTCGCTGTAACGGCTTGACCTGGCCCTCCTCCAGGTCGACCACGCCCTCCTCGAAATGCCCGTGGTAGTGCCCCTGGAACAAGACGATCACCTCGCGCCCGGTGACGGCTCGAGCCAGGCGGATCGCCTCCGTGTTGGCCTGGGTTGCCGAGAGCGTGAACTGCCACATCGGAACGGGATAGCGCCGGGCCAGCTCCTCCGCCACCGCGACCGATGCTTCCGTCGGCAACAGGAACTGAGTCGAACGCGCCGCTTGCTCTTGCACCGCCCGGACGATCACCGGATTGGCATGCCCGCAGAACATCGCCATGTCCGAGGCGTTGAAGTCGACGTAATCGAAGCCGTCGACATCCGTGAAACCCGGGCCCTCGCCTTTGTCGATGTACACGGGAAGGTCGTTGTCGTAGACCATCCATGCCATCGGCGTGCCATTCGGCATGTGTTCGCGGGCGCGCTCGAGCGTCGCCAGAGTCTTGGGCCGGCCTTCGCGAAAACGTTCCAACTCAGTTGCGTGAAGGCTCTTTATGCGCGCACGGTCGATACCGCCTTGGGCGGTCATGCAGGGGATTCTACGCGGTGGACCTGAGGGGATTTGCATTCGCACGACTACCAGCGGCTTTGCTTCAAGAAGCGGCGCACCTAGGCGCACCTTGGCGCCCAACGAAATGCCACTTATGTCCGACCTTCCGGCTACGATGATCACAAGGAATGTCACTGCTGGCAGGACTTCAGATCGGGGCGGTTCTTGCTCTCGCTGTTGCTGTCGGCGTTCTTCTACTGGCGCAATGATCGTCATCTGCCGGACCTGCAATGTCGACTCCGAGATCGAGGACACGGCTACGGCCTGGAAGTGCCGCAACTGCGACACCCTGAACGACCTCCAGGGGCAGCCGCGCGAGGGATCCACCTCAGATGTGCCCGGCGCCGTAGGAGGCGCGCTCCTGGGGATAGCTCTCTTCTTCCTCACTCGCACAGTCATGACTCCGGCCTATGGAGCTGGGAAGGCCACTGTGACGGCGCTGATCCTCGGGGTCATTGTCTTTACCATCGTCTACGTTGGGGCAAAATTCGCGCGAAAACGTTGAAATTCTGAGCGAGCAGCTCTCTCTTATCTCAGCGGTAGATAAGGCTCGCCTGGTTTGACGACTGGCAGCGTAATCAGGTCCTCGATGCCAGCGCCCGGAAACCGCGTCCTCTTCAGCTCCGTCGCCGCGTCGCGCGCCTCCCGATATGTCGCGTAGAAAGGCCGGTGGCTTAGGAGAACCTTGTGCTCGGGCCTGTACTGCTCGACCCGGAGCCAGTAAACCGTGTCTGAGCCGCGATGAGTATCCAGAATCCAAATGACTACGTTGTCATCGTGTTCCATATGTCCAAGCGTACAAGCTTTCGTGAGTATCGAGGCTAGAGAATCGAGGCTAGAGAATCAAACAATTCCACTTAGAAGCCTTGGTACTCGGCGTCGTGGTTGAGCTCTTCGGAGAAGCGTCGCCGGTCAAGACGAACATTGACCGCGGAACGAGGCTGTGTGCCACGTCCGGATACAGCCGAAGGGGAACGGATGCGATGCCTAGGACCGCCTCCGCCGCCGCCGCCGCCGCCGCCGTCGTTGTCGCGGTCGTGCTGAACCACGTAGGTATGGGCGGTGGTTCCGTCCAACTGGCGGAGACCGATTCCGTAACTGGCTATGGCTTTCTGGGCCTCTTTCACTCCTTCAAGCTCGATCTTGGTTCGCACGCTGCCGGGCTGGCGCTCCAGCGCCTTATTCAGGATCTGCTCGGCCTTGGTCAGGTCACCGGCCTTGATAGCCGTGGACAGCATCGCCTTCTCGACCGAGTTGAGGGCACCGCCTTGCTTGACGAAAGTGTTGATTCCCTTGGCGACCGCGATCTGCTGCTGTTTGTTCAACTGAGTGGACTTGGTGATCGCGGTGCCCCACTCCCGCTCCGCAGAGGCAGACTTGATGACGGAGTTGACGCGCCTCTGTTGCTGTGCCGTGGCCCGCGCCGTCGCGTTGCGGAGGAAACGGAGGGCGCCGGCGGCATCTCCGTTGGCGATCTGATACTTCAGAGTCTCTATGTTGAGTCCCTTGAGCGACCCGTGAGCGCGGTGGTACTGGCCGACCAGGCTGGCCATCGCTTCCTTCTGCTCGGGAACCAACTTGTTCGACGTGTTGATGTAGCCGATGAACTTGTTCAGGTCCGAGTTGAGGCTGGTCGTGTCGATGGATGGCCCCTCGACCTTGACCGAGGCGCCGGACAACTTGTTCAGGGTCTCAGTGAGCGACTTCTGGAACTGGTCCTGAATATGCGAAGCCTCTTCAACTGCGTCGGCGTACTGCGTGTACTTGGTTGTTCCCCAGCCGATCATCTCGCCCACGGACTTGGCGTGCTCCAGGAACTCATCAAGCGGGCCGGCAAATCCCTCCGAGCTTCGAGTCGCGTCCACGAAAGCCTTCTGAAGTTCGACTCCGGCCTGGGTCGCCCGGCCGGTCTCTGCCAGCTCAGTCTTGAGTCGTCCGAGAATCGCAGCGAGCTTGGCCGCGTTCTGCGATGCGCTGGCGGCCGCGATTGAGAACAGCACTAGGCCAGCCGCGGCTCCGACCTTGGCGATGCCGGCAATAGAGGTTCCTACCCTGGCAGTCGAGGCCGCGGTGCCGTCGGCCGCCGCGCTAGCGCCGCGGAACCTCCCGATCATCTTTCCGAGACTTGAGAGGAGGGCGCCGAAGATCGTGAGTGTGGGGCCGATGATCGCGACGAGACCGAAGATGGACGCGCCCAAGTCCCCGACGGGACCGAGCACGGAGTTGACCTTGTTCCTCCACATCGCAAGCGTGTCGGCCCAGGTTCGGGAGCTCTCTGAGGCACTCTGAATGGTGGCGTCGCCGTTCTTGACCTCGTTGATCAGGTCGTCGAGCTCGAAGCGCCCTTCGCGGATTGCCGCGGCAAGGTCCGGCCCGGCGCGCGTGCCGAATATCTGGAACGCGACCGTGTTGGCCTCCGCGGTGGAAGGCATCTTCTTGAGAACGTCGAAGAGCTGAATGAGCTGGTCCTTCGGCTCCTTGGCGGTGACGCCGAGCCTAGTGAGCAGCTTTTGAAGATCGTCCGTCGGAGCGGCCAGGTTCTTCAAGGCCATGCGCAATCCGGGGAGGGCCGTCTGGACGTTGACGCCTTCCTTCTCGAACTTGGCGAACATGGCCGCCGTCTCGTCGAAGGTGAAACCGAGCTGCCGCAGCGGAGAACCGAACTGCACCATCTGCCCGGACAACTGCTCGATGCTGATGCCGGTTGCTTCGGACGCGCGCATCAGATAGTCCATCGTCGCGGCCTGATCCGAGGTCGCGATCTGCCAGTCGCCGAACAACCGCGTAACGGTGGGGATGGTGGAGGTAGCCGCCTCGCCGGTAAGGTGCTCCAGTTGGAGGAACCGCCGTGTTAGGTCTTCAAGCGGCTTGCCCGTCTGGCCGGTGCGGTCGGCAACCTCGTCCAGAGCAGCCGCTACCGCGTCGAGCGGCTGAGTGACAGAACCGGCCACGTTCTTCGCCGAGGCCATGAGGCTCTCGAATTCCTTCTGAGTGTTCCCGACGCGAAGAGTGCGCTGCGCCTTGTCCCACGCGATGCCCGCCTGGGCGAACGCGACGGTCAAGCCGAGCGCGGCAGGCGTGACGGTCCGAGTCATGGTGGAACCGAGCGACGTCAGCCTGGCGCCGGCGCCCATCATGCTCGTACTGAGCATCTTGCCTGAGCCGCTGACGCGCTGAATGACGGCGGACGCCTCATCGCGCGCGCGTATCAGGATTTCAAGAGCGGTTGCCATGTCACTTCCTTTACGGTGTCTGAACGAATCTGAGGGATTTGAGGGTCGATCTCAGGACGCCGGAGAATTGCAACGGCCAAAAGAATCGATTTCCAGTGGGACTTAAAGCCGTGGTTGAGGATGTCCAGGACCCGACGACGGGCGTCGCCCGTGGGATCGGCTAAGTTCCCACGGTTGGCGAGTAGGAACTGTCCTCCTCAACGGTCCAGTATTTGTCCTGCGAGGTCTTGAGGTCAGACAGTTGCTCAGCGTTGATGGCCCCCTGCTCCCATAGCGCCGAGGCAAGCTGCTCGCACGTTACCGTGGCCGGTCGGCCTGCCCGCAAGTCGGCAGACTGCTCACGCCGGTCGTTCTTGCCATGATCGGCTCGCCGTTCGATGCGACTGATCAGGACGTCACGTAGCGTCATAACTCCCGCTCCTTCTGGATGGCTTTGCCGGCACGGAGCATCGCCTCGCGCTCTTCTTCCCTTCTAGCTCGAACAGCGGTGACCCGTTCCCGGATGTCGTCATCGCTTATGTTCGGCGATGCTCCCGGTTGCAGCGCTTCCTTAGGCCGCCATTGGAGCGGATCCAGAGGACGCTTCCGGTTTCGCTGCGGAACGCGCGCCAGCCACAGGGCAGTGACAGAGACCACCAGGGCCAGCAGGGAAATGGCTAGTGCAGTGGCACCCATCACGATCGTGGGATACGCGCCGCGGTCTCAGCCGGTGAGGCTGTTCGAGCACGGCTACTCCCAGTCCTTCGATGCGACTGATTAGGACTTCCCGAAGGAGTCATGTCGCCCTGCGCCGAGCCCACCGCACCATCTCGCGTTCGGCCTCTCGTTGCGCTCGAACAGCAGAAACCCTCTCTTGGATTTCGTCCTCGATTTGCTTCCAGCCCTCATCGGCCTTCTCTGGTGTGGGCGGCCCCGTAGAACGGTGAAAGCGCCCCTCGCGGCGAGGGCGGCAGCGGCGTCTAGACATCACGCGTTCCGCGGGATGTGAGTTATGACGTCTGCGACAGACTCCGTGTCGGTATCGGCGGGCGGCGTGAAGTTGGCCGGGGCCTCGCCTGCGAACTTGACGGCGAGGGTGCGGGCGAGCTCATCAGTCGGCAGACGATCTCCGTCATCCTCGTTGACTTGCTGGACTAGCTGTTCAGCGCCGGCGCGGAAGTCCTTTGGAACATCTGCGAGCAGGTCGCCACGTTCGCGCTCGGTAAGGTCGCGCCCGGCTCGGCGCCGGAGGGACACGGCATTCTCCACGATTCCCGCGTAGACCGACCGTGCGGTCTTGTGAGCCTCTTTGTTGAACGGCCGTTTGCGCCCAGCTCGCTTCCTAGCTTCTTCATCTGCCGCTGCGACTGCACTGACGGTCTTCTCAAGAGCGTCGGGGTCGACAGCCGTGCTGTAGTGGACCTTGCCGCCTTGAGGCGCGCGCGGTCTCTGTCCTGGAGTAGACATGCTTTTCCTCCTCTTTTCCGTGGACTCTTTGTCCGGTCGTCTAGTGGTAATGAACTTGGTTCCAGACCCTTAGCGCGGCACCGCTACCGCCAGCGTCTCGGTCCTGCTCAGCAAACCAGCGGTACATCGCCAGGACCGCGGAACGAATTGCCTTACACGTGCGGGCGCCGCAGCCGATCTCACAGTGTCGCCGTAGAACGCCATGCGCAGCGCGCGCACGCTGCAAGGTGGGATCTAGGTTGATCGCGCGGAGCGCAGCGAGAGCCTCCGCGGTGCGGTCCAGACACTGTGGCCGGGGATTGGCCTCAGGCTTACGCTTGGGCGACATCGCGGACGACCTCGCGGCGCCAGCGCCCACGTGCCGCCGTCGCTGCCTTGCGCGATGTAACCGTGGGACGCTTGCCATCGCCGACCTCCGGCAGCGCGAGTTGCCCAAGTAGCCGGCTGAGCAGTGTGCGCCAATGCCGTTGCTCGGTGAGGGCGAGCCCGCCGCCTTGTAGGACATCCAAAACTTCGGCGATCTGGTCCACCAGCACCGACTCGGCCTCGTTCAGCTCGTAGCGAGCACGCACCAGGTCAGCGAATTCTTCGCCTTTCATCAAGGCATCCTCCTTTGGGAGAGACTGTCCGCAAGATAGGGATCAAAAACCGGGCACGCTTGCGCGGTGTCAGGTGCTAAGTCCGCCGCTGTGTAAAACGACGAGAAGGGAGGCCCTCCCCCACCCGTTGAGATGTTCCACCCCGAAAGATGCGTAGCTAGTACAGGATCGATACGTCTGTGGCCCGCGCCTTGAGCCTGGCTCCGGAGGAAGAAGTAGAGAGCAGTTCCTCTTGCTCTACAGACGCACTGTCCCCGGTGATCGTGAAGTTGTTGATCACCGGGCCATCCTCACCCCCAACGACCTCATAGACGACCTCCACGGTTGCGTCCTCCGGTAGAGGAGGTCCTCCCTTGACTCTTGGCACCACTCGGTAGGTGATGTTGCATCCGGCCGAGCCGAAACACTGCTTCTGGAGGATCTTGACGCCTATCTCGAAATCGGAAGGCCGCGGGATCGTTGGCTCCACATCCTCGGGGAAGGCGGCTGGACTCTCACCCTCGGGGCTCTCCTGAACTGACGGAGCCACCTCGGTCGTCCCGTCTCCAGCCACTTCCGACAAGAAGATGGCGAGAACCAAGCCGACCGCGATTCCGACGATCCCGAAGAGAAGGCGGTCCTTGGTCACGATCCACGAATCCTAGGAGGACCCATCCTTTGAACGCAAGTGTGTCCGGTGAGCTAGCCTCTTGTCAGTTGGTCTGGGTCGAAGTAGAGGGCGACGCCGAGAGGGTCACTACCTCTGATCTCCGCCTTGCACCCGACAGGTTTGCCTTGGTTGCATAGATCCGTGAGCGCAGGGCCGAGGCGCTTCGCGTCGGTCCTGGACAAGTAGCCCACGCATTCATCCGCGATGTGGACCGCTACCGCGTTCGAGTCATGGGGATTGTCAGCTTCCGGAACGAACAAGGCAAGCTCCGTTCTGATGTGAACAATGCCGTCCAAAGGCGGGCCTACGAGCCTTCGCAACGTCTCTTGATAGTGGGATTCACCGACAATCCTGGTGCGATTCTCAGGCCGGCCGCGATAGTCCTTCCCGACCCTGAGGATGTGCAGGGCCTTCCGGTCCCGGCTTGACCACGATGGCCCCACCTCATCTACAAACTCAAGGTCGTCCTCCCGTGCAGTGCGGAGGGGTGATCGCCCGATCGTCAGCGAAGTGGTGGCAGCCGGCTTCGCTCGCTGCTTCTTTCCCCACAAGATGTCCGAGAGCAGCCCCACAAGTCCTCCAGCCTGCTGCCCTAACTCAGCAACGGTCGGGGAATGTTCCTCTTATTCGCGTGCTGAGCGCAAATCGCGGTTCAGGCCGCGCCACGAGCACGGCCGCCGTGTGCCCAGCAGCGCCGGCGGCCGAACCGCGGCGACACAAGGACGATGCAGCCCTGCTCTTCGCATTCCGCAGCAGCCGGGTGCCCTGCGCAATACCCGTCTTGTTCCGGACGTTGCCGGCAAGGCGGCACACGGCAGCGAGATCGGGCGGAGGCTCTGCTCATTCCTCGGGAGTTGATAGTTCCCTTTCCGCTAGCCCCGCCGCGACCTTCGCGCAGAAGTAGCAATGGCGTTCCCCCGGATAGACGACCCGTTCGCACCCTTTGTGGGCGCACTGCTCATTGCAATCCAAGACGGCCCTGCTCCTTTCCTAGTGATCTCTGTTCGAGGGGCGCGGAGCGGGCAGCCGCGTGATGGCCGTTAGGCCAGCGGCTGCGGACCGCGAAGCGGCCGGGCAGCGCCCCCTCATCGTTGTAGGTAACACGTAACAGCAAACGGACCGAATCCGTAACCAGAGTCCCGTGATCAGCGTGTTTGACCCGTATCCGTTACACGTTGCGCGTTACGGTTCGGCGAAAAGCCGTATGCGTAACCAACGTCGCCTCTGGCCTCGGCGTGTTACGGATTCACTGCATTCGCGGATACGGCCCCGCTACGCGGCTGTGCGCCGCGCCCGCATTGCCCGCATCCGATGGGCGGTGTCGACATATCGCTGATCTGACCGCGTCGGATGAAACTCTTCTCCACAGCCGCAGTCGCACAAACACGCCGGACTCCCCGCCGCCCGCACGTACGCCATCTCCATCGCTACCCAATCCACTGGCGACTTCGTCACGGATCTCCCCTTTCGCACATTCCAGGCTCGACCAGGATTCTTCTTTTCATCCTCCAGACGGATCGCCAGCCCCCTCGCGTGCTGGAAACGAGAGTAGAGCTTGCTGCGAACCGGCCGGCCTTCCCGCTGCCACCGCACGCGGTACTGTCGTGTGTGTCCGCGCTTGGGCGGTAGCGGCTCGTATACGGGCGCCAATTGTCGCCGGCGGTTGTCCGCTCGTTTCTCTTCCGCGATGCGCACAACGGCGGCCGCCTCTTGAGCGCGGCGGCGCTCTTCCGCAGCGGTGCGCTCGGCCAAGGCGCGTCGCTCGGCCCGCTGGGCGACAGGGCAATGAGGCTCATGCTCCGCTTCATCCGGCCCGCAAATGCAGTCCAAAAGAGACAAGAAGTCTTCAGCCATCGTGGTCACCGGGCATGAAAAACGGCGAGCCGCAATGCGGACCGCCGTGGAGTAGTTGGTTGTTCATCTCGGTCTCCTTGCGGTCATTTGGCGCGCATGGTCGGGCGCGCAGCGTCTTGAATGGTGGGTCCCCTATTGGCGGCGCCCGGTTGGGGGATCGCAGGGGGGAGCAAGAGCTCCCCCTGTGATCCGCGCTTCAAGACGCCAGCCGCAAGGCTGAGGTGGTTCACTGACGGGGACCAGCCGCCGCGCCGCTTACGGCGGCGAGTCGATCCGGATCCCTCCGGAAGAATGGCAGGGGGTCATTTCGTAGAGGGAGGTAGAGGGCCTCCTCTCGGGAGAGCGACCCAACCCCTTTCCCCCCTAATGCAGAAGCGATAACCGGAGTTTGAGGCTGGATTGTTCGGAGGGCGGTTTTTCTCTCCTGGGGGGTGGGAGGACAGCAACGAACTCCCCGCCTCTCCGGAGCTCTCACGGGCACGCAGGCCCCTGGCACTGTTAGGGCGGTTGCGTAGGCTCTACGGCTTTGGTGCTGGCATGGCCCGACCCTTCCGCGTTCGCTTTCGCGCGTATCGCTTGAGATTTGAAGGGATTGGGAGGCCGGCACTGGCCAACCTCTCGTACTCCTGTGCCCCTTCAGCGCGCCGCTCAGCGCGAGCCAGTCTGTCCCGAAAGGCCCCGGGCGAGATCCCCAAATATCGGGCCGCCTCCGAGATGCCTATCGCACCAGTCAAATGTTGATGATCCTCGTGCAGCCTCTCGTCGAACAGGCGCTCGAACCAGTCGTCGTGGGCGCGGCGGACCTCCGAGGGAAGCTGGCTAAAGGAAAGCTCTCCCGCATTGACTCCATTCGCGCGGCCCCAAACTTCGGCCGGGCTTTCTCCAACCTGAGCGGGCCTGACAGAACGACCTTGATCGTCGACGCAATAGGAAATATCGACGCCGTCCGGCACCAGAACGTCTTCGTAGAAGAGCCAAAGTGCCTCCGCCTGAGCAGGAGTCAGAACATCAAGTCGCGACTCCAACGCCCACCTGACGAACCGTTCGTACCTGCGACGACGCCGGTCTGCCCGAGTCTCGGACGGCGGTTTGAGGATGATGAACCCGTGGCCCGCATCAAGAAGCTCGTAGATCGGCGAGTAGCGGCGACCATCATCGGTGATGGTGCGCCTACGAAATCCATGCTCGTCTAAGCGCCCGGCGAACGTTCCCGATGCCCGACGTGCGGCCTCGGAGTCGTCTATGACCATTTCCCCGGGTGGACTTCCTCCGCGAGTTTGTCGCCCATGATGTCGTCTAACTCGTCGCAGACGCGGATAGAGATATCACTTGCAGTCATCCGGTTGACGATCTCCTCGGACAAGCTCAGGGTTTCGTCAGCCGTCATCCCGTCGAACATGTTGCGAATGCTCACTTGGCCACCTCCCCGTTCCGGTGTCTGTCCCTACGGCGCTCCATCGAAGCGGCGAGCGCCTCGCCTCCCCACGAGAAGAGATGCGCATATTGGGCCAGCGTTGTCTGGACATCGGTATGGCCAACCGCGTGCTGGACATCGATCGGCGACGCGCCATCTGCGATCCAAAGCGAGACAGCCGTGTGGCGCAGGGCGTGGGCATGGGTCCTGATGCCGGCCTTTCTCGCCGCCCGCTGAATAGACGTGTTGATGCGGATATGGTCTCGCGGCGACCCTTCTTGGCCGTGGAACATGCGGCCGTCACTGGCCGGAGGATGCCTGTCCAGGAATGCCCGCAGCTCCTCCAGGACTGAAGTCGGGAGCGTGACCACGCGCCTGGCCGCATCCGTTTTGACGTCACCGATCTCAAGGCCGGTTGCCCGCAGCCGGATCACCTGCTGCCGGATGGAGAGTCGGCCGCCTTGCCAGTCCACGTCCTCCTCGCGCAGCCCGCCGACCTCGCCCGCCCGGAGACCGGCGTAGGCCATCACAAGGATTTCGCATCGGTCCCGCTGGCTGGCCGAGGCCGCGGCTAGCCGCTCGACCTCCTCCACCGTCAGCGGCCGGACCTCACGCCGGGCGCGCCCCGACGGCTTGCGCACGTCAATAGCCCGGTCAAGCGGGTTCGCTTCGATGAGGCCGGTCCGGAGCGCGCGCCGGAAGGCAAGAGACAGCAGCGCGTGGACGTTCCCCAACGCGCCACGGCCCACCTCCAAGTCTGCCCAATACGCAGTGAGCATCTCCGGCGAGATCATTCGGACGTCCGCCCGGCCAAGGGGGGTGCCGGCGATATGAACTCTCAAATTTCTCAGATGCTTCTCGCGCGTCGTGGCGCGGTACTCGCGATTGCCGCGAATCATCGCTCGGAGAAAGTTCTCCAGCGCATAGGCCTCATCCGCCGCAGCTAGCGGGCCTGACGAGTCGTCCCAGCCAGGGATTCCCGGAGTGCCCACGAGCACCTTACGGGCGCTCGCTTGCCCGTCCAGGTGGCGCTTGAGTTCCTTCGCCTGCTCGTCCGTCTTGAAGAACTTGGAGAGCACGCGGCGACTGCCGGCCTCTCGCCAGCGGACGAGGTACCCGTTGCTCTTGGCCACGATCCAAGCCATGGCCCGCACCATAGCATGGCGCACCCGCTGGCGCACCTACCTCAACGTTTCCGCTGCTAGATGGACTGGGTAGGTGGACCTGAGGGGATTCGAACCCCTGACCTCTTGGCTGCCAGCCAAGCGCTCTACCAACTGAGCTACAGGCCCGAAGGAACGCAATTGTAGATCAGACGGACGATGCGGCCCCGGAAGGTTCCCAGTCGAGCCGCGGCGCGTCCCGCCAGAGGCGTTCGAGATCGTAGAAGTCTCGTTCCTCCTCGCCGAAGACGTGGACGACTATGTCCACGTAGTCGATAAGAACCCATTTGCCCTCGGATTCGCCCTCGCGGCGGACCGCCCGTGCGCCCGACTCGGCGAGCGACTTCTGGATCTCCTCGGCGATCGTTCGAACCTGGCGCTCGCTCGAGCCGCTGGTGACCACGAAGTAGTCGGTGATGACGATCAAGTTGCGCACGTCCAGGATTACGGTTCGTTCGCCCTGCTTCTCGGACGCCGCGCGCGCTGCTGCTCTCGCAACCAGGCTGCTGTCCGTCCCGTCCCTAGGCACGGAACAGTTTCTTCATTGCCGTAGGTAATCCACTCCCAGCAGAATCGTCACATCCGACATTCCCGACGAACCACCGCCCAAGAATACCTTTCCCACGCCCAATAGCTTTTGGATCCGCCGGGCCTCGTCGACCGAGCCGGAAGAGGTCGCGATGATCTTCGTGTCGAGCTGGTGGGGATCGTGGGCAGTCGCATACGCCGAGATCTGGAAACCGTCCCCGACCATCAGCGCGGTGACCCTTTGCTGAGTCGCCACCCCGCCGGCGGCCGAAAGCAACGAGATACGTGCTTCGGGAGTGGGGTCTATTCCAAACGAGGAAGAGAACAGCTCGCGGATCGCCGCTTGGTCCGGTTGCGCGATTCCGCCGTCCACCGGAACGGTAGGAAGCTCGACTACCGGCGCTCCGCGCGACTCGGCAATAGCATTGCGTACGGTCACGAAATTGCTCGCTTCGAGGAGGTCCGAACGCGCGAGGCTTACGCGTTCCCGAAGAAGCGCCCCCGCTATCTCCTCCCAACGAAGTTGCAGCTCCCGGCCCTCGCCCGAGCTGATGTACGACAGTACTTCGCTGCCCGAGAGCGTGACCGCCCCGGGCCCGCGCACGCGCTCTCCTATCTGCACCTGGCGGGCAAGTTCGACTTCGAGTCCTCCTCGCCTCTCGACGATGCCGGCCAGCCCCTGGAGGTCGAGTACCGCGTACTCGTTCAACGGGGTCCCGATGAGGTTCGAAGTGGAAGCGGCGAGGTAACGCCCCGGAAGATGCGAAGCATCACCCGAGGTCGCCACGCCCATGGTAGGGAGCGAAGTCGCGAGGTTCGGCGGCACGACGACTGCCATCGGCTCGCGCCCACCACCGCTGCCGATCACCATGACGAACGCCGGTTCCGCCCTGACGGCAAGCATCGTCAACTCGGAGGCAGGACCGCCGGCATCGCTCTCGGTCGAACCAGCCGGGCCCGATCCGGGCCTCGAAACATTCACGAGCGAAACGACTGCGGCAAGCGCGGCCGACAGACCGATGAGGAGTCCCAAACCGAGCCACCTTTTGCGCCGGCGCTTGATACCCGTGCGCGAAGCCCGTTCCGGGGCGAAGACTCGAACGTCGGTGGCACTCATTTGTAGAGTCCCGCTTTTTCGACGTACTGCTGAACCCCCTCGGGGACCAGATAGCGGATCGGCCTGCCCTCGCGCACACGTTCTCGAATGTCGGTCGAAGAGATCGCGAGCGCCGGGATCTTCATGATGCTCACAGGCTTTTCCTTCTCCAGCCGCGAGAGGTCGTAGCCGGGCCTCGTCGCCGCAATCACGTGCGCGATCTCTAGAACCTCAGCCGCATCCTTCCATTCGTCGATCTCGAGGATCGCGTCCGCGCCGGTGATGAAGAAGAGTTCGGAATCCCCGCGCTCCTCGTGCAATGCGCGGAGGGAATCAATTGTATGGGTGGGCCCCTCCCGCTCGATCTCGACCCGCGAGACCGAGAACCGCGGATTCGCGGCCGTCGCGATGACGGCCATCAGATAGCGGTGTTGGGGGTCGGAGACCTCCCGCTCCTCCTTCATCCACGGACGGCCGGTTGGTACGAAAACCACCTCGTCCAACTCGAACTGCCATCTCGCCTCTTCGGCAGTCAGAAGGTGTCCGTAGTGAATCGGGTCGAAGGTCCCGCCCATCACGCCCAGGCGTCTTCCCACGAATCGATTCTAGGACGCGCGGCGCCGCTGACCTGGGATTTCTGTCGGATTCCTTATCCGCCGGTGAGCTTGGCCACCCACGCGCGAAGCTCAGGGAGGTGCTCGTCGTAGTGCTCGTGTCCGGACTCCCCGAACCACTCCACGGCGGCGGGGGTGACTTCCGGAAGGGCCGAGAAGGTTTGCAGCGCCCGAGTCCGGGCGGCGTGCATCTCCGCCTTCGCGGTCGCGAGATCCACGTTCTTGCCGGCCTCGAGGAACTCCTGGTTCATGCGGTTGGTCCTGTCGTCTCCCCAGTCCCAATCCTCGTAGGTGCCCATTCGGACCCTGTCCAGCTCACGAGCGGCCTCGGCGGCCCAACACCCGATGTGCCACATCATGTCCTTGGCGGACCATCCTTCCTTGTTGAGGCCGGGTTGCTCGAGTTGCTCCGGAGTGAGCTTCTCGATCAGGCTGTCCAGCTCCCGCCAGCGTTCGTCCTCGAGCTTCATGAGTTCCGCCCTGTGGTCCATCAAGAGCCCCCTTCCGGGACGAATGCGAACGCCCTGTCCCCGATGACGACCTCGTCCCCCGGTCGCGCGCCCAACTCCGCGAGCCGGGCCTCGACACCCTCGTCGAGCAACCGCTTTTGCAGGGAAATGATCGAGCGTTCGTCCTCGAAATCGGTGTCGTTCACCCAGCGCTCTACGCTTCGCCCCGTAACTCGGAACGCCTTGCCCTCGCGGCGTATCTCGAACTCCGGCTTTCCCGGCCTTAGAACGACGTAACTTTCGTCCGGCGGTGCCGGGGCCTCGGAGGCCAGGGCGTAAATACGGCTCGCCAGTTCTTCGACACCCTCGCCGGTCACGCCGGACACGATACAGACATCGCCGTGCAGGCCCTTCGCCCCCGCGGCAGGATCCTCGGTGAGGTCCGACTTGGTCGCGGCGACGATCGACGGGCGACTCACGAGCGTGGGATCGTAGGCAGCGAGTTCCTCGTTAACCGTCTGGAGGTCTCCGGCGGGGTCGGGGGACGAGAGGTCGACGACCAAAACCAGAACTCGGCAACGCATTACGTGGCGAAGGAACCTATGTCCGAGTCCTTTTCCCTCGTGCGCGCCCTCGATGAGGCCGGGAAGATCGGCGACTACGACGCGGGCTTCACCCTCGGTGATACCGAGGTTGGGCGCCAGGGTGGTGAACGGATACGCGGCGATCTTCGGTTTCGCCGCGGTCAGCTTGGAAAGCAGCGTGGACTTGCCTGCGCTCGGAAGTCCCACGAGCCCGACGTCGGCCACGACTCGCAACTCGAGCTCGAGCCGGCGCTCCTCGCCCGTCTCGCCCGGCTCCGCCGTTCGGGGCGCGCGATTCTTCCGGCCGGAGAGCGAAGCGTTCCCCCTCCCGCCTCTGCCCCCTTCGGCAACGACGAGACTCGTGCCCTCGCCGACGAGATCGCCCACGACGCCCCGCTCGTCGCGAACTACCGTTCCACTCGGTACTTGCAAGACGACATCGCTTCCCTCAGCACCACGGCGCTTGTTCGAGGCGCCGGGTTTGCCGGGCTCGGCGCGCTGGTGTGGATGGTTCGCCGGCCAGGACAGGTCGTGAACCCTCTCGGAGACTTCGAGGATCACCGAACCGCCACGGCCGCCGTCGCCTCCGTCTACCCCGCCCCGCGGCTTGTACGGCTCGCGGCGGAACGACGCGGACCCTTTCCCGCCCTCTCCGCCGCGCACGAATAGCGTGGCCTCGTCGGTGAACGCCATGCCCCGATTCTGATCGAATATCGGAGGGATGACCGAGCCGACCGAACCTTCAGTCGCGACCGTCTGGGCCGTGCGGCTGGGTGCGGCCCCGGAAGAAACCGAGGGCACCCTTACCTTGGAGGAATCAGACCTCGTCTTCGCCGCCGAAGACGGAGAGTTGCGTATCCCCCTCGTGACGATTCGCAGGGCGAAACGCATACGCGGTTCTCCAGTTCTCCTGGTCGAACAGGAAACGTCGGAGGGGCGAGCGGACTTCGCGTTCTACTTCTCGAAACCGCCCCCTCTTCCCGGTCCGGGCGAGAGCAAGCGCAAGACGCGCCGTCGTGCGGTCGGTTACCTGGGGGTGTCGAACAGGGAACGAAAGCATCTTCTGAAGGCGTGGCAAGGCGCGCTCGAGGCGCGCGTAGGGCGATCTAGGAGCTGATGATCTTCGCGAAACGCCGGCCTCGGGAGGTGTAGAACTCGACCTTGCCGGGGGAGGTGGCAAAAAGGGTGTCGTCCCCGCCCTTGGAAACACCCGGGCCGGGATGGATCTTCGTCCCGCGCTGGCGCGCGATGATGGAGCCGGCGCTAACCGCCTCTCCGCCGAACGCCTTGACCCCGAGCCGCTTCGACTTGGAATCCCTGCCGTTTCGGGACGACCCGCCGCCCTTCTTGTGTGCCATGAATCTAGGTTAGCAAACTAGTCGGAGTCGGCTTCGGACTTCGCGGCAGCCTTCTTGGCGGGAGATTTCTTCGCGGGTGCCTTCTTCATCGAAACGTCCTCGACCTCCAGAAGCGACATGGTCTGGCGGTGTCCCTGCCTCCTGGAGTAACCCGTCTTCGCCCGGTACTTGAAGACCCGAACCTTCTCGCCCTTCTTTTCGCCAACGAGCTTGGCCGTCACCACAGCTTTCTGCGCGTCTTTACCGAAGTGCGTAGAGCCGTCGTCCTCGACGACGAGGATCGGCTCGAACGTGACCTTGTCCCCCGGATCGCCCTCGACGAGCTCGACCTCTATGAGATCGCCCTTTTGAACTTTGTGTTGTTTCCCTCCGGTTTTGATAACCGCGTACATTCGTCCTCCGATGTCAGACCTCTAGCGTCAACAGTATCCCGCGCCCTTCGCAAGTCGGGCAGGTCTCCGAGAAGGACTCCAGCAACCCCGCCGACACGCGCTTGCGAGTGATCTCCAGCAACCCGAGTGGGCTTATGTCGAAGACCTGCGAACGGGTTTTGTCCTGCGCCAGCGCCTCTCTCATGGTGTCCACGATCTGCTTCTTGTTGGTTTCGAGCAGCATATCGATGAAATCGACGATGATCATTCCGCCTATGTCCCTCAATCGCAGTTGCTTGGCGACTTCCTGTGCAGCCTCGATGTTCGTCTTCACGACGGTTTCCTCGAGGTTGTGCTTTCCCACGTGTTTTCCGGTGTTCACGTCGATCACCGTGAGCGCTTCGGTGCGCTCGATCACGATGTAGCCGCCGGAGGGCAGCCAGACCTTGCGGTCGAGCGCTTTGTGAATCTGCTCGATCACGTGGTACTCCTCGAAGACAGGAAGCGAGCCCTCGTGGAGCTTCACCTTGTCCACGAGATCCGGGGCCACATTTTGAAGGTAGGCCACAACTCGCTCGTAGATGCCGGACGAATCGGTGACCAGCTCTTTGAACTCCTCGGCGTTGAACAGGTCGCGCACTACCCTCACCGTTAGTTCGGGCTCCTCGTAGACCTGGGCCGGCGCCTTGGCCTTCTTCGACTTCTTCTCGATCTCGTCCCATTCCTTGACCAGCCGTTCGACGTCCGCGGCAAGGTCGTCCTTGCTCGCCCCATCCGCGGCGGTCCGCACGATCACGCCGTGCTTCTCGGGCCGAACCTCCTTCACGGCCGTCCGCAGACGGCGGCGCTCGTTGTCGGGAAGCCTTCGGCTGATCCCGAACATCTGAGAGTTGGGTACGAGCACGAGATACCGTCCGGGGATGCTGATCTGAGCGGTCAGGCGCGCGCCTTTCCCGCCCATCGGATCCTTCGTCACCTGAACGAGGACCGATTGCCCGCTCTTCAAGACTTGCTCGATGCGCTGCGCGTCGGCCTCGACGTCCTCGTCGTAGTTCACCTCGCCTGCATACAGCACCGCGTTGCGCCCGCGGCCGATGTCGAGGAATGCGGCTTCCATTCCGGGAAGGACGTTCTGCACTCGTGCTTTGTAGATGTTTCCGACCATGGAACGCGTACCCGTACGCGTGATGTAGTGCTGCACGAGGTCGCGGTCCTCGAGCACCGCAAGCTGGTCGCGATCACCGTGCTCGGTGATGACCATGAGCTTGTCCCGCACCCGCGGGACGACGATCGGCATCTCACGGCGGCGGCGCGGCGAGCGGGCGCGGGCGGCCGCCCGCGCGGCGAGGCGCGTCGGCGCGGCACGCTCCTTTCTCTCACGCCGGGGACGAGCTTGATCCTTCTCCTCCTTAGGTTTGGCTTCCGAGGGCCGGGTCCGTCGCCGCCGGCGGGTCGTGGTTCGCTTGCGGGCGGCCGGCTTGGCTTCCGATGGCTTATCCGTGTCCTTCTGCTCGCCGGAATCGCCCTGATCGTCCGCCTGCTCGGGCTGGTCGCCGGACGCGGTTTCGGCGGTTGCAGCCGAAACCGGCTTCTTGCGATGGCGCCTGCCGCCACGACGGCGTCGTCTGGTGCTCTTCGGCTTCGGCTCGTCGCTCGATGGCTCGGCTTTTTCGGACGGCGCCGTATCTACGGCCTTTTCTTCCGAGGCCGTCGGAGCGCTGCCGCCGGTAGTCGTAGCTTCCCCGGAAGGGCGTTTCCTTCCGCGTCCCCCTCGGCTTCCGCGCCGGCGCCTTGGGCGCGCGGGCGAAGTACTTCCTTCTGAAGCGTTTCCTTCTTTGGACGGCGAATCGTCGGCCACGTCGGCCACGACGGCCGCCTCCGGCTCGTCAATCAAAGTTTCTCCCCTCTAAGGGCATGCGCCGGAGGAAAGATTCGACTCACTCATGGAGCGATCGGATCGCTCCCGCACAAAGCCCTTGTTTGGGCGCGCTGCCGGCGGCTGAGCACTGCTGCTCGAAGCGCCTGGCTGCGCGCGTACCAATCTCGCCGATAGGCGAGCACGCTTGATAGCGAGCATATCAGCCGGGGAGGAGAGACCGGGTAGCGCCGCGGGACTAATCCTAGATGACTACGTTCGCGTCCGGGCATCCGTGCGCGATTTCCCTCTCTTGGAGGGTGGTCGCCACGCCCGTAACAAGACAGACTCTTGGACCGCATGGCAACCGCCAGGATCTCTCAAGGCGCCCCCCATCACGCCGCGCCCAGGCCCGTCCGGGTCATGGTCGTCGACGACAATGCTGAGTTTCGCGAGGGCCTAATCGCTCTGCTCGACACCGACGGCATTGAAGTGGTTGCGGAGGCGTCGGGCGGCAAGGAGTCGCTCGATCTGATCGGGCGCATCGATGCCGACATCGTGCTGATGGACGTTCGGATGCCGCTCATGGACGGTGTCGAGACGACCCGGCGTCTGAAGGCCGTTCGGCCCTGGATCGACGTCGTGGCGCTGACCGCGCAGGAGGACCAGGAGGTCGTTCGCGACATGCTCGTCGCCGGCGCGTCCGGATACGTGCTGAAGGACTCCGACGGGGCCGACATCATCCACGCGATTCGCCAGGCGGCACGCGGAGGCGCCGTAATTTCTCCCGACGTTACGCCGACCGTGATCGAGGAGATGAACGAGGCCCTCAAGCGCGAACAGCGCCGAGCCCGGGAACTCGAAGAGGCCCGGGACGTTCTGGCCGAACGAATAGAGCGCCGGCATCAGCTGGTCGCAAGGCTCGGTCACGAGCTTCGAACGCCCATCACGGTCATCTACGGCGTGGCCAAGACGCTATCGGACGGTGAACCCGAGATGGAGGAGCAATCCGATCTGCTCGAGGCTCTCGTTGCTCGTTCCGAGGCCCTTCTGCGACTGGTCGAGCGCTTCGAGGCGGCGGTCGACGCGGAACTCGTCGAGGCGATAGACCTGGAAGCCCTGGCGCGGGAGGTTCCGGACGCCGCCAAAAGAGTGAACGTCGTGGCGGAGCAATCCCTCCCGAAGATCCCCCTCAACCCCGTTCTCGCCCGGCGGATCCTCGAGGAGTTGATCGACAACGCGATTCGGTTCTCGCCCGGCGACACTCAGATCGAAGTCTGGATCGGAGTGGTCGGTTCGAAGATCCTGGTGAAAGTCATGGACCGCGGCGCCGGAATCGGGCCCGGGGACCGCGACCGAGTATTCGAGCCCCTCGAGCAGGGAGAGTCGGTGGACTCGCGCGTGCACCAGGGAGCCGGAGTCGGGCTCTCACTCGCACGGACGGCGGCCAGGGCGCTGGATGGGGACGTGACGCTCGAGACGTCCGGTCCCGAGGGCTCTACCTTCGTCTGGACGATCCCCATCGAGGCCGGCCGCTAGAGAGCGGCTGAGCGCGCGTCACTTGAAGCGCCTCATGTGGATGTTCAACAGCAACCCCACTGCGAGGAAGTTCGCCATTAGCGCGCTTCCGCCGTATGAGACGAAGGGTAACGGGATGCCGGTGATCGGCATGATCCCTACCGTCATCCCGATGTTCACGAAGACCTGGATCGCGAACATCGTGGTGATACCGGCGGCTAAGTAGGTCCCGAAGGGGTCCTTGGACAGGGTCGCGATCCTGAATCCCCGCCACATGATCACCCCGAACAAAACGAGCAAAAGGACCCCGCCGAGAAAGCCGAATTCCTCACCCACGACCGTGAAGACGAAGTCGGTGTGCTGCTCGGGGACGAAGTCGAGATTGGTCTGGGAGCCCTTCAGGTAGCCCCGCCCGGCAAGGCCGCCGGAGCCGATCGCGATCTCGGCCTGCGTTCGGTTGTACCCGGCCTGCAGCGGGTCGTTCGCGGGGTCGAGAAAGCTCGTGAGACGGGCTACCTGGTAGTCGCGGATCACCCCGAGGTGAAACGCGCTGAACAACAGGATCACTGCGGATAGCGCGATGACCCCCAAGTGCCTCGCGCGCGCACCGGCGACGACGAGGACGCCGACCAGGATTCCTGCCAGCACGATCGAGGTGCCGACGTCGGGTTGCAGGAACACGAGCAGGATCGGAAGGGCGGCGATCCCCGTTGCCCGGAAGACCTCCTCGAGGGTGAGATGCCGCACCTTCAGCTCGGAGAGGTAAGCGGCGAGCATCACGATCAGGGCGAGCTTCATGAACTCCGACGGGGTGAACTGGAAGCCGAATAGCTCGAACCATCTCTGGGCGCCGGCCCTAGTGGTGCCGAGCGGCGTTCGCACCAGCAGAAGCAAGATCAACATCGCGGCATAGGCGAATCCCGCGTAGACCTTGACGAAGCGATAGTCGAATGAAGACGCGAGGAGCAGGACGACGACGCTTAGAGCCAGCCAGGTGATCTGGCGCTTCAAGAAGGTACCCGGATCGAGGCCGAATTCCTTCAGCGACTGGTGTGTCGCCGAGTAGATCAACAGAAGCCCGATGGCCGCGAGAGCGGTGCTCGCCCCGACCAAGATCGGATCGATGTGCCGGATCGGCCTTCGTTCCGCAGTCCAGAGTCGTCCCGCTACGGCATCCATTTAATCCACCTTCTCCCCGAAGCTGAAGGGGGACTCGGGCAGGCTGTAGATCCCCTCGATGATCTTTCGAACTATCGGCGCGGCCGTCTCGGCACCGTGGCCCGCTTTCTCCACGAGCGCCACCACCACGTACTCCTTGGTCCCGCCGCCTTTGACCGGCCCCTTGGCAATGGCGGCGAACCAAGAGGTCGTTTCCTGTCCCTCGATCTCTGCCGTCCCGGTCTTCCCGGCGACGGAGACGCGGTTGAACGGGAACCCGCCGAATGCCGAAGAGGCAGTGCCGGCTTGCGGAACGCCGAACAGCGCGTTCTTCACGTAGTTGAGTTGCGATGCGGAAAACGGAAGGCGCTTGTTGCAGTTCGGCTCGATCTTCTCCACGACGTCGGGCTGGAGTCCCTCGGCGGCCGGCTTCCGGATCTCGAGACCGAGGCGCGGTTTACAGAGATGCCCGCCGTTGGCTATGGCCGAGTAGGCGGTGGCGAGCTGGAGCGGCGTGACCTTCATGAAGCCCTGGCCGATCGACATGAGGATGTAGTCGCCCGGGCACCAGTTGGCCGCGCAGCCGTTCTTCGGATCATCCTCGAAGGTGGCGCGTTTCCATTCCTGATCCGGGAGAACACCGTCGCCGGAGTTTGGGATGTCGCCCCCCACATTTGTGCCGAACCCGAAGGAGCGAAGGTCTCTCTGAAGGATCTCGGGCCCGTTCTGGTCGGCCAGGTCCTGTCCCGTCTTGTAGTACTTCTTCCAGAACTCGTAGCCGAAATGGTAGAAGACCGTGTCGCACGACTCGATCAAAGCGGCGGCGATGTTCATCGAGCCGAGGTCCTGCGTGGTCCAGTTATTGAAGACCGTCGTCCGATCCCCCGGAACGCGGTAAGAGGGGGCGCAGGGAAACGCGCTGTTCTCGGAGGCCAACCCCTCATGGAGGGCGGCCAGGCCTATAAACGGCTTGAAGGTCGAGCCGGGCGGGTACTCACCCGCGAGCGCGCGGCTGAACTCCGGCTTCTCCCGCGTGTAGAGCTGCCTCTTCTCGGTTTCGGTCAGCCCTCCCACGTAGACGCCCGGGTCGAACGTCGGCAGGGAGGCGATCGCAAGCAGGGACCCATCCTTCGGGTCCATCACGATGGCGGCGCCGGCGTTCGCCTTGAATCCGCGCGATTGCGCCTTGCTCATGCCGTAGTCGAGCGTGTCCTCCACGAACGTCTGCACCTGGGAATCAATGGTTAGGACGAGGTTGTTGCCGGGAACCGGGCGCTCCTCGCCGATCGCATCCTGCACGCGGCCCGCCGCGTCAACCCGGAACTTCGTAAGGCCCTTGGCTCCCGCCAAGTCGTGTTCGTACTCGGATTCCAAACCCGCTTGGCCGACGGTGTCGTTGGGGTCGTAGCCGGCGAACTCAGGGTCCTCAACTTGTTCGGCCGTTATCTGTCCTACATAGCCGAGCAGATGCGCCGCCATGTCCCCCCTCGGATACGCGCGCGCGGGCACCTTCTCGACGGTTACGCCACCGAAGTCCGATTCATGCTCCGCTATTGCAAACGCGATCTCCTTCGTCACCGCGGGCCCCGATGCCACGGGCACCGGAGTGAACGAGAAGAAACGCGGGTCCTCGAGCCGTTTCTCGAGAATGGCCGGTCGTGTATGGAGGAGCCCCGAGAGATTCTGAAGGACCTCCCCCTGCCGCCCGCCCAGTTCCTGCCGGTTCACCATGACGGCAAAGGTTGTCTTGTTCTTCACGAGCTCTTCCCCGTTGCGGTCGAGGATCTGTCCGCGCGGTGCCGGCTGCTCCACGAGGCGAATCGTGTTTTCGGACGCCTCCGCCCGGTAAGCCTCGCTTGCCAGCACCTGGAGGAACCACAGGCGTGTTGTGAGTGCCGCGAACATCAGCACTACGAGCCCGGCAAGGAACCGCACACGAAGGTTGGTTCGTTCCTCGGTCATCGGCTCACCATCTGAGGACCTTCCTCGTTCGCGAGGACTCCGTAACCCTTCGGATCACGGGGAAGACGACCGGAGTCAGCAGGGCGTTGTAGAGGCCGGCGAGGATCGCGACCCTGAACTGGAACCCCCAACCGGTGTCGAGTTGCCCGAGGAGGAAACGAACGAGGCCGTGAAAGATCTCGCCCGCGGCGGTACTGGCGCCCACGAGAAAAACCGGCAGCCAGGCGGACGGGCTGACGATGTACTGGCGAAGCATTCCGACGGAATACCCGAGCAGCGTGAGGGTTAGCGCGGTGATGCCTTTCGGCTGGTTCAAAAGAAAGTCTTGCGCCATGCCGCCGGCGAAGCCCGCCCCCGCCCCGGACGTGGGACCTTCCAGAACCGCGATGAGGATAACTACCAGATATACGAGTTCCGGCTTCACTCCGAGAAGCTGAATCTCCGAGAAGACCGTCGTCTGCAGGAGCAGCGCGGTTAGGACGAGGATCGTGAGAGAGATCGCACGGCGCACGACCCAAGGCTATCCGGCGTCGCGCGAAAGGACCACCAACACGTTGCTGAGGTTCGAGAAGTCCACTGCCGGCCGCACGGTTATGAACTTCTCCAGCTCGCCCGGGGAGGCAAGAATCCGGGACACGCGCCCGATCACGACGCCCTGCGGATATCTGGATCCGAACCCGCCTTCCGTCCGGTAACCCTTCGTCAGTACCAACTCGTTTGCCTTGACCTCGGCCTCTGCCCGCACCAGCGTCATCCGCAGGTCGTTTACCCCCTGGCCTTGCAAGATCCCGGTCTGCCCGGATCCCTGCAACTGCCCGGCCACGTTCGAATCCGGGTCGATGATCAGCCGCACGCTCGACGACCAGGGCGTCACGTGCACGACGCTGCCGGCCAGCCCCGCGCTCGCCAGGACCGGCATTCCCTGCTCGATCCCGTCCCCCGACCCCTTGTCGATCGTGATCGTCCATTCGAAGTTGGAGGCGCTCGCGCCGATCACGCTGGCCCCGACCGTCTCGGCATTCGCGAGCGTGCCTCTTAGCTCCAGGAGCCCCTGGAGCTCCTCCAACTGCTGCTGGGCCGTGCTCGAAGCGGCCACATCCGCCTGCAATGCCTCCAGCTGCTGCCTGAGACTCTCGTTCTCGGACTGGAGTTCGGGCAGCCGGGTGAGGGCCGACAGGAAAGCCCCGATGGGGCGCGTGATCTTCGAGACCGCCGTCTGAAGGGGCGTGATGACCGCATACGCGGCCTGCCCGACGTTCTCCAGCGGCCCGGTGGTTCCCTGCCGATAGTCAATGGTTATCGTGGCAAGCGAAAGCGAAACCAGCGTAACCATTAGTAACCGAGTGCTTCTTGCCCGTGGACGAACCGCCACCGGCTTAACGCCGTGACGGGCTGACCAGCACGCGCTGGAGGATCTCGAATTCCTCCAAACACTTACCCGAACCGATGGCGACGGACGAAAGTGGTTCCTCCGCGATGTGCACGGGCATGCCGGTCTCGTGTTTGAGTCTCTCGTTCAGTCCGCGAAGGAGCGCGCCGCCACCGGTTAGCATGATGCCCTTGTCCATGATGTCGGCGGCGAGTTCCGGCGGCGTTCGATCGAGTGAGGTCTTGATTGCATCGATGATCGCGTTCACCGGTTCCTCAACGGCCTTGCGAACTTCCTCGGCGCTGATGTGAATAGTCTTCGGCAAACCCGACACGAGGTCGCGGCCCTTGATCTCCGCGATCATCTCGTCGGGCATTGGGAACACCGACGCCACCGCGACCTTCAACGCCTCCGCGGTGCGTTCACCGAGAAGAAGCGAGTATTCCTTCTTGACGTAGTGCACGATGGATTCGTCCAGTTCGTCGCCGCCGATGCGAATCGAAGTGCTCGTAACCACGCCGCCGAGGGAGATGACGGCGACCTCGGTGGTGCCGCCACCGATGTCGACGATCATGTTCCCGGTGGGCTCGTGAATCGGAAGGCCCGAACCGATAGCGGCAGCCATCGGCTCCTCGATGATGTACGCGCGGCGCGCGCCGGCGGCGATGGCCGCCTCTTCGACCGCGCGCTGCTCGACTCCGGTAATGCCCGAAGGAACGCAGATGACTATGCGCGGCTTCGCCAGCAAGCGGCGCTTGTGCACCTTCTGGATGAAGTAGCGAAGCATCTTCTCGGTCACGTCGAAGTCCGCGATCACGCCGTCCTTCAGCGGGCGCACGGCCCGGATGTGGGAGGGGGTGCGGCCGATCATTCGCTTGGCTTCCGCCCCAACTGCGAGAATTGCCCCGTTGTGAGTATTGATTGCGACAACCGAGGGCTCATTCAGTACGATTCCGCGTCCGCGAACGTAGACGAGCGTGTTCGCGGTTCCCAAATCGACCGCCATGTCGCGGCCAAGGAACCCGGATATTCCCTCGGCTCTTTGCCGGGGAGAAGAAGGATCGGATGGAACCCTATCGGCCATGGGCTCGCACCATTTCTACAGTACGTGCGTGAGCCTGGCAACCGTGCTGCCCAGGGGGGATGTAACCGCCGGTCCCCGTCCACGGTCCAAAGAGTGATGTCGGCGCGCGCATATGGGGGTGTTCGTTGCCCGTAGCGGTCCTATTCCCCGGTCAAGGATCCCAATATGTGGGGATGGCGAACCCGTGGAGCTCACACTCGGCCGGCGCGGCAGTATTCGAACAGGTGTCCGAAGCAATGGACCGCGATCTTGTCGAACTTTGCCGCGATGAGACCGCGCTGAGAACGACAGAACTGGTGCAACCTGCGCTTTTCGCCTGCGACTTGGCCGCTTTTCGCGTCCTGGAAGCCGAAGGTGTTTCGTTCGCGGCTGCTGCCGGCCACTCGCTGGGCGAGTTCGTGGCTCTGGTCGCAGCCGGTGCGCTCGAGACCGAGCCGGCACTCGCCGTGGTCGTGGAGCGCGGGCGCGCGATGCAGGAGGCGTCCGAGAACGAGCCCGGCACGATGACCGCCCTCATCGGCTTGTCGCCGGCAGAGTCCGCGGAGCTCTGTGCGATCGCGGGCCGGGGAGGGGTCCTGGAGGTCGCCAACGAAAACGCGCCCAAGCAGACTGTGCTGTCCGGCTCCGTCGAGGCGATCGAAAATGCGGAGGAACTCGCCCGTAGCCGTGGTGCGAAGGCAGTCAGGCTCAAGGTGGCCGGCGCGTTCCACTCCCCCTTGATGAAGCCGGCCGTCGCGACCGTGCGTGCCGCGATCGCTAATCTGGAGTTCAAGCAGCCACGATTTCCGGTCGTGCCCAACGTGAGCGCGCGGCCGACCATCGAACCCTCGGCTCTTCGCGACGTCCTTTCACGCCAGATCGTCTCGCCGGTGCGCTGGGCGACCTCGATGAACGCAATGGTCGAGGCGGAGATCGATACTTTCGCCGAGGCAGGTCCGGGCGACGTGCTCACGAAGCTGGCCAAACGCTCTGCACCGGGTGCGACGGCCATCCCTATCGGCTCCCCCGAGGACGCGGTATCGTTCGCCCAATCAATCCCCGAGGAGGATCCCACTTGACCGCCGACGGCCCGCAGGGCGAGCAGAGCGCGTTGCCGATAATCCTTCTCGTTGCACCATGTCCGGGGCGTTTGAAGATCCTGCCGCCAAAGGAGTTCTCCGGCGGAAGCGAGTGGGTGGAGCCCGGCCAACCGGTTGCGCGAATCGAGGATTCGCATGGAGAGGCCGCAGGGGAAGTCCTCTCGACTCACCGCGGACGGCTCGGGGGGATCATGGGCCGCGACGGCGAGCCGGTCAAAGCCGGGCAGCCCGTTGCCTGGATCGAAGCTGCCGGCGAAGCCGTCTTGAAGGCCGTCCCTGGGAAATCGGCCTAGTGGAGCGTTTCTCCACCGTCGCGGGCACGGGATCGGCCTTGCCCGACCGAGTCGTGCCGAATTCGTACTTCGAGAAGACGCTGGACACGAGCGACGAGTGGATCCGCGACCGAACGGGCATCAGCGAGCGCCACTTCGTCACCGAGGGCCAGGCGACCTCCGATCTGTCCGCAGATGCAGCCGGCAGCGCACTGGATGCGGCCGGCATCCCGGCCGAGCAGGTGGACCTGCTGATCGTCGCGACTCTCACTCCGGACCGTCCGCTCCCCGCGACCGCGGTGATGGTCCAAGAGAAACTCGGAATGTCCTGTCCGGCATTCGATCTGAACGCCGCATGCTCCGGCTTTTCCTACGGGACGTCGGTCGCGGACGCGATGATCAGGTCGGGCGCGTCGGACACCGTCCTCGTGATCGGCGCGGAGGTTTTGTCGAGAGTGCTCGACATGACCGATCGCTCGACTTGCATCCTGTTCGGAGACGGCGCCGGAGCGGCCGTGTTCACCGCATCCCAGGAACCGGGGGTGATCGGTTCGATACTCGAAGCCGACGGCAGCGCAGCGGAGTTGCTGACGATACCCGCGGGTGGTTCGGAACGGCCGGTAACTTCAGAAACTCACGCCGCACGCGACCACTTCGTGAAGATGCCGAACGGGCGCGAGGTTTACAAGCGGGCCGTGAACGGCATGACGAGCGCCTGTCGCGAGTTGCTCGAGAAGTCCGGTTACGGACCCGAGGACGTGGACTTGCTCATCCCGCACCAGGCCAACGCGCGCATCATGGCAACGGTTGCGAAGATGCTCGGAATTCCGGCGGAGAAGTCGGCGATCGACGTGGAATCCGTTGGGAACACTTCGGCCGCTTCAATTCCCATCGCGCTCGACCGCGCCTGGCGTGCGGGAAGAATCTCGCCCGAAGGTTTGGTCTTGATGACCTCTTTCGGTGCGGGACTCGCTTGGGGCGCTAACCTGATCCGGTGGACGGCATCGACTCCAAGCTGAAGGTCGCGCTGGTAACGGGCGGCGCGCGCGGCATCGGGCGTGCATGCGCGCTGGCGCTGGCGCGCGATGGCTGGTCGGTTGCGGTCGGCTACCGTTCGAGCGAAACAGAGGCGAAGGAGACGCTCGATCTGATCAACGCGACCGGAGCGGCCGGGACCACCGTTCGCCTCGAGGTCACGGAGGAGAACTCGGTAGCGGAGTGTTTCCGTCAGATTGCTGAGGATCTTGGCCCGGCGACCGGCTTGGTTAACAACGCGGGCATGACGAAGGACGGGCTCATCCTGAGGTACTCCTACGAGACATTCGAGCAGACCATGGCCACGAACGTCGGCGGCGCGTTTCTGTGCTCCCGCGCGGGGCTCCGAAGCATGCTGAAGGCCCGCTGGGGGCGGATCGTGACTATGTCCTCGGCGGTCGCATTGCGCGGGAACGCCGGTCAGACCGCGTACGCCGCCTCCAAGAGCGGCGTGATCGGCTTTACGCGTTCGCTGGCCCGGGAGGTGGGGCCCCGCGGAGTTACCGTAAACGCCGTCTGCCCAGGCCTGGTGGACACGGAGATGGTCTCGGATCTGACGCAGGAGCAATGGGACTTCATGATCGAGCACACGCCGGCCGGCAGGGCGGCGACGCCTGAGGAAATCGCCGGAACCGTTCGCTTCCTCATGTCCGACGAAGCGTCTTACGTAAACGGAGCAGTCTTGGCCGTCGACGGCGGTCTGACCGCATAGCCCACCCGAAAAAGGAGGAATCGGAAATGGAGAAGCAGGAGATCGAAGACCGGGTTCGCAAGGTTCTCGCGGAGCAACTAGCCGTCGACGAGACGAGCGTGACACCCGAAGCGCGCTTCGCGGAGGACCTCAACGCCGACTCGCTCGATCTCGTCGAGGCGGTGCTGGCGCTCGAGGAAGAATGGAGCATCGAGATCCCCGAGGAGGAGATGGACGGCGTCAAGACGGTCGGCCAAGCCGTGAGTCTGGTTGCGTCCAAGATCGATGCCAAATAGCGACCGTACGGTCGTCGTAACCGGTATCGGCCCGGTCACACCGATCGGAACGGGGCTCGGCGAGTTCTGGGAATCGCTGAAGTCGGGCCGTTCGGGCATCGGGCCCATCGAGCAATTCGACACATCGGACCTCCCCGTGAAACTAGCCGGCGAGGTCAACGACTTCGATCCGTCAGAGTTCCTCGACAAGAAGGAGATCAGACGGACCGACCGGTTCGTGCACTTCGCCCTCGCCGCATCGAAGCTCGCGTGGGACGACGCCGGCACACCGGAGATCGCATCGGACCGCGCGGGCGTGGTTCTCGCCACCGGGATCGGCGGGCTGCAGTCGCTCTTGAATCAACACTCGGTGATGCTCGAGAAAGGCCCCGGACGAGTCGGGCCGTTCATGGTTCCCGCGCTCATGGGCAACGCAGCAGCGGGTCACATCGCCATGCACATGGGCTTCACCGGCCCAAACCTGTGCACGGTGTCGGCATGCGCGTCCGGCGCGCACGGGGTCGGCGAGGGATACCGCATGATACGCGACGGGATGATTGACCTCGCGATCGTCGGCGGCAGCGAAGCCGCCACCGTCCCGTTGACGATTGCGGCGTTCGCGCAGATGCAAGCCTTGACGAAGAACCCCGATCCCGAGACCGCGAGCCGGCCGTTCGACGCGCAACGCGACGGGTTCGTCCTTTCCGAAGGTGCTTGCGTTCTGGTCTTGGAGGATGCGGAGCGTGCAGCGGCACGAGGCGCCCGCGTTTACGCCGAAGTGGCCGGATACGGAGCTTCGGCCGACGCCTTCCACATCACGGCGCCCGATCCCAAGGGAACCGGCGCGGCGCTCGCGATGAAGTGGGCTCTCGAGGACGCGGGTGAGGATCCCGGGGCAGTCGACTACATCAACGCCCACGGGACGTCGACGCCTTTGAACGACGCGGCCGAGACCCAGGCGATCAAGGCCGCCCTGGGAGACGAGAACGCCTACAAACCGGCAGTTTCGTCGTCGAAGTCGATGACGGGGCACATGCTGGGCGCTTCCGGCGCCGTGGAGGCCGCCGTGTCGGCCCTGGCGATCGCGAACAGCGTGATCCCCCCCACGATCCACTACAAGACGCCGGATCCCGAATGCGACTTGGACTACGTGCCGAACGAGGCGCGCGAGGCCGAAGTTCGTCTCGCTCTCTCGAATTCGTTCGGGTTCGGCGGCCAGAATGCCGTGCTGGCCATGAGGAAGGTCTAGGGCACGAAACTCCTGTAGTAGGGCGCTCCGTCGAGGATCGCACGGGCGGGCTTGCCGTCGACGAACATGTCGAACTCGATGCGCCTTGGAGACCAGTCCTCTTCGCCCGCATGGAATCGACCGTCGGGCAACTGCTTGAGCGGCCAGTCCTCCGAGTACATGTCGGCGAACAGCAGGCCTTTGCGGACGAAAATGCGAAAGCCCGGGTACATCGGGTTGTGAGCGGTGTAGTGACCGGAAAGCGCGTCCCATTCCTCAGGATGGGGAAACTCGCGTGGGCCCTTGTACCGCTCGTTGGGGAACCAGTCGCCGCCGTGGAAAGCCTCGACGACCTCGCCTTGCTCGTCTCGGCCGAAACGAAGGTAGTGAAGCTCCAAGCTCGGATGGAGCGCGTAGAACGCATCGTCGTCGCGAGGCTCGAGGGCCACGGTCTCGCCGCCGATACGCATCAATAGTTTGCCGCTCTCGGCCGAAAGATCGAAGTCGACTCCGTCCCCCTGATACTTCCCGGCGTATTCGGCCGCGTTCGGAACGGCCGTCGGGTCCGGTGGACGCGGTGAGCCGGCGTCGAGCCCGCGCAGGGAATCGAGCGCGAACAGGACGGTTTCGTTGCGTGCCCCTTCGTCCCTCTCAGATCCGCCGTTCAGGAGAACGACGACCCCGGTCCCATCCGTCCTGTCGCCGACCATCGCGGCCAGGTAGCCCGGCATGCTTCCAGTGTGACCGAGCAGCGAATGGCCTTCTCGCTCCCCCAAGTACAGACCGTAGCCGTAGTGGGTCGACCATCCGGCCCATTCGTCCGTGTCGATCTTCGGCGAAGACATGAGCGCAGCGCTCTCCGGCCTGATTAGCTCTCCGCCCTCGTTGAGGAGAAGCCGCAAAAACATGCACACATCCCCGGCCGACGAGACGATGCTCCCATCGGCGGTGTCGGAAGAGACGTGCGGCGCCTGAACCAGAGGCTGAGACGGGTGTGTCGGACGATCCCAATGCGGGCGCCCGTAACCGGGAACCATTTCCGGCTCGGTGTCCGGAGTGACACGAGCAATCGATTGCGTCATTCCCAGCGGCCGGAAGATCCCCTCCCGGATCAGGTCGGCCACATGGCTCCCGCCCGCCGACTCCAGGATCAGACCGACGAGCTTGTACCCGTCGTTCGAGTAGTGCTCGTGCTCGCCGGGCGCGAACCCCGTCTCGTAGTCACGAAACCGCCAGAGATCGGCCACGGTGTCGCCGGTGAAGTCGCGGCCGGTGCCGAGCCCCGAGGTATGCGACAGCAGGTGATTGGTCGTGATGGGTTCGTATCGCGAGCGAACCTCGAACCACGGGACGTAATCCGTGACCGGCGCATCGAGGTCGAGCTTGCCGGCATCCTTCAGCTGCATGGCGACGAACGCAGCAAAGGACTTACCGATCGATCCCAGATGTAGCCGGTCGCCGTCGCGCATCTGCGTCTTCGCGAAAGCGTCCGAAAGCCCGATTGCGCGGACGCCGAGAGTTCGCTCCCGATCCGTGATAGCGACGACGGCGCCGGGAGCGTCCATCAATTGCAATCGCTGCTCGAGGAACCCGGCGACGCGATCCAGCGCGTCCATACGGTTAGTCGAAGAAGAGCTTCAGCTCGCGCTCGGCCGACTCGGGCGAGTCGCTTCCGTGCACGAGGTTCTCGGTGATCACCTTTCCGTAGTCGCCGCGGATCGTTCCCGGCGGCGCATCAGCGGGATCGGTGGGCCCGATCAGCGTTCGAAGCACCGACACCGCCTGCTCCCCCGAGAGCTTGGCCACGACGACATCCCCAGATGTAATGAACTCGACCAGCTCTTCGAAGAAAGGCTTGTCACTATGCTCGCCGTAGTGCTCCTCCGCCAGTTCGCGGTCGATGCGCATCGTCCGCTTATCCTCGACCGTCAGTCCGGCGTCTTCGACGCGCCTAATGATCTCGTCGGTCAATCCGCGGCGTACCGCGTCCGGTTTCACGATCAAAAGGGTTTGTTCACGCATCGGATAAGGCCCGGCGGGCGTCCGCGACAGTATAGAGGGAGCCCGTAACCAGGATTAGGTCCGACTCGCCGGCGTCCTTGCGCGCGGCGCGAAGCGCCTCTTCGACGGAACCGAAGACCGACGTATCGATGTTCATCTCCCGGAGGATCACAGCGAGGCTCTCCGGCGGTGCCGCGCGCTCACCCGAGTACGAACCCACATACGCGTGTGTTGCGAGCCGGGCCAACGGTTCGAGGATGCCGTTTAGGTCTTTGTCGCCCGACACCGCCATCACGAGGCGCATCGCGTCCCACGTAAACGACTCGCGGAGCGCCTCGGCCAGAGCGTCGGCGCCGTCGGGATTGTGCGCCCCGTCCAATACGACGAGCGGCCGGCGGGAATGCACCTCGAGCCTGCCGGGCGAAATCGCGGATCCCAAAGATGCGCGGACGGCGTCCTCGTCCAACTCCCGCCCGAGAAACGCCTCCAGCGCAACGATCGCCGCCGCGGCGTGTCCTGCGGAGTGCTCGCCGTACAGAGTCAGCATGAGGTCCTCGTAGGTGGCCCGCCTGCTTCGAATCGTTATCAGCTGTCCGCCGACCGCCTGTGACCGGCGCTCGACTCCGAAGTCCTCGTTCTCGAGGAGCATCGTCGCCCCAACTGCGTCGCAACGCGCGCGAATCACCTCGAGCGCCTCGGGAGGCTGCTCCCGAACCACCGCGACCTTTCCCTCCTTGATGATGTCCGCCTTCTCCTTGGCCTTGTCCGCGATACCCGGACCGAGCTCGGGATGGTCGAGCCCCACCGGGCAGACCACGGCGACGTCGCCGGCGACAAGATTCGTCGCATCCCAGGCGCCCCCCATCCCAACCTCGAAGACGCCGAGGGCAACCGGCTTGTCGGAGAACCAGAGCGACGCGAGCGCCGTCAGGACCTCGAAATAGGTGACTTTCTCACCGGCCGCGTCCACCTCGGACAGATACGGCAGCAACCTTTCGTATTCCTGCGCGAATTCCTCCTCGGTAATGGGCCGCCCGCAGACAGACATGCGTTCGCACAGGGAATCCAAGTGCGGTGAGGTGTAGGTGCCGGTGGTAAGACCGTGAGCACACGCCAGAGCCGTTATCAGCCGGGCGGTGGTCGTCTTTCCGTTCGTCCCGGTTATGTGGATGGTCGGATAGGTGAGTTGCGGATCGCCGAGCAGCCGATCGAGGGCCGTGATGCGCTTCAAGTCGGGGATCATCCGCTCGGGCTGCCGGGAGTTCAGCTCGGCCAGCGCCTCCTCGAAGCGCACTAGCCGCCCAGTTGCCGGATCTGAGCGGCGGTTCGGGAGATCTCCTCCTCGAGCTCGCCGGCCTCGGTGCGTTCCTTCTCCACGATCTCGGGCGCCGCCTTGGAGGTGAACCCCTCGTTCGAGAGCTTCTTTCGCTTGCGTTCCAGTTTCGACTCGGAGTCCTGCAGCTTCTTGCTCAATCGGTCCACAACCGGCGCCAGGTCCGTCCCGTCCGGTATGCGCAGGGCCACGCGAATACCGTCGAGCTTCTCGAACGAAGCCGCCGCGCCTGTGAGCAGCCGGATGTCCTCGAGCCACTTCTCCGAGTCTTGTCGCATTCCTTCGTCGAGGGCGACCGCGTTCGCCAGCTCACGGGGAATCCCAGCCTGCAGCTGGCGAATCTCGGTGACGATGCCCTGAACGGCGGCGAACTCCGCCTCGGCCTCCCTATCGGCAAGATCGGGAATTGGCTCCGGCCATTCGGCCACGACGATGGATTCCCCCGGCCCCATCCTCTGCCATATCTCCTCGGTCACGAACGGCATGACCGGATGCAGCAGCCGAAGCGTTCGCTCCAGTACCCATGCCAGGGTGTTCGCCGCATCCTGCTTCGCGTCCCCGGCAAGCCTTCGCTTCTCGACCTCGAGGCCCCAATCGCAGAACTCCGACCAGAGGAATCGCTGCAGCGATTGCCCCGCGCCGGCGAAGTCGTCGGCATCCAGCGCACTATTCACTGCCGTGACGCATGCGTCGTGACGGGAAAGCAGCCAGCGCTCCGCGACCGAGAGCCTCGAGCGCTCGGGCAGCTCGGGCTTGCCGCCGGCCTGCAGGACGAAGCGCGCCGCGTTCCAGATCTTATTTGCGAAGTTTCGCCCGGCCTCGATCGACGCTTCCGACAGGGGCAGGTTCTGCTGCTCCGGCGTCGCCATCCTCGCGAGCGCGAATCGAAGCGCATCGGCTCCGTACTTCTCGATCATGTCGAGCGGATCGATCACGTTGCCGAGCGACTTGCTCATCTTGCGCCCGTGCTCATCGCGAACGAGGCCGTGGATTACAACTCGTTCGAACGGAATGTTGTCGCCCGTTCTGGTGCGGTCCTTCTCCACCAGAGACAACCCGGCCATGATCATTCGCGCGACCCAGAGGTAGAGGATCTCGTAGCCGGTCACGAGCGCGGTCGTCGGATAGAACTTCTTCAGATCCCCAGTCGCTTCCGGCCACCCCAGCGTCGAGAACGGCCAGAGTTGCGACGAGAACCAAGTGTCCAGAACGTCCTCGTCCTGTTCGATCTCGGCGGAGCCGCATTCGGAGCACTTCGCCGGATCCTCGGTCGCGACGGTCTCGTGGCCGTTCGGGCAGTACCAAACGGGGATTCTGTGGCCCCACCAAAGCTGGCGGGAGATGTTCCAGTCGCGCAGGTTGTCGAGCCAAGTGTCGAACGGCCTCTCCCACCTGGGCGGAACGAAGCGGGTCCCGCCTTGCGCAACCGCCTCCTTCGCCGGGCCTTTCAAGGGGCCGACCTTGACGAACCACTGCATTCCCGCGATCCAAGGCTCGATCTCCGTCTTGCATCGGTAGCAATGGCCGACGGCATGCCGATAGGGACGCTCCTCCCTGACGATCAGATCCTTCTCCGCGAGGCGGTCCCGTACCTTCTCGCGCGCCGCGTACCGGTCCAGCCCCCGGAATTCCTCCGGGACGTTGTCGTTCAATGTGGCGTCGGCGTTGAAGATGTTCATTCGCGGCAGGCCGGTTCTTTCCGCGATCTCCCAGTCGTTCGGGTCGTGCGCCGGCGTCACCTTGACGGCGCCGGTTCCGAAATCGCGGTCCACCGCTGCGTCGGCAACTATAGGCATCTCGCGCCCGTCGAGGGGGTGCCTGACATTCTTCCCAACCCACGCCTCGTAGCGCTCGTCCTTGGGGTGAACGGCGACGCCGGTGTCCCCCAGCATCGTTTCCAGCCGCGTCGTTGCCACCTCGATGAAGTCGGAACCGTCGGCGAGTGGATAGCGGAACGTAACCAGCTCGCCATCGACCTCTTCGTGTTCGACTTCGGAGTCGGACAGGCCCGTCTGGTCGTTCGGACACCAATTGACGAGACGTTCGCCCCGATAGATCAGGCCCTGCTCGTACCAGCGTACGAAGGCGACTCGAACGGCGTAGGAGAGACCTTCGTCCATGGTGAAGCGAAGCCGGTCCCAGTCGCAGGAGTTGCCGAGCGCCTTCATCTGTTCGACGATCTCGCCCCCGTACCGCTCCTTCCACGCCCAGACGCGCTCGACGAATGCGTCGCGGCCCATCTCCCGGCGTTCGAACCCCTCTTCGCGAAGGGCACGCTCCACGACAACTTGTGTGGCGATGCCGGCGTGGTCCGTCCCCGGCAGCCAAAGCGCCTCGTACCCCTGCATCCGGGCGCGCCGGATCAGGACGTCCTGGATCGTGTGGTCGAGGGCATGGCCGATGTGCAAACGGCCGGTGATGTTCGGCGGCGGAAGGACGATGCAGTAGGGCTCACGGTCCGAGGAAGCGTTGGCGTGGAAGTAGCCGCGCTTCACCCATTCCGGATACCACCGTTTCTCGGCGGCAGCCGGGTCGTATTGAGTAGGGATGTCCTCCATTACCAATCGCGAGTCTAGGGGACCAGGGGAACGCGGAGGACTTGGGAATCCGGCCTGGTACTCAGAGCATTGCCGATCTAGGAGGCGTCTCCACGGATCCGCCGCTCGACTGGCGTGAATTTGAAACCGACCACGGCTCCAAGCACCATAACCGCCCCACCCACCAGCAGGATGAATGGTGCCGGCCCCGGCGCGGTTTCTCCACCTAGGCCGTGGACATCTGCGGAAAAGACCACGAACAGCGTCGGCCCGGATGCGAGCGCCATCGCACCACCAGCCGCAGCCGCAATGAACACCCTCTTCCCCGGAGCGACCAAGACCCACAAGAGAATCAGGGCGGAGAGTGTGACGATCGCCCACGCACCCAGCGAGTATCCCGGCTCCTCGACAAGTCGATCCGGTCTCAGCGCCAGCCCGTCTTCCGGGGCAAGAAGCGCGGCTCGCGTTGCTGCGATGCATGCGAGGCTACCAACAGCGACCAAGGAGGTTGAGACTCTCTTCGTCGTCACAATCCTCAACGCATCGTACTCCCAAACCTAGGAGCAATCATATGTGAGAGCACCGTCTCCAAGGTGGGACACGTGGAGGGGCGAGACTGCTTAGGCCGAACGTTCGCGGCGTACTCGCGGCGCGCGCTCGGTCTTCGGTACGAGCGTGGGGTTGACACCGGAGAGCACTACATCGGCGTCGATCTTGCACTTGGTCACGTCCTGACGGGACGGAAGCTCGTACATGACCCCGAGCAGCACCTCCTCCAGGATCGCGCGAAGGCCGCGCGCCCCCGTTCCGCGAAGGATCGCCTGGTCGGCGATCGCCTCGAGGGCGTCATCGGAGAAGATCAGCTCCACTCCGTCGAACTCGAAGAACTTGTGGTACTGCTTCACCAGCGCGTTCTTCGGCTTGGTAAGGATGTCGATCAGGGCCTGCTTGTCCAGGTTGTGTACGTAAGTGAGGACCGGCAGACGGCCGACGAACTCAGGAATGAGCCCGTACTTCAGAAGATCTTCGGGAAGGACGCGCGACAGGATCTCGCCCATGTCCTTCTCCTCTGAGCGGCGGATGTCGGCACCGAACCCGACGCCCTTCGCACCGGTGCGCGACTCGATGATTTCGTCCAGGCCGGCGAAAGCACCGCCGCACATGAACAGGATGTTCGTGGTGTCGATCTGGATGAACTCCTGGTGCGGGTGCTTGCGTCCGCCCTGTGGCGGAACCGAGGCCGTGGTCCCCTCGAGGATCTTCAAGAGCGCCTGTTGCACGCCCTCGCCGGAGACGTCGCGCGTGATCGAGGGGTTCTCCGACTTGCGCGCGATCTTGTCGACCTCGTCGATGTAGATGATGCCGGTCTCGGCCTTCTTCACGTCGTAGTCGGCGGCCTGGATCAGCTTCAGAAGGATGTTCTCGACGTCCTCACCCACATAGCCTGCCTCCGTAAGGGCCGTGGCGTCGGCGATAGCGAACGGCACGTTCAGCATTCGCGCAAGGGTCTGGGCCAGCAAGGTCTTGCCGCATCCGGTCGGCCCGAGGATCAGGATGTTCGACTTCTGAAGCTCGACGTCGGCGTCCTTCTCCCCTACCTGGATGCGCTTGTAGTGGTTGTAGACGGCGACCGACAGGACCTTCTTGCCTTGATCCTGACCGATCACATAGTCGTCTAGGAACTTGTAGATCTCTTGTGGCTTCGGGAGTTCCTCGAGTTTTAGTTCGGAGGTTTCGGAGAGTTCCTCTTCGATGATCTCGTTACAGAGATCTATGCACTCGTCGCAGATGTACACGCCCGGGCCGGCGATGAGCTTCTTGACCTGCTTCTGGCTTTTTCCACAGAAGGAACACTTTAGGAGGTCCGAGTCACCGAACTTCGCCATGCCCCCCTGCTCCTAAACCAAGCGGCCGGGCTGATCCCCGGCCTGGTCCTTATATCTTACGAGCCACCGGCCACAGCCGTCGCGGGTACCGGCTCGATTTTGCGACTCCTTATGACCTCGTCGATCAGGCCGTACTCCTTAGCCTTGTCGGCGGTCATGATGAAGTCGCGATCGGTGTCCTTGGAGATCTGCGCGAGCGTCTGGCCCGTGTGCTCGGCCAAAAGCTCGTCGAGCAACTGGCGATACCTCAGAATCTCCTTCGCCTGGATCTCGATGTCGACTGCCTGGCCCTGCGCGCCGCCGTGAGGCTGATGGATCAACACGCGCGAGTGCGGTAGCGCGAATCGCTTGTTCTTCGCCCCGGCAGCCAGCAGAACGGCGGCCGCAGAAGCGGCCTGGCCCATGCAGATGGTTGACACGTCGGGCTTGATGTACTGCATGGTGTCGTAGATCGCGAACAGCGGCGTGATCTCGCCACCGGGCGAGTTGATGTACAAGTTGATGTCTTTGTCGGGGTCCTCGGACTCCAGATGAAGCAACTGAGCCATCACTAAGTTCGCAACGGCATCGTCGATCGGCGTCCCGAGGAACACGATGCGCTCCTTCAGCAAACGCGAATAAATGTCGAACGACCGCTCGCCGCGGTTCGTTTGCTCGACGACTACGGGAACTAGATAGTTCTGCAAATCACTCATTTTGTTCGCCTTCCGACACGACTTTTGCATGCTCGACCAACAGATCGAGCGCCTTTGATCTGATGATATCACCGGCCAGTGATGTGATCTGGCCGGTTTCCTCCAAAGTCTTCGCCAGATCCTTCGGATCCCTCCCGAGAGCCTGGGCCAAGGCGGAAACCTCGGCGGCAAGCTCCTCGGCCGTGACCTTCAACTCCTCCTGACGGGCCACGGACTCCAAGACCAAGTCGGCCTTTATGGCACGAACGGCATGGGTGCGCGCGTCGCTTCGAAGGCGAAGCTCATCCCAACCCTGTTCCTGAAGCACGGCTTCCAGAGTGGTCCCGGCGCGTTCGGCGCGTTCGCGCGCCGTGTGAACGCGGTGCTCCGTCTCGGCGTCCACAAGTTTGTCGGGCAGCTCGACATCGACTTTTTCGATCGCGTTCTGCAAAACCAGTTCGCGAACCTCGGCATCCGCCTCCCGGCCCTTCAGTTCCTTCAGCTTCTCTTTCACGTCGGCCCGGAGCTCCTCCAGCGTGTCGAACTCCGAAGCGGTCTTTGCGAAGTCGTCGTCGGTCGGAGGGAGCTTCTTCCCCTTCACTTCTTTGATCAGGACCTGGAAGGAAACCTCCTTGCCCGCGTCGTCTCCGAATGTCTCGGGGAGCTTGGCGTTGAACTTCAGGATCTCGCCCTTTCGCTTCCCCTCCAGCTCCTTGTCGAGTCCCGGCAGCACTTCGCCCGATCCGATCTCGTACAGGTAGTCGAGGCGGGAAGCGTCCGGAACTTCCTCGCCGTGGACGGATCCCCGGATGTCGACCAGGACGAAGTCGCCCTGTTTCGCGCCGCGCCCGACGACCTCTAGCTCGGCGAACCGGTCGCGAAGATGCTCGATGTACTCATCCACATCCGGCTCGGTGACCTCGATCTTCGGTTTGGTCACCTCGATGCCCTTGTAGTCCTCGATCGTCGGACGGGGCCTGACCTCTAACTCCGCAGTGAACTTGAGGGGCTTGTCGATCTCCACATCGTCGATCGAGATGTCGGGATCCGATATCGGCGCAAGGTCGTGCTCGCGAACTGCGTTCGAGTAGTACGACGACACGGCGTGCCTGAGGAATTCCTGCATCACGGCATCCCGCCCGACCTGAGCGTCTATGACCTTTCGCGGGATCTTTCCCTTTCGAAAACCGGGAATCTTGACCTGCTCCGCGATTCGCTTGTACGCCGCGTCGAGTTCGGTTCCGAACTCGTCGGGCGCTACTTCGATGGTCAGTTTGACCTTGTGTTTGTCCGTCTCTTCGATCGTTGATTGCATCGGGTCGAGCCTAACGGAATTGGATGTCGGGATTGCCCGCCGCCTGCAGATGGGCAAGAATTGCGGAGGCAGCCCCCGACGAGCCTATTAGTCAGGGATTCGATGGCAGGAACAGAGATCCCCGTTCAGGTTCGCGGCGCATGTCCGCACAATTGCCCCGACCGATGCGCCTGGTTGGTAACCGTGAAAGACGGTGTTGCGACCGAGTTGCGAGGTGACCCAGACCATCCCTTCACACGCGGGGGATTGTGCGCGAAAGTGGATCACTATCTAGAGCGTGTCTACGACCCCAACAGGCTGCTTTATCCGCTGAAGAGAACGGGTCCTAAGGGCTCGGGAAGTTTCGAGCGTGTTTCCTGGGACGAGGCACTCGACGGCATCGCCTCCCGTCTAGCCGAAATCATCGACGAGCACGGCGGGGAGGCGGTCCTTCCCTGCTTTTTCTCGGGAACCCTTGGGTTGCTGCAGAACGAGTCGATGAGCGAGCGGTTCTTCGCGAGAATCGGATCAACCAAGCTCGAGCGAACACTCTGCGGTACGACCTCCTGGTGGGGCGTCGAGGCCACGCAGGGATCGGCTCTCGGAGTCCGACCCGAGGACATGGCGCTCGACGACTTCATCGTTCTCTGGGGATCGAACGCGATCGTGACCAACCTGCATCAGTGGCCGTTCATTAGGGAGGCGCGGTCGCGTGGAGCCACGATCGTAGTGGTGGATCCGCTCAAGACGCGGACCGCGCAAGCGGCCGACGAGCATATCCAGCCTTTCCCCGGAACCGACACCGCCCTGGCCCTAGGGATGATGAACGTGATCCTGGCAGAGGGGCTTCAGGACGAGGACTACATCAGCCGCCACACGTTGGGTTTCGAACGGCTCGAAGAGCGCGTTCGCGAGTATCCGCTCCCGCGCGTGTCCTCCATCACCGGCTTGGATCAGGAGAAGATTGAGTGGTTCGCGCGCTCCTACGCCACGCGCAAGCCGTCGTGCATCCAGCTGGGTATCGGGATGGAGAAGCACAGCCACGGAGCGATGACATATCGGACGGTCAGCTGCCTCCCGGCGCTGACGGGCGCATGGAGAGATCGCGGAGGCGGGCTGTTCCATCTGACATTCGACTACTTCGACGATGCGGTCGCTTACCGTGCCCTGGCGAGGCCCGACCTCAGGCCCAACGGCGTCCGCGAAGTGAACATCGTGCGAGTCGGCAAGGCTCTGACCGATCCCGCCCTCGACCCGCCGATCCGATCTCTCATCGTCTACAACTGCAACCCGGCGACGATCCTGCCTAACCAGGGACTCGTCCTCGAGGGACTGACGCGCGAAGACCTCTTCACGGTCGTGCACGAGCAGTTCATGACCGATACCGCCCTTTATGCGGACTACGTCCTGCCGGCAACGACGGAGGTCGAGCATCTCGATCTCCTCACCGCCTACGGCCACACGTACCTGACGCTCAACCTCCCTGCCATCCCTCCCGTCGGCGAGGCAGTCGCCAACACGGAATTCTTCCGGCGACTCGCGGCGCGGATGGGGCTCGACGATCCCTGCTTGTCGGACACGGACGAAGATCTGGTACGTCAAGCATTGGAGAGCAACCACCCGTACCTCGACGGCATCACCCTCGAAAGACTCGAAGAAGAGGGCTGGGCGCCTCTGTCGCTGCCCGAGGATTGGCGCCCCTTCGCCGAGGGAGGATTCCACACGCCATCGGGGAAGGCAGAGTTCTTCGCCCAGAGGCTGGCCGACGAGGGACTTGACCCGCTCCCCCAGTACCAGCCGGCTCCCGAAAGCCCGCAAGGTGACGCCGGTCTCGCCGATCGTTTCCCGCTCATCGTGATAACGGCGAAGTCCGCCCTGCATTTCCTGAACTCGAGCTATTCGGGGATGCCACGACACCTGAAGGCGGAGAAGGAGCCGCTATTGGAGATCCATCCACATGATGCCGAGGCTCGAGGTTTGTCCGACGGCGACATGGCCCGCGCTTTCAACGATCGCGGCGAAGTCCTGATCCGGATTCGCGTGAGTGACCGGGTTCGTCCCGGCGTTGTCTCGATGCCGTTCGGTTGGTGGGCATCGAAGTCTCCAGGAGGGACCGCTGCAAACGCCCTCACCCCTGACGGGACCTCCGACCGCGGAGGAGGCCCGGTCTTCTACGACACCCTGGTCGAGGTGGCTGCGACCGGAGGGTAAGGTTCTGTCCGTGTTCGAGAAGGAGTTGGCTTTCGCCGGTGAGTTGGCCGACCGCGCCGGCGAGATCGCAATGTCGATCTTCGGACACGACTTCGAGGTGATGAGCAAACCCGACCAAACGCCGGTCACCGAGGCCGACCTCAAGATCGAAGCCCTGGCGCGGGAGATGATCGGGGAACGATTCCCGAACGACGCGATCCTCGGTGAGGAAGAAGGCATGACGGGGAGCGCCGATCGAATCTGGGTGATCGACCCGATAGACGGGACGAAGAATTTCGCCGACGGCATCCAGATCTGGGCGACGCTGATAGGGCTCGCGGTTGAGGGGGTGCCGGTCGCCGGTGTCGTTGCGGCACCTGCTTTGGGCGAACGTTACGAAGCCGCACATGGCTCAGGTGCGCGGCTGAACGGCGACTCGATCCGTGTCTCAAAAACCGAGTCGATGCCCGAGGCGCTGGTCGCCTACGGCGGGCTCGAGGCCTGGCTGGGCGGCCCCCGTGAGGACGCCTTCAAGGGGATGGTGGAGGACGCGCGCAGAACGCGAGGGCTGGGCGACTTCTGGGGCCACATGCTCGTCGCCCGCGGGGCCGCCGACGCCATGATCGAGCCGGAGCTTCGCACCTGGGACACAGTCGCCGTCCAGGCGATCGTGGAGGAATCCGGCGGGCGCATGACTACTTTCGTGGGCGAGCAGTTGTCCGACCGAAGCAGCGTCCTCACGACGAACGGACGGCTTCACGACGAACTGATGAAGCGCCTGGCCGGCTAGGCGTCTTCCTGCAGGATCGCCCTTCCCGTTTTCGTCTTGTGAACGCGTTGGCACGTCCTTGTGACGCGATTGGCTCCCGAGGTCACGGTCTTGCTTCCACCCGGGCTTCGGTGCTCGGTCGTCACCTTGAGAGCCGTCGCGCGCCATTCTCCATCGATGAACCTCCCATCGATCGCGCGAAGACGGAACGTTTGATGCACGGGATATTGGAACGAGAGGGCGCCGCGCCCGCAACGTTGCAGGAACGTGTCGTTCGCCCGGTAGGTGCCGTCGGACTCCTCGAATCTCAACGCCGCTGCTCCCCTATCCGCTCGCAGATCGCAGGACCCTTCCAGACAGAGGGGCTCGAATGTGAATGCAAGACCGCCGAGGCCGGGGCCGCGAAACCTCCCCTCCAAGCGGGCCTCCGATGGAGGTGGTTCGCCGAGAGGGCTCGGGGAGACAGAGACCGGCCCTTCGGAAACCGAATCTGGTGGCTCCGTTCTCGGTTTCTCGGAGGGCTGGCCGCAGGCCGCGGCCGCGAGCAAGCCCACCGCCACTACGGCAGCCAGGTTGCGCATTCGGCCCTGCCTCTGCCCGATATTCGCGAACTCCAATTGCTTCAGCCTGGTCTCCTGTGAAGAGGAACTGGTCTAAGGTACGCGAGGGGGTTGGGGATGAGGGCAATCAAGCGCTCTGCTGCTGCCTTGGTTGCCGTGGCTGTGCTCTTCGCCTTGCCTCAACCCGTGCCGGCCGCTCTCGGCCCTCGCATGAAGGCCCGGGTCCACTTGCCCAAGCACTCGTACAACGGGGAGTTCCACCACATAGGAGGACGGGTGCGCATCAAGAACGGTTCGGATAAGGCCAAGGACGTTCGGTGCCGCGTGGTGGCAGTACTAACCGGCGGCGGGACGACGAAGAAGGGCGCGGACCGAATCTCCGCCCGTGTAGGTGCCGGCGAAAAAAGAGCCGCCCACACCCACATCAAGATCCACGATCCGGGCCACGTGGTCGCCAACATCCCCAGCCGGCACCGGCTCCACTGCCACGCTTCCGCCTGACCGCAACCTCGGCTCAGCTCGCAGGTCAGTCACGTGCCCGGGTATCCTTGTAACTCGCATGGACACGGAAGAGGCGGTCACCCCGGTCAACTGGCAACCCCAGCCGACCCTCCCGGGCCGCGACTACTCCTCGCGCGAGATCTTCGAACTCGAGAAGGAGAAGGTCTTCTTCGACTATTGGTTCTGCATCGGCCGCGCCGAGGAGGTCGCAGAGCCGGGGAGTTTCCTCGTCCGCGAGGTGGCCGACGAGAGCATCCTGGTGACCCGCACCGCACAAGGTGAGCTTCGTGCCTTCTACAACGTGTGCCGCCACCGTGGAACGCGACTCTGCGACGACTCCGGCCACCTCAAATCGAACGTGATCAAGTGTCCCTACCACGCCTGGACCTACAACCTCGAGGGAAGGCTTCTGGGAACCCCGAACGTGCACGAGGAAGAGGGATTCGACAAGAACGACTACACACTCTGGGATGTCAACATCGCGTCTTGGAGCGGATACATGTTCGTGAACATGGCGACGGATCCCAAGCCCCTCCTGCAGTGTCTCGATGAGGACGAGGACGAACCGTTGCAATACGAGCGCTACCGTGCCGACGAACTTCGGATCGGCCACTCGATCTCGTACGAGGTCGCGGCGAACTGGAAGATCATCGTGGAGAACTACAACGAATGTCTGCACTGCCCGAGTGTGCACCCCGAACTCGTTTCGATCGTGCCGCTCTACAGGAAGGGCCTGGTCGAGGAACGCCCGGGATGGTTCGGCAACAGTCTCGTCGAGGGCGGGACGAGCTTCACCAGGACGGGGCATTCGAAGCTTCCCCAGCTCCCCGGCCTCAGCGAAGAGGACATCCACACCTACTTCGGTGTCGCGGTATTCCCGAACCTGCTGCTCAACTTCCACTCCGATTGCGTCATGTCCTACACGCTCTATCCGCGGGGCGAGGACAGTACTACCGTCGTGAGCGAATACTTGTTCCGCCCGGAAACGATCGACGGTGAAGACTTCGATCCGAGTGAAGTCGTCGAATTCTGGGATCTGGTCAGCAATCAGGACTGGGTGATTTGCGAGCGCGCTCAGACCGGCATGCATTCTCGCGCGTACAAGTCCGGGGTCTACCCGCGGCAGGACAGGCTGCTTTACGAGTTCAACAAGAAGTACCTGGCGCAGCGCGGACCCGCGCTCCAGTAGGCGTCGAGATGGCAGAAACGACCAAGGAAGGGCCCGGGATCGACGCCGACGACGCGGCAGTCAAAGTGATCGCCGCACTCAACTCCTTCGGTCTCGATGCCAGTGGAAAGATCGACAGCGAGACCGTCGGGGACGACGTGCTCATGAAGATACGTTTGAAGTCGGGCAGGCCGATCCCGACAGAGAAGGACGATCCCGGCGCGCAAGCAGACGCGTTCCTTCTAATACGCGCCGGGCATCCGCAAGACGTTTGGGGTCACGGCCTGTGGCAAGCGCATGTATCGATCTTCGACCTGAAGGCGGAGAGATCTACCGCGGAAGGCAACCGCGGAGGCTGGGTCGAATGGGTCGAGATCGTCGGCGACCGCGACGAGCGCGAGGCTCTGGCCGACCCCGCCGTAAAGGGGAAGCTTCAGGAACTGATCGGACTTGGCCTCGAACAAGCCGCGACGGACGCCCTCAAGCCGCTGCTCGGGAGCGGGACGCTGATTCCGCGAGGAGAGGCCCCCGCGGCCGATGTCGAAAAGGATACGAAGCGAATCGCCCAGAAGCCCGTCGACTCGTGGCCTCGGATGGACGTTGCCAGCGCAGGCGGGGAGGCGAAGGTCGAGGAAAAGCCGAAACCGGCTGCCACACCGCCCATGGCCGAGCCGGCGAAGGTCGAGGAACCCGCAAAGGTCGAGGAACCCGCGAAGGTCGAGGAACCCGCAAAGGTCGAGGAACCCGCAAAGGTCGAGGAACCCGCAAAGGTCGAGGGGAAACCCTCGGAAGACATCTGGGCCCCGGCCAAACCCGTCGGCCCGCTTCCCGGCGATCTCGTCGAGCCCAAGAGACCTGCCGAGAAAGGCGCCCCACCCAAGGCACCCGCTGCGGAATACGCCCGTGTCAGGGTCAAGAAGCACGCCCGTCCTCGCTCGTGGCGCCCGCTCGCGGCGGTAGCGATTGTCGTGGCGCTTGCCGGTACCGCGCTTTTCTTGGTCACTCGCCCGGACGATGTTCGCGTCGTGCGGACCGGTACGACCCCGAACGACGAGCCACTCCCCCCTTCGTCACCAAGCGTGCCACTCGTCCGGGTCAACGGTTCCATCCGAATGGTCAATTCCGGCAAGGAGGGCGGACGGCTCGACTGCGGGTTCACAATGATCACGCTAAACCCGCTCGAGAGCTGGACGGTAAGGCTCAAGGTCACAGGAATCGGAACGAAGAATCCGCCGAAACTTGCGCCCGGTTATGGGTGGAACGACGGGAAGGTCGACAAGAGCTTCGCAAAGGCGAACGAGGTAACGGTCATCCAGTCGATCAAGAACGCCAAGGGAAACTATTCATGCTCTATTGGACGCGTCTCGACCCCGGATGGGCCCGCACCGGTCTCAGGGAGGACCAAGGTTTCTACCAATGCGTGACTTGTCGGGGCGGCGGGACTCGAACCCGCGACCTCGTGCTCCCAAAGCACGCGCGCTAGCCAGGCTGCGCCACGCCCCGATACCGCCAGTCTAGGCCCAGCACGGAGGCTAGGTCTCGAACGTCCCCTCGCCGACCACGAAGACTCCGCCGCCGACGGTCACTTTCAGGGTGTCTTCGACCTGGACGACGTTCGCCTCCAGCAGGCTTGGGCGACCGATCTCCTCTCCTTGGCGAATCCGGATGGTGCCCGGCATTCCACCCGCTCTATGCGCGGTCAGGTAAGCCGCAAGAGGGCCCGCCGCGGATCCGGTCGCGGGGTCTTCGCCGATACCGAACTCCGTATCGAACATGCGCGCCTTAGCCTCACCGGAAGAGAGCGCAAACAAATAGTAGCCCTCTGCCCCGACATCCCTGAGCAACCTGGCAAGGGTGCCGTCGTTTCGCTCCGCATGTTTCACCGCGCTGACGGATGCGGCCGGCACTATCAAATGAGGCAATCCGGTCGAGACGACCTGCGGTGGCAAGTCCGGTCTCAGATCCCTGACCGAGAGGCCCGCGGCTTCAGCCACTTCTTGAAGATCGCTCGCGATCGGGCCGAATGCGGGAGGGAGCTGCCGCATCCGTGCGGTATTCGTCGTGGGATCCGCCTCCACCTCGAATTCTCCGGCTTTCACGACCTGGGTCGCGGGGGAACGCACGCGGCCTTCGGAGACAAGGACGAACGCGGTGCCCAGTGTCGGATGCCCGGCGAAAGGAAGCTCGGCCCCGGGTGTGAAGATGCGCATCGAGTATCGGTCCGACGAAGCCTCGGTAACGAAAGTGGTCTCGGAAAAACCGATCTCGCTCGCCAGCCCCTGCATCGCCGTGTCGTCGAGGCCGGGGTTCTCGGGCACCACGCAGAGCTGGTTCCCGGCGAGAGGGCGCTCCGCGAAGACGTCCACCAGGCGAAACGGAACTTTCACCGCGCGAGTATCCCACCGGGCGTTGGTAGAGTTCGGTTCGCGCGGGTGTAGCTCAGTGGTAGAGCTCCAGCCTTCCAAGCTGGTGACGAGGGTTCGATTCCCTTCACCCGCTCGAGACTTCCTCCGAGACGGTCCCCCCGTCCGAGCCCCTCAAGACCTCGCCACCTTTCATCACGAAAGAAAGCTCGGTAAGGCGCGCGAGATCCTCTAGCGGATCGCCCGCGACAGCGATCAGGTCGGCGTATTTTCCGGGTGTGACGGAGCCGACCCCCTCCTGCCGGCGCATGAGCTCGGCAGCCCAGAGTGTCGCCGACCTGATCGCACCCATCGGCGAGAGACCGTGGCGAGCCATGTACTCCATCTGCAGCGCGTTGTCCCCGTGCGGATAGACGCCGCTGTCGGTCCCGAACGCCACACGCACGCCTGCCTCGACCGCCTTCCGAAACCCGCGACGTTGCGCCTCCGTGGTCTCCTCGTTCTTGCGAAGAGTCTCCTCGGGCCAGCCGGTGCGCCTTCCCTCCTGAGCGATGTAGTCGCCGCAGTAGATGTCCGCCACCAGATAGGTGCCCCGATCGGCCATCAACGCGATGGCCTCGTCGTCGATCAGCGACCCGTGCTCGATTGAGCGAACGCCCGCGCGGACCGCGTTCTTGATCCCCGCCGGACCGTGCGCGTGCGCGGCAACGTGCGACCCCCGCTCATCGGCCACCTCGACTGCGGCGCGAATCTCCTCCTCGGTGTACTCGGCCTTGCCGGGATCTGTACCGCGGGTCAGCACGGCGCCCGTCGCGATGATCTTCAGGAAATCCTCGCCGCCATCGAGGATCGCCTTGGCTCGATGGCGAACCTCCACGGCGGAATCCGCCACACCGAAACGGAACTCATCCGGTGGGGGCCCGCCGTCGGCGAGGCCGGTGATCTCTCCGCCGCCTCCGGTGACGGTTAGGTACGGCCCCGCGGTCATCATCCGCGGGCCCGGAAACCAGCCCGCCTCGATCGCGTCGCGCAGCCCGATGTCCAGGAAAGCGCGGTAGGTCCCGACGTCGCGAACGCTGGTGAAGCCGGCAATGACTGTTCGCCGCGCGTTTCGCACGCCGAGGAGCGTTTCTTGCGCGGCGGTTTGACCAATCGATGGAAGGCCCGCTTCCTCCTCTGCCCCGACCAAGTGCGCGTGGCAGTCGATCATCCCGGGAAGAACCGTCTGCATCGAAAGGTCTGCGATTGGGGTTCCTTCCGGCGCGCCGGCGCGGCTCTTGACCGCCACGATGCGATCGCCTTTGACGAGGATCTCTTGGTCCTTGACGACCTTCCCGGCGACGACGTCGACCAGTCGCCCTGCGCGAATCAGGATTAAGACTTCTTGCCGCGGCATCGGTCTCCTATCATGAACCGTCGAAGCGCCGGTAGCTCAGCTGGATAGAGCAGCGGGTTTCTAACCCGCAGGTCGCAGGTTCGAATCCTGCCCGGCGCACCGCACCGCCCGGATCCAAAAACACGAAATTGATGAATACGCCTCTTGGGCACGCCCGGGGGGCCGGTAAGGCGCGCGAGGATGCTTGGGACTTCGCCCCGGATCGCATAGAGTCAGGAGACCGCGCACCCTCCGGGAGGGTGAACCCCATGAGAATCACCAAACTCATTGCTCTTTTGGCGCTGCTGGTTTGCGCCGTTGCCGCCTCGCCTGCGCTGGGCGCGCAGGATCTCTCGGACACGGATCAAGCTGCCGGGCCCGAGCCAGAAATGCGGCAACAGCAACCCCAGACGGTGCGCCAGCCGGCGAAGTGCGACATCACGGGAACAACCAAAGCCGACGAGCTGTCCGGCGGCGGAGGCGACGACACCATCTGCGGTCTCGGGGGTAACGACACGATCGACGGCGGCACCGGCAACGACCTCCTATACGGCGGCGGTGGGAGGGACAACATCCGCGGAGGCCCGCACGGCGACACGATCTCCGGCGGACTCGGGATCGACACCTGCCGCCAAAACGGCGGATCCGGTCCGCTTCGATCCTGCGAATGGCCGAACCCGCTGAAGGCGTGCCCCGTTCCCGGCGGCACCATCACCGACAGCTTCGGCGATCCGCGTTCGGGCGGGCGCACACACGAAGGAATAGACATCATCGCCGACAAGGGGGATCCCGTTAAGGCTACGTTCGCCGGCAAAATGGAGAACGGTAGCAACGAACTGGGCGGCAAGACCGTGTACCTACACGGTGATCAGGGCTACACCTACAACGCCCACCTTTCGAGGCGCGCCGAGGAACGCAGGGTGAAACCCGGGGAAACGATCGGGTTCGTCGGAAACACCGGGAACGCGCAAGGCGGCGTGCATCACCTCCACTTCGAATGGCACCCGGGCGATGGCAAAGCCGTGGACCCGTACCGGTACGTGGTCAAGGCCTGCAAGAAGTAGCTGCCGGACACGCACGCCGGAAACAAACCGCTACGCCACCCGATAATCTGAAGCGTAGGTGAACCCCTTCATTCGTCTTCGCAGGCGTCTCGACCGACGGCTCCCCCTGGCCGTGAAGGTCGGAATCCCGGTCGTGCTCATCTCCACTGTCGTGGCCGCGGCGTTCGGGGCAACGTCGATCGCCGAAACCAAAGCACGGATCAACGACACGTACGCGGTCCAGGCGACCGCTCTCATCCCGCTCATCGTTTCGCAGGCGCAGGACGAGCCCGATGATCCGAACGCCGCGACTGCGTTCCTCGGGCAGTTCGTGACGCTTCACCCCGACGTTCAACGCGTCAGAGTCTTCGAGTTGTCGCTTCCGGGGTCTCCCATCGTTTGGGCGAGCTCCGATCGCTCGGAGCTTGGACTGCGTACCGACCCGCGGCTCCTGCCGGCGCCCGGAGAGATACACCGGCAGGACGTGGACCTTGACGGCGAATCCACGCTCCTCGTCCTGGAGAGGGTCGAGATTGCCGGCGAACCCGCATGGGTCGGGATCTACTTCAGCACGGAGGCCCGGGCGGCGGCGGTCGACAGCGTTAGGCGAAGGATCTTCGTCGAGGCTACCCTCGTCATCGCGGCGGAGCTGGTCGCCCTTACGCTCGTCCTCTACTTCTTGGTCCTCAGGCGCGTGAAACGCATGGGCGGGGCCGCGTCCGCCGTCGCCCGGGGCGACTACTCCGTTCGCCTCCGGGAGGGTGAGGAACCCCCCTCGAACGACGAACTGGTCAACGTCGCGAGGGAGTTCGATCGAATGATTTCCGCCGTCGAGTCGCGGACGCACGAGCAGGCCGAAGTGGCCGAGCGTCTACGCGAGTTGGACGAGGCGAAGAACACGCTCCTTCACGCGGTCTCACACGACCTTCGAAGCCCGATCACATCCATCCTCGGCTCCGCCATGACCCTCGAGCGAAGCGACGAGATGGGCCTGGATGAGGAACAACAGAAGGAATTGCTGCGAGGCCTCGTGTCCGGGGCCCGGAAGATGCACAGGATGGTGAGCGACCTCCTCGACCTCGACCGGCTCGACAAGGGCATCGTCGCGCCCAGGCGCCGGAGGGCCGACATCGCGGCGCTCGTGCGCCGAGTCGTCGAGGAGATCGGCCCGCATTTGGTCGGGAAACACGAGGTGCGCCTCGAAACCGAACCCGTCGAGATCGCGGTAGATGCGCCGAAAGTGGAGCGGATCGTCGAGAACCTGCTCGCGAACGCCGCGAAACATACTCCTAAGGGAACGGGGGTCTGGGCCAAGGTTCGCCCTCACGACGGCGGCGCGCTGATAACGGTCGAGGACGAGGGGCCGGGAGTTCCACCCAAGATGCGCCAGTCGATTTTCGAGCCCTTCCGTCAGGTGTCGGGAGCCAGGGGCGGCGGCGTGGGAATCGGGCTGTCGCTCGTTTCCAGCTTCGCTCAGTTGCACGGCGGCCGCGCGTGGGTCACGGATCGCGAGGGAGGCGGAGCTTCGTTCAACGTTTACATCCCCGACGGGCCCGAAGACCCCGGCGACGAGAAAGAGAGCGAACACCCCACTGCTAGAATCGGCAGCGATCATGGTGGCCGTAGCTCAACTGGTTAGAGCGCCAGGTTGTGGTCCTGGAGGCTGGGGGTTCGAGTCCCCTCGGTCACCCCAAAAACGCGGGAACCACTTAGTCCCTTGTTATATTCCGGTGGGCCTCTAGCTCAACTCGGCAGAGCAACGGACTCTTAATCCGCAGGTTCGGGGTTCGAATCCCCGGGGGCCCACGCATCTACCGCTCCAAATTGACCGCGCGCTGCTCAAGGGGTCAGAATTGGCCTAACGGCGTTGTTCGGCGAAAGGAGACCAGATGCATCCGAACGAGAAACTGCTCCGCGACAGTGACGAGGCTCAGATGAGGGAGGACGTCGAGGCGTTCTCGTCCGCCTTCACCGACGATGTCATCGTCCACATCCCGGGGAAGAGCTCTTTCGCGGGGGACTACAAGGGCAAGGACCAGTTCATGGAGCTCTTCGGGCGCTTCATGGAGCGCGCACCGGAATACAAGTTCGAGCCTCACGCGTACTTCGCCGACGACGAGCACGGGGTCAGCCTTCAGCGCTCGCACTACAAGCGGGGCGACGAGACGTTCGATGCGAACGACACCTTCGTCTGCCACTTCCGCGACGGGAAGATCGCGGAGTTCTGGTTTCTCAGCGACGATCCCTACGGGACCGACGCTTTCCTCGGCTAGATCCCCCTAGTGCGAGAGGGGGGATTTGAACCCCCACGCCCTTTCGGGCACCGGATCCTAAATCCGGCGCGTCTACCGGGTTCCGCCACTCTCGCGCGAGTGGAGGATATCTCCTAGAACTCGCAATCGAACGGGAATTCGATGTTCACGCATGTGTCGCCGGTAACGTGCGAGCCGCCGTCGCCGTCGTCACTGTCGGGCCCTCCGTCCAGAAGGTCGTCGCCCTGTTCACCCGAGATGACGTCCGCGCCGGCATCGCCGTTGACCGTATCGAAGCCGAATCCCCCGCGAACCTCGTCATCTCCAGACCCGCCGGACGCCAAGTCCCCGAGGTCTGCCCCGACGTTCGTGGCGTTGTTCCCAAAGACCGAATCGTCCCCTGCTTCTCCATCCACGGTGTCGGCCCCGTTGACCCCTTCGATCAAGTCGTTGTGACCGCCGCCGTTGAGCGTGTCCCCTTCGTTTCCGCCCCAAAGATAGTTGGCGTTCTCGTCACCGGTGAAGTTGTCTATGTAGATCGAACCGTACAGCCATTCGATTCCTGTCATCGTGTCGCTGCCATGTCCCGTTGCGGTTCCCGCCGGCAAACTGGCCGTTACATCGGCAGGAGCAAAGGCGAAGTCGACCACGTCCTCGGCGCCGAGCCCGCCCGAGAAGTTGTCGTCGCCTCCGCCGCTGAAGAAGGTGTCGTTGTCGAGGCCGCCCATCATGTCGTCGTTACCGAGACCGCCGTCGATTTCGTCGATCCCGGCGGCGCCGAAGATCCTGTTGTCGGCCTCGTCGCCGTCGAGGTCGTCTTCGTGATCCGAGCCCTGAAGGTTCTCGAAACCGATCACAGTGTCCGTTCCCTGACCCGTGGCGCTCTCCGTGTCGAGATTCGCAGTGACGGCGGCGGCCGAACCCAGGAAGGAGACGAGGTCAACACCCTTCTGTCCGTCCATCATGTCGTTGCCCGCACCTCCGAAAGCGCGGTCGTCGCCGGGGCCCAGGCAAACCCGGTCATTTCCTCCGACGCCGAATACGCGGTCGTTTCCTCCTAAGGCAAGGAAAACATCCGCGCGTGGCGTTCCGCGCAAAGTGTTGTTGCCCGAATCGCCTTTGATCGTCGGCTTCATGCCGAAGCACTTCAACGCGGCGCCGTGTGCGGGCCCGGGCGCAACGAGAAAAGCCACCGCGAGCATCACGGTGGCGGCGAGCAAAACGGCCCTTCCCGGGGCAACGTCTCTTTTCACCACGTCTGAATCAATCGTACCGCTGATGGAAGGTCGCACCTGGGATGATTCGCCTATGCCGCCCGCCCGGTTCTGACTAGTTCGTCGAGTGTGCCTACGCCTCGTCGGCCTCGTCGGCCTCGTCGGCCTCGTCGGCCTCGTCGGCCTCGGCGCCTTGGAAGATGACGTCCTCGAGGCTCGCGAACTTCCTTAGGCGCGGGGGCTCATACTCGGAGGGCTCAGGAGCCTCCTGATTCTTGGAGTTGTCACCCGAGCTGCCGAGGAACCACGATTCGCGCTGATGTCGTTGAGGCGGCGGTTCATCCTCCTCTTCGGAACCGGTCGAAAGGGCGATCAGCTCCTCTCCCAGAAGATCTTGGATGAAAGCAGCGACGATATCGGCGGCGTCGTCCGGGACGCCCTCGTAGCGCGAGGGCAGCGACGCAACGATGTCCTCAGCGGAGGCGGTTCGCTCGATGGCAGCCCATATGCCGGTCGCGCTTCCGAGGAGGGTGTAATAGTCCTTCGTCTTCAGGTTGAGCAGAAGAACCTCGTCCCCCTCGTCCTTAGCCACGATCTTGGGGCGGTTCACGCGGTACCGATCCGGCATGGGTTCAGTCTGGCACAGCGCTCGGCGGCGCTCAAAAACGACTCTTCGCGGGTGAGGGTCCTCAACCGGAACCCAACGGCAACCGAGAACTCCTGAGAAGATGAATGACATGGCCGGCCTCGCGGACACAACCGCGGCCTTCCGTCGCCTTGTCGAATCGGCCGAGAGAGTGATTGCCGGCGCGACCGCAACGGTGGAAGGAGCGGTCGTGTGCCTTTTCGCGGAAGGCAACCTTCTGCTCGAAGGGGTCCCGGGCGTGGGCAAGACGATGCTCGCCCGTTCACTCGCGCGTTCGATGGGTGGAAGCTTTCGAAGGGTTCAGTGCACGCCCGACCTTCTGCCTTCCGACGTTACCGGCACTTCGATCTATGACCAGGAGCGCCGGGAGTTTCGATTCGTTCCCGGGCCGGTCTTCGCGAACGTCGTCCTCGTGGACGAGATCAATCGAACGACTCCGCGAACTCAGTCGGCCCTCCTCGAGCCAATGGAGGAGCGCCAGGCAACCGTGGAGGGCGTCGCACACGAGTTGCCCAGCCCATTCTTCCTGATAGCGACCGAGAACCCCGTTGAACATCACGGCACCTATCCACTGCCTGAAGGACAGCTGGACCGTTTCACGATGTCGGTGCGCCTCCACTATCCGGACGAGGCTGGCGCGCGCGAGGTTGTAACCCGTCAGCTGCTCCGACACCCGATCGAGGATCTCGAATCGGTGATGTCTTCGGATGAGATCGTTCGCCATCAGGCGGTCGTCCGTAGCGTTCACGTGGAACCCTCGATCGTCGACTATGCGATCGCGCTCGTCGGAGCCACGAGGAGTCACCCCGACGTTTGGCTCGGCGCATCCCCGCGCGCAACCGTGTCGCTCACCCGCTGCGCCCAGGCGCTCGCCGCCGCCGGAGGGCGCGACTACGTACTGCCGGACGACGTCAAGGCGCTCGCCCCCGCAGTTCTGGCGCACCGCGTGATCCTGAAGCCGCAGAAGCGCCTGGGGCCGGACGCGGGACGCGCAGTGATCGAGACGACGGTGGCAGAGGTTCCGGTTCCCCTCGGGGTTGCCGGACAGGTCTAACCCGTGACCCGCCCGACCCGGCGTGGGATAGGGCTCGCCTTGTCCTCCGGCTTGCTGTTCTTGGTCGGAACGAACGTGCAATCGGGATGGCTGTTCGTCATGGCGTCTTTGCTCGTGGGGGCGTTCGTCACCGGCTTGCTGATTCCCGGGCGCACGGCAAGACGTGTGGAGGTAGAACGCCGCGCCCCGGCCGAAGCATTCGCCGGCGAGGAAGTACCGGTTGACTTGATCGTTCGAAACAAGAGCCGCGGAGCGAAGCTCTCGTTAACCCTCTCCGACACGCACATCCAACCGGCCGACGCATTCGTACCTCAGCTCGCGGCCAAGGAGACGCTCACGGTCGGGACGATCAGGCATGCGGCGAAACGCGGAGTCGTAGACGGAAAACCGATCACGGTTTCGTCGGCTGCTCCGTTCGGGGTTGCCCTCGCGAAACGCAAAGTCGCGGCGCCGGGACGCACTGTCGTGTACCCGCGCGTCGTTCCCATCCCCTGGATGCCCGACCTGGCGTCCTCGGCAAAACCCCTGGACGCTGCACAGGTTCGCTCCAGGAAAGGCGTGGGGCAGGACTACTTGGGCATCCGCGAGTACCAGCTCGGCGACAGCCTCCGGCACGTGCACTGGCCCAGCACGGCGCGGCTCGGCTCGCTGATGGTGCGGGAGTTCGAACAGGAACTCCCCCGCCGCCTCGGGGTGGTGATCGACACCTGGGCCGACACCGGTGGCGGGGAGACGGCCTTGGACATTTGCGCATCCGTCGCCGCGTCCGTAGCCATGTTCGCGATGCGCGAAGGCCACCCAATGGCGATGGCGGCGGCCAAGAACCGCAGCATCGAACTGCTCGCGGATCCCGACCGGACCGCTTCGCTGACCTGGCTCGCCGAGCTCGAGGCCCCGGGAGGTCCACCGATGGCCGCCACGCTCGACGAAGCGGTTCCGCTGCTCGGGCGAATCGACACGCTCGTAGTCGTGTTCCCGACTTGGCGCCCGAACGCCGGCCTGCCGGCGGAGCTGGCCGGCCTCACCGATACCGGCCGGCAGGTAATCGCCGTGATGGTGGACGCCGGATCGTTCCCGGCCGGTGGTCCCGGCGCTCCCCCACTCGATGAAGCACAAGCGGACTTGCTCGCGGCGGAGCTCGCCGCTCAGCGAACGATCGTCTATCGCGTTCGCGCGGAGGAGGACTTGGCGGAGTGTCTGCAACAAGCCGTGTGATCCCGCCCAGGGCCCGGCCCGAGGATTCGATCAAACTTAGGGCGGTCGTACTCGCGGCCGTAATGGTGGCCGTCTTCGCAGTCATCGCGCAGGGGGCAGTCGACACGGCGACGGCAGTGGTTGCGATCGTCTTGATCCCCGTCGCCTACGTAGCCTCTTACGTACGCCGTGGACGACGAAACATCGCGCTTAAGACTTTCCTCGCATTCGCGATGCTTGCCGCGCTCGGATCGTTCATTCTTCAGGTCCAAACCGCTAACTCCGTAGACCAAGCGCGCGCCGACCTCGCGTCGCTGTTCCTGTGGGTTCAGGTCATCCACAGCTTCGACCTTCCCCGTCGACGGGACCTTTCCTTCTCGATCGGGGCGAGCCTCACGCTGATGGCCGAAGCGGGCGTTCTGTCGCTCAGCACGGACTTCCTGTTATTCCTCGTTCCGTACGCGGGCCTCGGCGCCGCCTGGCTCTACCTCTCCCAGCGATCTCAAGCAGAGGCCGGTTCGGCCCCTGTCGTCATCCGTCGTGCGCCGGCGCGCCGAGCAGCCG
>JBBDHU010000004.1:87226-188116 GCA_040880705.1 Actinomycetota bacterium | reverse complement strand
CCCCCCCCCCCCCGCGACCGGCGCACGCGGGATAGCCATCGTCGCGGTTCTCGGCTTGCTTGCAAGCTCGGCCGTATTCCTTGCGATGCCGAGGGTGCGAGCCACGCAGATCGTCGCCCCGCCGTTCTCCCTCACCAACGCCGTACCCGTGCCGGAGTTCTCTGGGGCGGTCGTGAATCCCGGGCTTCCCGACGACGGCGCGAGTGTGGCGAGCAGTTTCCTGCCGGACGCTTATCCGGGATTCGGGGCCGGTCTCGACCTACGAGCCCGGGGCCGGTTGTCCCAACAGATCGTTATGAAGGTTCGCTCGCCACAGGCGGCTTTTTGGCGCGCGCAGGCATACGACAACTTCGACGGCACGACTTGGACCGCCACCAACGACACGATCAACGAGATCGCCACGGGGAACCCGACGATCCTCCCGACCGATCCCTTGGAGACCCCACCCGTTCCGTCCAAAGAAATGCTGCAGACCTTCTACGTCGAGAAACAGCAGCCGAACGTGATATTCGCCGCCGCCAGACCGAGCCAGCTCTACTTCCCCGCCTCGACGATCGCCACGGACGGTTACTCGTCGATGCGGGCCCCGATCCTGCTGGAGGAAGGCGTCATCTACAGCGTGGTCTCCGACGTTCCTGAGGTGACACCGGCGATGCTGCGAGGGTCGAACACCGCCGAGCTTCCATCGGAGTTCCCTCAGCAGTACCTGCAAGTCCCCGAGGAGATGCCGGCTCGCGTCAGCCGGCTGGCCCATCAGATCACGGACGGTGAGCAAACGGCCTACGACAAGGTCCTGGCGGTTCAGCGATGGCTGAAGGAGAACACCGAGTACAAGCTCGACATCCCGCGCGACCCGCCCGGCGTCGACGCGGTCGACTACTTCCTTTTCGAACGCCGGCAGGGATTCTGCGAACACATCGCGAGTTCGATGGTCATGTTGCTCCGCGCGGCGGGAATCCCCGCGCGATTGGCCGTGGGCTTCGACTCCGGAGAGCGAAACGCTTTCACCGGCTATTTCGAGGTGCGCCAGGCGGACGCGCACTCCTGGGTCGAGGTCTACTATCCACGCTTCGGCTGGATCGAGTACGACCCCACCCACGCGGTGCCACTTGCGGATCCCGGCGTCGGCAACGCCTTCGTCGCGCCGCAGGTGCTCCGAGCGATCGGACGCTTCATCGCGCGGGTCATCCCCGAGCCGGTGAAGGCAGTCGCGCGCTCAGCGTGGTCTTCGGTGGCCTCGGCCGCCAAGTGGACCGCGCGCACCTGGCCGGTGATGGTCGTCGCCGTTCTTCTGGTTGCCGCCGGCTTCCTCGCGCTTCGGCGTTACCTGCGTAGGAGCAGGCGCGGCCCTCCGCCCACAGGTGCGGCCGCCGCTTTCGTCTCGATGTGCGACACCTTCGCTGCGCGGGGCAGACCGCGGCGCGAGTTCCAAACGCCGAGCGAACACGTCTCGCGCTTGCTGGGCGAGGACTGGGTCGCCCGCAACGCACACAACGACATGTTGCGAATAGTCCGGACCTTCGAACGGGAGCGATTCGCGCCGGCGAAACCGGACCCGAGGGAGATCCAGGAAGCGATCGAAGCCGCCGGGAGGCTGAAGGCGCAAGCCGCCCACGCGCCCGGCAGGAGGCGCTAACCGGAGGGGCTCTCCTTCTCACCGGCGAGGAACACGCGGAAAGACGCGCCGCCGCCCTCGCGCTCCTCCGCCCACGCCCGGCCGCCGTGAAGTTCGGCGAAGCGCGCGACCAGGGAGAGTCCGATGCCCACCCCGGGCGAGTGCTGGGGCGCACCGGTTCCCTGCCGGAACGGCTCGAACAACGCCTCGCGGGACCCCTCCGGGAGACCGGGGCCGTCGTCGTCCACCGTGATCAAGGCGCCGCCCTCGACCGGCCGGACTGCTATCCACACATGGGTGCCGACCGGAGTATGGCGCACGGAGTTAGCCAAGAGGTTCTCTACTATCCGCTCGACCTTCGCGCCGTCGACCGCGATGATCACCGGCTCGGCCTCGACCTGCACGCGATGCGAGGTTGTGACGTCGGACTCGTCCACGACCTTTCGAACCAGCGCCCCCACGTCGGTCGGGTGACGATTCGGCTCGAGGATGCCGCGGGAAAGGCGGTCTAGGTCGAGCAGGTCGGTCACGAGCTTGTCCAGCTTGCGCGCGTTGCCCGCGATCCTTCGGGTTAGGTCGCCCATCTCCTTAGGTGTAAGGGCAATGTCGCCTCGCTCCAGAGTCAGCGCAAGGCCCAGAATCGCTGCAAGCGGCGTTCGCAGATCGTGGGACACCGCTGTCAGGAAAGTGTTCTTCATCTCATCCAGATCTCGAAGGCGCTGCGAGGTGCCGCGCTCGACCTCGAGGGCCTTCTCGAGATCCTGCGCTCGCTTCAGCTCGGTCACATCGACCATAACCCCTTGCCAGTTCAAGGGCTTTCCTTCGGAGTCACGAACGAGTGATGCCTCGTCGTGCACCCATACCACGTGCCCGTCCCTCGCAACCATCCGGTACTCCTGTATGAACTGGTAGTCGGCATCCCACTCGATGCGATCGTCCTCGCCGATCACTCGATCCCTGTCCTCGGGGTGAAGCAGGTTCTCCCACATGTCCGGGTCCTTGAGCCATTCCTCGGCCGAGTAACCGAACATCGCCTCGACTTGCGGGCTGACGTACTCGGTCACCGAGCGACCCTCGAGCTTGTCGACATAGGTAACCGCCGGCGTCTGCTCCACAAGGGTCTGGAAACGCGTCTCGGCCTCGCGGCGGTCTGCCTCCGAGGCCTTCTGATCCGTGATGTCGAGCATCAAGCCGTGCCAGAAAAGCGGCTCCCCGTCATCGTCGCGCACCAGCGTCGCCTCGTCGTGGATCCAAACCGTATGCCCGTCTTTGTGAACAGCTCGGTATTCGACGATGAAGGGTTCGCCGCCGGCAGTGGACTCGCGGTCGACGGCCAACGTTCGTTCACGGTCGTCCTCATAGAGGATGGAACTCCACAGGTTCTGCGACGCCATCCACTCCTCGGTGGGGTATCCGAGCATCGACTCGACCTGGGGGCTTATGTAGCGAAGGGACGTCAGATCCTTCGGATCCTCCACGTAGATGACCGCGGGGATCTTCTCGACAAGCGTCCGGTATCTGGCTTCCGCCTCGTGGAGCCTGCTGGTCGCCTCGCGCTGCTCGGTGGTGTCGTGCATGACGCCTTGCCAGTACAGCGCCTTACCGTCCCGGTCGCGGATCAGCACTGCCTCGTCGTGGAACCACACGACGCGTCCGTCGCGCGACACCATTCGGTAGTCGGCGATCCATATGCCCTCGTCTTCGGACTCGATCCTCGTGACATCCCCAACCACACGGTCGCGGTCGTCGGGGTGCATCGCCTCCACCCAGGCTCCGGGTTCGATCCACTCCTCCGGTGTGTAGCCGAGAACTTCCTTGATTCGAGGGCTGACGTATATGGATGTGAGTTCGGTTCCGGGCGGCTCCGTATAGATGATCGCCCGAGTGTTCTCGACTAGTGCCCGATACTTCTGCTCGGTTTCCAATCTCTCCCGGTCGACGCGATCGCGGTAAATGGCGGCGCCCAGAGTTCCGGCCGCCGCGCGGAGCCCGTCGACCTCCGCGGGAGCCCACTCTCTGTCCGAGAGGCAGTCATCGAACCCGATCCATCCCCACCATTCGCCCTCGACGAATACGGGAACGACGAGAATCGACCGGGTGTCCTCGTTCTCAAGATACTGGCGCTCGCTCTCCGGAAACTCCCGACGGAGTCCCTTTATGACTGCGCCCGTGCCGAGTTCGTCGATCCATCGCTCGTACCCGCCGCCCTTCAAGGGGAAATCCTTTTCGACTGGATCGGCGATCACCGGTGCGATGCCCGCAGCGACCCACTCGTGACGCAGTGTGCAGAAGACTTCGTTGTCTCTCCGGTCGATGTCGTAGACGTGAACACGGCTGGCGCCGGTCGCCTCTCCTAGTATCGCCAGGACGTCCCGAACCGCCTCCGACCAGTCGGCCGTTCTAAGAAAATGTTCCGCGGTGAATCCGACTGCCTTGAGGATGGCGTCTTCGCGTCGCACCGTGTCTTCTTGCATTCGGCCTCGCGCGTGTCTTTCGGGCGAATGGAGTTTCCTAAGACTACCTCCGGGGGGCGAGGAGTAGGATGCCCGCGATGAGGCGTCTTTCGATCGCCGGACTGCTCGCGCTCGCGGTCTCCGCCGGGCACGCTACCGCTGCCTCCGCCGCCGATCTCCAGGAGGACTTGCCTCCTCAAGTAGTTCTCTCCGGACGGATCGAGGTTCCCGCCGGCCAAGCGGTGGGAGAGGCCGTGATATTTCACGGATCAGTGCGGGTGGCGGGCGAGGTGCGCGGCGACGTGGTTGCGCTCGATGGGCCCGTGACGGTCTCCGGCCTCGTCAACGGCGACGTCGTGAGCTTGAACGGAAGGGTCGACATCACCGGCACGGCTCGCGTCACGGGAGATGTCCTCGCGGGAGACGAAATCAAGATCGAGAGCGGTGCGGCGGTGGACGGCGAGACCAGACAGATCGCCGGATACCTGTCGCTGGTACGGCTGGTCGGGCGCCTCGCATGGTGGATCCCGGTTTCTTTCTCGACTCTCCTATTCGGACTGATCCTTTTGTTGGTCGCCCCCCGAGCGGCGAACGCCATCGCGGCCGCGGCTTCGCAAAGCCCGTGGGCATCGATCGGGTGGGGAGTCGCGGCGTTCGTCGGGCTGCCGTTTCTGTCCCTGCTGTCGAGCGTGACGCTGGTTGGCATTCCTTTCGGCATCGGATTACTGCTCGCACTCGGGTTGCTCTACGCGGCCGGCTACACCTGGAGCGCGTGGATCCTCGGAAGAACCATCCTGAAGCCGCCATGGGGACGCATTCCCGCATTCCTGCTCGGGTGGCTCATCCTGCGCGCCGTCGCGCTGATCCCGTATGCCGGCGGCTGGACTTGGGTGCTCGCCACGGTCTTCGGCCTCGGGGGGACCACCGTGGCGATCTACCGAGGACGGCGCGAGCCGGCCGCACACGAAGCTACGGCTGTTTAGCGATCTCTTTGCGTAACGCGCGGAAAGCGCGGCCGCGATGGCTGATCCGATCCTTCTGCTCGTCGGTGAGTTCAGCCATGGACTCGCCCCATCCTTCCGGCACGAAGATCGGGTCGTAGCCGAATCCCCGCGCCCCCCTAGGCTTGCTTATCAGGACGCCCTCGCAGGTCGCCTCCGAGTGCAACTCCGCGCCGTCCGGGTAAGCGATCGCGGCAACGCATCTGTACCGCGCCGTGCGACCCGCCGCCGGAACGCCCGCCACCGCGCGCAGAAGCTCCTTCAGGTTGGCTTCGTCGGTTGCGTCTTCGCCGGCGTATCGCGCCGAACGCGAACCGGGGCCGCCGCCGAGCGCATCCACCTCGATGCCGGAATCGTCGGCGATCGCGGGAACTCCGGCGACCCGGGCAACCGCCCGCGCCTTCAGCAACGCGTTGGCGAGGTATGTGTCGCCGGTCTCCTCGACTTCCGGCCAGTCCCGGGTTTCGTCCCAAACCAACCAGTCGACGGGCCAGTCGGAGCAGATTCGGGTGATCTCGCGAATCTTGCCGGCGTTTCGCGTCGCGATCGCCAGGCGCCCGGGGAAACTCACTCAGCCAGGGCCTGGCGCTGGATCTCGACCAGCTGGCCGATTCCTCCGGCGGCCAGGTCCAGCAGCTCGTCGAGCTGAGGGCGCGAGAATGGCCGGCCCTCGGCGGTTCCCTGAACCTCGACGAGCTGCCCGTCCCCCGTCATCACTACGTTGAAATCGACCTCCGCGGCAGCGTCCTCCTCGTAGGAAAGGTCGAGGAACTGCTCATCCCCGACGACCCCCGCGCTCACGGCCGTGACCTCACCGGTCAGCGGAGTCTCCTTCAGGATTCCTCGTTCGCGAACGGATCGAAATGCGAGAGCCAAGGCGATGTATCCGGCGGTTATCGATGCCGTACGCGTTCCGCCATCGGCCTGCAGGACATCGCAGTCGACCCATACCGTGCACTCCCCCATCTTCTCGAGCTGGGTCACGGCGCGAAGCGAACGCCCGATCAGCCGCTGGATCTCCTGCGTGCGCCCGGAGGGCCTTCCCTTGCCCGCCTCTCGCGGGGTTCGCTCGAAAGTGGCGCGCGGCAACATCGAGTACTCGCCGGTAACCCATCCGCGGCCGGTTCCCTTCATCCATCTCGGCACGTTGTCGTCGTACGAAGCGGACGCGAGAACGCGCGTTCGTCCCATCTCGAAGAGCACCGAGCCGTCTGCCCATTCCTGGTAACCGAGTTCGAGTTTCACCGGCCTCAGATCGGCCGGTCCGCGGCCGTCGGCTCGCGCGGTCACCCGATCTCCACGGTCGAGTCCGCCTCCGCAACGAGAATCTCGCCGTCGAAGGCTTCTTTCGCCTGCGCGATCGAAACGGCGGGATCGAGGTTCGGCGTCAGATGCGTAAGCATCAGCGTGCTCGCCCCAGCGCGTTGCGCATGTTCTCCGGCCTGGCGGGCGGACATGTGGAAGGGAAGGAGCTCGTCGTCGTCCTGCCAGGACGCTTCGACGACGAATAGGTCGGCGTTGCGCCCCAACTCCACAACCTGATCCGACGGACCGGTATCTCCCGTATAGGCGAGGACCGTGCCACCGGCCTCGACCCTGTAGCCGAGCGCATCGCCGAAGTGTTCCATCTCGAAAGTCTTAATGCCGAACGGCCCGGCCTCGAGGGATTCTCCCGGCCCGATCTCCTTGGCGGCGAAGGTCTCGTTCATCGCGCGACGGGTGTCGTCGCTCATAAGGGACCTCAGCTCGTCGAAGAACCCATTCGGTGCGAAAACGGGCAGCCCGGGCCGGCCGACTCCCCCGTAGTGGATCGCGACGAGCAGCGTGTAGAGGTCAACGAAGTGGTCGGGGTGATCGTGCGTTATCGCCACCGCTCCGATCTCCGGAATGCCTATGTGCTCTTGCAGGCGCGCCAAGGTCCCGTTGCCGGCGTCCAGCCAGAGCGCGAAGCCACCTTGGCGAACCAAGTATCCGCTGCACGCCCCGCCGGGCCCGGCCCAACTCCCGTCCGAACCGAGGACCGTCAGGTTCATCGGCCGACCCTGGCCAGCTCGACGCCCTCGACGCTCGAGATCTCTGGCCCGAGGAAATGACGCGCGACCGAGCGAAATTCCTCCGGGTCCCCCGTGGAGATGAACTCGTGCGTGGGCCCTCCGTCGCGGCGATCCAGTCCGCGCTCGATCAAAAGCGAATACACGTCCTTCGCCGTCTCCTCGGCCGACGAGACCAACACGACATCCGGGCCGACGACATCGGAAATTACCCCCGAGAGAAGCGGATAGTGGGTGCAGCCGAGAATCAAGGAGTCGATCCCGGCGTCCTCGAGGGGCGCCAGATAGTCGATCGCGACGGCGCGAAGCTCTCCGCTCGTCGTGTCGCCCCGTTCCACGAAATCGACGAACGCCGGGCAGGCCTGCGAAACGAGTGCCGCCGCCGAACCCGTGTCCGAGAGCGCGCGCTCGTACGCGCCGCTCTCGACCGTCGCCTGAGTTCCGATCAGGCCGATCCTGCCGTTGCGTGTCGCTCGAACCGCCGCCCGTACGCCGGGGTCGATCACTCCGACGACCGGAAGCCCGGCCTGCGCTGCGACCTCGCCGATGGCCGATACCTCGACCGAGTTGCACGCAACCACGATCATCTTCACGTCCCGGCCGGCCAGGTACTCGGCGATCTCGAGAGCGTAACGGCGAATCTCCTCGACGGGTTTGGGCCCGTAGGGAAATCGCGCAGTGTCGCCGATGTAGACGAGGGGCTCGCTCGGCAACAGGTCGAGGATCGCCCGCGCGACGGTCAGCCCGCCGACGCCGGAATCGAAGATCCCGATCGCGCGGGAATCACTCAAGCCGCTACCACCACAGGGATTCCTCGACGCCCTTCTCGGCGCGTTCGATCTCGGGGGCCCAAGCGTGAGTCGAAAGGTACTTCCAGCCGCCGTCCGCAAGGAGGCAGACGATCTCGGCCGATTCCAGGCTCTCCCCGATTCGCCGCGCCGTGTGAACAACGGCTCCCGAAGAGATCCCGGCGAAGATTCCCTCGCCTTGCGTCAGCTCGCGCGTGGCGCGGAGAGCCTCGGCGGAATCCACGAGGAATTTTCGGTCGAGAATCTTTTCATCGAAGATCGGCGGGATGAAACCGTCGTCTAGGGAACGAAGTCCGTACACCATCTCGCCCAATTCCGGCTCGGCCGCGATGATCTTGACCTCGGGGTTGTGCTCGCGAAGCCGCCGCCCGACACCCATCAGCGTTCCTCCGGTCCCCAACCCTGCGACGAAGTGCGTAACTTCCGGCAAGTCGCGAACGATCTCCTCGCCGGTTCCCTCGTAGTGAGCCTGCGGATTCGCCGGGTTCCCGTACTGAAACGGCATGAAGTACTTGTCGTCCTTGGCCATCGCGCGCGCGACCTCTATCGAGCCGTTCGTCCCCTTCTCCGCCGGTGAGGGCACGATCTCCGCGCCGAACAACTCGAGCAACTGGATGCGCTCCTCGCCGGCGTTATCCGGCATCACGACCGTGAGCCTGTAGCCCTTGCGGCGTGCGACCATCGCCAGCGCGATCCCGGTGTTTCCGGAAGTCGGTTCCAGGATGATCTTGTCCGGGGTTAGCTCTCCCGACGACTCGGCAACTTCGATCATCTTCTTAGCGATTCGGTCCTTCAAAGACCCGGTCGGGTTGTTGCCCTCGATCTTCGCCCAGAGCCGGACACCCTCCTTGGGGCTCATTCCTGGGAGACCCACAAGAGGCGTGTTGCCTATCGCATCGAGGATGTCGTCGGCGCGCACGGATGGATTATCGCAGGCAGCCGATGGGGCGGACTTAGCCGCCGGCTACGGCCGGAAGGATCGAGACGACGTCCCCCTCTTTGACCTCGGTCTCGAGCGAGCCGAGGTATCGAACGTCCTCGTCGTTCACGTAGACGTTGATGAACCTCTGCAGGCCGCCGTCGTCGGAAAGCACGTTCTTGGTGATGCCCGGATAGCTCGACTCGAGGTCGGTGAGAAGGTCGCGAAGCGTTCCGCTCTTCGCCTCCACCATGGCCTGTCCGTCCGCATGCTTTCGCATGATCGTCGGGATCTTCACCTGAACGCCCATCAGCTCTCCGAGATAGAAACGCCGTGTTCTGCCTCGGGCGGCACCTCGCCGGGCGCCAGCCCGCAGAACTGGTCGTAGTCGATCGGTTCGGTGATCGTCGGCCGCTTGCCGCAAACCGGGCACTCCGGATCCCACTTCACCTTCACCGTCCTGAAGTCCATCTCCATTGCATCGAACAGCAGGAGCCGGCCGACCAGGGACTTGCCGGTACCGAGGATCAGCTTGATGGCTTCAGTCGCTTGGATGGCGCCGACGATCCCGGGAAGCACGCCGAACACGCCGCCTTCGGCGCACGAAGGAACGGTTCCGGGAGGAGGTGGTTGCGGGTAAAGGCATCGATAGCAAGGAGCGTCCTGTCCGGGAAGGAACACGGTGTTCTGTCCTTCCCACTGGTAGATCGAACCGTAAACGAGCGGCTTGCCGGTCCACTGCGTGACATCGTTCACCAGATATCGAACGGGGAAGTTATCGGTGCCGTCGATCACGACGTCCCAGGGCTCGATCACCTCGAACGCGTTCTTCGAAGTAAGGATCGAGTCGTACGGCACGACCTCGACGCCCGGATTGATCTCGTTCAGCGTGTCCACGGCCGAAGCTACTTTTGAGCGCCCAACGTCGGAAGTCCGGTGCATGATCTGGCGCTGAAGGTTGGTCAGATCGACCTTGTCGAAGTCGAGGATTCCGAGCTTTCCCACGCCGGCCGCGGCCAAATACATGGCGACGGGCGACCCGAGCCCGCCGGCCCCGATCACCAAGATCTTCGAATCGAGCAGCTTGCGCTGTCCCTCGCCGCCGATCCCCGGCAGGATGATGTGCCGCGCATAGCGAACAACCTGATCTTGATCGAACCTGGGTGCGTCGCTCAAGCGATCCTCAGTTCTTCTTCCGCGATCTCGCCGTCTTCGATGGTGAAGGCTCTCAGAACGGGCTTGTCCCGGTCGGACAGACCGAGAAGGAGGTATTTCGAACCCGGGTAGAACGCCTGGCGACGGTCCGTCTCCGACGGATAAGCCTCGGAATGGGTATGCGAGTGAAAGATGCCGTACAGCTCCTTTCCCTCCTCGTCGATCTCGTTGAACACCTGCAGTTGCTCCTTCGGATCAAGCCGGTACGAGACCGGGCTCGCGTCCGCGTTTCGCATGCGGAAGACCTTCACGGGCACACCCTCTTTGGCCGCAATGAGGCCGCACGCCTCGTTGGGGAATTCCTGAAGCCCGTGTTGCACGATCTCCTCGTAGAAGCTCGCGGGAAGCTCGACCACCCGAGTAATGCTAGCAGCGGGATCGGCCCTAGCTCGCGATACGGCCGCGCACGGAGATGCTTCCGGGAGTCCCTTTACGCGTAACACCGATCTCCCGGTGAAGTATTCCCTTCGCCTCCAAAGCGGCCGCGAGCGCGTCGCCGTCGCGCGCAGCGATGAGAAGGCCGCCAGAGGTCTGCGCATCGGCCAGAATGAGCTGCTCGGGCTCGGTCAGGTCTCCCCAATCGACGGCCGCCCGCAGGAACGCGTGGTTGCGTTTCGTGCCGCCGGCCACGACGTCTCGTTGTGCCAGATCGAGAACGCCGGGCAGCAGTTCCGGTGCCGCGGCATCAACCTCCGCTTCCAATCCCGACGCGCGCAGCATCTCGTGCAAGTGACCGAGCAAGCCGAACCCCGTCACATCCGTTGCCGCGTCGGCGCCCGCATCGACCATGGCCTCGGACGCAGGAGCATTGAGAGTGGTCATGGTCTCCACCGCAAGCCGAACCTGCTCCTCGGTTGCCTTTTGGCGCTTGATCGCGGTAGAGATCATCCCGAGGCCGAGCGGCTTCGTAAGGAACAACCGGGCACCGGCCGGCGCCGTCGAGTTCCGTTTCATCAGCTTCGGATCGACGAACCCGATGACCGCCATGCCGTACTTCGGCTCGGGATCCGTTATCGAATGGCCTCCCACGACCACTACGCCCGCCTCCTCCGTAGCCTTGCGGCCTCCTTCGAGCACGGTTCCGAGGAGTTCGAGCGGCAAATCGTCTACCGGCCACGAGACAAGGTTGAGCGCGATCGCGGGGCGCCCGCCCATGGCGTACACGTCGGACAGCGCATTGGTCGCGGCGATCCGTCCCCAGTCGAACGCGTCGTCGACTATCGGCGTGAAGAAGTCAACGGTTGCAACGAGTGCCTGTTCTCCGCCGGGCAACGCGTAGACGGCCGCGTCGTCGGCGGTCTCCTCCGAGACAAGGACCTCCGGCGGCATCTGCGGCCGCCCGAGACGGTCCATCACCTCGGAGAGCTCCTTCGGCCCCAGCTTGCACGCACATCCGGCGCCGTGGCTGAAGGTAGTGAGGCGCACTTCGTTCTCCACGATCCCGAGGATACGACCCAAGAGAGGCTCGAGAACCTGCGTTACTTAGTTGCCGCCTGAGAGCACCCGGGCGTCGAGATCGCGGAACCTGGCGGCTTCGGCTTTCGTTGACGGACCAAGGGTCCGGTTCTTTCCCGGCAGGTGCCTCCTCACTTGTTCAAGCTCTTTCCTGGAGAACTTGCATCTGTCCGTGATCGGCTCTATGCCGTAGAGACGCGCGCCGTTCAACCCGAGGATCTTGTTCTTGATCTCGCGCGTCAGCTCCGGGTAGTCGTAGCGGCGCTGAAAGTGTTCTGAGATTCGAAACGATCGAAGCGCCTGGATCTGATCCTGCGGCGAACCGTAGAAGAGGCAATCGGTCCCCCACACCACGTTGTCCTCGCCGACGTACTTGATGAGCTTGCCCAGTACGTGCGCGGCCTGCTCCGGCGAGCGCATGACGTTCCACCACGTGGAACCCAGCTCGGCGTAGACGTTCTCGTTCGGACCTATGCCGTTCTTCTTCATCGAGGCGATCAGCCTGTTGATCCCGATGTTCGATGTACCGCTCGAGTAGGGGCCCTCGCGGAGCTCGTCCTCATAGCCCGAGTGGTAGATGACGAAATTGGCATCGGGATGATCCTTCGCGGCACGCCCGACGTCCTCGGGCGAGCCGAACTTGCTTCCGCCGGAGAAGCCCTTGTGAGCGGCGATCGTTGGCACGCCCAGGTCGATCGCCTTTCGGATGAAGGCTTCGCCGACCTTCGGCAGACCCTTCTCGTGGTCATCGAACCACCACCCGTCGCCGTTTCCTTCGTCGACATCCGGGAACAGCGTGAATGTCTTCCACGCGGCGATCGGGTACTTGCGGACGTTTTCCTCCATCGTGTCGAGTGCCTCGGGAAGCGGGCCGACGTTCGGCAGCGCCTGCGCGTGCATCAACACTCGCTCGTCGCGGCAAAGTCCCTCGACTATCTTGCGCGTTTCGTCGATGATCTCCTCCGATTCGGGGCTGCCCTTCGGATAGATGGGCAGCGACGAGATGACGGTCATCGTCGTATCGCTTCGAAGGAACATCAGCTCGAGGAAGTTCTCGATCGAGTAGCAAACCCGAGGGTCGTTCTCGCCGCAGCCCTGCTGCGGAAACCGCTGCCAGAAGTCCTGTCCGTTGAGAACGGGGTTCAGGTCGTATTCGAGCAGATGGCCCTGGATGTCGAAGACGAACTCCTCGCCGCCGATGGCTTCGTGTGCGGCTTCCGGCTCCGTCTTCGCCTCGGGAGGGATCGAGTAGCCGCCGCCCGGTGACGCGCCCGGGGATCGAGCCCGGGTTGCCTCGTGGGTGCACGCGTCTAGAACGGACAGCGTGGTGGCGGCGCCGAGGATCGAGAGCATGAACTCGCGACGGCTCATTCCGAGGCGCCGCGCATTCGTCTCGCATTCGTCGCGCGAGCGCCGCTCGACCTCCTTTAGGAACGGCGTCAGCGGTTTCGGATCGTATTCGGCGTTGGAACAGGGGCCGAATTTGATCGGAAGTCCCGGGTCCTCGTCTTTTTCGCGGCTCATCCGAAGAATTGGACTCGTTGGGCCCCGGAATGGTTCGCGACGTTCTCAGCCGGGCGGCGCGATCTCCGTGCCCATAGCGTGGAAGCCGCCGTCCACGTGGACGATCTCGCCGGTGATGCCCGAAGCCCAGTCGGACAGCAGGAAAGCTACGGCACGCGCGACCGGCTCGGGATCGCCGGTGTCCCACCCGAGCGGCGCTTGTTTCTTCCAGGCGTCTGCGATCTGGTCGAAGCCGGGGATCCCCTTTGCCGCGATCGTGCGAAGCGGCCCCGCAGACACGAGGTTCACGCGAATCCCGTGCGGACCGAGGTCGCGCGCCAGGTAGCGCGCAACGGCCTCTAGGCCGGCCTTCGCAACGCCCATCCAATCGTAGATCGGCCAAGCGACCGACGCGTCGAAGTCCAGACCCACTATCCCGCCACCCTTTTCCTTCATGAGCGGCAGTAGCCCCTCCGCCAGCGCCTTCATCGAGTAGGCGCTCGTCTGGAAGGCGACCTTCACGCTGTCCCAAGGCGTGTTCAGGAAGTTGCCTCCGAGAGCGTCCTGCGGAGCGAACGCGATCGCGTGGACGAAACCATCCAGCGATCCCCAATGCTTCTCGACCGTCTCGGCCACGGCCGCGATGTGTTCCGGGGAGTTCGCGTCCATCTCCAGAACGTCCGGGGGGTTGGGAAGGCGCCGCGCACTTTTCTCCGTTAGGCTCATGGCCTTGCCGAAGGAGGTCAGCAGGACGTCAGCTCCCTGCTCCTGCGCGGCTTGGGCAACCGCGAACGCGATGCTCTGCGGCGTGAGAACGCCGGTTACTAGCAGTTTCTTGCCTTCGAGCAACATTAGATCTCCCCCGGTCGGCGACCAATGCTACAACTCGCCGCCTTGCGCCCAGCCCTCTGAGAGAATCGGCACATGGTGATGAAACGCGGTTCAGACGTGCCCAATCAGAGTCGAAGGGAATTCCTCGCGGCCCTCGGGATCGGCGCGGTGGCGCTCGGCGCCGGCGGAGCGGTGCTGGCGCGGCGGCTTGCTCAGCCGACCGACGCGGAGATCGTCGCTGAGATGGCCCGGGACCTCGGCGCTGAATACACAGAGCTCGTCCGGCGCGGTTTCTACGGCGGACGATCGGGCGAACTGCAGCTGCTCGTAGCGCCGTTCAGCACTTCCAACTACTCGCAGGAATCGAGATCGCTCGTTCCGAGCGACCCTCGCACCAGCCATTCGCAGGTTTGGAAGTATCTCGAACGGGTTCCGATCACCGTCTACGCACCCGGCTTGGTCAAACCGGGAACATTCGATGACAGCGCCACGCTCGCGGACGTCGCACCCACCGCCTCAACCTTGATCAAGCATGACTTCGAGACGCCGGACGGCGCCGCGCTTCCGGGCGTCACGCGTCCCAAGCGAGCACCTAAGGTGGTCGTCGTCTTCGTGATCGACGGCGGCGGATGGAACGTCTTGAACCAATGGCCGGATGCGTGGCCGCAACTGAAAGCCCTTATGCGTAAGAGCGCGGTGTATCGCAACGTTCTGATGGGATCGTTCCCGGCGGTGACGGCGTCGGCGCACGCCACGATCGGTACCGGTGCTTTCCCCCGGGAACACGGCATCTCCGGGCATTTCCTCCGAAAGCCCGACGGTATTCGCAAGGCGTACGGCGAACCCGGAGAGGCGGATCCATTCGTCCTACGATCCCCCACGCTCGCCGACTCATGGGCCGAGGCGACGGGCAACAAGGCGTGGATCGGCGAGATCGGATACCAGGTTTGGCACATGGGGATGATCGGGCGCGCAAGCTCCGTTCCGAACAGAAAACCGGTCGCCGTTTACTTCGACGAGGAGAGCACCACCGAGTGGCAGCCGCAGAACCCCGAGTACTACCGCCTGCCTCGGGTGGTTCCGCCGCGGGCTTTGCTCGATCGGTATTCGCAGGACTACCAGCGTCCAACGGAGTTCGCACAATTCGATCCGAAGGGAGCGAAGTACAACTGCTGCTTCCCGCCGGTCGTGAAGTACCAGGGCGACCTGATCGAGGCGGTCTTCCGGCACGAGCCGGTCGGCCGGGATGTCGTCCCGGACCTCTTGTTCATCAACTACAAGGCGCCCGACTACGCGGGGCACCTGTACAACATGGAGCGCGAGCAGACTGGAATCGCGCTGCGCGCCGTGGACGCGCAACTCGGCCGGCTAGTGAACATGCTCGAGTCGATGTTCGAGCCGGGCGAGTTCGCGCTCATCGCAACCGCCGACCACGGCCAGTGCCCGCTGCCCAACACTTCCGGCGGGGTCAGGCTCGACCCGATCCAACTGGGCGACGACATCGAAGCCGCCTTCGGCAGCGGATCCGGTCCCAAGATCGTGGAGAACGTGCGCCCGGCGGAGGTATTCCTCAACGAGAAATACGTAAGCGGGAGGGACATCGACACTGTGGAGATCGCTGCCTTCCTTCGCGACTACACCTACGGCGAGAACTATCACCTATACAGAGGCATTCCACGCGATTCGGTTCAATGGAACCGGCGAAGCCAGCGCGAGTTCGCCGCGGTCCTGCCGTCCGACTTCATCGAAGACTTGGGAACACGAGCGCCGGCCTCCTACGGACCCGGACTGTTCACCGATACCGACACGCCGGTTCCGAAGATCTAGCCCGAGTACTCCTCGTCGGTAACGGCGTCGCCCCAATCGGGCGCGCCTCCCATGTTGACCGCGGCGTGTACGAGCGGTGCATCCGGAGCGGCACCGTGCCAATGCAGCTCGCCTGCATCGACCGAGACGAAATCACCGCTCGCGATCTCGACGACCTCGGCCCCACTGGACTGGGTGCGGCCACGGCCGGACACCACGTAGAGAAGTTGCCCTTGCTTGTGGCTGTGCCAGTGAGTTCTCGCACCGGGTTCGAAGTTCACCAGGTGAATCCCGGCACCCTCGATGTCGGCTCCGGGGCCAACCCATACGGCCCCCGTGAACGTCTCGCCGCGGCGCTCGTATTCGATTTCGGTCGCGCGCGTCAGCTGCATGGCCCGGCATCTTAACCCGCTCCTATGTCAGAATCGTCCCATGACCGACCCGCGCCTCGCCGGCACCACCGGCCGCCTGCTGGACAGCTTGGGACCACTCTTCGACTTCTTCACGGAGTCGCCATGGGCCAAGAAGAGAAAGGGGCCGGGAGCCTGCGACTTCCTGGCCGGCAACCCGCAGGAGATGCCGCTGCCCGAATTCGTGGAAGCCCTGCAACGCGCGGCCGTTCCCAAGGACAAGGACTGGTACGCATACAAACTCGCCGAACCCGAGCCGATGAAAGTCGTCGCCGAATCACTGCGCGAGGAGCGCGGGATCGAATTCGAGGACGAGGACATCGTCTTGACGACGGGAGCGTTCGCGGGCCTGGCGATCACGATGCGCACCGTGGTGGATCCCGGCGACGAGGTCATCTTCCTCTCCCCGCCTTGGTTCTTCTACGAGTCGATGATCGTGGCGGCCGGCGCGGAGCCGGTTCGGGTCCCCATCGATCCTCCCGACTTCGACCTCCCCGTGGACGCGATCGCCGCCGCGATCACCGAGAAGACCCGCGCGATCATCGTGAACTCACCCCAGAATCCGACCGGGCGGATCTACCCCGGCTCCGATCTCCAGCGACTTGCCGACGTTTTGACCAAAGCCTCGGAAAGAAACGGCCGGCCGATCTATCTGATCTCCGACGAGGCTTACTGCAAGATCGTCTACGACGACCGCGACTTCCCGAGCCCCACCGACTTCTATCCGAACTCGTTCCTCGTCTACACCTACGGCAAAACGCTGCTGACGCCCGGGCAGCGGTTCGGCTACATCGCTCTGCCGCCGACGATGCCCGATCGGGATCGGATGCGGCCGGCCGTTCTCGTGACCGCGGTCGTTGCGGGCTGGCTGTTCCCGACCGCGCTCATGCAGCACGCGTTGCCCGAGATTGACGGACTCTCCATAGACATCAAGGCGCTTCAGGCAAGACGCGATCGCATGGTGGAGGCCCTGCGCGGATTCGGCTACGAGACCACGAATCCGGAGGGAACCTTCTACCTCGTGGTCCGCTCCCCCGACCCGGACGACCGCGCGTTCACCTTGAAGCTGGCTGAGGATCGCGTCTACGTTTTGCCGGGCTCGCTTTTCGAGCTGCCGGGGTTCTTCCGGATATCGATCACGGCGAACGACGACATGGTCGAACGCTCGCTTCCCGTTTTCGAAAAGGCGATCGCCGGCTAGCCGGCTTCAGGCGGAAGGGTTTCGCCGCACTCGTCCAGGAGTCCCCTCTCGGCATCCTCGAGACGCTGCTTGACGCGGCCCATCTCGAACTGCAGCGACTTCAATTCCTCGTCGAGATGTTGCGGGACCGAGGAAAGCGCAGTCCGGGCGACGGCGGGGCTTCCCGCACTCGCCAATGCCCGGGTCTTGGATTCGGCGATTTCTGACTTCACGGTTTTGAGCCGATCCTCCCTGTTCTTGAGTGACCGACGATGTTCCAAAACCTTCCCGCGAAGTTTGCCGCACTCGTCGCTGGCCGGCGTTGGAAGCGTCATGGCCGCCGGAGGAGTGGCTTCTGCCTTCGGCGCGGCGGTCGCTCGTTTCGGTGGCGTTGGTTTCGGCGCGGCGGGCTTGGGAACCGCCGGCTCCGCAGGTGCAGGCTTAGGCACCGCTGGGGCCGCTTTCGCGGCGGGTTCGGTCGAACGTTCGGCCGGTTCAGGCTCGGGTTTCTCGACCGCTCCCGGTTCCCCGAAGAAGAAGTCTGAATCCATCGATGGCTCGGGTCGTCGCTCCGGCTTCGGCTTTGCGGCCTTCATCTTCGGCGGCTTAGCGGGCTTTGCTTCGTCGGCCTCCTTGGCAGACTTCGACGGTTTGAGCGGCTCCGCGAGCCCGTCGGGCTCGAATCCGGTTGCCTGTTTCTCGGAGCCGACCCGCACCAGGAGGACCGCGGCCGCGATCGCCACGATCCCGCCGCCGGTGATCAGCAGGACGAGGATCCAGGCAGGCATTCCTTCGTCTTCGGGTACGGGAACAGGCTGCTCGGCTGCAGGAGACTCGGCCGGGGACTTGGAAGGAGACTCTCCCGGTTGCTTCTTGTCCGTCGGGCTCTGCTGGGGCGGCGCCGGCTCACCCTCTTCGGTTGGCGCGGCCTCGCCTTCCTTCGTTGCAACGAGACTGACTTCCTCGTAGCACCCCTCTAGGTCGCACGGCATCACGACGATCGTTCCCGCCCCGGTGGGCGTGAGCCTCGCCGCCGCTTCGCCGCGATCGTTCGTCTTGATGGACGCCGGTTTCACCTTGCCGGGACCCTCGACCCGCAGCTCCATGAAGTGGGAGGTGAACGGCTCGCCGTCGACCTCGGCGCACACGACGATCTTCACGGGCTTGCCGATGACGGCCGTCTGCTGCCTGTCCCTGCAGTTCCTTCCGGCCCCGGTCTTGATCTCGGTCTTGGCCGACGCCGGCTGGGCAGCGAGAAGCAGTGCGGCCGAGGTCAGCATCGCGAGCAGGGCGAATCTCCGCATGGAGGGAAAGCATATGCTCGCGCGGCAGCGTGTGTGAATGGTGGAGGTGCCTGCCCGAGACCTCCGCCTCCCTGTGACTCGGATCACAGACTCCGAAGTTCTCCAACGCTAGCCTCTGGGGCATTGCGTGTCTGTCGTGAATGCCGTCGTGAGTTTGCCCCCTCCAGCCGACACCTCGACTGTCCAGCCTGTAGATCAAGGGATGTCTGCCGCTGCGGGGCTCCCAAACAGGCGAAATCGGCGACCTGCCGGGAGTGTCGCTCAAGCGACAGTAGCCAAAATGGCAACTGGAGGGGTGGACGGACACGGCACAAGGCCGGCTACGTAATGGTGCGGTACCCGAGCCACCCAAGGGCGCGAAGCTCCGGATACGTTTTCGAACACATCCTTGTGATGGAAGGAATGCTAGGGCGCCACTTGTTGGGAGTCGAGACTGTTCACCATCGAAACGGCGTGAGAGATGACAATCGCTCGGAGAACCTGGAGCTTTGGGTGCGTCCCCAGCCAAGCGGCATTCGGGTTGAGGACGCGATCGAGTGGGCTCGCGAAATCCTCAGTCGCTACGAGACTGGGAGCTGATCACCCCCAACAACGCTCAGACATCGGCCTTAAGCGTTCTTGGAGGTGGCGGGAGTCGAACCCGCGTCCTCAGGCAGCCGTCCGGGTCTTCTACGGGCGTAGCTTGCGTTAAGTCTTACCTCGAGGCTCCCGCAAGCAGGAGGGCCTCTCGGCCAGCCCGATAAAGATTTCCGGCGAGGGTATCGGGCGACCCCGTCGCCGTGAGCCTGCAAACGACGTCCGGCCCCCTCCCGCAGGCAGGTCGGGGCGGACGCGCTGCTTAGTTAGGCAGCGAGTGCGTAATCAGGTTTCGCACTTGTGTTTGTCCCGGCTTTTAACGAGGCATCCGGGGACCTCGGCCCGCTTCACCCGGGCGGGTCTCACCCGAGTCGAAGCCAGTGCACCCCCTATGCAGTTGTACTCCCAAGTATACGAGGGGCTACGACACTCCTAGCGGCGGCGGCGTGTGGCTTGTTCGATCTCTCGGTTGTGCTCGCGCTCGGCTATCGCCTGGCGTTTCTCGAAACGCCGCTTTCCCTTCCCGAGTCCAAGCTCCACTTTTACCAGCCCGTGCGAGAAGTACACCCTGGTCGGTATCAACGACAGGCCCTTCTCAGCGGTCTTCCCCACCAGCCGGTCGATCTGCTTTCGGTGAAGCAACAGCTTGCGCGCCCGCTTCTCGTGGTAACCCTTCCTCTCGCCCTGCTCGTACGGCGGGATGTGCATGTTCTCCAGCCAGAGTTCGCCGTTTTGGATCTGGGCGAACGAATCCGTTAGCGACGCGCGGCCCGCGCGGAGCGACTTCACCTCGGACCCCGTCAGGACGATCCCGGCTTCGATGTGCTCCTGGATCTCGTAATCGAACCGCGCGCGGCGGTTCGTTGCGATGTTCTTCTGTCCGGCAGCCACGCCGGGGCCGTCCTAGATCTCGAGGAAGCGCCGCATACCGACGAAACCCGCGGCGATCGAAACCAGGACGCCGACTCCCAGCAGAATCGGGGCGATCGTGACCACATCGGCCGTCTGGATCCAGGGGAAGAAGCGGATCTTTCCGTAAAGGGGGTTGATGTAGAGGGTTTTGAGTATGAAAAGGACGGCGACCGCAGCGGCGGCGCCGATCAGGCCCTCCACGATCCCCTCGATGATGAACGGGATCCGGATGAACCAGTTCGTGGCACCCACGAGCTTCATGATCCCGATCTCCTTGCGCCGGGCGAACAAGCCCATGCGCACTGTATTTGCGATCAGGAAGGCGGCCGACAGCAACATGAGGACACCGACGATCAGCACGCCGGTCCTCAACACACCGGTCAGGGTGAACACGCGATCCAGGATCTCGTGCTGGTCCTCGATCTTCTCGATCCCCGGCTGGCCTTGGAGCTGCGCGTTCACGACCTCGAACTTCTCCGGGTCGTGAAGCCTCACTCGGAACGAAGCCGGCAACACTTCCGGCGTCAGTCCTTCCAGGAACTCCGGCTCGTTCTTGAAGATCTCCTTCGCGCGCGCGAAGGCCTCGTCCTTCGATTCGTACTCGACGGCCTTGACCTCGGACATGTTCGTGAGGAGTGAGTTCAAGTGATCCTTTTGGCTCGTCGAGATGTCGTCGGCCAGGAACACGGCGACCTCCACCTTGCCGCCTGTAGCGTCGACGATCAGGTTGACCTCTCGTTGCGTGAGAAGCGCGAGGCCCAGCAGAAGGATCGCGATGAAGGTCGTGGACATGGCCGCGAACGCGACGATCCCGTTGCGCTTGAGCCCCTGCGCGGTCTCCTTGAAGAAGTAGTCGAACCTAGGTGCCATAGCCGTACACACCGCGTTCCTGGTCGCGGACGACCTTTCCGCCGTCCAGTTCGACGACGCGGCGGCGCATGGCGTCGACTATGGCGCTGTCGTGAGTTGCCATCACTACCGTGGTTCCAATCCGGTTGATGCGATCCAACAGCTTCATGATGTCCACAGAGGTTGCAGGATCCAGGTTCCCGGTCGGCTCGTCGGCCAGCAGGACGAGCGGCCGGTTCACACACGCGCGAGCGAGCGAGACGCGCTGCTGCTCGCCGCCGGAAAGTTCGTCGGGGTAGTTGTTGAGCTTGTCCCCCAGCCCGACCAGATCAAGGATCTCGGGAACGCGCTGGTCCACCACATGCTTGGGCTTCCCGATCACCTCGAGGGCGAACGCCACGTTCTGAAATACCGTGCGGTCGGAGAGAAGCTTGAAGTCCTGGAACACGGTGCCCAGGTTCCTGCGCAGGAAAGGCACCTTCCAAGAAGACAGGTTGGCGAGGCTCTTGCCGGCCACGTAGATGCTGCCCTGGCTCGGCTCCTCCTCCTTCAACAGAAGGCGGATGAAGGTGGACTTACCCGAACCGGAGGGGCCGACGATGAATACGAACTCGCCTTTTTCGACCTCCACGCTCACGTTGTCGAGTGCGGCGACCGCGCCTTTATAAATCTTGCTGCAGTGTTGAACGCTGATCAAAGGGGTTTCCCAACGTCAAGAGGGGACTCGCGCGAGTCTATCAAAGGGTTTTCGTAAAAACTGTGAAGGTTGCGTGAACTTCCTATCCGAGCAGCGTACGCGCCGCCTCGGCGACATGTTTGGCGGAGATTCCGTACGCGTCGTAGAGCTCCTCGGGCGTTCCCGACTGACCGTAGTCCTTCGTTCCGAGGACCGTTAGACGCGCCCCGGAGCCGGCTTCGGCCAGGACTTCGGCAACCGCCGAGCCGAGCCCGCCGCTCACGTGATGGTCCTCAACGCTCACGATCTTTCCTGTCTTCGCGGCTTCAAGGATCGCTGTTCCGTCGATCGGTTTGATCGTGTGGAAGTTGAGAACGCCGGCCTTAGTGCCGTCTTTCGCAAGCTCACCGGCAGCCTCCAAAGCTTCATGCACCGTCGCACCGGTACCCACCAACACGACGTCGTCACCCTGCCGAAGTGTGACGGCCTTTCCGAAGTCGAACTTGTAGTCCGGCGCATTGACGTCTTCCAGCTTCTGGCGCGTAAGTCTTAGATACGCCGGGTGCGCGTAGTCGTTCAGGAATTCGACCGCGCGTTCTGTTTCGACCTTGTCGCACGGCTGGACGACGGCGATGTTCGGCAGCCCGCGCATCGCGGCGACGTCTTCGAGAGCCATCTGCGAAGCCCCGTCGTCGCCGATACCGATCCCCGCGTGGGTTCCTACCATCTTCACGTTCGCGTCGTTGTAGCCGACCGACATGCGGATGGTCTCGAGGCGCCCGGTGATGAAACAGCCGAACGAAGCCGCCCAGGGCTTCTTGCCGGTAAGCGCGAGCCCGGCCGCGACGCCGACCATGTTCGACTCCGCAATCCCGCATTCGATGAAGCGGTCGGGGTACTTCTCTCCGAACAGGTAGGTGAATGTGGACTTCATGAGATCGCCGTCCAGGACGACGATGCTCTGGTCGGAGCCGAGCCGCGCAAGCGTCTCGCCGAAAGCTTCGCGCGTAGCCGTCGCCATTACGCGCCCTTCCCTTCAAGCTCGGCTATCGCCTGCGCGGCTTGCTCCTTGTTGGGCGCCTTCCCGTGCCAGTCGGGGTTCAGCTCCATCCAGGAGACGCCTTTGCCTTTCACTGTGTGCGAAATGATGATCTGCGGCCGGTCGGTAACCATGTCCACTTCGTCGAGCGCATCGAGGATCTCGTTCATGTCGTGACCGTCGATCTCGCGAACGTGCCAGCCGAACGAGCGCCACTTCGCGGCGACCGGTTCGATGTCGAGGATGTCCACGACGGGCGCGCTCTGTTGCACCTGGTTGTAGTCGAGGATCGCGGTGAGGTTCGAAAGACGGTACTTCGGCGCGAGCATCGCTGCCTCCCAGATCTGTCCCTCCTGGGATTCGCCGTCGCCGACCATGCAGTACACACGCCAGGAGGCGTCGTCGAGCTGCCCCGCGAGCGCCATCCCGACGGCTATGGAGAGACCCTGGCCCAAGGAGCCCGTCGAGGCCTCCACGCCGGGGGCGAGCTTGCGGTCCGGGTGGCCCTGCAGGATCGAGCCGAACTTACGGAGCCTTCCGAGTTCCTTCTCGTCGTAGACGCCGATCCGAGCGAGCGCCGCGTACACGATCGGGATGCAGTGGCCCTTGGACATGATGAAACGGTCGCGGTCGGCCCAGTATGGATCGTCGGCTCGGAAGCGAAGCTTGTGCATGTAGAGCGCGGCGATCATGTCGGCCGCGGAGAGAGTGCCGCCGGGGTGGCCGGAGCCGGCCTCGGTGATCATCTTGATGTCGGCGATGCGGAGCCGGCGCGCCTCCTCGGTCAGCCGTTCGACGAGGGCAGCGCGGTCCTCCGTTTCGCGGGCCGTCTCCACCATCGGCCGGATCGTACCCGAATCGGTTGGGTCTCAAGCCGGTCGGTTGGGCGCCTTTTTCAAAGGACCCCAAATCCCTGTGATGGAAGAGAAGAGCGAGAGTGGCGCGAGGAGGCCAAACGCAATCCAGCTCAGTAAGGTGTCCGGGAAGATACTTGATAGTAAGAAACAGACCACACCTGGAGACGCCGTCATGACAGCCCGAATGCGCATTCGTCCTGCCCAAAGGATTGCGCCAGCCACCAGCAGCAACGCCACGCCCTTCAAAACCCTCTGACTAGCTGCAGTGAGCTCGGACGGGGAAATATAGGCGCCGGCAATGGAGACCGAAGCGACGAGCCCGTTGAGCAACACGATTAGTCCCGCGATCGTGATCGGTATGGGGAGGACAGAACCCAAGAAAGCCCATCGAACCCCCGGGTTCGCCGCTGAATCATCCGCGCCCGCATAAGCACCCTGGGGCTTAGGGTTATCTGTACTCACGACATCCCGTCCCCCCGTCCAGCATGCTCTGCCCAAGTATCGGCGGATTGGCTCTGAGCCTCAAGCGCTCCCTGCTTACATCCGCGCGTTAGCATCGGGCGGGTAGTTGCCGATGATTGTCAACACCCCTCATCCAACAGGCGGCGCCATTCCTCGAATCCGGGCGGGTAGTCCGGGGAACGCCGGGCCCAAATCTCCACCGCCCCTTCGGATATGGCACTCGCGTCCGTAACAATGTGGTCCGCAATAAGGCTCGGGGAAACGCCCCGAGGATCGTCGATCGACGGGTCTCCGGAGCGCCAAACGGCCCGGACACCCAGCGATTCGATAATCGGCGAAGCCTCCTCGACGGTCAGTCCCTGGAGCCCCGAGCAATGCAGAGACTCACCGGGCGCGTAAGCAGTGGTGGCCATCTGGTACCTCTCACCTGGATGGCCTGCGCGGCCGATATCGAGAACTGCGTGGCCGACAAAGTCATGAGGGATGCGAATTCCCACAGGGCACTGAGCCCCTCCCCCCTGCGTAATGCACCCGGTTCCGTGGAGAACCGTGATCGGCTTCGTTTGGGCCTGAGGGTCTTCCTCGATCGACAATACTCTCCCGACGACGCTGGGAGATACGGGGACAAGAGTCACATCGATATCGAACCCTCTTGCCGCGAAAGCGTTTCTGAGTTCCTCGGCGGTCGCCGACGGGTCCGTCACCACGGCAGCGAAATAATCCTTTTGGTCGAAGAACTGGACCGGTCGTGCGAGCGCCGGCGGAGGCCGAGGCCCGGCAATCGGCAATGCAACAACCAGGGCCGCCACTGCGGCGGCGACCGCTACGGCGACTTGCCAACGACGCCGGCGCGCCACTTCGTGGCGATCCCCAGAGGACTCCTCCTCCCGGGGGGCGAGAAGAATCTCCTGCAAGAGTTCTTGAGCCGCTTCCGAGGACGCCATGCCGGCGAGATCCTCGTCGCGTGGGTGCCCAAGGCTCCTCAGCGCAGCGTCGACGAAATCCGTTGCCTCAGCCATCTAGCGTTTCCTCCTTGGCCAGCTCGGTCGTGGTTCCCGGACTTGCACCAACTTCATGTCCGAAAACCGGCAGAAGTTTCTTCTCCAAGCCCCGAGAGGAGAGCTCGCGTCGCAGTTTCTTTCGAATCCGGTGAAGCCGAATCTTGGCCGCGTTCGGCGAACATCGGAGAACCGTCGCCAGCTGGGCCGAACTCAGCCTCTCCCAAACGACCAAGGACAACAGCTCACGTTCTTCCGGTGCCAGCGCTTCCATGGCACCACGAAGTGCGAGGGATAGTTCGCCGTCCGGCACCTCTGCCGACGTATGTGTTGATATCTCGGCAGCAAGCCGAAGTCCTAGCTGAGTGCGCCGATGCTCGGCTCGCCGGTGATTTAGCAGGACGTTCCGAGCCACTCCGTAGAGCCAGAGTCGTCCCTCGTTGCCGGCGGGAACAGCCTCGAGGCGCCGCCAGGCGATCAAGAAAGTCTCGGCAACGACGTCCGCCGCATCCTCGGCAGAGGATGCTCGGCGCATGGCATAGCCTGCGATGGCGCTGAGGTTCTCCGAATACAGGCGCCGAAACCGACTCTCGGGTCCCGCGCCGCTGCCATTCATGACCTGAAGCCGCAATTCATGACCAACAAGAACCTCCGTCACATCGGACTCGCCATACGCCTCATGTCCAGATCCGCCTCGATAGTTTCACAGCGCGGGGACCTCCTGGCGGTTAGCATCATTTCCGCCCATGACCTCGATCGAAGCGCCCGAACGCGCAGCGCCCGAAGCGCCCGAAACCCGCGAGACTTCGCGTTGGCGAAGATTCGGCGCGGCCGCTGCCGGCCCCCTGCTGATCGTCGCTTGCGTCACGGTCGCGATGCGAGGGTTCGTCTTCCAGAACCTCCTGACGAACCAGCACCCGGATGTGTTGTCGTTCTGGCTCCCGCGGTGGTGCTACATGGGCGAGCGCCTCGCGCAGGGCGAGATCCCGCTCTGGAACCCGTTCCTGCAGACGGGAACACCCTACGCCGCCGACCCGCAGTCGGGGTGGCTGCTCGCGCCGGTCATGGCGCTGTTCACCGCGCTCCCCTGCGGTACCGCGATGCGCGCGTACATCGTGTTGAACCCGCTGCTCGCCGGGCTCGGACTGTACTGGTTCCTCCGCAAGGAAGGCCTCGCGCGGCTGAGCGCGACTGTCGGCGGGCTCGCGATGGCGATGGCGATCGCGACCTCGTCGGTCGGGACCTCGATGCCGTTCGCCGGAACGCTCGCGTGGACGCCTTGGGTTCTGCTCGGAGCTTCCGGATACCTAAGCGCGAAGAAGTGGGCGCCACGACTCGCGTGGCTCGGCCTCGGGGCCTTCGCCTGGACGCAGGTCGCCGGCGCGCACATGAGCCACGGCTTGTTCATGTGCACGCTCGCGCTGACCGCGTACCTGGTCGCGCGTGCGATCCACCAGGTGCGCGACGGCGAGCGAAAACGATGGCCGGCCGCGGCCTTCGTCGTAGGGTTCCTCTTTTTCCTGCCGCTCGCCGGCGCGGCCGTCTTCCTGCCGAGGATCGACCTGCTCGAACGATCTAGCCTCCACGACGGCTACACGGCGCTCACCGACACCTCGAGGCCGGGCCAGGCGGAACTCAACCTCGCCGAGGCCGGAGTGTGGAGCGCGTGGCCTCTGGCGCTCGGGAGCACGCCCGGCGCGTACGCGGGAGCGGTCGTCCTTCTATGCGTCCCGGCCGCCCTGCGAACCAGGAAGCGCATATACCTCTTATGGGCCTTTGGAGCGGCGACGGTCTTCGCGTACCTGATGACGCTCGATCTGTTCGTCGGCTCGGGATGGTTCCGCGATCTGGTGCTCCGATTACCTTTCGGCGACGCCTACCTTCACAACCCCGCGCGGCTAAGACATCTCCTCCTATTAGCCGTCCCGGTGCTGGGCGCGCTCGGCGTACAAGGGTTCCTCGACCGGCCGCCGGAGAAAAGGAGCCTCTACAAGTGGCTCGGCGCCTCGGTGGCACTGTTCCTCTTACTGCCGCTCGCGCTCGGCGCGTTCCCGAAACGCCTGATCCTGTTCGCCGTCGGGGCGGCAATCGCAATCCCACTGCTCATCGCCCTGGCACGCGGGAAAAAGTGGGCGAGGATCGCGGTGCCGGGCGTGCTGGCGGTCGAACTCCTCGCAAGCGCGCTCTTCTCGTCGATGTACGAGGGCGGCGCGGTGTACTTCGGCCTCGAGCACAAGGGCCCGTGGATCACGGCCGAGCAGACGCTCATCCCCGGGCCGCTTCGGTATCCGACGGTCGATGTGGACGAATACCTAACGCCGGGCCCGATCGCGCGCGAACTGATGAAGCACCCCGAGGACCGGTACATGACCTGGGCGCCGCCGACGGCGTTTTTCGTGAAGGGATACCTTTTCCGCCAGCAGGAGCAGGACTGGCCGGCGCTGTTCAACGGGCGCGGGATGCTGTTCGGGATCGAGGACGCGCTCGGCTACAACCCGGTGCAGTTGCCGGGGTACTGGTCGTTCATCCGCGCGACGAACCGCCTGCCGATCTTCTACAACGCGTCGCTGATCCAGGACCCGTCGCTCGAGGATGTGCGGCTGCTCGGGGTGCGGTACCTGGTGGTGCCGACGGCGCTCGAGCCGCCGATCGAGGCGACTCGCGTGGTGGTCGAAGGACCGTTCGCGCTGTGGAAGATCACGAATGCGGAACCTCGAGCGTCGGTTGTGACCGACTGGGTGGTGGTGGGCAGCGAGGAGGAAGCGTTGGAGATCGTGACACAACCCGGCTTCGACCCGGCAAAAACCGCGGTGCTCACGGAGGACCCAGGAATCGAACCGACGCGTGATGCACTGCCCGGAACCGTGGAGTACGAACAAGTGTCGCCCGAAGAGATTCGGTTAACGGTGCACGCAACCGCGCCGTCGTTGGTAGTCATCCGAAACGCCTACGACAAAGGCTGGACCGAAATCGTGGCCGGCAAGCCAACAGGGCTTCTGAAGGTCAACGGGTCACTTCAAGCGGCGCCCGTCCCTCCTGGGGACCATCGCGTGGACCTCGCATACGGAGATCCCGCGTAGATGCTCTCGGCCTGATCCTTACCCGGGCAGATGGCGTTACTCATGGCCGGCAAGCACACGGCCTACTTCCGTCGTTTCCCGCCCGAGCCGTAGGGCGGCTGATTGGTCGGCTTTAGGGAAATGCCAAGCGCCGAGGCCTTGCTCCGAACCGCGTCTTCTGATCGCTTCAGGTGAACGCCGATAACCCTCGTGGGCGTGTTCCCGCTGGCCTCCCTTTGCAACCGCTGTTCCTCTGAGAGGGTCCAGCGCCTACCGATCATCTTCGATTTTGCCACTCATGCCTCCTTGCTCCCTGCCAGGGGACCAGACCCCGTGGCATGTATCAGTCTAACCGAACAGGTGTTCGACCTCAAGACTCGTCGCTGCGGTGTCGGTACCCGGCGATAACGTCCGGATCATGAACAAGTCCACGGCCCGCCTTGCCTCCCTGCCGGCGAACGAGCGCCCGAGGGAAAGGATGGCCACTTTGGGGCCGGAGGCACTAAGCGACCGCGAGCTAATGGCGCTGGTTCTCCGCAACGGGCGCGAAGGAGCCAGCGCTCTTGATATAGCGGGCGAGCTGCTAGCCGAATATGGCTCGCTCCACGCGATCGCAGCCGCGCGGCTTGAGGAGCTGACCCGGTGGCCCGGCGTCGGAGAGGCGAAGGCGGCGGCGCTCATCGCCGCCTTCAGGCTCGGGCGGCGGGCGGAGCAGGTGGACGGCTCCGGCCTGAGGCTGCGCGGCCCGGCGGATGTCGCGCGCATCGCCGCTCAGGAGCTCCAGGGGCTCCGGCGCGAGCGCGTGATCGTGCTCGTGTGCGACGGCGCGAACCGCCTGAAGAAGGTCGTGCGCGTGAGCGAGGGGTCGATCGACCGCGCGATGCTACCCGTGCGCGAGATCCTCAACGCGGTCCTCGTGAACGACGGCCGCGCGTTCGCGGTCGCGCACAACCATCCGTCGGGACATACGGAGGCGAGCCAGCGGGACGCGCGGGTCACCTCAGACCTCGCTAAGGCTGCGACCGCTACAGGCGTGCGGTTACTCGGCCACGTCATCGTCGGGGGAGGCCGATGGTCGACCGCTCAGGCAGGCGCCTTGACTTAGTCGGATGTGCTTCACCAGCGCCTGCGGGAGATATCGGCTGGAGAAGCAGGATCGGATTGCCGCAGCTCAAACGGCATTCTAGCGCGCGTGCAGAGGGCTTGCGAGATCGAACGACACAGGTGTAATCTCTAAGTCTTCGCCGGATCTCGGAGGTTTAGATGGCACGACAGCAAGACACAGACTTCGACTGGGGACCGTTCACCGGACGGATGCTGGCTTATCTGGGATTGCATCTCGCCGACATGACCGGAAAGACGATCTTGGAGCAGGCGGAGTTCCTGATGGGGTTGGGCCTTCCGAGGAAGGAGGCAGCGGTCGTCGTAGGAAGCAGCCCGGAGTCGCTCGCCGTACTGGCGAGACGCAAGGCCAAAGCAAACAAAGGCTCAAAGGGCGGGAAGGGGAACTGACATGGGAGGCGCACAGGATCAGGGACAGAAGCTGGATATTTTGATTCGCCTGTCCGCCCTTCAGCTCGTCGGTGAACGTAAGAGGGCGGAGGCGATTGTCGTCCTTGGTCGTGCTGGCATGGACAACGATCTCATCGCCGACGTCGTAGGAACGACGCCCGCGACAGTTCGCGCCGCGCTCTCCCGCGAGCGCAAGAAAGGGAATCGCTAAAAGTGCCCGCGCAAAGCATGGACCCGCAGGAAGAGATCGTTCGTCTCCTAATAATCCAGCTGCGACGCGAAGCCGCGAGTCAGACGGACGCGATTCTGGAGCTCAACAAGGCTGGTTTTGGCCCGTCGCGTATCGCAGACCTGCTGGGCACGACATCCAACACTGTGAACGTTGCTCTTGCTACGGCGAAGAAAAGTCGTGGCAAGACATCGAAGAGTAATGGCTGAAAAGACTAGCCCCGAAGTCATGGCGGCGCTGCGTCAAGCCCTGGCGGGAAAAGGGAAACATCCGGTTAGCCCACAGGCTGTTCAGCAACGCCGGAAGCGCCTGCAACAGCTGGTTCCCATGCCCTTGGACGTCGCCACTTATGTGATCGCTCAGCGGTTTGGTGTCCCGCTCCACAAGTTCCTCGATGCTGACGTCCTCGACCAGGTTGCGGCGGCCGAGCAGCGCCTCGCGGTAAAGGAGTCAGCGGCATCCAGCGTAGTCCCACATACCGGGCATGACGCCAGGGAGCGTGCATCCACCGTCACCGTCAGGGAAGTCCATCTAGACAAGATCAAGATCCCAGAGGCTGCCCTGTCGCCCGCCCGGCTGGCGGAAGTCGAGAGGATGGGTGCTACGTACCCAATTCTCTACGCCTTTGAGAATTCCGTCCGGGAGTTCATCGACGGGCACCTCACTGCCTCGGTTGGGAAAGATTGGTGGAACGACTCCAAGGTGGTCAGTAGAGATGTGCGGAATACGGTCGAGTGCAACACGGTCGCCGAAGGCCGCAACCGATACCACAGCAGCAGGAAGGCTGGACCGATCTACTACACAAACATCGGTGACCTCGCCTCAATCGCCGGAAGCGAGAAGGCATGGCCAATCTTTAAGCGGCTATTCCCGAGCGACAAGTGGTTTCCAGCGCTCATCGAGACGATTGAGGCGTCGCGGAACGTTGTGGCTCACATGAATCCTCTTCAGAAGAGAGACGTAGACCGCCTCAAGCTGAACTTCCAGGACTGGCTCGCGCAGATCAAGGGGAATGAACCCCTCCTGAAACCACTCCACCGGGATTAGCTACTGAATGAGTCATTCAACACCGAGGGCTGGAGGGCCTCCAAGAGCCGCTTTGCGTCCGTCCACCTGGTACGCAACTCCGCCCCCGCGTCCTGGAGTGAGGCCATCTCTGCTGCGAGCTCGCGCTGCTCGTCGAGTGTCGGCACAGCGACGGAGAATTCCGCGAGCTTCCTCATGGAGACTTCGCTGAAGGTCGTGCCGGATCCCGCCTTGGCGATCTCGTCCATGCGCGCTCGGAGCACGAAGTACAGGTATTCGGACACGACCTCCGGGTGCGGAAGGAAAATCTTGCACCCCTGATTAGTGGCGAGGGGGACTCGCGCAATCCCGAGGTGCCCGATCGGGGCGCGACTCGACATCACCACGGAATCGACTGGCACGGGGCGTGCGGATGATCGGACCAGGCCCGCTTCGGTGATGTGCCTCTCGCTGTCGAGGATGTCTCTCCCTTTGAGCTTCCCCAGATCCGCCGGCGTCACCCATACGACGTCTCCATCCCAGCACTCCGGATCGGAGGTGGAGGGTGTGCCCCCTGAAGCGACCTCGATGTCGCCCCCGAACCTGAGGTTTCGTCCGCCGTTGGCGGATGCGAGAGGACGAAGAATCGAAGGCATCAGCGCCCGCAGTAGTTCGCCTTGGCGAGAGCTGGCGACCTTGGCGGCGGCAAGGGATTGCACCGCCTTGTCTAGGTGGGTGGCGATGCGGCGTTGTTCGTCGATCGGGGGGAGCGGGACCCGCAGCCGGAGCACATCGTCCGCGTGGACGCGCTCGCGGCGGGCCCCGATGCCGCGCGACTGCTGGCGTAGTTGGTCCCAAAGAGTCGGCCACCTGCATAGGAAGCTGAGGTAGCGACTGTCGCAACGGCCGGGGACTGGGTCGAACGTCGGAAACTCCTGGGAAACGAATGTGCCATCGAATTCGGTGGGGACCACGGCGATGGCGCCCTCGAATGCCTTGAGACGACTGACGACAAGTTGCCCTGCGTGAAGACGGTGAAGCACCTTGTAGCTGGTCCGAGCGCCGGTGATCGACTCCCGTCGTAAAAGACCTCTCCCGAAGCCGAGGACACCGGCTACTTCGTACGCGGTGGTGAGCTCGACGTTGACTTGGTCATTCGCCGACACGAGAGCGTCGCTCAGCGGCAAGAGTGGGTAACGGCTCATGCTCTCTCCAGCGCGCCCTGGATCTCTTCCAGGAGACCCTCGATCTCGCGCTCGGTCTCTATCAGTTCCTTGACAAGCTCGGCGGGCGGCCGGTGGGCCAGATCCTCGGGACCACGCGGGTTCTTGAGGTCAAGGTTGTATCCGCCCTCCTCGATGTCGGCGAGGGGCACCCGCCAGGCATGCTCGTTCTCCTCGCGTCCTGCTCGTTCAGCGCCACCCCACCAGGCCTGGCACTCGGCGAACTCCTCGTAACGCATCGGCCGCGTCTTGGCGTACTTCTTCTTCCCCTCGGGGGGGAATATCTCGTAGAACCAGACCTCCTTCGTGCGGCCGGTCTTCTCGAAGAACAGCAGGTTCGCCGGGATATCGGTGTACGGCGCGAACACCCCCGACGGCAGCCGCACGATCGTGTGCAGGTTGCACTCCTTCATGAGCTGCTCCTTGAGGCGCGCCGCGACACCGTCGCCGAAGAGGAGCCCATTGGGCACGACCATGCCGCAGCGCCCACCCGACCGCAGAGAGCGCTGGATGAGCTGGAGGAAGAGAAGCGCCGTCTCCGCAGTGCGCGTGCCGGCGGGGAAGTTCTGCTGGATGGCCTTCTCCTCCTCACCGCCGAATGGAGGATTCGTGAGGACAACATCAACCCGGTTCGCCTCGCGGATCTCGGTCACGGGATGCGCGAGCGCGTTATCGCGCACGATCGCCGGCTGCTCGACCTGGTGCAGGAGCAGGTTCATCATCCCGAGCAGGTAGGGCAGCGGCTTCTTCTCGATGCCCCGCAGGTTGTCCTGGAGTGCATGCCACTGTTCGACGCTCTTGGCACTCGGGCGCATGTGCTCGAGTGCCTCGACGAGGAAGCCGCCCGTGCCGCACGCCGGATCTAGGACGGTCTCCCCCAGCTTTGGGTCAACCTCCTGGACGATGAAGCGGATGAGGGGCCGAGGGGTGTAGAACTCGCCGGAATCGCCGGCGGCGTCGCGCATCTCGCGCAGCATGGTTTCGTAGAGGAATGCCATGGTGTGGATGTCGTCGGAAGACTCGAAGTGGACCTGGTTCACGGAGTCGATGACGTCGCGGAGTAGGTAGCCCGAGAGCATCCGATTGTGCGTCTCTTTGAAGACGGCCGCTAGGACGTCGCGCGGATCGCGGTCGGCTGTGCCGGTGAGGCCCCGCAGATAGGGGAGCAGTTCCCCGGTGACGAAGCTCAGTAGTTCCTCCCCGGTGCGGCCCTCTACTTCATCGGCGGCCCAGTCCCGCCAGCGGAATGGGGCTTCGATTGCGGGACGGAAAGAGCTGTCAGTCACCTCCCGTTGTGCTTCGTGCGCGTCGAAAGCCTTCAGAAAGAGCAGCCACGAGAGCTGCGGAATGCGGTCTGTCTCCCCATTTAGCCCCGCGTCTTTGCGCATGATGTCGCGGGCACGCTTGATCGTGGATGCAAGCCTCGCCTGAGGAGTTGTCGGTTTCGTCGTCCTCTTCTTCGCGGTGGTGGTCGTCTTCGTGGTGGTGTTCTTCTTGGCCATCGCCTACTCCTTGCCTGCCGTCACAGTCGCAGCCCAGAAGGCACCGATCTCATCGACAGCTTGATCCAGCTTCTTGGCTCGAACATCAAGCTCCTCCACGATCTGTTCGTAGTGCCCCTCCCAGTTGGGCGGCGGATCCGGAAACTCAAGCGGGACTGGATGCGTTGCCCGCACATCGAACACGTGCTCCACTTGCGAGAAAAGCTGCGGGTCCGGCAATAGCCCCTCCTCCACAAGAAGAACCATGTCGGCCATGTCACGAACTCTCGTGTTCTGCCGTTCTCCATATGACTTCGAGTAGGCATGCAGCTTCTCCGCAAATTGCTGCCCGGCTTCAACCACCTCGACCTCGGCTGGAGGCAACCCTGAGAATTCGAGCAACTCGGTGACCTTTGCCCGTTCGGTGGCTGAGATCTCATCAGCCCTAGCCACGATATCCACCCTCACTCTCGCGAAGGTTCTGTCCGCAAGAAGACAGTTCACCGCGAAGCGCCACCCTGGCCTCCCCCCCTCGTCATCGGACAGTGACAAGGGCTCTGGGACCTCGAATCCGAACCAATCCCCGAACGGGTCAACCGATAGAGCGCCGACAAGGCCGTCCTTGACAACTTGTCCGTCGGTTACGTTTTCTCGAATCGCCATGTCGAGATCTCGGGTGCGACGGGCCCGTCCGGGCATGCGTATCTCAAGGGCGGTTCCGCCCTTCACGACCCAGCGACCCGGCGCGTCCTTTTCAAGACGGGCAAGCATGCGATCAAAGACCACCATCCTGCGCAGTCGCTCGAGCTGCGAATTATCCTTGGCCCTGGCTCTAAGCCGGTCTTCAATGGCGTCTCGGAAAGCACCCGGAGACTTGTACGCCTCCACTTAGGCCGCCGGATCCATTAGCGCTCGCTCGATGCGAAGAGCAGCCTCGGCGCCGAACGCATCGGCTCGTTGGAGCAGTTCCCTCCGCGAAGTCTTACCGACACGAATCGCGTCAGAGACCGCGGTGGCGAACTGGTCGCCGTCTAGATAGCCGGAGGCAGCGTCCAGGATCGCTCTCGTCGCAGTGGTTATCCTCACTCCTTCCAGATGGGTTATGTCCTTGTCGGGGATCACCCCTCGGTGAAGCTTGACGCCCGGCGCTGATTTGCGGAACGACGGGGGTACGGTTAGGTCCGCGCGGACTGGATCCGCATCGCCGATGTCGTACACCGAAAGCGCCGTTTCGTGGGAGATAACCCCTTTACCACCGCTCCACAGCACCCACCGGATGAGATCCTCATGGCGCTCCAGGGGCCACTCGGGGAGCCGGAAAATCCCGCGGTCCACCCGCTTCCAGTTCCCGTGATCCACGTGGTACTTCTGGGCAGCGTATGAGTAGCCGGCATTAAGAGCCTGGGCAGCAGTGAAGAGGCCGGATTGCGATCCGGCTACCTGGAAGAGGCGTCTCCTAAGCTCGCGTCTATCTTGTGCCTTCATACCCGATACTATATCGCATCTTTAGTTCCATGCCTAGGTCTAACGCTAAACTATAGTTTCCATATAGTATCAAGGCGCCCGAATCAGGCAGCGTAGAGCAGGGCAGCGAGCTGGTCGACTGCGGATCTCAGCTCCCCGCCTCCCCCAAACCGACCCGCGATCTCGACGGGGGTCCCTAACTCCCGCAGGGGGGGCACCTCGAGCACATCAAGAGGCTCCTCCAACTGGGAGATCCCGAACTCCGCGTATTTCTCCAGGAGCAGTTCCAGCACCTCCCTGGCATGAGGCTGGAACTCCGACAGAAAGTCTCCGTGCTCGTTGCGAAGCCGCCGCGCCCGGTCACGCCGGCTAGTGCCAGGACTGTTCCAGGCGAGATGGGCAAGCGCATCGAGGGGATCCAGGTCTTGCAACCCAGACCGTTCGGCGACCTCCTCAAGAAAGACTCCCCGATCTTTGAGCTTCTCTCTAATCTCGGTGCGCCCTTCTCGCGTCCGCCAGCGCTCCAACAACTCCCCCTGCCAACCGAACAGCTTCCGTACCTGCTCTTTTACATAGTCGGTGTACTCGACGAGCTTGAGCTTGCCCGTCTTCGGATCGAGGATCCTGTAGCCCTCCGACACCAGGTAAGCCGGGGAGTCATCCACATAGAACTTCTCGCGTGCCTCTCCCGCTGCTTCCTCTTCTGTCACCTCCCCCGCATCTCCGAAAGCCGGCTCTGGTTCTGCGACAACCTGTTCTTCCTGGACATCTCCACTCTCATCGATCTCCTCAATGGCCACTCTTTCCGCGGGGCCATCGAACTCGGGATCCTCGAACAATGCAGTCGCTCCCGAGTAGTCGAGAATCTCGAAGCTGAGCTTGTCCGATTCTTCATAGAGTCGAGTCCCACGCCCGATGATCTGCTTGAAGTCCACGATCGATCCAATCGGCTTGAAAAGAACGATGTTCTTCACCGTCGGCATGTCTACTCCTGTTGAGAGCAGACGCGATGTCGTTACTATCACGGGCTCCTCGGATTCGGGATCTGCAAAGCGCCCGAGAAGCTCCTCTCCCACATCGCCTTCATCCGCGACGATCCGGGCAACGTAATTCGGAAATTGACTTGCTAGATCCTCGTTCTCCTTGTTCAGTGCCCTACGCATCTGATCCGCATGCTCCTGATCGACACAGAACACAATCGTTTTGGCCATTCGATCCGACTTCTTCAGGTAATCGGTTAGGTGATGCGCTGCGGCCTCAGTGCGCGTGAGGAGCGATACAACTCGTTCGAACTCCTGTGTCGTGTAAAGGTCGGGCGGAATCTCCTTACCGAACAGATCGAGCTGCCCCTCGTCGGGCGCCCAGCCGTAGGCGTCCGGACTGAGTACAACCCGGCGTACACGGTACGGTGCCAGGAAGCCATCCTCGATGCCCTCCCGGAGTGAGTAGGTGTAGAGCGGATCGCCGAAATACGCGTATGTGTCGATGTTGTCATCCCATTTCGGCGTGGCGGTCATTCCCAGCTGGGTAGCCGGCGAGAAATGGTCGAGGATCCCCCGCCAGGTCGACCCGTCTCTTGCGCTTCCCCGATGACATTCGTCGACAACAACGAAGTCGAAGTAGTCCTCCGGGTAGTCGCGGAAGATCCCAAGGTTATCGCCGGAATCCGACAGGGCCTGATACAGGGCAAAGTAGATCTCCCGCCCGGTTTTTGGCTCATGGCTGATCTTCCATGTGGCATCCCCGAAAACCGGTTTGAATTCCCGCTGCATGGGCTGGTCGACCAGGACCTTTCGATCGGCTAGATAAAGGACGCGGGGCTTCTTTCCCTGGGGCCATGCCTGTTTCCAGAGCTTCCACACGATCTGTAACGCGACGAATGTCTTGCCCGTCCCGGTCGCCATCGTGAGTAAGACTCGCTTGTCGCCCGCAGTTATCGCTGCGTGTGCGCGATCGATCGCTACGCGCTGGTAGTAGCGGGGCTCTTTTACGGCGCCGTCCGGTCGGCGCAGGTCGCGGTTGAAGGGAAGTGTCAGTACATCTTCTGCTGCCGGCACAATCCCCTTGTACCGACGATATCTGTCCCAGGTAGCGTCGGGAGAACTGAATTCGTCTGGATCGGTCTCAACGCCGGTATCGAAATCGAACTCAACGATTCCCTTGCCGTTTGTCGAGTAGGCGACTGGAACGTCCAACATTTCCGCATAGCGTTTCGACTGCTGCAATCCGTCGGAAGGGAGTTTGTATTCACGCTTCGCCTCGACGACAGCAACAGCCAGCCCCGGCCGATACTCGAGCAAGTAGTCGGCACGTAGGGGCTTCTCTCGTCGGTGGCCCTTGTGCCCAGGGATGATGCGTCCATCCGTAACCGGATACTGCTCGATGATCTGCTCTTCCGACCAACCGGCCGCCCGTAGTTTCGGGAAGACATAGTCCTTGCATGTCGCGGCTTCGAGCGGGCCGAGATCAGCCATGCCGGGATTGTATTAGGGCGGACTGATCGGGTGAAAAGCGGACGGCGGGAGCAGTCTTTAGGCTTCGCCTGCGCGGCGGCGGAGTTCGGCTTCGATGAACTTCCCCAAATCCCCGTCCAGCACCCGGTCCACGTCGCTGATCTCGACCCCCGTCCTGTGGTCCTTCACCATCCGATACGGGTGCAGCACATAGCTCCTGATCTGCGAACCGAAGTCGATCCCGCGCTGCTCCCCGCGGATGTTCTCGATCTTCTCCATCTGCTCGCGGCGGGCGCGCTCGGCGAGCCGCGCCAGGAGGATCTTCATCGCGACCGCGCGGTTCTGCATCTGTGAGCGCTCGTTCTGGCACGCCGCCGTGATCCCGGTCGGCAGGTGCGTGATGCGCACCGCCGAGTCGGTCACGTTCACGTGCTGCCCGCCGGCGCTCGAGGACCGGTAGGTGTCGATCCGCAGGTCCTTCGGATCGATCTCGACATCCACCTCGGCCTCGTCCTCGATCAGCGGGATGACGTCGAGCGACGCGAACGAGGTGTGGCGGCGTTTCGCCGAGTCGTAGGGCGAGATCCGCACCAGCCGGTGCACGCCGCGTTCGGCCGACAACAGCCCGTACGCGTTCGGCCCGTGCACGATAAAGGTCGCGCTCTTGATCCCGGCCTCGTCGCCGGGCAGCAGCTCGTCGAGTTCGACCTCGAAACCCTCGCGCTCGGCCCAACGCAGGAACATCCGAAGGAGCATCTCGGCCCAGTCCTGCGACTCCGTGCCGCCGGCGCCGGCGTGAAGCGTCGCGACGGCGTCGTTTCGGTCGTACTCGCCGCCTAAGAGCGCCGCCAGTTCGATCTTCTCGACGTCGGGCTCCATGGCGTCGAGGCTCTTCGCCAGCTCGCGTTCCATCTCGGCGTCGGGCTGCTCGGTGATCAACTCGTCCATCGCGCGCAGGTCGGACATGCGCCGCTCTAGCGAGTCGTAGCGTTCGATCTCGGCCTTGTGGCGCGAGAGCCGGGTGGTCAGCTCCTGACCGCGGGCGGGGTCGTCCCAGAGCGAGGGGTCTGCGGTCTGCTTCTCCAGCTCGGCCGCCTTCGAGCGAGCGTCGTCGACGTCAAAGGAACTCCTTCGCGGACGCGACGCGCTGCGAAAGCTTCTCGATCCGATCAGTGTGCTCGCTCATGCCGCGATTCTACGGCCGGCATGTCGCAGGCACGGGATATGGTCCCGCCAAGATGGAGGCGAGCACCACAGCACGGTATCCTTACTTCGCCAGGGAAGTAAGGAGGCAGCGATGGACCTTCCTGCGCGCGTCACTTCGAAAGGACAGGTCACGATTCCCAAGGAAGTTAGAGATGCCCTCGGGATCGGGCAGGGGGACTCCCTCCTGTTCCGGGTCGTGGGCGAGGGCGCGGTCATAGCGAAGGCTCCCGACCTGCTGGATCTCGCGGGATCGATCCCGCTACCGCCCGATCTCAGGGGACTCTCCTGGAAGGAGATCCAGAAGCTCGAGGAGGCAGCGATCGAAGAAGGGTGGACGGAACGCAGCCGCCGGCGCTGATCGACACGAACGTTCTGCTTCGTCATCTGCTGGGCGGTCCCCCGAAGCAGGCGAAGCGGGCAACCGCCTTCCTGCGCTCGGCCACCGGCCTTTACTGCCCGGATGTCGTCTTCGCCGAACTGCTCTTCGCGCTGACGAAAACCTTCCGCCTGCCCCGCGCGGCCGCTGCCGCTGCCTCGGGCTCCGTGCTTCGAACCGCGTCCATCCGAGTGGACAGTCGAAGGCGCCTGCTCGCCGCCCTGAACCTGTTCTCCGCCTATCCGATCAGCTTCGTAGACGCCTATGTCGCGGCGCTGGCGCAGGAAGACGGAGCCGCCGTCGTCTCCTTCGACAAGGATTTCGACCGGATCCCCGAGATCGAGCGCGTAGAGCCGTGAGGTAGGTGGCGCCAAGCGTGGTATGCTGCAGTCGGTGCCGCATCCGATGCAGCAGAAAGGCGGGCCGTGGCCAGAGTGACGGCGACCATCCCCGACGAGATCGCGAGCGAGCTGAAGGATCTGCCCGAGAACATAGTCGCGGTCTTTCCCCAGCTAAAAGAGGTCCTCGAGGAGCCGGCGCTCATCAACCCGGCCCCGATCCTGGAAGCCATCCGGCACTCCCTCGAGCGGATGACGATCGGAACCAGCACCTCGGCAGTGATGCGAGAGGCCGTGGACTGCTACCTGCTCGCGGTTCGGCGCTTCATGCGCGCGGCGATCAACTCTCGCGGCTACGAGCAGATCGCGCGCGAGCCCGACGAAGAGCGAGACGAGACCATGCGGGGAATCCAGAAGGACGCCGCCAAGCGCTGGGCAGACGAACCCTGATGCCAACCATGCCCTCCCGGGGTCAGATCTGGTGGGTTCGCGTACCCGGCCTGAAGGAGAACAAGCGGTTCGTGGTCGTGTCCAACAACGATCGCAATCGCAAGCTTCGCGACGTCCTGGGGGCCAGGATGACAACCCGGGAGAAACCTCAGATCGATTCGATCGTCGAATTCCCGCCCGGGACGGCAACGGACACACGCACATTCCTGGTCGCGGACGACATCGCGGCGATCGACAAGGATGCGCTTGTGCAAACTGTCGGCGCGCTGACGCCGGCTCAGATGTCGAAGGTAGACGAGGCTCTCAAGGCCGCGCTGGATCTTTAGCTAGCCGGCCGCGCCCGTCGCCCCGTGGCACTTCTTGTACTTGCGGCCCGAGCCGCACGGGCAGGGCGCGTTGCGCGGGACCTTGTCGGACTTCAACTGTCCCCCGCCGCCGCCGCCTTCGCCGCCGGAGCCCTCTTCGCCGTCGTCGCCGTGCGACTCCCTCACGCGCTGGGGCCGCGGCCTCGACGGCTCGTCGCGGCGGACGAGTTCCATCCGGAACACGTACCTCACGAACTCCCCCTGGATGGCCTCCTTCATCTCCTCGAACATCTGGAAGGCCTCGCGCTGGTATTCCACGAGCGGGTCGCGCTGCCCATACCCCCGAAGGTGGATCCCCTCCTGCAGGTAGTCCATCTCCTGGAGGTGCTCGCGCCAGAGGTTGTCGGTGATGTTCAAGAGGACGAAACGCTCCAGCTCGCGCATCGTCTCCTCCCCGACCGTTTGCTCCTTCTGGCCGTAGGACTCGATCGCCTCGGTCAGGACTTTTTCGATCACCTGCTCGGGATCGGCGAGGTCCTCCAGGTCGGCCTTCTTGAGCTTGGTCGGGTACACGGCCTCGAGCCCTGTAATCAGCGCTTCGAGATCCCACTCTTCGGGATAGACATCCGAGGACACGTACTGGCTCACCGTGTCGTTGATGACGTCCGCGACCATCTCCAGAGCCTCGTCCTTCAGATCGTGTCCCTCGAGAATCGCGCGGCGCTCCGCGTAGATGACCTTGCGCTGGGTGTCCATGACCTCGTCGTACTTCAGGACGTTCTTGCGCCGTTCGAAGTTCAGTTCCTCGACTTGCCTCTGTGCGCTCTCGATCGCGCGCGAAACCATGCGCGCGGTGATCGGTTCGTCGTCGGGCCACTTGAGCTTCTCCATCAAGCCCGAGATTCGCTCGGACGCGAACAGCCTCATGAGGTCGTCTTCCAAGGAGAGGTAGAAACGCGACTCGCCGGGGTCGCCCTGGCGCCCCGACCGGCCTCGGAGCTGGTTGTCGATCCGGCGCGACTCGTGTCGTTCGGTGCCGAGCACGTACAGGCCCCCGAGTTCGACCACCTCGTCGTGCTCGGCGTCGGTCTGCTTCTTCAGCTTCTCGTAGATCGGGCCGTACTCGGCGTCGTATTCGGCGCGCTCGTCCTCTTCCATATCGAAGAGCAGGTACGCGTCGTTGTCCCAGTCGCGCGCCGCCATCTCCTGGCGCGCCAGGTACTCGGCGTTACCGCCGAGGAGGATGTCGACGCCTCGGCCGGCCATGTTCGTGGCGACCGTGACCGCTCCGATCCGCCCGGCCTGCGCGACGATCATCGCTTCCTTCTCGTGGTTCTTGGCGTTCAGCACGTTGTGCGGGATGCCGCGGCGGTTCAGGTAGCCGGATAGGCGCTCGGACTTCTCGATCGAAACCGTGCCCACCAGCACCGGCTGGCCCTTCTCGTGGCGTTCGGCGAGGTCGTCGGTGACGGAGTTCCACTTCGCGTCCTCGCTCTTGTAGATCAGGTCCTGCTCGTCGTCCCGGATCATGTCCTGGTTGGTCGGGACGTCGGCGACGCCCAGCTTGTAGACCTGCTCGAACTCGGCTAGCTGGGTCTTGGCGGTACCGGTCATGCCGGCGAGCTTGTCGTACATGCGGAAGTAGTTCTGGATCGTGATCGTCGCGAGGGTCTGGTTCTCCTCCTTGACCCTGACGTTCTCCTTGGCCTCGATGGCCTGGTGAAGGCCCTCGGAGTAGCGCCGGCCTTCCAGCACGCGGCCGGTGAACTCGTCGACGATCTTCACCTCGCCGTGTGTGACGATGTAGTCGACGTCCTTCTTGTAAAGCTCCTTCGCGCGAAGCGCGTTCTGCATGTGATGCACCAACGGCGTGTGGACGTGTTCGTACAGGTTGTCGATCCCGAGGATCTCCTCGACCTTCTCCACGCCCTTCTCGGTAACGGCGACGGTGTGTTTCTTCTCGTCGACCTCGTAGTCCTCTTCGGGCCTGAGGCGCGGAGACATGCGCGCGAACGTCTGGTACCACTTCGCGGAGTCGGCAACCATCCCGCTGATGATCAACGGCGTCCGCGCTTCGTCGATCAGGATCGAGTCGACCTCGTCGACGATGCCGTAGTGATGTCCTCGCTGAACCATGTCGTCGGGGCGCATCGCCTGGTTGTCGCGCAGGTAGTCGAACCCGAACTCGTTGTTGGTCCCGTATGTGATGTCGGCCGCGTAGGCGGGCCGGCGTTCCTGAGGATTCATCGCGGATTGGATCAGGCCGACGTCGATCCCGAGCGCGCGAAAGATCGGGCCCATCCACTCGGAGTCGCGCTTGGCCAGGTAGTCGTTGACCGTGACGATGTGAACGCCCTCCCCCGCCAGCGCGTTCAGGTAGGCCGGCATGGTGGAGACGAGCGTCTTTCCTTCACCGGTCTTCATCTCGGAGATGTCGCCGCCGTGCAGGACGATCGCGCCGGTGACCTGGACGTCGAAGTGGCGCTGGCCGATCGTTCGCTTGGCCGCCTCACGGACGGCGGCGAACGCTTCGGGAAGCAGATCGTCGATGGTCTCGCCGTCCTCCAGGCGCCGGCGGAACTCCTCGGTCTTGGCCTTCAGATCCGAGTCGGAGAGCGACTCCAGGGCCGGCTCGAGGTCGTTCACCTCGGCCACGACGCTCTGGAGCTTCTTGATTTTCCGGCCTTCGCCCAGGGTGCTGAGCTTGTCGAGGACCAACGGTCTCCTTCGGGGTCGTTGGTTCGATTCTAGCGGGGGGTGGCGCTACTTAATGTCTAGGAGCTTTTCGCGTACCGCGTAGACCACGGCCTCCATCCGGGAGTGCAGGTGAAGCTTCTCCAGGATGTTTCGGATGTGGTTCTTCACGGTGTTCTCGGAGATGAAGAGCCTGGCGCCGATGTCGCGGTTGTTGAGGCCCTCGGCGACCAGCCGCAGGACCTCCATCTCGCGCTCGGTGAGCCGGGGCGCCGGGACCTGCTTGCGCTCGTCGGCGCGCTTGCTCATGGCCGCGAACTCGGTGAGGAGCTTCGACGCCATCGAAGGCGAGATGCGCGACTGGCCCGCCCACACGGAGCGGATCGCGTCCGCGACTTCCTCGATCGATATCTCCTTCAGGAGATATCCGGAGGCGCCCGCTTTGATCGCGTCGTAGAGGTCGGCTTCCTCGTCGGAGATCGTGAGCATCAGGATCTTCGCGTGCGGAAGCAGATCGCGGATCTCCTTAGTGGCTTCGATGCCGGAACGCTTGGGCATTCGAACGTCCATCAGCACGACGTCGGGCATCAGCTGCTGGGACTTTTCGATGGCCTCGGCTCCATCGGCGGCCTCGCCGACGACGTCGATGTCGTTCTCCTGTTCGAGGACCATCTGAAGACCGCGCCTGAAAAGCGCGTGATCGTCCACGATCAGGACCTTGAGGGTCTCGGCTGGGCCTTTGTCCTTCGCGGGCTTGTTTGCCACCTTCACCCCACGCGGAGGGGGCTCTGGACTAGGAAGATATGGCCCCCTTCGTTCGTGCTGATTTTAGTCGATTCGAGCCATGCACCGCGCGAGTTCTTTTTTTGTCTCTGTGCTCGCGAAGCTGGCGCCCCAGGCGCTTTGCGACCCTTTCGAGGGCCTTTTTGATCTCGCGCTCCTCGGCGTGGGCCCGGAATCTCCTCTTACGCACGTGCGCCAGGGCTTCGACCCGCTTCGTGCCGTCCAGCCTGGGGTTTCGCTCGGCGATGATCTCGACCTCGATGCGGACGATCGAAGGGTGATGGCGCTCGAGTTTGGCGAACTTCTCTGCGCAGGCGTTTCGAATCTCGTCGGTTAGGCGCAGGCCGCGAGCCGTAAGGACGAGTTCCATCAGAGACCGTCCTGAGGGGTTGGGTGGACTCCCGCCCGGCTGACCTGGTCTTTGGCCCCACACTCGCCTGCGGAGGGGATCACCGCCCGAGGGCGGCTTAGCACCTTCTCCCGGGTGAGGATCGCTCCCCCTCCGGGGCAGGTCTTACATCTAAATCGCACCATGCTCAGCAACCAAGGGTCGCCTTACGTGGGTCGCTTCGCCTGCGACTGGCATCGACTACCGGGGAACTTCTTCCCCGGGCAACCACAGACCCAGGCGAGAGCCCGACCGAGCATAGCATCGGTCCGGCAGCGATTTCGAGAGTGCCCGGGCCGCGACGAGGAGCGACACTTCCTCGGCGCCGGCGTCGCGAAGAACGGCCGCGCATTCGGCTGCGGTCGCCCCGGTCGTAAGCACGTCGTCCACGAGAAGCACGCGTTTCGGCGGCGGAGAGCGGCCCCCGGATGGACGAAAGGCCCCCCGCATCGCCCTTCGCCGCTCCTCACCCGTGCGCCTGGCCTGTGGCGGCAGGTCGGCTATGCGAACGAGCATCTTCCGGGAGGGCAGACCGAGGTGAGACGCGGCCGCGCTAGCCAGCGCCTTCGCTTGGTCGAAGCCGCGCTTCGCCCGGCGCGCCGGCGAGAGCGGCACCCAGGTCAAGGCGTCGGGTTGCGCCTCGTTCGCGGCCGCCATCGCTGCGCCGAGTGCGCCGGCGATCGAGCGCTGCCCGGAGAACTTCAGCCTGTGAACGGCGCGGCGCGCGGGACCGGAGAAGAGAAACGGCGCGCGGGCGGATTCGACCGGCTCCGGCGGGCAGTCGCCGCATTTCGCCAACGCCGCTGCCGCCGGCCGACCGCACCTTTCGCAAAACGGAGGCGACATCACGATCAGCGAGCCGCGACACCCGTCGCAGAACGGCCACGGGCCGTCTCCGCATCCGGAACAGCAACGGGGAAAGAGCGTGTCGAGCAAACGAGCGAGCACCGGCGAAAAATAGCCGGGACCTACGACACTAGCGCAGGGGAACCGCCAGCGAAGCCCTCGCCTCTCCACCTTTCGCCGCTTCGATCACCAGCCTCGATTGCATGCGCATCAGCGGGTAGGCGACGATCCGGCCTTGTCCGGTTTCCTCGTCGAATTCCGACTCGATCTGACCGAGCGGCTCGCCGTCGGCGAGCAGCTTGAGGGTGACACGCGCGGGAGGATCCACCTTGTAGCGAAGCTCGATGTGATCGCCCGAACATTCCAGCGGCTCGAAGCTCACGGATGTGCCGTCGATGCCGATCTGCGAAGGCACCGAGATCGTCCCCCGCCTCACCGAGCCGCGCGGCCACGAGACCGAGAAGCTTCTCCCCCCGGATCTCGTTCCCGGCGAGCCGTCGATCACCACGTCGCACTCGAGGTCGTACCAGCCCGGCTCCAGCTCCGCGATGGAGAATTCGAACGGCAGGAACACGTCCTGATGCGGCGGGAGCTCCAGGACCTCCTCGCGAATGGCGATCTCACGGCTCTCCTTGCCGGCCATCCGAACGATTCGCCCGACCTTGAAGCCGACCTGATGGGGGTCGGCGTCCTCGCCGCGAACGACGAACGCGCCCTTCACGGTTGCCGGGAATCGCTCGAAGCGCGCCCTGATCGAAACGGCGTCCTCGCCCACGTCTTTCATTCGCCGGACCTCGTGCCGCCGACGATTACATCCACGGCATCCTGGAGCGTCGGAGCGAACGCGAAGATGCCGTGAGGCCCCTCGCTTCCGGCGTCCGAAGCGAGGGCCGGGGGATGCGCATGCGCGATGGCTCCGGGGCCGTGCCCTCGATAGTGCTCGACATGAACCGCGAAGTCCGAGGACGCGCCGTCGGGCCTTTCCTCCAGGGAGCCGGCCAGGACGTCTTGCTCACCGATTTCGGCGAGCGAGACTCCGTCTCGCGTGATGACGAGGCGCTCCCCGTCGAACACGGAGAGGTTCCCCTCGCTCTCCTTCACGAGTCCCATCGTGAAGAGCACGCGGCCGGCGGATCGGAACTCGCTTACGTCCCCTGCTCCCACGACGAAAGATATGCCTCCTGCTCGGGCGTCAGCTGATCGATCTCGATCCCCATCGCCTGCAGCTTGAGACGGGCGATTTCCGTGTCTATGTCTTGCGGCACGGGGTAAACCTTTGGCTCGAGCGTGCCCTTTTGCTTCACGACCCACTCGACGGCCAGCGCCTGGTTCGCGAACGACATGTCCATTACGGCGGCGGGGTGGCCCTCGGCCGCTGCGAGGTTGATGAGACGCCCTTCGCCGAGCAGGTGCAGCCTGCGCCCGTCCGCCATCTTGTACTCGTCGACCATCTCGCGGATCCTGCGCTTCCCGATTGCCATTTCCTCCAGAGCAGGGATGTCGATCTCGACGTCGAAGTGACCGGAGTTCGCGAGGATCGCGCCGTCCTTCATCGCGTCGAAGTGTTCGCGCCGCAGGACCGAGGTATCGCCGGTCAGCGTGACGAACACGTCGCCTATGCGCGCGGCTTCGCGAAGCGGCATCACGGTGAAGCCCTCCATCGCCGCCTCCAGCGCGCGAAGCGGATCGACTTCGGCCACCACGATGTGGGCGCCCATGCCTCGCCCTCGCGACGCCACCCCGCGCCCGCACATGCCGTAGCCGCACACGACGATCGTGCGCCCGGCAAGCAGGAGGTTCGTCGCGCGCATGATGCCGTCGATCGTCGATTGCCCGGTCCCGAACCGGTTGTCGAAGAGATGCTTGGTGTCGGCGTCGTTCACGGAAACGATCGGGTACTTGAGCGCGCCGTCGTTCGCCATCGCACGAAGGCGGATGACGCCGGTCGTGGTCTCCTCCGTGCCGCCGATCAAATCGGAGATCTGATCCTGGCGGTTTTTGTGCAGCTCGCTAACCATGTCGGCGCCGTCGTCCATCGTGATGTGCGGGCGGTGATCCAGCACCGCGCCGATGTGACGGAAGAAGGTCTCCGTGTCCTCCCCTCGGATCGCGAAGACGTCTATCCCGCTTTCCTCGCAAAGGGCCGCAGCGACGTCGTCCTGCGTGGAGAGGGGATTCGAGGCACAGAGCGCGACCTCGGCTCCTCCGGCCTTCAAGGTCTCGGCGAGGTTAGCCGTCTCGGTCGTTACGTGAAGACATGCGCCGATCCGGATCCCGTCGAGCGGACGCTCCTTATCGAAACGTTCGCGGATGAGATTCAGGACGCCCATCTCGGCGCCGGCCCATTCGATCCGCTCTCGCCCCTTAGGGGCGAGTCCGAGATCGGTAACGTCACAGTCCATTCGCAGCCTCCTCACGCGCGAGCCGGGGAAGGATATCCTCCAGCAGCCTGCCGATGCCCGCGGCCGCCTCGCCGCCCACGCGCAGGACCTCAGTATGGTCGATGCGGGCGCCCGCCGGATTGACGACTGCGGCCAGCGCCGCAACGCGCATCCCGAGAGCCGCAGCCGGGATCGTTTCGGTCACGACCGACATCCCGACCACATCCGCGCCCGACCTCCTGAGGAACTCGACTTCTGACGGCGTCTCGTAGCTCGGCCCCGGAAGAGCCGCGTACACCCCTGAGGTTGCGGCGACGCCGAGTTCCCGGGCGGATTCCAACGCCAAGGTGGTCAGAGCCGGATCGTAGAGGGCCGACGTGTCGACGAACGGCGCGGATCCCTCGGGCGTGCGCCAGCCGTGGAGCGGATTCACTCCCAAGAAGTTCAAGTGGTCGCGCACGACGACGATCGTCCCGGCAGCCAATGAGGTGTTAACTCCTCCGGTGGCCGCGGTCGCAAACATGGTCGTCGCACCCAGCGCGCGTGCCAGCCGGACCGGGAGGGCGCAGTCGCGGATTGGATTCCCCTCGTAGTAGTGGATGCGCCCGAGGAACGCGGCGACCGGAACACCCGACAGCTTTCCGAGTACGAGTCTCCCGGAATGTCCCGGCGTCGTCGGTCCCGGGAAACCGGGTAAGGAGCCGTAGTCGATCTCCGTTTCCTTGTCGATCAGATCGAAAGCGCCCGAGAGACCGGATCCCGAGACGACGGCCGCGGCCGGGACGAGCTCGCTTCGCTCGCGGACGGCGGCCGCGCCCTCCTCTGCCCGGTCATCGCCGGGGCTCGCCGGCTCAGGCACCAGCGAGGGACTTCTTGAGCCGCTCGATCACGTCCACGGGAGTCGGATCGACGCCGCGAAGCAACGCGGAGTAAACGCTTGTGAAGTCCCCGAAGAAGATCAGCGAAAGGAGCCAGGAAAGCGCCGAGTCGCCACGCGCCTGGATCTCGCGCGACTCCAAGCCTGCGGTCTCGGCCACGAGGCTCGCGCTCAAGGGAAACCGCGGCGCGATCGACGGGTCCTCTCCAGGATGGCGAACGATGATCAGGAAGAACGGCTCGCCTGTATCGGTTCCCCAACCCGCCAGTTCGTTGTGATCGAGTTCCGACATCGAGGACCAAAACGCCGGGCGTTTCCCGTTCTCGTTCATCTGCGTCTTCCAACGCATCGCCGCGAGCGAACCGATGCCCTCGGCGCCCCAGATAATCGGAACCCGCTCCCCTATGGCCTTGGCCAGTTCCTTGGCGGGATTCGACGGCTTGTCGGGTCCGAGTTCGGCAACGAGTGATTCGAGAACTCCGGCGGCTTCGTCGACCTCCGGGCCGAGTGACGGGACGACGCCGATCGATTCGAGCGCGCCGAGAGTTCCCAAGCCTAGGAACCCCAGAGCCGCCCTCGGCTGCATCCCCGGCGGGATCGGTACCATCGGCACGCCGGCTTCATTCGAACGCTTCTCCAGCTCCCCGCCCGAAGTAACCGACACGAGCCGGCACCCGCGCCGCACCGCTTCCTCGAAGGAGGCGAGTGTCTCGGCGGTATTTCCCGAATACGAGGCCGCGACGACGAGCGAATGCGGCCCGGCCGCTTCGGGAAGGATCGGGCTCCTAACCACATCGATCGGCAATCCGAGGCGGTCGATGTAAAGCGCCCGAACCATGTCGCCGGCGACGGCGGAGCCGCCCATCCCGCAAAGCGTGATCGAAAGCACGTCCGCCGCGTCGGGCAACCCGGCAACGCCGCGGCCGGCCTCGTAACCCTTCCTGCAGTCTTCCGGAAGCGCGGCTACCGCAGCGAGCATTTCCCCCGGGTCGGCCTTCGCGACGGCCGCCGGGTCGTCGAGGTCGATCACTTCTTCTTCTTTCCCTTTGCGGGTTTCTCGGCCTCGTCGACGAGCATGATCGGGATGCCGTCGCGGATCGGGTAGCGCAGCCCGCACTTCGTGCAGACGATCACCTGCTCGTCCTCGTGCTCCCCGACCGGCCCGCGACAGCTCGGGCAAGCCAGGATCTCCATCAGTTCCTTATCGATGCTCACGACTCTCCCCCTTCGCCCCGTATCGGGCTGAGCAACTCCGCCGTTTTCTCCTCTAATAGTTCCTTGGTCTTCGCCTCGACGTTCAAACGCAGCAAGGGCTCCGTGTTCGAGGGCCTCACGTTGAACCACCAGTCCTCGTATTCGACGGTCAATCCGTCGGTCCGGTCCTGCTTTCCGTCGGAGAACACCTCCGCGAGCCGTTCCATCGTTCCCTGCTGGTCCGTGACCACGGAGTTGATCTCGCCGGACGCATGGTAGCGGCGGAAGGGCTGGAGCAGCTTGGAGAGCGGCACCCCGGCCGTCGACAGGGTCTCAAGGACGATCAGCGCGGCGATCAGGCCCGAGTCGGCGCGGTAGTGGTCGCGGAAGTAATAGTGCCCCGAGTGCTCGCCGCCGAAGACCGCCCCGGTGTCGGCCATGATCTTCTTGATGAACGAATGCCCAACGCGGGTTCGAACGGGCTCGCCGCCTTTCTCGCGGATCACTTCCGGCACCGTCCAGGAGCAGATCAGGTTGTAGACGATCTTCGATCCCGGATATCTCTCGAGCATCCGCTCTGCGACGAGAGCGGTGACGAGCGAGCCGCTTACGCCCTCGGCCCGCTCGTCCACAACGAAGACGCGATCGGCGTCGCCGTCGAACGCGAGGCCGATGTCGGCGCCGTGCTCCTTCACCGCGGCCTTGAGGTCGCGCTGGTTCTCGGGGTTGATCGGATCGGCAGGATGATTGGGGAAGGTCCCGTCGAGCTCGGGGAATAGGTGGATCAGTTTCACCGGCAGTCGCGAGAACACCGCGGGAACCACAAGCCCGCCCATGCCGTTCGCGGTGTCGGCGACGACGGTTAGGGGCGCCACATTGTTCACGTCTATGAACGAGAGAACGTGTTCGACGTAAGGCTCCAGAAGATCGCGTTTCTCGACCCCGCCTTGCTTCGGAGCCGGCGGATACTCGTCGCGCTCCGCCAAAGCTTGGATGTCCTTCAGGCCGGTTTCCTCACCGACCGGAACGGCACCGGCCAAGGACAGCTTGATTCCGTTGTATTCGGGCGGGTTGTGGCTTGCCGTCAGCATCGCGCCCGGCATCTTCAGGCTTCCCGAGGCGAACGACAGAAGGTCGGTCGATGCGAGACCTATGTCCACGACGTCCGCGCCCCTGGAGTTGGCGCCCTCGGCGAAAGCGGCCGCCAAGGCGGGCGAGGAAAGACGGCAATCGCGCCCGAGAATTATCGAAGGCCCCGCGGCCCACTCGGCGAACGCAGCAGCGATGCGGCGTGCAGCGTCCTCATCGAGCTCGTCCGGATAGACACCACGGATGTCGTACGCCTTGAATATTCGAGAGAGATCCCGCACGGGAAATCGATCCTAGCGGGATTGCGCGGACTCGGGCGGGAGGCTAGTCGCTAGCTACGAGGTCGAGGACAGAGGCGAGTGGGACGAGTGCGCCGTCTTGGTACCACCACTTTGCTTCGCACGAGTGACACGTAGTGAACGACACGTCTCGGTCGTTCACGCTCATCGTCACCGAGAGAAGCTCTCCCGATTGACACGCCGGGCACGTCGCCCTCTGCCTTTCCATGACACTGAGATATTCGACCATTGAACGCCTTAGGCCCATAGCTAAGCGGCTTCATTCTCGAGTCCGGCCTGCTAGGTCCGGAGCACTCCCCATTTGGGGGTCCCCGGCATCCCCCGGCCGAGGCGCCGGCTGCAGCTCAGAGTGACCCGGCGTGCGTTCGTCCCTCAGGTTCCAGCCGATCGGGGCAGTGAGGCCGTCGGCATGGTCGCTGCAGAGGTCTATGAGGTTGGGATCGGGCTCGGCAAGGAGATCTGCCATAAGCACCTCGCGGTGCTCATATCTGAGGGCCACCGTCGCGACCGCCGAGTCCCCGCATCGCATCTTCGCGCAACCTCGCACGGCCCGGATGCTAAATCACATCGGTGTAGTTCTCAAGCAGGCTGAGCGAGTTCGGCTACTTGAGGATCAGAACGGGTGTCCCGATGTCCACGATGTCGTAGAGCTGCTCGACTTCCGGCATGAGCATGCGGATGCATCCGTGGGATGCATAGGTGCCGATGGATCCGGTGTCCGAAGTTCCGTGGATCCTGATGCCAGGAGCGTTCAGATATAGCGCGCGAGTCCCGAGCGGGCTACCAGCGCCGCCGGGAATGAAGGCCGGCATGCTCGAGCCCCAGCCGTTCGGATCCGGATTGGTCCAACTCGGGTTCTCATCCTTGCCCTCGATCTCGAAGGAACCTTCGGGAGTCGGGAATCCTGGTGAGCCGGTGGCGACCGAGTAGGTCTTGACGACGTCGCGCCCCTTGTACAGATAGAGCTTGTTCTGCGACAGGCGGATCGCGATCGTGTACTGCTTGTCGGCATCGCCCACGGAAGGCTCGATCGTTTCGAGCGGGAGCGCCACCGAAGCCCTGTGTGCGCGAAGCGCTGCACGAAGTCGGAATATGCCGACCCGGGCCTTCAGCTCGCGGCCGGGTTTAGAGTTCTGATACTCGAGGTCGTTTCCTGCGATCGAGAAACCGCCGTTGACCGCCGGCCGTCCAACTTCGCCCGCGATCGTCGCCACGTATTGCTCGACGGTGCTGAAGTCGAGCCGGTATCCCAGTTCGAATGAAGCCGTCACCGGCTTGTCCGCGATGCGGTGATAGACGCGCGACATCCACGAATAGGAGTTCGCGACGCCGAGAGCCTTGTTCACGGCAACGCCCACGTCGGGTTTGGTCCCAAGTTCGGCGGAAGAGGTTTTCCAGTTCTCCTCGCCGACCTTCACCGTCAGCGGGCGGGAGAGTTGCCTGTCGATCTTTTCGTGAATCGCCTTTTCGGCTTCCGCTTTGGTCATGTCGCTTACGTCGATGCCGGCCACCTTGATGCCCGGCATGATCCGCTCGATGGTCGCGCGGTCGTAGCGATACGCTGCGAAGGCCGTTCCCCCGAGGATGACCAAGAAAAAGCCGACGATCCCTAGGGCCAGTACCAGCTTCTTTTTCCCGGACCATTTTCCGGACTGCTCAGACCTGCCGAATGCCAACTCTCGACCTCATTCCGTTCGCGGGCGCCGCCCTTCAGGACTCAGGAGGCCGCCGGGACACACCAATGATAATGGCAATACCCAATCCGCCAAGACCCTAGGCAGGAATCGGGAGACCCGCCGACACCGCGTATCCGTTGCGGTTGGCCGAGTAGGTCGCGAATGACGCCACAACCTCTCCGGAGGATGCCTCCACCAAAGCGGCCGCTCGAGAGGCCTTCTCCGTGATCTTCGAGGGCAGAACGGCCGTTCGCCCCGGGCCAACCCGGAAAGTTTCAGGTCCTGGATCCTGAAGGGGACCCGATTCACCGAGCAACGTCACCGTCACCTCCGCTTCTTCCTCACCCGGGTTGCTGATCACGAGCCTCGGCTCCAACGGCCCCTTGAGGCCGGCGGGAAGAACGAGCCAATCGGAGGCGGGGGCCGCCACTCCCGAGGTGGCGCCGCGATCGCCCTGGCCGCTGAACGAGCGCCGTGCCGCCGCCACGCCGAAGCCGGCCCGCCCGCGGACGTCGATCCCCGACGGCCCTTCGGTAACGAACGGGAAGCTGTGTGCCGACCTCGCGTCGAGTTTTCGCGCTTGCTCGGGGAGCACTCGACCCTTCTCGGATCCGACGATCCTGACTTCGAATCGCCCCCGGTTGCGAGTGGAGTTGGCCATGATGACTTGCGTTTCGCCGGTGTCCGAGCCGCCCGACATGATCGACCGCGCCGGCGGCGGACCGAGAATACCGATCGCGCTTCGGATGCCGCCGCCCGAGGCGGTCCCGATGCTCGCTGCGGCAACTCGGCCGAGCGACACATCCAGCTTCGCCGCAGCAGTCGGCGCACCGAGAGCTGCCTCGTTCAGGTGGAAGAGCACGCTGTGACGCGGCTTGAGGACGAATCCCGTCCAGTCGTCGAGCGTGACCGGCTCGTCTCCCTCCCGCAGGATCGTGAGGTTGAACACGGCATCGATGTCGAACGGGTTAACGACGACGACGAACGCGTTCTCGCCACGCTCCGTCGTTCCGTCGGGAAGGAACAAGGCGTCCGCGACGTCGGCAAGGCAAGGTTCCGCCGCGACACCTGAGTCGGTTTCGGTAACCCAGGCGGCGCCCACCCATCCCCCGAAGTATTCGATGAACGAAGAGGCGGCCTTGTCTGTAGACGGGACCGAGATCTCGCGATTGGCGCCGGGTTCTACGGATACGAGATTGGGCACCTCGCTGACGCCGTCTTCCGCGAAGGTCGTCGTTCGAACGCGAACCGCCTCGTCGCCCGGGTTGGCGACTTGGAGCGTGACGTTCCAATCCTTCCCGCCTCCGTGAGGGCAGAACCAACCCCCGGTCGCGGACCTCTCGGACGGAGGCAAGTCGCCGGGAGCCTTCGAGCCGAGACGCTCGAGGCCGATCGCGGCTCCCGCCGACGCGACGACGACGAACAGAGCAAGAATCGCGCGCATCTTCATCGGCGACCCGGCTTCCTCGTGATCCAGACGGTCGCCAGCCAAAGGAGTCCCAGTACGATCATCTGGACGGTTCGGATCCATTGATCCGCATAGCGAACGGTGAACGAGCCGCCCCCACCCTGAAGGCTGAAACCCGTCGCCCATCCGAAAGCCTCATGCGCAGGTACGACGTCTTCCCCTGCTTCTAGTCGCCATCCCGGAGCGAACTGGTCCCCTATCCAAACGACTCCCGTCCCCTCTGACTTGCCGTCCCAGCCGCCCGGAACCGGGTTGATCGGAGCCGGTCTGACATCGGGAAGCGAGGCCAGGACGGCCGAATCGTCCCCGCGCGTTGCCTTCGCGAAGTCCTCGTTCTCGATAACCGCGGCGGCAGGTAGCGCCCTCGAGTTTCGATAGATGACGAGTCCGCCGGCCGGAACTATGTCGAGGTCGAGCTGAGCATCCAAGCGCTCGATCACCTCGGTCGCCAGATCCCCTTCGCCCGCGACGACGAAACGCACGCTGAAGGGCGCCAGCAACGCGCCCCCGTGGCGGCTGGCTCCGGAAAGGACGTCCTGCAACACCCTCTCGAGCGCATCGAATCCGTTCCCTTCGGCGGCACGGCCCATGTCGAGCGCGGAAACGCCGGTGCGATCGGTCACCGCGTACCTGAGCGTCGCAGGGCCGGCTTCGACCTTGCCCGTGGGGTCACCCCCGGGTGCGGGGAACGGCAACCCCGGAGTGCTTCCTATCCAAAGGACACGGAAGTCACCCGTTGCGCCCGACTCGACCACCGGCCAGGCGGCCGGCAAACCGTCCGGCCGGACCTCCCAGCCGCCGACGGCGGCCGAGACCCCCTGAAGACCCAGGCCTCCGGCGACGAGGGCGACCATCAAAGCAACCACCACCTCGCGGAAGCCGAATCGCTGGCGCTCCTTGCCGAACAGTCCTGCGAGGCCGATGCCGACCAATCCCGCGTATGAGACGGCGGCCACGACCACGTAGGCCGGCGCGTTGGCAAGCGGACCGGGCAAGTAGCCGGCCGCCGACGCCCACGCTAGGGCGGATCCGGCGAGCGCGGAGAGAAGGAACCTGTCGGCAGTTTTCCTATGTTCCGTCCTGGCGACGGCGAACCCGATGAGCGCGGCCGCCGGGAGGAACCAAGCGATCGGCCAGTCTCCCTTCCCCGGCCCGAGCGAAAGGCGGAAGAGCGACCAAGGATCGGGGCGCCCGATCTCCGAACCGAGCCCGCGGCCGAAACCCATCGCGATGTCGAAGACGAGCGGGAACGAAAGAAGCAGGCCGGCGATCGTGAACCCGATCGACAGCCCTAGACCGCGCGCTCTTTTCATCCCGCGGCTGAATATCGCGGCCCCCACGAGCACCGCCAGAGCCAGGACGATCCCCGGATAGAAGACGATGCCGACGGCGAGAAAGGCGCCCGTCCCGACGACGAATCGCAGCTGCCTCCTGGGGCCATTCGGGCCGAATGCGGCCGAGACACGCTGAGCGATTCGCGGCATGAGCGCGATTACGACGAGCAGGCCGATGCGGCCCTCCGACAGCGACCAAAGCGCGACAGGCGACAATGCGTAGCAAGCGGCCGCGAAGATGCTCGGAACACGCTGCTTCGTTTCCTCGATCATCGCGCGATACATCGACGCGCCGGCGAGGGGAACGATCCCTATGAGGAGCACCTTCTGCGCAAGAGTGGTGCTCTTGAACAGGATGAAGGACAGTCCGCCGAGCAACCCGAGAGCGGGGCTGGCGGCTTCCGATCCGCCCAGCAAGGTCGTTCTGAACCCCGAGGCCAGCTCCTTGAAGAATCCACCCGGGCCGTCCGGGAAAACGGGGAGCACCCCTCCCGAGAGAACCTCCGGGCCGAACCAATGCCGGTATCCCACGAAACCGACAACGAGAGCAGCGAGCCAGGCAGCTGCCACGGGATGCGACTGAGCCGCGGAGGCTGCGCGTTCGCGGAAAGGCACTATGGGCCCGGCCTCCTCCTCGTCGGGAATCTCGATATCCCCGGGAACGATCCGGCCGGCGACGTCGACGAGCCTCCTCAGCCGGAATCCCTCCGGAGCCATGTACTTGTGTATGTCTCGATCGCGAACGGACCGGACGGACTGCGCCCTTGCCCTTCGCTTGAGGGTGCTGGGCAAGTGGACGACGTTCCACCACCATGCGGAGACGAGCTGATACGCGTCGTCGAACCGCCGCGCGATAAGGAAGGAGATCAGCTTCCCGAGGCCTTGAATCGCGTACGCCGGCAGGAGCCAGAGGAGGGAAAGCAAGCCGTAGTTCTTCAGAACGGCTGCCAGGCCTGCGCGCTCCGCGAAATAGCGTTCCTTGGAGAGCGAATCGTCGTCACCGCGCTCACCTCTGGTGGCCGCTCCGCGATGCCGTGCGACGCCTAGAGGGGTCATGAGGACACGGAACCCCGCCAGTCGCACACGCCAGCAGTAGTCCAGGTCCTCGTGGTGAGAACCGAGGCGTTCGTCCGGGAGGCCGGCTCTTTGCCACGCGGATTTCGAGATGAGCATCGCGCTCGAGGAGACGAACAGGACTTCCCGTACGCGGTCGTATTGCCCGTGATCTATTTCCCGCGGTTCCAACGGAGAGTAGAGATGGCCGAATCGATCGGAGGAGAGCCCTACCTCCCTCAGCAGACGAGGCTCGTCCCAGTCGAGGATCTTGGGCCCGACGATTCCCACGCCCTCGAGGCCCTCAGCGGCCTCGATCATTCTTTGGATGGCGTCCGGCGCGAGAGCGGTGTCGTCGTGAAGGACCAGGATGTAGTCCGCCGCCTTCGCAGCCTCGCGCTCCACAGCCGCCTGAACGGCTGCGGGCAGTCCGCTGCCGGCCGGAAGCGAGAGGACCCGCTTCTCCCCCACGGCTTTGACGAGGACCTCACGGGTGCGGTCGGTCGAACCGTTGTCAACGGCAACGATCCCGAGCGGCGAATAGGTCTGTTCGTACAGGCCGGAGAGGCACGCGGGCAGCCAAGGCTCCCCATCCTTCGCCACAAGGACGATAAGAACGGAAGGAGCGCGCCGCTCGCGTACGGCGGAAGGGCGTGGTGCTTCGCTAACAGCCATAGGTCTTGACTCGCCTAAATGCGGGTGGGGAGGGCTCGTCGTGCGTCCGCGAGCCTAGCACGCGCCAATGGAAGAAGGGGGGCACAAGAGGCCCCCCTTCTTGATGCAAAGAGACGACGAAACTAGCGCTTTCTACGACGCCGCGTGCTCTTGCGCTTGGCGCCCGACTTGCGCTTGGCCGTCGACTTTCTCCTCGTCGACTTCTTGGCGGTGGACTTGCGCCGCCGCCTCCTCGTCGACTTCTTGGCTGCCGACTTCTTGGCGGAGGACTTGCGCCGACGCCTGCGTGCCGGCTTCTTCGCCGACGACTTCCTCTTCGCAGACGACTTGCGCCGCCTCCTCGTCGACTTGCGCGCTGTGGACTTCTTGGCGGTGGACTTACGCCGCCGCCTCCTCGTCGTCTTGCGCGCTCCCGACTTCTTGGCGGTGGACTTACGCCTCCGCCTGGCCGGCGCCTTCTTACGCGGCGCCGACTTCCTCTTTCTAGAAGTCGATTTCTTCGCTGTCGACTTTCTCCTTCGTCTGGCCATTCGTCACCTCCCTTCAGCCTGTCAAGACGCCATGCGCTTCAGGCGTCTACGTTCACGCTCACTCATGCCCCCCCAGACCCCGTAGCGCTCGTCGCGCCGCAGGGCGTAGTTGAGGCATTCGATGCGGACCGGACAGTCCGCACAGATCCTTTTGGCCTCTCTCGAGGACCCTCCCTTTTCCGGGAAGAAGACCTCGGGGTCGTACTCCCTGCAGCGAGCCTGCTCCTGCCAGGGCATGAAGTGGTGCACTGCAACCCCTCCCCAAAATCACATGAGTGTGATTTAAGGCGAGATCGACCCCAAAATGCAAGGGGTAAACGGAAAAAACTTTGCCCCCCTTATTCACAACTATCAATGGTGAATGCGCATGACATGTGTTTCAAGAGGTTGAGAAGAAAAACTTCAAACGTCAATTCACTTGACTAAGATCGTCAATCAGATTGACGTACCGGCGATTCCAGCGGTGGAAAACTATCGTTTTGTGGCGTTTGACCTGCAAAAACAACGGAATGCGCGCGTTTCACGTTTTTGTACACAGTCGTGCGTTCTCGCGGAACACGATCGATCGAAATTATCGCGCGTTCGATCTCTTCGGGTTCCAAGCGAATTCCCCACTCCGCGCCGGCCATTCTGCTAATCGTCTCTTCCATCAAAGTTCCGCCGAAATCGTTCGCTCCACCGCGCAAAAGAAGCTGACAAGCTTCGATCCCCATCTTCACCCAGGAGACCTGAACGTTCGGGATTTTGCCGTTCAGAAGGATTCGCGCGACCGCGTGCATCCGCCTGTTGTCTTCGAACGTCGGTCCGGGGCGAGCCTTGCCCGCCAGATAGATCGGCGAGTTCTGATGGACGAACGCGAGGGGAACGAACTCGGTGAATCCCCCCGTTTCGTCCTGGATCCGACCGATCCGGCGAATGTGCGCGACCCAATGAGGTGGCGCATCCACGTGGCCGTACATGATCGTCGAGGAGGACGGGAGGCCGGCCTCGTGAGCCGTCTTGACGATCTGCTCCCATGTGTCGGCCGGAAGCTTTCCCTTGGTCAGGAGCCACCTGACGTCGTCGTCGAGGATCTCCGCCGCGGTCCCCGGGATCGAGCCGAGCCCGCGTCGCCGGCACTCCTCGAGGAACTCCTTGAACGAGATGTCGAGTTTGGTCGAGCCGTTCAACACCTCCATCGGGCTGAACGCGTGGATGTGGATCTCGGGGACACGGTCCTTCACTGCGGTTAGGAGGTCGAAGTAGAAATCGCCGGGAAGGTCCGGGTGGATCCCTCCCTGCATGCACACCTCGGTCGCGCCGTACTCCCAGGCCTCCTCCGCCCGGTCGGCCACCTCGTCGAGGGTCAGCGTGTAGGACTCCGGATCCGCCTCGCGTTGCGCGAACGCGCAGAAACGGCAACCCACGTAGCAAACGTTGGTGAAGTTGATGTTTCGATTCACCACATAGGTGACGGCGTCTCCGACTGCTTCGCGTCGCAGTTCGTCCGCGACCGAGCAGAGCGCCTCCAGCGCGGGGCCTTCCGCCTCGAAGAACGACAGCGCCTGTTCGTCGGTCACGGGCCTCCCCGCTTCCGCCCGGGCAAGGCCGGCCTTGATGTCCGCGCCGATCCGCACGGGGTCGTCGCGGTCTCCGGCTTCGGGCAACTCCTCGAAGTCACCGTACACCGCGATCGCGTCTTCCCGGAGCCCGGCGCCGGCATCCTTGGCGAAGGTCAGCGCGGTGTCGCGGGGCTTCCAATGGACGTCCGGGTCCTGCCAGGGGACCGGACTCGGCTTGGCCTCCTCGTCCGCGAGCCCGTCCTTCACCATCAGATTCCCGACCGGCACCCGCATCTTCGAGGCGAGGTAAGGGTCCGGACGAAGGGCGAACTCCGGGTAGATCGTGAGCCGTTCGCGAAGCAAGAGTCCGGCCTCGGCCGTCGTTGCCCCGAGAGCGTCGATCGCCGGCCAGGGCCGCTCCGGGTTCACATGGTCGGGGGTCAAAGGAGACACGCCGCCCCAGTCGTCGATCCCGGATCCGAGCAGGCGCACGCGCTGATGCTCGTCGGACAGGTTCGGCGGCGCCTGTACGTGCACGCGAGGACCGAGAACGACGCGAGCGGTCCCGACGGCGGCCAGGAATTCCTCCTCGGCCGGCTCGGGCGCCGATTGCATCGCGGTTCCGAGCTTGGCACGGAAGTTCTGCACGATCACCTCTTGGATGTGCCTGTACTTGCGCTGCAGATCGCGGATGGCGAACAGCGACTCGGCTCGCTCCAGAGGCGTCTCGCCTATCCCCACGAGGATGCCGGTGGTGAATGGGATCCCCAGGCGTCCGGCGTCCTCGATCGTTCGCAGGCGAACCGATGGGCGCTTGTCGGGAGAACCGAAATGCGGCCCACCGCGCGCGGCCAACCGCTCCGACGAGGTCTCGAGCATCAATCCCATCGAGGCCGACACATGCTTCAGTCGCGCCATCTCCTCCCAGCTCATGACCCCGGGGTTGAGGTGCGGCAGCAGGCCTGTCTCCTCGATCACCCGTATCGAAACCGCGCGCAGGTAGTCTAGGGTCGACGCGTACCCGCGTTCCTTGAGCCAGTCGCGGGCCTCGGGATATCGATCCTCCGGCCGGTCGCCGAGCGTGAACAACGCCTCCTTGCATCCGAGCTTTCGTCCCGCCTCGGCGATCGCGACAACTTCATCTGGAGTAAGAAACGGAGAATCGAGCTTCGCCGGGGGCTTCGCGAACGTGCAGTAGTGACAGTGATCCCGGCAGAGCATGGTGAGCGGGATGAAGACCTTCTTGGAATAAGTGACGGTTGTGCCACGGCCGAGATCCCGGAGCCGCGAGGCGTGCGCCGACAGCCGTTCGAGCTCCTCGCCCCTGGCAAGGAGGAGGGCCTCGGTTTCTTCGACCGACAACGACTTCCCGGACTCGGCGCGGGCAAGCGCCCGGCGCACCCGGTGGTCGGTCGATGCGGGCATCGGGCGGAGACTACTACGCTGTCCTCATGACCGTGGTCGCACTTGCCGGAGGGGTCGGCGCCGGAAAGTTCCTTCGGGGTCTGGTCCGCGTCATGGCGGCCGAGGAAGTGACGGTGGTCGTGAACACCGGCGACGACATCGTCCTAAACGGGATGAACATCTCTCCGGACGTGGACTCCGTTACCTACTGGCTGGCCGGAGTCGCGGACCGGGAGCGGGGCTGGGGGCGGGCCGAAGAGACGTTCAGGGCGGCGGCGGAGTTGCGTGAGCGCTTCGAAACGCGCGATTCGTGGTTCAACCTCGGGGACCTCGATCTTGCGCTGCACCTGTCGCGAACGGCCGAGCTGGCCGAGGGATCGACACTCTCGGAAGTAACCCGGCGAGTCTCTGAGCGGTTCGGGATCGGGAGCCGCATCCTCCCCATGTCGGACGACCGGGTAACCACGAGGATCGACGCGGTCGGCGAGCAAGGTGAGGCTCTAGACCTTCACTTCCAGGAGTACTGGGTTCTGCGAGGCGCGCGCGACGAAATCAAGAACGTTCGATTCGAAGGCGCGGGGCTCGCGCGCCCGGGCCCGGGAGTCATCGAGGCTCTCGAGGAAGCCGAGACCATCGTGATCTGTCCGTCGAATCCCGTGGCTTCCATAGGACCAGTCCTCGCAGTGCCTGGTATTCGCGAGGCCCTGGCTGCAAGAAGGGATCGGGTGGTTGGGATCTCCCCTATCGTCGGCGGCGCGCCTCTTCGCGGAATGGCGGACAAGCTGATGCCGGTCGTTGGTCTCGAGGTGTCGGCTCTGGGAGCCGCGCGGGCCTACGAGGGCTTGCTCGGCTCGTGGGTGATCGACGACCGCGATCGCGAGCTTTCCAAGAGCATCGAGGAGTTCGGCATTCGAGTGGGAGTCACCGACACGATCATGGACGACGACGCGAAGGCAGAGGGGCTGGCGCGTTTCGCACTCGAGATGGTGCCGTGAAGATCGAGGTCATCCCCATCGAGGGCCTGCCGGAGATCCGGGCCGGCGACGACCTGGCCGCGATCCTCGGGAATGCCCTAGCCGGCACCGGGGTCCGCGACGGCGACGTCGTCTGCGTAACGCAAAAAGTCGTCTCGAAAGCAGAAGGACGGCTCGTGCCAGCGGGCGGAGACCGGTGGGTCGAACGCGAAACCCGCCGGGTCGTCGCGCGCCGTGGCGACTTGGTGATAGCCGAGACGCATCACGGGTTCGTTTGCGCGAACGCGGGGGTGGACGCGTCCAACCTGGACCCCGGGTTCCTGTCTCTGCTGCCCGAGGATCCGGACGGAACGGCCGAGTGGCTCCGAAAGAAATTCGCCGAGTCCACAGGAGCGAAGGTCGGCGTCGTCGTAACGGACACCTTCGGACGGCCCTGGCGGCGGGGCGTCGTCAACGTAGCCATCGGCTGCGCAGGGCTCCCCGCGCTCGTCGACCTCCGCGGGACCCCGGACGCGCGCGGGCGCACCCTCGAGACGACAGTCGTTGCGCTCGCGGACGAGATCGCTGCCGCGAGCGGGCTCGCTATGGGAAAAACCGAAGGCGTTCCCGCCGCGATCGTCCGTGGTGCTCGTTACGAGGGGGCGGAAGGCGCGGCCGCCGATCTCATCAGGCCGCCCGAAGAAGACCTCTTTCGCGAGTCGCCTCTTCAATCGATCGCTTCCCGGAGGTCGATCCGCACTTTCGGACCGGGCAGCGTGCCACGCGAGGCCATAGAGGAGGCCGTCCGCGCAGCTTGCACCGCACCGGCCCCACATCACTCGCGCCCGTGGATGTTCGTGGCGATCGACTCCGCCGCCGGGAAAAGGCGGCTGCTCGGCGCTATGGCGGCCGCGTGGAGACGAGATCTGGAAAGCGACAGGACGGCTGCCGAGGTCATCGATCGCCGTCTGCGGAAGTCGGACGCCCTTTTAGGAGCCGCCCCCGTTCTCATCGTTCCTGCGGTCAGAATGCAGGGCGCGCACTCCTATCCCGACGAGGAGCGCGCGAGCGCTGAGAGCGAGATGTTCCTACTCTCCGCCGGTGCCGCCATCCAGAACCTGCTGCTGGCGCTGCACGCGCGAGGTCTCGCTTCGTGCTGGGTTTCGGCCACGCTCTTCTGCAAGGAGGAGACGAGGGAAGCCTTGGACCTCGGCGACGAATGGCTGCCTGTGGGCGCCATCGCGGCCGGCCCTCCGCCCGATGAAGGAACGCCGCCCCGACCGCCGCTCGGCCTCGACGATTTCCTCCGATTCGCCTAGCCCAGAAGCCATATATTCGTTGGACGCATTCGAAGGGAGGCCCGACATGAGCGAAGAGGGTGGCAAAGGCTTGCCGGTGGAGCCGATCAAGCACGTCGGCCGAAGGGCCGGACGATTCTCGAAGGAATTCGTCGCGACCGTGATCTCGCTGCTGACGACCGCCCTCGGCGTCGTCGTGGCGCTCGCTTGGAACGAGGCCCTTTCCACGTTCTTCAGAAGCGCATTCGGGCCGGACGGAGAGGTTACGGCGCTGTTCGTCTACGCGGTCGTGCTCACCGGAATAGGCGTCCTGGTGATCGTCTTCCTCGCCAGGCTCGCCGAGCGAATCGGCGGGGAACCCGTCGAGTTCAAATACCCGGTGAAGCCCAAGGAGGAGTGACCCGGCCGCCGGGTGGGTCCGATCGCTAGACTGAGCCCTCCCCCGCGCGGGGACGAACAGAGGACACCGTGGCGAAAAGGAAGAAGAAAAAAAAGCGCGCTTACACGCCTCCGGAGACTGCGGAGGGCGAAGCCGTGGAGACCAAGGTCGCCCCGAAGAAAGAGGGTCCGCCCTCCGAAAGGCGCGAGCGCAAGGAAGAGGTCAGGCGCCGCAAGGAGAAGGAACTCAAGAGCTGGCAGCGCAAGAACATGCTTCGGAGAGGGATTCGATATGCCGTGATTCTCGGTGGCATCGCGGCCGTCACGGTCTTCTTCCTGAATCGCAGGCAGGCCGCCGAGGAGGCGCAGGGCAGACTGGAGAAAGAGGCTGCGGCCGCAGCAACCGCTGCGGGATGCACGGATGTTGAGAACAGGGAAGATTTGGGCGGCAACCACCTCACGGCGAATGAGCCGTTCGACTATCCCGACAGGCCACCGACGTCGGGACCACACGATCCGGGTCCCCTTCCGGCCGACCCCCACGTGTACAACGAGCTGATGCAGGAGACTCGGGCCGTCCACAACCTCGAACATGGATTCGTGGTCATCTACTATCGCGACGAGGGGAAGGGGGCCTTGCCCGAGAACGTCGTCAAGGCCTTGGAGCCGGTCGCCCGCGACTCATACAAAGTCATCATGGCCCCGTACGACGGTCTCCAAGAAGGCAACGCGCTCGCCTTGACGGGCTGGAACCGGCGGCAGCAGTGCCCGTCGAAAGTCGACGCCGATCAGGCAACGACGATAGCGAGGTCGTTCATCCAGCGGTTCACCGGGAACGGCGTTGATTCCGTCGCTCCGGAGAAGGACATCCCGGCCTAGGAATTGCCTGCGCGAACCTTCTCGTCGACCACACTCGCGCCATCCGGAACTTCCGCGCCTTCGGCCACTATCGTGCTCGTCACGAGCGCGCCCTCCCCAACCCTGGCACCGGGCCCGAGTATCGAGCGCCGTACCTTCGACCGGGCACCGACCCGCGAGCCTTCGAGAAGAACACTCTCGTCTACTTCCGCTTCGCTCATCACCTCTGCCCGGGGTCCGATCACAACCCATCTCCCCAGCTGCGCGCGACGATCGACGCGCGCGCTCTCGTCCACCACGGGTCCCGAGAATCTCTTTGGCCCGATCTTTCCTTCGATCATGTCGAAGTGCGCGCGGAGGTACTTCTCCGGCGTCCCGAGATCAAGCCAGTATGCCTGCGACGGGAATGCGAAGACGCCGAGCCGGCGCTCGATCATCTTCGGGAACACCTCGCGCTCGATGGAGCGATCGACGGCGCGGGGGAATCCTTCCAGCGCCTCGGGTTCCAGTAGATAAGTGCCGGCGTTGATGTCCCCCGGCATTGGGTCGGCGGGCTTCTCGCGAAACTCCAGCACCCGCGCGTTCTCCCCGGTGACCACCAGCCCGAAGGGCCGGGCATCTTCTACCCGGATCGTGGAGATCGTCGCTGCGGCGGAGTTCGCCTCGTGGGAGGCAAGCATCGCTTGCAGATCGAGATCGGTGAGGATGTCCCCGTTCAGGACGAAGAAAGAACCGTCGACCATGTCCAACGCATTCAGCACGGCACCGCCGGTTCCAAGTGGCTCGGGCTCCGTGACCCAGGTGATCTTCGGATCTCCGTGACGGTCCTCGATGAACTGGGAAAAAGCCTCCTCGAGATACGGCGACGAGAGGATCGCCTCGTGGATGCCGTTCGCCAGCAGATGATCGAGGACGAAGTGCAAAAAAGGCCGGCCCATCAGCGGCAGCAAGGGCTTCGGGATCGTCTCGGTCAGCGGCCGCAATCGTGTTCCCTCGCCGCCGACGAGCACCACAGCTTTCAAGGCCGTCCGGACCTCCTCGACACGACGGCCGCCCGCACCCATAACACGGCCCACACAAGCGGAAGAAGCGCGCGGCGGCCTCCAGTCGCCATGTGTTTCTCGAAGTAGCGATAGATGCTCCGCGAGTGCTCCCAGACCATTCGCCTCGATCCGGCCGTGGAAAGACCACGGGCGTGGGTCACCTCCATCTCGGGAGTGAAGAGAACGGTCCAGCCGGCCTCCCGGAGACGCGTGCAGAGATCCGCATCCTCCGCGTACATGAAGAAGGCGTCGTCGAAGATTCCCGCATCGTCGAGGGCGGCGCGGCGCAACAGGACACAGGATCCCGAGACCCAGTCGACCTCCCGTTCGGTCTTTCGATCCCATCCGGCCATCGTGTAGGCGCGTGAAAAAGGATTGCCGGGCCAAAACGGCTGGAGCAGCGCGTGCCCGGCCGCCTCCACGAACCCCGGAACACGGCGCGCCGACGGGTAGATAGAGCCGTCGGGGTCTCGAACAAGGGGGCCGATCGCCCCCGCCTTCGGACGGTCCGCCGCGAACTTCAGGAGGCTCGGGAAAGTTCCTGCCGCGACCTCAGCATCAGGATTCATCACGAACACGAAGGGCGCGCCGGTGGCCAAGATGCCTTGATTGGCCGCGGCGGCGAACCCCCGGTTGTCCGGGTTCTCGATGAGTCGCGCGTCCGGCTGAGCTGCGACCGCCTTCGAGGCACTTCCGTCGGCCGAAGCGTTGTCCACGATCACGACGTCCATGACGGCATCGCCGGCCGCCGCATACAGGGATGAGATGCACTTGGACAGGTGCTCGCCGGCGTTGTAGTTGACGACGACTACATCGAGATCGGGGGCCATCGCCGGCCGGGGTCAGCCCGTCCGCGACACGAGAACGAGACCGGCGATGATCATGAGCACGCCTCCCCAGCGCAAGGCGGTCACGGGCTCGGGCGGGTCGGCAAGGAATTTCCCGTAGACGAGGATGATGATGTATGTGAGCGACGCGAACGGATAAGCGAAGGACAAGTCCGTTCGCGACAGAACGGCGAGCCACACGAGCGCGGACAGGCCGAAGACGATCAGACCCAGCCAGATCAACGGAGTACCGGCGGCGGATTTCAAGGAAGCAACGGAAGCAGGGCTGAACACCCCGCTCTCGGCGGTGACTTGCACCATGCCGCGCTTCAGCATGATCTGGGCCACAGCGGCCAGCCCAACGGAAAGAAGGATCGTGGCTATCAACATTCGCTTGCTCTCCTTGGTCTCGGCTTTCATGTTCGCTCTGCCGCACGGTGAAGCACCTTGGCCGTGTTACGCGCGGTTTCCTGCCAGCTGTATTGCCCCGCCCGGGTTCGTCCCGCCTCGCTCAAACGCTTCTTGAGATCCGAATCCCGCAGGAGGCGATCCATCCCGTCGGTGATCTGGCTGGTCTCGTGTGGATCCACCAACAGCGCCGCATCGCCGGCCACCTCCGGCAAGGAGGAGATGTTCGAGGTCAAAACCGGTGTGCCGCAAGCCATTGCCTCGAGCACCGGGAACCCGAAACCCTCGTAGATCGAGGGGTACACAAGTGCCTCCGCGCCACTGAGCAGGGCAACCTTGTCGGCCTCGCTCACGTAACCGGTTTGCACGATGCGGTCGCGCACATTCTCGGGAAGGGCCCGCACGGCCGAATCCATGATGTCCGTGCCTCCGGGTATCCAGGGAACCGTAGCCCCCGCGATAACGAGCTTGGGCATAACGTCGGGGTCGAGCCTGGAAAACGCGCGGAGAAGACCCCTGATGTTCTTTCGTGGCTCGATGCCACCGACGAAGAGCAGATACGGACCGTCGATTCCGAGCCTTCGCTTGGTCTCGCCTACGACCTCGTCGGGTACGGGTTTGAACACATCCAGATCGATGCCGGAGTGCACGGCCGTCACACGCTCGGGATCGACGCCGTACAAGTCGACGAGATCCTCCTTAGTTGACTGCGACACCGTGATGATCTCGGCCGCCTGCTTCAGCGTGCGCTCCAGATACATGAGCCAGTACTTGTTCGCGTGGGGAGCGGTTTCCGGAAGGATCCTGAAAGCGAGATCGTGAACCGTAACTACGAGGCCCTTCGTTCGCGTAGCCGGAGGGATGTAGTTGGGCGCAAGGAACGAGTCGAACTTCGTGAACCACTCGACTCGGGGCATCTCCAGCCGGTTGGACAGTTTCATGTACAGCCTGGCCGGCAGAGCCGTTCCGCGCTCGATCAGGTTCGGCTGCGGCTCGAAGAACCGCCGGCGGTTGAACAACCCCCGGAAGTGCAGGTACCAAGCGAGGTAGGTCGTCTCGGGGTCGACCTCGGGCAGCCAGCGGATCAGGTGCCAGGTGTACCAGCCGACCCCGGTCTTCTTCTCATCAACCGCCGACGTGGCGTCGAGCAGGATGCGCATGTCAGAGGTCCTCGATGTCGACTTCGACCGGGATCGTGAGCGATCCCTTGACGTCCCGGTCCAGGCGCACCTCGAACGCGTACCGCTCCTCCTGCAAGTGGTAAACGCGGCTGGCATCCGCGGAGTGAACACCGACGGTCACCTTGTAGGTTCCGGCGAGGAAAGGCACGTACCCGAGGCGGAATCTGAGGCGCTTCTTTCCCTCGAAGGCTTGCAGGCGGACTCCCATTCGCTGCGTGCTGTCCCCGTAGACGACGCGGTTCTGCTGGTCGTGTAAGGCGAAGGAGACTACAGCATCCTCGATGGGCGCCTGTGACTTCAGATCGACCTGGATCGCCAGCGGCTCGCCGGACAATAGCGTCTCGCCGGCACGGCCATCGCCCTGTGCCAGCGCAACGGAGACGATCTCTATCTCCTTCGTTCCTTCTTCACCGGCGTAGGGAAGTTCTTGCTTCAGTACCTGTCTGCGGTATTCGCGTACGACCTCGTCGGGGTCCCCGGATGCATGAAGACGGCCCTCGAGGAGCATCACGGCGTCGCTGCAAACCTGGCGTACCTGGTCGGCCACATGCGTCACGAAGACGATCGTTCGCCCTTCGCGCTGGAACTGCGTCACGCGCCGGAGGCACTTCTGCTGGAAGCCCTCGTCGCCCACCGCCAGTACCTCGTCGATCAAAAGGACGTCGGGATTCACGTGAACGGCGACGGAGAACCCCAGACGAACGAACATCCCCGACGAGTAGAACTTCACCTGCGTGTCTATGAAGTCTTCCAGCTCGGCGAAGGCCACGATCTCGTCGAAGACGGCCTCCGTCTCGCGTCGCGACAGCCCCAGGATCGAGGCGTTCAGAAAGAGGTTCTCCCGCCCGGTCAGCTCCTGATGGAATCCGGCACCAAGCTCCAGCAAAGGGGCGATGCGCCCGCGCGTGATGACCCGTCCTTCGGAAGGCCGGAGGATGCCGGCGATGATCTTCAGGAGCGTGGTCTTGCCCGACCCGTTCGGACCAAGCAGGCCGACCGTCGTCCCGGGGCGGATCGTGTACGAGATGTCCTCGAGGGCGGAGAACTCCTCGGCGCGGATGCGCGAACGCATGAGCCGCGCCTTCAGCGAGGTAGGTTTTTCCCGGTACCGTTTGAATCGCTTGGCAATGTGTTCGATTTCAACTGCCGTCTCGGCCATCAAAGCTCCTCGGCGAAGTCTCCCGACATTCGGAAGAACGTCCGCCAGCAGGCAAGAAGGACGAGAGCGGAGCCGAGGATGACTCCGCAGAGCAGGAGGGCCAGCTGCGTGTCACTCATGTCGACGAGGACCTGGACAGGAACGCCGTCCTCGCCTACCGGGCTCACCGTCTTATAGAACGCCCGCTGAAAACCGAAGATGATGTCGGCCATCGGGTTAAGCAGGTACACCGCGAACAGGTTCATCCCGAATACGTCCGAGAGCTTCTCCTGGAGCAAGCTGGCCGGGTAGACGATCGGCGTCAGCCAGAACCAAGCAAGCAAAGTGAGGCTCAGCAGGTGCTGCGTGTCGCGATAGCGAACGTTCATCCCCGCAACCCAAAGACTGATCGCCGTCGTGAATGTGACGAGTGCGACTAAAGCAAGAGGGAACATCAACGTGTTCACTCCCAGGAAGGCGTAGCCGAAGATCACCATGAAGACGATCAGCACGACGACCTGAAGGGCGAAGTCGACGAGAGATGTGCCCACGGCCGACAGCGGAAGGATCTCCTTCGGGAAATAGACCTTCTTCACGAGGCTCGTGTTGTCGATCACCGAGCGCACCGCGAGAGTCAGCGACCCGCTGAACATGTTCCAGGCGACGAGTCCGGAAAGCAGGTATACGGGGAACGACGGCAGCCTGGAGGGCAGCACGAACGCGAAGACGAACGAGAAAACTGCCAGGTAGAGAACCGGATTCAGCATGGACCACGCAGCGCCGAGCACCGAACGCGTGTACTTGACCTTCAACTCCTTGCGGACGAGATTCATCAGGATCTCGCGAAACGAGAAGACGTCGCGAAGCCGGGTAAAGGGACGGAACCGAGGGGACTCGGAAGTCCTAACGGTGGTTTCGTCGGTGCGGGAAACGGATGCCAAGATTAATTCCTCAGGGGCGGCGTCGGCGCGAGTCTAGCAAGGCCTTCGCGATTCTCTCAGGAACCATCCAGGAACTCCTTGAGGGAGATATCGAGGTCGGGCATCGGCTCGAGTCCCGCATCGCGGGAGAACAAGCTGGAGAGTGACGAATTGCGCGGGCGCAACGCGGGAAGGCCGAGTTCGTCCGCCGTCTGAGCCCGCACTTCGCCGGGCAGCCCACCTAGCGCCTTTACGCGCTTTAGGACTTCGAACCAACTGGTCGGCTCGGGACCGGCGATGTGATAGGTACCGAATCGCCCGGACAACACGAGAGGAAGGATGCGCGCCGCCAGATACCGAACGAAGGTGGGGGTCCCGGTCCGATCGGACAGCCCGCCGGCCTCACCGCCTCCTGAAAGCACCCGCGTTGCGGAACTCAGGTAGTCGGTGCCCCCGCCGAAAACGTAGCCGGTCCTAACTACGAAGCTCTCCGGCAGGAGTCGCCTGACGAACTCCTCTCCGGCGAGCTTGCTTCGCGCGTACACCGACAGCGGACCGATGGAATCCAACTCGTCGTATGGAGTCTCCTTGCTGCCGTCGAAGACGTAGTCGGTCGAGACGTGGAGAACGAGTGCGCCGCAGCGACGCGCGGCGAGAGCGAGATTCCGCGGGCCCAGCGCGTTCGACCGGATGGCGGTCTCCGGATCCTTCTCACAGGCATCCACCTTCGTAAACGCCGCGAAGTTCAGGATAGCTTCGGGTTTGGCGGGCACCAGCGTCCGTATCACCGCGTCGTGATCGCCCACATCCAAGTCGGAGTGAGCGAAAGCGCCGACGTCGTGATGGCCCGGAACCTGGGCGAGGAACGCGCGCCCGAGACCTCCGCCCGCGCCGAGGACCGCGAGCTTCATGCGTTCGCGCGCTCCAGCATCGCGCGAGCCCAATCCCCGTGCTCCCGATACCAGCCGACGGTCTCCGCGAGCCCTTCGGAGAAATCGATGGAGGGGGACCAGCCGAGATCCTTGAGGCGGCCCCAGTCCACCCCGTAGCGGAAGTCATGGCCGGGCCGGTCCTGCACGAAGGAGACGATCGATTCGTGCGCGCCGGACAAGCTGCAGACTTGCCGGGCGAGTTCCAAGTTGGGTAGTTCGAATCCCCCGCCGATGTTGTAGACGCCGTTCGAATCGCCGCGTTCCATAACGGCCAGCAGCGCGCTTACCCAATCGCGAACGTGAAGCCACTCGCGGCGATTCGAACCGTCGCCGTAGACGGGAACCTCGCGGTTCTCCAGGGCGGCGAGCGCAAAGGTCGGAATCGCTTTCTCGGGATGCTGTCTCGGCCCGAACGCGTTGGTGCCACGGGCGATCGCCACGGGCATAGCGTAGGTAGCGGCATACGCGCCGCAGAGCAGGTCGGCGGCAGCCTTGCTGGCCGCGTAAGGGCTGCGCGGACGCAAGGCGTCGTCCTCGGAGAAGTTATCTCCGTCGTTGGAGCCGTATACCTCATCGGTCGATACGAACAGCAGAGGCCGCCCCGTTGCCCGGCAGGCCTCGAGCACGACCTGAGTGCCGATCACGTTCGACTCGAGAAACACGGCCGCATCGCTGATGCTCCGGTCGACGAAGGACTCGGCCGCGGCATGAACGACGCGATCGGAGCCGGCGACCAAGGGAGCCACGATCTCGGGATCCGCGACGTCCCCAAGGACGAACGAGAATCGATCGTCCTTGTCGTGGGTCTCTAGGTTCGCGCGATTTCCCGCGTAGGTGAGCTTGTCGAGAACCGTCACGGAAGTGTTCGGAGCCTCCAAGAGCGCATCTACGACGTGCGAACCGATGAAACCCGCCCCCCCGGTGACGAGGACGTTGGAGGGTTCGGTCACTGGAAGACGATGTCCCAGGAGTAAGGGATCTCCGCCGAGTCCCACTGTTCTCGGAATTCATCGGGCGACTCGCGGTTGTAAGGCTCGCTCGGGACGTTCACGACTATCGACTCAGCCCGAGAGATGCACTTCCAGCCGTGGTGAACGCCGGCAGGAACGCGAACCAGCAACGGGTTGTGATCCCCTATGAAGTACTCGGTGACCGTACCCCTGGTCGGGGAGTCCTGGCGGCCGTCGTAGAGAACGAGTTTCACCATCCCGCGGACGCAGCAGAAGTTGTCCTCCTGGACCTTATGCAGGTGCCACGCCTTGATCACTCCGGGATAGGTCGTGGTCATGTAGACCTGACCAAACTTCCTGAATCCTTCGTCGTCGACGCGGATGATCTCCATCAGACGGCCGCGCTCGTCCGGATGAACGGCCAGTCGCTTCGTCCAGACGTCTTCGATCTGATCGCTCATGAGGGAAGCTTACTAGTAGAGTTCCACCCGGCTCTGATCACCGGCTATCAACCTGTACATTGCGTTGCCGGATTCGGGGCGGCGAACCTCAACCCTGCGGCCGAGGATCGAATCCGACATCGCTTTCACACCGTCGATCACGCATTGCTCCATCACGACCGAATTCTCTATCTCGCTCGCATTCAAGGAGCAGCCGAAGTAGATCGACGTGTTAGGACCGACCAGCGAGTCCTCGACGACCGTATCCTCGCCTATGATCGCCGGGCCACGGATCCCGGAGCGAATCACCTTGGCTCCCCTTTCGATCACCACCGGTCCTCGCAACCTGGACTCCTTGTCCACCGCGCCGTCCAATCGGCCCGGCATCAACGAGAGCATCATGCGATTCGCCTCGAGGAGATCCTCGGGACGCCCCGTGTCCTTCCACCAGCCCGACACCATCTCTGCTCGAACGGTTCGGCCGGCATCGATCAGATGCTGGATCGCGTCGGTTATCTCCAGCTCGCCACGATCGGACGGCTCGATAGCCTCCACCGCGTCGAAAACGGTGCTATCGAACAGATAGACGCCGACGAGGGCGAGGTCCGAAATGTGTTCCCGCGGCTTCTCAACGAGCTTGGTCACTCGGTCGCCTTCGAGCACCGCGACGCCGAAGCGTTCCGGCTCGGGAACCCTGGCCAGGAAGATCTGCGCGTTCGGCTTATGGCGCTCGAAACCTTCGACGAAGTCCGTCACGCCCTCCAAGAGGACGTTATCGCCGAGGTACATGATGAAAGGGTCGCGGCCGATGAAGTCCTTCGACACGAGAACCGCGTGCGCCAGGCCGAGCGGCGCCTCCTGACGGATGTAGGTCACGGAAATGCCCCACGCCGAACCGTCGCCGACCGCGGTCTCGATCTCGTCCGCGGTCGACCCGACGACGATCCCTACTTCGGTGATGCCGGCATCCCTGATCGCGTCGAGCGCGTAGAACAGAATGGGCCGGTTCGCGACGGGTATCAGCTGCTTCGCGTTCGTGTGGGTGATCGGGCGAAGCCGGGATCCCTCACCGCCTGCGAGTACGAGAGCTTTCATGTGTACGGACACTTCTCGGTAACGGCCGTGGTCTCACCCGTTCCCGGGTCCCTGTACTTGTATTCGGCCGTCACGACCACGGCAACTTCCGTGTCGTCGGGCAACTGGCCGGGCGCGGCCGCCTTCAGCTTCACTCCCGGGACGTAGCCGGAGACCACCTGGGCCTCCTCCTTGGCCGTCCTGCGATAGAGGATGACCGTGCCCACGCCGGCGAGGTCGCCCGCCGGTTCGGCGTCCGTTGCGAGCATCTTGAAACCCGAGTCGGCGAGCTGCTCCCGGTAGACGTCGTTCTGAGCGTGGCCCTCGGACGCGTCGTCGTAAACGCGGATTGCGATCTCGGCGGGGGTAGGCGGCTGGTACTGAAGCTTGGTGCCCAGATCGCCGAGCGGCTCGCCGTTCCTGAGCTTCGTCAGGAACTGACGACCTTGCGGAGTGATTACGAGATCGGCCTCGTTGGGCGCCAGCACGTTCGGAACGACGCGGAAGTCGGCGTTCCCGCTGGCCACTCCCTCCAGGGCCTTGGACAGATGGACGAGGTCGAAGAGCTGTATCCCTTTATCGAAGGTCAGCTTCTGAGTCACGGCGTCCACGACCTCCGGCAGCTTCGGCAGCACCGTCGGGGACAGAGCCTTGTTGAGGAGCGCCCGCATGAACTGTTGCTGCCGGGATATTCGCGCGTAATCCGAGATGCAGTCCTGCACTCCGCCTGCGACGACGTATCGGGCACGAACCAGCGCCAGCGCCGTGTCGCCGTCCAAGTCGTGACAGCCCGCCGCAAGGTTCAGCCCCGAACCGCCGTTTTCCGGCGGCTCGCCGAAGGCCTGCGGGTCGTCCCTCAGCGAAACCGGGGTGCAGAACGGCACCGTGTCCAAAGCCTCGACGACGGCCTTGAAGCCCTGAAGGTCCACGACCACGAGGTGATTTATGCGGAGCCCGGTGAGTTTTGCCACGGTTTCGGCCGCGAGTTGCGCTCCGCCGGCGATCCCCCCGTTGGCCGATCCGTACTGGAAGGCGGCGTTGATCTTGTCGCGACCGTGGCCGGGAATATCCACGAGCAGATCCCGCGGGAAGCTGATTATCGTGGCGTGGCGCGTCTCATCGTTGATGCTGACGAGGAGCATCGTGTCGGATCGGTATCCGCCGATCTCCTCGTCCGAAAGGAAGTTCCTTCTCTCCTTCGCCGTGAGTCCCTCGCGCGAGTCGCTGCCCAGCACGAGGAAGTTGCACTCGGACTCACACTCGCCGCCCAGCAGGGAGGCCCCGGGACTCTCGCCCGACGGCCGACCGAATGGGTCGAAGTTGGGCTCCTTCAGCTTTTCCTCCAGCCAAAGGATCCCGGCATAGGAAGCCGCCGCACTCAGGCCGACCACGAGCGAAACGCTCGCAGCAACGGCCAGAAGCGCGCGCGGAAGGCGGCCCGGACTAGGATCGGAGGGTTCTGCCATCAGTCGGAACAGGTTACTCGGCCCATCGAGTCCGGGATGTCGGGGAGGATGACGAAGGTGTGGAGAACACAAGGGCCGATCCGATGCCCCCACCAGCGCGAATGCACGAAGGAGAGACGGGATCTTCATGCATACGGCGCTGCTCGGCTCGGAACCGCCGGTGGTGATCGTGCCGCCGGCTGAACTGAGCGATGCCCGCGATCGTGACCTTCTCCGTCAGATAAGCGATGGGGACCAAGAGGCGTTCCGAAGGCTCTTCCGGCAGTACGCCCCGACGGCCCAGTCACTGGCACGGCGGATCGTCATCCAGCAGTTCCTTGCCGAGGAGATCCTCCAGGAGGCCTTCCTGGCGGTATGGAAGCGTCCCGAGGCGTTCGATTCGGAGAGGGGTTCGGTGCGGGCCTGGCTCATGTCGCTCGTGCATCACCGGGCCGTGGACGCGGTGCGTCGCGAGGAAGCTCAGAGGCGCCGGGCGAAGGATGCGGTGCTCGACCAGCCCGTCGTGGAGGAGGATCCCGCCGCGACGGTCGTAGAGGAACTGGGGCTTCCCGGGGAGCGCGCGGCAGTAAGGGCCGCGCTTTCGGAGATCCCCGAGGAGCAACGCCGGGTGATCGAATTGATGTACTTCGGCGGGTTGTCGCAATCCAAGATCGCCGAGCAGCTCGAATTACCGCTCGGCACCGTGAAGTCGAGGACCCTGCTCGGCATGCGCCGTTTGCGGGGCGCATTGTTAGGGATGGAAAGATGAAGGACCACTCGAAGATCGAGGAACTCACGGCCGCAGCGGCACTGGGCGGTCTGGACGAAGGCGACCTCGTCCTGCTCGAACGCGAGCGTTCCGCTCACGGGGATTGTGAGGAGTGCCGCAGGATCGAGGCTGAGTTCGGAGAGGTCGCAGGGCGGCTCGCGTTCGGGCTTTCACCGTCGCCGGTTTCCGACACCTTGGAGCGACGGATCGTCGCCGGCATCCGCGCCCCGAAGTCCCGTAAGCCGGGGAAGGTCACACGCGTCCTGGGCGGACTAGCAGCCGCTGCTCTCTTGCTGGTTGCCGGCGGCGTTGCGGGATACCTGGCTCAGCCGAGTGAACCGACTGAACAAATCGCCCTCACCAGCTTCCTTGCTGCGCCCGGGACGAAGATTTCGCAGTTCGAAGCCACAGACGGCGGTTCGCTGGCCGTCGCCTTCAGCCCGGGGAAGTCCGAGGCCTTCGTTTTCGGCAGCGGCCTGGAGTCGCCTCCGCAGGGGAAGGTTTACGAGCTCTGGATGATCGAGGGGGACGAAGCTCCGGTGCCGGGTCCGACGTTCGTTCCTGAAGAAGGCTCTGCAATCGAAAGGGTTCCGTTGGATCCATCGGTGTCGGACGTCATGGCCGTGACCATCGAGCCGGAAGGTGGCTCGAAACAACCGACGACCGACCCCATCTATATAGCCGAGGTCTAATCTCCCCGACGGCCGCGGTCGCCGCGGGCGAGTTCGCCGGCGCTCTCGGGGCCGGACGGCTCTCCGCTCGGCAAGAAGACCCGAAATGCGGCGCCGCCGCCATCGCGTTCCTCAACCCAGGCGCGGCCGCCGTGCAATTCCGCGAATTTGGCGACGAGGGACAGTCCGATTCCCATGCCGCCTCGGTCCGATCCGCCGTCGCCCCCTCGGTGGAACGGCTCGAAGATGACCTCTCGGAGGTTCTCGGGAACACCTGGGCCGGAGTCCTCGACCGAGATGGTTAATCCGCCCGACTCCGAGGCCAGTGCCCGCACCCATATCGGCGTTCTGGGCGGCGTGTGGGCAACCGCGTTCCGAAGGAGATTCTCCACGATGCGCTCGACCCTCGAGGAATCCAGCGCAACTAGCAGGGGGTCTGAGACGGCGCCGGTGGCTGGATCGACTGAGATCACGGTCGGTTCGGCATCGATGTGAACCGGGCGGTCTGCCGTGGCGTCAAGCTCGGTGACAAGGCGCCGTATCAGTCCGCCGACGTCCGTGGGCTCACGCCGAGGTTCGACAATCCCGCGATCGATCCGGTCCAGATCGAGCAAGTCGGTCACCAGGCGATCCATCTTTCGCGCGGACGCGATGAGCGACTCAAACAGCTCAGTCCGATCCTCGTCCGACAAATCGCCGTCTCTCTGCCGGAGCATCAGGGCAGAGGCGAGCACCGCCGAGATCGGCGTCTTGAGGTCGTGGGAAACCGCGTGCAACAGGGTGCTCTTGGTCTCGTCCAGTTCGCGCAGATGCTCGGCGACCTCTCGTTCACGCTGCCACGAATGCTCCAGCTCCTGCTCGACGTGCTTGCGCTCGGTGATGTCGTACATCACGCCTTGAATGAGCCACGGCTTATCCGAATCGTCCTGGAGGATGACGGCCCTCTCGTCGATCCACACCACGCGGCCGTCGCTGGCCAGCATCCTGTACTCGAGGGAGAGTGGTTCCCCGGCAGCACGCGCCTTCGCCGTCTCCTTCGTGACGCGGTCGCGGTCCTCCGGGTGAACGTGCCCCCGCCAGCCGGCAACGTCGTTACCCCATTCGCGCCAGCCGAGCAGCCGGCGAATCTGAGGGCTCATGTACATCCTGGGATCGTCGCCCTCGACTTCCACAGGCTCCAGATAGGTAACCGCAGGTATCTGCTCGACCAGAGTCCGGTACTTCTCCTCCGCTTCCCTCACCTTGCGCTCGATGCGCAATCGGTTGATCGCCGCGCCGATCGTTTCGGCCGCCAGCTTCAGCGCTTCGGTTTCGCTGGAACTCCAGACCCTCTCCGTTTCACAGTCGTCAAAGCCGATGAACCCCCACCATTCGTCCCCAACGAAAACCGGCGCGCCGAGCATCGAGAGAATGCCCTCGGACTCCATGTCTTCCTGCACGCGTTCCGAAAAGACGTTCCGCGGCCCGTGAACGACATCACCTCGCCCCAGCTCATCCGCCCAATCCTGATAGCCGTCGGAGTATGGCCAGGCCTGATTCTCGGGATCATGTTGAGTAGGTGGAATGCGCGGAGCGCACCACTCGTAGGCGGCGCACATCAACAGCTCACCGTCTTCCCGAATGCGATTGCGCCAGAGATAAGCCCGGCTCGCACCCACGGCCTCGCCCAAACGCATGAGCACCCCGTCGACTTCGTCCTCCCACGCGGTCGCGCGCAGGAACTGCCGCGCGGCGAAACCCTCGGCAATTGCAATCGCATCCCCACGGCCGTTCGGCGCCGGGGAGACTTCGTGATTTTCCATTGGGATTTCCGGCTTTCGCCGGACTTCCGACTCACCGTCCAATTTGCGGGCCCCCTTCGGGAACGCCTACCTCAATTCAGGTATCGGCCTTTGCGGCGAAACGATGGACCCCGGGCGGCGCCGATTTTGGGGTAGTTCCGCCGGGCTAGTAGCCCGGCATTCCCGCAGGTCAGGGGGTCAGAAGGCCACCGATACCCTGGACAGTTCGCTCACGAGTTCGGAGGCAACTTCCTTGGCGTCGCCGAAAAGCATCATCGTGTTGTCCTCGTAATAGAGGGGATTGTCGATACCGGCGAACCCCGGACTCATGCTTCGCTTGACGACCATCACGGTTTGGGCCTTGTCGACGTCCAGGATCGGCATCCCGTAGATCGGGCTGCTCTCGTCTGTTCGCGCAGCTGGGTTGGTCACGTCGTTCGCCCCGATCACGAGCGCAACGTCCGCGCGGGCGAACTCCGGGTTGACCTCCTCCATCTCCTTCAGCTGGTCGTATGGAACGTCGGCTTCGGCGAGCAGTACGTTCATGTGTCCGGGCATCCTTCCGGCCACCGGATGAATGGCGAACAACACCTCTACTCCTCGCTTCGTAAGCATGTCGGACAGTTCCCTGACCTTGTGCTGCGCCTGGGCGACGGCCATTCCGTAGCCAGGGACGATGATCACGAGCCTGGCGGCATCCAGGATCATCGCCGCTTCCTCCGGCGTGCCGCTTCGCACGATCCGGTCTTCCTGCTCGCCGCGTTTTGTCGGCTGAACTTGCCCGAAGGCTCCGAACAAGACGTTCGTGAAGGACCGGTTCATCGCGCGGCACATGATCACCGACAGGAAGAACCCGGACGCCCCGTCGAGCGCACCGGCAATGATCAGGAGCTTGTTGTTCAGGACGAAGCCCAGCGCGGCGCCGGCCAGTCCGGCGTACGAGTTAAGCAGCGAGATGACCGTCGGCATGTCGGCGCCCCCGATCGGGATGATGAGCAACACGCCGAAGATCAAGGCGATCACAGAGAACACAGGTAACAGCATCTTCTGGCTGGGATCGATCACGAGCCAGACGACGCAGACTATGGCGACCACAAGCAAGGCGAGGTTGATCACGTTCTGGCCGCGGTACACGATGGGCCGGCCGGGTAAGAGTTCCTGCAATTTGCCGAAAGCCATGAGACTTCCGGTGAAGGTCAGGAACCCGAGGACTACCTCGAAACCGATCGCTCCCATAGTGAAGGACGAGATATGCGGTGCGTGCAGGTAGTACTCGGAAGTGCCCACCAAGGCCGCGGCAAGCGCGCCGAACGCGTGAGAGAGCGCGATCCGCTGGGGCATGGCGGTCATCGGCATGAAGATCGCCATCGGCGCGCCGATCGCGGAGCCGATCAGGAACGCGATGACGATCCCGGTCCAATTGACGATGTCGTGGGCGACCAGCGTGCCGACGATTCCTACCGCCATCCCGATCTCTCCGGCGAGTACGCCGCGGCGCGCCGTGGGAGGTGAGGACATCCACTTCAAGGCGAGGATGAACAGTGCCCCCGCCGCGAGGTAGGAGAGCTGAACGAAGAGCTCCCGGCTCACTTCTTCTCCTTTTCGCGACGCTTGAACATGCGGAGCATCCGATCCGTGATCCAAAAGCCGCCGACCACGTTGATGGACGACGCCGTGATCGCGATCAGGCCAAGGATCGTCGAGAGTTTTGTTTCCGCGGCACCCGCGATGCCGATCGAGCCGACGAGAGCGATGCCCGAGATTGCGTTGGTCAGGGACATCAGCGGGGTGTGAAGCAGTTGGGGCACCCGCCGGATTACCTCGAACCCGACGAATCCCGCCAGCATGAAGATGAAGAGTCCGGTGGTTATGTTCTCGGTCGTATCGGCGATCACTTGTCCTGGCTCCGATCTTCAGTATCCGACGCCGCGGAAGCTACGGCTTCGGGTTTCGGCGAATCCAACTGCGGCAAACCGAGCACCTCGCGAACTCGCGGATGCACGACCTCTCCCCCGCGGGTAATCAAGGTCTCTCTCGTGATCTCGTCTTCGGGATCGATCTGAAGTTCGCCTTCCTTGAATAGATGAAGCAGGAACGCCGAGATGTTTTTCGCGTACATCTGACTGGCGTGGTGAGGAACGGATGCCGGCAGGTTCGTCGGGCCAATGATCGTGACTCCGCCGTCCTCTACGACTTCATCCGGCCTGGTCAGTTCAACGTTGCCGCCTTGTTCGGCGGCGATGTCCACGACGACCGAGCCGGGAGCCATTCCGCGAACCATTTCGGCCGTCATCAGGACCGGCGCCTCGGCGCCGGGAACAAGCGCGGTCGTGATCACGGCGTCGTTCGCCGCGATCACTCTGCCGAGAGCCTCCCTCTGCTTCTTGAGGAACTCCTCGCTCTGCTCTTTCGCGTAGCCACCCGCGCCCTCGGCTCCCTCGGTTTCGAGTTCCAGCTCGACGAACTTCGCTCCCAGGCTCTCCACCTGCTCCTTGACGGCCGGGCGAACGTCGTAGGCCTCGACCACCGCGCCGAGGCGCCGCGCGGTCGCGATCGCCTGCAGCCCCGCGACGCCGGCTCCAAGCACCAAGACCCGCGCCGGTGCGATCGTTCCCGCGGCTGTTGTCAGCATCGGGAACATCTTTTGAAGGTGGTCGGCCGCGAGCAGCACGGCTTTGTACCCGGAGATCGTGGCCTGCGAGGAGAGGGCGTCCATACTCTGCGCGCGCGTGATACGGGGCATTAGCTCCATGGCGAACGCAGTTGCCTTGCGGGAGGCCAGTTCCTTCAGAACCTCAGGGCCCCATAAGGCGTGAGAGAAACCGATGACGACTTGATCGGGCCTCACTAGGTCGAGGTCGGTCTTGCCGGCGTCGGGGTTCGCACCGAAGCTCCTGACCTGCAGGATCGCGTCGGTGGCGAACGCATCCGAACGCCCGGGTGCGATCTTCGCGCCCTTCTCCCTGTAAGCCTCGTCGGTAAAGCCGGCGTCGAGGCCGGCACGAGACTCAACGACGACCTCTATGCCCGCTTTGGCTAGCTGCGGTACAACGGCAGGGGTAAGGGCGACACGCCTCTCCCCCGGAAACGTCTCCCGTGCCACACCGACGTTTTTCACGGCGGACAACGGTACCACCGTCTACGCGGCCAGCATCTGCCGCAGCACCATCTGAAGGATGCCGCCCTGACGGAAGTATTCGACCTCGGCGGGCTCGTCGATCCGAACCCGGACGGTGAACTCGAATTCGGATCCGTCTTCCCTTCGCGCAAGTACGACGGCTTCCTCTCCCGCACTCATTTGTGCCACGCCGCGGACCGTGAACGTTTCTCTGCCGGTCACGCCGAGTGATGTCGCTGAATCCCCGTCTTTGAATTGAAGAGGAAGCACGCCCATTCCCACGAGGTTGCTCCGGTGAATCCGCTCGAAGCTCTCGGCAAGGACCATGCGCGCACCGAGTAACGCGGGACCCTTCGCCGCCCAATCCCTGGAGCTTCCGGAGCCGTACTCCTTGCCGGCGATCACTGCCAGCGGCACGCCCTCCTCCCGGTATCGCATGGCCGCGTCGTAGATAGACAGCTGTTCCGCGTCCGGCAGGTGCACCGTCCAAGGTCCCTCGGTCCCGGGAGCAAGCTCGTTTCGAAGACGTACGTTGGCGAATGTTCCTCGCAGCATGACCTCGTGATTTCCGCGCCGCGATCCGTAGCTGTTGAAATCGCGCGCCTCAACGCCCCGGCCGAGCAGATAGATCCCTGCAGGAGAATCGGGCTTTATCGCTCCCGCCGGGGAGATGTGGTCGGTCGTGACCGAGTCCCCGACGACGACCAGGGCCCTTGCGCCCTCGACGTCCTTCGTCGAGGGCACCTCAATCGTCGTCTCGGCGAAAAACGGCGGCTCCCTCACGTAGGTGGAGGCAGGATCCCATTCGTAGAGCGGGCCCTGCGGGGACGGCAGCGCCTGCCAGTGTTCGTCACCATCGAAGATCCGCGCGTATTCGTGTTCGAACTGCCTCGGGTCGACCGCTATCGCGATGGCGTCGGCAACCTCGGCCGAGGATGGCCAGATTTCGCGGAGATAGACGGCCGAACCATCCCGCCGGGTGCCTAAAGGGTCCGAAGTAAGGTCGATGTCCAATCGCCCGGCGAGCGCATAGGCCACGCAAAGCGGGGGCGATGCCAGGTAGCTGGCACGCACTTGAGGGTGTATCCGCCCCTCGAAATTCCGGTTGCCCGACAGAACCGCCGCAACGACGAAGTCCTTCTCGTCAACCGCCCTCGCGACGGCGTCGGGCAACGGGCCGGAGTTGCCGATACAAGTCGTGCAACCGTAACCAACGAGATTGAATCCGAGTTTCTCCAGATAGGGCGTCAGCTCTGCTGCGTCTAGATAGTCCGTAACCACGCGGGAGCCCGGGGCGAGGCTGGTCTTTACCCAAGGCTTGGTTTCGAGGCCCGCCTCCACGGCATTCTTCGCGAGTAATCCTGCCGCGAGCATCACCGTCGGGTTCGATGTGTTCGTGCAGCTGGTGATGGCCGCGATAACAACGGAGCCGTGACTTATGTCGCCGTCCACCTTGGCAGGTTCGACCGCCTCGTTGGGGTCCACCCGAACATCAAGGGATAACTCGGGCTCGTTCATTCCTCCCTCGTCCTCTAGACGCCCTACGTCCTCGGGGTCGGCGTCCGGCTCCATCTGATCCCTAAAGGCGGCGACGAACGAATCCCATGTTTTCGACAGTTCGACTCGGTCCTGCGGCCGCTTCGGCCCCGCCACGCTCGGGACTATGCCGGCCAGGTCGAGCTCGAGGACCTCGTCGAACGCCGGCTCGGGATCGGCATCCGTGCGAAAGAGTCCTTGTTCCTTCGTGTACCTATCGACCAGGTCCACGGCTTCCTCCCGGCCGGTGTCTCGCAGGTAGCGAAGTGTCTCCGCGTCCACGGGAAAGTACGCAGCCGTGGCACCGTACTCGGGGCACATGTTCGACAGTGTGGCGCGGTCTGCAAGGGACAGGGTCGAGAGCCCAGGCCCGAAGAATTCGACGAACTTCCCCACGACGCCGTGGGATCGAAGCATCTGGGTAAGCGTCAGCACGAGATCAGTCGCCGTCGTGCCCGGTGCCATGGCGCCGGTAACCCGAACCCCGACGACGACCGGGGTCGGAAGGAACATGGGCTGGCCCAGCATCGCGGCTTCGGCCTCGATGCCGCCGACTCCCCACCCGAGAACCCCTAGACCGTTCACCATAGTGGTGTGCGAGTCCGTTCCGAGGACCGTGTCAGGAATGGCGACGCCGCTATGTATCCGCACGACGCGTCCGAGGTACTCGAGATTCACTTGATGCACGATCCCCCGGCCGGGCGGGACCACGCTGAAGCCGTCGAACGCTTGTTGAGCCCACCGAAGGAGGGCGTATCGTTCCGCGTTCCTGCGGTACTCCCACTCGATGTTCTTCGCGTATGCGTCGCGGGAGCGAAACAAGTCAACTTGAACCGAGTGGTCGATGACCAGGTCCACCGGGACCAGCGGGTTCACCTTTGACGGCTCGCCGCCTGCGCGAACGACTGCCGAGCGCATCGCCGCCAGGTCCACCACTGCCGGGACACCTGTGAAGTCCTGCATCAAGACTCGAGCCGGCATGAACGCGATGTCGCCCTCCCCCGTTTCCGGCCACCGCGCCAGCGATAAAACGTCCTCGTCGCTGACATCGCGAGTACCCGTTCGTCGCAGCAGGTTCTCCAGAAGGATCTTTACGGTATGGGGTAGGCGGTCTACATCCGACCCGGCTTGCTCTTGCAGCCATCTGAGGCGAAGGAGCGCGACCCGGCCACTTGACGTTTCGAGTTCCGCCCGCGCATCGGCGAGCTGGGAGGTCATACAAACGATGCTAGCCGCTTCAAGCGACTACGCGCAGGCGGCTCCCCCGAGGCGATTTCTCTACCTCTACGCGCGAAGGCAGGCGGATCGCCAGTTCCTGCACGTGAGTGATCACGCCGACCATGCGGCCGTCGCCGCCGAGTTGCTCGATGGCCCCGACCACCACCTCGAGCGATTCGGAGTCGAGCGAGCCGAACCCCTCGTCCAGGAAAAGGCTCTCCAGGCCGGCCTTCTCGGTTACGGCAAGCGACCTGACCTCCTCGGACAAAGCCAGCGCAAGGGAAAGCGAGGCGAGAAAGGTCTCTCCGCCCGACAGCGTCCTCGCGCTCCTGGCTTCCTCTCCGTTCCAAGTGTCGATCACGAAGAACTCGTCCTCCGCGTATTCGAGGCGATAACGCCCGTCGGAAAGGGTCGTGAGGTGTTGCGAGCCCGCTGCGGCAAGTATTCGAAGCGCTTCGAGTTGAAGGAACTCGATGATCCGATCTCCCCGCAGCTCGGCGGCCAAGAGTCCGAATCTCCCCGCCCGCTCGTTCAGTTCGCCGATCTCCTTTTCGAGGGAGCGGCTTCTTTGCAGGCGCTCCTCGGCGGACTGCGCGGCCGTCTCGGCCATTGCGGCGGCGGCGACCGCGGCACGGCACGCCTGGGAGACGGCGTCGAGAAGTTCGGACATCGAACTTGTCTTCCCGGCCAGATCGCCGGCAAGCTTTCGAGCGCCGGCAAGCGATTCCTTCGCGAATTCCTCGCGCTCCGCGATCGCGGTTTCGAGGCGCTCAAGGACGTCCCCCAGCAGCCCCGCAATCCACTCGGACGCCTCCGCGAGGGCCGCCGGTGAGTCCGGAAGTTTCTTCCTCGGGGCGCGTGGGAGGCCCGTCTCACCCACCAACTCGCGGGCCTTCGCGATGATGCGGTCGATGGGCCTCGCCTCGAGCCGGGCTCGATCCTCGGAAACCGCAGCACGGAACTCGCCTAGTTGCCGCTCCGCCTCCAGCCGTTCGCGATCCGCTTGTGCCGCAACGCCGGTCGCGTTCTTCTCGGCATCCTGCAGTTCTTGCACGCGTTCGATCCTCTCGTCGAGCAACTCGAGCAGGTCTTCTCCGCTTGGAACCTCCAATCGTTCCTCGAGGTCCGCGCGCCGCTTCGCGAACTCGCGCTTTCGGCGGGTCGCCTCCGCCTCGCGGCGTTCCAGGTCCTCTTTCGCGGATTCGAGGTCACGGGCTGCGAGCTCGTATACCTTGTCCATTTCCCGGGCGGCGCTATCGGCCTCGGCTCGCTCCTTCTCCGACGCAGCCACGCCTGCTTCGGCCTTCGCTATGTCCGGCGCGCGCCGCCCGGCAGGCAATGCCTTGATCTTCTCGCCGCAAACGGGACAGGCGTCGCCGGCTTTCAATCCCGAGGTAACCGCGGCAACCAGATCGGTGTGCCGGACGCGCTCCAGTGCGGCACGAGCGGTCTCGACGCCGGCCTCCGCCTTCTCCTTCTTGGATTCTGCCGCTGCGGCTTTCCTCTTCGCGGTCGCAACCGCGGCCTGGAGACCAGGAAGTGTGGCCTTCCGCTCGTCCAGACCGGACTCCGCCTCCAGGAGATCGTGCCCCTTTTCGCCAAGCGACTGGGCCTTTCCCTTCAACACGACCAGGTCGGTGAGTTTCCCCCACCAGCCTTCGGCCTTTTCCCGCGAAGCTGCGGCCCGTTGGGCCACCTTCACGGCTTCTGCCGCTACGCTCGCCCTTTCGGCGGCGAGCCGCTCGGCCTTCTCGATCGGGCCTGCCAGCTTCGAGACGCTTTCAGCGACGGTCAGGATCGCCTTGCCGGTCTCGCGCGTCTCCTTGAGCAGGTCACCCATCTGGCGGATTGCAGCCTCGGCTCGCTCCCCGGCCGATCCGACCTCCGAGACCTTCTTCTCCACCGCCGTCAGTTCCGTTTCCCTCGCGCGCGCCTCTTCGGCTTCTTTCGCGGCTTCAGCCACGGACTCGGGCGCGACTCCCCCGTACTCCTTCTCGAGGAGTTCCCGTCTGGCATCCGCCTGATCCCGGGCGGAGCGCTGGAACTCACCGGCGGTTCGGCGAAGTCGCTCGAAAAGCTCGAGGCCGAGAAGCTCCGTCAGAATCGCGCGGCGCTCCTTGGCGTCGCCGACCATGAACTCGGCGAACTTCCCTTGCGGCAAGAGCACCGAACGGGTGAACGCCCCGTAATCCAGGCCGACTATCTCCTTGATCATCTGGTTGACATCGGTCACGCGATCGGAGCCATCGCCGGCCTGCTTCCAATCACCGCCCTCGAATCGCTCCAGAAGGATCTTCGTTCCGCCGCCCGCAGCCGGCGTCGATCGCGTGACGCGATGGCGGGCCTCGCCGGTCCGGAACTCCAGCTTGACCGCCATTCGCTTCTGGCCTTGGGACACGAGCCGTCCAACCTGTTTCCCAACGCGCTCCACATAGCCGAAGAGCGCGTACGTCATGGCATCAAGGATCGAGGACTTCCCGGAGCCGGTCGCTCCGGAGATCGCGAACAGATCGAGTCCCTCGAAGTTGACAACTTGCCCGTCGCGGAACGAGGTGAACCCCTTCAATTCCATTCGAACGGGCCGCATCAGGCTCCCTCGGTCTCGAGTTCGAGCACTTCGTCGAACGCCCTGAGGAGTTCCTCGTCGGCCGAGGCTCCGTGGTGAGTTTCGTAATAGGCAAGGAATTGCTCCCGCGGACTCATCGCGGCAACCGGCGCCCCGGGGAGTTCCGCCTCCGTCCGGTCGTACTCGAGGTGCACGTCTAAGACGTTGGGGATTGCTTCGCGGACACGGTCCGCGATGCCCGGGACGGGGCCCTTCGACTGAACGAAAGCTCGAACGTACGCATCCCTCAGCCCTCCGGCTCGCGCGATGATCTCGTCGAGCGGCCCGCGGATGTCGACCAGCCTGCGGCCGGCACTGAGTGGGATCTCACGGACCTTGGCCGGCTTTCCCGGCGAAGCTTCCACGATCGCGACGGACTTTTGCTGGTTCGTCTCACCAAAGTCGAGCTGAAGCAGCGAGCCCGAGTACCTTGCGGTCGCCGGCGCACCCTTCACCTGCTGCGGCTTGTGGACGTGCCCAAGCGCGATGTAGTTCGCGGACGCAGGCAGGCGGCTGGGAGATATCGCGTACGACATACCGATCGTGATTTCGCGCTCGCCGCCGCCGAGCATCGCGCCGTCCGTGAACAGATGAGCCATGAGAACGTTCACGCGGTCGCCTCGAAACGACTCCGACAGCGCAGCGATCAACTTCCCCATTCCTTCACCGTAGGACTCGTACCACTTCTCAGTCGCGTCGAAGAGTGCGGCCGCATCACCGAAACGCCTTTCCGGCACGAACGGGACGCAGACGATGAGGCCGGTCTCCCTCCCGTTGCGAGAAGGGATCTCCGTCGAACCCCCTTGATCGGCCGGCGCCACACGCGGCACGACGGCTATGTCGATCTCGCCCAGGAGTTTTGCGAGAGCCGCCAGACGAACCGGAGAGTCGTGGTTGCCGGGGATCAACACCACGGGGATCCGCGCCTCGTAAAGCTTCACGAAGGTTCCAAAGACCAGTTCGTCGGCTTCGGGCGCTGCCGATCGCTGATCGTAAAGGTCGCCCGCAATCAGGACGGCGTCCACTTTCTCGTCCTTCGCGATCGCGACGACTTGCTCGAGGGCGGCAGCGAACTCCTCGGCACGCGAGCGCCCCCGGATAGACCTTCCAACATGCCAGTCGCCCGTGTGCAGGAAACGCACGGCGGATCAGTCCCCCTCGAACGCCTTGAACGGATCGGCGCCGGAGGCAGAGGCCTCGTCGGCGCGGGTCGCCCAAGAAGGGAAGGGGAACCGGATCTGCACCGGCACCGGTATGTGCGGTTGCTGCAGGATCATAGACCCCGGCTTGAGGATAGAGGCACGCGACCGGGTAACGGCCGGAAGGAAACCGTACTCGCTTCTTTGCGCCTCGGCGCTGTCGAGCCGCCCGACCACGCGATACGCGGAGTTCGCGATCACCCGGCGTTCGACCTCGCTCGCGGTTTGCTCCGCACCCACGAGGATCATTCCGAGCGACCGGCCCCGTTCCGCGATGTCGAGCAGCACCTCTTTGATAGGACTCCATCCGTCGCGCGGCGCGTAGCGGTTCAGCTCGTCCAGGACGAGGAAGGCGAGCGGCTCGCGTCTTCCCATCTTCTCCTTTTGTTCGAAGAGCCGCTTGATCACAACGCCCGTCACGAATCGCTTCGCACGATCGTGCAGGTTGTGGATGTCGACGACCGTGACCTGATTGCCCTCCCAGTCGATCCTGTGATCCGACGCCTTCTCCGCCTCCCTGCCCCAGATCAGGTGACCGATCCGGAAACGCGCCGCGTCCAGCCTTCTGACGAACGCCGCAACAGTCGCGTCGGATAGCCGGCCGCGCCAAGGAGAGTGCTCGTCCTCGACGTTCATCCGGATCACCTCGCAGAGTTGCTCGAAGTCCGTAACCGGGTGATCCTCGAAGACGACGGAAGCGTCGTGTTCCGGATCGTCCTCGCACTCGCGGTCGAGATACGACTCGACTCGCGCGACCAAGTCGGCGATCTGCGAGCGTTCGTCGTCGGCCTCCGCGAACATGAAACGCAGGAAGCGTTCCCTGACGAACTCGCGCAGCGTCCAGTAGTAGGCCGTAACGCCCTCGGAGCGGCTCTCGACCTGGGCTATCGCTTCGCCGGCGGCATCCGGGCGAACCGGCGCCCAAAGGCCCACCGACTCGAAAGGCCCCACCGGGAGCCCGAGCCGGTCATACCCTTCGCGGTCGGCCTCGGGCAGACGCGCGTTGGGCCTGTCTAGCCACATGAGATCCTCGCCCTTGACGTTGAACACGATTGCCTTCGTGTTCGCTCCCGAACTTCCAAGAACGTCCGAATGGAACAGCGCGTACAACAAGAAGAGGGCGTAGGTCGTCTTCGTCGCGACTCCCGAGACCCCCGAGATGTTCACGTGCGCGCCGCGGGTTCCGTCCAGGAAGTCGAGATCCAAGAACACCGGCTCGCCGTCGCGGGTCAATCCGGCCCCGAGACGCCGTTCCATCTGATCGAAGTAGAACGCTTCGTCGCGATCCTTCCCGCGAGCCCGAAGCGCCGGCAGTCCCGGCGTCGGAGGGACGAAGATCTCGGGCTCGAACCGCGTTGCGACCACCTCTGCGGCAAAAGCCGTGTCCACCGGGAGAACGCCACTGTCAACGAGGAAGACGTCCGAATCGAATTGCGCGCCCTCGTGCCGGGCCCGGACCTCTTGAACGATGCCGGCGATCCGCACGCGGCCGCGGCCGGGAACCTCGGTATCGACTATGACCGCATCGTCGAGCTGCAGGTAGGACTCCGGGGCCACACCGACCCAGAAGGAAAGAGGCGTGGAGTCCTCGGTTCCGAGGACCATGCCAACCGGTTCGCTAACTTCCTCCACTCCGTCCTCCCCCGCCCACCAGCCATCCGAGAAGCGCCCGTCTAACGATTCCCGGGTGGCCGAGCCGGTGACGCAGCCAGCGTTCGAGCGAACCCACAGGCGCCAGGTTCTGCGGCGCCCGGGGATCGCTCGGGCGGCCGGCGTACGAAGGCAGCATGGCACTCACGCGATCGGCAAGCGAAACCGCGGCCTCCAGGCCCACGCCCTCGGCGACCTCGCACCGAACGACCCCGGCGTGCGCGTGCCAGTGCGGCCGCCCCGGCACGAGGCGTGAGTACCACGAATACCTGTCGACGGGCTGCCCTTCGTGACCGACGCCGAACAGCGGCGTTCGTTGTCCCTCCTTCAAACGGCCCACCAGGGAATCGCGCTCCGGATCTAGATACATTCGCGCGAAGCGCTTCACCACGCCTACGACCGGAGACTTCGTTGGGTCGAAGAATGTGAGCGGCCCGTCGACGATAACCACCCCGTCGCCCCCGGCCGCCGATTTCGCGGCCATCGTTCCCTCCGCCTTTCGCATGAGCTGCTGCAGGCCCCAGAGTGGCCGGTCGGGATCGTCCCCCGGCTGGCTCTCGGGATCAAATGCCAGGAAATCGGAACCCGCCGGCACCTCGATCCGCTCGGGGCGAAGCCCGCCGCCAAGAACGACGGCGCGCTTCACCAAGTGGTCGCCGAACGACGCACGCCCGTCGCTCGTCACGCACCCGACCGCGTACGAACCGAACAACCCGGGCGCTCGGGCATCGTTTTGTTCCGCGATCAGGCGAAGATCCACACGCCGAACACCATCGACGAACGACACGGGTTCCGGCGGGACGGCCGGCGGGGCGAGGGGCTCCGACCAATCGTCGGTCTCCACGATCGGGTCGGCGCTCGCCGGCGCCTCGTCCATTGGAGCCTCGAATCCCATCCCGTAGTCGGGCATCCACGGGTCTGCCCTGAGGACCAGCATGAACGAAGGATATCCGCGCCCTCCGACACGGGGAGCGCCCGACTTTCGGGGGGGCGGCCCTGCCGATATCCCGGCCCCGGACAACTAAACTCCGGTCTGCGGACGAGCCCCGAGCGCATCGGGAAGTTCGCGCGAACGAACGGCGGAGGGCGACACGGGCCAGGACAAGGAAAAGGCGGGATTCCTCTCCGGCGCGCGCGGCCGCCGGCGGGTCTTGCGCGCCTTCGGTGCGTTGCTCGCGGCCGGCGGCCTCGTAGCCACGATGGTCCTCGGCAAGAGTGCGGGAGACAAGGCCGAACGAGAGGCAGTCGCCGAGGCCAGCTCGCTGGCAACCGAGGTCGTCGCCAACTCTGTGGATCGTCACGACATGGAGGAGCCGGTCGACGGCGAGCGCGCCAAGGAGATCTCCGACCGGGTCAAGAAGCCCATCCTCACCGACGCCGACGCGTTGAGAGTGATCGTCTGGAGAACGGACGGGACGATCATCTACTCGTCCAATCACGGCCAGATCGGCAGCATCTTCACCAACAAGACCGCCCTGCTCGAACGCGTCGCGGCGGGCACACCGGAGACGGAGATCGGCCCATCACTGTCGGAATCCAAGAACGCGCCTTCCAGCGTGTTGCAGATCTACGTCCCCGTCGCGATTCGATCCATCCAGGCCGTCGTCGAGATAGACGAGGACTACGCGCCCATCAAGCAGGCGGCGACGCAGCCGTGGAGGCCCGCGTCCATCGCCTTCGGCGTTGGATTCGTCATCTTCCTTCTGATGTTCCTCCTCGCGCTCAGGGAACCGGCGCCGACCCAGTTCTTCCGGACCGACGAGCCCGAGCAACACAAGATCGACGTCGCAGCCCGACAGGCCGCGGAGAAGAAGGCGCATCAGGCAGAGCAACGCGCCAAGCAGGCCGAGGAGGGGATGCGGCAGGTCCAAAAGGCGCGACAGCACTCGGAGGAGCGAGCGAAGAAGGCCGAGGACGCCGCGGCCGCCGCGCGCGAGCGGATCCGAAAGGCGGCGGAGGAGGCGAGACAAGCCGAGGAGCGAATGCGTGAAGCCCAATCGCTAGTGGCCGAACCCGACGCGCAGGCGCGCGCCGCGGAGGACCAAGCCGCCCTCGCGGAGCAGGCGCGACACGCCGCCGAGGAGCGTGCCAAGAAGGCGGAGGAAGACGCGAAGAAGGCCCAGGACCGGATCCGAATGGCCGAACAGGAAGTGGCTCTGGCGAGGACGAGGATGCAACAGGTCGACCAGCAAAGGGCCGGGGAGGCCGAAGAGATCGTGCGCCGTGCGCTAGAACAGGCGAAAGAGGCCGAGCAAGAGCGCGCTTCGGTGGAGGATCGCGCCCGCGACGTCGAACGCCAAGCGCAAGAGCGAATCATGGTCGCCGAACAACAACTTCGGCTCGCGCAGGAGCGGATGCGCCGCACGGGCGAGCAACGAACCGGCGAGGCCGAGCAGCACATGCGCCGCGCGGAAGACCAGATGGAAGCGGCGCAAAGTCAGATGGAACAGTCACGCCGGCAAGCGGAAGAGGCGGAGGGGCGAGTGCGTCGGGCAGAGGAGGACGAGAAACAGGCGCAGCTCCGAATCCAGGCAGCCACTGAACAGCAAGCCGGAGAAACGGGCGACGCCGCCGAGCAGATCCGTGCACAAGCAGAGCTTGCGGAGCAACAGCGGCTGGCCGCCGAGGAACGCGCTCGCAAGGCCGAGGAGGAAGCCCTGCAGGCGCGCGAGCGGATGGCTGCCGCGGAGGAAAAGGCGCAGCTGGCACAGAATCGTCTCAGCGCGACCGAGGAGGAGCGCGAGGTCCAGCCGAAGGGGCGTCGCGCGGAGGATCAGATCCGCGAGGCGGAGGAGCAGATTCGACTGGCGCGCGAGCAAGCGCAGCAGGCCCGCCTGGAGAAGCAGCAGACCGAGAGCAGGGCCAAGCAAGCGGAAGAAGCGGCGCGGCGCATCCAAGAACAGCTCGAACTCGCGGAAAGCGCCGGGGCCGACCTGATCCAGGAGCAAAAACGCCAGGCGGAGGAGCAACTTCGGCTGGCACAGGACAAGATCCGGCGGGCGGAGACGCAAGCGAGAGCGGCGGCGGAAGAGGCGGACCGCGCGCGTACGGCCCGCGCGGAGAGTGAATCGGTCGCCAAGGAAGCACAGCAGAAGATGCGAGCGGCGGAGGACCAGGCCAAGAAGGCCGCCGACGAAGCCGAGAGGGCAAGGAACGAGCGCACCGAAAGCGACGCGCGTGCGAAGCAGGCGGAAAAGGAGGCTCGGCAGGCGCTGGAGGAAATGCGAAGGGCGCAAGAGGAGCAGGCCCAGCAGGCAGAGGACCAGGCGAAACAGGTAGAGGACCAACGGCGGAAAGCGCAGGAACAAGCGGAGCAAGCGCAGCGGCAACTTCAAAACACCGAAGCGCAGCGCAACGACACCGAACAGCGTGCGAAGCAGGCCGAGGAGGAGGCCAAGCGAACGCTGAAGGAACTCCAAAAAGCAGAGAAGCGACTTCCCTCAAAGGAAACGGAAAAGCGAATGCGTGAGGCGCAGGGGCAGATCACTCGTGCCGAGGCCGAACGCAAGGCAACGGAGGAGCGCGCGCTGGTTGCGGAGCAAAAGGCGAACGAAGCCCTGGCGGACATGGAGAAGGCCAAAGAGGAACAGGAAAAGCAGGGGCAGGAACAGATCCGGCTCGCCGAGGAACAGGTTCATCAAGCGCAGGAGCAGATCCGGCTCGCCGAGGAACAACGGCAAGCCACGGAGGAACGCGCGCAGCTGGCCGAGCAGCAGGCCCGGGACGCGCAAGAGCAGCTTCAACAAGCCGAGCAGGAGCGAGCCAAACAGGCCGCCGAGCAGATGCGCCAGGCTCAGGAACAGGCTTCATCGGCGCAAGAGCAGGCGCGCGCTGCACAGGCGCAGATCGAGGAAGCCTCCCAGCAACGCGCGGGAACCGAGGAGCGAGTTCGTCAGGCCGAGGAGCAAGCCCGCGTCGCGAAGGAACAGCTACAGCAGCTCGAGAAACGGAAGGCGGTGACCGGCACTCCCGAGCTCGAGGAGCAGATTCAGCGGGCCGACGAGGAAGTTCGTCTTGCCGTGGAGCAGGTGTTCCATTCTCGCGAGCAGATTCGCCTCGCCGACGAACATCGTGCGGCCGCCGAACAGCGAGCACAGGTTGCGGAGGCAGAAGCCAAGGGAGCTCAGGATGAACGGAAAGCCATCGAGGAACGAGTCCGGCAGGCCGAGGAGCGAGCGCACCTCGCGGAGGAGCGCATGAAACAGTCCGAGGCCGAGCGAGTCAGTAACGCGGAGGCGCGCGCCCAGCAGGCGGAGAAGCAGGTGCAGCTCGCCCAGCAGCAGACCACCGAAGCCGAGGATCGCCTGACGCGCGCGCAGCGCGGGCTCTTAGAAGTCGAGCTTAGAGCGCAACGCGCCGAGGAGGAACTAAAGGTGGTTCGGCGAGAAGGCGGCTAGCTCGGAGGTTAGCCCGGCCGGCGAATGATCAGGGCGTCGCCTTGCCCGCCCCCACCGCAGATACTCGCCCCGCCCGTCTCCACGCCGCGCCGCCTCATCTCGTAGGCCAGTGTCAGCACCAAACGCGCCCCGCTCATGCCGATCGGGTGGCCCAAGGCGACTGCTCCGCCGTTGACGTTCACGATGTCCTCGGAGACACCCAGCATTTCCGTGGAGTTGAGCGCCACCGCGGCGAAAGCCTCGTTGATCTCGATCAGCCCGAGATCGTGAACATCGATCTCGGCCTTCTTGGCCGCGTGTTGCAGAGCAAGCGCGGGAACCGTGTGCAAATACGAGTGACGCTCGGCCGACATCCCGTACGAGACGATCTCCGCTATCGGTTCGAGTCCCATGTCCTCGGCACGCTGTTTGCTCATTACGACCACGGCCGCGGCCCCGTCGGATAGCTGAGAGGCATTGCCGGCGGTAATCGTTCCGTCCGACTGGAAGGCCGGCTTCAGGGCCGCAAGCGACGACGCCGAAGTGTCGGCGCGGATCCCGTCGTCCTGAGAGAACACGACCGGGTCTCCCTTCCGTTGCGGGATCTCAACGGGTACGCATTCCTCCGCCAGCCAGCCGAACCCCCAAGCCGCGTCGGCGCGGTGATGGCTTCGCGCGGACCACTCGTCTTGATCCTCGCGCGAGATTCCGAGATCGCGATTCACGTCGTCGGTCGCGTCGCCCATGTGCTGTCGCGTGAAGGTCGACCACAGTCCGTCGTAAACCATCGAGTCCACGATCTTCGCGTCGCCGAGCCGGGCACCGAAGCGCGCCGACGGAATCAGGTAGGGGGCTTGCGACATGGATTCCATCCCGCCGGCAACCGCGACGTCGATCTCTCCCGCGCGAATCATCTGATCGGCCATGGCGATAGCGCTCACGCCCGACAGGCAGACCTTGTTGACCGTGATGGCGGGGATCTCCTTCGGTATATCCGCCTTGATGGCGGCCTGGCGCGAGGTGATCTGCCCGGTGCCGGCCTGGATTACCTGTCCCATGATCACGTAGTCGATGTCCCCTCCGGAAACGCCGGAGCGCTTCAGGGCTTCACGGATAGCTGCGGCGCCGAGGTCGACCGCGGGCAGGTCCTTGTAGGCGCCCGCGAACTTCGCGATCGGGGTTCTCGCTCCGTCGACTATTACGGATGTCGTCATGTCCAACTCCTGGCGCCGGTAAGAGTTTCCAGTTTAGCCCGTAGCCGCGTCTCGCCGGCGGCCCTAGGCAGGCCGGCCGGTGAGCGCCTGCTCGATCACCTGAAGGATCTCGCCGCGGACGAGTTCGTCGCGTTCCATCAAGGCGTCGCGAAGGGCATCGACGATGTCTTGGTTGTCTCTGAGCAGCAGCATTACCCGGCCTCGTTGCGCCTCGAGGATCTCCTCGACCCGGCGCTTCCCATCGGCGTCCGAGAGCACCTTGCCGGATAGGTTCTTCGAATTCATCGGGCCCTCGAGCATCGCGTCGTAGGAGATCAGCGAGCCGGACATGCCGAGCGCGCCCACCATCTGGGCGGCCACCTCCGTAGCGCCCGACAGGTCGGCGGCAGGGCCGGTTCCCGATTCGCCCAGGAACAGCTCCTCGGAAACTAGGCCGCCGAGAGCGATCGCGATCATTCCTTCGAGCTCCGTGCGGGATCTCGTGAATCGCTCCTCCAGGTCGCCGTGTTGAAGCAGCCCGAGTGCCTGCCGGCGCTTGATGATCGAGAGAACCTCCAGGCGGCGGCCCTTGTCCACCAAGTAGGCGACCGTTGCGTGGCCGGCCTCGTGGGTCGCGATCGCCTTTCTCTCGGCATCCGTGTAGACGACCGGCTGCCTCAGCCCGATCTCGTCGGTCAGCTTGGCGTCGTAGACGTCGTTGACGTTCATCTCGCGCCTTCCCTGCCGCAACGCCATCAGAAGCGCCTCGTCGAAGAGGTGCTCGATCATGACCGGCGTGTAGCCGAGCGTGTCGTGGGCCAGTCGGTCGCGGGCACCCGGATCGTCGAGCTCCTCGTGATGCGCTTTGCGCTCGAGGAAGAAGTCGATGAGGTCGTGCCGTTCTTGTTTGGTGGGGAGGTCGAAGTAGAGGCGCCGGTCGAACCGTCCCGGCCTGAGCAAAGCCGGGTCGAGGCTGTCGGCCCGGTTTGTCGCCGCGATCAGAAGGATGTTGCTGTACTTCGGCGTGCCGGTCTTGATCCTCTTGTCTTCCGGCAGATAACTGTTCATCCATTCGATGAAGCGATTCTTCATCCGTTGGCGAAACGGCGGCTGGTCGAACGACTGCATCTGGATGAGCAACTCGTTTACCATCCCTCCACTGCCGGAAGGTCCCGAGAAGGGTTGGATGACCCTCGCCCGCCCACCGGTATCCGGAGAGGCCGTAAGCCCACCCCGCGCACCGCCGACGGCGTCGACTTCCTCGATGAAGCCGATGGCGCCGCCCTCGCGCCGCGCAGCCTTCCTCAGCGCGCGGAAGAACGAGCGGATGCGAACGGCCGTCATCCCGAACCAAACAGATTGGAACGCCGGCGCGGATACGAACATGAACGGCACGCCGGCCTGTCTCGCCATGGCCTTCGCGAGATATGTCTTGCCCGTGCCGGGAGGACCCTCGAACAGGATGCCGCGGCGAGGATTGCCGCCCAGCTCGTCGCGGAAGGTCGCGTAGCCGAGGAAAACGTCGAGCGTTCGCATCACCTCGTCGACCTGGCCGTCCAACCCCTTAACGTCGGTCAGCCCCACCTCGATCTCCTCGGGGCGAACCAGCATGTGCGGGGAGCGCCCGCTGGCGATCGGCCACAGCATGACCACTGCAATGAGCATGAACAGCACGAACAAAGGAAGGAAGACGAGCCACTGGTCGGGAACCGTGGGGAGCTTGATCGGGTTGTGAGAGAGCTGGCGGTACCAAAGGTAGGCGTCTATCGCCCCCAGGACCAGGAATGCGCGGATGATTCGCTTTCGCCTGGTGCGTTCGCGGATCCGCGCGACGTCGGCCCTGCCTGCCTTGAGCACCGCCGAACCCTGGATGAGGGTCGACGACGGGTTTGTCTTTTTCACATTGGCTCCAGGGCAGGCTCGCGCCAGGCTCATGGTATCGCTCCATAGAGGAATCGGCCCTGCGGACCCAAACCTGAAACGCGGCGCCACCTGGGCTTAGTGCCGCCCCCCGACCCACCCGCTATCGTGTCCGCCTCATGCCGCGCAAGAAGTTGCCAAAGATCGACGACAAGACCGCCAGGATGCTCGGGAGCATCCTTCGAAACCTACGGCGGAAGGCCGGGTTCCGGGCCGTCCACGCTGCCGCGCTAAGGCCAGAATGCCCGGCCGCGCAGCAGACAATCTACGCCTACGAGAGGGGCGGCTTGGTGCCCTCGCTGAAGCAGTTCCTCGAGCTGGTGGAGTTCTATGCGCTCAAAGCGCCGGGCGCGCCCACGGAGATCCGTTTCGAGGCCGTGTCGGCCGTCGTGACCGCGCTCGCGCTTCCCGCGTACCACGTGACCGAGGCGATGGACCTGATAGCGCGCCTGCAGGCGCAGCCGAAGAGATAGGAAAGGGATGCTCCGCGCGTTGGACCACGTCGGCATCGCGGTCGCCGATCTCGACGCCGCCGTCGAGGATTACCGCCGCGCGTTCGGCATAGAGCCGGTTCTGCGTGAAGTCGTCGAGGACCAGGGCGTCGAGGAGGTCCTGTTCGACGTCGATGGTTCCTTCGTCCAGTTGGTGAGTCCCCTTGGACCCGACACGCCGGTGGGTAAGTTCCTCGCAAACCGGGGACCGGGCATCCACCACGTCGGATACAGGGTCGACGACGTTGCCGCGACCCTTGCCCAACTGAAGGCCGAGGGTATTCGTCTCGTCGACGAGGAGCCACGCACCGGGTCTCGCGGAACGACGATCGCCTTCGTCCACCCGAAAGGGATGCACGGCGTCTTGATCGAACTGGTTCAGGCCTAGCGTCTGGACTTCGGGATCACGAACCTGAGGGCCGTGTGTGTTTCGGAGAAGGCGCTCACCTTGTTGTCGACGAAGCCAGCTTTCACGCCGAGCTTGATGATCTCCCCCTGCGAGACATCCCTGCGGCCCTTCGGATGGATGACCCAGATCGCTCCGTCGCGAACGAGCAACGGCTCTAGCGGGGCCAGCTTCTTCATATCGCCGTGGCTCTCGACGGACAGAAAGAAAAGGTCTGTTCCTTTGCGTTTCCTCGTGGACACGTCGGCGCCGGCGCGTTCGAGCTGGGACACGAATTTCTTTTCGCCGGCGCCCAGCACCGACACTCGCATTCGGGGCTTGACGCCTAACTTCTGGATCAGCGTCCTGTGCGAGTAGTCCCGTTCGGCTACGGCAGGTCCTTCATCCCGGGTTCGGCCGCCTGCACCAGGTGGACCATGTTCCCTTCGGGATGCTTGTTCTCGGACATCAGCTGGTGCGAAAGGCCGATCTCGTCGAACTTGAAGACCCGGCCGAGACACGGGTCGATCTTGCCGTCTATCACGAGCTGGTTGAACGCGGCAGCTTGTTCGTCGTTTGCGAAGTGGGATCCCTGGAATCGCTTCTGGAACATCCAGAGGTATCGGAGATCCACGACCGCGCTGTACCCGGTGGTCCCGGCGCAGATCACCACCATCCCGCCGGGGTCGGCAACGAAAATCGAAGTCGGGATCGTGTCCTCGCCTGGATGATCGAAGACAATCGAGGGGTTGCGCTTCTCCCCCAGCACCTCCCAGAACTTCTTTCCGAAGGCCTTGGCCCCTGCGAACCAATCCTTCCACTCCGGCTCCTTCCAGTGGGGCGGAACGCCCCAATGGTCGAAGTCCTTGCGGTTCATGTACCCGACCGCGCCGAGCCTCTTGCAAAACTCGCCCTTCTCATCGGAGGAAACGACGGCCACCGGAATCCCTCCGAACTCCTTCACGATCTGGATCGCCATCGAGCCGAGCCCGCCGGAGCCACCCCAGATCAGCACGGGGTCCCCCGGGTTAACGACGTTCGGCGGCCAGCCGCGAAGCATCCGATAGGCCGTCGAGCCGACGAGGGTCGGCGCCGCAACCTCCTCCCAGGCGAGTTGTGGCGCTTTGGGGATGCACTGGTGGGCCCAAACCTGGCAGAACTGCGCGAACGACCCCCAGTTCGTCTCGTATCCCCAGATCCTGTAACCGGGAGTGAACCCCGGATCCTTGCCGGCTTTGACCTCGGGATCCTCCGGATCCCACCAGCCGCAGTGCACGACTACGCGGTCGCCGACCTTCACGTTCGTGACCTCGTCGCCGACCGCGTACACGACACCGGAGGCGTCACTGCCGCCGATGTGGAAGTCACCCGGCTGGCCGAGCTTCTCGTGCACTTTGGTCACGTCGACAGGTATGCCCTTGGCCGCCCAGACGTTGTTGTAGTTCACGCCGGCCGCCATGACCATCACGATCGCGTCCCGCGGACCGCAAGGCGGAGTTTCGACTACCTCAACCTGAAAGGCTTTCTCAGGTTCCCCATAGCGATCGGGCCGGATAACGCTGGCGTACATCTGCGGCGGGACCTCCCCGATCGGAGGGATCTCGCCAATCTCGTAAAGGTCCTTCCCCATCTCCCACCCCGTGTCCAAGACTAGGACTGGGGAGTCTACCCGCCGAAGAACCCGCCTTTTCGCTTCGGACGGAAGGCGGCCTCGAGGTCGGTCTGGCTGAATCCGCCCTCGGCCTGGCCCGTCGTCGCGAACTGATAGAGGGCGGCATTGAAGACGCCCGATAGCGCGCCGCCTATTCCGATCATGGCTGCAATAGAAATGACGAACAGGGCGATGCCGACCGGCGGGACGGCAGCCGTGACGAGGCCACAAACGATTAGGACCGGGATCGCGAAAAGAAACACAGCGATTCCGATCGCGGCGTTGCCGACGATCTGCTCACCCCAGCGTTGCTTCACGATCGACCACGACCGCTTGAGCGAAGGGAAGACCCCGACCGGCTCGTAAAGCAGAACCGGGACGACGAAGAAAGTGGCAAGGCTCCAGACGAAGCCGACGATCGCGATCACTATTCGCCCGACGATGCCCGCACGATCGTCCAGCCACTGCAGGAGCAGGCCGACCGTTGCCGCGATTAGCGACCAGCCGAAGATCTTTCCGAGTTTCGAATTCGCCAGCTTGAAGCCGTCGGAGAGAGTGGGGTCACCGCCTTTGAGCCTGATGGTGGCGACTCCGATCACGACGGCGTTGAAGTAGATGCCGACGAAGTAGAGCAACAGGTAGCCCACGAAAAAGAGGACGTAGTCGATCACAGGGAGGTCCGCTGCGCCTCTGACCTCGTCTATGTCCTTGAAGCCGCCGAGGCCGTACGCGAGCCCGGTCATCGCGGCCATGATCAGCAGCGCGCAGATCACGGAGATGACGGGAAGCAGCATCAGCCCCTTCTCGGCCTTGACGATGCCCCAGCTGACCTTGACCAGCCGGAAACCGCGGCGGATCCTGCCGCCGCCTCCTTCGCCGCCGCCCGTCATCGGCTGCTGCACTGCGCACCTCCTACCTCAGGATGCGCCCGGACTCAGTCCCGCGCAAGGCTCTCCGGGCAGGTGAGCCCGCGAGGACACCAGCTGCAATACGGCCCCGGCGTCAGCGCCGGTTCACCCTGAAGGAGATCGGCAGCCTTTCCCGCGGCCTTGATCACCCTGTCCGCCGCGTGCTCGAGGGTTTCCTGGGTGACGTCCTCGGGTTGCGCGATGCCCGAGTCCAGGAACAACGACGCGACCCGGCGCGGCGGAACCCCGAACCGAAGCGTGTGGATTAAGGCGTAGAGGCGCAGATCCTCCGGGTACTCGGCCCTGGCGTCGCCGGTCTTCAAGTCGACGAGCAACCGCGTCGCGCCATCGGCTCGCACCTGTCCGAGAACGAGGTCGGGCCGGCCCACACGGTCAGCTTTCCGTCGGCGAACTCCGCGCGGAGCCGAAGCTCCGTCACCGGCGAAAGTTCACGGCGCATCTCTCGAAGGGGAGGAAAGGTCGACCGGAACTGATCCGCAACGCGCACCGCATCCATCAGGACCTCGTCGCGTTGCAGCCGGTCGAGCTGATTCCAGAACTCTCGGAACGCTTCGTCCTCACGGAGTCTCTCGGCGGCCGACTCGGCGATCTGCCCAACGTCGAGCTCGTCGCGGCTAACAACCTCCAGTTCTATGACCTTGTGCAGCAGCGTTCCGGTCGCGGACTTGGGCGAGAACGTGAATGCGTCTTCCTCACCTAGCAGCGCCGCCTGACCGTGCCCCTCGCACTGCAGCAGCTGGTTGATCAGCCGTTTGTGGAGCCACATCTTCTCCGGCAGGTCCAAGCGGCGAGCGGCCGCGTCCAGCCGGTCTCCGAGCAGGGAATCGAGGCCGTCGGGGAAGGCAGTCGACGCCCCGGGTTCTATGAGGCCATCGAGCGTTCGTTGCTGCACGGAGGTGAGCTCCACGATGGGTATGCTAGGCACCCCCACCGACATTTTCGGGAGCCTGCCGTGAAGATCTTTCGCTCGAACGACGGGAAAGCCGCATTCGTGCGGCTCCTGCCGGGTGACGACCTGCTCCAGGGCCTCAACCGCGCCGCTGCCGAACTCGCGTACGACGCGGCAACGCTCTCCATCGTGGGAGGAGTGCAGAACCTGGTCGTCGCCTACTTCGACCAAGAGAAGAAGGAGTATCGCGACCCTCTTCGGTACGACGAGGCCATGGAGATCTCGGGGGGCACGGGGAACGTCTCTCTCAAGGACGGGAAGCCCTTCGTCCACATCCACGTGACGGGCTCGGACTCAGAGGGGAAATCGGTCGGAGGTCACCTTATGGACGGAACGAGGGTCTACATGAT